>CAYYWG010000009.1:0-258609 GCA_964475335.1 uncultured bacterium
GCCGTCCCGGAGGGCGCACCCAGGCTATCCACTGCGATGTAGGTAAAGCTGTCCGTGCCGTTGAAGTTGGCATTCGGCGTGTAGGTGAAGGTGCCGTTGGCATTCAGGCTGAGGCTGCCGTTGCCAGGGCCAGTCACCAGGGACGCGGTGAGGGGACTACCTTCGACGTCGGTGTCATTGGTCAAAATATTGCCGTTGACGGGGGTGTCTTCATTCAGCCCAAAGCTGTCGTTGCTGGCGATCGGTGCATCATTAACGGCGGTGACGGAGAAGGTCACTGTGGCAGTGTTCGATAAATTCCCTTTTTTATCGACAGCGTAGTAGGTGAAGGTATCAACGCCATTGAAGTTGGCATTCGGCGTGTAGTTGAACGTGCCGTTCGCGTTGAACGTTAGGAGGCCGTTGCTCGTGCTGGTGACAAGGGTGGCACTGAGGGGAAAGTCATTCTCAAAATCTGTGTCATTCGTGAGGACGTTACCGCTGGTGGCCGTATCTTCGTTAAGACCAACGGTATCGGGGATAGCAACAGGGGCTGCGTTCCGGTAGAAAAAGACGTCGCGGGCGTTATTAGTGTCGTTGCTGACAATATTGGTGGCTTCGCTGGAAAAGGCGACGACCGTACCGAAGCGGTTGAGAGCAGCAAAGTCTGAGGCTCCGTTGGCACTGCCAGTGCGGGTTGGATTGATGCTGATGAGGGTAGTGCTGCCTTCCAGGAGATCGCGGAGGAAGACATCATTCGTGCCGTTGGTGTCAGGGAGCGTGGTGAGATCGCTGGCCGCGCTGGTGAACGCGACATACCGCCCATCACCACTGATGCTGGGGAACATATCGGGATTGGCACTAGACCCGGCGTTACCAGCGCCCGTATTGGTGGCATTAACGCTGACGAGGGTGGTCGTGTTGGTGGTTAGTTTACGGAGATAGACATCGTTCGCGTTGTTGGTATCGTTAGGAACTCCGTTGCCAGCAGAGGTGAAGGCGATCGCGGTGCCATCGCCACTGAGGACGGCATAGTCTGTCCATGCCCCAAAGGGGGTACCATCACTTCTCACGCTAGCCAAAACAGTGGTGTTGGTCACTAAATCGCGGACGTACGCATGGCGGTTATTGGTGTTGGTGACACTGCTAACCAGGTTACTGGCCTGACTCAAGAAGGAAACATAGCGGCCATCGTCGCTGATGGTGGGCCGAATGGCGATCTGGTTGCTGTTGCCGGTGCCAGCCAGGTTGACGTTGACCAGCGTGGTTCTGTCAGTGACAAGGTCGCGGACAAAAACATCAAACGTGGCGTTGTTGTCAGTATCGGGAACGTTATCGTTGTTCAGGTCAATCAGGTTGGTGGCAAGGCTGGCGAAGACGACATAGCGACCATTGGCACTGACGATGGGGGGATATTGGCTGGCCGACGGGTTGTTTCCTTCCTGGCCATTGTTGGCTTGGCTGACGAGTTCAACGGCACCCGTCCGGAAATCCGTGGTCCAGGTATAGGCATAGGCATTCGACCGAAAGAGATCGCGGCCAGTAATCATGTTCCAGGCCAAGCTATTGAAGGCAACAGTTTTGCCATCCCGGCTGATGGTGGGGTAGAGAGAGTCGCCAGCGCCACTGTCGGTATTCGTCCGGTTTCGGCTGACCAGGGTGGTAGTACGGGTTGCGCGTTCCCACAAAAAGATATCCGTACTAAACCCGGTGCCTGTCCCGCCTGCGCTGTTGGTGTCGCGGCTAACCAGGTTATTGGAGGAACTGACAAAGGCAACATAGTTCCCATCGCCGCTGATGACGGGGTTATAAGACGCGGCGTTGCCAGTATTGTTGAGGTTGTTGAGAGCAGAACTGACGAGGATGGTTTCACCAGTCACCAAATCGCGCAGGAAGACATCTCGCTGGCCGTTGGTGTCGGTGGGGGCGAGGTTAGAGGCGGTGCTGGTGAAGACCATATAGCGGCCATCATCGCTGAGGGTGTTGCGGCTGGCGCTGGCAACGTCCCGATCCCAAGTGCCAGTGTTAGTGCTGAGGTTGCCGCCAAGGTTTAAGTTGACAGTCCAGGAGGCGTTGTTGCCGAGGGTGCCGCCGGTGGTTTGGGAAGCAAGCGTATTGGGCAAGATGTGGTGGTAGGTGGCCTGGGCTTGGGCTTGCAGGGCGATCGCGGCGGCAATATCCCCTGTATTGGTTTCCAAGATCCAGTTTCCGTCTAAAGCAATATGCCCTGTGAGGTCCGTGGAGGCTGCGAGGTCGGCAGTGGTGAGGGCCGCAAAGCGGTTAAGGAATTCACTCCCCACAGTGCCCAACCCGACCTCACAACCATAGAGCAGAATATCGGCATCGGCGGTAAACGCTTTGGCCCAGGATTGGAAGGTGGCCTGATCGGTATTGAGGCGTTGGGTGTCTAGGGTTGTGGAGCCGAGTTGCAGTTGTCCGGCGGCCCCGTGGGAAAAAATGTGGAGGCTACTGAGGCCCTGGTATTGCAACAGGGTATTGGTGATCTGGGCGATCGCGTCTTGCAAGGGATCGAGCAGATATACGGTTGTCTCCGGTGCGATCCCCTGAGCCAGGATTTCGTAATCCGCCAACGTGGTGTCGATGAAGGCGATCGCGCTAGCGCTTGGTTTCCCCCACGCGGACAGAGTGGGCGCGATCGCCAGGGGGGGCGCGGTCGGCTCTACTGGCAGAGTTGTAGACAGGAGAGTCGGATTTTCAGGTAACAGGGAAAACTCAGATGGGGTAGATAACCTGGACACGTCCACAATGGCTCCTCTTGGTAGATCGCGGTAGATTTCGCTTACTTATTAGGTTTCCCTAGGGTTTATTGAAAGAACACATTACGGGGCAAGGCTTCAAGAAGTGTGACAACTCCCGTGAAGCTTTATCGATGCAACCGTAAAATTAACGAACTTAGCTATTCACGTAAATTTACGCAAGGTGAAGTCAGGCAAGTGTGATCACGGGGTTAGTTCTGCCTAGACCACGTAAGAAGAGTATCAAAAGCCAACAGAAGCGCCAGCAGACAGGTTCCCGCCAGGGAGGGGAAAGCCAGGGCGATCGCGCAGGCAGTTAAGCTGCGGGAATCCTAGTTGATAGAAATCCAATGGGCCAGGAATTCCCAGCAACCATCAGGTGGCCCAAGACGACCCATTAGTCAATGCGCAGGGGATCCACATCAATCGTCAGGCTCACCAGTTTGGAGCACAGCGCCCGGAGGGTTTCCAGGGGAGGCGACCAGCCGGTTGGGGCCGGAAATTTGAGCAACACTTGCCAGCGATAGCGATTGGCAACCCGCAAAATACTGGCGGGGGCAGGCCCCAAGACGACACAGCCCGGAGGCAGCAGGGGTACCAGGGCCGCAGCCACTTGCTCGGCAGCAGACTGAACCGCAACGGGCTGGGGGCTGCTGAATTTGAGCAAGATGAGTTGGCCATTGGGGGGATAGTTCAGGGCGGCGCGGAGGGGCAGTTCCCGCTGCACGAAGCCGTGATAGTCGTGGGTTTGAACAGCGTGAATGACCGGATCGTCGGGAGTGTAGGTTTGCAAAATGACCTGCCCCGGGCGATCGCCCCGACCGCACCGTCCGGCCACCTGGCTTAAGACCTGAAAGGTTCGTTCATTAGCCCGATAATCTGCCAGATGCAGCAGACCGTCAGCCGCCACAATCCCCACCAGCGTCACTTGGGGCAGATCCAGCCCTTTCGTGAGCATTTGGGTGCCGACTAAAACATCAGCTTCGCCCTCCACAAACCGAGTTAGTAACGCCCGGTGGGAGCCTTTAGTCCGCGTCGTATCGCTATCAAACCGGAGCGTGCGCAACTGGGGAAACCGCTGAGCCAACTCCTCGACGAGGCGCTGGGTGCCGCTGCCAAAATGCTTGAAATAGGCCGAATCGCAGAGGGGGCAAGTGGCGGGCTGGGCTTGACTGTAGTTGCAATAGTGGCACCGAAGATGGGGCGGAAAACCGGGGGTGGGCTGGTGATAGGTGAGGGAGACATCGCAATGGGGGCAAGTCATCACATACCCACAACTGCGACAGGAGACAAAGGTGCTGTGGCCCCGTCGATGGATGAACAAAATGCCCTGTTGTCCTTCGGTCTGGAGGGTTTGGAGGGCAGCTTGGAGCGGTTGGCTCAGAATGGAACGGTTCCCCTTGGCCAGTTCTTGCCGCATATCCACCACTTGAACCGGGGGGAGGGGGCGATCGCGCACCCGACTGGGCAAGCTGAGGTAAAGGGTTGGGGGGGCAGTCGCAGGCGGAACAGGGGGAGGGGCGATCGCGAGGCGCTGCCAGGTTTCGAGGGCCGGGGTGGCAGACCCCAGAATGAGGGGACAGTTGGCCAGTTGCGATCGCCATTGGGCCACGGTGCGGGCGTGGTAACAGGGAGCGGGTTGGTCTTGCTTAAAGCTGCTGTCGTGTTCTTCGTCGAGGATAATCATACCCAGGTGGGGGAGGGGGGCAAAAATGGCTGAGCGGGTGCCAATCACCACCTGGGGGGTACCTTGCAACATTTGTCGCCACGCATCGTAGCGTTCGCCGTCGGAGAGGGCACTGTGGTAGACGCAGACGTGTTGACCAAAGCGTGCCCGGAAGCGATCGACCAACTGGGGGGTGAGGCCAATTTCGGGGACAAGCACCAGCGCTGACTGACCAGCCTGCAACCGGGGGGCGATCGCCTGGAGATACACCTCCGTTTTCCCTGACCCCGTAACCCCATGCAACAAGACTTCGGTGTATCCCGCCAGGGGGGTGATGTGGGCGAGGGCGTTTTGCTGGTCGGGGGTAAGGACTTGGGGAACATCAGGGAGTTGCTGGGGGTGGTGGGGCGATCGCAACTGTTCCCGCCGTTGAATAACGAGATACCCTTTTTGCTCCAGGCTACGGAAAAGGGCCGTACTGGCCTGACACAATTGTTGGGCTTCTGCGAGATCGAGTTCCCCACCTTGTTTTTGCAAGGTGGCCAACACGGTGTGTTGCCGGGGGCTGAGGTCAGTGGCGATCGCCGGAGTCGTACAGGTCACCACTTGCCGCTGCTTGGGCCGCACTGGAGCGGGTGGCTCTAAATATGATTCGGCTAATCCCTGTTGAATTAATTCTTGAATGCCGCGATGGGCCGCTTTCGTTTGCCGCTGGAGATATTGCCAACTGTAGTGGCCCTGTTTGCTGTTTTGGAGCAGGGTGAGGAGGGTTTGGGCCGCAGGGGAAAGGGGAGCAGAGGCAACAGATTGGGGCGGGGGTTGCAAGCGTAGACGACGTTGCGATCGCGCCAATAATCCAGGGGGCAACGCGGCCCGAATGACCTGAATCAGGGGGGTGTGGTAATACTCAGCGACGCGCTGGAGGAGTTGCCAGTAGTGGGGCGGGAAAAAGCCCTGACTGACGATCGCCGCCACAGACCGCATAGGGGTGTCTGCCAGGGCGGGGGGGAGGGTTGCCGTCACGCGAATGGCGATCGCCCCTACCTGTTGAGCCCCAAAGGGAACACTCAAAATGTCCCCCGGCTGCAATGGGAGGTGGGGCGGAATGGCGTAGGTAAACAAGTCCTGGGTGCCAGGGCAATCCACCAAGACCTCTACCCAGCCCGGTGATGGCTCCGGAGTGGGGGCGGGGGCCACATCACCCGCGATCGCCGACGGCACCGTGGCCGGAACACAGGGAGACGAAGCCAGGGAAGAAGCAGGCTGGGACGAGGCCATACACACGTCAAAGTATCGACATTTTACACGGTAGCGCATTCTTGCGCTGGGGTCTACGGGCCGGAGAGGGATTGACCGCGATCGCGCTGGGAGTTGAGGTGGCGAGGCGCGCGACCCAGGCCCCCAAAGGCGTACAGGTTAGTTGCGATCGTCGTCTGGCGATTGCCCCAAGGCTGGAGCCATCGGTTGCTGTGGTTTTAAGATGCCCTGGATTGCGTCTAAGACCTGCTGGGCCAGGTGCAGGGGGGTATCGCCCGGTGTGTACCCAATCCGAAGGTCAGCCTGGGCATATAGGAGCTGACGTTCTTGCCACAGGCTTTCCAACTTGGTGGCCAGGTCAGTGGCCTGCAACAGGGGCCGGGTGGTGTCCGCTTGTAGGCGCGGAATCAGATGTTCGAGGGGGACATCGAGCCACACGATCACGCCGTGGCGCAGGTAACTCCAGTTTTCGGGTCGGCCCACAATCCCGCCGCCCGTGGCAATCGCCAGTTGGGTGTAAGCGCAGACCTCCGCCAAAACCTGACTTTCAAGATCGCGGAACCCCGGCTCGCCCAGAGTGGCAAATAAGTCGGTGATGGACTGCCCTGCGGCCTGCTCAACCAGGGCATCGGTATCCAAAAAGCGATAGCCCAGCAAGGTCGCAATCTCTTTGCCCACGGTGGTTTTGCCCACTCCCATCAGGCCAATCAGATAAATGTTTAAGCCCCGCAGGCGATCGCGTAACGCTGTACTATCCAAGGCGCTTCTTTCTCCTCATGCTTTCTTGCCAGAATAACAAGGGATGGGAAAATTGCGATCGCGGGCTAAGGAGGCAAAAGTAAAGGCGGCCACAGGGATCCGTTCCTGGCTCACCCGCTCCTCAAAGTCCTTAGACACGAGAAAGGGCCAGATTCGCTGCATCGAATCCAGCCCCCCTTAAGCCTGTCCTGACGATCTTAATTGGTCTGTCCATCGCACCAAAGGCCAAAGTGCCACCCAACATGGGTTGGCACCAGGCTGGCTAGTATGCTAAAGTTTCGAGCGTTTCGCGCAAATAACGGCGCACTAAATGATCCAGGCCGCCTGTGGTTTGCACGTCAACACTTTGCACGTCCATCGTTTGTTCTAAGCGCCAGCGCTGAAACCCGGAACTAGCAGCGATCGCCTGCTTCAGGCTTTCCCAGATTTCCGAGTCTCCGGGCAGGTTAAAAAAGTTTTGGGGCATATTTCTCATGGCGGCAACGTCATTGAAAGAGTTAGGAGTAGACATAATAGACCTGCATTCAGGGTGGATAACAAACCAGTTGGGAACAAAACTTAAATAGCGAAACTCCAGTACACCACTAGGGGCGACAGTAAATCAATGTTGCGCTCCGATTCACTGATACGACTTCCACTTTACAAAGCATAACCTGCCCATTCAGGCCAAGGATGTGTATTGTGACACCGAAGTGGCTGGGTTGGACGATTTTCTAAGCTCTACTTAAACCTCTGCGGGAATTGGGGGCTCGGCGATCGCCCGGAAGGCCGGGGGCATTAGCTCTGGCGCAAACTCGGCTAACGCCGTTACCAAATGCTTGGCCAGGGTCGCCACAGGTAAAGGCCCTTGCAGATGACTCCAGGGTAACACCTGATCGGGCGACCAGGTTTCATACACATAAAAGTCCAGGGGGGGCAGTTGACCTTGTAATTCCTTGAACGCCCGTCGGTAACTGCCCAGGGAATCACCGAAGTGGCGGGTCAGTTCCAACACATGGGAAACGCGGCGATCGCCCCGCGAAATCAAGGCTTGAATCACAGACCAGTTGTAACTTTCGGGCCGGAAGTCAATTCCCTGAGGGCGCAATTGCTTTTGCAAAAACTTCAGACGTTTTTCCGCCTCCCGGTTGACCCCAAACCACTGAAAAGGCGTATGGGCTTTGGGGACAAAGGTGCTGCACCCCAGGGTAAACCGCAAACCGGGCACCGAGCGCCGTAAGTCAGCCATCAGGGTTGCTGTTTGGGCGAGGTCATCCATCGTTTCGCCTGGAATGCCAGCCATGCCGTAGAGTTTGAGACTACTCAAGCCGCCCGCTTTGGCATTGGCTGCGGCCTCGTGGATGGCGGCAGTGTCCAGCTTTTTGTTGATGATCTGACGGACTCGCTCTGATCCACTTTCCACCGCGATCGTGATGGATTTCGCCCCGTGCCGGACGAGGGTTTCGGTCAGGGTGGCCGTAACGGTGTTGGTGCGTACCGACGAGAGGCTGAGGCGGATATGGTCGTATTCTGGGCGGTTGAGGTAATGCAACAAATGCTCAAATTCTGGATGCTGGGTCACGGATGCACCCAATAATCCCAGACGATCGGTCACTTGCAAGCCCTGGGCGATCGCCGGAATTAAGCTGGCCTCCACATCGGCTACGCGAAAGGGCAAGGTCAAATAGCTGGCGAGGCAAAAGCGACACATTTCGGGGCAACTCCGCACCACTTCGACCATGAAGATGTTTTCCCAGGCGGCCTGGGGAGTCACAACAGTGGAACTGGAGAGGGTGCTGCCGCGATAGGTTTGTTTGTGGACTTGGGCCGGAATGGTGCTGTCGAGAGGTTCAATGGCCCGAATTGGCCCATCGGGACTGGTGTAGGTGACGGTATACAGACTGGGAACATAAAGGCCGGGAATGGTGGCGAGGTGACGCAGTTGGGTCTCGCGATCGCAGCCCCGTACCGTTTTATAGGCTTCGATGAATTGACTCAGCAGCACTTCCCCGTCGCCCAGCAAGATCACGTCAAAAAACTCGGCAAAGGGTTCGGGATTGGCCGTGAGCACGGGGCCACCACCAAAAATCAAGGGAGTGGCGGACGATCGCTGGAGCGATCGCAGGGGAACTTCCAACTGTTCCAACAGGGTCAAGACATTGGTATAGTCCAGTTCCCAGGACAGGGAAAAACCCACCAACTCTGGTGTACTTGGAAGGGGTTCAGCGAGATCGGTAAACAAGCGACTGACTTGCACATCGGAGCGCATCGCCAAAGTAGCCCAGACGATCTGGTAGCCCAAGCTGGTGATGCCTACGGTGTAAGTGTTGGGAAAGGCAAAAATCGCCGCGATCGCGTCTGTGACTGGTGCCGCAGGCTGAAATAACAGCCGTTCTGCTGCAAATGGGGAATTGTTCATCTTGGCCCATACCTCCTGTTCCACTCTACCGTGTGCCGGAAGGCTGGCGCAAAATCTCCCCCAGGAGGACGCACCCCGGCCTAACTCTCGTTAAGCTAAGTGAAGAGATTCCGTCAGAAAAGCCCTGTTTCTACTGTGTTGTCTGAGTTACTGCCCAACGGGCACATTCAGTCCAGGGAAACCACCGGGTGGCTCTTGCTGGGGCGTGGGTTGATCGCTAGGAAGTGTTAATCGTTCTGTTCAATTTATGATGCGGAGTGCTCTCAAACGTTCTAATGTCCTGATTCCACTTATGGTGGCGATCGCCTTTGCGGTGGCGTTGTGGGGGCTAACCCGCAGCGTCGGCCTAGAAAACCTGCAAGCCCAGGTACAACGCTTTGGCCCGTGGTCACCCATTTTGTTTGTGGTGGTTTGTGCTCTGAGTATGATTCTGGCCCCTTTAAGTGCGGGGTCAGTGTTTGTGGCGAGTGGGGTGCTGTTTGGGCAGGTTGTCGGGTTTTGGCTGTGTTTTCTGGGGTCGTTGCTTGGCTGTAGTATCAACTTTTGGTTGTCGCGCAAATTGGGCCGCAAAATGGCGCTACGCATCGTGGGGCGATCGAGCTTGCGTGCCCTCGATCGCTGGACTCGTCGGTTGCAAAGTCAGCGGGGGTTGCTGTTCATGATTTTAGTGATGCCCTTATCTCAGGACTTGGTGAGTTATGCTGTGGGGTTAACCCAGGTCAAGTTCATGAATTTTTTGGTGGCCGCGACGATCAGCGCGATCGCGATCGCGGCCACCTATGCGTTTTTGGGCAGTAGTTTGTTAGAGGCGTTGCTCTAAACTGGACAATTCACAATCCGGCGATCGGTAGGGGTAGGGCTTCTACCCCCACATCGATTCGCCTAGGGCACCTACCAGGAGATGCCCCTACCGCTCAACAGACTGATTTTCTGGGCGATCGCAGTCTCCCTGGCATTTCCCTGGTGTTTCTCGATTTCCCCTTACTCGCTGTAGGCTTCGAGGGGCAAGCAGGTACAAACCAAGTTGCGATCGCCATAGGCTTGATCAATGCGTCCAACGGCTGGCCAGAATTTATTCTCCCGTGTCCATTGGGTGGGATAGACAGCTTCCTGGCGAGAGTAGGGATGAACCCACTCTTCCGTCAGGGCTAGCGCAGTATGGGGTGCATTTTTCAGGACGTTATCTTGGCGATCGGCGTTGCCTGTTTCGATCGCCCGAATCTCCTCCCGAATGGCAATCATGGCATCACAGAAGCGATCGATCTCTACTTTGGATTCGCTTTCCGTCGGTTCAACCATGATTGTGCCAGCAACCGGCCAGGACACTGTCGGCGGGTGGAAGCCATAGTCGATTAACCGCTTGGCAATGTCATCCACTTCAATGTCGGCGGATTTCTTGAATTGGCGCAAATCAATAATGCACTCGTGGGCCACCAAGCCGTTGCTTCCTTTGTACAACACGGGATAGTGGGCTTCCAGGCGCTTGGCGATGTAGTTCGCATTGAGAATGGCAACTTCGGTGGCGGTTTTGAGGCCCGCAGCCCCCATCAAGGCAATGTACATCCAGGAAATGGGCAGAATGCTGGGACTCCCCCAGGGCGCGGCAGAAATGGGGCCGATCGCCTGGTCGCCGCCTACCGGAATCACCGGATGAGACGGCAAAAACGGCACCAAATGCTTGGCCACGCCGATCGGCCCCATACCAGGGCCACCGCCCCCGTGGGGGATGCAGAAGGTTTTGTGCAAATTCAGGTGGCACACATCGGCCCCAAAGTCCGCCGGACGACAAAGACCTACTTGGGCGTTCATGTTGGCCCCGTCCATGTACACTTGGCCGCCGTTGGCGTGGATGATGGCGCAAATTTCCCGGATTTCCGCTTCAAACACCCCGTGGGTAGAGGGATAGGTGACCATCAGGGCCGACAGTTCTGCTGCGTGTTTCTCAGCTTTGGCCCGCAGGTCTACCACATCAATGTTGCCGTCGCGATCGCAGTTCACCGTGACCACTTTCATCCCGGCCATGACCGCACTGGCTGGATTGGTGCCGTGGGCGGAGGTGGGAATCAGGCAAATGTTGCGGTGGGGTTGGCCCTGGGCCTCGTGGTATTGGCGAATCACCAGCAGTCCGGCATATTCTCCTTGGGAACCCGCATTGGGTTGCAGAGAGATCCCGGCAAAGCCTGTAATTTCGGCTAGCCAGCTTTCGAGTTGCTCAAACAATATGGCATACCCCTTGGCTTGTTCCACCGGGGCAAAGGGATGCAATTGCCCAAACTCGGCCCAGGTCACGGGGAGCATTTCGGCAGTCGCATTGAGCTTCATCGTGCAGGAGCCCAGGGGAATCATGGCTGTTGTGAGCGATAAATCCTTGCTCTGCAAGCGATAGAGGTAGCGCAACAACTCGGTTTCCGAGTGGTAGGCGTTAAAGACCGGATGGGTGAGGTAGGGGGTTTGCCGTTGAAAGGCTGGGGCGATCGCAAACGCCTCGGAGGCCGATGTCGTTTTGTAGAGAGTATGCAGCAGATCTTCTGGGGTGAAGTGGGCCGTTTGAGCACCCGCGAAAATCTGGAACAGGGCGATCAGGTCATCCGAGGAAACGGTTTCATCCAGGGCAATGCCGACGGTATGAGCATCCAACTGGCGGAGGTTGATCCGGTGGGAGTGGGCGCGGGCGAGGACTTGACTGGCCTGGTTGTCGCCCACATGCACCCGCAGCGTATCAAAGAACGGTTCCGTTCCCAGGGTGTAGCCCAACCGCTTGAGCCCTTCGGCCAACAGGGTCGTCAATTTGTGAATACGCTGGGCAATACGGCGCAGACCGCTGGGGCCGTGGTACACCGCATAGGTGCTGGCAATGATGGCCAACAGCACTTGGGCCGTACAAATGTTGCTGGTGGCTTTG
The DNA here is from genome assembly GCA_964475335.1 of uncultured bacterium. Classification (GTDB taxonomy): domain Bacteria; phylum Cyanobacteriota; class Cyanobacteriia; order Leptolyngbyales; family Leptolyngbyaceae; genus CAYYWG01. The sequence goes on from CAYYWG010000009.1 coordinate 11,718, forward strand.
TCGCGGCGGATGTGTTGTTCGCGGGTTTGGAGGGCGAGGCGCAGGGCCACCTGTCCGTGGGCATCTTTAGAAACACCGACCAACCGCCCCGGCAGTTGACGTTTATAGGTTTCGTGGGTGGCGAAGTAGGCGGCATGGGGGCCACCATAGCCCAGAGGCACACCGAAACGTTGGGTATTGCCGATCGCGATATCGGCCCCAAATTCGCCCGGTGGGGTGAGGAGGGTTAAGCTCAAGAGGTCGGCGGCTACCGTGACTAAACCACCCGCCGCGTGAACGCGATCGCAAAACGCCCGATAATCGTAAATGGCACCATCCGTCGCGGGATATTGCACCAGCGCGCCAAAAATCGGTTGTTCAAAGGTTGCGGTTTGGTGATCACCGACGACCACATCAATGCCCAGAGCTTGGGCGCGAGTTTGCACCACTGCAATGGTTTGGGGATGGCAGGCCGCAGACACCCAGAAGGTTTTTGTGTCGGCTTTGCACAAGCCGTAGCTCATGCTCATGGCTTCCGCTGCTGCGGTGCCTTCATCCAACAGAGAAGCATTGGCAATGGCCAGCCCGGTTAAGTCTGTCACCAGGGTTTGGAAGTTGAGTAGAGCTTCGAGGCGACCCTGGGCAATTTCGGGTTGGTAGGGGGTGTATTGGGTGTACCAACCGGGATTTTCGAGAATGTTGCGTTGAATCACCGGGGGGGTGATGCAGTTGTGGTAGCCCATCCCGATAAAGGAGCGAAAGACGGAATTCTCTGCGGCAATTTCCTTGAGGTCTTGCAGGGCTTCGTATTCGCTTTTGCCGGTTTTGATGGTCAACGGCTGCTGGAGTTGGATGGCCGGGGGCACCGTTTGCTGAATGAGCGCCGCGAGACTTTCGATTCCGAGGAGGGCCAGCATTTCGGCCATTTCTGTGTCGTTCGGGCCAATGTGCCGTTGGGCAAAGGTGTCTGTGTAAGCGAGGCCCTCAAAGTTGGGGGTGAAGGGGGAGGCGGTTGGACGCGCGACTTCGGCAGGGGTGCCGGAATTGGGCGTGACAACGGCACGCGGCTGGGTCTCAACGGAAGCAGTCACAGGGTCGGAGTTATGCTCTAGCATACGGATTGATGGCGATCGCGGCAGATAAAACAGCTTGAATTCTGAGTATAACAACTCATCTTTACAGACTTTAACACTCAATCCTCATGGATTCGCACAAGAGCCACGGGGCGGGGAACGCAGCGGGTAGGCACCCTGGGCGATCGCAACGTGGAGCGCAGGAGTACTTCACGGAGGGCAACTGGCGAACAGGCCAGCAGCAGCGGTGAGCGATCGCCGATTGGCCCTCGGAATTTTTTCGGCACTGGGTCAGCGATTCGAAAGGGCAAAAGGCTATGATTGCATTGTTTGTTGTTTCGTAGCTGCGCTCCATGTTCATTATTGATGTCAGTTTGAAAAGTGCCCCTGTTACGCTCACAGTGCAGCGGAAAACGGAAGCAGATGCTAATGGTCTGTACCAAACGTTGGTGGATGGGATGCGGGCGGGCAACCAGGGCTTAGTTGAGTTGACCTGCGAACACCAACCGGGCAAGAAGGTCAGCGTTCTCTGTAGTGAAATTGCGGCAGTGCAAGTATACGAGAAGTCTTCCACGGCAACCTCTTCGGGCCGACCTCCTGGTTTCTTTGCGATCGCCGAATGAGTCAATCTCGATCTGAGCCACGGGCGATCGCCATTCGCATCCAAGACCTCACCTTTCAGTGGCGGCGAGGCGAGCCAGTCTTGGCCGACTGCAACTTAGAAATTCCCAAAGGGGAGTTTTGGATGCTACTCGGCACCAACGGCAGCGGCAAGTCTACTCTGTTGAAGCTCCTCGTTGGGTTGTTGCACCCCCAGCAGGGCCAAATTCAGCCCATGAAAAAGGTGGGGTTTGTGTTCCAAAACCCTGACCACCAACTGGTCATGCCAACGGTGGGGGCGGATGTGGCCTTTGGCTTGGCCGAAGAGAACCTGACCTGGGCCGACACCCAGGCCCGAGTGCAGGAAGCCTTGCTGGCGGTCAATCTGGCCCACCTAATGCGCCGACCAATCTATGCCCTGAGTGGCGGCCAAAAGCAGCGGGTAGCGATCGCGGGAGCGTTGGCGCGGCACTGCGAAATTCTCTTGCTCGATGAACCAACTGCCTTGCTCGATCCCGATAGCCAACTGGAACTGGTGGCCCAGGTGCAACGCCTGGTCAAAGACCGAGGGCTAACGGCCTTGTGGGTGACCCATCGCCTGGATGAATTGGACTATGCCGATGGGGCCGTCTTGCTGGAAAAAGGGCACGTAGTGGCTCAGGGCAACCCGCAACGGCTCCGGGAACGGCTCACCCAAAGGGCTTGATTTTTGGCCACTAGCCAACGGGCAACATTCGGCGGGCGATCGCGTCGTCCGATTTCCAGATAGCAAATTCAATAAAGTTATCTTATACTGAGGACTTAATAAAGCTTTAAGTTCCTCCAATGCCTCATTCCTTGCCTCAGGCGATTTTGCTTGTAGACGGCTATAATGTCGTCGGGCATTGGCTTGAGCTAAAACACCTGCGCGATCGGGAAGGCTTGGGCGAAGCGCGACGGTTGCTCACCGAGTATTTGATTAATTACAGCGCCTTTCACGACTACGACACCCGCCTGGTTTTTGACGCGCAATATCAACAGTCGCCCTGCAAGCGGGAAGTCATCACCGCCAATCTGTCAGTGTGTTACACAGATTTTGGCCAAACCGCCGACACCTATATCGAAAAAGCCTGCGCCGCCTTTCGCAACGACCTCCGCAAGTTTCAGCAACGGTTGATTGTAGCCACCTCCGATCGCGCCCAGCAGTTGACTGTAGTGGGGTATGGCGCAGAACTGATGACCGTCGATCAACTCACCCTGGCAGTGGCCACGGCGGATCAACGAGTACGCCAAAAACACAAACCCACCAAAGCTAAGAAAACCGGGCGATCGCTAGGACATCGGCTAGATCCAGTGGCCTTCCAGCGGCTATCTGCCATGCGGTTTGGCAAAAGTGGTGAAGCCTGAACCGAAAACCTGGCTGGGGCGATCGCCCCAAGTTCACCAGCACCCAGGCTGATCTCCAGCCAAGGTCACAGAAAATGTTAACTTAAGTAAAGCATTTTCATCTTATTGTGATAGGGTGTTGCACATGGTACTCAAGGCTGCATTTAGTTGGGCGATCGCTTGCTGTTTGACGTTGCTCCTCGCGGTCACTCCGGCCCAGGCCAAACTGCTCGGTGGGCCACTGCCCGCCCTTAACCAAGCGGCCCCCGGCTTTACCCTGCCAACGAATACAGGGGATGGGGAAATTTCCCTCGCAGACTACCGTGGCCAGTGGGTGGTGGTTTACTTCTATCCCAAAGACTTTACCCCCGGTTGCACCCTCGAAGCCCGTCGCTTTCAAGAAGATATGCCGGAATATCGCCGGCGGAATGCCCAAGTTCTGGGGATTAGCGTTGACTCCGTGGAATCCCATGCTGAGTTTTGCGATGCAGAAGGGTTGCGGTTTCCCCTCCTGGCCGATACCGATGCCTCGGTGAGCAAAGCCTATGGCGCATGGCTCAATCCTTTGCCCCTGCGAAACACCTACATCATTGATCCGGGCGGCAATCTCCGCACCATCTTTACCGATGTTCGGCCTGTCATCCACAGTAAGGAAGTCTTGGCTAGTTTAGATACCTTGCAGGCAGAGAGCGCTAGTTAGGCTTGGCGGAATGCAGGGCCAAAAGTTCCGAACAAAAAGTCGGTATGATGGGTTGAACAGTTTACAACTCACCTGGCTCAAGTCCAGCTTCAGCCAGCTTTAATCAGCGTCAATTCACGGGATTGCTAGGATTCAATGTCTGCTTTAAACCTGCCCTTATCCTCCTTTCAAGCGGCTATCCAGGCCGGCGAGTTTTTGGTGACGGCGGAGGTCGCACCACCCAAAGGGGGCAATCCGGCGCACATGTTGGCAATGGCGGAATTGTTGAAAGGGCGGGTTCACGCAGTCAATATTACAGATGGGAGTCGGGCGGTCATGCGGATGGCCTCTCTCGCATCATCGGTTTTGTTACTGCAACAGGGGATTGAACCGATTTGTCAGGTAGCCTGTCGCGATCGCAATGCCATTGGGCTGCAAGCCGATCTCATGGGGGCTCATGCCTTGGGCATTCGGAATGTGTTGGCCTTGACGGGGGATCCGGTCAAAGCAGGCGACCATCCCCAAGCCAAATCCGTATTTGAGCTGGAATCGGTGCGGTTGTTGCAGTTGCTCCGCAAACTCAATGCCGGGATGGACTTTAACGACAAGCCTTTGCCCGATGGGGCTACCGCGTTGTTTGCCGGGGCCGCCGTGGATCCTCAATCTGGGAGTTGGTCAGGGTTACAGCGTCGCTTTGAGCGCAAGTTGGCCAGTGGAGCCCAATTTTTCCAAAGCCAGTTAATTTCGGATTTCGATCGCCTGGAAAAATTCATGGATCAAATCGCGGCAGGGTGCAACAAACCTGTTTTGGCCGGAATTTTCTTACTAAAGTCTGCCAAGAACGCTCGATTTATCAATAAAAACGTGCCCGGTGTGCACATTCCCGACCATCTTATCGATCGCTTGGAAGCGGCTTCCGATCCCCTCTATGAAGGGATGGTCATTGCGGCAGAACAAGTTAGAGCAGCCAAAGACCTGTGTCAGGGAGTGCACATGATGGCCGTGCGCCGGGAAGACTTGATTCCCAGGATTTTGGACTTGGCCGGGGTATCGCTTCAGCCTGCGCCAGCCGTCCCCGCAGAGGTGGCAGCCGACCGGAGATAGGGCGATCGCGTTAACTCGACCAGGGCGTTTGGAAGCTGGGATAGAGAGTCAAGCCGCCATCAATATAGAGAGTTTGGCCAGTGATGTAGGCTGCTTCGTCCGAGGCCAGAAAGGCGGCGATCGCGGCCATTTCTTCCGGTTGCCCCACCCGCCGCATGGGAATGAAACTGGCGACTTGGGCTTGTTTTTGGGCATCCTCTGTCCACTCGTCGTTGATGGGGGTAGCGGTGGCACCGGGGGCGATCGCATTCACCCGAATGCCCCGTTCTGCGTATTCCAGGGCCAGGGTGCGGGTCAGATTGCCCATACCGCCTTTGCTCATGGCATAGCTGACGTAGTGGGGACGGGGAATGATTTCGTGGACACTCGAAACGTTGATGATCACACCGGGATAGTCGCGAGCGATAAAATGTTTGAGGGTTTCGCGGGCACACAGAAAGGCTCCGCGCAGATTAATCGCCAACACCCGATCCAGGTCTTCGGTGCTCACTTCGTGGGATGCCTGCTCCAGTTGAATTCCCGCATTGTTCACCAGAATATCAAGTTGGCCAAATTTAGTAATCACCGTGTTGACCAGGTTCACAATATCGTCGGCTTGGGCCATGTCACCGTGGACAACCAGCGATCGCCCACCACAGGCTTCGATATCTTGACAGGCGGCCTGCATGGCCTGGTCTTGGGTTTCCTCCGCCTCGGCGCGATCGCTCCGGTAGTTAATCGCCACCGCGCAGCCTTCCTGGGCCAGCCGAATCGCGATCGCACGGCCAATGCCCGAAGCGGCTCCAGTAATCAAAGCATTTTTTCCCTGCAAACCTTTCATGGGGTCTCACTTCATTGCGTGGTAGGTTTGGCCACACTGTAGCAAGCCAGACGCGGGGCCGGGCTCCATCGCCCGAAAGATTCCTACGCCATTGAGAGAAAAACTTTGACCAACCAGGGGCGATCGCCCAGAGCCAACGCGCCTAGGGCAAATTCAGCGCCGTACAAATCTGTTGCACCAGTTGGTGGGGCGGGTCGGCAATATCAAGCATGATTCCCGTAGGCGGTTGTTCCAAAATGGCAAACTGACTGGCCAGCAACTTGGGATTCATAAAATGGCCCGTCCGCTGCGCTAGGCGAGCTTGAATCTGGGTAAAGGTGCCCTGGAGATAAACAAATTCGATCGGGCTGTGGGGGGGGGTAAGCTGTTCGCGGTAGCTGGCTTTGAGGGCGGAACAGGCCAGCACACAGGATTGTTGAGCGGCGATCTGGGTATCAATGAGGTGGCGCAATGCTTGCAACCACAGGTGACGATCGCGATCGGTCAGGGGAATAGCCTGCCGCAATTTATCGATATTGGCCGGGGGGTGAAAGTCATCGCCATCATAAAACGGCCACTGCAACCGTTGGGCTAGCAACGTGCCAATGGTAGATTTGCCGGAGCCAGCCACCCCCATCACAACAATAATCATGAGTCCTGTACCTGCAACTGTTTGCAGTATATCCACAGCCCAGAGACTCACCCCCTTTCTGGCCGGGTGGGAGATTGCGCTGGGATAGGTTGGGGCCGTGCCGTAGGTGGCGGCCCGGTGCCATTGGGGATAGGGCCAGAGGCAGGACACTGCAACCGTTTGAGGTAATCCCACCCCCGTTGGGGCCAAACATGCGATCGCCCGGTTTTCGCCGCAATCCACTGAGCCACTTTGGGGCCAGACCATTCGCCACCATCGGGGGCCGGGTGTTGCAGGGCATGTTGTAGTTCGGCCTGTTGTTCCGCTGTGAGGAGCGATCGGGGTGAAGGGTGGCGGCGTTTGGTTCGATTTTTGACGGCCTCTGGGCCAACCTGGTTATACCGCCGAATAATTTCCTTGGCGTAGTCATAGTTGAGATCAACGGCTTGGGCCGCTTGTTTAATCGTCCAAGCTTGGGCAACGAGGTGAATCAGTTGCCAACGGCGGGCTTCAGCGACATCCGGTGCTTGGCGATAACGGGCTTTCAGCTCATCAAGGGTGAGATAGGATTTCAAATCGGCTTTCGGCGGCATACCTCAACACGGAAAGACGGCTTCAGAACCTCTGGGGGTAAAATCAAAACACAACAGGGCTACCCACTCCATCCACAGAAACGGAGCGCGATCGCGCCCAGCCCCGTGTGAACCCGGTCAAGCCCTGCACACGGCCCCAGAGTGACGAGGTGGGCATGGCGAGGTGGGCACAATGGCGCAGCTTAAACTCGCCCTCCCACACCACAGGAGGGACAGTATGGATCGAGAGACAGCGTTACCTTGGGGGCAAAGTAAAGAGCGCTATTGGCTTGTCCGCACCTGAGGGAGGCTGAGACAAGGCAATAGGACATGGGGAGTTGCACCAGGAGCGGGGTTGGCCTGGATGCCCGTCGGCCCAGGTTGACGGGGGGAACCAAGTCCTGGGGGGCAACGTCAAAGCATCAAGGCCAACATCAACAACTGCATTGGGGCAACAGGGCCAGGGAACAAAGGGGCGACGCAGCGACGGGCCACCTGCCCAAGCCGGGAGCATCAAAGACAGTCGGGCAAAACCAGCCGGGCGGCAGCGATCGCGGGGGGCAGGCTACAGCAAATATTCTGGACGGGCAATGGCATAGTAGGCATAGTGATAACTCGGTGCGCCACGGCGATAGGCATGATCCAAGGAGGGCACACGCAGCCGAGTTCTGCCGTAATTCCAAGTTTCGTAGTTGTCATAATAGTCCGCGTCATACCCATATTCCGCTGCTTGTCCGGGCTGGGCGGCTAGGGCTGTGGCACCTAAGGCGATCGCCGTGAGGGGCACCAAGGATTGAACTGACGGTGATTTCATGAACCTTTTGGGGGATAAAAGTGACACTCCATTTATCGGAGATACGCAGAAATTTCCGGATGAAACCTTCTCCCCTGGGAAAAATCTTCATTTAACCGTTGGGTCTGGAGCAGTCGTAAGGGCGATCGCGCTGGCTTCGCGGAGATAGCCACCCGGATTCAGCGATTTGGGTGGGGCCGTGGCCGTGGCGATCGCGTTGGGCACCTGGGTCTGGAAGGCAGGACTGGCCAGTAAATCCCGCGCCTCAGCATAGGCAGTGGTGCCCAACGGAATTTGGCAGAGCATCGCTTGAGCCATATCCCGCTGCCCCAGGGCTTGCTGTTGCTTCGCCAGTTGGAGCAGTTGGGCCGCCCGTTGATTGAGTTGGGTGGTGTAGTCCTTGATGCGAGCATCAACCACGGGGTCGAGTTCGGTGCCAATGGGGGCGTTGTTCAGCGTGGTAATTGCAGACAGCAGATTTTGCTGGCGGGCACGGCTATTAGCCTGGTTGAGTAAAAATTGCGCCCGAATTTTTTCTTTTTGGCGATATTCGCTGATTTTGTGTTGGGCGATCGCATAGGCAGGAGTGTTCGCCGGAATTTGATACAGATAAGTCATCGCGTTACTGAAATCTCGAACCGTGGCCTGGTCATAGGCTTTTTGTAAATCCGCCCACGCTTTGATGGTTTGCTTCTGGCGATATTCTGCTTTTTTAGTCTGCGCCAAAGCCGCAATGCGAGTACCCGGCACGATCTGGTCTAATTCCGCGATCGCCCGATTAAACCGCCGTTCCCGCGCATAATCATAGGCAGTTTGCAAAAGTTGGTTCGCTTCCGTTTCGGCCTTGGCAATGACGTGGTGAGCCAACCCCTGCCAGCGATCGCGCCAGAAAGGAATATTGGGCATTGCCGCCGCCGCTTGTTGGGCATCCAGCAGTCGCCCTTCCTGAAAAGCTTGCTCAGCAGCCTGGTAAGCATTTGCAGCCGTTTGCCAATCTTGCCACCAACGTTGCCCCAGGGCCTGGGCATATTCCTGCCGTGCAGGTTCGCCCCCGCCCATTGCCCGTTGAAGCCGCTGCCACAGGGCATAGGTTTGATCGTTGAAATCCACGGAGGTCAACATGCCCCAGCCCACCACGGCACAGGTCGAAGCCACCGCCAGCCCCCCCAACCCCAAATAGAGCGAAGGATGGGTGAAAGCCCCCAGAAGCAAAGTTTTGAGCGTGGGCCGGGGAGCCAGAGCGATCGCGGAGTCTGACACCGAGGGCGCACCAACGGCTGTGGGGGGCTGGGGAGTTGTTGTCGCGATCGCGCGAGGCCGAGGTGCCATTTCTGCAGGAACAGGATTGGCTTGCACCGTAATCGTACAGGCATTGTCGGCGGCGGGCGGGGCAACCACCACCGGGGCAAAGGCATCCAAGCACTGGAGCACTTGATCCGCATTGGCAAACCGCCGCGAGACATCCCACTGCACCATGTCATGCAAAACCGCCACCAGGTGCGATCGCAATGGCGTCTCCGGGGCCGGGGGCAAATGACTTTGCCACAAAATTTCGACCGTGGCCGGGTTAATTGGAAAAGTGGTGGGGAGCTTTCCCGTTAAGGCTTGCACGGCCATCATCCCCACCGCATAAATATCGCTGGCCGCACAGGTTAAGCCTTGCAACTGTTCCAATGGTTGATAGCCCCGCCGTGCTGCTTGCGATCGCGGAACTTCGATCCCCTGCATCGCCAACAGTGCCAACTGAATTTGCACTAACCCTTGAAAGTCAATCAAGGTTAACTGGCGAGTATCTGCGCGTCGCACCAGATTTTCGGGCTTCAAGTTACCATGTTGCCCCCCGTGGCGATGCACCCAGGCCAAAGGTTCCAACACTTCGCGCAAAAAGACCACCACCTGCTCCGGGCTCCACGGCGCAGTTTCCAGTTCCCGACTCAACGGTTCACCATGCACGGCTGCTTGCACCCAATAAAAACCGTTCTCTTGCTCAAAAAAATCGTGGCAAGTCGGAATTTGGGCATGGTGGCCAGCCAGTTTGAGGATTTGGGCCTCCGGCGGAAATAAATCACGGCCCAGGAGCACGTAATTGGGCACCGTGGACAATCGCTCCAAATGGTACACAATACACTGCGTTGCAGCCTTCGACGCAGGCGACTGGCAATCTTCAGCCAGATAAACCTTGCCCCACTGTTTGGTGGCGAGTCGTTGCTGGAGGCGATAGCGGTTTGCCACCAGATGGGAGGCTCGAAAGGTAGACACCGCAGGGGTGGTTGCCAGGTGGGTCATGGGAACACTCCGAAAGACAAGGCGCAGGAGAGCCAGGGGATTAACGTGGGGGCTGGAAGGCGGGGTTTAGTGTCGCCGGGGGAGTCCCTGCGCGATCGCAACCGCGCTCATCCAGTTCAGTTTTTTGCTCATGGGTAATTTTTCGGAATTTTGCCGCAAATCTCCGGAACAACTTGCCCAAGTTCATCGACTCTTATTGAAGTGGGTGCTGTAATGCCCCCCAGCATCTACACTCCATGACATCGGCTGGGAACTCTCTGCTGCTTGGCACAGGAGGGAGTTCCGTTGCTGCGATTCCGGTCGTTCCTGGCCCTCGGTTTGGGCGCACAGCAATCGGCAAAATGGCACCGCCCTACCCCTACAACTTCACAGTTCTACACATCTACCCACAACCGCAACCGTCGCAAACAAGCTTGCAACACCGTATCTTTGCGCGACACGATATCGGCCTGCACTTCCATGCCCGGTTGAATGGGGTGCTGGCGATCGCGGGGATTGAGGTACGGCGTGTCAGGTTCAATGGTCACTTCGTAGTAAGGCGTTACCAACCCAGAACGGCGATCTTCTAACATGGCCACATCCGGCGCAATTTCGCTCACCTTCCCTTGCAACAGGCCATAGTCGGGATAGGGATAGGCCGAAATCCGCAACTGTGCCGTTTGCCCAACTTGCACCTGGCTAATATCTCGCGGCATGACTTTGGTGCGAATGACTAATGGCCCATTGGCTGGCACAATTTCCGCCACGATATCGCCAGGAACGATGGGCCGGGCCGGGTCGATGGGTAGCCGCAAGATGGTACCCGCGATCGGTGCGGGGATAATCGTTTGGCTCAACTCCCGGTCAATGGTTTGCAGGGTGGTTTGATCGAGCTGAATCTGGTTTACCAAGGCCAACCGTTGTTGCTGGAGGCGATCGCGCTGGCTGGTCAACTGTTGCGCCAAAGCAGGGTTACTGAGCGTTAGTTGTTGCAACGCCTGTTCAATCGCTGGATTCACTGCCGCTGGCAAGACCCCATCCCCAGCGCCATTGACACCGGGGGACGAATTAGTCGCCGTTGCGATCGCCCCATACACCTGCTGAAGCTGATCATCAATTTGGGTGAGTTGGTCTTGATATTGGGCAATGTATTCTGAATAGCGTTGACGGCGGACTTGGAGTTTTTGCAGAGACAGCCGATCAGGAATCCCAAACTCCGCGATCGCCTCCCCCGCCTGCACTGCCTGATTTTCCCGCACCACCACCCGTTTGATCGTCCCGCTCACCCGCGCCCGCACCACCGTTAAATCATTCACCGGGCGCACAATACCCGCCGCTTTTACGGTGATCCGGTATTCTGTCACAGCCGCCAAGCTCACTGTTCCCAACAAAATGCCAACTAACAACCAGGCTCCTGTGGTGGCCCACCGCCCCATCGGTGGCAAAAATTCATCTTCCAACACCGGCAAAACAGGGGCAACGTGATTTGACACAGGCATAACTATACAAGCCAAATTGGACATTCCTTTTTTCCAGAAAATGGCTTGCTATCCGCACACTTTGTTCGGGAATTATTTGCTGTAGTAATGGGCAAAATGGGAGTGGTGGAATGCGGATGATGGTGTATGACGCGAGGCGCGATCGCTCCTAAGCCGATGGCTTTACCCTAAATCAATGCCAATGCATATTACCCGCCAGGGTTAAATGCCTGATTGCCTTTTACTTTGATTTTTGGATGATCTAAAAACTGATGACTGATATTCCCTTCGTTAAGAAATACTAATACCTAGACTGAGATCTCCGGATACGAACCACCACGTTAGAAAACAAGAACAGACTCCGCTAGGCAGCCTCAATGATCCGGAGAGTTTGCCAATTGTTGAGTCTAATTCAGTCCATTAATTCACCCAAAAGTGAAGGAGTTCTCTCATGGAAATGCTCAAACAATCTGCTGTGTTTACTGAAATTTCTGCTGAAGAAGCTGCCAATATTAATGGCGCTTGGGGCGGGCATTACTACCATCGCCCTATTTACTGTTACTATCCTGTCTACCCTAGTGGTGGAAGCGGTAGTTCTAGCAGTTCTCCCAATGTTAACCAAAGCGTCAATGTGAATGTTGTCATTGACTAATTGGGGCAATCCTGTGGTAACTCCTGAATGGGTTGCGCTCATCCAAAAAACTGGCTCTCAGCATGATACCTTAACCTGTGGTTGGGGCGCGGCAGACGGCAGGGCCAAATGCTTGAGCACCGATTTTCCCTCAATGAGTGGACTCAGCGACAACTAACTCGGCTTCGCCCTCACATGGGTTGGCGGCCTCATTCCCTAGATGGCGTCTAGGATCAGTCTTTGCGCTCTGCTGCATCAGCGGCCAAGAGGTGACGACTCTTTGGTCGGGGGCTGCATGAACTTTGCAGTGGGACTGGAAGAATGGGCCAAACTTTTGCTTTACGATGCTGGAAACGCGGCTTGAACGGGGTGTTCAAACCAGGATTTCCACCGGAGCCAGTGCCTAAACTGCGCTGGCGAAAGCGGGTGTTTGGCTGGGGGATACGTGTCACCCTTGTGTTGACGGGGCGGTGTTGGCCTGAATCCAGGTGTGCTGAGTCGCTCATTGATAGTTTCTGGAGTGATATGAAATATCGAATCGTGTCCTCCGGATCACACGATTTTTCCCAGAAATATGGAGTACCAAATGTGAGTCATCGGGATAGTTCGATGGAACTATCCGGTCAGTTGATGTCACTCTTTTTAGTTTTATCCACAGTGCTGAATGACGCATCGGGATAAATTTAGGTTCCTCAGTCAATCCATCTTGTGATTGGGTAATCATGGGTCGGCGATCGCAGTTTTATCGCTTGACGCATGATTATCAACTTTGTTTCTCGCACCGCATCTATCGTTTGATTTTTTACTCTTTACTGTGTTCACGAGGAGAAAACTGTGAAAGTTACTGCTACTTCCCCATTGTTTACTGACTTGTCAACTGAGCAGGCCGCTACGGTACAAGGTGGGTGCCATCGGCATCGGAGTTACCGTTCCACCTATTACTATGCGCCCCGTCGCACCTATGCCTACTATCCGTCTTATAACTATGGTTATTCTGGTGGCGGTTCCAGTGGCTATGGCAGCAACGCTCGGAGTAACGCTGGCAGCGTGAATCAAGTCGTGAATGTCAATGTGCGGTACGAAGACTAAACAGGCGAGCCGATTGACAGTAAGGCCATACCGTTGCTGTTAAGTGGCGACTTCATCTGATTAGCACTGAACAAACTGAAACACCCTTCTGCAAGGAATGGGTGTTTTTTTTGCTGATTGCGTGGGCGATCGCGTGAAAAACAAGGCATTAACTGATGGAAAAAATTGGGTGGGCATGAAATATTCGGTAGTGCTCCAACATAGTGAGGCAGATTGTGGCGCGGCGTGTTTGGGGGCGATCGCGAAACATTTTGGGCGATCGCTGTCGCTCAATCGGTTACGGGAATTGGTCGGCACCGGACAGCAAGGAACCACCCTGTTGGGGTTGCAACGTGGGGCCGATCGCCTGGGGTTGAATGCACGGACAGTCCGGGCGGCTCCCCAAATTTTGGAACGGTTGGAAGAAATTCCCTTGCCGACGGTGATCCATTGGCAGGGCCAGCACTGGGTTGTGTTGTATGGCAAACGGCAGCAGCAGTATGTGATTGCCGATCCGGCGGTGGGGGTGCGGTATGTGTCGGAACGAGAACTGCGGTCCGGGTGGCAAGATTGGGTGATGTTGCTGGTCGAGCCTGACCCCGTGCGCTTCAAGGCTACCGAGACCGACGATCGCCCCACGCTCTGGCAGCAGTTAGGGCGGCGCTTGTGGACTTATCGGTGGCTTTTGGCCGAAGTGTTGGTGCTGAATTTGGCGTTGGGCCTCTTGTCGATCGCCGCTCCCTTTTTGATCCAGATCTTGACGGATGATGTGTTGGTGCGGGGCGACTGGGAATTGTTGAATGTGGTGGCGATCGCCGTTGTGGTTTTGACCTTATTTAGTAGTGGGTTAGGGCTGATTCAAGCCAACCTCACCGCCTACTTTGCCCAACGGCTGGAACTGGGCTTGGTGTTGGAGTTTGGGCGGGCCATTTTGAATTTGCCCCTGAGTTATTACGAAACCCACCGCAGCGGCGAAACTGTCAGCCGTTTGCAAGACATTCAAGCCTTGAACCAACTGGCGACCCAGATTGTGGTGGGGTTGCCAAGCGAACTTTTTATTGCCCTGGTTTCCCTGGTGTTCATGGGCTTAATCCATTGGCCATTAACCGGGGCAGCGATCGCCCTCGCACTGTTGATGAGTCTTTCGACGGTAGTATTTTTGCCAACCTTGCAACAAAAAACCCGTAACTTGATCGTGCTCGATGCAGAAAATCAAGGGGTGCTGGTCGAAACGTTTAAAGGGGCGCTCACCCTGAAAACAACCGCCGCAGAAACCCAATTGTGGGAAGAACTCCAAAGTCGCTTTGGGCGGTTGGCGGCATTGGGCTTTCGGACGAGCCAAATTGGCATTCTCAACACGGTGTTTTCGGGGTTGGTGTCTGGGGCGGGGGGCATTGGCCTGCTGTGGCTTGGGAGTACCTTCGTAATTCGGGGCGACTTAAGCATTGGGCAACTGTTGGCCTTTAGCAGCCTCAATGCTAATTTCTCTCGCTTGATAAGCACGGCAATTCGGTTGGTGGATGAGTTTGCGCGGGTGCAAACCGCAACGGAACGGCTCACCGAAGTAATTGACCATGCCTCTGAGTTAAGCCCGATCGCCAAACCCACGGTGACACTCCCCGCCAATGCGCCGCTTGTGTGCGATCGCCTTTCCTTCCACTACCCTGGGCGGTTGGAACTGTTGGAAAACTTTTCCATCGAAATTCCGGGGGGGCAAGTAGTGGCGCTGGTGGGGCCATCGGGCTGTGGCAAAAGTAGTTTGGCGAAGTTGCTGGCGGGTTTGTATCAACCCCAGGCCGGTAATATTCGGATTGGCCCCTACAATTTGGTGGATTTGGCCCGCGAGTGTGTGCGCCAGCAGGTAGTTCTGATTCCCCAGGAGGCGCATTTTTGGGGGCGATCGCTGCTCGAAAATTTTCGCCTGGGGCAGCCCGATCTGCCGTTTGAAGCGATCGTCCAGGCGTGCCAACTCACAGGGGCCGATGAGTTTATTAGCAACTTACCCGACAAATATCAAACCGTATTAGGAGAATTTGGCACTGATCTCTCCGGTGGTCAGCGCCAGCGGTTAGCGATCGCCCGGGCGATCGTCAACCATCCCCCCATCCTGATCCTCGACGAGTCCACCGCCAACCTCGACCCCGCCAGCGAAGCCCAAGTTTTAGATCGCCTCCTCGAATACCGCAGCGGCCAAACCACCCTCTTGATTAGCCATCGCCCCCAAGTCATCCAACGAGCTACATGGATTGTTCAACTCGATCGGGGCACCCTGGTTGCTGCTGGCCCGCCCAGCGCGTTCTCCCCGTCGTTGTTATAGCGCTCGGCCCAATTAACAGCCCAATGACACGGCTCCGAACGATGACACGGCTCCGAACGATGGCGATCGGCAATTTGCCTTTATCAGAGCAGCAAAGCAAACCGCAATGGCTAACCCCTGTGTTGGGGAAAAATGATGCGATCGGGGCACGGGCAGGGGGCAGTTCTAGACACCATCCGTCTCCGGTTTTCTACAGAACATCCGGGATGCGTATACGGAAATCATGATGGAGCGAGCACCAGGCCGACTCAGCAGAATTTCCGAAAGAACATCTTCACGAAGGTAAATTTACCCCGACTTTGGGCACTCTAGGTGCAGCCAAGATTGTCATTAGGCCGTACAACACTACCCCGAAGCACTCGTCCGCGTTCATCATTGAGGATTGTGACATTGTGACTAAGATGCAGCTAATAAAAGATTCTCCATTTATGAGTCAGCAAGAGGTTGTTGGAATTATCGCGGTCAATTCCATCGACTTTGTCAACCAGATCTTTACGTGCTTTGCTGAAAACAAAATTGCCGTATTTCTACGGGATGAAGCTGACACTTACAAAATTGAAGTCACAGGGGCATCTAACATCATTACGCCAAAGGCGCAGACTGGTTGGTGCAAGCCACAGTTCACGCCGAAATCATCGGATACAAGGGCGATCGCTCAAATCGCCTTCACCTCCGGCACCACTGGCCTACCCAAAGGGGTGTTATTATCCCATCGCGCCCTAAACGATGTGGTCACACGCCTCAACGCCATCATGGAAGTAGACTCCAGCATTCGTGAGTACATTGGCGTTCCGGTCAACTATTCTTTTGGCTTCGGGCGTTGCCGCGCCGTGGCTACCGCCGGGGGGCATTTCTATCTTCCAGAAAATAGGTTTAACCCCTTAGAAATTCGAGATTTGTTACTAGCGGGGTCAATTAATGCCATTTCCGCCGTACCAAGTTTGTGGCGGACATTGTTTCAGTGCATTGATATTTTTGGCGACGAAACTCATGCTATTAAATGGATTGAGATTGGCAGCCAGTACATGAGTCGGCAAGAGAAAGAAACTCTCCGCCAGTTATTTCCAAATGCAATTATTGTTCAACACTATGGTTTAACCGAAGCCTCGCGTTCCACCTTTCTCAGAATTGATCAAACCCACGGGGAACACCTCGAATCAGTAGGGAAAGTCTATGGCCAGACCGAGATTAAACTTTCGGCTGATCACAAAATTATGATTCGCGGCCCCCACGTCGCCGAAGACTTACTCATTGAAGGTCAACTCAAGAAAAATATTGATGCCGAAGGTTGGTTAGAAACCAGCGACTTGGGTGAAATCAAAGATGGCTATATCTACTATTTAGGCCGAGCCGACGACCTAATTAACTGTGGCGGCATCAAGCTTTCACCGGATGATATTGAAAAACTCATTCGAGAAGAGTTAAATCTCAAAGCGGGGATTGCGATCGCGCGGGTCGATGACCCAATGCGCGGCAATGCAATTCTAGTTGGCTTGCTCAAGAGTGCAGACCTTGATCCTAAAGTAATTAAAACGGCTGCCATTAAAGCTGTGGCCAAACGGAATATTCAAAGTCCTGATGCGATTAAAGTCATGGAATTTGATGAGTTTCCCACAACAGCCACCGGCAAAGTCCAACGACGGCAACTTGGGCAACTCTACACGGAGCGCATGGAGCGAATTGCCTCGGCTAATGCCAATTGGGCACCCAATATTGCATCAATCAATCCCCCTACAGAGGCAGAACTACCAACCGATCTCACACCGGGCCAGAGAGAAATTATTGCGGCATGGAAAGGGGTGCTAGGGGTTGACCATATTAATGTTAATGATAATTTCTTTGAGATTGGGGGAGATTCCCTAACGGCAATTTCAGTCATGGTCAAAATGGAGAAGTTAGGTATTTCTCCCCAAATTGCTAAAGGCATGTTGCAGGGATTATCAGTGCGGGAATTGGCAGAGCGAATGGAGGGCTATGCAGACAAATCTCAGCAGTCCCATAAAATTTCAAATTCCTACACCAAAGCAAGCTTGAACATTAATATCCTGCGGGGCTTCCTGGTGTTGTGTGTGATCTTTGCCCATTGGTCAGATGCCTTTCTTAATCTTCTACCAGCATTTATATCAGGGATAAAGCCTTTTCTCGCACCGATTCTAGCAACTGGTACCCCTGGTTTTGCGATTATCTATGGGGTTTCTGCGGGATATTCGATGTTTACGATTTTCAAAAGCGATCGCCATCGGCTAAACCAGATTCTTCGAACAACAGCTTTATTACTCGGCGCAGGAATTTTAGCTTTATCTTCAGTAGAAGTAGCACGCCGTTTTGTCACCCAGGAAATTCACTCCCTGACTGATATTACAAACTCGTTCTATTCAGTGCTGACGTACTATTTATTGATTAGCTTGACCTTACCGATGTGGTTTTGGCTTGTGTCAAAATTCAAAAATCCGATCGCTGGGGCAGTATTACTGAGTGTGTTGCTATATTGCATTCACTACTACATCTTTTCACCGCTGACGGCCTATCCAGCCCAAGGATTTGTTGAACTGGCTAAATTAATGATTAGTGCTAAATACAGCTACTTTAATTTAGCCGCAGGCACGTTAGGTGGTGTTGCCGTTGGAATTTCGATCAGACAAGAAGTTGATGCCGGTAAAGATATTCCTGACAGCTTCACTTGGTTAGGGTTGGCATTAATTGCGGCAGGAGTTGTGATTTGTTCGCACTCGGGGAGAGAATATCGCTGGGCTATGTGGCCGTTGGAAACAACTTATCTCTGGCGCTGGTTGGTCTATGCTGGCTGTATTTTGATTGGCCTGCGCTGGATGAATAATGTGCTGTCTAAATACAACACATTCAGTACACCCCGCAAATTCGTTTTTCAAGCGATCGCCTCTGTCGGCATTTTGGCCTTTCCCTTCTTTGTGACCCACGCCATGATTATTCCCTTGAAATATGTCATCGGGGCAACCGGGCTATCCGGTGGATTGTCATTAATTTTGGCAATGGTTCTCTTTTTAGTTTCAGCAGTCTTTTTATTCCGAAAAGTCTACACAGCTAACTTTGCATGGTAGAAGTTTGGGTCACCTCTTTGGGCCTGCCGATGCGCTTACCAGATTGGCCCAAAGTTAAGTTTTAAAGCTTACAAGATGGTTTGAGTGAGGGGTAGTTTGATCCTGCCCCTTTTTTTGTAGGTATGGGGCAATTTTTCTACCATTTCGTCCAAAAAAAATAGTTCGTGCTGCGGTACTAAAACAGCAGTGCAGAGCGGTGATGAGAGTTTTAGGACAAGACAGAAATGCCGCTTTAGGGAACAAAACAACAGGTTGGAGCTAGAATCTTTATCTTCAGACGGTAAACTTTACGCAAGCTTCAGGGTAAATACGGAAGTAGTCACGGCATAATGATTCTACAGCCCCGTAATTTCAACATTGGGGTTGTATTTTTCTTGAGTGTGGGGAATGAGGTTAGCCAAAACTTTACGGGCAGGCATTTCTAGACTCAGTAAACCGCTGGGGTATGCCACTTGAGAAAGTGGAAGCCACACTACTGTAAAGTTTGGGATGGAAGCTAGCTTAACTGAACAACGCATTTTGATATGTTTTGTGTGAAGCGCTGGAATGATTGGCTCAAGACTTGTATTCTCCCTCGCCGGGTCAAGCGTTGATTGTGCAGCAGTTAAGCTTGCTCGAAGTCTAGAGTGTGGTCACAGCGTCAAATCAGTGAAATCTCGTTTTTTGGCTGGTGCCATCTTCGGGTTGTGAAGGTCACGAGCATGGCTTCAAGGATTGACAGATTGGGTGCATTTCTCGACTTCACGACGGTTTTACAGTTATCCATTGAGACTGTTGATTAATTCTTTTGTGAGTACTTAGCTGCTATGCGTCCAAGCACCTCTTTATCTACTCTAGCGATGGTTCTTGCTGTCACGATCGCGGGGTGTGGTAATCAGCCTCCGAAAGTGGCGGGGCAAAACACGATTTCGCTGGAATCCGAAGCCAGAGATACGATTCAATCGGTCTTGTTTGACCAAAAGAAACACTACCTTGAAAACAATCGCTTCACTGTTTCGCCTACTGAGTTGGGCGATGCCGAAATTACAATGCAATCGCCAACCTACCAATACACGTTGAAGGCGAAACCAAATGCCAAAAAGGGAGTGGCGATTGTGGCTTCCCCACGGAAACCAAACCTGCGCAGTTTGACGGGGGTGGTGTTTGCGGTGAATAGCAAATCTGCTGAGAATCTGACCATTTCACAAATTTGTGAATCGAATGGGCCTTCGACTATGCCACCACAGTTTGTCTCAATTCCAGAGACGGCGACTGACAAGATGGCCTGTCCGGCAGGGTCACGGGCTTCGTTTGATTTGGTCGCACGCCACTAAATACAACCCCAGGTTGGAAGAGCGTGGTTAGCACCAACGATCGCCCGTGGAACCCTGGGCTGAATTATCGCCTGGGCTAGCTAGGCAGAGTGGAGAAAGGGCACCACGGCAGCGGCGACAGTTTCTGGAATTTGGTTCATCATGCAGATGGTGCCGTTATCAAATTCCACCACTGCGGCATGGGGAATCGCTTCGGAGAGAAAGAAGCGATCGCGGGCGAGGGCAAGGCCAAGGCGCTCAAACTCTTCCATGTCGTCAATGCCCCACAGGATGAGGGTGGGGTGGGTAATTTGGCGAAATCGGCTGGGGGCAGCGGTGCAGTAGTGAGCCACAGCCCAAACGGCGTAGAGGGGGTAGCCATGACACTTGAGGTCGTCTAAGACCCACCGATGGTTGAGTTCGGGGGTACCGATGTAGCGCGATCGCGCCTGCCAGCGTTCCAACAAGTGGGAACCATCAGCTTTGATCGGAAAGCCTGCTTCAAACCGACGCAACAGATCCGCTTGACCAGCAGCACCAAAGCCGGCCACGTTACCCAAAATCAATTTTTTGACGCGATCGGGATAAGCCACCGTCACTTCACCCGCCACAAAAGCCCCGGTATGATTACCCAGGAGATTGACTTGCGCAATTCCCAAGGCATCTAGCAACGCAATAACCGTTTGGGCATAGTCTGCCACCGAATACAGCCGGGGAGGCTTATCTGAATCGCCAAACCCCATGAAATCCATCGCAATTACCTGATGATTATGAGCCAGTAAGGGCATCAGTTCTCGATATTCATCGCTGCTGCGGGGGTTCATGTGCAACAGGAGCAACGGCTCACCAGTACCGCCGATCCGATAGTGGATTTGGCCGTCTGGGGTGTCGAGAAAGGCGCGTTTGATGAGGGGGGGCATAGGGCAACAGCACAGCCAAATGGCAAACAGTATTAGGCTTTGACGACATATTAATCTTTGGCGACGGGTTCGGTGGCCATCCAGGCGCGGAGGGTTTCAGCCACCGTCCAGGCTTGGGCAAAGCATCCCCGTGGGGTCATGGGGGCATCGCCATCAAAAATTTCGCTGAGGGTGCCAATACCGCCGCCGTAGATGTGGTTCATCATGGGTTCCAGAAATTCTCGGGCTTTGGCGGGGTTGTTGTAGACCTTGAGGTGGGCAATGACGAATGGCCCCAACAGCCACCCCCAAACGGTGCCCTGGTGATAGGCTCCATCCCGGCGGAGCGGGGGGCCAAGGCAGGCACTTTGGTAGCGGGGATGATCGGGGGCGAGCGATCGCAGCCCATAGGACGTGAGAAGATTTTGGGCACAGGCATCCACCACGTCTTTTTGCTGGGCCGGGGCCAGGGGACTTTCGGGCAGGGAAACGGCAAAAATTTGGTTGGGCCGCAGGGAATCATCATCCCCATCGGGGCCATCGAGCACGTCATAGCAATAGTTGCGATCGCTATTCCAAAAGCGGCTGAACCGGGCCAGGGTGCGATCGGCGATCGCGTCATACTCTTGGTGGGGCTTGCCAACACGGCGGGCTAACTTCGCGATCGTCCGTAGGGCATTGAACCACAACGCATTCACCTCAACAGGTTTGCCAATACGCGGCGTCACCACCCAATCCCCCACTTTCGCATCCATCCAGGTGAGTTGCACCCCCGCCTCCCCCGCATACAACAACCCATCGGCGGGGTCGAGATGAATATTGAAGCGTGTGCCCCGGCAGTGCCAGTCGATAATATCAGCCAGGGTCGGAAACAGTTCCCGCAGCAGGTCATCGTCTTCGGTGGCATCGTAGTAAGCCCGGAGCGCTTCAAAATACCACAGCGTCGCATCGACCGTGTTGTACTCTGGGGTTTCGCCCACATCCGGGAAGCGATTGGGAATCATCCCTTCATCAACATAACGGGCAAAGGTGCGGAGAATCGACCGGGCGATTTCCGGGCGGCCTGTTTCCAAGGTTAAACCGGGGAGACTGATCATAGTATCGCGCCCCCAATCGCTGAACCAGGGATAGCCAGCAATGATGGTTTTGCCGTTGGGATCATCCGGGGTGGCCCGGTTCACCAGAAATTGGTCGGCGGCCAGCACCAGACGACTGGCAAACTCGCGGTTTTCGCGGCTTTCGGCAGGCCGATTTGATTTCCACAGGCCCAACAGTTTTTGGTCGTAAATGCGGCGAGTTTTGAGGGCGGCTTCGCCATTGAGCGAGAACTGTTGCTCGGCGCTGGCAACGATGGTCAGGGTTTCGCCCACGGCCAAGGCGGTGTGAAGGGTGGCAATGTGGAGGTGGTCGTCGCGATCGCTTAGGCCCCGTTCCCGTTCTGCGGCCAGGTCAAAGCCAAAATACCAGTCATGCACCGGGTCAAATTGGGCGCGATCGCTCATCAGCAAAAATTTGGTGGCTCCTTCATAGGCCGAAACCTGAACGCCGTGGTCTACAGGAATCGCTGCCATCGTCCATCCCTGGCCCCGAGTACGGCTGTGATAATCCCGATAGTTGACCAGGGCTTTTAAGGTGAGGTGAAAAGGCTGGGTCGCCCGGAGTAGGTGGTAGTAGATATAAGTCGTATTCGCACCCGGTTGCATCCAAATCCGCTGTTCCAGCAGGGCATCGGCGCAGGCATAGCGCCACACTGGCACCGTCCCCTCCAGGGCAAACCGTTCAAGCTGGCGATAACCGTGAGGGCCAATGGCACCATCGCTCCAGCGGTTGGTGTGGATGGCATAATAGCGATCGCCGTACACCACAGTGCCATCTAACTTGGTAAGCAGCACCGTGCGGCCCAGAGGCGGATCCAGCGCCGCCACCAGCAAGCCATGATAACAGCGCGTTAACAGACCGGGAACTGTCCCAGCGGCGTAACCACCAATGCCATTGGTCACCAGCCATTCCCGTGTCTCTGCGAGTTCGAGCTGTCCGCAGATTTCTCGTCCAAAGTTGATTCGCATCGGCATAACAAATTTCTGGCGACCTATCGTTGATGGGGCAATTGAGCCGGCAAGCCTGGTGGGAGAACCACTGCACGGTTGGGCAATCCTAACCGCCCATCCTAAACTAAGCTAAAGACAGCATCATCCCGCGATCGCAGAACTTCAGAATGAATTTGGGATTCAGATGGGCTGCACACACTGTTGCGGCGTATCCTGGGGGCCTGTTTTCAATTTTGTACCTTCCCTGACATGAATTGTCACCCTTTGGATCGATAATGATCCAGTTGTTTCGATTGAGCCAAGTTCATCATGGGTCGCGCCAATAAAGTTGTTTTGGCATACTCTGGAGGCGTGGATACCTCCGTCTGTATCCCCTATCTGATGCACGAATGGGGCGTGCAGGAAGTGATTACCCTGGCGGCAGATTTGGGGCAAGGGGCCGACATGGAGCCCATCCGCCAGAAGGCACTGGACTCCGGCGCAGTCGAATCGTTGGTCATTAATGCAACGGACAGTTTTGTCAAAGACTACGCTTTTCCCGCTATCCAGGCCAATGCCCTCTACGAAAATCGGTATCCGCTTTCCACCGCCCTGGCCCGGCCTCTGATTGCCAAGTTGCTGGTGGAAGCCGCAGAAAAATATGGGGCGGATGCAGTCGCCCACGGTTGCACGGGTAAAGGGAATGACCAGGTGCGGTTTGATGTGTCGATCGCCGCGCTCAACCCCAGCTTAAAAGTCCTCACCCCGGCGCGGGAGTGGGGCATGAGCCGGGAAGAAACGATCGCCTATGGGGAAAAATTTGGCATTCCGTCGCCGGTGAAAAAAGCTTCGCCTTACAGTATTGACGAAAACCTGTTGGGGCGGGCCGTAGAAGCGGGGATTTTGGAAGACCCCTGGGCAGAACCCCCGGAAGATATTTACACCATGACCACGGCGATCGCCGATACGCCCAACGAGCCGGAGTATGTCGAGATTGAGTTTGAACAAGGGATTCCGGTACGGATCAATGGCAAGGCGCTTGATCCCATTGCGCTGATTACCGAAGCGAACGCGATCGCCGGACGGCATGGGGTAGGCCGCATCGACATGATCGAAAACCGTCTCGTCGGGATCAAATCTCGTGAAATCTACGAAACCCCCGGTTTGTTGCTGCTCATCGAAGCGCACAAAGACCTGGAAAGCCTGACCCTGCCTGCCGATGTCACCCAGTACAAGCGCGGCATTGAACAAACCTATACCGAAATGGTCTATAACGGCCTGTGGTATAGCCCCCTCAAATCCGCCTTGGATGCCTTTGTGCTCAACACGCAACAGCGCGTCACGGGAACTGTCCGGGTTAAACTCTTTAAGGGGACGGCGGCGGTGGTTGGCCGCAAAGCCGAAACCTCCATGTACACCCCCGACTTGGCCACCTACGGCGAAGAAGATGTCTTCGACCATAAAGCTGCCGATGGGTTCATCTATGTCTGGGGCTTGCCCACCCGCATCTGGTCAGAAATTGGCCGCCAATAGCAGACCGTTATGACTTATTCCTTCAGCGATCGCCCCCAAGTCATCTTTTTAGACGCGGTTGGAACGCTGTTTGGCGTGCAGGGCAGCGTTGGTGAACAATACGCCACCGTTGCCCAACGGTTTGGGGTCGCTTTGTCTCCAGCCAAAATTAATCAAGCCTTTTTTGCCAGTTTCAAAGCCGCCAGTGCGCCAGCCTTTCCCGATTGCCCCCTGGCAGAACTGCCCCAGCGGGAATATGACTGGTGGTATGCCATTGCGGTGCAAACCTTTACCCAGGCTGATGCAAAACACCTCTTTCCCGACTTTGAGGCGTTTTTTGTCATGCTCTATGCGCACTTCGCGACTCCTGATGCCTGGTTTGTCTATCCCGATGTCATCCCCACTCTGGAGCGGTGGCAAGACCAGGGCATTCCCCTCGCGATTCTGTCTAACTTTGACTCGCGGCTTTACACCGTCTTACAAGTCCTCAACCTCAAGGCTTACTTCTCCTCCATTACAATTTCCTCAGAAGCCGGAGCCGCCAAGCCCGATCGCCACATCTTTGAAGTCGCCTTAAGCAAACACGCGATCGCCCCCCACCAGGCTCTCCACATCGGCGACAGCTTCACCGAAGACTACCAGGCCGCCAAAACCGCCGGACTCCGCGCCCGCTGGCTCCGCCGACCATAAGAAAAAAGTAGGGAGCGATCGCCCCAATTCAAAACATGGATACGCATCACGCACTTGCTCCAACAAGCCCCTGCGCGATCGCTCAGATATCTGCCCAGCAAGAGCGATCCACAACGAAACTATGAATAAAAAATTAACGAATTCAAACCATCAATCGAATCAGTGGCTAGATTGAGTTTAATCAGTCCAATCACCCCAAATTAGGGAATTAGACTGACGTATTTCCACCTAATCACCCCAAACCAGGGTATTAGGCAGATATGTTCTCTCTAATAAACAGTTATCTTGCTGCTCTTATGATGCGGCATTGCAGATAGAGCATTGTTTTGAACCATGTCCATATTGCTCATTAAGTCAATGGTGAGTTACACTAATGCCTAAGCTGTCAAGCTAGATTTGTAACACTAAATCTCCTAAAAAACCTGCCCTTTTAGTTTAAAGCATTACATGAACACGTTAAGTTCAAAATCCTCTCTCGCAAATCAATCTAAGCTTGAGTTTAAGGAGCATTTGCTGAGTAGAAGATTAAGCCGATTACCAAAAGAAATCTTGGCAAAGTTTTGGGAGCAAGATTTAGACTTTAGTGAGATAAAAAGTCAGAATGGAATCGTAAGTAGAATTATCCTTGAGTATCAGATCAAGAATAAGAATGTTGAATTTGTTGGAAAGTTTAAGGATTTTCTGAGGGATGCCGTTTTAACAGCACGCGAAGCAGACTATTTAATATCTCTAGCAGATCCTAGCAATATAGTCGATTGGGTCAGATCTTGGGACAACAATTGTTTCATAGGGCAAAACTATACTTTTCATCTGCATACTGTTGTTGAACTTAATCAAAAGTATTTAGAGATTGATCAAGCGAAAAGCAAAGAAACAGAATCTCAGGCTGAAATTAAACAAGTCTCTTTCCCTAGCCAAGCAATATTTTTAGTTGGCTCTAGGCAAGAAAAGAAAGAGGAACTAAACGGACTGGAAATTGTATCTTTTCATCCAACCACAGAATTTGAAATTATAATTAGAAAAGATCTAGACATATTAGAAATTCGCGGTCCTTATCAAGTCGTACGAGATTTTGTATCGACTGCAATTTTAGATGATAACAATCCTTTTTCGGCGGCAAGGAGCTATTTTATTGGTGAGAGTGAGGATGTTAAGAAAAGCTTAGTCAAACCCATTAGACAAATAGTTAAAATTGATTCATTAAAGAAAGCACTTAATGGTGCTTACAAACGTATTGCCTCTCCTTTTCCTGGAATTAAAGCATCAATGTTTGAAGCTACTCTTGAAGATCTGAGGGATTTAGATGAAGAGACTAATCCTGTAGCTCAGGCAATGCTAAAAGAGATGATTAAAAATCCAGTTAAAGGTAATATATCATTTAGGTATAAACAGAAAAAATATTCATTTTCAATTACAAAAACTGGAGGATTGTTTTTTAGGGAATATGTACCTGAAGAAGTGGTAACGTATATTGTGTACTTAATTAAACTTTCTGGCAATATCCAAGATGGAACCCAGAACGGCTAATTGTGTTCGTAAGTACATTGAAGGATACTATCAAGGTGGTTTGATAGGTATTTCTGACATAGCCGATTATTGCCATGTAATAGAAGGGGAGCTTTACAAAACATTTTTAGATTTGCAAGCATCTGGTGAGCTTAAAGTTGTTAAAAGGTACTTCTGCCCTGAATTTCATCGGGTTGATCCAAGTAATCAAATGACTTACTGTGAATCATGTGAATTCACATATCTTAATAGTCAACTCGAAGTTGCAATTTATATTCAGCCTCTCGAAAGCAAGAGTACGAGATAGTTATGGATTGCGACAAATTTTTATTAGATATTCGGGATTTCATCAATAAATCTACTCACAACGATAGTCGCAAAAGAAATGTTATGACTTGCAACAATAACTTTACTTGCGATGATGATTATAAGATTGAGAAGGAGATATTAACAAAAATAAAAGCTGGAAACTTCAAAAATCCTAAAGAGCAAGGTGATCTTTTAGAGGATTTACTAAAGAGTCTATTCAATAGAATATCTCTTATTAGTTCTTTGTCTGTCACCAATAGAGATACAGCTTTAGGGCAAATAGATATTAACCTAATGACTGTTGATGAGACTATTTATGAAGCTTGGGGTCTCATTGGAGATTGCCCTTCATGTTTGATAGGAGAATGTAAGAATTACCAGGCTGACAAAGTAGCAAGACCAGAAATTGAGAAAACATGCTGGAGAGCCTGCAAGGGGAGGGCCTTAAGTTTTTTTATCGGCCCAGCCTTTAAGGAGACCGCTATTGAGGAAATTGGTGATTTTAATATACAAAAAGGGAGTATCTTTCATAGAAGTGAAGGGGTATATATCGTACCTATAACTCTCGGAATGTTGGACGTCATAATTTCAAATGAATTAAATTTTTGTTATTTTATCCGCTGGGCTATTCAAGCTTCTAAAAAGATGGCAATTGCCAATTACCTCTAGTTCGGATAGCCGGGTTCTTTCCGAAAACTGAGGATGACTGATTGGTGTTTGGAACTCAGTTAAGCTATAAATTTTGTATATAAAAATCTCCAACTGCCCAATTTGTGGTTGTCTTGGTCAGAGCCAGTGGATGAAGCAGAGGTACGCTATTCCTACTGGATCTGTGAGTGCTGTGGTTGTGAATACGGTAACGATGACAATCCAGCTTACCGCGAGCATTGGCTCAAGCAGGGCGCACTTTGGTTTGATCCAAAACAACGTCCAAGTCGTTGGAATGTAGAGAAATAATTACGTCACCTTATTCCCGATTGGAATGCGTAATAATAGGAAGTGGCTGAACTCGCATTCACTAGACCTTCATGCAGTTCGAGTGGGACGAAACGAAAAACCTTGAAAATATTCGCAAGCACCAAATTGATTTTGCCGATGTCCCTGAGATGTTTGAAAGTCCAATGTTGATTGAACTTGATGATCGGATTGATTACAGTGAGGATCGCTGGGTCGGTATCGGATTTTTGGGAAACGGCGTAGCGGTTGTTGTTTGGACAGAACGACAAAGTAATATCATCCGGGTTATTTCAGCACGAAAGGCAAACCGATATGAGCGCAAACGATTCGAGCAATACCTCACGTACTAACTGGGAAGCACTAGAGGCAATGACAGATGAGGGAATTGATTACTCTGACATTCCGCCTTTGACGGAGGAGTTTTTTGAAAAAGCTACTTTGCGGGTTCCGGCGACCCAAGCCCATCATTTAATTCAGCTTGATCCCGATGTGATGCTGTGGTTTCAGTCGCAAGGTGCAGAGTACAAAGCTCTGATCAACTCGGTGTTGCGCCGTTATATAGAAAACAACAGCGATCGCCAAGCTAGCTAACCCTCCGTTGGAACGGACAATCAAAGCTCTTGGTGAGGAGTGTGAGCCGATCAGTTGCGGCTAAACTGCGTCGTTAGACTGCAAAAATTGATACTGAGAGGCACTCATTATCTGAAGCTTGGATAGGATCAGTGATAGTAACGGAAAAATTTTGAGCGCGAAGGGATGGGTGGAAACAACTGTCCTATTTTTGATCGCTGGGTTTCGCGCTTAGAAGAACTTACAGCAACAGGAAATCAAATCATTAAGCGCTTTGATTTAGGAAAGAATGGGCAGGCATGATTTATAGCTTATGTAGCTTTTGATGATCTAACCAGTTCGCTAGATGCTCCTGCACGGAAGAGGATTAGACTGCAAATAATCGTTTTCTATGAATAGTTAAGATCCCAACCCCGGTAGCAAGCCAAAAGAGCCACTTTTTTGCAGAATTGAAAAGCCGAGCCAAATGAGAATCAAGGGGAAAACTTTCTGACCGTAGCGGCTAAGAACAGGAGCCATCAAAGGATTACGAGTCATGCAAAATGACAGCAAGCACCAAAGCCCAACTGCGGCATAACAGATGGATACAATGACTCCGACACTGGCAATGCTACTACTTGCAAACAAGGGCACATAAATTCCAATGTTATTGCCACCGTTTGCGATCGTGACAGCAGAGACGCGGTAGGTTTGACGATCGCGCAACGTTGACCAAAGCGATTGTTTACGCGGTGGGGCGGGATCTTTTACGGCAGTGTCAGGCGAAACGGTTTGAGGCACTGATTCTTCCCGACTGAGCAGGTTGCGAGTGCCGATCGCGATCGGTAAAAACCCTAACAGCCCAATCCAAGAGGCAGGCAAAATCAAACCACCGAGAAGCCCTGGAAGACTGGCAAGGACTAAAGCGGTGAATCCTAAGAACTCACCAATAATCACATGGCGTGGACGAAACTTGCGATTGACTTTACCAAAGAAAGCGGTCAAATAAATGTTGTCATCAAAGGTGGTTGCAATCGCGACGGAAGCCCCAATTACGGCTGTATTTGTGAACCAATCCATTACATAGCTCCTAATCAATGCGCTTATGAGAAATCGTGATCTTGTTTGTTAGATACGGCGCTCTCAATGCAATCTCATTACGTTTGAATACTGTGACTATATTCCTCCCGAATTGATAAGAGCAAATGCCTTTTTTTCTTAAAACGATAGATTTAGATTATGGAAACTGGTTGATTGCCAATTGCCCAAGCAGGAGTAGCGACAAAATACGATGGAAAAATTTGTAATCTAGGCTTGAAATTTCCTGCCTAAAAGGGTTGCAGTGCAACTGCCATCTTGTAAAAGGCGTTCCTGAATATGATGCTTGCCACGGCATTAATAGATTGCTGAAAACGCACGATGCTCATGCCTGGAGTAAGCGATCGCAGACTAACAACGCCCGTGCACACCAACCGTTGAGCAGTTGTCTATTGAAATTCAACGGTTATCGACAGCGGATGATAGACAATGGTCGCCGTCTGCATCGCCTCGCCCCAAGCAAAAAATTCAGGTTCATGCTTGAGATCGTTTTCATCATGGAGAAATTAGTGAGACATTAGAGTTGTTTTTGCTAAACGCCAGGTTTTGAGGTCTCCATGAAAACCTTTCCATCTCCCGCAGCGTGGAGACTGTTATTTCACCTGAACAGTAGCAAAGACGGCTAACACAGGGTTAGTGCGAAGGGAACACCAGTTATCAATGGGAGTTTGCTGCGGCTCACCTGCCCAGTTAGCCTGCAACCTGGAACTCGCTGTAAGGAGATAAGCACCATGACTGACGCTGAATTAGAGAGAAAACTGAAAGCAACCCGAGTTGCAAATCCTGGAGATTCTCATCATTTGTACATGCAAGAGGCGTGGCTTCTGATTGCCTTAGGTCGGCGGTCTGAAGGAATTGCACTAGCACGGCAGGCGCAGCGTTGCTGGAAGACGAATCGGGCAAAACAGGCTTCGTCGTATGGCGGGAGTCTCTATTGGGAACCCTGGATTGCAGAAGCGGCGATCGCGTTGGCTGAGGAGAACTGGAGCTATGCTGAACAATGTGCAGGGGCAGTGCTGGTAGACTTTGAGGAGGAACAACAAGCTGGTATCCTCTATGAGCTTGCGCTCTATGCACAGGGTCGGCTTGCACCGAATCGGGTATTGCGCTTTTCTAACAATGCCGCCCGACAACTTGCTGATTTTGATTTACGCGCTTACGCCTTGAAACGGATATAGAGCCCAGTATTTTGAAGTATTTTGACCTAACAAACCGTTTATTTAGGTCATGCCCCTCCAGAGAAGAGCGTAGTTCTCGGTGGAGGTTTCTCTAGCACACGTATGGTGCAGAGTTTAAGGGCGGTGCGTCATCCAACTCCGGGTTTAACTGCCTTAGTCTGCTGGCGATCCAGATTGCGATTCATCCAGTCTTCGCAGTTCTAGCACCAATGGCATCGCGAGCAATCTAACTGTCATAGAAATACAGGCTAAAATCCACACATCTTTGGTTCAAATTGGTTTCACTCAGACTTCAGTTTGAGACAATTCAATTGCTAGCTATACAATACAAACAAGCCTCAGAGATTTGACTCCAACTGAGGTATCTAATCAGTGGAAAATCGAAACCTCCGAGGTTTTGATCAGACATTATCTAGTCTTAGAACAAGGGGCGATCGCAACGAATTCGTCGCCTTTGAGCGTGAGCTAATTATCAGGAATCACACAGAACGCACAAAGGCGATTCAAACTACATTGACGACCACAAAACAAATAGGCTGCGTTAAAGTATTGGGGCACAAATCTGCAATTGGGGCAATCCCCAAATCACCAGGAGATCAAGTTAGTCTGGTGTCCGGTAAACCTCAGGCCGTGATGACTTGTTGCCGACCGTTGCCCCAACCAAAGCGGCAATTAAACCCAACAATGAACCCAGAGAAAATGACCAACCAATTTTTGCCGCATTACCAGCTAAATCGCGGGTCTGCTGAGCAGTTAAATTGGGATCGACATTACCAGGATTCACACCACTTTGCTGAGCCTGGTTGAGCACTTCTCCTGCATTGGATGCCACAATACCAAACGCACCCGATACACCGCTGGACAATAACCAGCCACTAATCGCGAGAGTCGTTGCCCACAGAATTGCACCATTCAATAAGGCCGTACTGCGGTTAATTGGCCCGCACGCACGGGACATCACCCAGCCGCCCAAAAACAGAGAAATTAGCAGGCTAACTATTGCCGCAATGCCAACGCCTACACCGACTTCTCCCGCATTGGAACGAGGCGCACCCGACCCGGAGAGAGTCGTTAGACCAATAGCGGCAGCAATTCCACTTAAGACAAGTTGGGAACTGATGGCAACAAATAGACCCGCCAAAATTGGCCCCCAACGAACCCGATCATGGTATTCAACAACAGGCACAGTTGATACGCGATCGACCACTCTTCCTCTTGGTTCTTCACTGTAAACCATGTGATTTCCTCTCAGCAAGCTAATAGTTTTCCCAACGGTAAACGGTTGCGATTTCTGCTGGAGAAGAAGAACCCAAATAGATATATTTGCACAGTTATTTCTTGAGCACAGCATCCAACTTGCGCTAAACCTGTCCCAAGCTAAAGGGAATCTTTTCTCTCAGAAATCTTCGTGATGAGAAAAGAATATAAATTGCTACCGATTTACGCATCTGTCATAAGAAACAGGCAGAACGAGTAGAGTGGGTAGCGTTCTTTATTGTAAACAAATGTGTTAAATTCCTCGGCGCACGCAATGGTCGAGTTTTCAGGAGTGCTGGAGGA
The DNA here is from genome assembly GCA_964475335.1 of uncultured bacterium. Classification (GTDB taxonomy): domain Bacteria; phylum Cyanobacteriota; class Cyanobacteriia; order Leptolyngbyales; family Leptolyngbyaceae; genus CAYYWG01. The sequence continues at coordinate 43,726 of CAYYWG010000009.1, forward strand.
GAGGGGGGGTCTGGCGCGATCGCAGCTTATTTTGCCGGTACTTGCGATTGGGCTAGTTTAATTGACTAAGATCATACTTATTTCTTAGGTCTTCATCATCATGATCATCGGCGTGTCGAATGTACTTACCTTTAACGCCTCCTGGCATTGTGCTGAAGTCATACTCTGAGCGAAGTTCGTTTTCAGGTGACTCAAAAGGGTAGTTTTTCATCATGCAAATCCCTGTTTTTAACAGGTGGTCAGTTGGGAACAGAAGAAATCGGCTGAGTTTGGCGCGATCGCACTTCTAGATAGATTAATAAGGCGTTGATGTCAGCAGGATTCACACCACCAATGCGGGTGGCTTGACCGATGGTGAGGGGACGAATTTTAGTGAGTTTTTCGCGGGCTTCTTTCGATAAGGTTTCGATCGCGTGATAGTCCAAATCAGCAGGCAATTTGCGGTGTTCTTGACGGGCAATTTGTTCAATTTGGGATTGTTGCCGATGGATGTATCCGGCGTATTTGATGTCAATTTCGACAGCTTCAGTTTCGGCGCGATCGCACTCAGAATTGCCCAGCCCAAACTGCACCAAATCGGCGTAGTGAAACCCCGGTTTGCGGAGTAAATCGGCAAGAGTGACGGAACCTTTGATGGCTTGTCCGGTATGGGCAGCGATCGCTTTCCCCAGTTCGTCATGTTCTTTGATGCGGGTTTCGTGCAACCGTTCTTTTTCGGCGGCAATGTTGGCTTGCTTGCGTTGGAACAGTTGCCAGCGGCGATCGTCAATCAGACCAATTTCCCGACCGAGGGGCGTGAGGCGTTGATCCGCATTGTCCGATCGCAAAATCAAGCGATATTCCGAACGACTGGTCAGCATCCGGTAGGGTTCGCGCAGGTCTTTTGTACACAGGTCATCGACCAGGGTGCCAATGTAGCTACCCTCGCGGGGGAAGGTGATCATCTCCTGGTGGCGCACAAACCGAGCCGCATTGACTCCGGCAACCAATCCCTGGGCGGCGGCTTCTTCGTAGCCCGTGGTGCCGTTGACTTGGCCCGCGCAGAACAGCCCCTCAATTTTCTTCGTCATGAGGGTGGGATAGCACTGGGTCGCGGGCAGGTAGTCATACTCCACGGCATAGGCGGGGCGCAGCATGGCGCAGTGTTCCAGACCGGGGAGCGATCGCAACATGGCAAGCTGGATTTTTTCCGGCAATCCCGTAGAAAAGCCCTGCACATAAATTTCGGGGATGTCGCGCCCTTCTGGCTCCAGGAAAATTTGGTGGCTTTCTTTATCGGCAAAACGGACGATTTTGTCTTCAATGCTGGGGCAATAGCGCGGCCCTTTGGCATCCACCCAACCGCCATAAACCGGGGACAGGTGCAGGTTTTCCTGAATGATTCGGTGGGTTTCGGCAGTGGTGCGGGTCAGGTGGCAGGGCATGGTTTCCCGTTCAATCCACGCGGTTGGGTCAAAGCTGAACCAACGGGGTTCTTCGTCGCTGGGTTGGGGTTCCAGGATGTCAAAGTTAATGGTGCGGCGATCGACCCGTGCAGGCGTTCCGGTTTTCAGTCGTCCGGTTTCAAAGCCCAGACGGTTCAGGGTTTCGGTTAACCCCACAGCGGCAAATTCCCCCGCCCGTCCCGCTTCCATCGACTTGTTGCCCACCCAAATGCGCCCGCCGAGAAAGGTGCCCGTGGTCAAAATTACCGCTTTGCACTCGAACCCGACGCCAAAGTAGGTCTGCACGCCGACAATTTCGTCGTTATCGCCCAACACCAAATCCGTCACCATGCCTTCCCGCACGGTCAGATTCTCCTGATTTTCCACAATACCTTTCATGACGGCGGCATATTCCCGCTTGTCTGTCTGTGCCCGGAGCGCCCACACCGCAGGCCCCCGCGAGGAATTGAGAATCCGTTTTTGCAGGTAGGTGCGATCGCTCATTCTGCCAATCTCACCGCCCAGGGCATCCACCTCATGCACCAGTTGGGATTTTGCCGGCCCACCCACCGCCGGATTGCAAGGTTGCCACGCAATTTTGTCCAAATTCAGGGTCAGTAACAGGGTACGACAGCCTAACCGTGCCGTTGCCAGTGCCGCTTCGCACCCGGAATGTCCGGCTCCGACGACAACAACATCGTAGGCATCGAGAAAATCTACTGCGGTGGTCATGGGGTGAATGCAAAAGGGTTCCAGCCTTTATTTTAGCGGTTTAGGCTGGGAGTCACTGAATAGGGTTAAGGCACAGTGGCCAGGGAGTTCAGGGGTTGGGCGTTTGGCAACAGCCTGCAGTGTCTTTGAGTATGTGATCTCGCAGAAGTTCACTATTGAGTCAGCCAAGTCAATGGCCACAGCGTTGCAGCAGCAGTGCTGTCCTTCTTGTAAGTGCCGTCGAGGTCGAGATTGATCATGTACTCGGTATTGACGAGGCGAGACCGCTTGGCCACAAGAAACTCTGTGACAATGCCTTGAAAATAGTCCATAGCTGCAGTGTGTTTATGATGCCTAACGCCGAAAGTAAGCCGCCCGCTGTAGGCGGGTCGGCTTGACTGCCTTGTTGGGCTTACCTTCTTCTTGCTTTGGCAACGCCTGCTGCCGATACACCACCAACAACCGCACCTGTGCTTGCAATAACTGCGGTACCAGCAGCCATTCCACCGCCGCCTGCAGCTACCGCACCACCACCAATGGCTGCCAAAGATGCGTTTGTAAGAGCAGCACCAGAAAGGGTACTGATTGCAGTGCCGGTGCTAGCTGCGCCAAGTAGACCCGCGCCACCGGCTGCTGCTGCAAGTACTGGAGCTGCAACGAATGCGGCACCACCAGTAATAACGGTACCAACTGCTATAACTGGATTTTCGACAACAAAGTCAACTGCATCACCAACAAAATCAAAAAATCCCATGATTTACCTCGCGCCTAAAGTTAATAGAAAGTAGGGTAGCCTCAGGCTGTATATGCCCAACTCCTATTTAGACATGATTTTTTCAATCTATCTACCCTGATTTGGGTGATTAGGCAACTGTCACAGTCTAAGATCCCCGATTAAGATGTTGAGGCTGCAATTTCGCAGTCCAAGATCCGAATTGGGGCGTTTAGACTGCAAGGTTTCCGTATGTTAGCCTTCTACAAAGTGAGGAAGGGAAAAACTTTTGTGTTTTTTCCATTGAGATCAGGTAAGCCCAAGTCTGGAGCAATTTCTTTAATGGAAATGCACATAGCTTCAAGCCTTGATCTAATGATGACTTTTATTCCTTGATGTTGATTTACACCTAATACCGCTAACTGAACAATGGCTTCTCGCTGGGTATTGACATTGCCAACAATCATGATGGAGCAGGAGAGTGGAAACCAAAGCGATGGACAGCAGGATGCCCGATCCGAATACCAAAAATCTGCGCGTTAGGATAATACTTCAGCAATTGCTTGGCAGCAGTTAGGCTATCGTCAGCAATCTCAAAAGCTCCCGTTTCGATGTCGATCGCCACAATCTTGCCATGATTCCCTTCCTCAACCTGAGGAAGCACCTGAGTTTCATAAATCTCATGACCGCGTCGAGCAAACTCGTTTTTGGAATAGCGGGGTTGTTGGACTGGCATAACGTTGACCTTGTTTCCCGCGATCGCCCTTTCATTTTAACCAAGCGAGCGTATCAACAGGATCAGTCTCAAATAGCGATCGCACCCAGCGGATTGACGAGTGAGTGGTGTTAAAGGAATGGGCGATCGCTCAACTGTCACAACATGAACAAGTACACAAACAACAAGCACACAAACGGACTAAACATAACCTCTATACTTCACTTTATTCAGTCCAAATTGATGCACTTTTAGTCATTGTTTTATTTCAGTATTTTTGGCTTCAACCACCTATAACTGGCCGCGCCCAGAGTAGCTCCGGAGTACATTGATTGGAGCGACGTTGCCCAAAGAAATCAACCTGATATTTATTAGCAATAATGTCATCCAGCAGTATCTTTACGGCCTGTTCACTTGCCCCTAAGGAAGCAATTTGTCTTCCCTCAGCAGCATCAACCACAACAGCAAAGGTTGAATACCAGGAAGCTGGCTTACAGGATTGTTGATCTCCATTTCTAGTTTTTATGACTAGCTCAATATCCTCTGATTGAGAGACATTTGCCCACCGATAAGATAATAATTTCCCCTCTACCTGAGGAACCGTATTTGATAGATCAGGAACGTAGGGATTGGTTCCAGGTACAGGTTTTATCGCTTGATGATTTGGCTGAACTGTAAAACGAGTAAAGAGAGGATAATCACGCTTTCCGAAGCGACCTTGTAGTCTTTTCCATCGGCCATTAGCACCTGTATAGAGGGTTGTGATCCAGTATCCATCGTCGTGGTTCATGTAGATTAGCTCTGCTTTTCCATCACCATTCATATCGACAATATCTGAGATCCCAGCGCGATCCCAGGAAAAATATCCATCTGCCGTAAACGGAATTGGCTGAGCAGTAGCATCAAACATCAACGTTGTCAGATGAGCAGAAGGAGCAAGGCCATTGCCCCCTGTAGGAGACACAACAAGGATATCTTTATAACCATTGTTATCAAGATCAGCAACATACAATTCAGACGGAAAAAGATCCCCCTTTGATGCAATTTCTACCGACCACGTTTTCCCGTATTGATTAAGACCAGAGAATCTTATATCGTCATTGGAAGTGTGCTGAATCTTAGCATCAAAAGTATCGAGAGCAACTCGATCCAATAGCTGTTTACTCGTCAAACTGCCGATGTAAGTCAGCCCGAAGCGCTTAGCGCGTTCAGAACGGCTTAATGGCGTATAGTTTTCAATTTGGGCGATCGCGGTGAATGGAATGTTAACGCAAAGTAGCGACAAAAGAGTACTGACAATGCATTTGTGAATCCATCGAATTCTAGTAGCCATCTTCTGTTTCATCATTCAATACACGATCACAGCAGACATCCAAGCACTCAAATTAGTGGATTGCTGTCACTTAGAATGCAGCGATCGCCCCAGACCAGCGGCGACATCACCGCATTTACCCATTGTTTAAATTGTTTCTATTCTAAGCCATCTCATTCAGACCGTCAGCGAATCATCAGTTTAGTTGCTCATCGTTAATAACGAATCGGGGCATAATCAGCGCTACAAACGTGATCTAGTCCATAAAAAATAGCAATTGTAGTCACCAATTATTCATCGAAATTATTAGAAAACTTCATTATCAAAACGATGATTTTACTCATCAAATCTAGCTACGATGGAGACAAACAAATTGACTTTACCCTAGGGTTACGATTCGAAGCATTGGAATCAAAATACCAAGCAAGATCGCGATCGCGCCCCATCCTAAAAAACACCGTCGGGTTAACCGTAGCGCTTGTTCAATATCCGCCGGAGCGATCGCGTGGGTAGGGTCGCCCAGCAGAGGTTTGGGGCGTGGCACACCGTTGTAGTAATTCAACCCGCCAACTTGCACACCCAAGATTGCAGCATAGACACATTCACTCCACCCAGAATTGGGACTTGGATCTTGAATTGCATCACGCCGACAGATACGCAAAACTTGTCTTGGCCTACCCGATAGCATCGCCAAAGTTACTACAACACACCGGCAAGGAACCCACGTCAGCACATCATCTAGCTTCGCACTAAACCAACCCAAATCAGTATAGGGCGCAGTGCGATAACCCACCATCGAATCTAGGGTACTGGCAGCCTTGTACCCCAACGCTAGCGGCACGCTGCCCACTGCGGGCCAACAGAGACCAACCAACGCATAAAACAAGGGAGCCAAAACGCCATCAGTTGAATTTTCGGTCACAGTTTCCAACACGGCCCGCAAGATCTCCGGTGGAGATAAGGTCGCAGTATCCCGCCCCACATAGCGGCTGAGGCGATCGCGAGCCGTGGCCACATCCCCCTGACGCAAGGGCTGCAACACATCCTGGGCCGCATCTCGCAAACTCCGGCCCGCAAAACAACTCGCCAGCATCACGCTATTGACAATCAGCCCCAGCCCCGGATGCACCCTGTGGGCCAAGGTGCCCAGGCTCCAGCCCAAGCCCCCGCTCCCCAATACCAGAAGGAGCGCCAAGCCCACCCCAGCCAACCGCAAACACCATGCGGGCTTAAGCCATTGCCATGCCACCTTGGTATAGCGGTTGATGACCCAGCCCATGCCCTGCACCGGGTGCCACCACTCCCACGGATCCCCCACGAGATAATCGAGCCAAGCCGCGATCGCCACCGTTGCTAGTGGCCCCCAATTCACCACCATTGCCCACAGATAGGGGGTTTCACCCCTGATCACATTCAATTCATTCACGGGAACACTGAACACACATCAAATGCACTCTACTGTTGAACCAAGGACGCGATCGTGAGCAAATTAGTACCCATCCAACTTGATAACGGGATGCTCTTGTATATCGAAGCGCAGGATGAAACCGAAACGCCCAGCCTGCCTTCGCCGACCTTGGCCCCAGAACCCGAAGAACAAACCCGGGGCGGCCAAAAAGGCTTACCGATCAAAAAGCCCCAAATTAGTATGGAACAATCCATGCATCTGGTGCAAAACACCATTCGAACCTACGCCAAATATTGCATGGACTCGTTTCAAAATTTGGGCAACGCCAACCTCAGTGAAGTCACATTAGAGTTTGGCATTAACCTAAGCGCCGATGCTGGCATTCCCTACATTGCCAGCGGCAAAGCCCAAAGTAACCTCAAAATTACGGTGAAATGCACCTATCCACAAGCAGCCGAAGCCGAGCCAGTGGCGACTACCAACGCCATGCCCGAAATGCGCCGCGCTCCGGCTCCCGCCCATCTACCAGGTAACGGCCAACCCCCACTGAGAATGGGCTAGCCATGGGTTAGCGCCTGTGGGGCCGTCACCCCCGTTGGAGCGAGGTTGTGCTCGGGGCAGTTACTTTCGTTTTGTTCACCATTCAGGTTAACCTCTGAATTCATCAGAGCGGGGACGTAGGGTTGCTTCTGCGTTCCTTTTTTTTAGGTCAACCATCTCACCGGAGGCCGGAGACTACACCACAAAGCTAGAAGCCTGTCCCTGGGCCGCTTGCCAACTGCGGGCATCGTAATACAAATCTTCGAGGGAGATACTGTACAGGGCTTCTTGCAACTTTTGATGTAATCGCTTCCACAGGCTGAAAGTCACCCAATCTTCGGCTTGGGTGTTGTCGGGGGCATGGCGCGATAGGGGTTCCACCTTTTCGCCCACTGCTTCGAGAATTTGTCCTAACGAGATTTGCCGGGGAGGGCAGGCCAGTTGATAGCCCCCTTGGACACCCCGCACCGATCGCACCAACCCCGCCCGCCGCATTTCAATGAGCAACTTTTCCAGGTAGGGGGCAGGAAGGTCTTGGCGCTGGGCGATCGCCTTCACGGAAGTCGGCCCATAGCCCGGTTGCAAGCTCAAATCCAGCAGCGCTTTGACACTGTAATGCCCACGAGTCGTTAATTTCATACCATTGCCCACCAATTGCCCGCCAACAGAACTGGGAAACCGCGATCGCCACTTCCCCTCTGCAAAAAATTAACAAATGTAAACGCAAAATTCAGCGTTTCCTCAGGGAAATGATCCAATTTTGGGTCATAGTAAATCCTGATGACCCACCCCATCGATTCAGGCAGGTTCAGGCAGACGCAACAACCAGCCACAAATACTTTCACGCTCTCCCTCTAACTTGCACGCTCTCGCCCTAAGAGGAAGCGCCTGAGTCTCCATTCGCCTGGTGTGACCGTGCCATTTTAGCCTGCTGCTGCTCAGTGGACTGCCGAATTTGCAATAGTTCCTGCAAGGAAGCCAGCAATTTTATTTTCGCCACAAAAATCTTTTGGTCGGGGCTGAGGATAAACAGCCACCCCACATTCACCCGGAACCAGGGAGTTTGCACCTGGCCAACAATTTCATATTGAGTGCAACCATCGGCTAAAGTCTGCACCGTGCCCTGTTGGGGCAACAACACTAAACCCTTGGCGGATTGGGTGAGATACTCCGCGATCGCCTCTGGGCCAATGACCAACGATTCAAACGGCGGTTGCAAGGCTCCATCAGCCGCAAACAATTCGCTCGTCCGGCGGAAGTCTTCTGCATTCAACGCGGCAAAATATTGCGTAATGATGGGAGCATCAATCCCGGCAATCTCCGCGCTGGCCAAGGCTTGGGCCGAAGTCCCATCACCGCGATCGCGGGTTGAGCCTGGGTTAGCCCCCGTTGGCACCACCTGGTCACGGGCAACCGCAGAGGCTTTCACCCGGGTTTGTTCAGTCAGGCCAACGGCTTGGGTCGGAGATGGGGTGCGGGTCATTTTGCCTCTCTCAGCGTTTACAGCATAATCTCTAACATAAAGGGCAAGTTGGGTCGGCCCCTGTCCCTCCAGATAGATTCTCCCCCTTGCCGACGTGACCGCCTGACCGTTTTTCCCCCTTGCCCCACCGCCCTCCGCGTGCCCCAAGTCTATGCCACAGCCCGCTCCAACACCCGATCCGACCCTGACTGACCTGGCCACCGCCCTCAAACACAAAGCGCGATCGCTGGGCTTTCACCAAGTGGGGATTGCCGCCGTTCATGATTTTCCCGCTACGGTACAACAGGCCCTCCAGGCATGGTTAGACCAGGGCTATCAAGCCGAAATGGAGTGGATGGCCAATCCCAAACGGCAAGACATTCGCCGGGTCATGCCAGAGGTGCGCTCTGTCATTTGCGTTGCCCTCAATTACTACACCCCTGCCCAACGGCCCGACCACCCAGACTATGGCAAAATCTCCCGCTATGCCTGGGGCCGGGATTACCATCGGGTGCTGCAAAAACGGCTGAAAGCATTAGCCAGTTGGTTGCAAGCCCAGCGATCGCAAACCGAAGTTCGCTATTACGTTGACACGGGGCCAGTGTCAGACAAAGCCTGGGCCGCCCACGCCGGATTAGGGTGGATCGGCAAAAACGGTAACCTCATCACCCGGCAATATGGCTCCTGGGTCTTTTTGGGCGAGCTCCTCACCAATTTGGCCCTGCCCCCCGATCGCCCCCACACCGCCCACTGTGGCACCTGCACCCGCTGTTTGGAAGCGTGCCCCACCCAGGCGATCGCGGCACCGTTTGTCGTCGATGCCAATCGCTGCCTTGCCTACCACACCATCGAAAATCGGGCGGCCACCCTGCCAGCGGCGATCGCCCAGAACTTAAATGGCTGGGTGGCTGGGTGTGATATTTGTCAGGATGTGTGCCCCTGGAATCAACGCTTTGCCCAACCCACCGACGTTGAAGATTTTCAGCCTCGCCCGTGGCACGTTGCGCCCCCCCTGCAAGAGCTGGCCACCTTAACCACAGCAGAGTATGACCACCACTTCACCGGCTCCGCCCTGCGCCGGGTCAAACCCTGGATGCTCCACCGCAACGCCCAGGCCGCCCTGGCCCACCGGAACGATCGCCCGTCACCAGCCGCCCAACCATAATCTAGCGATCGCCCCATCCATAAAAAATTTTTATCCGTCGAACGGCTTAAGTGGGTGGTCAGTCCTTGAGGAAAGCATGTAGATTTGTTACAACCTGAATAGATAGATCCTCAGTCACACGGTGATATGACTTTGAACACGGCCACTACCACTGATTCGACCGTCATGGCTAACGCCGCGCTTCATAGTCTGCAAGTCGAAAATGAAGAGTTGCAGCGCTATCTGACCGCTCAGAAAAAAATTCTGGCCTCCCTCGAACGACGAGTCGGGCGATCGCTAGAATCCCTCGGCCTGAAAATTAAACACCTCTCCGGCAGCGTAGACCGGGCCGACCAATGGCAAAACCATCTGGATTTTGTCCAAGATGAAGTCAGCGCCCTGTGCGACCTTCTTTCAGATGCGATGCTGCTGCAAAAATTTGAAGCGGGTAAGGTGGAAGTGGAACTACAACCCTTACCCATCGAAACGATTCTGAACGCCGCCACTCGGCATTTGCTGAACAGCAGCGATCGCTCCTCCCTGCGCCTCATCTGCGAATTTGCCCAACCCCTACCCAACGTGTGGGGCGACCAAGAAATGCTAGAAGCCGTCTTAACCGATCTGCTAGCCCGGAGCCTGCGCTACTCCGATGACAACTTTCCCGTGGTGCTCGGCGTAGAGGCCAGCGAACAAACCGTCCACATCTACATCACGGCCCAACGGTTTGCCCCCATCGGCAATCGGGATTTTGCCACCGAAATTGTCTTGTGTTGTCGTCGAATTGAAGTGCAACAGGGCAATGTCACCTGCCAACAACGCCCAGACGGCCTACAAACCGTCACGCTGACCCTCCAACAAGCCCAGTAACCCCGTTTCCAACCCCGCCTATCAGTTTCCCCCGCAGCCACCTTTGGGCCAAATCCCGGAGGTGGTGCAAGCGATCGCCATGCCAAAATTTCCCACACCTTGAGTTCCAGGTTGGCGCTTCTTGACGCGCCTAATCAGTTTTTTCCTAGCTCAACAGGAGCCTTAATCCCGTCGGGCAGTTTTTTATCTCGCTGCGGAACTGGTTTACTGCGCTACATCCAAGCTGGTTCCAGTCAGATTACTATCGGGACAATTTCCTTGGAGCATTCCCCCAGGATTAGCCTTGGCCCTAAGCCCAAACGAGCTGTCGGTCAAGCGGCTCCACTCCCCGGTCAGGGGCACCCGCGATCGCCCAATCTCCCGCCGATTAGCCAGTGGTGTTTTGTTAAAAAACTCCGATGAAACCTCTAGAAACCCCAGAACTATCGTTAGCCTATGCTCAGTAACCTGATAATTCGCGATCGCCCTAGGACACTGCCCATGACACCTTATCACCAAGGCGAGTAGCCATCCTTCCTCACTCGACAGAACCCGGCTGCTCATCGACCTCCAAGTCGCAACCCGCATGATCTTCAGCCCATCTTGGAAACATCAAAGCACGTTATGGTAGCAACTCCTCAAAAACCAACTGTCGAAACCTCCTCCATCAGCGCCTTTGGGCCAGCCCGCTCCACCGTTGCCGGTACCCCCCTCAGCGCCGATGAACTCCATCACATGCATGCCTTCTGGCGCGCCAGCAATTACCTTGCAGCGGGCATGATCTATCTGCGTGAGAACCCCCTCCTCAAAGAACCACTCCGCGAAGACCACATCAAACACCGCCTCCTGGGACATTGGGGCTCCAGCCCCGGCATCAGTTTTCTATATACCCATCTCAACCGGGTCATCAAAAACTTCAACCAGGACATGGTGTTCATGGTGGGCGCAGGGCACGGGGCTCCCGGCTTTCTAGGCCCCTGTTACCTCGAAGGCTCTTACTCCCAATTCTTCACGAATTGCAGCGAAGACGAAGACGGTATGCGCCAGTTCTTCAAGCAATTCTCCTTCCCTGGCGGCGTCGGGAGCCACTGTACCCCCGAAACCCCCGGCTCCATCCACGAAGGTGGAGAACTCGGCTACAGCCTATCCCATGCCTATGGTGCCGCCTTCGACAACCCAAACCTGATTGTCGTGGCGATGCCGGGAGATGGTGAATCTGAAACTGGCCCCTTGGCAACCTCTTGGCACTCCAACAAGTTCATCAACCCCATTCGTGATGGCGCAGTCTTACCCGTGCTGCACCTGAATGGGTATAAGATCAACAACCCGACAATCCTGTCCCGCATTAGCCGGGAAGAGCTGGAAGCCCTGTTTGTGGGCTATGGCTACACCCCTTATTTTGTGGAAGGCTCTGACCCAGACACGATGCACCAGGCAATGGCCGCCACCCTGGAACATTGTGTTAACGAAATTCACCGCATTCAGCAGGAAGCCCGCAGCACAGGGATCGCCACTCGGCCTCGCTGGCCGATGATTGTTCTGCGCACGCCCAAAGGCTGGACAGGGCCAAAAGAAGTAGACGGGCACAAAATTGAAGGCTTTTGGCGGGCGCACCAAGTGCCAATGGGTGCCATGAAAAACAATCCAGAGCATCTCCGGCTTTTGGAAGAATGGATGCGGAGCTATAAGCCCGAAGAATTGTTTGATGCCAACGGTGCGCTTTTACCCGCAATTAAGGCGATCGCCCCCACGGGCAACAAGCGCATTGGGAGCACACCCTACGCCAATGGTGGCCTCATCCGTCGTAATCTGAAAATGCCAGACTTCCGCAACTATGGCATTCCCATCGACAAACCAGGCCAAATTGAGGCTCCCAACACCAAACCCCTAGGGGTCTTTCTCCGGGATGTCATGCGTGACAACATGGATAGCTTCCGGATATTTGGGCCAGATGAAAACACTTCCAATAAACTCGATGCAGTTTATGAAGTCAGCAAGAAATTCTGGATCTCCGAGTTTTTGCCCGAAGACCTGGATGGCGGTGAACTTTCCCCCGAAGGTCGAGTCATGGAAATGCTCAGTGAGCATACCTTGGAAGGCTGGTTAGAGGGCTATTTATTAACTGGCAGACATGGCTTTTTCTCAACCTATGAATCCTTTGTGCATGTCATCGATTCGATGGTTAACCAACATGCAAAATGGCTAGAAATTTGTAATCATATTTCCTGGCGAGAAGAGATTTCTTCCCTCAATTTGTTGATTACATCCACGGTTTGGCGGCAAGATCACAATGGATTCACGCACCAAGATCCTGGTTTTCTTGATGTCGTGGTGAACAAAAGTCCAGAAGTTGTGCGGATCTATTTACCCCCAGATGTTAACTCTTTGCTCTCTGTAACCGACCATTGTTTACGGAGTAAGAATTACGTTAATGTCATTGTTTCAGACAAACAGTTGCACTTGCAATTTATGGGTATGCAAGAAGCAATTACCCATTGTATAAAAGGGATTGGAATTTGGGATTGGGCCAGTAATGATCAAGGCCAAGAACCTGATCTGGTTTTGGCTGCCGCTGGGGATATTCCGACCCTGGAATCGTTAGCAGCTAGTGTTATGTTGCGCGAAGAATTCCCCGATCTCAAGATTCGCTTTATTAACGTTGTGGATTTGTTCAAATTACAACCTGATACTGAACATCCCCACGGGTTGAGCGATCGCGACTTTGATAGCTTGTTTACCCTGGATAAGCCAGTAATCTTCAATTTCCACGGTTATCCTTGGTTGATTCATCGCTTGGCCTATCGCCGCACCAACCATGACAATATGCATGTGCGTGGCTACAAAGAAAAAGGCAACATCAACACCCCGCTAGAATTGGCGATTAATAACCAGATTGATCGTTTTAGCATTGCGATCGATGCCATTGATCGCATTCCTTGCCTCAAAGTTGCCGGAGCCCACGCCAAAGAGAAATTCTTGAATGAGCAAATTTCTTGTCGGCAATATGCCTATGAGCATGGGATTGATAAACCGGAGATTGTGAACTGGAAGTGGCCCTATTAAGCAATAGGCATTACTCCAGGTAGCGATCGCCCAGCTATGCTGATTTTCACCGAAGTCAGCATAGCGATTCTCCCAATTATTCTTGCCAAAGTTGAGGATATTCGCAAGCGAGCACATCATACAAACATCTAGGCAAAGAGTTTGAGTAGAATCAACTCAGTTCAACTATTAAACTTCGTGAATTGTGGAGGAATTATTTTAGCAGTCATGGGATTCACTTGTTTTTGGCTTCAAACATACAGAAATTCATTTATTTTTAGAGAATACTCTGTCCAGCAATCTGCTTTTAGCCGCAATATCATTCAACAACGTTTGAGCGCAATTTTCAGTGGGCTTTCAGCCACTTTTGAACACACAAGTTATGATGAGCGGAGTGAGGGCTTTTGTCTACAGCTTGCAATTCACAGTCGGGCTTATGATAAGGCGTAATTTTAATTTACTAAGCTATTGCTAGCCTTGTTCTAGCCTTTTTATTTGTATATTGCGTTTAGGCATTAAGAAGGAACAACCACAATGCAAACTGCTCCTATCCCCCCAGAGTGTCCAGCCGTTAGAGTTGAAGATGATCGCACAGGATTAAGCATTGAAACCTTAAAGCGGGCATTTTTGGATAACCTGTTCTACATTCAGGGCAAGTTTCCCGCGATCGCCTCAATGAACGACTACTACATGGCCCTGGCCTACACCGTGCGCGATCGGTTATTCCGGCGCTGGCTGAACACGGCTGAAACTTATACCAAAGAGGGAGCACGAACGATTTGCTATCTATCAGCCGAATTTTTGATGGGGCCGCACCTTGGTAACAACCTCGTCAATCTCGGCATTTATGATGACATCAAGCAAGCGATCGAAGAACTCGGCCTCGACCTCAATGAACTCCTGGAACAAGAAGAAGAACCCGGATTAGGGAACGGAGGTTTGGGGCGGCTTGCAGCTTGCTATCTCGATTCAATGGCAACCCTAGAAATTCCCTCAATGGGGTATGGAATTCGCTACGAATTTGGGATTTTTGACCAAGATATCCGGGATGGTTGGCAGGTTGAAATCACCGATAAATGGCTCCGATTTGGGAACCCGTGGGAAGTTGCCCGCCCCGAATGGGAAGTACATGTGCAGTTTGGTGGGCACACAGAAACCTTCATGGACGAACATCGGCATCATCGGGTGCAGTGGGTGCCGGATAAGGTGGTGCGGGGCATCCCCTACGACACACCCATTTTGGGTTACAAGGTCAATTCTTGTAACACCTTGCGCTTGTGGTCAGCCGAAGCACCAGAATCCTTTGATTTCCACGCATTCAATGCTGGCGATTATTCAGGGGCAGTCTACAAAAAGATGGAATCCGAAACCATCTCCAAAGTGTTGTACCCCAACGACAATATGACGCAGGGTAAAATCCTGCGCTTAGAGCAACAGTTCTTCTTCGTCTCGTGCTCCTTGCAAGACATGATCCGCATCATGGAACGCCAAAATATTTCGGTGGATCAGTTCCATGAAAAATTCACCATTCAACTCAATGATACGCACCCGTCGATCGCCGTTGCAGAGCTAATGCGGCTATTGATGGATGAGCATGGCATGACATGGGACAAAGCCTGGTATATCACCACCAAAACCTTTGCGTATACCAATCACACCCTCTTGCCAGAAGCCTTAGAACGATGGCCGATTGACTTATTTGGTCGGTTGTTACCACGCCATTTAGAAATTATTTATGAAATCAATCGTCGCTTTATTGATGATATTCGGATTAAGTATCCCGATGATAGCGATCGCATCCAGCGCATGTCTTTGATTGATGAAAGCGGTGAACGCTATGTCCGCATGGCACACCTTGCTTTTGTCGGTAGTTCAGCAGTCAACGGTGTTGCCGAACTGCACACCACACTTTTGAAAAAAGATGTCATGCATGACTTCGCTGAGATGTTTCCAGAACGTTTTAAGAACGTGACGAATGGAGTCACACCTCGGCGTTTCATGGTACTGAGTAACCCCCGCCTGAGCCATTTAATCACAAGCAAAATAGGCGATGCTTGGCCTAAGCGGTTAGGTGAACTCAGCCAACTCGAACAATATGTTGACGATGCAGGCTTCCGAGCCGAATTCCGCCAAATCAAATACGCCATCAAACAAGATTTGGCCAACTACATCAAAAATCTCTACGATATGGATGTTGATCCAGCATCAATGTTTGACATTCAATCGAAGCGAATTCATGAATACAAACGGCAACATTTGAATGCGTTGCACATTGTGACGTTATACAACCGCATCAAAGCCAATCCCAATCTAGACATTACGCCAAGAACATTCTTGTTTGGTGGTAAAGCAGCGCCTGGATACTACATGGCGAAGTTAATTATCAAGCTAATTAACTCCATTGGCGATGTGGTCAATCGTGATCCAGATGTTCGTGGACGACTCAAAGTCTTATTCATGAAAGACTACAATGTGAAGTTTGCACAACGAGTCTATCCAGCAGCGGATTTATCTGAACAAATCTCTACTGCCGGGAAAGAAGCCTCTGGAACAGGCAACATGAAATTTGCGATGAATGGGGCGCTGACGATTGGTACCCTAGACGGCGCAAACGTTGAAATTCGCGAAGAAGTTGGGGCAGAAAACTTTTTCCTCTTTGGCCTAACTGCCGAAGAAGTCTATGCCAAGAAAGCTTCAGGCTATCGCCCCATTGATTACTACCATAGTGATCCTGAATTGAAGTTAGTCATCGATCGCATCGCGTCTGGGTTCTTCTCCCACGGTGATACAGAACTGTTCAAACCGATTGTTGATAACTTGCTATTCAGTGACCCCTACCTGTTGTTCGCTGACTATCGCTCCTACATCGACTGTCAAGAGCAAGCTAGTGCAGCTTACAAGGATCAAGACCACTGGACACGGATGACGATTCTTAATACGGCTAGAATGGGCAAGTTTTCTTCGGATCGTTCTATCCAAGATTATTGTGATGATATTTGGAACATTAAACCTGTGCCAATTCATCTTGAAGAATATGTCCAAGCAAATCCTGGGCTTGTGACTTCAACGGTCTAAAAGCAGTCCTAACATCAGTCTTAACGCTCTTCTAATCAAAGTCTTGATGGGGTCACTCAGTAGTGGCCCTATTTTATTGGGGCTGTGGGGCGATCGCAGTGCGACCTTGGTTGCCTCCAACGCGAATCCGAAAGTGATGGGTGCTTAGCTGAGTTGGCTGCGGAAGCGATTAGTGCTAATGGCTAGCAAAACCACTGCAAAACACGCGAGCGCAATCACGTGGAGCCACAAAGCTTCAAGGCCCACGCCTTTGAGCAAAATGCCCCGGACGATCGCGATATAGTGCCGCAGCGGATTTAGCAACGAAAGGTACTGAAAGAATTTGGGCATGGTTTCGATCGGGGCGATCGCGCCAGACAGTTGCACCATCGGTAGATTGATGAAAAATGTAGTCAGGACAACTTGTTGTTGCGATTGGCAAAGTGTCGCCAACATAATGCCGACACCAATTCCGACAAAGACATATAACCCTGAAAGCACCATAAATAAGGGAAAACTCCCTCGAAAGGGCACATTGAAAATAACACGACCAATACTCAAAGCTAATAAAACATCGCCTATTAGTAACACAAATAGTGGCACTACTTTTGCCATCAAAATTTCCCAGGCTTCAGCCGGTGTCATCAACAGTTGTTCTAAGGTGCCTGTGTCTTTTTCCCGCACAACGGTTACAGATGACACAATGGAACCAATCAGCGTCAAGACCAGACCCATCACACCGGGTACAAAAAACCAGCTACTTGTTAAACCAGGATTATAAAAAAAGATAACTTCAGTATTCACAGGCGGCGCGATCGCCTCATCAACATACTTCAAACCAAACTGTTGCACCATTTGATTGATATAGCCATTTGCAATTCCTGCCGTATTTGCATCGACTCCATCAATGAATACCTGAATTTCAGCCGTTTTACCTTTCGTTAAATCGCGGCTAAAGGTTGGTGGAATCACTAAGCCAACTGCAAGTTTTCCAGTTTCGACTTGTTGAGCAAGATCATTTTCATCAAATGAAAGACTCGCTATATCAAAGATTTGATTTTCTGTGAGAGCAGAGATCAGTTCTCGACTTTCAACGGTTTGGGAGTAATCAACCACGCCGAGTTTGAGATGATGAACATCAGGATTTAAAGCAAAGCCATAGATCAGTAATTGTATGGTTGGTGGAATGATTAACAGGATCAGTAATTGTTTATTGCGTAGGATTTGATTAATTTCTTTTTTGACAAGTGCCCAAAATCGATTCACAAAAAACTGACGGAACATCATGGTTTTATTCTCCCAATTGCATCCGCTGAAGATTCTTCTTAGCAACATTGAATAGCACAAAACCCAACCCAGCAATCATGACAAGATCGAACCAAACTCCAACCCAACCAACGCCTCGGACATAGGCATCTCGCGTAATCAAGATAAAATAGCGGGCGGGCACAATATTCGAGATTAGGGACAGGGGGAAGGGGATATTGCTAACAGGATAAATAAAACCTGATAAAAGTAAGGCTGTGAGGAAGCCAACTAAGGATACTCCTTGCACGGCTGCATTTTGTGTGTTGGCCCGTGCGCCTAACATCAGACCAAACATCACACTTGCCCAAAGATAGAGCGGAGTACTCACCAAAAGTGGCGTTGGATCACCGGCCAGAGAAAGCTGGAAAATTAGGCTACCTAACCCCATAACCACAACAGCGATCCCCATGCCTACTACCAGGTAGGCGAGGGCTTTCCCCAAGATCAATTCAGCCGCACTTAAGTCAGAAGCATAAACCTGGAGAATGGTGCCTTTCTCTTTCTCCCGAACCATTGCGATCGCGGCGAGGAGAGACGGAAAAATCCACAGCACAACGGCATAGACACCGGGCACAATGTAAAGCGATTCTTGGCGGCCTGGATTAAACCACAAGCGTGTTTCAGCTTTGATGGGGTTGCTGGTGGGGATTAACCCTTCCGTTTCTAAAAACGATCGCGTAGTCGCTTTGATACTGTTTTTGATCACACGGGCATTATTCGCATCCGTCCCATCCACAATCACTTGCACATCCGTCGAATTTCCGGCTGCAATCTGGCGACTAAAATCCGGTGGAATAATGACAACAGCACGGGCCACGTTGCCATCTAAGGCTGTTTCTGGATTGGCAGAAGTAGGAACAGGTTGAAATTGGTTGGTGGCAAAAAGGCGATCGCTGTAATGATGGCTGAGAATACTGTTGTCAAAATCTTGGACTGCCAGAGGAATGTCTTTTGCTTCCAGGCGAATCGCAAAGCCAAAAATTAGCAAGGTCATGAGCGGCAACACAAACGCCAGGGCAAGGGTGAGGCGATCGCGCCGAAATTGTGCCAGTTCTTTAACACATTGGGAAAGAATTCGTTTCATCGGGCAATCCTCTATTGAGCCAGATGGGAGGTTCCAGTAGCGGTGCGTTGCACAACGCTGATGAAGGCGTCTTCCAGGGAAAAAGGCACGGGCCGCGCGGAAAATAGACGTAAACCGTGGCGGGTCAGCAGGGTTTCAACTTGGGGGAGTTCGGTGTCGGGATGATCCAGCACAAGGTGCAGGCGATCGCCAAAAATAGCCACCCGCCAGCTTTCCAGTTGGGTTTTAAGCACGTTCGAAGCCTGCTGGTTGCGATCAACCCGCAGTTCCATCAATTGGCCTGGTTGTGCAGCTTTTACCTCGCTTGATGACCCTTGTAACACCACCTCGCCAGCCACCATAAACCCCATGCGGTTGCACTGTTCGGCTTCTTCGAGATAGTGGGTTGTGACCAAAATAGCTGTTCCTTGACGAGCCAGATTGTTAATCAGTCGCCAAAATTGCCGTCGAGCCAGGGGATCCACCCCAGACGTGGGCTCATCCAAAAACAAAATTTCGGGTTCATGCATCACCGACGCGCCAAAGGCAACCCGCTGCTTCCAACCGCCGGGTAATCGTCCGGTGATCATCTGCTCTTGGCCCGTTAGGCCACAAATTTCCAGCACCCAGTCAATCTTTTGTCGGCGAAACTGCGGGGGAACTTCGTAGACTCCGCAGTAAAATTCCAAATTTTCAAGGACGGTCAAATCGTCGTAAAGGGTAAATTTCTGGCTCATGTAGCCAATGCGTTTGCGGAGGGCTCCACTCCGGAGGTTTTGGGTGTATCCGGCTAGGGAAATTTCGCCCCCACTGGGAGACAGCAAGCCACACAACATTTTGATCGTTGTCGTTTTGCCTGCACCGTTTGCCCCTAATAAGCCATAAATTTCGCCGTAATGAATGGCGAGATTTACACCTTTGACCGCCTGAAACGGGCCAAAGTTTTTGCGGAGATTGGCCGCACCGATCGCCACTCCATTGGCCTTGGGGCGTGGCAGGGCAGACCCAAGGCGGGGGAGAGGAATGAAAGGGGGATCAGAGCCTTGTTGCCGCAGACGAGCAACGAACACATTTTCGAGGGTGGCGGCAGTAGTTTGGATGGGTTGCAGGGTGAGGCCCTGTTGGGCGATCGCCTGTTGCACAGTTGTTTTGGCCTGATCAGGCTGGCTGGCTAACACATCGATGCGATCGCCAAAGGTCTGGACATCCGCGATCGCCGCCGTTTCCCCATCCACCAAGGGCAACAAGATCGTTTCAGTGGTGGGAATGTCATTGGTGCGAATTTCCAACCGTTGCAACCCCAGGTTGGCCCGCAGTTCTGGCAGAGAACCCACTTCATGAATTTCGCCCTCATACATGAGCGCAATGCGGTTGCACCGTTCGGCCTCATCCAGATAAGGCGTTGCCACCACAATCGTCATGCCATCATCGGCCAAGGTTGCCAGCACATCCCAAAATTCCCGCCGCGACACCGGATCAACCCCCGTTGTGGGTTCGTCCAGCAATAAAATTTGGGGTTGGGGAATCAAGGCGCAACACAAGGCAAGTTTTTGCTTCATCCCACCAGAGAGTTGCCCCGCCAAGCGATCGCCAATCTGATCCAGCCCCATCAATCCCAAATACTTCGCTCGACGAGCATGAAAATCGGCATCTGCGACTTTCCGTAGACCGGCGGTGTACTGCAAATTTTCATCAATACTGAGGTCAAGATAAAGGGAAAATTGTTGCGTTAAATAACCAATATCCAGACGGGCATGACGCGGTTGCCGCCCCAAGATATCCACCACCCCTCCCGATGCTTCCATAACGCCGCCCAGAATGTGAAACGTGGTAGTTTTGCCAGCCCCATCGGGGCCAATTAAGCCAAAAATTTCTCCCGGCAAGACCTCAAACTGAATGCCCCGCACCGCCGCAAAGTTGCCATACCGTTTTTGCAAGTTTTGGACTTGGATCACGGGGGCAACCGTGGCGATCGCCCCATCCTTGGGCACCACAGCCTTAGCGCCCATTGGTCTTCGCTCCCGTCGGCTCGGCGGTGAGGGAAATTTGGGCATCGGCGGGCATTCCCGGTTTCGCATAGCCTTGGGTTTGGTCAATCGCAATTTTGATCCCAAATACTTGCCGCACCCGATCTTTTTGGAAGTAGATATTTTCTGGCGTAAACGAGGCTTTGGGGTCGATCGCGCTGATGTGAGCGGGGAGGGGCCTATCTGGATTGGAGTCGAGGAAAACCTGGGCCGGTTTGCCAACGTAAATGTTGCCTAATTCACCTTCGGGCACATAGGCGCGTAAATAGACCGCCTGGGGATTGAGCACGGTGAGCAGAGTTTTCCCCGGTGTCACCACCGCCCCCGGTTCCAGCGGGCGCTCCTGCACGATGCCGTCAATGGGGCTTTTCACCTGCAACGAAGCTAATCGGTTTTGCAGTTGGTCTTGATAGGCGATCGCCGTTCGCACTTTGGCTTGGGCCGCTGCCAGCCGCGCCTCGGCTTGTTGTTTTTGTTGTTGGGCCGCAGCCAGTTGGTTGCTCCGAATCACCGGATTCAGCGTTGTGGATCGGGTTTGGGTCAAGTTCCCTTGGGCGGCGGTCAGTTGCTCGGCTGCTGCGTTCACCGCCTCTTGGCGGGCCTGGAGTGTGGCTTTGGCGGTTTCCAGGGTGGCCTTGGCCGTGTCCGCATTGGTCACCGCTTGATCGTATTGCTGTTGGTTAATGGCTCCCTGGGCGGCAAGTTGGGCGTAGCGATCGCGATCGACAATCGCCAGTTTCAACTTCGCGGCGGCCTGTTGCACTTCGGCTTCGGCTTGTTTTACCTGGGCTTTGCTCTGGGCGACCTGGGCTCTGGCCGCCGCCACCGTAGACGTTGCCTGTTGCACCCGACCTTGGGAATCGCCCTGGGCTTGCACCACGCTGGCTGCGGCTTCCTGAATCTTACTTTCAGCCACGGCAATATCCAATTTGGCCTGGGCGGCTTCCTGTTGGGCGGCACTCACCTGGGCGATCGCCCCTTGCACCTGCTGGTTGACCTCTTCATCCTGAATTTCAGCAATCACTTGCCCCGCCTTCACGGCATCCCCTTCCCGCACCCGAATGGCAATGACCCGCCCACCCGTTTTGGCATCAATCTCAGTTTCGTCAGATTCAATGCGCCCGGTGACCGCTAACACCGTTGCCGGAGGCCGAGGAGCAAACTGCCGCCAACCGAAATACCCCACCAACGCCACCCCCACGATCGCACCCAAAATTTTGGGATTGAATCGTCGCCGCGATCGCGCCGGGGAAGACTCTGCACCACCCGCATCGGGTTTGGCCTCAGGAGAAGAAACAGACTGAGCCATCGGGATCACCTCTGACAATGCACGATTTTAGATTGACCAAGCGGCACACCACAGAGCCCCAAGCTTGGCCTGCGAGCATCTGGAGCAAGTCCCTCAATCATACTGGACAGTCTAGTATGATTAGATCAATTGGTTCAAAAATTAATTGTCTCTGCACACCAGATAATGCCTAGCTCTTCCCCTGCCCCGGTATACACCCCCAAACAAACTGCAATTTTGCATGGTGCCGTCCGCGTCTTTTTGCGATCGGGCTATGGCGGCACCAGCATGGATCGGGTCGCTGCCGAAGCGGGTGTCTCCAAACAAACGATCTACAGCCACTTTCAGGACAAAAACGGTTTGTTTGTCGCCATGATGGAACACATGACCATTCGCCGTTTTGATGGTCTGTTAGACGCCGAAAACCTCCACGGCGAACCAGGCACCCTCATGCGCCGCTTTGCCGAAACCTTTCTTCATAAACTGGTCGATCGCGATTATGTGGCCCTGCTACGGTTGATGATTGCAGAGTCAGAACGGTTTCCTGAACTCGCCAAGCTCTATGGGCGCACCGTTATCCAACATGGCCGCCATCTAGTCAGCACCTATTTTCGGGCGCACCCTGAATTGGGCTTTGCCGACCCCGAAGCGATCGCCCATATTTTTGTCGGTTCAATGGTGTCCTATGTCATTGCCCAGGAAATTTTTTACGGCAACGAGTTAATGCCCCTCTCCCGCGATCGCCTAATTGACAGTCTGCTGGCGTTGTTGCTCACCTCGGCCCCCACCATCGACCCCGCAACGCCCTGAAAAGCCCGCCCCCAAGGCCGGAACACCCATCGCCCAGATCTGGCTTCCCCTGGAATCGGGGCGATCGCCATGACAAAAACTCTGATAAATATTAAATATTCTGTAATTTTAGATACAAAATAGTTGATTTATTAGGACTTGTTAAGATATTCTGACTTTTGCTGCGTGTTGACTGCCAACTGAGTGTTTTAGCCCCCGGCCAACGGTGTGCTTCTAGGGACTTTCGGGTGGAAAGTCGGTGCATTGTTGCCAATAGCCTGGTCTAGATCGGTTGTCGTTTCCAGCGTCGGCTTCGTTTTAAAATTTTTTGGTGCTATGCAAACATCGATCAGATCCAAGCTGTTAAGACCGTTGCAGTCCAAAAGGCCAAGGAAAAATGCGATCGCCAGTCGAGAACGATGGCCGAACCGATTGCGGCCTGCCAACTTTGGTAGTGCAAAATATCAACCGCAGTTTTCACTCCAGCATATTCTTTGCTCGTGGCTAGGTGCATTTTTAGGCATTGCTATCTTAGGTTCTTTAACCTCTCACGACCATCCTTTCATTGCCGCGCCGCTGGGTGCAACAGCAGTGCTAGTTTTTGGTGTGCCAGATAGTCCCTTAGCCCAACCTCGCAATGTCATTGGGGGCAACTTAATTGCCGCGATCGTCTGTGTGGTGTTAGTGCAAGTCTTTGGTACGGCACCGTGGGTCATGGCATTGGCAGTCGCAACCACCATTAAGCTAATGCAACTCACACGAACGGTGCATCCACCCTCGGGCGCAGTTGCTTTGTTAGGAGTCTTAACTCACGCATCTTGGAATTATGTTATCACTCCGGTATTAGCGGGTTCCATTGTCATTATTCTGTGCACCGTGCTATTCAACAACACAGTGCCAGGGCGCACCTATCCTAAACATTGGTTTTAAGCTGGCAGTTCCTATAGGTTAAAGCTGGAAAATCGCGATCGCGCCGCTTGTTTCGTTGCATTCAGGGCGCGATCGCGATTGTTTCTACCTCCAGTCTTGTCACACCACACCTCTATTCCTCAATGGTGAGTGTCGTCGCGGCTGATCGCCCAAACTCTTCTGGCGCATACTGGAGATGGGCCTCGGCCCCAGGATAGACAAAGGTGCCGGGAGTGACAGACCGCACCAAATAATGCAAGGTGTAAACGCCGGGATTGAGTTTATCTCCAAAAGCCACCACCCGATCCTTGTGAAGGGTTTGGTAACCGACCTGCCAGGAATCACCTTTAGCCTTGAAATAACGTGTTGTGGTTTGGAAGCTTTCGTCTACGGCTTCAAATCCGGCAGGGAGCGGATCGGTAATGACCACATGATCCACCGGATGATCGGTGATGATTTCCAGGCCAATGTCATAGACTTGTCCGACAGGAAGTTGCAGCGGTTTCAGCACGTAAAGGCCTGTGGTGTATAAGGCTTTTTCCTCATTCGCCGGACGAATTGTGCGGGTAACGCGCAACCCTTGGAGTTGGCCGGGTTGGTCGCCAGAAAGCCGATAGCGATAGGCCGCGAGGTAGTGCAAGGTTCCGTTGCCCGATTTTGCGAGGGTGAGGTCGTGTTGCCCACGGGGGAGATCGGTCATGGGGATGTTCACCGTTTCGCTGGGTTTGCGATAACCCTGGAATTGGGTTGAGGCAAGAGTTTTGCCTGCGAGTTTGGCCGTCGCCGTGAAGTTGGGCGGGGTCGGTTGCAGTTGGCTATAGGCAACCAGCGCAGCCAGGGCCTGGGCATTGTCATAGGTCGTTTGCCAGGTGCCATTGCGCCGCTGGGCCAACAAGCCTTGGGCCAGTTTGTTAATCGTGTCGGGGCGCGTTTTTTGGGCGATCGCCAATTGCAACGCTTCGGCCTGGGTTGTGACCGGAGAGGCATACCACCGCCAGTTTTCTGGTAAGTTGACGCGGGCCGATCGCCCAGTTTCCGTCGTACTTTCTTGGAATTCAGCGGCGATCGCCGTGGCCTCGGTTTGCCAATCGGGGAACTGGGCCAGATAGCGAGCCAGTTTCATTTGTTGGAGCGGATCAAAGTCTTTGCGTTGAGCATACAAATCAGGTAAATACTCCGTGCGCGTATCCCCCAAGGCGGCCAAAGCAATGAGCGTTTCCAGGCGCACCTGATTCTTGCAAAGCGGATTGTTACAAAAGTCATACTGACCAGGGTTAGCCAGTAATTTGGTGAGATAGGTACGCAATCCATCCACTATCGTCGGATTGACGATCGCATCTCCAAAGGCGGTTCTGGCCTGGGCGATCGCGATCGCGCCATAGGGTGTGACAAACGGATCAGACTGTTTGCCCTCAGGATAGGTTGCAAATCCCCCATCGGGTTTTCGCAACGTTTGCAGTTGCGCGATCGCCTGGTCTGCACGCTGTTTCAAATCAAATCCACTGAAGGTCTGCTGATAGGTTTTCCCTAAGGATTGGAGATTGGCAACCAGGCTCAACTGGCTGGCAGTGGGTTCCAAAAATGGCAGCATCTCCGGGTCTAGAGTTTGTTGGGCGGGCGCTGTTAGTTGCGGAACGAGAGTACTGGCCAGGGTCAGGTCTAAACCGCCGCTATCATTCACCACCTGCTGATCAACAGATAGGGCGACTTTGGCCTGATCCGTCGTGCTACCAGTTTCGACCACTTGTTCCATCACCGTTTGGGCCTTCACCTCCAAGGGCACCTTAAAGGCATCTGTGGCCCCATTTAGTTGAGTGGTAAATTCTACAGTCGCGGCTCCTGCTTGGGCTACTTTCACCGGAAAGCGATAGCCACTGGTGCCCGTGGTGCTGGTTGTTTCCTGTTGTCCGTTGCTGTTGTCGAACTGGAGCGGTTGGGTCACCGTACCCTGAATCGCAACTTTGCCATTGCTGCCAGTGTTATTGGTGACGGCAACCCCAACCTGGAAGCGATCGCCCGGTCGGGCAAATTGGGGCAAAATTGGATTGGTCACCACGGGCTTGCTGGTCACAAACGTTGTATCCCCCTGGCCAAAAGCCCAGGTTGCACTGCTACCGTTGCCCTGTTGGGGATCTCCCGCGATCGCCACAGCCATGACCCGCCAAGTGGTCAGATCATCCGGTAGCGTAAACTTCACGGTTGCATTGCCGTTGGTGTCCGTCATCACGGCCCCGTTGTAATACGCAATCGGTTTGAAATCGGTGCGCGTCCGGGTATTCGCGGCCCCGCTGGAAAGCCCACCACCGTAGCCCCACCCCTTTTGCAGGGGAGATGCCATCGGCTGGAGCACCACATCCGGACGGTTATCACTCCAGCGGGTAGCGATGGGTTGCTCAGCAAACACCGTTTTGACTAAATCCGGCGGACGGTAGCCGCTGAGTTGTAACACGGCTTCATTCACCACCATGACAGTGAGTTGCCCTTGCGTCGGATTTCCCGTGGCATCCTTCAAGGTCAAATTCAGGGTTTGTTCACTGCCGGGTGCTGCGGCATTCGCGGCCTCGGCCCCTGCTGTTGGGGCAATCTCGACGTTGAGATATTTATCATCCGTAATGGTCGAAAACGGCCCAAAGCCAACCCGCACTAAGCCATTCAACGTCCCCGGTTCGGTTTGGGCGAGGGGTTTGCCTTGCCGTACCAAGACCGCTTCCACCGCTGCATTGGGCAACATGTCTGGAGTCACGGTGAATTGGATTTGGGGCGCACTGCCACTGACTTTGGTCACGGTTTGGTACAGGGTGTCGTGGCGGATCACAGCAAAGTATAGTTCCGCTTCGGGGAATGGCGACTGCAAAAGTACCGTAGCCGTTTCGCCAACCCGATAACTGGGTTTATCCAGTTTCAACTCCAACCGTTCGTTACTGTAGCGATCGCCCCAAAAAGCCGCTTCTGGCCCGGTTGCCCACACTTGCACATCCGTCGCCGTTGCAGTATCGCCGTTCAACGTTGCCCGCAGGCGATAAGCACCAGATTTTGGTGGTGTGAGCTTCAGGGTAGCAGCCTCACCTCGGACATTCGCCGTTTGAGTATCAACCGTCGTGTATTCCACCTGGTCTTGGGCGACGCGGCTGCCTTCCACGACCCGCGTAATGTTGCTGTACTTCATTTCTTGCAACTCTACCTGCACGCGATCGCTCAGCAATTGGCCCGCCGGATCCGTCACAATCACCTGCACGGGGAAGTCTTTACCCGCATTCGCCACAAAGTCAGTTTTTAGCCCAATCAGGCGATCGCTCGGCAAGGCCACAAAGCTTTGGGAGTCAGCCACCGACAAATTCGACACATCAGCGACTTGGGCGTCCACCTGGTACAGCATGGGATAGGGCAAGGTTTTATCCACCGTCACGTCCAGCGTGCCCTGCCCAGTTTCATTGAGCTTTTGCGTTGTTTGCAACACCTCACTGGCCACTTCAGGAGCCCTCTCTGGCCAAAACCAGCGTTGCCCAAAGTGATAGCCCTCCCAACCTTGGGGCGAAAACTCCGTCTGGCGGCGGGTGACAAAATATTGGGCTTCTCCACCCTGAACAGGGGCACCAAATAAATAGTTACTTTGCACCGAGGCTTTGACGACTTCATTCGTCAGTGCGATCGCGGTTTCCACCGGGCGCAAATCAGGTGAAAAAGACTGTAAATCCTGATTGACAATACCATTCCCTTTTGAAGGCGCATCCAACGACAACTCCACTTTGAAATTAGGTGGTTTGAAGTCGGCAATTCGGAATTCTCCAGTGATTTCAGCACCACTGCTACTCGCAGCTCGCACTGTATAAAATCCTAACGCCTGCGTCTTCTCCAGTGGCACATCCAGAGAAAAGGTGCCAAAGGCATTTGTTTTCGGCTTTCCTAAAGTTTTTTTCTGACCTTCTGGGCCTTCCAACGTGACGGTATAGTCAGTATTTTTGTCCTGCTTGAGTGAACCACCTTGCAGGTAATAGGCCAGTCCTGTGAAGTAAGCCGTTTCCCCCGGTTTATACAATTGGCGATCGCTAAAGATAGTCCCCCGCGACTCCGGCTTACCCTTATCCCAGCCAGCATCAACCCCATAACCATAGGCTCCGCTGTACTCATAACTGCGGGTAAAAGCCCAGTCTTTCCCTTCCTTCGCAATGACCAACAGCGGGGGGGCTACATCCGCGCTGGCTTGGCGACAGGTTTGGAACGGCTCAGCAGCAAACGTAACCATGCCTTCAGCGTTGGTTTTGCCCGTTGCACAGGGTGTGGGCGGGGGAAACGATTTGGCTTCTAATTGAGAGCGATAGACTTCCACAGTGGCATTGGCTACCGCTTGCCCATCCGATAAATGATGCACCCGCACCAAACCGCTTTCAGGAAACCATTGCCCAAATACCCCCAGATTGGTCATTTGCACCAGGCCATAAAACGCTGGTTCGGCCCATTGGGTTTTGCCATTTTCCACATACTGACTGGTGCGTGCTTGCACACCGTAAGCCAGCATCCCCGTCGAACCGCCCAGCAGCGATCGCAAAGGCACTGGGGTTTCAAGGGCAGCATTTTTCGTGTTCACAACCTTTTCGGTTTTCCAACTCACGACAGGCGGCAACAAGTCATTCTCACGCCCTTGGGGATAGGCTGAACTTGCATAGACCAAATCCGTGGGTTGCACAATTTGATAGGCAGCTTTGTACTGATTCAAGTTAACCGTTGAAATATTCAGTTGTAGTTCAGATTGACTATTGGTGCTAGATGGAAAAATATTTAAGTTAGAAGGTACCCACAAATCCGGGGCTAAATCCCCTGTTTGATAGTCAACTGAAATGTCTTTTTCAAGCGTTTGTCCAAAGGTATCTTTAATCTCTTTACCTAAGGTAATCGTGTATTTTTTACCAGCTTCCAATGCCCACGGATTGAGATTAATCACTCGTTCGCCATCGTAGGCTCGGACTAATGGCACATCCTGATTTTTGGGATCCGGCGTGATGCGAACATGGTTTAAAACTGAGTCAGCCTGAATTGGATTGTTGAATTCAAATTGAGCAACACCGTTCACAAAGCGACCATAATTTCCCCCCGCATCCGGTTTGCCCACAAGCTTGAGGGTTTGATAGGAAAGGGGGCCATAGGTCGCAACTCGACTCTGAAAGGCAGTCTCACTGGGCAAGTTGCCTTTGAGGGGGCGCAAACCGGATGTAATTTCGAAGGTGTATGGGGTGGCTTTAGCTAACTCGCGTTGTGGTTCCAGGGCATATAGCCATTGGCGGCGATCGGGATAAAAGTTGGTTTCCGGATCGTCTGGTTCTACAGTCAAAAATTCCGGTTGCTTTTCCAATCGCACCGTCAGGGGCACACTGTCCGCTTGGCCCTGGGGGATGAGCTTGGCGTGTTCCTGCAACGAACCCTGGTCTAACTCGACGTTAGAGACCAGTTGCAAGGTGGGTTTGAGGGCGATGGGGTTAACTGGCGTGGTTGGATTTTCCTTCTCATAGGAGGTGGTCAAATCTTTGAGTTGGAGGCGATCGGTCTGAAAGGTCCAACTCAGGTCTTGATCCAGTTTGTGATTTTTGAGATCGGCCAAGCCTGCTTTGAGCGTCACCTTAACCCGTGTGGCCAGGGGCGTTGCCGCATCGGCCTGGAAGCCCACCATGCGGGGGGTCAGAAATCGGAATTGGCCGGGTAGTTTGGGGACAATTTCAAACTTTTGCAGCAGTTGGCGCTGGGTCTCGCTTTCTAGCTGTTCCAGGGGGATCAGGGGTTCTTTGAACCGAATCCGGATCTGCGCTTGGGGCTTGGCGTTCCCTTTGGGACTAATTTCTTCGATCCAATCGGGGAGTTTGGGCGGTTGGATGGTGTCTACCTGAGGCAAATTTTCTGGTGGGTCAGTAAGGCTAGCAGTGCCACACCCGGCAAAACCAACGGCCATCAGAATGCCGAGCAGAAACAATACGGGCAGAATGAAGCGTTTGCCCAAGCTCATAACCCCTTCCTCACAGTGAGCAGCGATCGCCAATTCAGGCGGATACCACCATTCCTACTCGCAAATCTCCGTAAATTCCTGGGTGTTTCAATAATTCTTTACTTGCCTTGGGAGGCGGGCGATCGCGCCGGCTGAACTGGGCAAAATGGCCTTGCCAACTGACTCCTGGCGGCACCCATTGCAGTAGAGTCAACATTGCGATAAAAACAATTACAAATGGCGATCGCGTACTCACTCACCATTAAGCGCGAGGCCATGCCGCCGCACCGAGTTTAATCGGCAGTCAATCATGGGGAGTAGCCAGCTTTTCCCGTCTTGTGGAACCGTGGAAAAGGGCGAATTGGGATGCTTTTATACAGGCGGGAAAGCGCTCCAGCAGGGACTTTGAGCATGATCGAACCGCCGGGTTAAGTTATGTAATTTTTATCAGACTAAAGCGAATAATTGTGCCCTCCTCCCTTATGATTATGAGTATCTTTTGTAAGATTTCGTAAGAAAAGGGAGCTATTGTAGGCGTGGCTATTCCTCTTTTAGAATATTCCCCCTCTAGTCAAAATCAGCGGGTTACCAGTTTCGAGGTTCCTGGCGACGAACAGCCTCGGATCTTCTCGACCGACAATATCCTGTCTCCTGGAGACATGGACACTCTGATTGAAGCAGCATATCGTCAAATCTTCTTTCATGCCTTTGCTTCTGATCGGGAGCGTTTCTTAGAATCTCAATTGCGGAATGGTCAGATCACTGTTCGTGACTTTATCCGTGGTTTGGTTCTGTCTGATACGTACAAGCGGAGCTTCTACGATCTCAACAGCAACTACCGCTTTGTTGAGCAAACTGTTCAGCGGGTTTTGGGTCGTGATGTTTACGACCAACGGGAAAAAATTGCCTGGTCAATTGTTGTCGCGACCAAGGGCATCAAAGGCTTTATCGATGATTTGCTAGACAGCCAAGAATATATCGATAACTTTGGCTACAACATCGTGCCCTTCCAGCGTCGTCGGGTGTTGCACAGTCGGGCTACGGGCGATCGCCCCTTCAACATCACCTCACCGCGCTACGACGACTACTACCGGAGCAAGTTTGGGTTCCCCCAAAGCATCTGGCAAACCAGTGTGCGCCGCTATGTGCCTCAAGACAAAAAGGCCACCGCAGGCAACCCCTCGCAGTTCCTGGAAATGGCGCGCAGCATCAATGCCCGTGGCAACACACCCCAACGGTTGTCCGCGTTGAACATCGATTACAACCGCGCAGTTCCTTACCGCAAATAGGCGTTAGGGAGCAATGGCGAGAGCTTCGCAGTGGATCGCTTATCACTCGTCAAAGGCCAGTCCAACCGGAAGTCTAGACTCCCTTTGACGAGCGATCGCCCCGCTGAGGAGTGCCTCCCACAAATATTGCGCTCTTGAAATGTGAGTTACTTTTTATTGCAGGACGTGGCGAGCTGTGAAGGCTTCTCACGTCCATTGTTTTAAGCGCCTGGTCAGGCCAAGGCCCGCAGAGAGCTATAACCACAAACGGCCCACAGTCGCGATCGCAAAATGGCCCAGATTCCAGTGCTTCCACCGTTATGGGGTGCCCGTGGGATGCCCCCTCAAGTGTGGGGACTACTTTGGGGATGAAACCCAAGAGCCAACAGCGCTTGCTGAATTTGCGGCTTGGAAGGGCGCACCGCCGGAGCCACCATCCCCAATTCGCGGGCCGTTTCAAACAAATCTCGCATCAACACTTCGAGCAAATTTTCTTCCGCTTCATCTGGCTGCGTTTCAATGCGCCCTTCATAGGCTAGCGTATACAGTTCCAGGTGATGCATCCCGATCACCTTGGCCAATTTCCGCAGCGTCTCTGGGGTTGGGCAGGTGCCCTTGAAACAAGCGCCTCGCAACCGGGGTTGGGGCACACCAGATAACTCCGCCAAGCGATTCATGCTAATACCATGTTCTTCTAGGTATTGCAGGATGAGTTTGCCCAGGGGAGAACAATCATCTGGCTTTATTTGCAAGCGTGCGGGCATTGGTTACCATTGGGAAGACGTACGTCACTCGTGAACAGAAGCAGAATGGGCCTCTAACCAACTGCACAGAACCTGCTGAACGTGATCGACGGCATACTGGCACGGTGGATAGGGCAAAAAGACGGGAAAAGGCTCATGTTGCTCTGATCCGCCCTCATTATATCGCCAGCCTGATCCGGTCATTCACCTGAATTGCAACCGGGCTGACAACACACCGGGCTGACAATACAAGGAAAAGCCCAGCCCGCCAAGCGCACCCAGGTTGAGTTGGGCCACCCCCAACTCTGTTTAACGCCAACCAATCAGGCCGCCACGAGGGGACGGGCCACCCAGAGGGCAGAGTTCTCGTCTGGGCCGGAGGCATGTGATCCTAAATTTGGGGCAGAAACCCACCCACAGAGCGCGATCGCCCCCTGCCTCCCACGCCAGAGTCACGTACCCTAGAACATAGCCCTCTCATCGGCCCCAAATCACCTATGTTGAACCTGCCTGGCTTTCGGCTCCAATCCCAATTGTATGAAAGTGCCAGTTCCCTCGTCTTTCGGGCCGTGCGAGAAGCCAACCAGCAAGCCGTTATCCTCAAAGTCTTGAAGAAAGACTATCCCACCCCCCAGGAACTCAAACAGTATCGCTGTGAGTACGAGATTACCCGAGGGCTGGCCTGTGTAGGGGTAGTGCAGGTGTATGAACTGCGGCCCTATCAAAATACGCTGGTGATTGTGCTCGAAGACTTTGGTGGGACAGCCTTGGCCGACTGGTTAACCGAGTACCCATTTTCTATCACTGAGATTTTGCAGTTGGCGGTGCAAATCACGACCGTGTTGCAACAGGTGCACCAGCAACAGGTCATTCACAAAGACATCAACCCGGCCAATATTGTTTGGAATCCGGCAACTGGCCAACTGAAGTTAATTGACTTTGGCATTGCGACCCAGGTCACGCGGGAAAATCCGACGATTCGGAATCCGCAAGTGTTGGAGGGAACCTTGGCCTATATGTCGCCAGAGCAAACAGGCCGGATGAACCGATCGCTGGACTATCGCACAGATTATTACTCCTTGGGGGTCACGCTTTACCACTTGCTGAGTGGGCACCTGCCGTTTCAGGCTGAGGATGCCCTGGAACTGGTCTATAGCCATTTGGCCAAACAGCCCCCTCCGTTGACCTATTTGGCTGATGGCACCACCCCCATTCCACCGATGGTGGCGGCGATCGTCCAAAAACTGATGGCAAAAACCGCTGAAGATCGCTACCAAAGTGAGTGGGGCTTGCAGGCCGATTTGGTGCGCTGTTTAGAGGAATGGCAAGCAACGGGAGCAATCGCGCCATTTCCCTTGGGCCAACACGATCGCCTGACTCAGTTACAAATTCCCCAAAAACTCTATGGGCGATCGCCAGATATTGCTCAACTCTTGGCGGCGTTTGAGCGCGTTGCCACAGGGCACCAAGCCGAACTGATCCTAGTGACAGGCTATGCCGGGGTGGGCAAAACCTCCCTCGTGCGGGAACTGTATAAACCCATTACCCAGCAAAAAGGCTATTTCCTGGCGGGCAAGTTTGATCAATATCAGCGCAATATCCCCTACGCGGCGTTTGTTGATGCTTGTGCCCACCTCATTGGCCAACTGTTGACAGAGAGCGAAACCCAATTGGCCCGTTGGCGCGAAACGTTGCTGGCCACCCTGGCCCCCAATGCGCAGGTGTTGATTGAGGTGATTCCCCAGTTGGAGCTGATTTTGGGGCCTCAACCGGCGATCGCCCCCTTAATGCCGACGGAAGCCCAGAACCGCTTTAACCGAGTGTTGCAGCAATTTATTCAAGTTTTGGCGACACCAGAGCATCCGCTAGTCTTGTTTTTAGACGATTTGCAGTGGGCAGATGCGGCCTCGTTGCAATTGATCCAGGTGTTGCTGACCGGGGGCCAGGGCGCATTGCTAGTGCTGGGGGCCTATCGTGACAATGAGATCACCCCGACCCATCCCCTGTTGCACACCCTAGACCTGCTGCACAAAGCCCAGATCCCGAGCCAGACGATCGCCCTCAACCCGTTGCAGTTAGCTGATATCCAGGCGCTCTTGAGCGATACCTTCCAGCGATCGCCCACCGCCACCGCCCCCCTTGCCGAACTGTTGCTGACCAAAACCGCAGGCAATCCATTTTTCATGAATGAATTCCTGTACGCCCTTTATGTTGAAGGGTTGCTGACCGTTGATGCCCAAGGTCATTGGGAGTGGTCGATCGCCCAGATTCAACAGCATGGCCTCACGGATAATGTCGTGGAGTTGATGGTCAACAAAATCCAACGCTTGGCCCCCGCC
Organism: uncultured bacterium; assembly: GCA_964475335.1. Classification (GTDB taxonomy): domain Bacteria; phylum Cyanobacteriota; class Cyanobacteriia; order Leptolyngbyales; family Leptolyngbyaceae; genus CAYYWG01. The sequence goes on from CAYYWG010000009.1 coordinate 77,801, forward strand.
GTCCAACTGGTGATTCAGCGGGCAGCCTGTATTGGCAACGAGTTTGACAGTGCTACAGTGGCCGCAGTCTTAGCCGTCACCGAGCAGGCCACCCCCCAAACGGAAACGGGCACGATCGCCGCCCTCCGTACTGCCAGTCAGGAAGGGTTGGTCGTGGTGCTGGAACCCGATGACACCACCCAAAATTCGGCGATCGCCAAACCACGCTATCAATTTGCCCACGATCGCATCCAACAAGCGGCGTACTCACTGAATTCCGAGGGCGATCGCCAAGTGATTCACCATTACCTGGGGCATTACTTGTTCCAACACGCCCAGCAGGCTGAACCGACCGTTGCCTTGCACCAGATACCTGCTTTGTTTGCGATCGTCAATCACCTCAACCTGGCCCCAGACTACCTGCAAACTGGCGACGCACGGCAACAACTGGCCGAACTAAATCTAGCAGCGGGCGAAAAAGCCAAGCAATCGGCGGCCTATGCGGCGGCCCTCAGTTATTTCAAAGCTGGCATTCACCTGTTGCCCCCCGACCCCTGGCACGGGCAATACGAGTTTTGTTTGGCGCTGTATTCGGCGGCGGTGGAAGCGGCCTATCTGCAAGGTGACCTGGCCCAAATGGCGGAGTGGGTGGTGGCGATCGAAACGGCAGCCCAAACCCCTCTCGACCTCCTGCGGATCTACACCATCCAAATTCAGGCGGCCTGTAGCCAAATGCAATTTCTGGCGGCCCTTCAGCTTGGGCTAGATGGGTTGGCCAAATTGGGGGTGAGCTTTCCTGCGGAACCCACGCCCCAAGAGCTGGAACTCAGTTTTCAACAGACCCAGACCCACTTGGGCGATCGCGCCATTGCCAGTCTTAAGGATCTGCCAGCGATGACCGACCCTACCGCGCAGGCCATCAGTCACTTGTTAACCAATTTGCTGGCCCCCGCATACCAGGCGGCCCCGGCCCTGTTTCCCCTGTTGATTCTCAAAATGGTGGATGTTTCCCTAGAGTTTGGCAACAATCCCCTATCGGCGTTTGCCTACAGCGCCTATGGCAATATTCTCTCCGCCGTCAGGCTAGAAATTGAAGCGGGCTATGAGTTTGGGCAATTGGCGATCGCGGTTTTAGAGCAATTTCCCCGCCATCCCATTGGCTGTAAAACGCTGTTCATGGTGAATACCTGCATTCGGTTTCGCAAAGTCCATCTGCAAGCCACCATTCCTGGACTCTACCAAGCCTACCAATTGGGCCTCGAAAACGGCGATTTAGAATTTGCCGGTTACAGTCTGCTGCATCACTGTGACCATTGCTTTTTTGTGGGGATGCCCCTGCCCGACCTGGAACTGAAACTGGCCACCAGCGTGCAGGCTTTAACTACTCTCAATGACTCAACCAATGCCAATGCGTTGCGAGTGTATCAACAAACGGTGTTGAACTTGATGATACCCAGACCCGTTCCCGGTGAGTTAACTGGCACAGCCTACAACGAAGCCCAGGAGTTACCGTTGCTACAAGCGGCCAACCACCATAAAGGGCTGTTCTATCTTTACTTTAATAAGTTGCTGCTGTGCTATTGTTTTGGCGACTTTGAGGCCGCGATCGCCAACGCTACCCTGGCGGCCCAATTTTTGGATGGTGGACGGTCGAATGCGGTGTTTCCCATTTACTACTTCTACGATTCCCTGGCTCGGTTGGCGGTCTACCCCACAGCCCCCCCGGCCCGCCAAAGCACTTTGTTGGAACAGGTGGCAACCAATCAAGCCCTGATGGAACGGTGGGCCACCCACGCCCCCATGAACTATCTGCATAAATGGCAGTTGGTCGAAGCGGAACGGTACCAGGTGTTAGGCAATTTCCCCGCTGCGATCGCCGCCTACGAGCAAGCTGCCGACCTGGCCCAAACCCATGACTATCTCCACGAAACCGCTTTGGTCTATGAACGCACAGCCCTGTTTTACCAGGCCCAGGCCAAACCCCTCATCGCCAAAACCTATTTTCAAGAAGCGGCCTATCGGTATCAACAATGGGGCGCAAAGGCCAAAGTGCAACAGCTTGAACGGGCTTACCCCGACTATTTTCGGATCCTGGCTCGGCTCACCCCTGGCGCGATCGCGGCCCCCGGCCTGGTCACCACCAACAGTCAGGCCAGCGCCACCCTGGATATCGCAACCGTTATCAAAGCCTCGCAAGCCCTGTCAAGCGAACTCAACCTGCAACGCCTGCTGACCCAACTCATGACCCTGGTGCTGGAAAATGCGGGCGCAACCACTGGTTTTTTGCTGCTGAATCAGGCCGAGCAATTGCGCCTTGTTGCGTCTGGCTCTGCCACTGCCATCACCCTGGATCCCCCCGATCGCCCGCTCCCCCAAGAATTTTTGCAGTACATTGCCCGCACCAAAGAGCCCGTGGTGTTAGACAACATCGCCCAGGCCGAGCCGTTTGCCACCCTTCCCTATTTCCAAACCCATACGCTGACATCGGTGTTGGGCCTTCCCATTTTGGGCCAGGGCAAGTTGTTGGGGGTGTTGTATCTCGAAAATCATCTCGCGTCTGCGGCCTTCACTACCGATCGCGTCGCGATTTTGCGGTTGCTGACGGCCCAAGCGGCGATCGCCCTGGAAAATGCCCAACTCTACACCCAACTCGCCACCTATTCCCAAACCCTGGAACACCAAAATCAAACCTTGGAACAGGAAATTCGCGATCGCCGCCTCGCCGAAGACCAACTCCGCGAAACCCTGGCCGAAAAAGAGGTGTTGCTAAAAGAGATTCATCACCGTGTCAAAAACAATCTCCAAATCATTTCGGGCCTGCTCCAACTCCAAGCCCAAAGCATTGATGACCCCAACACCATCACCATCCTGAAAGAGAGCCGCAACCGCATCGAAGCGATGGCCTTAATCCACAAAAAGCTCTACTTCTCTGCCGAATTTGGCCATATCGATATGGTCGATTACATTCCTAACCTCACCGCCAGCCTGTTAATGGCCTACCAAATCTCGCCCAGCCAGATCACATTGCAAACCGCGATCGAACCGATTACGCTGAATATCGATTTGGCCATTCCCTGTGGGCTGATTGTGAATGAATTAGTCTCTAACGCCCTAAAACACGCTTTTCGCGATGGCCGAACGGGACAAATTCGGGTTACGCTTAAGTCCTTACCCAATTCACATGTTCAACTCACAGTTTGGGACAATGGCGTCGGCTTACCAGAAACACTGGATTGGGAATATACTCAATCCCTTGGTCTGTCTTTGGTGCGCGATCTTGCAACAGCACAGTTAGAAGGAACATTTGTGGTCGAGCGCGAACAGGGAACGTTATTTGAGATGACATTTCCGCTGCTGCTGCCGTAAAAACGATTAAGGGTTGGCATGGTAGAAACCAAAATTATGGTTGTTGAAGATGAGGTGATTGTGGCGCGAACAATTGCCAATCAACTCACTCAACTGGGATACACAGTGGTCGATATGGCGGCTTCTGGCCCTGCGGCGATCGCGAAAGCCACAGATCAGCAGCCCGATCTGATCCTGATGGATATCTTTCTCAAAGGCAGCATGGACGGGGTCAAAGCCGCGAGTGAAATTCGGAGCCAGCTTGATGTGCCCATTATTTTTCTCACCGCCTACGCTGATGACGACACCCTGCAACGGGCCAAAGCCACGCTCCCAATGGGGTATATCGTCAAACCGTTTAATGAAAGTGAGTTGCGCGTCGCGATCGAGCTGGCTTTGTTCAAACACCGGATGGAGCAAGAACTGCGAGCGAATCGGGCTTATCTATCGACCTTGCTCAACTCTATGCATGACGGCGTGATTGCCACCGATGCCCAAGGTCAGGTGACGTTCATGAATCCGGCTGCCGAAACTTTGACCGGGTGGCGGGAAACAGAAGCCTTTGGCCAGCCAATCACCGAGGTCTTTCAATTGGTGAACGAGATTACGGGAGAAGCGATCGCCAACCCGGTGCAGCACGTCCTGGCGCACAATGATGTGCGTTATCTGGAGGATTTTACGGCCCTGGTGGGGCGCAATGGCGATCGCACCCCAATTGGAGACACTGCCTCTCCCCTGCGCCTGCCCACCGGAGACAACAATGGCAGTGTGGTCGTGTTTTGGGATTTGAGCGATCGTCGCCAAAACGAACAACTCACCCAAGCTTTGCAAAAAGAACAGGAACTCAACCAGCTCAAAACTCAATTTGTAGCCACGGCTTCCCACGAATTTCGGAATCCGTTAGCCATCATCCGCACCGCTGTCGAACTGGTTGATGCCCAACTGACGACCCTAGCCCCCGATCGCATTCGCAGCTATCTCCATCGCATCAAGAGTGCGGCCCAGTTGATGAATCAGTTGATGGAAGATGTGCTGGTCTTAGGGCGCATCGAAGCCAATCGCTTACCCTTCCATCCTGCCGAACTGGATTTGGTGGTGTTTTGCCAGGAGTTAATCCAGGAGGGTTTTGGCAATTGTTATCCGCAGCACACCATTCGTTTTAGCGTCCAAGGGGCGATCGCGCCAGCCATGATGGATGAAAACTTGCTGCGCTATATTTTGAGCAACTTACTGAGTAATGCCATTAAGTACTCACCAGAAGGGGGAGAAATTCAACTGAATTTGGCGTTTGTCCCCGAATCGGCGCTGGTCGTTCTGCAAGTGGTAGATTGCGGCATTGGCATTCCCGCGACGGATCAACCCTACTTGTTTGACTCGTTTTATCGGGCTTCCAATGTGCGGCAAATTCAGGGGTCGGGGTTGGGGTTGGCGATCGTCAAACGATGTGTCGATTTGCACCAAGGCCAGATCACCGTTGCCAGTCAACCCAAGTGTGGCACCACGGTCACGCTCTCCTTGCCCTTGAATTCCACCACCCTCGATCCGGCCTCCTAGCGATCGCCAACATGCATCAAGTGGCGTGACCCAGCAAAAATTGGTTTGGGGCCAATCGGCGGTCATCCCAAACAGCCATAGCAAAAGCCCCTGAGAGTCTGTCCGTGTTTCGACCTCAGGGGCTTTCGCTTTAGTTCCACTCCTCACAGTTCTAATCATGGCGCATTCGCCGAAGAAGGGGAAGCGGGCTTGTGCCACTTTATGGGAGTGGACACCTCAATGTCAGCCCAGACCCATCCTTACCGCCGACACTCTTCGGGGATGCGTTGCTCCCGATGGGCGATCGCCTCTGCCAGGGATTCCAGCATGGTGGTGGTGGTGGGAAAGTCTACGCAGGCGTCCGTAATGCTTTGCCCATAGACCAACTTAGCCGGATCCGCAGGAATCGATTGATTTCCCGCTACAAGGTGGCTTTCAATCATGACGCCCATGATGTGGTTAGACCCAGCCTGCACTTGGGCGGCAATATCGTTGAGGGCGATCGCTTGGCGATCGTGGTCTTTACTGGAATTGTCGTGACTGCAATCAATCATGACCCGTTGGGTTAAGCCTTTTTTCGCCAGAGCCGCCGCCGCCTTGCCCACATTCGCCGCATCATAGTTTGGCCCACTCTTGCCCCCCCGCAAAACCACATGGCCATCGGGATTACCCGTCGTTGCCACAATGCTCGCCAAACCGTGGGTGTTGATGCCTAAAAAGTGGTGAGGCCGACTGGCCGCCAACATCGCATTCACAGCTGCCGTCAGGCTGCCATCAGTCCCGTTTTTGAAGCCAACTGGCATGGACAACCCAGAAGCCATTTCCCGATGGGTTTGGCTTTCCGTGGTGCGCGCACCGATCGCCGTCCAGGAAATGACATCCGCAATGTATTGGGGAATGATGGGATCCAGGAGTTCGGTAGCGGCGGGTAGGCCCAATTCTGCGAGATCGAGCAACAGTTTGCGGGCCACTCGAAGCCCCGTATTAATGTCGTAGCTGCCATTGAGGTGGGGATCGTTGATCAACCCTTTCCAGCCGATGGTGGTTCGGGGTTTTTCAAAATAGACCCGCATGACAATTTCGAGTTGGTCAGCCAGTTCCGCACGAACACGGGCCAGTTTTTCGCCGTATTCGTAAGCTGCTTTCACATCATGAATGGAACAGGGGCCCACAATCACCAAAAGCCGCTGATCGTGACCTTGCAGGATATCGCGAATCCGTTCGCGGGTTTCGGCCACCAACGTTGACGCTTCCTCAGTCAGTGGCAGTTCGCTGTGGAGTAAGGCCGGACTCAACAAAGGACGATTCTCGACAACATGGAGGTCGTAGGTTTTGCGCATGGACGTGACCGATCATTCAACACGGTTACTATTCTCGCAGAATCTTTAGGGTCACAACACATTTCGTTGCAATTCTGTGGTTTTACAGATGCCATTTGCGCATGGCCCAAGCCGCGATCGCCCCAGCTTAGCCCGGTGTTAATCGGCGATCGCGGGGGGCTGGAGGGCTTGGATGACTGCATTCTGGCTAATTAACCAAAAATAAAGCACATAATTCAAAATACTAAACAGTTTGGGCGTGCCCTCGAATAAGGCCGAAACATCGTCTCCCAAAAGCCGCGAATCCATTGCAAAGGCGAGGATGAACAACACCCCCGCCGCCGCCAATAAACCGTAGGGGGTTTTGGCCCAGCGATCGCGAAACGTGTACCCGTAGAAGCCCAACAACCCAGCAAACCCCAAGACTAAAGCCCATTTTGGCAGTCCCGTTGCGTAGCCCAGCACAATATGAATGCGCAAAATTTCATTGGCGAGAAAAGCGCCAGTGGCGATCGCGCCCCCCAGCAGAAAGCGATCGATCGCCTGGGGAGGCCGCAGCCAGCGCAACACCGCCATACTAAATAAACAAACCGTCGGCGGGACAGCGCATAAGGTTTGGATCACGTGGGTCAAAAAGCCGGGATAGAGATGAAAGGCCGCCGGTGGCGGTTCCACCAACAGGCTCGGAGCCATGCCCACACTCTTGCCATAGGCAATGAGCCCAAGGACAAGCCCCAGGGCGGCCCCATTCCACGCCACAATGGCCCGTTGATTTCTGCGATGAGTTGATTGCATAGCGGCTGCTTGAATCGGGATGACTTGAATCGGGATGACTTGAATCGGGACAAACGGTTAGGTGTTTGGTTGGGTAGGGTCGGGCGATCGCCAGGGGCAGGCCCAAACGGGATTTTGCAGAAGACCCAAGGATTTTTCCCAGACTGAATTGCTGACAGGGCAAGGGTTTTCGAGACGACCAAAAATGTTTTTGCGAAACCTGATCAAACTTGTAATAAACGGCACGGGATTCAGTATAATGGTTGAAGCCAAGGGCGGATGGCGGAATTGGTAGACGCACCGCACTCAAAATGCGGCGGTTTCGGCCTTGCGAGTTCGAGTCTCGCTCTGCCCATAGCCAAGACGATTAGCTAACACCTCATCGTCTTGAATAAATCAACCCAAAACGAAGCAGTGCGATCGCACTGCTTTTTGCTTATGGGGATTTTGCGCTTAGCCTGGATCATTCACCACCACTGGATTGCCCCCACCGCGAAAAATCCAGGCTGTTTTTCTGAGCATTTCTGGTATTGCTGATGAATTAAGGTTTCTGGGAGTTTGCCTCATCCTCATGAATTATGCAGGTTAGGGGCTGGGCACGATGAAGGCTGCCCCCGGCCAGAACAACCCATTGAGCCGGGGGCAGAAAACTCAAGGCCCAAAGGCACGGATGGCCTCCACTAAATGGTCGATTTCGCTCTCAGTGCTGAGGTAGTGTAAGCACGCCCGCACACAGTTGGGGCTGGCGATCGTTCGTAGAAAAATAGAACGCGCTTCCAAATACTGCACTAATTCAGCATGGGCTTGATTCGCCAATTGAAAGGCAACCAATCCCGCTGGGGGCGGAGCGCTAGAGAGGCAATGCACATTGGGCAGAGCATTGAGCCGCTGCCACAGGGCTTCGCTCAGGCTACAAATCCGCTGGAAGCGATCGCGGGGCGGGCCAAATTGATGATGGAGGGCGATCGCAGTGCGCAACCCCGCTAACAACGGAAAGGCCGACGTCGCAATTTCGTAGCGCCGCCCATCGGTTTTCCAGCCTGTGGGTCGGCCTTGGGCATCACTCACAATGCTCCGCCACCCAATAAACGTTGGGCTCAGGCTCTCTCTGGCTTCCGGGCGCACATACAGCCCCCCAACGCCCTCTGGCCCACACCACCACTTGTGCCCCGTAAACGCATAAAAATCGACGGCTACCCGGCTCAAATCCAACGGCAACACCCCCACAGATTGCGCCGCATCCACCAAAACCCGAACGGGCCGCACGTTGGAATAACTATGGCAAGCGGCCACAATTTCAGCGAGGGGCAAAACCTGCCCCGTATTCCAGAGAATGTGACTGAGGACGACCAAGCGGGTGCTGGGCTTGAGATGACTGGCGATCGCGGCGACCGGATCCCCCTGGTTCAACGTCCCTTGCAAAGGACAGATTGTGACCTCCACCCCAAACCGCCGGGCGACCTCTTGGGCCGCAGCCACAATGCCCGGATGTTCACAGTCAGACAGCAAGAGATGATCGCCTAACCGCCAATCAATGCCCCACAGAGCAATATTGCAACCCACAGTCACATCTTCCGTCAGCGAAATGGTTTCAGCCGCAACCCCCAGTTCTTGGGCGATCGCGCGACGGGTGCGCTCAGTTTCCTGCCCAATCCAGCCATTCACCTTGCCCGAAAATGGCCCCGCCTGCTGCACATATTGATAAGCCTGCGTCATCGCCTCCAAGACTGCCGCCGCCATTGGCCCCTGCCCACCATAGTTAAAATAGGCTTTATCCTGCAAGGCAGGAAACTGTTGGCGAAAAACGTCTAGCTCAACGAGGCGCGCAGATCCAGCGGTCATACAAATTCGTTCAATTCAGTAAACAGATGCCTATTAAACCTAGCAGGATTCGGCAACATTCTTGAATATCCGAGGCGGTTCCAGGAGATGGGCATGGGCATGGGCTTCTGGCAGCCCAACCGAAGCCTTTTGGCCAATTTCACTTTCATGTCTTGTGTTAAATTGGGTTTTATGCAGCCGCTGTCATGCTGGGCCAGTGCCCCGCAACGATGCCCACTCCCTGCGAATTTCTGTCATGTTTATTGACGCTGAGCAGCTTACTCACTACCAACGCTGCCATCGAAGGGCTTACCTCGATGTCTATGGGGATCCCAGCCAGCGGGATGCTCCCAATGAATATCTGATGAAATTAATTCAAGATAGTCAGGCCCATCAGCAGCGCTTCATTGAACAACAGCCTGTTTACCAACCCCGCTATCCTCAGGGAGATTGGCAAGCCGCCGCCGCCGCGACGATCGCCCTAATGCAGCAAGGGGTGGAACAAATTTTTCAAGGCGTTTTGCTGGTGCCCGGCCCCCAGGGGGTCATGCTCAAAAGTAAGCCGGATTTATTAGTGCGGCAATCCGGGCATTCCGATTTTGGGGATTGGCTGTATGTCCCGATGGAAATCAAGTTGGGTAAGCGGCCTAAAGCTGAATATCAAGTGGCAACGGCTTTTCATACCTTTGTCACAGCGCAGGTTCAAGGGGCATGGCCCGAAGAGGCTTGGCTCTTACTCCGGGAAGGCAAAACGTTTGCCGTGGACTTATGGGATCTGTTACCCCGGATGCAAGAGATTTTGGATGGGTGCATCCAAACCTTGGTTGAGCAGTTGGAACCGGATGTATTTATCACCCGGAGTCGGTGTAGTCTGTGTCCTTGGTTGACGCAATGCCACACGTTGGCCAAGGCGGATCAACACCTGTCGCTGTTACCGGGGGTCACGCCCAGTCGGTATGTGCAGTTGCAAACCCTCAATTTAACCACGGTGCGATCGCTGGCAGATTTGAATCCTTTGGCGATCGAAACCCTGCCTGGGTTTGGCAAAGACACAGCCTACAAACTGGTGCGACAAGCCCAATCGACGTTGCATAACCAGGCCATTTTCATCGAAGAAGCGGCGTTCGCGCCCCCCAGCCAACCAACGTTCAAACACCGGGGGGGCCTGTCCTCCCACTATCCCCATACCCTTTTGGCAGAGCTGGATATTCCAACCGCACCGATTGAATTGTATTTTGACATTGAAGCGGAACCGAGCCTGAACCTCGCCTACCTGCATGGGGTGGTGGTGGTGGATCGGGTGGCCAATACCCAACGCTTCTATCCGCTGTTAGCCGAGCATCCCGACGATGAGATTGTGGTATGGCGGCAATTTTTAGACCTGGCAGCCCAATATCCAACTGCGCCCATTTTCCACTTTTGTCCCTATGAAGCGCAAACCGTGGAACGCTTGGCAAAACTCTATGGCTCGTTTTCCCATCGCATTGATCCGTTGCTCAATCGATTTGTGGATTTGCACGATCGCATTACGCGGACGGTCACCCTACCAGTGGAGAGTTATGCCTTGAAACCCATTGCCCGATGGCTTGGGTTTGACTGGCGAGACCCAGCCGCCAACGGTGCTCAATCGATTTGCTGGTACTCTCAATGGCTCACGACCCGCGATCGCACCTACATCGATTCCATCCTGACCTACAACGAAGATGATTGCCGTGCGACCCACCGTGTCAAAGATTGGCTGGTGGGTTTTTTGATGGAAACAGCAGCGATCGGAGCAGTTGAACGGGCCTAGGATGCCTTCTGACAGCGTGGTGGCAACCCAGCCGGAAGGCCGCGTTCACAGCCCACAGATTTCCCGTCAACCCAGATTTGGAGAGGATGGTATGCCCTGGAATTGGGTCCTTCGGATAGGTCGGCTAGTCGTCTTGGCAGGGCCGTTGCTTTGGTTTGGGGCCGGGGTCAACCGCCGCCCCCCGCAAACCACCGCGCATCACGCCCTATTTCAGGGCGTTCAGTATCACCGGACCTATCGGCCCGCCCCCCGCCCCACCATGCTCCATGTGGTGAAGGTGAATCTGGCAGCTCCTGGGCTTCAGGTGTTGGTCACGCCTGGTCAAGCACGGGCCCTTGAGTGGGAAACCAATGCGCGGACAACCTCGGCCTTTTTACGGGAATTCAAGCTCCAATTGGCTGTGAATGCCAACTTTTTTCATCCATTCGCTGAAAACACACCGTGGGACTACTATCCTCGGATGGGCGATCGCGTGGGGGTGGTTGGCCAAGCGATTTCTAATGCAGTGGAATACGGCCCACCCCTCCAAAATTGGCCAGTGCTTTGTTTTTTGACCCAAGCGGCCCAAATTTTAGCCACCGAAACCTGCCCCAAAGGAACTCAGCACGCGGTTGCTGGGAGCACGGTGATTGTGGCCCAAGGGCAGCCTGCCCCCAATTTGGCTACCCTGCCCCAGGCCCACGCCTATTCCCGCACAGCGATCGCCCTTGACCGTTCAGGGAAAACCTTGTGGATTGTCATCGTGGATGCAAAACAGTGGGGCTACAGCGAAGGGATCACCCTCGCGGAGTTGGCCGAAGTCGCGATCGCCCAGGGGGCTGACACAGCCCTGAATCTGGATGGCGGCGGCTCTGCCACGTTAGTCACAGCAACTTCAGGCGGCCCCAAGGTGTTGAATGCCCCGGCCCACGCCAAAATCCCCATGCAAGAGCGTCCCGTGGCCAACCACATTGGGTTTTATGCTCGTCCGCTCACGCCTTAAGGCTGCCGAGCCAAGCCATGAATACACACCATGTAGAAATGCCAGGGGTACAAGGCCGCAAGTACAGCGCGATCGCGTCCCTAAGATTGCTGGTCTAGAGTGTTAATCCGCTGCCACCACCGATTCAGCGGGAAGTAAACAATCGGAGCCCACAGACTGCTCAACACCGCCGAAGCCAGCGCAATCAATTGGTGATACGTCCAAATTTCTACTAACGTTCGACTATTCTCAAAGCTGTATTGCACAGCGGTCACTGTTTCCGCAATGACGGCCATCGCAAAGGTAATCAGCGCGATCGAGATAAAGTCTTCTTGCAGGTAACGCTGTTTGCGAATGCGCGCGGTTAAAAACCCAACAGTCATGAGACTGAAGACATGGGTCGGCGTATCTGCGGTCATCCCGTCCTGAATTAAGCCCAACACCAAGCCCGCGATCGCCCCCTGAAACATCGATCGCTTGACACTCCACGCCACCACCCAGATCAGCACCCAATTGGGGCCAATGCCCGCCAGTTCCATCCCCGGTAGCCGCGTCGGTGAAACCAGCAAACATACCAAAACCGAGAACGCCGTCACGGCACAGTTGGCGACAACCCGCGTTCCAGGCCGTTCCAGCCAGGTAGCAACCAGCGATTGGTTTCTTAGCATCATTGATCTGGGGTTTGGTTAGGTTCTGCTTCCGCCCCCAAAGGCTTGGTATGAGGATAGATCATCCCCCACTCCAAAAAGCTAACTGGAGCCGTTAACTCAATCGTGGCCTCTGGCGCAGGGCTTTTGTTCATGTTGACTGATTCCACCCGGCCAACAGGCAACCCCGCCGGATATAAATGGCTAAGGGAGGAAGTTGTAATCACATCGCCCTGCCGCACATCAGGCACTTTATCGAAGAATTCCATGACGGCCCGGTTCGCGGCTTGGCCTCGAATGTAACCCATAAACCGACTGCGACTGACCGTGACCCCAACCCGACTTGAGGGATCGCTTAGTAACAACACTCGACTGGTATGGGGAGTCACATTCACAATCCGACCAACTAAGCCCCCTGAAGCCATCACGTAATCCCCCGTTTTGACACCAGCACTGCTGCCTTTGCCCAGCAAAATATGCTGCCACCAGTGATCAGCACTACGGCCCACCAAGGGCGCGATCGCCACCTGTTTCTTCTCGTTTTTAACCGTCCCCAACAGTTCCCGCAACTGCTGGTTTTGGCTTTCCATTTCGGTCAACCGCTGTTGCAATTCCTCAATTTGGGCATTTTGCAGCACGGCTTCCTTCTGGTTGGGCTGAAAGGGCAACCCCAGCACCCGATAGAGTTCGTATAAAATTGCACCATCAGTCTGCCGCAAAAACAGGGCCGCCCCTAGAGATAGCCCCAACAAAATGGCTTGAAGGCGGTGACGATCCCACCAACGACGCAGGGTAAACATAAGTGAGGAGGGAAGTGTATTAACAGTTCAGAGCAATGTCAACCAGCGAGCAGATTACCTGCAAAGCGCCAGTTACGACTGAAAACCCCTGTACCCAGGGAGCAGAAATGCCTAAAAACTACGAGAACGACCACTAAAGACCCGTTCTAGTTGTTTAAAGTTTTCCAAGACACGCCCTGTCCCTAACACCACACAACTCAGCGGATCGGCTGCAACGTGAACAACAATCCCAGTTTCATGGCTAATTAAGGTATCTAGCCCTTTCAGCAGCGCACCACCACCGGCCAGCATGATGCCGCGATCGATAATGTCAGCCGCAAGCTCAGGCGGAGTCCGTTCAAGGGTGCGCTTCACCGCATCAACAATCACCGCCAGCGGTTCTGCCATACTGTCACGGATTTCAGCGCTTTTAACCTTGACTGTTCGGGGTAAACCAGACAGCAAATGCAAGCCCCGCACTTCCATTTCAGCATCGTCATCGATGGGATAGGCAGAACCAATCATAATTTTAATTTCTTCCGCCGTCCGTTCCCCAATGACCAGGTTATGGACTTTCTTCATGTACTGGGAAATGGAATCACTGAGTTCATCCCCAGCAACCCGCACCGACTCGCTCAAAACAGTCCCTTGCAAACTTAAGACCGCGACTTCTGTGGTGCCACCACCAATGTCAATGATCATGTTGCCAGTCGGCTCGGCAACGGGCAGTCCCGCCCCGATCGCCGCCGCAACGGGTTCGTCAATCAAATAAACATCCCGAGCCCCAGCCTGAGACGCGGCATCCATCACAGCGCGCCGCTCAACCCCCGTCACGCCGCTAGGAATACCGATTACAATCCGAGGGGCCACCAATGCTTTACCTTCATTCACCCGAGCAATGAAGTGTTTCAGCATTAACTCCGCCGTATCAAAGTCAGCAATAACCCCATCGCGCAGAGGCCGTAGCGCAACCACATTGCCAGGGGTCCGCCCTAACATCCGTTTGGCATCTTCCCCGACGGCTAAGGGCACCTTTTCGTCTTGGTCGATCGCAACCACTGAAGGTTCCTGTAGCACAATTCCTTTGCCTGACACATAAACCAGAGTGTTTGCTGTGCCGAGGTCGATACCCATATCCCTAGACAGGGAAAAACGACTGAAAAGACCCACTAGCCTCTATGCCTCAAAACGACAACCGTTGCGTAACAATTCGAAATCAAAGATGGATTTTATTACGTTTTTGATCGTGAGTCCAGCGAGATACCCCCACGTTCACATCCCCTTGTCAACTGTAATTTTTAGTCCTCAAAGGTAATCCTGTGTCCGCGTTAATGAACTCAAATGCACTCCAAGCAAGCGTTTGACAACCTAGTGGCCAGTTAGCCGACTGTCACCTCACTTAAGACCTTCAATGTACATCAAAATATACACACTTAATTAATAATTCAACAAATAGGAGCGCCGAACGTGATTGATAAATGTTATCGGTTTTTGGGGTGCGCGGAGGAGCGCAATCTGACTGGATTACGAGCGCGATTCAGGAACCGATGCAGAACCGGGAATAGCAGCGATCGCCCTAGAGCCAGCACCAATCAAAAGTAGGTCGAATGTATTACAATGAAAGAGGAATTTCAGGCGATCGCTAATCAATTTGACGATCCTTATCCTATAGGTGTTCCAGTCTTTGTGGTCGGCCTCCTGGGCGTTTAGTTTCAGTGCAGGGTTGGGCTACCGAATTTGCGATCGCCCCAGATAAGACGTTGCTTTAGGGCTGTCCGCACCTTGCAACTCAGACTGAAATCCTTAGAATGGACTCACGCAATTTTCCTGCGGTTGTCATCTCTAGTGGCACCCCAATAACCTTAACAAATACAATCAAAAATCGGATTGGAAACGTGATGACCTTAAACACTGTCACCTTGGTAGGACGGGTTGGTGGTGAACCCGATGTTAAGTATTTCGAGTCTGGGAGTGTGGTGTGTAATCTCACCCTGGCCGTGCGCCGCCAATCGCGCAACAACGACCAACCGGACTGGTTTAATTTAGAACTGTGGGGCCAAACCGCAGAAGTCGCTGCCAATTATGTCCGGAAAGGGAGTTTGATTGGGGTCACGGGGTCGCTCAAGTTTGATACCTGGAAAGACCGCAGCACCGGGGCCGAACGCTCGAAACCTGTGATCCGAGTTGAGCGGATGGAATTATTAGGCTCAAAGCGGGACAACGAAGCTCCGAGCGGGGGCTATGCCGATGAATTTTAGGTAAGTGGCCCTGGCAGCAACGTGGCAGACTTGGGGGCTGGCAGTAATCCTGACTGAAGTCGAGTTAAGCGGGGCGATCGCCAACTCTGCCCCCTAGCGCCGAGGCACCTGTGGCAGCCAGGGATAAGTAGAGGAGACTACCACTTTCGCTCAATACCGAATTTGCAGGGTCACGGATGCATTCACTTCTTGATCGCCACCAATCACCGGGGAGGGCATGGCCGCTGCGTCCTGGGTGAATTTAGCCGCCTCCACGGGGCGGGGCGGGGGAGCAAATGCGCCGTTGACTTGGATACCCACAATTTCTTGCCGACTCAACCCTAGAGAATCGAGGACAGCATCGGCTTGGGCCTGGGCATCCTGGGTCGCTTCCCGGAGAGCCGTTTTTTGGGCTGTGGCGATCGCGGCATCGGCGGCGACAAAACTAACGCCATCAATCCGGCTTGCCCCAGCTTTCACCGCATCATCTAAAATTGTCCCCGCTTGTTGGGTAGGCACTCGGAAACTGACTAAATTCCGCGCAACATAGCCAATCAGGGTGCGGTTGCCTTCGTTATAGCGATAGTTTGGTTCCAGGCTGATCCCCGTTGTTTCTAGCTTTTCGACTTGCCGCGATCGCAACAATTCCACCACGGAATTTGAACGACGGGCGACTTCTGCTTGCACCCCTTTGGCGGTTTCGCCCTCGGCTTCCACCCCCAACCGCACCTGGGTAATGGTTGTCGCCACCATTTCTTTACCTTGGCCAGTCACGGTCAGCGTCCGCAGCAGTTTTTCCTGACTTAAACTGGGGCGAGGCACCGCCAGACTGATGAGACTCAAACCTAGCGCCAGGGCAGTTCCGACTTTCCAGGCAGCGGCAGAAATTGGCATAGTAGTAGTCATCGGTGTGATGCTCCTCACGAGAGTGTGCTGTATTCAATCTGGCACTGATTTTGGGGCAGTTAGAGCCGGTTACGGTTTTGGAAACTTTCAGCGGGGGAAGCGAAGGGGCGATCGCCGCCAGGACGCGATCGCAAACCACAAACAGGAGGGCAAGCCATGCACAAACATGTAAATCACCTGGTGTTGGGATTAGTTTGGAGCGGCTGGATGGGAACCATGCTGCCCTTGCATGGGCGACTGGATCAGCCAAGGGCGGCTGTGGCCCAAGCGCCAAACCTGCCACCACCCAAAGCTGACCTGCCCCCTATCTATTTCCGCACCAAAAGTTATCGAGTCCGGTTGGAATGGCGACGGGGCTACCCCTATTTGTCGATTAATCACAATGGGTGGATGGTGATGACCGATGCACCCGCCAAGATTTTGAGCAACCGGGGGCCAGGGGATCAGTGGACTCGGTATCGTGCCCGGTCGGGAGATTACACAGCGATTGTGCAGATGGGGCCAGACGGAACAGCGGCGATCGCGGTCTCCCTGGCGGGCAAGCCGATTATTCAAGAGGTGGCTACCTTTTCGACAGCGACCCCCAAACCCTCGCCCCAACCCCAACCGACTGCGACCAATGCTAAGGAGGAGGTGTATATCTTTAGCGTGCAAACCCCAGAATATGCGGTGCGAGTTTATCGGCACCAGGGCAGTTTGTGGCTAAACCTATATGACAAACAGACCCAAAAAATCCTGGTGCGGCGCGGCCCCGCCACCGAACGGCGGACGACGGACAGCACGATTTATCAGTATGATGGCGAAGCATCGATTCAGGCGCGGGAAAATGCCAAAGGGGCGCGATCGCTCTTGATCCTGCGGGACAACGCCATCCAATATCGTGGTGAAGGGTTTTAGCCTGTGCCGTCCTGATCGCTGATTACCCTAGAGGAGTCTCTCACTGTGCTTGTTTTGCCATACTGCCAGAATGCCCCCAGTTCTGCCCTGGCCCCAGGCTGATCCGCTCAGACTGGCTTCAATTCGTTATCTTTTCGTTCAGCAGCAGTAATTTCCTCAGCAGCATTCATTAGCAACTATGGCAGCAATTCTGGTCGAACATTTGAGTAAGGTGTATCCGGTGGCGGTGAAAGAACCGGGCCTCAAAGGCACTGCCCAGCATTTTTTCCGGCGTACCTATCGCCATGTCAAAGCCGTGCAGGATATCTCGTTTGCCATTGAACCGGGCGAAGTGGTGGGCTTTCTGGGCGCGAATGGCGCTGGTAAAACCACGACCCTCAAGATGCTGACGGGGTTGATTCATCCGTCGGAGGGCAGTATCCGAGTGGCGGGGTATGTCCCCTTTCAGCGCAAAGCCGGATTTTTGAAGGAAATTACGCTGGTAATGGGGCAAAAGCAGCAATTGATTTGGGATCTCCCGGCGGTGGATTCCCTGCGGATTAATGCGGCGGTCTACGGCATTAGCGATCGCGATCTGGAGACGCGCGTGGGCCAACTGGCAGAAATGCTCTCCCTGGGAGGGAAACTAACCCAACCCGTCCGCAAATTATCTCTAGGCGAACGGATGAAAGCGGAACTGTTGGCCGCCCTGATTCACCAACCCCAAGTGCTGTTTCTCGATGAGCCAACTCTGGGGCTAGATGTCAATGCGCAAGTCAGTGTGCGCGACTTTTTGCGGGAATACAACCAGCTTTATGGGGCGACCGTCTTGTTAACGAGTCATTACATGGCGGATATCACAGCCCTGTGTCCACGGGTTCTGGTGATTCACCAGGGAGAATTAATTTACGACGGGAGCTTAGAAGGGCTGGTCGATCGCTTTGCCCCCTGCCGAGAAGTCGAAGTGGAACTGGCCCAGAGCTATACGCCGGAACACCTGGCCACCTATGCCGATCTGGAATCGATCCAGGGGCAATTGGTGAAGTTTCTTGTGCCTCAGGAAAGCTTGACCCGGACGGTGGCCCGGATCTTGTCGGAATTGGCGGTGATTGATCTGGCCGTGACGGAACCGCCCATTGAAGAAGTGATTGGCCGTGTGTTGCGATCGGGAGCGGTGGTATGAAAGGGATTCAACGACTGGTTCGGATTGCGACGACCCTCTTATCGGTGTACTACGCCTACATGGTGGAATACCGGGCTGAGTTGGTGTTATGGGTGTTGTCTGGGTCTTTGCCAATTATTTTGATGGGCGTTTGGATCCAAGCCTCCCAGACGGGGCAATTTGCGTTGACCGGGATTGAGTTTGCGCGGTATTTCCTCGCGATTTTCTTTGTGCGCCAACTCACGGTCGTTTGGGTGATTTGGGAATTTGAACGGGAAATTGTGGAGGGGCGGTTATCGTTTCGGTTGCTGCAACCGCTGAATCCGTTTTGGCATCACTTTACCTCCCATTTAGCCGAACGGTTGGCCCGGCTGCCCTTTGCGGTTGTTCTGATTGGGTTATTTTTTTGGTTGTATCCCCAGGCGATTTGGGTGCCGACGCTGGGGCAAGTCGCGCTGGCCTTGGTGGTGACTGGTTTTGCGTTTACCCTGCGGTTTTTGATTCAGTACACGCTGGCGATGTTGGCCTTTTGGACAGAGCGAGCAAGTGCGTTGGAGCAGTTTAGTTTTTTGTTTTACCTATTTCTGTCGGGGATGATTGCGCCGTTAGAGATGTTTCCGCCCCTGGTGCGGACGATCGCCGAATGGACGCCTTACCCCTATTTGATGTATTTTCCGGCCAGTATTTTGGTGGGGTTGCCCGTGGATATAGGGCGGGGCTTGTTGGTTATGACGGGCTGGAGTCTGTTTTTCCTCCTGGTGTGTCGGTGGCTCTGGCGGAAGGGGCTACGGCAGTATTCAGGCATGGGGGCCTAAACGACTGACCTTAGAAAGATTCCGGCGATCGCACCTGGGCCAAATCCGCCGGGGTGTTGCAGTTAAACAACATGGCTTGTTCCTGCTCTCGTTCGACGGGATGGGCAGAAAACGCGATCGCCTGCACGGGTTGAGTTTCTAGCCAGCGTTGTAGTGATCGCCCGCCCCCGTGGATGAACTCCTCCAGAGCCGGGAGGCACTCGCGCCGATAAAACCCGCATAATGGTTCCCAGCCCTGAGCTGTCCGTGGGAGTAGGGCGATCGGGGTTGGGGCAAGGGCCAACTGTGTCTGCCACCGCCGGAGGCAATCCACCCGGAGATAGGGCAAATCGCAGGCTAACACCAGCACCCACTCAGTCGGCACAACCCGCAACCCTTGCGCTAACCCAACGGCTGGCCCCTGAAACAGCCCAGCAGCACCCAGCGGTTGCTCACGGTGCAGGTCGCAGGCTGGGGGTACGATCGTCCGATAGCGATCGGGAAAGGGCGTGACGACCACCACCGGAGCTGCACACTGAGCCGCAATGTCACAGGTTTGCCGCAACAAGGGAATGCCGTGGATGGGGAGCAAGGCTTTATCCCGCCCCATGCGAGAGCTTTGGCCCCCCGCTAAAATCAGCGCCGCGATCGCCATCTTGGCTAGTTTGCGGTTTGGGTCGCTGGGGTCGGTGGTCGGTCGCCGCTGGGCCGTGGGGTGGGGTCGGGCAGGGTTTGGGCTGGAATGTCAGGATGGAACACTACACTGTTTTGGATCGAATCTCGCAGGAGTTTGGGCGGATCGTTGTCGGGCTTCCGTTGCAAAATTCGCCGGACGCGCCACAGGCCAAAGCCAAGCACCCAACTGGCATCGGCGATCGCGGCATAGAACCAACCGTGATTTTTGAGGAAATACCGACGACGGGAATCATGCCAATATTGCGGGAGCCGTTTGGGCCGTTGATTGATGGCCGTGACCCCCGTACTTTGGCCCAGGATATGCATCACGCGGCTTTGGGGCACGTACCAGATCTCCCAGCCTTGCCGCTTGGTCTGCAAACAAAAGTCGGTTTCTTCGTAGTACAGGAAATAGCCTTCGTCCATGAGGCCGACCGAATCGAATACTTCACGCCGGATGATCAGACTTGCACCGGGGAGCCAATCAATCGGTTGTTCCTTGGTTTGATCCATGATTTGGACGACGCGCCAGGGGGCCAGCAGTTTAGAGACGATCCCCAAGCGGAAGCCGCGCTCAAACTCGCCCAGGATGTTGGGGAATTTGAAGGCATAGGGCCAGAGGCCACCATCTTCTTTTTCAAAGCTGCTGCCTGCAATCCCCACTTTGGGGTGTTTGTCCATGAACTCGATCAGGGCTTGCAGGGCACCGGGGCGTACCTGGGCATCGGGGTTGAGCAAGAGGTAGTAATCTGGCGGATTGGGCGATCGCAACGCTGGTCGAATGGCGTAGTTGTTCCCATAGGAAAATCCCCCATTCACGCTTGAGGGCATCAAGGTGGCCCAGTCGCCCCAGCCTTCTGCCACGATCGCCGCCCCAATTTTTTCGACGGAGCCATCACCAGAGTCATTGTCAACAATCGCCACTTTGGTCGGTGGCAAGTGAGGAATTTCGCGGGCCAGCGATCGCAGATTTTCAATCACCAAATGCGCCGTGCGATAGTTCACCGTCACAATCAACAGACGGGTTTCCGGAGGCAGAGAGAGTTCAACAGACATGATGTTTGGCAAACTTGGATAGGTTAACGGCAAAACAGCAAAAACAGTGGCACACCCGCTCCAGAAGGAGAAACAGCGATCCGTAGGCAGCCAGAGACACCCCAAAGATGGCCCTGGCCTAGGCGCGATCGCACCAGCGAATGGCCTAAGACGATGACACAACAGGATTTGGCTCCGTCACCAGGCTTTGATTAGTCGCCAAATCTGTCGCTGGAGATGGCGGCATTTTGATAATCTTGGCGGGAATTCCGGCAGCGGTGGCCCCAGCGGGAATATCGTGGAGGACAACCGCATTGGCCCCAATGTTGGCCCCATCCCCAATCGTCACATTCCCAAAAATTTTCGCGCCTGCCCCCACATTGACTCGCTTGCCCAGTTTGGGTGCATCAAAGGGGCGATCGAGATAACGATTGCCCAAGGTCACACCCTGCCGCAGGATGGAATCGTCGCCAATTTCGCAGTGGCCGTGAATGACGATCGCACTTTGATGTTCGATGATGACTCGTCGCCCTAACTTGACGGTGTAGGGTAACTCAATGCCATAAGTATTCCGGGCTTTCCGAAATAACATCCGATAAAACACGCTGAACGGTGCCCGCAAAATTGCAGGTTTGAGCTGCATTCGCCAAACCCCAAACCGTTGGATGGCAACGGCCCGAAATCCTGGTTTTGTCCAATCTTTGCCGTGGGCGACCCAATCTTCAACAATTTGCGGCCACAAGCCCAACTGTTCGGTGTCTGGAGCAGATGAGTGGTGCGTAGACTGGAATTCGTTTTTCATAGAAAAGTACCGACTATGCCATGCGAAAACCCTGACGGGGATTTGGAAGCAGATGCAAATGTCTAACCATACTCAGAGTGCCCCGACTCTAAGTCGATAAAACATTAAGATTCTCAACTTCCCCAGGATTTACCCGCAGTTTTACGGATTCTTCAAGCGGTACGGCAGGATTTAAGTGCTTTGTAAAGTTAATTTGAGTTAGTTTGGGCCTTGGTGTGGCAAAGTTTTAATTCATTTTTGGGAATAGCCCTGCAATCTAGGGTTTCTACTCACAACCGTTGGCGCAGGGATTGCCCCTGCACAGATCACCGATGCAACGTAGCCCCTTAAGCCAAGGCGATCGCGGCTTTCCCCGTCGGTTTACCAACCACCTGGGCCAATCGCTGCCGCACCGTAAAACTGGCGACCCCAGTAATCGGCAACCCAAAATTCCGTTGAAAGGTTTTGACGGCTTGCACCATGCGAGGGCCATAAAAATCGGTAATCGGCAATTTGGCTGAAATCGCCAGATTCAGATCATGTTGCAGCGATCGCACCAAAGTCTGGGCCAGTTTTTCCGTTGCCAAGTCAAGCTTCCCTGTGGTCGGCAAACCATGTTGCGCCTGTAATTCTTGAATTGCCGCCTGGGTATAAGCATCCAGAGCATTGCCATTGTTGCCATTCAAGCCATCTGGCCCCAAGTTGTAGCCCAACCCGTCTAGCACTTCTTTAAACTGGCTCAAAGTGTATGGCATCGTCCTGCTCCTAACCAAATCCGACAACAGAGAATATCCAATCCGCCATCCCGACACAAGCCGGATGGACTGCATCAATCGGCGTTGTATCTAACGTAAGCTGGCTGGCACTAAATCACCTCGTCCAGCTATCTCACCCATTTGTATGAGCGACCCTCATCCTCACTGATCGGGCCACCTCAGCAGTGAAGCAAAACAGACCCCAAAAAAGGGGCGATCGCCCCTGGAGTACCAACATGGATTGTGGTGACTGTGGATTGTGGTGGCTGAAAATCGGGATCGCGACAGATCGAGATCGCTATAAATCGGGATCGCTATAGATCGGGATTGCTAGCCTTGGCCTAACGTAACGACTCCAAAATGGCACAACCGATGATGATACACAGCGTCAGCACGACCATCGGCGCTAACAACAGCGACATCAAACTGGTCAACGTTGCCACCACTTCCGGAGCCCGTAAACTCGCTGAAACAACACAAGCGATCGAAAAGCCAACGAGAAAAAGAAAGAGCCACTTCAACGACCGAAAGCCCAGGCGGATATAGTTGCTGTGATCGCTGTTGGAGAGGGAGACAGGTTGAAAAGCGCGCGATCGCGACGCTTGTTTTTGGGCATTCAACTGGGCTTGCAACTGGAGCAATTGGGCTTGGATTTGTTGGTTTTGGGCTTGCATTTGCTGGTTCACCGATTGCACCACTTGCAATTGCTCCAAAAGCTGGGTGAGGGCTTCTTGATCGGCTGACGAAGCCGGGACTGCGGCCCCAGTGTTGAGATGAGCGTTGACCGTGATAGGACTTTGCATTGGCATTGGTTCAACCTCGTGAAGATATGAGGAAAAAGCATCCAGGGCAACCCGCAGGGCCGTGTTGATGAGTCATTGGGGCAGCAGGGCAGTTGCCACAAGTGCACGCCGAGAGAACAGCCAGGTGTTGGTTGCGGTTCCCAGAATGAGGGTGAATGACAAGGGTTGACAAAGTTGCAAAGGTTGACTGAAAAAATGAGTCCGTTGGGAAGGTTTGATGCTCCTATAGATGTATTCGTCCTAGCGATGAATAGTTATGCAGCTCACTCATCTTGTTGGTTAATACAAATGGGTGAGGCGAATTTCCAACAGACCGGAAGAAATTGGCAAATTTTTGGATTGGTGTCAGTGGTCGCGGTGGCATTTGGCGTTGATGTCGATCACGCTATGGGTTTTGGCCCGATCGCCAGTGACCAGAACCGCCAGCGCAAAGGTTAGTCCTCACCAAAAGTTTGGCATCACCTGGCTAGGGGCGATCGCGCAACCGTTGTCCCTACATCGACGGCATGAAAGACGAAGGAGCCGTTTGCCACAACTCGTCTAAGCGCACCGCTGGCATCGTCAGATAGAGCACATCTCCGGCACTCAGGCTCGTGGCCAGCAAATCCCAACCATGAATTGTTTGCGATCGCGTTTCCAAATACAACGGCACAAAATCCGAGTCCATTGCCGCCGCCTGCACCCGCTGCCCACAAAACGGGTGGCTGGGAGTAATCAGCGTCGCCAGGGCCACCCATAAACTATCGGCGGTCATGCCATTCCCCAACACTCGCCCCCCCAGGGCCGCCGCCGCAAACGCCGGGGCCACCAATTCCGCCGGACTGAGCACCGCATCAAAATCAAACACGAGTTGGGCCATCCACGCAAATTCCGGATCTTGATAGCGGACAATCACTGGCACTTTGGGGTTCAGGCTCCGGGCGTTTAACCCCGCTTCCAAATTCACGGTGTCGTTGCTGGTGACGGCTAGGAGTGCTTGCGCCCGTTCAAAGTTGGCGGCTTTGAGGGTGGTTGGCAGGGTGATATCACCTTGAATGACGGGAATCTTTTGCGCTCTGACAGTGCTGAGAAAGCGACAGTTGGGGTCTTTTTCAATCACAACGACCTCGTGACCACAACTGCGGAGATGGCTGACGATTTGCACCCCCACCCCGCCTAAACCACAGACGATAAAGTGCGATCGATGGGGCACACGAGCGGCCTCCCAAAAGTGATCAAACCGGGTGCCGAGAATAAAGTCATTCAGCAAGGCATAGGACAAGCCGACGATCGCCGCACCAATCAACATGGTGAAAATGGTAAATAGTTTCAACCCATCCGAAGCGTGGCTTACGGGAATCAAGCTATCGCCAGCTCCAGTGATCATGCTGACGGAGAAATACAGCGCATCCACCAGGGATTGATTCCGGGTATTAGCAACATAAAACAGAGCGGAAAAAAGCACGATCAACAGCAACAGAAGGGCACTGCCAAGGAGGGCTTTGCTATGCTCCCGCAGATACCGCAACCCAGAGGCCGCCTTGGCAAGTTGCTGGGCGGGGGAATAGGTGGACACTGGGCGGACATGGGGTTTGGTGCCCACGATGAGGCGATCGCCCACATTCAGCGTGTGCCCTTTGACCACAGCCGAAACGAGATCTAACCGTCCGTAAATCGGCAGATAGTAAATCAACATGCGATCGCGATCGTCCCAGAGTTCGCTGAGTTTGCGTCCGCGCCAGGGATGGCTATCGTCAATATGCACCTGGTGGATTGGCCAAGTTTGGTTAAACAACGTGAGTTGCCCGATCGCCGCACTGCCCAAGGCCGAAAAGGCAAAAATAGGAGCCACCAACGCCGCCACGCTCATCGTAATGTGGTCGGGCAAGGTTTGATCGAGGCGATCGCCCAACCGCGTATTGAACAACCGATTAATAATCCGAATCCGAGGGTTGAGCACCCGCGCCTGCATCAACACCCCAAGATTGACCCCATCTTCGTCATCGGCCAGCACCAGGGTTTGCGCGTCTTGAATTCCCGCTTCCAGCAACGTATTCGCCGCTTGGAGATCCCCCACAATGACATCTTCGCCTTCTCCGGGCACCGCTGTGGGATGCACCCCCACAACCCAAGCCCCCTGCCGCTTGAGCAAACGAAAAATCTTATAGCCCGTTGCGTTTAAGCCACAAACAATAATTTTAGATTTCATGTCAGCAGGGTGCATTGACCGACCAGCCAGCGTTATCCAAATGGTTTTTCTCTGTCCCCGGCAAGACGGCTAGGAAACCACCCCTGGCTGCCGCAGGCCCATCTGTGCTCGTGCTGCTCTTGCCCTTGGTGTTCCAGTCGTCCGGGTTTGAGATTCACTATTGTCAACTGAGACGGGGCCGCAGCGTTGTAGCCCTCGGCACCCTTCGCGATCGCGGGGGCAATATGTTACAAAGCTTTAAGAGGAACCGTGGAGGCCCCATCCCATGACGACTGCGCCCTATGCCGTGATTTACGATGGCAACTGCAACTTATGCGTGACACTGGTGCAACTCTTGGAGCGCCTTGATCGTGGCACGTTGTTTCGGTACATTCCCATGCAAGCGACCCAAACCCTGGCAGCATTAGGGGTCACGCCCCAAGAGTGCGAACTGGGGATGATTTTGTTGGACAATGGCAACCCCCACCGCCGCTGGCAAGGCAGTGCTGCTGCTGAGGAAATTGGGCGGTTATTGCCCTTGGGGAATGGGTTTGTGGCGCTGTATCGGGCGTTGCCGGGGGTGAAGTGGAGTGGCGATCGCCTCTATGCCCAGGTGCGCGACCATCGTTACACCCTGTTTGGTCGTCGCGATCGCACCTATCAATCGACGTATCCAGTCTGCGAAACCGAACAGTGCCGCTTCTAACCCCTGGCGGGAAAAGTCGCAGGAAGAGTGCCTGGCCCTTTCCAGGCGATCGCCGCAGCAATTTTACTGGGCCGCAAGCATGGGGCCGCAATGGGGGCAAGCCAGGCCCGTCCGCCAGCAACGCAACAAAGTGAATGCCCCTGCGTCTAGAAACCCCAGGGCGCGATCGTGGTGGCCAACAAACTCAGACCTGGCCAGTTTAATCAGACTGGCGCAGGCTGGAAGCAGCAGGCTCCAGGGAAACGCGCCCCCGTTGGATCCCCTAAAGACACCGGGGGGATATGACGGTTTCAGCAAACAGGGATTAAGATTGTGATTTGTACCACGATCGCGCCCAGCGCACTTAGCCATCACCATGCGCGATCGCAAGTTCAGGGATCTAGGATGGATGCAAGCGCTGCGGGCAATGACCCAAATGCGATCGCCCGTTCAGCCAGCGATCCAGCCTGTTCCGGCCACCCTTGGCCCTGTTCATCATCTGTTGGGATTTGACAACCCATTTTTGACTGCACCGTTTCGACTGCAATTTAATCAGGCTCAACTTAAATTTTCTGCTATGCCGCACCTTAACCAAGATCCAGACGACCAAGATCAGCGTTTGTCACCCACGCATAACACCGACTCCGACTCTGGATCCCGTCCTGAGGCTCCCGCTTCCCCACCCGCCACTGAGGCAAGCACCTCGGCCCCCCTCGCCGCTGGAGCACAACCCGGAAAACCAGGTGGGCCAACGCAAACACCCCCACCACGGGAAAATGTCGGCCTAGAAATTCTGAAAACATTGGGGTTGAGCGTCATCTTAGCGTTTGGCATTCGGACGTTTGTCGCAGAAGCGCGGTATATCCCCACAAAATCGATGGTGCCAACCTTGCAAGTGAACGATCGCCTGATTGTGGACAAGGTGAGCTATCACTTCAAAAATCCCCAGCGGGGCGATATTGTGGTGTTCACGCCCCCCGACGAGGCTCCTGTGGTGTGCGGTGGGCAGCAGGCCCCTTCCAGCACCAAAGATGCCTATATCAAGCGGGTCGTAGCCTTACCGGGCGAAACCTTTGAAGTGCGGCAGGGGCGAGTTTATATCAATGGCCAAGCCTTGGACGAAGAGTATTTAGACGGCCCTTCAAATGACCAGTATGGCCCTCGGGTTGTCCCCGAAAATTCCTATGTGGTGTTGGGGGATAATCGCAACAACAGCTGTGATAGTCGATATTGGGGCTTTGTGCCGAAGCAAAATATTATTGGGCGGGCAGTGGTGCGTTTTTGGCCGGTGAATCGGCTGGGCGAAATTACCCCCGAACCCCATTACGCAAATTCGCTGAAGTAGGGGCGATCGCGGCTTAGCGGGATTCAAGCTTCAGGCTCAGACCACTGGCAGCGGCAGTAAACAGGGGATAGGCCGAAATTGGCTCATCCCCCACTTTCCAGGGTGGCGCTGGACTAGCTTTGGCCCGACCCCAAAATCACCAAACTCAAGAGTGTGCCGCTATTCCACAACCCATGCAGCAACATGGAAGCCAGCAGATTTTGCGATCGCACATAGACAAACCCCAACACCATGCCCAAGACCGTCAGCGGCAGCACTTCTGACAAGCTCAAGTGGGCCACGGCAAAAATTAGGCTGCTCAAGGCGATCGCGCCCCAGGTCGGCAAATAACGGGTTAAGGACGAGAGCAAAAAGCCCCGAAACAGAATTTCTTCAAAAATGGGGGCGGCGATTGTGGCGGTCACAAAAAAGAGCAGCAACGCCAGACTGTTCCGTTCCTCCAGGGCGATCGGCAAAATTGGATTGCTACCACCTTGGCCCTGCCAAATTTTTTGATTCAACACTGAAATCGCAATGACCAGGGGCAAAGCCGCAAAATAACCCCCAAAGCCCCATAACAACCAGCGGCCCCGCAAATCGAACCGAAACCAAGCCTCATTCAACGGCAAATAGGGCTGAATTGACCGATACAAAACCCCTAACCCCCCAGCCGCCAGCAAAAGATAGTTGAGCAAAATAAACGCGGCGCGGCCCTCGCTGTTGGCATTGGCAAAGCCCAACACCCCAGCCTGTTTCAAGCCGCCCACCACCACCGGCAAAATGAGCTGACCAACCAGAAAAAAGCCAAAAATCAGCACTTGCCAGATCACCTCACTATCCCACGGGGTTTCCCATTTGGGCATGGTTTCTGCAGCCAGCAGAGCTTGTTTGCGCTGCACAAACCACTGGACAATGACAAAAAGCAACAACCCCACGCCGATCAAACACCCCACCACGGGAACGCCAGTGACGATCGCCAAACTTTCAAAGGCTTTTTTAGCCGCTTGTTGCTGAGCAGCTTGCAGGTCTTGGAGCGCGTCTTGCCGCTGTTGGAGTTGGTAAAGCTGAGTCAGGGCGCGATCGCGAAACCACCCGTCCAGAGCTTGGCGCACCGTCCGTTCAGCCTCAGGCAACAGTTGGGCAGGCTGACTCCACAAACCCACCAATACCGCCAAAACCTCTTGCTGGCGTTGCACCGGTTGGCGCGGCTGGGGGGATGGCTGACTCTGGGCCGTCGGTGGGCGATCGCGCTGGGCAAGCTGCTGTTGGGCCGCAGCCCAGGTGTTCAGAGCCGCTGGCACCTCCCCTTGAGCCGTTTGCAAAAGACCAATCTTAATGGCCAGGTCATCTTGCACTTGGGTGAGTTTAAGCTGCGTTTCGGCGAGGCGGCGAGTTTCCTCCGGGGCAACTTCGCCATCTTTGGTCGTCAAAGGCGCTTGGGATTGGGCCAAATTTTGGCGGGTTTCTTGCTGGGCTTCTTCATATTGTTCCAACGCATTTTTAACCGGGTTTGCCCCCACCAGCGCCCGCCGCGAAGCCATGACATTACTATCATCCAAGCTTAATTCGGAGGCTTGCAGCAGCAGATTGGTTTGATAAAGCTCAATCCGGCTTTGCACCTGGGGCTGATTCCAGCTACTGAGCAGATCCAGCCCAATAAGCCATACCGCCAGCACCGTGAGACTGATAAGAACCAACCGTTTGATCGTCATGAACTGCTCAACTGTCGTATTAAACCCAGTTCTAGCGTACAGGGAAGCGGGAGTGACAGGCCATCCTACACGCGGCGCAAAAATTGCCCCCTTTAGGCAGAAAGTTTGTGCAAAGCCGGATCAGCATCCACGTTAGAATGCTTCTGGCCCGATCGCCCTCCGGGATGCCCAATTCTGGGTTGATCGCTTGAGTTCATCAGTTGAGTGGCTTTTTCCCATTCCGAACGAGCGGCAATTGCTAGTCCGATCTCACCCTTTTTTCTCAATTTTCCTTAATTATGGTTACTCGTGTTATCCTCGTCCGCCACGGTGAAAGCAGCTTCAATGTTGAACGACGGGTTCAAGGCTATCTAGACGTTTCGACGCTGACAGAAACCGGCAAAACCACCGCCCAACAAGTGGGCAGCGCCCTGGCCGATATTCCCTTTGATGCGGTCTACAGCAGCCCCCTAGGACGGGCCAAAGATACCGCTGAGATTATCTTGAGCCATCTGAAGCACGCCCCCAAGCAACCGTTCCAGACCCAGGAGATGCTCAAAGAAATCAATCTCATGGCCTGGGAAGGGCTTTTGTTCACCGAAGTGGAAGCCAAATATCCCGTTGAATACGAACAGTGGAAAAACGCCCCCCACGAACTGCGGATGACGGTGGCGGGGGAAAACGGCACGGTGGAATATGCCCCTGTCCTGGAGTTGTTTGAGCGGGCCAAGCAGTTTTGGCAGAGTTTTTTGCCCAATCACCAAAATCAGACGGTGTTGCTCGTAGCCCACAGTGGGATTAATCGGGCGTTGATTGGGACGGCGCTGGGCCTGGAACCCCACTGCTACCAAGCGGTGCATCAGTCGAATTGTGGCATCAGCGTGTTGAATTTCTCTGGAGGTTGGGGCGATCTGGTGCAGGCAGAGTCGCTGAACCAAACGGCCCATTTGGGTAAGCCCTTAC
The DNA here is from genome assembly GCA_964475335.1 of uncultured bacterium. GTDB lineage: Bacteria > Cyanobacteriota > Cyanobacteriia > Leptolyngbyales > Leptolyngbyaceae > CAYYWG01. The sequence goes on from CAYYWG010000009.1 coordinate 107,605, forward strand.
CCGCGCCGAAGAAAGGATATGGTGGGCCACGGCTGCTGTTGGTGCGGCATGGGGAAACGGATTGGAATCGCCAGGGGCGGTTTCAGGGCCAAATTGATGTGCCGTTGAATGACAATGGGCGATCGCAATCCAACCAGGCGGCAGAATTCCTCCAGGGTGTCTCCATTCAACACGCGGTCACCAGTCCGATGCTACGCCCGAAGGAAACCGCAGAGATCATCCTGCAACACCATCCGGATGTGCCCCTGGATCTGGAGGATAATCTACGAGAGATTAGCCACGGACTCTGGGAAGGCCAGCTAGAGTCCGAAATTGAGGCCGAGTTTCCGGGTGAACTGCACCGTTGGCAAACAGCCCCAGCCGTGGTGCAAATGCCAGAAGGGGAAAACCTGGAACAGGTGTGGGCACGGGCGATCGCGGCGTGGGATGCGATCGTAGCAGCGGCCCTCACCCGGCCACCGGGGATTACCCTCGTCGTTGCCCACGATGCGATCAACAAGGCGATTCTCTGCTACATCCTGGGGCTAGGCCCAGAGCATTTCTGGAGCTTCAAACAGGGCAACGGGGCCGTTAGCGTGATTGATTATGCCGGAGCCGATAGCCAACCCGTGTTGACCGCAATGAATAGCACCGCTCATTTGGAAGGTGGGGTGTTAGACAAAACGGCAGCAGGCGCGTTGTAGCCTTCCTGTGACTTGGCCATCGTCCCTTCGTTCAGGTTCCTCTGTCTATGCGTGAGCTACTGCAACAGGTTCGGGTAATTGATCCGGTGTCTGCCACCGATCGCGTTGCCGATGTGTTGATTGAGGGAGGGACGATCGCCGCGATCGCCGACACCATCCCCACCGCGCCTGACGAGACACTGGTTTACAACTGTCAGGGGCAGGTGTTACTACCGGGTTTGGTCGATCTGTATAGCCATTCCGGGGAACCGGGGTTTGAAGAACGGGAAACTCTGGATTCCCTGAGTCGGGCGGCAGCGGCGGGGGGCTTTACGCGGGTGGCGGTGCTACCCGATACGGTACCGGCGATCGACCGTCCGGCCACTGTGCTGTGGTTTCAGGAACAGCAAAAGCACTTGAGCACCGATGGCGTGGCGCGATCGCGCTGTTTCCCATGGGGGGCGTTGACAGTAGGCCACCAGGGCGAGCAGATGACCGAGCTAGCCGAACTCGCCACCACTGGCATTGTGGGGTTTGCAGACAGCCAACCGCTCCAAAACTTGCTCTTGGTGCAACGGGTATTGGAATATGCCCGCCCGCTCAACCAACCCCTGGCGCTGTGGGCCTATAACCTCGATCTGGCAGGCAAAGGAGTAATGCGCGAGGGGCCAGATGCCTTGTTGTTTGGCTTGCCGGGGATATCGGAAACGGCTGATACAAGCGCGATCGCGGCTCTGATCGAATGCGTAGCGGCCACCGGAACCCCCGTTCACTTCATGCGGATTGCGACCGCTCGGGCTGTAGACCTGCTCAAAGCCGGGAAAGACCGGGGCTTACCCATTACAGCTAGCACCACCTGGTTACACCTCTTGCTGAATACCCAGGCCGTGGGAACTTACGATCCCAGTTTGCACCTCTGTCCGCCCTTGGGGACTCCCGCTGACCAGGCCGCCCTCCTCCAGGCAGTAGACCAGGGCATTATCGACGCGATCGCGATCGACCACACCCCCCATACCTACGAGGACAAGACCGTCGCCTTTGCCGAGGCACCCGTGGGTGCGATTGGCCTCGAACTAGCCCTTCCCCTGTTGTGGCAGGCCCTGGTTGCGTCGAATCACTGGTCTCCCCTCACCTTAGTGCAAGCCCTCAGTACGGCCCCAGCCCGCTGTCTGGGGCAAACGCCACCAGCGATCGCCCCCGGTCAACCCACCGAGTTGGCCTTATTCGCGCCTGACAAAACCTGGACTGTTGAGGCGCGATCGCTCCAGTCCAAAGCCACCAACACACCCTGGCTAGGACAAGAAATTCAAGGAAAAATCATAAAAAGTTGGTGTGCAACAGCGTGAATTCACCCGATCAATATGCCTGACACAGGTTTTGCAAATATAATACAAACGGGCTTAAACGGTGAGATTCCTTGTATGAGATATAAGTTTTATTGAAAAACAAGCATGAATCAGTAAGCTTTCTACAATAGATGTGCAGATGCTTCACATCAGGGCCACAGGGCAAAGTTGGTCAGGGATAGTCAAAGGGAGAGTCCAATCTCTAATTCAAGTTGCGGGCAGAGTTGTATTGAGTTCGCTCAACCGCAAAGATTCTGGCAGCACCAGATAGTTTGTATCCAGGAATAGGTGAGTAGTAGAGCATGAAAGACACTGGCGCAGGAAATCACAAACGATTGCTGCTGATTGATGACGACCCTAATCTGATTTTGTTGGTCAAAGATTATCTGGAGTTTCGGGGCTACGAAGTCGTCACCGCAGAAAATGGGCGGGAAGCACTGGAAGTGCTGGAACAAGAAATGCCCGACATGATTATCTGCGATGTCATGATGCCGGAAATGGATGGTTATTCCCTCGTACGGCATGTGCGGGAAGACCAGCGCACCAGTTGGATCCCTGTTTTATTCCTCTCGGCCAAAGGACAAAGCCAAGATCGGGTCAAAGGCTTAAATACCGGGGCCGATGTTTACATGGTCAAGCCCTTTGAACCGGAAGAACTGGTAGCCCAGGTTGAATCATCTCTCAAGCAAGCCGCGCGGATGTCGGAGCGGCCTGGCAGTCGCACAGCGGAATCAGCTCCCAAAATCCAGGTGCCCTTTGATGTGGAACTAACTCCAACCGAGTTGAAAGTGGTGCAATTTGTGGCCCGGGGGATGGCCAACCGGGAAATCGCTGAAGAGCTGAAAGTGAGTCAACGCACCATTGAAAGCCACGTCAGCAATATGTTGGGGAAAACAGGCTTGCATAACCGGACGGAACTAGCTCGGTGGGCCATCGAGAACAGCATGGCCTAGGGCGATCGCCCCTGGGTTCTCTTTAACGCTCCTGTTTTGCACTCCCCCCGATTCCCAAACCGAGAGTAACCGGGGGAAAGCGTAGCTCATTAGTGAGCGATCGCCCTTCTTCATCCCCCTACGCTGCGCGGTTCCAACCCTGAGCCTTAAAAGTACCTAGCAAGGCTTTACTATTCCTCATCTGTCGCTGTTTTGATGCGGGTTTTACGCTCCAAAAACTCCTTTAACACTAGCGTCACCAGCGCCAACAGCCCCAGCAACGCCGCCGCTGCAAAAGCCGCCTCAGATTGGTACTGCTTGTAAGCCTGTTCAACAAACAACGGCAAGGTCTGGGTTTTCGCAATAATATTGCCCGACACGACGGAAACAGCCCCGAATTCGCCCATCGCCCGCGCATTTGTCAGCAACACGCCATACATCAACCCCCAGCGAATATTCGGCAAGGTCACATGCCAAAACGTTTGCCAGCCATTGGCACCCAGCGTACTGGCCGCTTCTTCTTGGTCAGCCCCAGCTTCTTCTAAGACCGGAATCACTTCGCGGGCCACAAACGGGAGCGTCACAAAAGCCGTCGCCAGGACAATGCCAGGTAGGGCGAACATCACTTTGATATTGTGCGCGACCAAAAACGAGCCAAACCAGCCATTGCGCCCGTATAGCAGGACGATCATCAACCCAGCGACCACCGGAGAAACCGAAAAGGGCACATCCAATATGCTGATGATGAAGGCGCGGCCTCTGAACTGCTTGCGGGCGAGCAACCAGGCAGCACAGAGGCCAAACAGGGTATTGATTGGGACGGTGATCAGGGCCACAATCAACGTCAATTTGACGGCATTGAGAAAGTCGGGTCGGGTTAAATTCGACAAAAACGGGCCAAAGCCGTGGCCAAAGGCTTGAGCAAAGACATTAATCGCTGGAATAAACAGCACCAAAGACAAATAGCCAACGGCGATCGCAATCAAGCCAACGCGCACCCATCGTTGTTCTTGGGCCGGGGCAGAGCGGGCTCCAGGAGGTTGGGCTCCGGAGGGTTGGGCGGGTAAAGGCGCTGCGGGTTCGTAGTTAGTGGTCATAGCGACGCCCCCAGGCTTGCAACAGATTAATCAAGAACAACAGCACCAGGGAAATGAGCAAGAGTACAGCCCCAATGACCGTTGCTTCGGCGTATTTGTATTGCTCAAGTTGTTGAAAGACAAGTACTGGGGCAATCAAATCGTGCTTGGGGATATTGGAAGCAACGAGCACCGTTGAGCCATATTCACCGACAGCACGAGAAAAACCCAAGGCCACCCCGGTTAAAATCCCCGGCATGAGCGGGGGCAAAACCACCCGCCAGAAGGTTTGCAACCGGGATGCACCCAGGCTCCAAGAGGCTTCTTCCACATCCCGTTCCATTTCCGTGAGGATGGGCTGGACGCTGCGAACCACAAAGGGAAGGGAAATCAACAACATGGCGATCGCGACTCCGGTGCGGCTATACATCAGTTTGATACCCAAAGGGGCCACCAACGCGCCAACCCAGCCTTTGTCGTTGTAGACAGTGGCCAGCGCCAACCCCGCCACAGACGTGGGCAACGCAAAGGGAATATCCACTGCCGCATCGATAATCCGGCGACCGGGAAATTCGTAGCGCACCAGCACCCAGGCCGCCAGCGTCCCAAAAATACCATTTAGCACTGCTGCCCCCAGGGCCGTCACAAACGTCACTTCATAAGCCGAGAGGGCAATGGGACTGGTGGCAATCGCCCAAAATTCCCGTCCGCCGGTCGTGGCCGCAGTGGTGAGTAGCGCTGTCGTAGGCAACAGCAGCATGATGGAGAGATACCCGGCTGTAATAACCCAGAGCCAGGGAATCCGCGCAATGAAAGGCCGCGATCGCGATCGGGAGGAAGTGAGGGAAGATAAAGCCATGCAAACCACGCAAACTTGATAAAGATTGCGTATTTAGAATACACAAAAAGGATACACGAAAACCCCGCCAGATTTATCGGGGCGACCACTGGCTATAGGGAAGTTTCGCTAAGTTGGCATTGAAATAGCGGGGGTCGTGGGAGACTTCTGGCCCAATCCACTCCGGCAAGTCCAGAATTTGTTGATCGTCCTGTAATTCGACTTCTGCCACGATCAATCCGGCGTTGTCTCCAGCAAATTCATCGACTTCCCACACAAACTCTCCGTGGGGAATACGATAGCGTGTTTTTTCAATCCACGGGCGATCACACAACGTATGGAGTAGGTCTCTAGCTTCTGCACCGGGAATCGAGTACTCAAATTCAGCGCGGGCAATGCCCTGAGTTGGCCCTTTGATCGTCAAAAAGCCCTGTTCCCCCACAATCCGCACCCGCACGGTTTTACCGGGTTCGGCCACGATGTAGCCCTGACAATACAAGGTGCCTGGCCCCTGCGATCGCCATCCATCTCCCTTGACCAAAAACTTCCGTTCAATTTCTGTTGGCATGGCGGCTCTCCCTGGGGATCCCGGTCAGGCTTGACCGTAGGTTTGCAAAAATTCGGCAACAGCGGCGGGGGTCGGTTGGGCCGCGATCGCCCCAGCTTGCATGGTGGTCAACGCCCCCACAGCACTGGCATAGGTCACGACTTGGTGCGCCCCAGCCGCAGTCTGAATGCAGCCCACCCCCTGTTGACACAGTTGGTGCAAAAAGCCAGCGACAAAACTATCTCCGGCCCCGGTGGTATCCACCACCGCAATGTCAAACGCCGGTAAATAGCCCTGATGTCCGGCAAGATCGTAGAAACAGCCTTTTTCCCCCGCCGTCACCAAAACACCGTCTAAGTCGCCCAACTGCTTGGCAATCGAGCTAGGGTCGGTGGTGCCAAACAGCCACTCGGCTTCCTCATCCGAAACTTTGAGAAAGTCAGCCTGGGGCATCATGGTCTGAATCAGTTCCAAAGCTTTGGCCTCGTCCTGCCAAAACACAGGTCGCCAATTTACATCTAGCAATACTTTCGTGAAAAATTTATCCGCCAAGGAGAGCGCCTGCAAAGTCGCTTCACGGCTGTTGAGGTAGGCCATTTCTAAGGTGCCCAACACCAAAAAATCTGCCGTTTCAAACAGTTTGATCGGGAGATGGGCCGCATTGAGTTGCGCATCGGCAAAGTCCGCCGTATCGGTGTCACCAAACCCAGCAAAGCTGCGATCGCCAGTTTCCGACCGCACGACGTACACGCCTCGGGAGGGCGCAGTTGGATGGCGTTGAACTCCTTCGATATTGACCCCTACCGCTGCCAAGACATCAACCAGCGCGTTGCCCCGTTCATCTTGCCCAACACACCCAATAAATGCACCGGGCGTTCCCAATTTGGTCAGCGCACACGCCACATTAGCCGGAGCCCCACCGGGATAAGGTGTCCAGGCGGTAACCTGGTCATAGGGCAGGCCCGGTTGGTCGGATAAAAAGTCGAACAGAATTTCGCCAAGGCAAAGAACGCGAGGAGTAGACATGGAAGAATGCAAAGGATCAGAACACGCAATGGCACAACTATAGCAAGACTCCGGCGGTCGTGGCGGAGGGATGGAGCACGTAGCATGGGCCTAGGGCACTCCAAGGCAATTAGCCAAAGCCAGCGGGCAATGGGCAAATCCTCACAGGCAATGAAGCGGGCTGGGATGTGGGATGGGCGATCGCGCCCTGTGGCATCCCAGGTCAAAACCACACCACCAGCCCTAATTAGGCTAGGATTGCTGGTGCTGTCTACTGGGCGATCGCGGCCCATGTCACAACCAAACTATGCCAGATGATTTAGGGCTTTTCTTGGGGGGAATCGCACTACTCGTGGTGTATCTTGTGTTTTCGGCGATGACTGAAATGGGCACAAAGTGGCCCTGGCCAAAGGATAAAGACGAGCCGTAAAGGTACACTGCACCAGCCCCCAACCGTGCTTCCCAAGCATTCATAGCCACAACAAAATCGGCACGCTGTTATCAACGTCCCGATTTCTAAAACTAAAACTTAACTGCCAGTGAGCTTAGTCAGTTCGTTGTGGAGGGCGACCGCGGGTTTCTTTGCCAGTATCCCCCAACAGCTAAGAGCTACACCTCTTCTTCAAAGAGATGTGCAAAAATTGGCGACAGAATAACCTATCGCCAATCGGCTTTCGCCCGCAAACAAAAAATTCCTTGAATCGACTACCAGCTTGACTTCACAACACCAGGGAGCAAACCTTGGTGAGCCATTTCCCGCAACTGGTTCCGGCACAGGCCAAAGTCGCGGAAGTAGCCTCTGGGGCGACCCGTGGCCCAGCAACGATTCCGATGGCGGCTAGGAGCGCTGTTGCGTGGGAGTTGCTGAATTTTCCGATGAATTGCCAACTTCTCTTGCTGGTTGGGCGCAGCGTCAAACTGAGCTTTGAGTTCAGCCCGCTTTTCAGCATATTTTTCAATCAACTGCTCACGCTTATGTTCCCGCGCGATCATGCTTTTCTTAGCCATGAATCATCCCAATGAGTGTAATGCGATTAACGACACAGCTTCTTATCTTAACGGATGAAGTTGGATAATAGCTAGACTTCTGTTCCTCAATCCAGAAAGTTTTTTTGCCCATTGCTAGATGTTTCCGGAGTTCTGGAGGATCGTTGGTCGGTGCTGCGGGCGATCGCCCGATTAGTAGAAAACGCGGGCAAGCATTGGCAGGTTTATGACGGTTGCCACGGATAGGTTGGGCAGAGATCCGCCAATTCACAGCGATCGCAGGCGGGTTTGCGCGCATTGCACACCGCCCGCCCGTGATAGATCACGCGAATTGACCAGTTTTCCCAATCAGGTCGGGGCAGCAGTTTCATCAAATCTTGCTCGATTTTGATGGGGTCAGCGTGTTTAGTCAGCCCCAGGCGATTGCTGAGGCGCTTGACATGGGTATCGACAGTGACTCCCATGTTGATACCAAACGCATTGGCCAGCACCACATTGGAGGTTTTGCGGGCCACTCCAGGTAAGGTAAGCAACTCCTCCATCGTTTGGGGTACTTCGCCACCAAACTCGGTCATGATTTTGCGACAAGCCCCCTGAATATTCTTAGCCTTATTGCGGTAAAAGCCCGTTGATTTGACCAAGTATTCGATTTCTTCTAAATCAGCCGCAGCGATCGCCGCCGCATCGGGAAACCGCCGAAATAACTCAGGGGTCACAAGATTGACCCGCTCATCGGTGCACTGGGCCGACAAAATAGTTGCGACCAGCAGTTGCACCGGAGTCTCGTAGTTCAGGGAACAGGTCGCATCAGGATATAGTACTTTCAGTCGGGCCAAAAGCTCAAGCGCCCGTTGTTTCTTAGTGGGTTTACGCTTACGAGGAGTGGCGGTCACTGGGGCAACAAGTTCGCAGTATCACGAATGATCAGGAAAATCCCCAGGCCCAACAACAACATCAACCCTGTTTGCATCACCCCGTCTTGGACATTACTGGGCAAGGGCTTGCCCCGCACGCCTTCAATCAACAAAAAGGCTAAATGACCACCATCTAGGGCAGGCAAGGGCAAGATGTTGATAATCGCCAGGTTGATGCTAATCAGAGCCGCAAACTGGAACAAGTTCGCCGCATCGGACTGAGCAATTTTGGCCCCCACAGCCACGATCGCCACAGGGCCAGCAACCTGATCCGCCACTTTGCTGAAGCGACTAATCAACTGACCAAAGCCAGCGATCGTGTCATTCACAATGGACTGAAACTGTTCTGCCCCAGCGGCCAACGCAGCCAACCCATTAACGCGCACTCGCTCCACTTCGCCATTGGGAGACAGACCCACCCCAATCGTTCCTTCGTTTTCGTCATTAGCCTGAGGCGTAACGGCAACAGTAAACACTTCGCCACCCCGGCTGACCTTCATTTGCACAGGCTGGTTGGGGTTGTCGCGAATGGTCTGTTGAAAGATTTGGATTTCGCGAACGGATTGCTTGAACGTGTGGTCATTCAACGCCAACACCACATCCCCCGGTTTCAAACCAGCCTGGATCGCCGGAGTCGGCTTGACTGAGATTCCAGTGGGGCCAGTGCCATTGGGGGCGATCGCCGTGGTCAGGGTGACTTTGCTGGGGGTCACTTTGCCACTGTCGTCTTTCCGGGCAATTTGCACCTCAACGGGGGTAGTCGTCAGCAGCAGCGTCGCCGTTTTGGCCCCAGGGTCATAGGCCACATCAAATTTGTTGCCATCTTTGGCCCCATCCAGGAACAGACTATCGCCCACTTGCAGGCCAGCAGCCTGGGCCTGCGGAGTCACTTCCGTCACTTTGAAAAAGCCATCAATCATCACGCCGGGTTGGCTGATCTGTTGCATCCCCACGGTGCCAACCTGGATGACCAAAATCAGGTAAGCAAAGATTAAGTTGGCAATCACCCCGGCGCTAATGACGATCGCCCGGTCAAGCAAAGGCCGATTTCGCAACAGATTGGGGTCATTCGGATCAATCCCGTTAGCGTCAGGATCATCATCAGGAAAGCCGACAAAGCCTCCCAACGGAAAGGCCCGCAGAGCATATTCGGTTTCTGGCCCCTGATATTTCCACAGAATTGGCCCAAACCCAATCGAAAACTTGTTGGCATAAATACCCTGTAACCGAGCCGCCATAAAGTGGCCCAACTCGTGAACCACGATCAGGATCGCCAGTACCGCGATCGCAGGCAATGCCGAAAAGAAGCCAGAAAATGCCATAGAAACCTGAAGCGTACGTACTTTAACGTTCCTCCTATTCTAAAGGGTTCGGGAAAAGAGCGGTGGGATTACGGTCAATGAGTTTTAAGTTGTGCAGAGGAAAAATATCTCAGAATAGCAAGCTTCAGAAGCCCAAGGTGCTACCCAAAATTCGACTCCGCCAATAGGCGATCGCCAAGGCCCCCGCCAGCACCAGAGCCAACGCCAGAACGACCAGACCATTGCCTCGGCTCGCCTGAAACGCCAGCGCCAACCACCCCAGATAAGACACTAATTCCACAGCACTCAAAACCACGTCTTTGCTAGAGTTCTGCCGTTTTTGCAGCGTCGCGATACCAGCAAGGCCCACTGGGCGAGCATTCCACAAACGCAACAACGCATGGTGAATCGTTGCCGCCACAAACACCGCCACCATTGGCACCCACGGTTCCCCCTGGAGGATTAAAATCCCAGCGATCGGCACGACACAAGCCCAGGTCGGCAATAAAATAGCCAATAATTTCAGGCGTTGGATCCGTAACCCAGACACAGGGGCCGATCGCAATAAATCCGGTGCTTCTTCTCCGTTGAGGCAGACGAGGGCGAGACCAGACACAAGCGAGATCCCCAAGACGGGACAAGCAGTGGTCGCGATCGCCCCCAAGCTCGCAAATTGATTTTGATCATCCCGTGCTAACACAACCAGCAAGGGAATAAAAAAGACAACTGAAAATAAAACCTGCGAAATGACATAAGGATTGCGCCGGATCATACGCCACTCTTTTGTCACAATCACACGATTGAAGTTTGTCTGGAACCGCTGAGGGGGCAAGCTAGGCCGTTGGGCTTTGGTGGTGAGGGGTTCTTGAGTACCACTGATAAACGTTTGGTGCAAAGTGGTGATGGTTAGCCACACAATTCCCGCAGTCCCAAGGCCCGTGACTAGCAGCCCCACCGGATCGCAGAACATGGCGCGGGCAGGCAACCACAGCCAACTATCTGCACTGAGGAGGCCACCGGGTTGGAATAAAAAGGTAATGGATTGGGCGATCGCCCGTGTCTGGGGCTGATCCAGCAACAGGTTGGGCAACTGTGAGCCTAGAAAAAGTAAAGCAAATAAAGCTGTTGCCAATACCTGAACCACAACTTGGGCTTTCTTCGCACCTAAGCGCTGCACCAACCACAGCATAATTAACATCGCCAGACTAGCAGCGATTAAGCACAGACAAAAGAGGGTCGGAAAAACACCAATTAACCGAATAAAACCCAATAAAACCGCCAAACCAATCGGTAAGACTAAAAAGCCAGCCAGACCTAAAAAAATTTCGATCGCTACACTCAGCAAGCGACTACTAAAAATTACCTTGCTGGAAACAGGTGAAGAAATTAATAAATCTAGATCTGTGCGATCGCCCAGCACTACTGCACTCTGGCCTAATGCCTGCACAAACGCATAGCAAAATAAACCGAACCAGCCTAGAACTGCTGGCCACAATAGTTCTGGCGGCAACTCACCAAAGACCCACGGTTGGAGTTCGGTGACTTGGCTAGCAGCAAATAGCCAGATCCCCAGCAGCAAAGTTGCCAATAAACCCAGAACGATCAGCAACCCAATGGCAAACCACTTGCCGCGCAGCGTTCGCCACCACAGCCGTAATTCGTGGCGCAACAGCCAGGGCAAACTGCCTTGTTTGATCTGCATTTACCGTGCTCCTTGCCCTTCGGTTTGAAAGTCTGACGCTGCACCAGACTGCACCAGTTCTAAAAAAATATGTTCTAGCGTTTCGCCTTGTTCCCGGCTGCGGGCTTGCAATTCACTGAACGTACCTTCGGCAATGAGTTGCCCGTGGTTGATAATACCGATGCGCTGGGCCATTTGTTGGGCAATTTCCATGATGTGGGTGGTCAAGATAACCGTGTTGCCGCGACTCACATAATCCAGCAAAATATTTTTTACTAAGCGGGCAGCGGCCACATCCAGCCCCGACAAGGGTTCATCCAAAATCATCAGTTGAGGACTGTGAATCAACGCTCCAGCCAGGACGAGCTTTTGTTTCATCCCTCGGGAAAAGGTTTCGCAAAAGTCGCCCCGTACCTCCCACAAGCCAAACTGGTGCAACAGTTCTTCGGCTAAGGGTTGGGCCTGGCGGGCGGGAATGTGCCATAGACCCGCGACAAATTCGAGGTATTCCAAAGGGCGCAACTTGCTATACAGCATGGGTTCATCGGGCAAGTAGGCGATATGTTGCTTGGCGGCTTTGGGCGATCGCGTGATGCTTTGCCCCAAAACAATGGCATCGCCCTGATCTGGTTTCAATAGCCCGACCACCATGCGTAAGGTGGTGGTTTTGCCTGCCCCATTGGGGCCGAGGAAGGCGTAGAGCATCCCGGTGGGAACCTCTAGAGTCAAGTGATTGACGGCTTGGTGCGACCCAAATTGTTTGCTCAGCGAGACGAGTTGCAGGGCGATCGCCATCAGAATGTCCTTCTCCGATAGATCTACGGCAATTATCGTCGATGCCTTACCGATTGTCTTGGGGGCGCAGCAGGTTGGGCAGAGTTGCAGGGCACCTGGGAAAGAACTAAGTCGGGAACAGGGGGCCAAGGTGCGATCGCCAATCGGTCTGTTCACCCCGCCAAAAGGCCAGCGGATCAAGCACTGGACGAGTGTAGGGATAGGCCCGCAGATGGGATTCAATTCCCGGTTGCCAGGGTAAAGGCTCATAGCCCAGGCCCAAACAGAGATGGGCGAGGGCTTGGGCAAATTGGTGGTGGTGTCCTGGCGAGGCGGCGCGAGCATGGGCATATTCATGCATGACCAGAGCCAGCCACTCTTCGGGGGCGGCGCGTCCAACGTCGATCAGGAGGGTGATGGGTCGAGTGTGGAGGTTACAAATCCCTTCCAGGTGATAGGTGTCGGTGAGGGGAACGGCAAAGATCTGAATGGGAGGGCGTTCCCAGGTGTGAAAACAATGATGACATGCTTGGAGCAGGGCATGGAGAATGCTGTTAATCCCATCAATTTGGCTCCCTAACCACCGACAGATGGCGGTGCGATCGCTAGCGGAATGCAGCAGATTCACCATATCGGGGTTGAGGGCTAGACTCCGCACTGCATACAGGTAATCTAGCCCGTAACGGGATGGATCGGGAACAGAAGACTGCACCGGGCTCAACCAAACAACGACACAAAACCCGGTGGGGTGGCGACGGGGTGCAACGGAGCAACAAGGTCAGGGTTTGCCTCTGGGGTATCTGTTTCGTTGGCGATCGCGGCATCTGTTAACCGAAACTCGGTGCAAAAGGTCGCCGTGCTGAACCCACCAAAGCGCTTGACGGTGCTGGTGCGTAACCGAACGCCTGGAGCCGCAAACCAAAACCGCTCAATCGAACTCATGGTTTCGTATTCGGTCGTCAGCACGAGGCCGTCTTCATCATCAATGACATAATGCCCTGCAACGGGGACGATCTCAGCATAGCCCCGCTCTCGGAGGAGTAAGCCTTCCCGCTCATTGTCTGCATTGGGCACCAAGACAAAAACAGTAGACCCTTCGTGGTTTTCGTCTTCTTTATCCCAGCCCATTGAACTTTGCCAGGTGACCAGCGCCCCACCAACGGCAGTTTGGGGATCGACGTTGTGGAGGTCGCAGATTTCGAGCACTTTGGGATGGTCAACGGCCAGAGTTTCGACTTGAATGGCGGATTCCCCCGTTTCCGACCGCCGAAAGGCTAAATGATGGGTTGTGCGCTGTGACACCCATTTGCCACGACTCATCTCAAAAAATTTCATTGCATCCATGACGTTCAACTCCAACGGGGTTTGCATTGTAGGTGCTTGAGGAAGGCATCAGGCTCGCTTGGCCCACCCGCGATCGCAAAGCGTGGCAGAACCCAGCAGACCGTCCTGGCCGGGGAGTAGCACTGGGCGATGGGATGACCAAAGCCAGCCGCCTCACCCGTCGCTCTCCAACCTGTCAAACAGTTGTAATATTGCTTATTGCCTATTCACAATCTTAAAGGGTTTGGCACCCAGTGCCGCGATCGCCAAGCGGCGAATCCACCATCACTGGTGGGGAAGATGCTCTGGCTGCGTAATGGCAACGGCCAGTTCCCGATAGCGGCGGGGGTCACCTTCCGACAAAACCAGGCGCTCGTTGCCCCGCCGTTCATACAGCGTTTCCATAATCAGGCCCCAATCCGTTGAACTGAGGGGCGATTCCGTCGCGCCACAAGAAGCGGGGGCAACAGATGGAACGGGAGCCTCGTGGAGTTGCTGGGCCAGGCGGGCTCGGGCTCTGACGGCCAAACTGGTATCGTTGGTGATGAGGTCACTCAGTTGGGTTTGAATTTGCGATCGCCATGCCACAGCATCCCCTACCAGGGTCGCGGCCAAAGCGTGTAAGCCGACCACCGCCGCATAGCGCACCACCCATTCGTCATCCTGCTGCGCGACAAACAGTAACGCATCTAAGGCTTCTTCCTGGGCCACATCCACCAACTCTGGCGGGAACCAATGCCACTTCATAGTGCCCAACCCTCGTGCCGCTGCCCGCCGCACACTGACTGCAAAATCGGCGGTGGCAGCCCCCAACAATGTCACCAGCCCACGGGGATCGCCAATTCCGGCTAAGGCCCGGATGGCCCAGGCCCGCGCGGTGTAGTTGTGCTGGTCGAGTTGCTCTAATAAAGCGGGCACTGCCGGTTCGCCCAAGGCAATGAGGCCATCCACTGCGGCAACCGCAGCCCCAGGGTTGTTGTAGCCCAGGGTTGCAATGAGCGTTGGAATTGCCCCTTCGAGCTGGGCGGCGGCCAACTGACCAACGGCCCGAACCAGCTGGGCGGAAGAGGTTGCTGATTCAACCGCGGCTACCAGGGTGTGTAAATTGCTCATGGAAATTGAATAATAAATTCAGATTTTTATGCGTGTTCTTCTATTATTGCTGGCTGCCAGATGACCTACACAATTCTTGATGTCTGGGGGTGGGGCGTTGGTGGACGGGGTTAAAGCAGCGTATCCATGAGGCTCATGACGGCGATCGCCCCGTCCGACAGATCATCTAGTTCCTCGGCCTCGACTTGCTGTTCAAGAATGCCTTTGAGGGCAATCAGTTTCAGGCTATTTTCAGCGAGGGCGTTGGCAATGGGCTGGGCGGCTGGCAGGTAGGCGATCGCCCCCAAATCCATTAACACTGTCCGTCGGAGTTGCAAATTGGGATGAGCCAGGGCGGCAATGAGGCGATCGCCATACCTCTGGGCAACCTCTGGGGCATCGGCCAGTTGGTACATAGCACGGGCTGCCGCATACTGCACTCGCTCAGCCGTATGGGTTAAAAAGGGTTCCACCACAGGTATCGCTTCCCGAGCGTGCAAAGCCCCCAAGGCTTCCAAAATGGCATCGTAAGGTTGGGGCAAGAGGGCTGAATTGGCAGCCGATTCAGGGGGAGACGTTACCAATAAGGCGATGAGCGCTGGCACACAGATGGGATCACCCAACATCCCCAAGGATTGCGCGGCGGCCTCTCGGACATAAAAGTCAGCGCACTCTAAGCATTCAATCAACGGGGGAACCGCACGGCGATCGCCTAATTTTCCGAGCGCCCGAGCCGCATTCCGCCGGAGGGGATAGCCCCCCGCACTGGTGCGATCATCTTCATCCGCTAAGGCTGTAATGAGCACCTCAATTGCGCGGGGTTCCGCGACCCGAAACCGCCCTAACCACCAGGCGGCATACACTCGCAACCCCAAGTGTTCACCTTGCAAGTTCGCGATCGCCTGTTCGACGGTCAACGGTTCGTCGTCTTGCCCAAGCGCAGGATTGCCCTCAGGCACCGGGTTGGAATTGGAATCACCTTGAACCATGATTATTTAAAAACTAGTTGATTAGTAAATTGATCAACGGCAGCGTGTTAGCCCCAAGCCCCGTGTTGCGATCGCGGCTGGCCCCACCCAAAACCACCAATCCACTTGCGACTAACCGACCATTGCTTGATTGTGACATAACCTGCGAAACATCCCAATATCAAAAGGATGGACAGTATTTCACCATCCATCCCTTTGCGGTCACTTCCAAATGTTGACCCTTTGGCGCACAAAGCCAAGGCCACCATTCTTCAGCCTATTGCGGGTCGTGGGCAAAACCCCAGCACAGCCCCATGAATTAGCTCACAGGTTCGATGCTCACAATCTTGCCACCCATTGCCGTAATCCGTTGCATGGTTTCATTCATCCGGTTGTAAGGAACCGTAATGAAAACGCTACCACTTGACCGAATGGGATACCCCATGCTGTCGGTTTCAGCGTTTTGGCGTAAACCAGTGATTTCATAACGGAAACAACGGCTTCCAGCACTACCCGACTGACCTGCAAATTGCCCTAACATTGATACAACTCCAGAAAGGTGTAATGGTTCTTGACTACAAGCCACCCCTAGATCGGGGTAACGCTTGCAATTTTGCCCCCAACTCGCAAAACTTGCTGCATCCGGTTGGAGAGGTCTTCATAAGGCACGATGAAAACCTGGTTGCTGCGGCGAACGCGCGGATAGCCCGGTTGGCTTACAGCGGCAACTTCAACGCGGAATAGGCGGTCAGATCCATGAATTGCAGAGCCACCAAAGCCACTGCTGACGGCGGTGCCCTTGGCTGAAGGCCGATAGGCCCAACCATTACCACTGCCAGAAGAAGGCGCAACAATGGGGGTGGCGGTGTTCCGTGCTAATTCGCCAGCTAACCGGGAGAGATTCCCCGAAATCTGGGCGCGATCGCTGTTGGCATAACCCCGGTAGAGTTGGAACAGGCGGCTGAACCCAACAGTCCGCTGACCAATCCCAGTGGTCACAAAATCCCGATAGAACGGAACGATATTTTCACCAAAGTTGGCGTAGTATTCTGGCGAGTCGATGTAGGAATCGATATCGGCGTCGTACCCTTTGGTTTGGTACAGGTCAAGGTGGAAGATCACTTCCGATTCATCATAAGGCGCACGGCCTAGCAGGTGCTTGCAGTTCAGCTCGATCAAGCGAGTCTGAAAGTTACCGTAGAAAAACTTAGTTTTGTAGAGTTCCGACTTCGCGACTTGACGCACAAAATCCTGTACGGTGATTTTGCGATTTTGCAGCAACGATTCAGCGCTGGTCAGCCGTTCAGAAGCCATCAAATAATCGTTGCCGAGCAGTTGGCGATAGACTGCCCGAATCACCGCATCAATCTCTTCCCGTGAGGAGGTCGGGCGCAATTCAAGCGGCGCAACATCGCTGTATGCGGTTGTGCCTAGCCGGGATGCTTCTGTTGTAATCGGCACGTTGGGTTCTCCCTTTCTTAATTGAACGTTGATCTAGTAATTGGGGTTAGTGCTGGCTTCCTGGGTCATCGGAGGTGGCTGGTTTGGCCAACTTCATAGATGAAAACTTTGCATCTAACGATGCAGCAACGCACCGCGATCGCCCAGTTGTGTGCAGCCATCACTTGAGTTGGGTTGGGCGATCGCCAGCCCACTCCACAGAGGAAGAGGCCGCTGATCTGACCAAGCCAACTTTGCTGACCAGTAGGCTCCCCGGTGAGGTGCTCAGCAGAGAATTCTGCCGACCAAAGATACTTGCAGTCTAGGGGCTTCAACGAACGGCCAAAACCAGCCCGCAGTCTCCCCGACTGCCCGCCTCATGCAGGGTGCTACCAGTGCAACAATTAGAGTCAAAATTGAGTGTTGAGAAAGGGCAAAAGGAGGTCACCTTGGCGATTCCTTTGCCCTTTTAATATTGCCAACTTAGGTCTGAGCGATGCCATCAAGCGAGGTGTCTCCCTAGTTCCCAGGCTCACTATCTCCCAGGAAAAAGCGATCGCCCATTGCTTAATAGCGGTGAAATCAGACAAATTTACGATTAAACTGGGGAAACGCTTATCACTCGGCTACCCCGCGCATTTAGTTGTTGCAGCTTGGTAGAGAGTTGATCGTAGGGCACTAACATTTCCATCGTTGCGCGACGAACGACTGTGGCATTGGGGGCCGCAGCCTGCATCACCCGCACTCGATAGAGAGCGGCCCGATCGCCACCGATACCACCTTTCAGCGAACCAGAATCGGCTGCATAAATCGGCGATACGGTATTACGACCTAAATCCCAGGCAAGTTGACTCTGTTTTTTATTTTGAGCGCGATCGCTGTTGGCATAACCGCGATAAAGCTGGAACAAGCGGCTAAAGCCCACTGTTCTTTGCCCCGGCCCCTTCGTTACAAAGTCCCGATAATTGGGTACAATATTGTCGCCGAAGTTTTCTTGATATTCTACAGAATCAATGTATGAGTTGATCTCTGCTTCGTACCCTTTTGAGGTGTAGAGATCAACATGAAAGGCCATTTCAGATTCATCGTAGGGAACACGTCCCAACAAATGCTTATAATTCAGCTCAATAAACCGAGTTTGAAAGTTGGGATAGAAAAACTTCTCCCGGTATAGATCTGACAAAGCGATCGCCCGGACAAAATCCCGTACTGAAATGCATCCTTGACGGAGCAATGATTCAGCACTCGTGAGGCGCTCGCTTTTCATCAAATACTCATTTCCCAAGACCTGACGATAGGCTGCCCGAATAACGGCTTGCACATCTTCTTCAGTCCAGTTGGGTCGGAGTTCTACAGCCTCGGTTTCCTCGTAAGGAGCAAACCCTAGACGACCTGCTTCAATTAAGCTAGGCATGATTCCTTCCTCTTAAAAGTTGCCAACAAGGTGCTTGCTTGGGCGTTTTCTTATTCGGAAATGAACAAAATTGCCCGGAAAGGTAAGCAACCCTTGGCTGGAACCAGCAGGCTACCTACCCTTCTGGGCAACACTAGCAATCTAGCTCAATGCGTTGATAGCGTAGTCGATGTAGGAGTTAGCTTCAACAGCAGGGTCACCGCTCAGGCCGTGGTTAGCTTTGATGTGCTTCAGAGCTTCAACGTACCAGCTAGGAGACAATTCGAAGGTGCTGTTGATTTCAGCCAAACCAGCAATCAGGTACTCATCCATGGGGCCGGTGCTACCAGCAACCAAGCAGTAGGTAACCATCCGGAGGTAGTAACCGATGTCACGGACACACTTGTCCTTACCACGCTGATCAGAAGCGTAGTTAGCACCTTGCATTTGGGTGGTGTAGGGGAATTTCTGGTAAACGGCGTTAGCAGCGCCTTCTGCCAAAGATTGAGCCTTGGAGCTCAGGGTCTTAGCAGCTTCCAAGCTAGCAGAGGCTTGGCGGAACCGACCGAAAGCAACTTGCATTTCGGTGGAGCTGAGGAAACGACCCTGGGAATCAGCGGTTGCTACTGCTTCAGTCAAGGGAGTCTTCATTGTCTTAATCTCTCCGTAATTTTTTACAAACTCTTGGTTGAAAATAGGTTTCCCAATTGGAACCAACCGGGACAGAAGTCAAATTAGGCAATTAGCCAACTGCGTTTGCAGCGCGATCGAAGTAGCTACCAACTTCAGACATCAGAGCGCTACAGTCGCCACGGGTAACACCGTTGGGATCGTTAGCGATCGCCAAAGCAGCTTCTTTCATTTTTGCAACACCAGCAGCAACGGAAGCACCGGGAACACCCAGAGCAACGTAGGTCTCACGCAGACCATTCAAGCAGCGATCATCCAGAACGCTAGCATCGCCAGTGAAGATTGCGTAGGTGACATAGCGCAAGATGATTTCCATGTCGCGCAAGCAAGCAGCCATACGACGGTTGGTGTAAGCGTTGCCACCAGGAGCGATCAACTGAGGCTGCTCAGCGAACAAAGAACGAGCGGCATTAGCAACGATCGAAGATGCATTGCTGGTAATGCGGTTTACGGTATCCAAACGCTTGTTACCTTCGCTGACCATTGCGCTCAGAGCATCGATTTGAGAACCGCTGAGGTACTCACCACGAGTATCAGCCTGAGCAACTACCTTAGCAAAAGCGTCGTACATGATTGTCGATCTCCTAATTTGTCAATAGTTTTGCTAACAAAATGTGTTAGTAAACTGAAAGCAGTTAACCTTTCTTAAAGATTACCTAAGTAATCATTAGAGGAATTTGAAACACCCACTGCCATCTTCGCCTCGTTCACTTCTCTGCAAAACAACGAAAACAGATTCACTTTTCTCGTCGCCAGAAAAAGCTGGGAGGCTTGGTTTTGCAACCTTCGGGCTGCCTTGTGGATGTCCTTAACTCGCCCCAAGACTTTTATACTATATCGTGTGATCCATAGGGGGAGAAGTAGGGGGAAGGTTTATATCAATTAACAAAACCCTAAACATTTCGCAACATTTTTCTTAGAAAGGATGCTTTTTTGTTTACGATTTGCGCGGCGAAAGCATTGTGTTAGCTTCGTTTGGGCTGACCGAGCGCGTAATCGGCAAGTGGTGGAGCAGTTACCACTCTCAGAAAGGCTTCCTCATATTGATGGGCATTCCGGTGGGGGAAGGGGCGATCGCGGACAAAGCAGAGAGTTCTCTTGTAGGCTGGACGGAGACATTTTTTCAAAGTGGTCAATATGATGCATTCACTACAAGAGTTTCACGCTTTTTTTGAGGCTTGTGTGGGGCGGTGGGCGACGGAGCGTACCTATCATTATTTGACGCATCAAGAAGTGGAGCGATCGCGCACAGAATTTGTGGTTGAGCCCATTACGCCGGAACGGAAGGCTAAGGTGTTGGACGATAACGGCTACCCAGAGCAAAGCAACCTGGCGGAGTTGCCGGGGTTTCATCTGGCGTTCAATACGGTTTCGGAAAAAGGAGAACGGGTGAGCCAAGCACTCAATATGTTGTTTGTGCCCCAAACAGAAGGCGACCCGATTTTGACTGGGGATTATTTGCGCGATCGCGCCTATGAGGAATCACGGCCCATCATTTCCAGCTTTCGGTTCACCCCAGAGACGCGGGAACTGCTGATGACCACGCAATATACCCAAGTTGTTTCCGTCGATTCGATTACGCTAGTCAATCCTGATTTGCGGATTCGCCGCATCATCAACTATCACCGTCCGGCGGAAGGTCAACCCTTGCGGGATGTGCGGTTGGTTGGGTTTGGTGTGGAACAAAAACAAAAGTAGGCGGGGATTAACTGGGGCGATCGCCAGGTGGACGCTGGGTGGAGGCCCGATCGCCCAGGGCCGCAAGAGAAACTCGGCGCTCGGGCTTTAGGGAAACTGTGGGCACAGATAAGGCAATGGTTGTGGCAAGTTCGCCACGCCAACATTCAGGCTTGAACCGAAATGCCTTGGGCGCGGCAGCGGCGATCGCGGGCCTCCACCACCGGGCTGTGAGCAGTGGCCTTCACGCTAGCCGAATCCTGCCGCTAAGATAAGTTTGGCCATTATCAGCAAGGGATAACGATGATTACGGTTTATCAGTTTCAACCTGCGCTTGGCATACCTAATCTCAGTGGGTTCTGCCTCAAACTGGAGACCTATCTCCGCATGGCAGAACTGCCTTACCAAACCGTTTCCACGGTGGATTTGCAGAAAGCCCCCAAGGGCAAACTGCCCTACATTGAGGATCAAGGGCAAATCATTGGGGACAGCAGTTTCATTATTCAATATCTCAAACAAACCTATGGCGATCGCTTGGATGCCGATCTCAGTCCCAGTGAGCAGGCGATCGCGCTGGCAATGCAGCGATTGTTTGAAGACCATCTGTATTGGATTGCGTTGTATAGCCGCTGGTGCGAACCAGACAACTTTGCATTGACGAAAAAGGCGTTTTTTGGGGGCTTACCTAAACTACTCCAAGGGTTTGTGGCAAAAGGTGCACTCAAACAAATTCAGCGGGATTTACATGGTCAGGGCATCAGTCGCCATAGTCGTGCAGAAATTTATCAGCTTGGGCAAGAGGATTTAACCGCGATCGCCAATTTTCTGGGTACCAAGCCTTATTTCATGGGCGATCGCCCCACCAGCTTAGATGCAACCGCTTACGGCATGTTAGCCAATCTTCTGCGAGTGCCCTACCCGTCGCCCCTAGCGGAGTTTGCATCATCTTTAGAGAACTTAAATCAATTTTGCGATCGCGTCAGCCAAACCTATTTCAGTGACTTTTCTCTACCATCCTCAGCGCCAATTCCGGCTACACTTTAGGCACTTTAACTGAGTCTAAATCAAATTCAAATCATATTTATCAACCCCCATCATTTCGCATTCTCACAAGTCTCTTCTAAACTCAAATTACAACGCAATATATAGTTTTCAGATGATTACCAAATAACTTTTTATCAATTGACTCACTGTTAATCTTCCAATTTCTATTGTTTGACCAAACGCCTGTAGTTCTTAATTCTTTGCGTGACGGAACAAAACCCTCTATGTCCTCTGACTTTAATTTTCTTCAGCATTGGTATCCCCTAACGCCGATCGCCGATCTCCGTCCCGACTATCCCACCCCGGTCACCGTTTTAGGCATTCGGATTGTCCTGTGGAAACCCCGCCACGCCGCTACTTATTGCGCTTTTATCGATCAGTGTCCCCATCGGTTAGCCCCCCTCAGCGAAGGCCGTATTGATGAGCAAACAGGCCAGTTGATGTGTAGCTATCACGGGTGGCAATTTGATGCCGAGGGGAAATGCCAGGTGATTCCGCAGGCCGAAGCCGATTTTCATCCAGCGCAACACTCCCATCTCTGTGCGACAGCCCTGCCCTGCCAGGTTGTGAACGATCTGCTGTGGGTCTGGCCGGATGCCAACAGTACCGCATTAGCCGCCGAAACGCCGTTGCCATTGTCGCCTCAAATTGATGCCCGCCAGGGCTTTGTGTGGGATTCTTATGTGCGCGACCTGGAATATGACTGGCAAACCCTCGTCGAAAATGTGGTGGATCCCAGTCATGTGCCCTTTGCCCATCACGGTGTGCAGGGAAACCGAGCCCAGGCGCGGCCTGTCCCGCTCCAAATTACGCAATCAACGCCAACGTGCATTGAGGCCAAAAGTGAAGGTCGGTTTAACACCAAAATGACTTTTGAGCCGCCGTGTCGGGTGGAATACGCGATCGCCTTTGGGGCGGATAAACAAGTTGGCTTGGTGACCTATTGTGTGCCGACGGTGCCGGGGAAATGTCGGATTGTGGCGCAGTTCCCGCGCAATTTTGCCCAGACTGCCCATCGGTGGACGCCGCGTTGGTTTTCCCACATCAAGACTCGCAATGCGGTGTTAGACGGAGATATGGTGTTGTTGCAACAGCAAGAGCAAATTTTGCAACAGCAGCCCCAAGGGCAATCCTGGGCTCAGGCATACAAGTTAGCGACCAGTGCCGATCGCTTTGTGATCGAGTTTCGCAAATGGTTCGATCGCCACTGTGATAGCACGTTGCCCTGGCCTGGAGGGTTGGCAAAGCCAGACACTCATTCTCGCGATCGCCGTCAGGTGTTGGATCGGTATCATCAACATACGCAACTGTGCAGCAGTTGTCGGCAGGCGTTGCAATGGGTTGAGCGGGCGGAATGGGGATTACTGGGTTTGGCGGTGCTCGTCGTGGCGATCGTTGCGGCCTTGCCCGATGCGCTGCGCCTGCTCCCCGGTGTGCCTTTGTTGGTGTTGGCCTTGGGTAGTTTGGGATTAGCAGCCTGGTTAAAGTTTCGGGTTGAACCGCAATTTCGGTTTGTTGATTATATCCATGTTGAGCACCGTTGACAGCGCGATCGCTAACTTGGCTAAATTGAGAGAGTTTTGATTTTGGTGGGTTGGTTGATCAGCGTTTATTTATCCGGTGGCGTTGGTTTTTGTACACTTTTAAGATTCATCCTGATTGTGTAGGAGATGTTAGGTGATATTGAATGCAATAACTATCTTTACTGCGGTGTTTTCCGCGATCGCAAACAGTCCCCTACGGTAATGTCAGATTGTTTGTTGCCCGGTTAATAACTAGCGTTCTCTCATGAACTTGAGTTAACTCCTACGTCTGATGCTAGATGGTTGATAGGAAGAATATAGTTATGGATTTTAAGAAGGTATCTTTGAAGAATGCTAAAGGATACTTAATTAAGTTTGTTTTGAATCGCAAATCAGTTTTAGAGCGCATTTGGGGTTAAATGTAGCCTGCACCACCAGATTAATGATGGTAGACCGGGGGCAGAGTGGGTGCGATCGCGGTGGTCATCGGTTGGCTCGCTGGGTGGGCGTGGCACTGATGGCAAGTGGGGGAGCAACCGTGTGCTGAATTCCGGTGAGCGCGAGGGGAAAAAATTGGCCTGTCCCCTAGGGGGAGACTGGCGCAGTAGCTTAAAATAGCTGCATGGCTAATGATGATTACTACTACATTCTCGAAGTCCACTCGACGGCGACGCAGGCCGAGATTAAGCAAGCCTATCGTCGTCTGGCTAAGCTGTTTCATCCCGATAGCTTGAGCCAAACCGCTAATCATGACAAAATTGCGCGGCTGAATGTAGCCTATGAAGTACTTGGTGATCCCCAGCGGCGCGCAGCCTATGACCAACAACGGCGCTATGGTAGTGGGCGATCGCCGGGATATGCGTCGGATGATTTGGGCGATCGCCTGCGGCGGCAACACCAGCGTACCGCTGCGGCCCAAAAGCGGTATCACGCACAGCAAACGGGCCAGCAAGCGGATGAGCATTTGGAATTATGGCTGAAACAGGTCTATAACCCTGTCTCACGGCTGATTTATAAAATTATTGAACCCCTGCGGGCGGAAATTAATGAGTTGTCTGCCGATCCCTTTGATGACGAGTTGATGCAGGCTTTTTTGGAGTATTTGGAAGACTGCCAGGGGTGGCTCACCGATGCTGAACGGGCGTTTCGATCGCTCCCAAATCCGGCTCCGGTGGCGGGGGCGGCGGCGAGTTTGTTTTACTCCTTGGGGCAAGTGCGCGACGGCCTTGAACAACTAGAATTTTTTACCAATAACTACGACGAACATTATTTGCACACTGGCCAGGAACTATTTCGGATTGCCAAAGGATTGCGCTATGAAGCCCAGGTTGCTGTCCGTGAGTTGGTGGCAGTGTTGTGATCCGACAGCCAAACGAGGATTAAGCAGCAATGGCAGTTGAGTATGATCTGGTGGTCATTGGGGCAACGGCGGCAGGCATTCAGGCCGCGATCGCCGCAGCCAATCTGAAAGCACGAGTGGCCCTGGTAACCCAGGGATGCACGCCAACCACCGGATGGGAAACCGCCATTTTGCAAGGAGGGGCGATCGGGACGGTCACCGCAAGTTTGAGTCGCACCCCGTGGCCACCGATCGCCCCTGACCCTGCGGGGAGGAAAGGGGCGTGGTTGCAGGCGGCGATCGCCAATGTCAACGAACTCCAGTCGCCAGTTACCTTAGCCAGTCGGGGCATTGACGTGGTGGAAGGCATGGGGGAATTTTGTCGGAAGCCCTTGCCGGGGTTGGTGGCCGAGGGGCGACCGTTGCGATCGCGGGCCTATCTCTTGGCGGTGGGGTGTTGTGCCGACGTACCGGCGATCGCCGGATTGGCCACCACCGATTATGTCACCCCAGAACGATTAAGCGACCTGTTGCCCACGGTGCCGCCTGACCATCATTGGGGCATCTGGGGCACCACCTTGTCGGCGATCGCCCTGGCCCAAACTTTACGGCAGTGGGGGTTTCCGGTGACGCTGTGGTTACCGGAAGGAACAGAATTGGGCAACGGCGATCGGGACGTTGTTGCGTTGTTGCACGCCCAGGTAGAGGCGGCTGGCATTCACCTGTGTCCAGCCCCGATTGTCCAACTCCAGGCCCAGGGCAACCAGACCCAGGTCACAACCGCCACCCAGACCATCACCGTCGATCGCCTGATTGTTGTGGGTTCACCGCGCCCCAATGTGGCGACCTTAAACTTAGACGCAATGGCGGTGGACTGGGAGCCGCACTGCTTGCGTCAGCGGCCTAACCTCCAAACCACCAACCCCCGGATTTATGCCTGTTTGGGCCAAGTGTCGGCAGGGGTATTTGACCATGTGGCCTGTTATGAAGCCGCGATCGCCGTGAAAAACGCCCTCTTTTGGCCCCGGTTACAAGCCAAATTGGATCAAGTGCCCTTGAGTGTGCCGACCCTGCCCGAACTGGCTTGGGTTGGACAATCAGAAGCAGCAGCCAAACAGCAGTATGGCGCAGCCCAGGTACATGTCCTGCATCGCCCGTTTTATACTGTGCCCGCCGCCCAACTCCGGAGTGATTTGACCGGTTTTTGCAAACTCGTGGTTCGGGGCAACGGCAAACTGGTAGGGGCGATCGCGATCGGGCAAGATGCCGCCCTGCTCACAACACTCATCGCCCTGGCGATGCACCACCGCCAAACCGCAGCGGCCTTAGCGACCTTACCGATTCCGACCCCCGCGATCGCCAATGTGCTCAACCAACTGGGCCAAGACTGGCAGCAGTACGCCCTCACCCAAAAGCCCTATCTGGAAGACTGGCTCGATAGTCTGTTTGATTGGCGGCGATCGTGGTCACGGTAACACGCCCCAGCCCAAAGCCGCCAAACGCCCCCGTCAAGTTGGGGGGTGCTCCACATTCGCCTGCTGGCAATTGGTACAAAGCCCATAAAACTCCAGCATGTGATAGTAAATCTTAAATTGATAGGACTCGTTGAGTTGATGCTCCAGATCATGCACCGGGCATTCCTCAATGGGGATCGAGCTACCACATTGCAGACAAGTGAGATGATGCCGATCTTCTTGGATCAGACTGTACACCGCTTCGCCACCGACGACCGTTCGCGCCTGCACCAACCCTTCTAGCTTCAGGCTTTCGAGGGAACGATAGACCGTCGCCAGCCCCATTGCCAGGTTGCGCCGTCGCAGTTCGATATACAAATCTTGGGCTGAGATCTGACGGTTCAGACTTTTCAGCGTGTTGATAATTCGCTCTTGGTTCCGCGTGCGCCGGGGTTTCATGGGATCAAAGGACAACTCAACAAACGGGTAAAACAGGTGAAAAATTACAGGCCAGGAAAACGGGCGCAGGCTCAGAAAAGCGGTAGCATCAGGAGTGTTATTGCATTCAAGCTGGGATTGTGACTCAAACCTATCACGCTCAAATTTACGTTACCTTGCGGCCTTCAGTGCTGGATCCGGCTGGAACGGCAGTGCAGTCTGGCCTGAAACACATGGGCTACGACAATGTAGAACAAGTGCGCATTGGGAAATACATTGAAGTGACCCTGACGGCGGCGGATCAGGACAGCGCTAAAACGCAGCTTGATACGATTTGCGATCAGCTTTTGGCTAACCCCGTTATTGAAAATTATCGGATTGAATTGCTAGAAATGTCTACATCCATGAACAGGAGTTCATAAGTCGGGGCGATCGCCCACTCTGCTGATGTCACGTCAACCCCGATTGCTCCAATCAGGCTACTGCTATCACCTCACCACTCGCTGTAACAATCGAGAATTTCGGCTGCCGCGATTTGAATGTCGTGCGATTAAGGCGTAACTAGAGATTTTCGTCTAAATGCACAGAAGTGAAGTAGAGATCCTCCCTAACCCTCCTAAGCCCCTATGGGAATGCGCCTGCGGCGTAGCATAAGGAGGGAACCGAACCCGCCATCAAAGGCCCCCTTGTTTAAAGGGGATTAAGGCCCTTTGGGCATACAAGAAAAGGGAGATCTCCGCCAGGTAACGGATCGCGCGGAGGTCGATGATGTAGTAAAAATTGAGGCAGTGGTTAAATTTGATGAGAGCCTAAAGCTTTTGTCTGCTCCAGGCTGCAAGTCTGGATGCGAGAGAAGAGACACACCAACCACTCACGTATCCAAGGTAGCCCCCACACCCCTCCAAGGGGTAATTCCCCTTTCGGAGAATGAGTAAGATGGAATATGAGATGTTCACTCCCGTATAGTGCGGCCTGTCCCCAACCGACTCGATAGCTAAAACGGTCCCAAATTTCATCGCTGGGATAGTTGCCGTCCAGTGTAGCACCACTCTCTCTGTAAATTTGCTTTTGCACACTAAACCCAAAGTGTCCGTTGCTGTGCTTCACCCACAGCTCATCAATGGCGAGCAGTTCATCACAAGGAAAATTGAACAATTCGTCTCTGTTGAACCACTTGCCCTCCTCTTTGCCCACTGCCGTAATCATCAATCGATAGGTTTCTTTATCCGCCTCTCGCCATTGGCCATTTTGCAAATAGGTTTCTAGCTGAGCATAGCGCGACGTTTGTACGGTTCCCTTTAAGGCGGCGAGTTGGGCCTGCTCGGTAGGGGTTAAGTTCAGCGGTTTTTGGGTTTCTGAAACGATGCGGTAGGCTAAGTCTGTGTATTGCTGATGAAGTGCTTCCCAGATCAAGTTTGTCGGGTTCACCAAGTTGGCATAAAACAAAATCGTGGGTTTCCAGGCATCCAATCCTAAGACCCCATACAGCAGCGATTCTTGCCGTAACCGTGCCACTTCTGATGCCGCCAAAAACTCTTGAAAACTGAGATGGGCAAATTCATAAATGCCCCCGTCTCGTTCTACCAGCAACTCGCTGACCTGCACCATCTGGTCTAAAAAAGCCTGGGCCGACACCTCTGGATCGCGATCGGCCAACGCCTGCGCCATCAACGCTAGCAGATCTTCCCGGTGGATGTATTTAAAGCCGTGCTCATCCTGTTCTGCCCGTTGCATCATGGCCAAAGCGACAACTTGCAGCACCTCCTGACGATGGCTCAAAGAACTCAACAACAGCGAAATACCCTTGGCGCTGGGGCGACGGCTCAGTTGCAATTCACAAATATCTTGATAGAGTTCTACTTTGCGATGAGGCAATTCGGCTCCCTCCTTATCGCGATGAAACCGCGCCATCATATTCAGCAATAGCGCATTGCCCGACATAGCCTGCAATTCTGGGCGCGTTTCCAGTTGGGTCAACAAAGACGTTGCCTTTTGCTGGGCGCGGTGTTGCACATCTGGGGTGTTGCGTCCGCCCCTGGCATACCGTTCCTGGCAGGCATACCACTGTTCCACAAACCGTCGCCGTTGATCCGCATTGAAGTCTTCGATCCAGAAGCTGGCGGTGGGGCGCTGGGCTGTGTAGTCCTCGGTATAGGCGGTAGGCCGCGACGTGAGGATAAAGACCGACGCTCGATAGTGGCGCATTTGTTGGCTCAGCCAGTCGCTGACCTGTTGGCGATCAGCCGATGGCACCTCGTCAAAGCCATCGAACATGATTAAAGCCTCGCCCCGTTGCAGCAAATTTAAGGCCCAGTTGGGCGGTACCTTTAGAGCTGCGGCTTGAGGTAATCGGCGCAAATGATAGTCTGTCAGTAGTTTTGGCAAGCTGGCCGGATCATCAGGAGGGAGTTGGATTAACGTTGACCAGCAGCGGGTAAGGTACAGCAAAAAGGGCACCAGTTTGGGCGCACGATATTTGCGATGGCCCTGTACCCCGTAGGTATAGGCCACATGCTTGAGCAGAGTGGTTTTGCCATATCCACCCCAAGCCCGGATGGCAATTTGGCGATAGGCAGACTCTTGGCGGACTTGGTGCAATAAGTCCCAAATTAACAACACAGGGCAAGCATCTAGGGCTTCAGCGCGGTCAGATTGGGTCGCCTGTACCTGCCGAGCTAGCCTGCCATACCCCGGCAAGATAGAGTCGGCGGACAATCGCAGCGGCACAAATACCTCTTGCAGCAGGGGTGTAAAAATGCCATCTTCATGCTTCATCCCATCGGGATTGTCTTCCTGGCAGTCGAGCCGTTGACATTTGAGATATTTGGCTTCAAAGCCGGAAAACTGCCACCGAATCGTTTCATCAAGACTGGTCAAACACTGGTTTAAAGCGTCTGCATCCCGCTTTCCTTTGTCGGCATAAATCTCTGACAATCGCTCCACAAAATTCTTGCTATAGGCCGCCCACACCGCTGTCACAACTGTCACTGGAAAAGTGAGCAACACTTGGAGCCATTCTTGTTTCAGCAGAAAACTTGCGAACAGCCAACTACTCCCCCCTAATGGCATCCACTGAATGAGGGGTTGCACCACCTGACGCTGAATAAATCGTCGTTCTGGGCTAGGTCTAGCGATCGGGGGAGTGGGTTCAGGTGCTGGTGGGGCGTCAGAAGCTTTTGGGGATTCAGCCATACCGTGTATACAGAGACTTTTTCTAATTCTGTCTCATGAATCGATAAATGGCCGCGATCGCACGCTAGGGCTGGAATGCTGCTTACAACTGTAACGTTGCAAAATCAACGGTGTGGGTTTCGCCTAGTGTGGTGACGCGATCGCCCGCTTGGAGTTTGCGCCCTCGACGGGTTTCCCGTTTCCCGTTAACGGTGACTTCGCCAGCCTGAATCAGCAGTTTAGCCTGTCCGCCCGTTTGCACAATGCCTTTGACTTTCAAAAATTGGTCGAGTTTGATGGTGTTGGATTCAGAAGGATGAGTAGTCATGCAGGTTCCTGCTTGGCGCAAAATGTGTCTTTCTTCATCCTAAGTTGTGGTTGAGCTTTCGTTGCACTTTATGAGTACCCAGCAGCATCTGCGCCAGTTTTTGCACCGGATCGACGGGCAAAGTTACAAGACATACAAAGATTTGGAACGGCGGTATGAATTTCCAGAGTGGGTGTTGCGGATCGATCGCGTCCAGGGCGACCCGTTTGCGGCTCCGAGCCAATGCCGGATTCAGGTGCCCCAGGCGATCGCCCAAATTCCTCCAGAGCTATTTTGCTCACCGAGTCGGGCGATCGCCTTACGGGATTATCTGACGCGTCAATGCGATCGCCTGTGCCAGTCCCTGCGGCAACAGCGGGGGAGCGGTCGAAGTGGGCTGTTGGCCATCAGTCAACCGGGCCAGACCATTCTCGAACGGACTTCCGTCTTGGTATCGGCGGAATGGGTAGAAGCCCGCTTTGTGGTGGGGTTGCCTGCCTTTGGGCGCAGGGTCGCGGGGTACCAGGCCGCAGAGTTATTGTGCGAGGATTTACCCGCGATCGCCGCCCAAGCGTTGATGTATGCGGCTCTTGATGCGGCCCAGCTCCGGCAACACGTTGAGACGGCTGAAGATGCCGACTGGTTACGCGCCCAGTTGCGCGATCGCGGCTTGGTTGCTTTTGTGGCGGATGGTGCCGTGTTGCCCCGGCGGAGCGGTGTAGACGATCGCCCCTTGCCCGATGGGGTGCCCTTTCGATCGCCAGAGTCGTTGCGGGTGGAGTTCACCTGTCCCAATCGAGGTCGGATGACGGGAATGGGCATTCCGGCGGGAGTGACCCTGATTGTGGGCGGCGGGTATCACGGCAAATCCACTTTGCTCCGCGCGTTGGAAGTGGGCGTTTATAACCATAAACCGGGGGATGGTCGCGAATATGTCGTGACTCAAGCCTCAGCGGTCAAAATTCGGGCGGAAGATAAACGGAGTGTGGCCCAGGTGGATATTTCGCCGTTTATCCAGAATTTGCCCCAGGGGCGCTCTACGACCCAGTTTTCGACCCCCAATGCCAGCGGTAGCACCTCCCAAGCGGCGAATATTATGGAAGCGTTGGAAGCGGGGAGTCAGCTTTTACTGATTGATGAAGATACGGCGGCGACCAATTTTATGATTCGCGATCGCCGAATGCAGGCTCTCGTGGCCAAAACCCAGGAGCCGATTACCCCCTTTGTCGATAAAGTGCGCCAACTGTATACCGAGCACGGGATTTCGACCATTTTGGTGATGGGCGGCAGTGGCGACTATTTTGAGGTGGCCGATACTGTCCTTGCGATGCACCAGTACGAACCGGACGAAGTGACCGCCCAGGCCCACGCGATCGCCCAACAATATCCCACTGATCGCACCCCCGAAGGCGGCACCACCTTTGGCCCCATCCCGACCCGTCGGCTTTCTGCCCTGGCTCAATCCCCCGATCGCGACTACCTCAAATGGAAAACCTTTGGCCTCGACACCATTGAAATTGACCGGGAAGCCATTGACCTGTCAGCGGTGGAACAACTGGTGGATCCGGCCCAACTCCGGGCGATCGCCGCCACCCTAGTCTACTTGCGCCAAACCGGGCTTGCCGATCGCCAAACGTTGCCCGATGTGCTCGATCAAGCCCTGACCACGATCGCGACTCAGGGTTTTGATGCCCTCGTTCCCATTCCGCCGGGGGACTTTGCCCACTTTCGCCGTTGGGAACTGGCCGCCGCCCTTAACCGTTGGCGATCGCTACTCCCACCGTGAGCGATCTTTGAGGGGCGATCGGGGGGCTACGGTGTCGGCTTATTCCAACGGCGTGCCATCTTTGCGGGTTAGCTGCCAGCCATAGCTTTGCTGCCCCGCCAGATCCACATCGGGATAAATCACCTCATCACCGGGTAAGCGATCGCCCACTTCCAAATACACCGCTTCCGTATCAGTCCGATTCACCAACTGATGCCCATTCGCCTGCCCTGCGGGAAAGCCTGCCGCCATCCCCGCGCCCAAGACCTGTTCCCCCGCCTCCGTTACCAGCGTGATCTCCCCCGACAACACATAGATAAACTCATCTTGCTTAGTGTGCCAGTGGCGCAATGCCGACGCACCCCCCGGTGCCAGGGTCACCTGGTTGACTCCAAAATTTTTTAACCCCAGTGCATTCCCTAATGCTTGTTTCTGGCGGCCTGCAACCGTGGCTTTGAAGGGGGCGGGATAAATGGTACCGGTGCGCACACTGACCGTGGCCGGGTCGATCGCGGGTAACGACACGGTAGACCGTTTGGGCTGTGGTTCGGGTGATAGCTCTGCTGACATAAGCCTGGGTTTGAACGCGATTGTTTTGTACTGTAACTCGAAGTTTGGTTGTCCTGTTGCAGTCTGGGCGATCGCCCGTTCATTGTGAATTGTGTCTGGCCAAATCAGAGAGCGCCCTGAACTCGCTAGGCTTGGGAGATGTTGCAACGGAACCAGGAATGAATCAGTCTACTTTTTTTCAGCACATCCCCCAAGGTGAAGCGCGGGTTGGCACCAACACAATTCCCGTCCCCGTTTTTTATCACGACATTGCCTCCTTGGCTGCGCAGTTTTTGGCTCCCCTGGCCAAGCTGCAAGCGCTCTTGCCTTCACCCCGAATGCATCCTCTGCGGGTGACACCCTGGCATGGGGTGGTGAATATTGCTGCCTATGCGTATCGCCGTTGTGATCTTGGCCCCTACAACGAAGTGGCGATCGCGATTCCCTTTGTATTGGATCAGCCTTCGCCCTTATTTGTCGGCACGTTGAGCCCGGTTCCACCCGTGTTACAAGTCTACGTCCGCCATTTGCCTGTGACGACCCAACTCTCCTGTGAGGCGGGCATTCAATGGGCTAACTATCCCAAATTTGTCGCCACGATCGCCTGCCAGTCCACAGACTCGACGGTGCAATTTACCTTGCAAGATGGCGATCGCCCCATTCTGACTCTCGCGGGCAAAACCGGGCCACTCCGCCCAACGCCGCGATCGCGGTTTCATCCCATGGCCTGGCGCGATGGCTATCTCCTCCGCAGTGAATTTATCGCTGAAGCCCACGACCACTATGTGGGCAAAGGCGCAGACTTAGACCTGCAACTGGGGGATCATCCCATTGCCCAAGAACTCAAAGCGTTACCGTTAGGCCGCGCGATCGCCTATCAATACACACCGCACTACCAGGGCATTTTGACCCCAGTGCTAGAAAGCCTCGACTTAACCACTGCCAGCGCGCAACCGCTCAGAAATAACGGCTAACACCGCTGTAATTATTTCTGTCGCGGCATAAAACTGGGGAACTAGCGTGTGGATATCTTCAGGTACCCAAGGCTGCTTCGCTTCGAGTTTTTCTCATTCACCTTAAGACAGAGGAATCTGTGTATGCGTCGGTTTTTCATGCAATCAGGTTGGCTGGGCGGTATGGGTTTTCTCGCGGGAATGGCGATCGCCGCCCCAGCCCAAGCCTTTACGCTATCAGGCTTCACCACCACAGGGGCCACCATGAGCGGGATGGAGATTACGGTCAACTACCTCAACGGCGGCTCTGAAACCGTGTTATGGAAAACAACTGGCGCAGAGTCGGGTGGGGCCTTTGGCTCTGGGTGGTCGTTGAGTTTGGCGGGGAACAGTTATTTTGGTGCGCCGTGGCTCCTGGAAACCGATGCAGGCTTTACCCGAGCGATCGCCTCCTTACGCATCAATGCCATCCCAGGCAACACCGTATTTGATATTGATGACAATGACTATAAAACTCCCGGCTCCGCCCAAGGCTTTCCCTTCCTGCTGGATTCAGGGCGAGGGCCAGATGCCTTTGCCTACTTGACCGACATCGCTGGTGCCCAAGACGATTTGAAAGGCGTACTCACCTTACAGTGGCATCAGGGCTTTTGGGGATCGATGGGGTTCTGGGCCGATACGGACAATGGCACCGCGAATGAGCCCGTGCGGGCTGTCGAAACCGCCCCCGAACCGACCACCATTGCCGGACTGGCCCTTGCCGCCGCTGGCTTTGCCGGAGTTCGTCGCCGTCGCCCTGCCTAACCCGAACTAAAACCGCGATCGCCCTCCGGGGGAACTTGAGTCTCCGGCAAATGCTTTAACCCCCAGCGGGCGATAACTTTTAACACTGGCCGCAGGCTTTCCCCCTGCTCTGTGAGTTGATAATTCATGCGGCGGGAATGGTTACTGTAGGGCTGTTTCACCACTAAGCCCAACTCTTCCAACAGTTTGAGCCGATTCGCCAAAATATTGGTCGAAATACCTTCGGGGGAAGCGAGAAATTCCTCAAACCGCTGCTTGCCAAAAAACATCATGTCGCGGATGACCAGCAGTGTCCAGCGATCGCCCACCAAATCGAGGGTACAGGCAATGGGACAGGGCGATCGGCGGTCAGACTCCATGCAACACTCCAGGCACATCACTTCCTTGCATTTTACAAGTAAACCTGTCATAGTAACTTTTAACTTGCAATTCAAAAGTTAATTGAGGTGTTTATGGCGCGATCGCTCACAACGGCCCAAACTGGGGCGCATTTTGCGGTGGTTCACCTGGGGGCGTTTGCTGACTTGCAGCAATACCACTTTGAAGCCGAAGCCCAGCCATTGGTTATGGAAGGCAAAGTTTTTCTCAAAGATGTATTGCAGTTAACTGGGGCAGAAGTTTCTTTTAATACCCTCCCGCCGAAAAAATCCTTGCTGTTTTACCACAAGCACCATCTCAACGAAGAGATTTACCTCTTTCTGGCGGGTGTGGGAGAGTGTCAGGTGGATGGTGAAATTTTCCCCGTTGCCCAAGGGTCGGTTGTGCGAGTCGCCCCAGAGGGAGAACGGTGTTTACGCAATTGCTCGGCCACCGAGGAACTTCAGTGGATCGTGGTGCAGGCCCGTGCCCATTCCTTCAGCGATCGCACCATTCAAGATGGATACGCCAGTCCCAAACGAGTCCGTTGGCTCCGACGAGAGGCAACTCCAGCCAGCGGGCTGTGACATTACCCTGGGCCAGGGGCGATCGCGCCCCGTTTTTTCCCACCGCCCAATTTCCCCTTTACAATGCAAAGCAGATCAGTCACATTCTGTCAGGCAAGCATTTTTTCCTATGATTAAAGCCTACGCAGTCCACGAACCCGGCGGCCAGTTGGAACACTTTGAGTACGATCCAGGGCCACTGGGTAAACAAGAAGTTGAAATTCAAGTTGAATATTGCGGCATCTGCCACAGCGATCTCAGCATGGTGGACAACGAATGGGGCATCTCCCAATATCCGCTGGTGCCGGGGCACGAAGTCATTGGGGCGATCGCTGCCGTCGGTGAAGAGGTCACCACCTTGAGCGTGGGCCAGCGCGTGGGGTTGGGGTGGTTCTCTCAGTCCTGTATGCATTGTGAATGGTGCATGTCTGG
The DNA here is from genome assembly GCA_964475335.1 of uncultured bacterium. Taxonomy (GTDB): domain Bacteria; phylum Cyanobacteriota; class Cyanobacteriia; order Leptolyngbyales; family Leptolyngbyaceae; genus CAYYWG01. The sequence continues at coordinate 142,953 of CAYYWG010000009.1, forward strand.
CGATCACAATCTGTGCCAAACCGCCGAAAGCACTATTGTCGGGCGGTATGGTGGCTTTGCTGATCGAGTGCGAGCCCATCAAGAGTGGGCAATTCCCCTCCCCGCAGACCTCGACCCCGCAAAAGTCGGCCCCCTATTTTGTGGTGGCCTGACGGTGTTCAATCCGATCATTCAATTAAATATCCAGCCCACCGACAAAGTTGGTGTCCTTGGCATCGGGGGCTTAGGCCACATGGCGTTGCGGTTTCTCCATGCGTGGGGATGTGATGTCACGGCATTTTCCACTAGCCCAGACAAAGAAGCTGAAGCCCGCGAACTAGGCGCAAACCATTTTATTAACTCCCGCGATCCCGCAGCGTTGAAATCCGTTGAGAATACGTTTGATGTGATTATTTCAACGATCGCCGCTGATCTCGATTGGAGCACCTATATTGCCGCCCTGCGCCCTAAAGGTCGGTTGCATTTAGTCGGTGTCGCGCCCAGCCCGATCGCCACCCACATTTTTCCCATGATTTCTGGCCAAAAGTCGCTTTCTGGCAGTCCGCTGGGGAGTCCGGCCACCGCCGCCCGAATGCTAGATTTTGCGGCACGGCACGGCATTGAACCCATCGTTGAAGTGTTTTCCTTTGACCAGGTGAACGAGGCAATAGAGAAGCTCCGGAATGGACAACCCCGCTATCGACTGGTGCTGAAACATTAGATGCGCTTTAGACTGGCGCGATCGCAGGGATAGAATCCCAAAAACAAGCGATCGCCCCACTTAATTGACGGATAGTTGCACGCGATCGCGCCCCAGGGACTTTAACAATTCCAGGGTTTCTGTCACCCGTTGATAGGATGCTTGCTTATCCGCTTGCAAAACAACCGTGCCCTGGGGCACCGCTTGAAAATACTGTTGCACGCGGTTGGTCAGATGAGTCATCGTTGTGGCCTCATCGCCCAAAAAGAGCTGGCCTTGTGGATTTAGCTTCACAATCAACGGCATACCTGGATTCTCTGGAACAACTGTTGCCGCTGATGCCGCTGAGGGGGCGTTAACCGCTGCAAACAGAGTTTTCCACGTAGCCACTGTGCCCCGGCCAATTTCCATATCCGTTGTACTTTCATCAGCCCACACCAGGCGAATGGTCATGTTTTGGTTGGGGGCCGATCGCAACGCCGCAGCTAAGTCGGGGCTGACTGGGCCGTCGGCGTAGGTATAGGTCTGATTATGAATCGCAAATTTGATGGCAACAGGCGTTTTGGTGGTGCTGTAGCGCCGATAGATCGGTTCCTGTTCAGGATAGCGAACTTCTTTCTGCTTACCGCGATATTTGATCCACTTGCTCTTCCACACCGTGCGATAGCCAACCACGTCCGCATGATATTGGAGATAGGTCGCCCGAATCCCCTGGGGAGCCCAACTGCTCACAAAGGTAAAGCTGCCCCCGTCAAAATTTTTGTCATACACAACATCGCCATCAAAGCGATCGCGCACAATTTCTGACCACTTCACTTTGGCATCTGGGCCAATGGGGGCCGGGGCAACTGCGATACCGCTGGCCGCCGAACTGAGTACAATCGCGACCCCAAATCCGAATACGCACAAGGGATATCTCAACATCAGCGCTCTTCCGCTTCCTCCACTCAACACAAGCAATAGGGGTGTATACAACAGCGCCGTTAGGGATTATGCAAACGTTGCCGCCACCCACCCCAAATTTAACCCTTTAGGGTCAGGCCCAGTAGTCAGGGCAAAGTTGCGCCTGAGCGGAGTTGCACCTGGGTGGGACAAGTCGTTCAGGAGTTAGCGGCAAGCTCCCGTTCTTTTTTTTCGCCAGATGTGTTAGAGTGCTGGGCAACCAGTTAGCCTAGCTTGTCTGCTGAGCTTAGACTCAGGCAGGGCAAGACGGAGGAACCAGTTAAGTGGGGCGTACTGGGCGATCGCGGATCGTTCAGAGGTCAACTCTCAGACCTAGCCCGTCAGCTAACTTCGGAGGCATTGGGAGCGGACTGAACGGCAGAGTCTTTCACAAGAAAATTTTCTTCTCCGTTAGTTTCCGCCATTTTGAGGCTGGTACAACTGCACCTTGACCCCTGGGCAATCGCCACGGGGGCCTTTTTAGACACTGGAGAAATGCTATGGAGAACTGGCCTGCGATCGCCGCTGGTGCGATCTTCGTGGGTGTGATTGCCCTCGTGATGACCGAATGGCTCCATCTGACATTAGCCGCCATGCTTGGCGCATTGTTGCTGGTTTTTCTCAATGTTTTGACCTTGGATGAAGCGATCGCCTACATCGCCAAAAGCCACACCACCTTGGGCTTATTTTTCGGGGTCATGGTCATGGTCAGAGCCTTTGAACCCACCCAAATTTTTGCCTACCTGGCCACCCAAATGGTCTTGCTAGCCAAAGGCAAAGGGAAACGGCTCTTGCTCGGCATCGTTGCACTCACCACCCCCATTTGTGCCATGCTGCCCAATGCCACCACCGTCATGCTCCTCGCCCCCCTCATTCCCCCCCTCGCCCAAGAAATCGGGGTCAACTTTGTGCCCTTGCTGATTCTCATGGTCTTTGTGGCCAACAGTGCCGGCTTATTAACCCTGGTTGGCGATCCGGCCACCTTCATTGTGGGCACCTCAATCAACATGAGCTTCATGGATTACTTAAAAACCCTGAGCCTGGGTGGTGTCTTAGCGGTTTTTACCCTCGTAGTCATGCTCCCCTTTCTGTTCAAAAAAATCTGGAAAACAGAACTGCCCGACCTCGACCACCTGCCCCATCCCACCGTCAACCATCCACGGATGTTGGGCTTGGGCGCTGTGATTGTGGCTCTGGTTTTGATTTTCTTTGTGATTGGGGAAAGCTTGCCAGTGCCCGTCTCGCCAGCCACCGTGGCCTTGTTGGGCGCAACCCTATGTTTGCTCCTCGCCCACCATAGCGGCATTGACTCAATCAACAATATCTTGCGAGATGTGGATTGGTGCACATTGTTGTTTTTTATGAGTGTTTTTGTGTTGATCGGGGGGTTGGAAAAAACGGGAGTCGTGAGTCAGGCGTCCAATCTCCTCGCCGTTGTCCTAGGTCAAAACATTGCCTTTGGCGCGATCGTCCTAGTTTTGGTCATCGGCCTGCTGTCGAGCGTCGTGCCCAATATTCCCCTAGTGGTGGCAATGGTGCCCCTGCTCAAAGAATATCTGGTGAATGCCGGCTTTGTTGGGCCAGAAATCTTAGCACCTGACTTTAACGGGCAACTGCCCCCGGAAGTTTTGCCGCTGTTTTACGCCATGATGTTTGGCGCAACCTTGGGGGGGAACGGTACGCTGGTCGGGGCCTCATCCAATATTGTGGCCGCAGGCATCGCCGAACAACACGGTAAACGGCTTTCCTTTGGCACGTTTTTGTATTACGGGTTACCCGTCATGTTGGTGCAACTGGGCATGACAGTCTTATATATCACTGTGGCCTTTTTGCGAACCTAATCGCGGGCCGTACCCTCTGAGGGAGCTAGCTTTGGGCGCACGGCGATCGCAGCCTCCTCCACCCGGAGCCGCCACTTAGGGGAGTGGGATTGCGCAAGTTGTAGGAGGAATCTAACCGGGCCAACCAGGCACAATACAGACACAAAGGACAAGACACAAGCACAGGCAACACCCAAATCATCCCAACTATTGGGCTTGGCGTAGTGAAGTGGAGAACATTCATCTAGGCTGTCCGGGTTTACCCAACCAAGTTTGTGATCGAAATCCTGAGGGGCTATGACGGGTGAGTCACATCTGGATGATGGGGCTCACCTTTTTGTTGTGGAAACATCAGTTCTAGCTGGGGCCAGCATCACCGCTGTAACTTACCGTTCTGGGGATGATAGAAGAGTCAGCAACACACCCAGCCTGACACCTACAACCAGGATCGACCTTGACTTTTACTCATTTTGGAGATTGCCCCATGTCCACGCTTCAATCGTTCCAGGCGTTGCCACTGTTCTGCGAACTGCCCACCCTGCCCCGCACCCTGCGATCGCGCCCCCATCTCTACATGAAGTGGGAGCGGGTAAACGGACGGCTAATGGCCACCTGGCTCCAGCAACCAGACTAACCACGCCACCGGACAAGACTTTGGCTTTACTCTGACTTTGGGGGGTTCTCTAGGCTATCCTAGAGAACTTTTTTTGATGATCAGCCCTTCAACAAAACCTTACTTTGCCTCGCGATCGCACTCAGCTAAGACTGAGTTGAACCTTGATTTGCGCCCTGATTCTGTTGATTTGTGGGATTGAGTTCTTGCAAGAGGGTCGCGATCGCGGCTTCCTGTTGGGGATCGGCCCCTTGAGCATAGTTCACCGGAAAAGGCACTACTACATCAGGTTCCACACCCCGGCCTTCCAACCGCTGGTTGCCATCAACATAAACATCGGCAACGGCCACATAAAGCAAACTACCATCCTGCATCAAAAAGGGGCGTCCGGCCACCACAGCCCCTGCGGTTTTACTCCCCACGACTTTGCCAATGTCATAGGCTTGAAAGCCATAGGCCAAAATCTCTTTGGCGCTCCGACTGCCCTCATTCACAATCATCACGACTGGATTTTGCCAATGGGTACGACTGATGGACGACTTGCGATCGCGGCCAATACTGGTTAAGGTTGGGCCTTTACCCGTGAATATATTCAGCACCGACATCGGCGAACCGCCCCACCCATCGCGCAAATCTAAAATCAGGCCATCCGCTTCCCGCAATTTGCCATAAAACAAATCATTTTCTAACTGCGCTTGAAACTGATCATTGGCATAAGACCACATGTGCACATAACCCAACTTTTTGCCATCCCTGGAAATGATGCGAGTGCTGGCTTTTTGGGCATCAAGAAACATCGTCGCGGGCAAAAACACTTTAGGAGTAGCGGTCAGTTCAAGGCGACTACTGGAATCGGGCGATCGCTGCACCAAGACCCGAACCGGTTTTCCCGCTTTGCCTGCAAAAGACTGAATAGGATGGAAAGGTTGACCATCCACACTGAGGATTTCATCTCCAACGAGCAACTTTGCTTGTTCCGCTGGTGAACCTTCCAGTATATTTTTAATGAATAACTTACCGTCAATTGTTTGAGTGATCACGCCAATATCGGTATATTCCAACTTATTAGTTGGAAAAATAGTTTTTGGTAAGTTTTTCAACTCTCGGCTGCGGGTTTGAAAGATTCCCAAAATTTGATAGTAAGCGGGTTCTTCCGGTGTTAAAAATCGAGTATGAGAGGTTTTCAGCTCACCAATCATCGTGTTGATTACACTTGATAGTTCACTGGTTGATTTTGCTTGTTCAGCCTTGGGCAAATACTGGTCTTTGAGAGCTGACCAATTCGCGCCATTAAAAGTAGTATCAAAGAAATTTTCCTGAATCGTTTGCCAGGCTTGATTGAAGACTTTGGCCTGAGGCGACATTGCCGGAGCCATGAGCGGCAAGGCGACAAACCCGATCGCGAGCGCCAGGAAGCCCGCGATCGCCCAACGAACACTCCGTTTAGCCCAACGCAAATGCAGCCAACGAGAACGCGGCCAACGAGGTTGCATGTTCATGACAGTCTGAGGCGTGCAAACAACCTCTCAATCCTAACGAAATCATTGCTGAGACTCGGTTTCCTTTCGTTCCAGAATATTAAACTTCACCAAATAGCCCAATGTCGCCAAGAGGCGAACAGGATGTTGGTCAGCATACCAGGTGGCGATGGTCTGAAGTGATTGGGGCCCTTCCGCCGCGAGCCGTTGCACCAATTGGGCGATCGCCGGAACCGCCAACCGTTGCTCCGCACCAAAGCTTGTAATCCAGGTTGCTTGCAACTGATTCAGCACCTCCGGCGTGCAGAGCGAACTAACCTGTAAGACGGTTTCTGGCCCCAGGGTTGCCGTGGGATAGTGGGCAAACTGCCGGAACGGATCATCCCACAACGGATGGGGCGGCGCACCGACTTTGACCGGGGCTATTGTTGAGGCGGCCTGTCGCTGTTCCTGCAACTGAGTCCACAACGCTTCATAGGCGGCAATGACCACTTTCCAGTCATACACACGTTGCGCCCGTTGCCGCCCACTGTCTCCCATTTTTTGGCGCAATTCTGGTTGGGTCATTAGCGTGATTAAGGCGTGAGCACAGGCATTCACCTCAACTGCCGACATCATGGCAATGTGGCCAATATAAGTGCTGTAATTGAGCGCATCAATGCCATACCGGGCGGCATATTCCATCCCGCTTCCGGGGGGCGGGGTCACGGTGGGAATGCGGAACCCATCCACGCGATCGCGTACGGTTTCTTGGTAGCCATTCCAGTCAGACACGACGACGGGCAACCCGGCGGCCATCGCTTCGATTGGCGTGAGTCCAAAGGTTTCTTGAATGTTGTCGGCCAGGGAGATGAAGATATCGGCGGCAGACCAAATGTTTTGGCGAATATCAGGATGGCGACCATCCACAAACAGCACATTGACCGAGGGGCAAAATAACCGGGCACTTTCTTTGAAGCCAACTTCTTCGCGCTCATCTTCAAACCAACCCGCCTGAATGAGATGCACCTTGCGGCCAACGGCCTGGGCAGCTTGTTCCAGGGCCATATACATCGGCACGGGATGGGCTTTGGCATAGAAAATAAGGCGACCCACATACAACACCACCAGGTCTTCTGAGGCAATGCCCAGTTGGTGGCGCAGGCGATCGCGGGCTTCGGGGTTGCGCTGAAAGCGTTCACAATCCACCCCCAACGGGATGACGGGTAATTGCACCGGAGTTGTCGGACGGGCACCAAGGCGATCGGCCAGATAGTCCGCCCAGTGATTGAGCAGACTGTCCACCGCTGTTTTCACTGCTTCTGAGGTACAAATCAAGGCATCCCACGGTTGCACTGGTGCAGTGAGTAAATCGCCAATCATCTGCAAGGCCCCTTTGCTGGCAATGGTGTGGGTTAACCCGCAAAGACTATAGCCCCGTTGATCAAAATATCGCCGTTGCCATGCCAGATCCGCCACTCCGGCATCGGGCCGATAAAAAATGCCAGCTTGGGCCAATTGGGGTGGGTTGCTTTCTGGAATCCACTTCAGGTCTTTAGGTTGGCGCATCCAGGGCTGCACCCGCGCACAAAATTCCGCAAACTCTGGTTGTTGGGCGGCATAGCAATAAATAGTTGAGGCCGTGCCATAGCGCATTAACCCCTGCAAGAAGCCTTCGCCAGCAGCCTGCCGCCCCATAAGGCGTTTACTGCCTGTATCGTACCCGTCGCGCTTATAAAGCACTGCTACTGAGGGAGTCATGCCGCTATCTCCAACCGCAGAAAATCCCCCTTAGTATAGGCGAAGCCAACCGAATGGGACGGATGAGGCCGGATAGAATGGCCCGCGATTACCGTGATGCTTGTTGCAGATCCCACCGGGGCGATCGCCAACCCAGTATCGTTCCTCGCGTTGCCCTCTCGGAGTTTTGTAGCCAGCAATACCGACCCATAGAAATCAGCAAAGCCCCTGGCAGAAACCAAGGGCTTTTTATCAGCGCGTTCAGCGAACCGGAAGATCGTTTTGCTTAACGAAACCCAGGGAGAATTGATGGACTAGAGATGAGTGCTCTTTTATAAGTCAACTTCTTCTAGCTTCGCGACATGATCCCGAAAAACATACAAAAACCCTGGATAAGACTTTCCATTTAGGGGGCCAGCTAATTTGAATTTAAAGTGCAAGCCACCAATTGGATGAGAGACAAGAGAAACATCCTGGACTCCAAAATATTTCCCTTTGCTCAGAACGACTTTTTCGCTACTACTAAGGTCTTGTTCTAGGGCTAAACGGGTTTTGAAAACAACACCATCGATCCGCGTCAAAAAGTGAGAAAGCGTTGACGTAGGCATAGTATTTTCACCTGCAATTCTAACTATTTAGATAGCACCAGTTCGTTTGCTAACTTCATAACTTCGTGTGTGCTGTAGAGAAATTCAGAGGACAATTCTGCAATTCCCGATCGCCCAGTCACCCTTTTAGAGTATTTTTCTCAAAGTCTTGAATTTGGGATAGTGGAGTGATTAGAAGTTCTGTCATTCTTGCCCAAGATATGATGTGTTTAGCTAGGCTGAGTACAACAACGATCGCCCATTGCGATCGCAACTCATGCAGCACAAGTCATGACAGGTTTGTGCAACAAAATTTATCCAGAAGTGTATCAAGAGCACCAAATTATCATTTATCGCTTTACCCAAATGGCCCCCGGTGGGGTTGGCCAAGCCTACTTAACGGCGGTGGTGGAGGATTACATCTGGCCCCAAACCTTTGACCATTGCTCGATCCATTCGGGGCGATCGCCGACGGAACCCAACACGTTGCCTACGCCTCAAGCCTCGATGGCACTAGCCGCCGCCAGAGCATACTGCGATCGCAACATGAATTCCCCACCCATGTAAAGATTGGTTTGCAAACCAGGAGAACAGGCGCAAAATAATGAAGAAATCTTGATAGTGGAAATTGCTGCCGATTTTTATTGTTAGCGTTGCTTTAAATGCTTGTGAATCCTCAAGTCTATGAAATTGCGCATCTGCCGCAAATACCTGACAGTTCCGAAATTCAGCTTCTAAAGCTGTGCTACACACCCGAAGTTGGCGGAATTTGGCATTATGGTGAACACCCAATTCAACTCGCATCAACCTTTCAAGAAACGATAGTCAACAATACGCAGCCAACAGGGATAACAACCACAAAACACCATCCCCCTGCTACCGAAATCCAGTGTTCTTTGTGGGTCGCTTATTTTGGTAACTGGCCTATTGATCCTGAGCAGCTTTACTCTGGTCAAGGTATGCGAGAGTCCGCAAGTGACACTGGAACAGTGGATTACTATTTTTCTGGATTTAAGTTTGATCCAACACAGCACAATTGGGTTGGCTCCTGGGAAAAATGCGATCGCCAAGAGGTATTTAACTCAACCTTTTATTACTCTCAGACAGTGGAATTAGTTATCAATTTGGTTGATCAAACAGGACACTACACTGAGCAGAAATATACCGATACAGCGTCTTAATCCATGTCTGTTCCGGGAGCTTTGAAAGCCTTCGGATGAAGGATGGGTAGCCAGAAATTGCTTCTATACAATGGTCAAAAAAATGCCCCCTTGCCGAAACAAAAGGGCGAGACGACTTGCGATCGTCCATTGTGATTTCGAATGTTTGCATGGCTGTGAAGTTGAGGACTTCAGCCAAATCGGGGTTTACTCAGCAGCTGCTTCGGGAGTGGCCGCCGTCCCAGATTGACCAAAAGCAACTCGCAAAAAGGGTGGGGCCAGGAATGTAGTCAGAATCACCATGATGATGATAGACACTTCCAGGGGCTTATCCAAAATACCGCTAGCCGAGCCGATGCCAGCAAAAACTAAGCCAACTTCACCCCGGGGAATCATGCCAACGCCGATCGCAACGCGATTGATGCCGGGTTGCCCAAATACAGCCCAACCAGTGACCAATTTACCCGCGATCGCAACCACCATCAAAAAGACCGCAATCAAAAGGCCAGCCCGGTTTTCTGGCACGGTTGGGTTGAGCACACCCAAGTCAGCCCGCGCACCCACGGTGACGAAAAAGATCGGTACGAGCAAGTCGGCAATCGGCTTGATCAGTTCATCCAGTTCATTCCGCGCATCGGTTTCATCTAGCACTAACCCGGCAGCAAAGGCCCCCAAGATAGCTTCTAAGTGGATTGCATTGCCCAAAAAGGCCATAAAAAACGCAAAGATAAAGGCCGGAATAACGATGTTGCCCCGAGTCTTTAACCGATCCACGATGGAAACGAAGGTTTTGTTGAAAACCCCGCCGAGCAGAATTGCACCAATCAGAAAAGCAGTGGCACTGACGATGAGATAGACCACGTTGGTAACATCAATCTCACCCGTTTTGGCCAAGCTTGCGACGACGGCCAGGACGATAATGCCCAAGACATCATCAATTACGGCAGCACCAACAATAATTTGGCCTTCTTTAGATTTCAGTTGACCCAGTTCTGACAACACTTTGGAGGTGATACCAATGCTTGTTGCAGTTAGGGCAGCCCCTGCAAAAATTGCCGGAATGGCAGACACATGGAAGAGGGTCATTAAGCCGACTGTCCCTGCGGCAAAAGGCGCGGCAACACCGACACAGGCAACCACTGTTGCTTGGATGCCGACTTCTTTGAGTTGGCGGAGATCAGATTCTAGCCCAATTTCAAAGAGGAGAATGATGACGCCGATTTCGGCAAGCACTGAAACCACTTCACTCTGGGATTCAAAGATCCGATTCATGGCTTCGGGGGTCAGAGCATTTAGACTCTGAAGCGCATTCATTAGTAATGAGTCCGATGCCGTGAGGCCACCTTCTGGAAAAATCACTAAATGTAAGGCGGATACACCAACGATGACACCTGCGACTAATTCACCTAGCACAGGGGGAAAATCTAGTTTTTTAGCCAGTTCTGCACCAAATTTACTGGCGAGATAGACAACAACTAGAGTCAATAAAACACCAGAGAGAATAATTGGAGAATCTTCGGCTTCAACGGTTGCCAGTAGTGAAGGTAGATTCAACCAAGGTTCTATACCTGGCATTAAAAAAGGAAGTTGAGCGGAGAAAACCATGAGTTTAAGACAATTGGGTGTGACAGAAACAGATTAGGTGTGATTTCACAATAGCCCATGCAATTGGGTTGTGAAAAAGGCAACTGGCTAGAAGTGAATAATCAACTCGCAGACAGTTACCAACATCAACACTTCAGGTTTAAACGATGACCGCGTTCAGCAACAACTGTTCAACGATAGATTGGAGCGCCAAGCGGCGATCGCCCAGAACCTGTTCAGGGTGAACCAAATCCAGTGTTGCCACCGCCATCCTCGGCACAACACTGACGCCCCCAATCCCAGCGGAGACTGACGATCGCGGCGGTTTTTCCACCCCCAATATCGCCTCGTAAATTATTCAACCGAATTAGATTAGTAACTGTCATAGTGCGGTCAATGCGGCATACAGTTATGAGCCAATGTGTTGCATTTCCCTCAACAATGGAGCCGATTGCCACCGCTTGAAGCCAGCGATCGCCCCAGAGGCAAGCGCAAACACATCATTTTCCGACGAAGAGCCTATCGATTTCAAAGCAAAAATAATTGAGTTCAATAGAATCCTATCGATGATTCTAACTGTACGGCACGATGGCTAGAATTACTCATTTACCAGAAGAGAATAAAGTCATCATTTCCATAGATAGAAACCTATTATTTCTAGGTGCGGTTTGGGTTATGAGTAGGAAACGACAGGAAACCCGGCCAAACAGTCGCAACAACTAGCGGCCCACTCCCTGGATTCAAGCAGGGGCCGAAGCCAGCTCACAACATCGGGACAACACCACGCCCTCAAAAGCGATCGACACCGGGAATTTGGGCCTGGGATAGATCGGCACGGGCGGCTTCCCCGCAGGTGCGTGGAGTCGGAAAAATTTTAGTCGGATTTGCAATCCGCTGGGGGTCGATCGCCTGCCGTACCCATTGCATCGTTTCCAAATCCGTCGGGCTAAACATCTCCGGCATATAGCAGCGTTTATCCGCCCCAATCCCGTGTTCTCCCGAAATGCTACCCCCCACCCGGACACACAGCTTGAGAATATCGCCGCCCAGTTCCTCCACCGTTTCCAGGGCTCCCGGCACACTGTTGTCGTACAAAATTAGAGGATGCAAATTCCCATCCCCTGCATGGAACACATTCGCCACGTTGTAGCCATACTTCCGGCCCAAGGACTCAATTTCAGTCAGCACATACTCCAGTTTGGTGCGGGGAATGACCCCATCCTGCACATAATAATCGGGGGCCATTTTGCCCATCGCTGCAAAGGCGGCTTTGCGTCCTTTCCAAAGGGTCAACCGCTCGGTCGGGTCGGTGGCTACGCGCACATTTCTCGCCCCGTTTTGATAGCAAAGCGCTTCAATTCGCCGGGTATTTTCGGCAACTTCTACGTGCAAGCCATCCACCTCGACCAACAAAATCGCTTCGGCATCCCGTGGATAGCAATTGGTGGCAACCACATCTTCCACCGCGTTGATGCTCATGTTATCCATCATTTCCATGCCACCGGGAATAATCCCGGCACTAATGATGTCGGAAACCGTGGCGGCAGCAGCGGCGACGCTCGTAAAGTCGGCCAGTACCACTTGAATGGCTTCGGGCACTTTTACCAAACGCAAGGTAATTTCCGTGGCAATGCCCAAAGTCCCTTCAGAACCCACAAACAGCCCGGTGAGGTCATATCCCGGCATTTCGGGGACAGGCCCACCCACATCGACGATGCTGCCATCGGGCAAGACGAGTTTCAAGCCCAAAACGTGGTTGGTCGTCACGCCGTATTTGAGGCAATGCACCCCACCAGAATTTTCGGCAACGTTGCCGCCGATGGAGCAAATAATTTGGCTGGAGGGATCGGGTGCATAGAAAAAGCCGGCCCCACTGACAGCTTGGGTGACCCAGTTGTTGATGACACCGGGCTGCACAACGACGCGCTGATTGTCGAGATCAATGGAGAGGATTTGCTTCATGCGGGCGGTGACAATCAAAACGCAATCGCCTTCGGGTAACGCGCCGCCGGAGAGTCCTGTGCCAGAGCCACGGGCAATGAAGGGGATGCGTTCTTGGGCACAAACGCGGACGATCGCCGCGACTTCTGCGGTGGTGCTGGGCAAAACGACGATCGCCGGACGGTGGCGATAGCTGGTGAGGCCGTCACATTCATAGACCAGTAGTTCTTCTTTGCGGCGGATGACGTTTGTTTTGCCTGCGATCGCCTCAAATTGCCGAATGATGGGTCGCCAATCTCGTTGTTGTTCCCGTTTTTCCGCCAGCATTCATATCCTTTGCCAACTCTGGCCTTTATTGTACCGTTCTCCTCTGGCTTTCACGAGGGTGCTGCTGGCCACTGCCGGAGTGATGCCTTCATAAACCATTACGAAATGCTTGGGTTTCCCGGTGGGCTATACGTCTCTGTCTACAATAGGGGCACGGTGAATCGGGCTTAACCTAAGGAGGCCAGGATGGGGATCGCAACAATTAACCCGGCAACTGGTGAAGTGGTACAGACGTTTGAAGCCCTGAGCGATCGCGAAATCGAACACAAGCTAGCCCTGGCGCAGGAAACCTTTCAAACCTACCGCCACACCAGTTTTGAGCAGCGATCGCAGTGGCTACACGCGGCGGCAGATATCCTGGACGCGGAGAAAGCCCAGTTTGGTCAACTGATGACCCTGGAAATGGGCAAAACCCTGAAATCGGCGATCGCGGAAGTGGAAAAATGCGCTCTGGTGTGTCGCTTTTACGCCGATCACGCCGCCGAGTTTTTGCAAGATGAACCTGTCACCACGGATGCCAGCCAGAGCTTTATCCGGTATCAGCCCTTGGGGATTATCCTGGCGGTGATGCCGTGGAATTTTCCCTTTTGGCAGGTGTTTCGGTTTGCGGCCCCAGCGTTGATGGCTGGCAATGTGGGCTTGCTGAAACACGCTTCCAATGTGCCCCAGTGTGCCCTGGCCATTCAGGATATTTTGCACCGGGCTGGGTTCCCTGCCGGAGCGTTTCAAACGTTATTGATCGGCGCAAGTCAAGTGAGTGCGCTAATGGCGGACGATCGCGTCAAAGCTGGCACATTGACCGGGAGTGAACCCGCCGGGGCGAGTTTGGCGGCAGCAGCCGGGAAAGAAATTAAAAAAGTGGTATTGGAATTAGGGGGCAGCGATCCGTTTATCGTCATGCCCAGTGCGGATTTAGAGGCGGCAGTGAGTACCGCAGTGAAGGCCCGGATGTTGAACAATGGCCAATCGTGCATCGCCGCGAAACGGTTTATTGTGGCGAGTGCGATCGCCGACGAATTTGAAGAAAAGCTGTTGGCTAAGTACAAAGCCTTGAAGGTGGGAGATCCCATGCTGCCTGAAACAGACATTGGCCCGCTGGCGACTCCCGGTATTTTGCAAGACCTCGTGCACCAGGTAGAAGCCATTGCCAAGGAAGGCGCACGGATTCTCATTGGTGGCAAAGCGTTGGAGCGATCGGGGAATTTCTTCCCACCAACGATTGTGACGGATATTCCCGCTGATGCGCCCACAGGCCGCGAGGAATTTTTTGGCCCGGTGGCGTTGGTGTTTCGGGTGGCAACGGTGGAGGACGCGATCGCCCTGGCGAACATCACCCCCTTTGGCCTGGGCGGGAGCGCCTGGACCCATGATCTTGCCGAACAAGCACAGTTCATCAACGGGATTGAAGCCGGAGCCGTCTTTATCAATGGCATGGTCAAATCTGACCCCCGCATTCCCTTTGGCGGCATCAAGCGATCGGGCTTTGGCCGGGAATTAGGGAAAAATGGCATTCACGAATTTGTGAATATCAAAACCGTTTGGGTGAAATAGCTAGTCAGACCTCGGAGTTTTTTGGCCACCACTGAGGTCTAAATCAGCAGATACCTAGAGTTAAAAACCTGAATTGGTTTTCCTTTTGGGGAGAGGCTATCATCGTGCTAATCCTCTAGCACCGGTCGCTTATGCCAGAAGACTACATCGTGCTGGTCACAGATGACACAGATGAAGAGACTACACCCATTCCAGGCGAAAAGGGTTGGGCCGAAGAAATTCGTAAGCGGGTTTCTAGCGTTAAGGAAGTGCGATTGCCCGTTGCTCAACTTGAGCAAAATATGAACCAATTCTTGCAACTGGTCGGACGCTTGTTCAAACAAGTGGATCAGCAGATTGGTACTGAATCGGGCGTAAAGCTGGATGAAGTCGAGCTATCCATAGAAATCAGCGGGGAAGGAGAAGTGAAATTAGTGGCAGGTGGCAAAGCGGCAGGGAAAGGAGCCATTAAGCTGAAATTCAAGCGCGATGTGAAGCAATAGATGGCAAATAACTGGGCGATCGTCATTGGAATTAATCAGTATCGATTCTTGCAACCGCTGAATTATGCCAAGCGGGATGCCGAAGCCATCAGTGATTTTCTGGCTCAGGAAGCCAAGTTTGATCGCATCTTTCTCTTTACCGATGACTCGCCTCCCATTGGTGGCAAATTCACTGAACCCTTTCGGGCCAACTTGCTGCGAGTCTTGCGCCAGATCTTTGCTACACCATTTATGAAAGATGGCGACAACTTCTGGTTCTTTTTCAGTGGGCATGGCATTCCCCACAATGGACAGGACTACCTGATGCCGCTGGATGGCGATCCAGAAGATATTGAAAACACGGGTATCTCCACCAATACCATTACCAATTACCTGCGGAGTTGTGGCGCGGACAATGCGGTGATGATTTTGGATGCCTGTCGCAGTGGCGGTAAGAAAGCAGGCGAAGGAATTGGCAAACAGACGGAAGCAGAAGCCCGCCAAACCGGAGTGATCAGCCTCTTTTCGTGCAGTCCCGATCAGTACTCCTACGAACTGGAGGCGATCGGGCAGGGAGCCTTTACCTCTGCCCTGCTGGAAGGGTTGGGCATTCGCGGTCGATGTGCCACGGTAGAACGCCTCAACCAATATCTGGAGCATCGCGTGCCGGAACTAGTCAGTCAACATTTGGGTAGAGTCCGGCAGATTCCCTACACCATTGCCGACCCCCTGAATCGCTCTCATCTGATCTTAATGCCCCAACATGCTAGCCTTACCGATATTGCCACCCTGAAAAATGATGCCTATCGGGCTGAAAGAAAACAAGACTGGGATCTGGCACAACAACTATGGATTCGAGTATTAGCGGCTGCTTCCGGGCAGGATATGGAAGCGATCGAAGCCCTGCAAAAATT
Organism: uncultured bacterium; assembly: GCA_964475335.1. Lineage (GTDB taxonomy): Bacteria > Cyanobacteriota > Cyanobacteriia > Leptolyngbyales > Leptolyngbyaceae > CAYYWG01. The sequence continues at coordinate 158,729 of CAYYWG010000009.1, forward strand.
GGGTATCCAACGCCATACAGAAGCTGCACTGCCGCAGTCGGAACAAAGCCAAACATCAATTACCACTCAATCCTCAGAACTATCCCCCGCACCATCTCCCCAATCCGTTAATGTAGGTGATCAAAAAACTAATCTTCAATTGAATATTGAGACCCCTAGCGCAGTAATTAAGGACGCTTCATCTTGGCTCATAAACCTGACTGAAGAGAATTTCCTAGCCGTGTATGACATTATCCTCGATATTCGACAAGAACTTCAGCTTCTAGACATTGTAAAAATTCCATTGCTACCTTCTATTGTTAAATTTCAGATACTAATGCCTGTTGATAGCATCCCTATGCGAGATCGTTACTGTGACCTTCGATGGAAGTCTGTTAATTTTCTCAAGAAGCAAGGTGCAATTACTGATTACGATCTTCTTCGAGAGGGACATAGATGGAAGAGCCAACTGCAAATCGATCTCAATCCTGAAGCTTTTCATCCGTTTGTAGAAGCAATGGACGCAGAGTATAAAAGCAGGTTTCAAAAGCGTATTCTTAGAAAAGAAATAAACCTTGAAGAAACGCATACACTTGAAAAGTTAGAATCAACTTCTACTGTTGAAGTGGATGATCTCAGTTCCGAACGCTTTGGAGCCAACTACTACGCCAAACTGCGTGGCCTGCTAAAAGAACAGGATTGGAAAGCCGCTGATCGAGAAACTGCTTACCGCATGTGTGAAGTGATGGATCGGCAAGAGGATGGATGGTTAAATAGGGAAGATATTCAGTATTTTCCTAGCCAAGATTTAAAGGTCATCGATAAGCTTTGGGTCAAATATAGTTATGGTAAATTTGGCTTCAGTACTCAGAAGAAGATTTATCTGGAATATGGAGCCAAAGCAGATGGCAAGTACCCAGGTGATGGCACATGGTCGAGGTTTGCTGATCAAATAGGTTGGGGCATTGGTTTGAATAAAGGAAATTACTTTAACAGTAGATGGAAAGGACATCTTCCCACTTTACCCTTTTGGGTTGATCTATGGACGGGTAGTTGGGGTTTGAACAAAGATTTGCTAATTCTACTTCTCTCTCGCAATGATTTCTAAAGTTCTAGTTGTAGCTTGGTTGAGCATTGCTAAATCCTTATCTGTAAGCTACTGATTGCAGTCGCTTTAGCGTACAGCAAAAATTTGGCAGGAATGTGGTAGCCCACCGATTCCAATCAAGACTGGAAAAAGTTTGGCGATCACGTTGGCTGGCGAGCGAAAGGAGCGTGGATCTTTTATTCTGAGGTAACTTTTAACACCCAGGTATACAAGGGGCATCTCCCGGTTGGGGGGATGTTGGTTTGTGGGGTGTTGGTTTGTGGGGTGTTGGTGGGTTCGTGGCTTTCCTTCTCTTGCACAGAAATCTGTAAACTGTGGCATTGAATAGTTTTAGCCGTTTCTAAAGGTTTTTGCCGCGGTCTTGTTAGACGAACAATCAATGTTCTAGGGATTATTTACCTGGTACTGGTGATCCCCCTAAATCCCCCTTTTTAAGGGGGACTTTGATTGGTGGTTCGGTTCCCTACTTTTTAAGGAGGGCTAGGGCGGATCTCTTCCCTCAAAAAACTCACCCCCCTTAAGACCTCTGACTCAATTTCCTCCTTTCAAGCGCTCCCCCTAAATCCCCCTTCAAAAGGGGGACTTTGACTGGTGGTTCGGTTCCCTCCTTCTTAAGGAGGGCTAGGGCGGATCTCCTCCCAAATCCTCTGACATACCCCTTCAAAATTGTTCAACACCTCATCATTCGTAAATCGCAACACCCTTAACCCATAGCCTTCCAGAACCCTTGTCCTCTCAAGATCGTAGGCTCTACCTTCATCAGTGAAATGACTATCACCATCAATCTCAATGACCAACTTTAGAGATGCACAATAGAAATCCACGATAAAGTGATCGATGGGACGTTGGCGTAATACCCTCAACGGAAATGTCCTGAAGCAGTCTTGCCAAAGTTTCCTCTCAGCTGGAGTTGGCTTTTGGCGCATTTCCTTTGCCCTAGCAATCAGTTCGCTACTATACGGCAAGTAAAAATTGGAGTTGTTCAGGTTGGGCATGGGGCACTTTCTCCAAAATACCCTTAACGAAAAATGTGCGCAGCAAGTTTGGTTGGTCGTTTAAGGAAGATGAGCACGCGATCGCTGTTTTATTCAATTCTGAGTCTCAGATTGAACCTTAGAAGTGCCCAAAACACCGCGATCGCCCTAATCCCTAACTTGTCTTACTTAACTGTGAGGCGTTGGGTCACCATCGTAATGCCGTTGTGGCGGACGATGACTGCCGATAACCAATGCTGATTGCCCTTGCTGGGGGCCTTCCCAACTTTGAAAATGCCGCCGGAGTTGAGCGGTTCGAGTTTGGCGGTCGTATCATCCAAAAAGCCCTCGGGGGTAATGGGTTCTTCGATCGCCACACCCAGCAATAAATCATCGCCCAAGGGTTCTTGCACCACCGCATCAAAGTTAAATTCCTGGCCCCGTTTCACGCTATCGGGCAAGCTAATTTTCACCGTTGGGGGCTTTTCACCGCTGGTAATTTGACTCCGCTCATTCAGGATCTCTTGGCGGACAATCTTTTGGTTTTCGATATACTGCCGTGCTTCCAGTTCGGAGGTCAGTTGAAATTCGCGATCGCCCTCTTGCTTCGTACCCGTAATATAGGTGATCGTATCGGCCACCCAGGTTTTGCCCTCTTGCTTCCAGGTTTTTAATTCGGTGCGATAGGTCAGGTTGTTATAGCGCTTCCACAGATTGGTCAGCGCTGTTTGCATGTTGGTCGGGGTGAGGCCATCCGAATTCTGAAACGCCGGAGCATAGAAATTCATGACATTGGCAGCATTATGGGTATTGGCAGCCGCATCAATATTGCCCAAGAAGGTGGTGAGTTCGGCGGGGGCGGGGGCTTGGGCTTGGCCAGAGGCCGCACTGAGGGCGACAATGACCGTCGCAGTCAAACCAGAGGCAACCACACTCCACGGCAACCGAGGCAGGGGGCAACGCCGAATCGACGACTGGCTGAACCCATTAAGGCGATCGCGAAAAAACTTATGCATAATTTTGGGCAAGGATTTTGAAACTAGACTACTGCGAGGATCGCAGCCAGTGACAGATTATTATCTTAAGTTAATGCGGTTTTGGCATGAGTGGTCTTTGTGCCACCCGGCCCGCACGGTTCGGCTCCCCTTGCAATCTGCCAATTTTCTGTCAAACTATTGTGAACTCAGCACCCCAACGACTTTTGATTGCTGCCAGCGGCACTGGTGGCCATGTCTTTCCGGCCTTAGCCATTGCCGAGCAACTGCCCGATTATCACATTGAATGGTTGGGCGTGCCCGAACGGTTAGAAAAACAACTGGTTCCAGCCCAATATCCCCTGCACTTTGTCGATGTGGAAGGCTTTCAAACGCGGGGGTTGGGCGTGCTGCGGGTGCTGTTCAAATTTGCCCGCTCGCTGGTGCAAGTGCGGCGATTGTTGCAACAGGGGCAGTTTGACGGGGTGTTTACCACGGGGGGATACATTGCAGCCCCAGCGGTGATTGCCGCGCGATCGCTGGGGCTGCCTGTGATTTTGCACGAATCGAATGCCCTCCCCGGCAAAGTCACCCGGTTCCTGAGTCCGTGGTGCAACGTGGTGGCGATCGGCTTTGGGGCGGCGGCTCAGTACTTACCCAAAGCGAAACAAACAGTGTGCTTGGGAACTCCAGTCCGCGAGCAGTTTTTGCACCAACCGCCAGCCACCATCACCGATTTGCCAATTCCACCAGGGGTGCCCGTGCTGGCGATCGTGGGGGGCAGTCAGGGGGCCGTAGCGGTGAATCAGTTGGTGCGGGCCTGTGCCCCGGCGTGGCTGGAGGCAGGGATTTGGCTTGTCCACCAAACGGGAGCAAACGATCCAGAGGCCAACAGTTTGACCCATCCCCATTATTTTTCACTGCCCTTTTATGGGAATATGGCGGGTCTGTTTCAGCGGGCCAATTTGGTGATTGGGCGATCGGGGGCGGGCACGTTGACTGAATTGGCGATCGCCCACACCCCCTCAATCCTGATTCCCTATCCCTTTGCAGCCGACGATCACCAAACTTACAACGCGAAAGTCTTTGAGCAAGCCGGAGCCGCAAAACTGTTCCAGCAAAAAGATTTGACTGCGGCCCTGTTGACGAAGACGGTCTTGCACTTGTTGGTAGAAGCTCCGACAGAACTCCAAACCCTGCGTGCAAATACAGCCCGTCTGGCGGTTCCCGACAGTGCAACCCAACTCGCTAGCCTCATTCGCACCCAACTGCACTCGCCAGTGCCCTAACCGCTGTGATTCATGGAGCTTGGACAACCCGGCCCCAATCCCGCGACCCTCCGCAATGCAGGATGATTCAAAACCACAGCCCATCCATTTGTAGGGATACCCACGAGGGGTGCCCTGGTATTTCTCCCAGGTTGGCAACAGGAAAAAGCCCCGAAACGTGGTATATCAGTTTCGGGGCTTTGGGGTTGATGAGAATGTCGTAGATGCGGATAGTTCAGTGCAAGTTACGCCGTCTGGCGTGCTTCTTCGAGGGCAACTCGCGCGATCGCTAAACTGAGTTTGGCCCGTTGGAGTTCCGACAATTGTTCCCATTCCCGGTTGGAATATTGGGCAATCTGCTCTTCGAGCGCAGCGTTGGTGCCGTTGCTATTCCGCATGGCCCCTGCTAAAGGCCGCGCTAACACGCAAAAATCGTCGTCTGCCAACCCAGGGACGACTTCCCGCACGCACTGAACCAGTTGATCAACCAGAGTCGTGGAAGCTTGCACAACAGCTTGCTCGGCAGAGTTGGCCAGGGTTTGGGCTTTGTAAGCGATCGCCTGAAGAGCATGGCGAGGCATGTAAGCTGCAAACCGCTGCACCAACGTTGTTTCCAAAGTGCTAGCCGCCCACAACCCATCAAACTGGGCAAATAGAGCTTGGGAACGCTGGCTAATCTCAGCGTCATCAATTCCATCAAAAATGGTAGCCGTTGTAGATTCGGTAAAAAATTCGTCGGTTTCCGGTACCGCAGGATTCCAAGGATAAGCAATGCGATCGGCGGGCGATTCTTTGACTTGAATTGTAATGTCGTCGAGGCTGTCCTCAGCTTGCCATTGGCACTTGACACCTTCCGTCGCCACCAAAGCAGCCCACAATTCTAGTTCGGCATTTTCTACCCGTCGGGAACACAGTTTCTCGTTCATAACTTGGACTCCTGCATGCACTGAATAATAAACTATCGCTGTTGTCACTATCTACACTCTGCCCATTTGCAGTTTCGGAATCAGGCCAGACTAAATCTTTTTTTTCCGTTGTGACGATCGCCCCTCTAAGACCCGCTGGATTGGCAGTTTGGCCTTTCGCGCGATCGCGCTGCTGTGCAGGTTAGGGGGCGATCGGTCATGTGGAGAGCGGCAAATCCGTCGGATCAAAAATCACAAATTCCATCGCTTCATTTTGCGTACTGCCAAATTTCATCTGGGTGCCTTCCATCAGGGCGACCTCAGCATGGTGCACTTTTTGCCACCCACTTGCCCCCATCACCCACGTCCCAAAACGAGAAAAATCCTTGAGGAAATAAGCCGTTTCGTGGTGAATTTCTGGCCCTTCCCGGCGCAAAATCACAGCATGATCACGCGAAACACCGCTTTCATCTTCTTTCAACACCAGGTCATTTTCGGTGCTGCGTCCAATCCGCATCAAACCCCCTCGGACGCGCCACACCCGACCATCTTTGAGCGATCGCAAACAGGCCACATGAGTTGGAGTTTCAGGCAAGCCAAACCCAGTTTCGTTCCCACCACTGTCAAACGGTTTGAGCAACTCACCATCGAACTCTGGATGCATGTATAGGACTGGCAGCGTCCAGGTCTGTTGGTTGAATTTATACAGCGTCAAAAGATGTTGCCGCGCAACGGCGACCGCCTGGTCAACGGGCATCCGTTGGGCCAGGGATTGGGCAAACACTTGAATAAAACTGAGCGCCTCTTGATCGGCGATCGGATCGCGCATCCCCAACACCGCAGGCACCCCATGATGGATCAACACTTCGGCCAAACTACTCCGAGGCATGGGTTTAGATAACTTCACCCCCGGCATACTCGCGGCAGTTTCGGCATCGGCATAGTGTTCTGGCTGGGCTCCCCAGCAGGCATTGAACACAGCCAGCTTGATCTGGCAACGGGTTAAGACTTGGGCCAATTCCGTCCCGTTGAGGGTCATATCAGGCCGCAAAAAAATTCGCCCACCGTTGGCCCCCGGCGAACCATGCCCCGCATAAAAAAAGACGTTATAGACGCGCCGTTCCAAAGCTTCGACCAGTTCCATCGGGGAGGGTTGGATCAAAGTATCCACCTGGCAGGGGGTGCCCTGATTCCGGCCTAACCCAGAATGGCCCGAGGTTTTGAGGAGTTGAGTTAACAGGGCGGCTTCTTGTTCGAGCTTCAACACTTGGGAGGAGTCATTGTCGAGGCCCACTCCTTGCAACGGATCAGCCGCTTGGCCCAGGACGAGCAAGATTCGTAGGGAGTATTCAGGCCGCAAGGCTGGCAGCGCGTTGACATCGCTGGTGGTACGGCTGAAGAGAATTTGCTGACTCAGGGAAATCGCCTGTCTGCCCGGTGCGTCTTGCATGGTTTCCCAGGGGAGGGCAATGAGGTTGGGATCCCGGATATCAATTTGGAGGCGCAAGGGTTTCCCCTGGCCAACGGCAATCCCTTGACTGTGGCTCAAACTGGCGAGAATGGGGCCGTCAAAGAGCCATTGCCACAGACTGACCCCCAAGACTTGCATGAGTCGCCCAGAGACGCTGCCCGTTTGGCCTTCAATGAGGAGTTCATCGGGGGGGGCGGCGGCAGTTTCGGGATAGGGGGGCAAGTGCCGGGTCGAAAACATCTCTTGCCAGAGTTGCCAAAGTTGGCTCAGGCGATCGCCCCACAAACAATCGTGCAACACCAGGCCCGCTGGATAGGGAGCTTGGGTCACATGAATTGCGTAGTGGGCTCCGCTGGTATTTTGCAACGGAGTGATCGCCAGACTCAGGTAGGGGGTTGACGTTTCAGAGAAGGGCATTCTGGGGCATTTCAGCGAGAGGTGGGCCTGCCAAGGACTTGAGAACGATTGCTGATAGAAACCGTTCTATCAGTCTAGTGCGTGTTTGCAGTTCGGAGGCGATCGCCGCTGAGAGAATCTTTTTTGTCAGTTAGAGGTTAACGTGACGTGGGCCAAAGCCAGATCTGGCCGCAGGTTGCGGGCATGGCGTAAATAGGGATGATAGATCTGAGGCTGGGGATCGGGCGTGTTGAAATGAATCAAGAACCGAATACACCGCTCCAAACTCCCAACGACGTGCATTTGTTGCACATCCAACAGGGGCACATGGGACCAATTGGGGCGTTCTCGGGCGATCGCGGCTGGAAAAATGGCATCTAAATCGCGGGTTACAGAAAACGTCACACTCACAATTTCATCCATATCCAACTGATTATGGGCTTCTAGTGCATCCAACAACTCATGAACGGCCTCTCGAATCGCTTCAACTGAATTTTCTGGTACCGTCGTCGCACCACGAATTGCTCGCACTCGCCAACCCACGCTTGCGTCCTCCGAATGTTTCAACCGTTGATAGTAGTTCAAATTGATAAATCCGCTGTTTATTATCTAAGTTTTCAATCACACCCTGATCATGGCTGAAAACCCACCAAACGTCAGCTATATTTTTAATCTTTCCAGCAAATTCTAATCTGGGGTGGGGCGGACGGGTTCTGCGGGCGATCGCCGCCAGGGAAACCAGCCCAGCCCAGGAACCTGGAAGTCGCCAGAAATACAGGTCAACCAGATGCCCATTTAGGGGAAGCGTGGGGCGATCGCGGCGGGCAGGCGCTCCGGCCATCAGGCGTTCCCACGGTCTAGACAATTCCCCAGGCTGGCACCGCAGGCCCCAGCCCCAACCTCAAGGGCGATACAGCCAGAGGGGAAGGCCACTAGTTTCTAGTTCAAATTCCAACCATTCGGCTCCAGCTTGGAGACTGGGAATGGCAGAGAGCGATAGAGGCTGGCTGGCACGGTTCCGCGAGATCAACCGACTCAACAACGGTTTGCGCTCTTCTAAGGTGTAACATTTGGTCTTGTCCGGGTCTAATCCGGCAAGTTCAGCCAGCCAGCGACGGGCATCTTCTTCCGTACCCAGGCGATCGACAATGCCCAATTGCAACGCTTGCTGACCCGTAAAAATGCGCCCATCAGCAAAGGTTTTGACTGTTTCTTCTGCCAGATTGCGTGCTTCGGCCACAGTTTGGACAAATTGCTGGTAGCTAATGTCGATCAATTCTTGAAGGATGTGGCGTTCTGAGGCCGTCATTTCGCGATCGAAGGCCAAGATATCTTTATAAGGCCCAGATTTGATGACTTTGAAGGATACGCCAACACGCTCCAAAAGCCGCTCCAGGTTATTGCCTCGCAAAATCACGCCGATACTGCCCGTGATGGTGCCAGGATTGGCCATAATGTGCTGGGCACCCATGCCAATATACACGCCCCCAGACGCAGAAATGTTGCCAAAACTGGCGACAATCTTGATTTTTTCTTGCAGTTTTTTCAGGGCGGTATAGATTTCTTGGGAGTCGCCGACGGTGCCCCCAGGGCTATCAATCCGCAATAACAAGGCGGGAAAACCCCGCTCTTCAACGGTTTTTAAGGCTTCTAATACTTGTTTACGAGTGTTGCCAGCAATGGCACCTGTAATTTCTATCCGAGCAATTTGTTTACGCGATCGCGGCTTAAACGGCCAAATCATAGCAAGTTTATCTAAATATCCAAAACAACGAGAATCAGTGCAGCCAAGGCTGACCGCAGTTTAGTCGGCCCATTCCCCAAAGACCGTTGGACAACCCGTTCCACAGGAAACAGGGAGCCCTATCCCTCTAGTTTGCCGTAATCTCACGCTGTTTAGCGGTCTATGGGTGGGATAAGCTGCTTTACATAAGTATAAGATTAGCTACAATCGTTAGAAACTAGCCTGCCCAAGCCCTGGAATGAAATCCCCCCGGCTTGGCGCACAAGACTTCTCTGGAATTGCCTCAGGGCAACAGCCAGAAATTATGTTTTTTGCCGCAGCCGCCCCTGCCACCGTTCTATTCCCCCCCTGCCACGCCATCATGAGTGCTCCATCGCCCCGCCTTCAGTCTAGGTTCTATCCGCTCCTGTTAATTGCGCCCTTTTTCTTCTGGGGGACAGCAATGGTGGCCATGAAAGGGGTGATTCCCAACACGACGCCGTTGTTTATTGCAGGAATACGGTTGGTGCCAGCGGGGTTGTTGGTCTTGGTGGCTGCCGCGATCGCCCGCCGCCCCCAGCCTCAAGGTTGGGCCGCATGGCTGTGGATCGCCGTCTTTGGGCTGGTCGATGGCTTCATGTTCCAAGGTTTTTTGGCTGAAGGATTGGCCCGGACGGGGGCTGGGTTAGGCTCGGTAATGATTGACTCCCAACCGCTAGCGGTGGCCCTTATGGCGTGGGTTTTGTTTGGCGAGCGCATTGGCCTATGGGGTTGGTTGGGGTTGGCCTTGGGGATTGGGGGAATTAGTCTGCTGGGCCTGCCGGACGAATGGATTTTGAGCGTTGTGCAGGGGCAGGTTGCCTGGGAGGACATTGCCTGGGGCACGGAACTGCTAGAGGATTTGTTTCAAAATGGGCAATGGCTCATGTTGTTAGCCGCGCTGTCGATGGCGGTGGGCACGGTCTTGTTGCGGTATGTGAGTCGGGTGGCGGATCCGGTTGTGGCCACGGGGTGGCACATGATTCTGGGGGGAATACCGCTGTTTGTGCTTTCGGCCCAAGTGGAAACCCAGCAATGGCAGGCTTTGGGTGTGGCTGATTGGGTCGCAATGGGATACTCGACGGTGTTTGGTAGCGCGATCGCCTATGGCCTGTTTTTCTACTTTGCAGCCAGTGGCAGCTTGACAAGCCTCAGTTCGCTCACCTTTCTCACGCCGGTGTTTGCGCTGCTGTTTGGCAATCTGTTTTTAGGTGAAACCCTGAGTCCGCTGCAATGGGGTGGGGTGGGGCTGACATTGATGAGCATTTACCTGATCAACCAGCGGGATTGGTTAGCCACCAAGTTTCGTCAATTGGGTGGAGCGGAATTGGCTGATAACCGGGCTCCAGAGCCGGAGGCTCGACCTTAGGTTCTGCCAGTGCCACTCAATGTCATAAAAGAAATGCCATAACGGAATAGTCATAAAAGAACAGTCATTCCAGCTCAAGCCCAAACGACACAGGGCCAGGGTGGTCGTGGCAGCGTGGTAGCAATCCGGCATAATAAGGCTTTGGTGAGCCAGTGAAGGACGGCCTTGCGATCGTGAACAGGCCGCGATCGCTGCCGGGTTGGTGATAAACGTTGTAGGGGCGAAAACTGAATCATGTCATTGCCGCGATCGCTGAATCTTCTCTTTGTTTCAACGTCGGTGGGGCCGCTGGGGTCTGGGCTGGGCGGTGGGGTTGAATTAACCTTGCAGAACTGTGGGCGATCGCTCCTTGAACGGGGCCATCGGGTCACAATCGTTGCGCCGCCGGGTTCCGTGTTACCAGATTTTCCCATCACGGCGATCGCGGGACAGTTACAACCCACAGCCCAAACCGCTGGTCGCGATGCTTGGATTGTCATGCCGCCCGATGGGGTGCTGGCTAATATGTGGGCCTATGTGCAGCAGGTGCAGGCCCAATACGATTTGATTGTGAATTTCGCCTATGATTGGTTGCCGTTTTACCTCACACCGTTTTTGACTCGGCCTGTCGCCCACTTAGTGAGTATGGGTTCCCTGTCTGAGGGGATGGATCGGGTGATTCAAGCAGTGGTAGACCAATGCCCCCAAACCGTCGCAGTTCACAGCAGGGCGCAAGCGGAAACTTTTGCCTTTGGCGATCGCTGTCGGGTCGTGGGCAACGGGTTTGATCTCACCCAATATCAATTTCAGCCTCAGGCTGGGGAAACGTTGGCCTGGGTCGGGCGGATTGCCCCAGAAAAAGGCTTGGAAGATGCTGTGATGGCAGCCCTGAAACTGAATCGACCCTTAAAAATTTGGGGTGCGCTGCAAGACGAGATCTACTGGCAAGATATTTGTGATCAATACCCCGATGCACCTGTCACCTATGCGGGGTTTTTGCCCACGGCAGAGTTACAACACGAATTAGGCCACTGTGCGGCGATGCTCATGACTCCGCGTTGGGTAGAGGCATTTGGCAATGTTGCCATTGAGGCGATGGCCTGCGGAGTCCCGGTGATTGCCTATCGGCGGGGAGGGCCATCGGAAATTATTCAGCATGGCAAAACAGGTTGGTTGGTAGACCCAGATCGGGTTGAGGGGCTGGTGGCAGCGATCGCCCAAATTGAGCAAATTCAACGGGCGGACTGTCGGCAATACGTAGAAGAAACTTATTCTCTGGCGGCAATGGGCGATCGCTTAGAAGCCTGGTTTGAGAGCATTTTAGCGCTACGGCTCTGAAGTCCTGACACTCAAGGACACATTTTGATCACTAACTCATATTGATTACTAACTCATAGTGAGAAGGCTCCTGCGATCGCAGAAGCCTTCATCAATCAAGTGATTCAGTTGTTAATGCTAAACCAAATCGGATTAGTCCAGATCCGGCATCGCCAGTACTGGCTCAGTCTCGCGATCAATCCCTTTCTCAAAGCCTGCTGCGGCTGCACGAGCACGACCAGCATGCCAGAGGTGACCAATCAAGAAGAAGAAGCCTAACACAAAGTGAGAGGTTGCCAACCATGCACGAGGCGAGACGTAGTTGAAGGAGTTAATTTCCGTTGCTACGCCACCGACCGAGTTCAACGAACCCAAGGGTGCATGAGTCATGTACTCTGCTGCACGGCGAGCTTGCCAAGGCTGAATGTCATTCTTGATCTTGTTCAGATCCAGACCATTCGGGCCACGCAGTGGCTCCAACCAAGGGCCACGGAAGTCCCAGAAGCGCATGGTTTCACCACCGAAGATAATTTCCCCAGTCGGAGAGCGCATCAAGTACTTACCTAAGCCTGTTGGCCCTTGAGCAGAACCAACGTTAGCACCCAAGCGTTGGTCACGGATCAAGAAGGTCAAAGCTTGAGCTTGAGACGCTTCTGGGCCAGTGGGGCCATAAAATTCGCTGGGGTATACGGTGTTGTTGTACCAAACCATGCAAGATGCGATGAAGCCCATCAGGGACAAAGCGCCCAAGCTGTAAGACAGGTAAGCTTCACCAGACCAGATGAAGGCGCGGCGAGCCCAGCCAAATGGCTTGGTCAGAATGTGCCAAACACCACCCGCAATGCAGATCAAGCCAACCCAAATGTGACCACCGATCACATCTTCCATATTGTCAACACTGACGATCCAACCGTCGCCACCGAAAGGCGACTTCGTTAGATAGCCAAAGATGACAGCCGGATTCAACGTTGGGTTGTTGATGACGCGCACATCACCACCGCCCGGTGCCCAGGTGTCATAAACGCCACCCAAGAACATGGCTTTGATCACGAGCAACAACGCGCCACAACCCAGCAGAATCAAGTGATAACCAATGATGTTGGTCATCTGATTCTTGTCTTTCCAGTCGTAGCCAAAGAAGTTGGAGTAATCTTCCAAAACTTCAGGCCCACGCAGAGCGTGATAGATCCCACCAAAACCGAGGACGGCAGAGGAGATCAAGTGCAATACACCAACGACAAAGTAAGGGAAGATATCCACAACTTCGCCACCGGGGCCGACCCCCCAACCCAGAGTCGCAATGTGAGGGAGCAGGATTAAACCTTGCTCGTACATTGGTTTTTCGGGAATAAAGTGGGCCACTTCGAACAGGGTCATTGCCCCTGCCCAGAAGACGATTAGGCCAGCGTGGGCGACGTGAGCACCCAACAACTTACCAGAAAGGTTAATTAGACGAGCGTTGCCTGCCCACCAAGCAAATCCAGAGGACTGCTTGTCGCGGCCTGCGCCCGCCACCATAGAATTAGAGAGCGTTACCACGGGGGAGAACCTCCTCAGGGAAGACAAAGTTTTCATGGGGCTGGTCTTGCGCCGCCATCCAGGCACGAATGCCCTCGTTCAACAAAATGTTCTTCGTGTAGAACGTTTCGAACTCGGGGTCTTCCGCTGCCCGCAATTCCTGCGACACGAAGTCGTAGGCCCGCAGGTTCAGCGCAATCCCGATGATGCCCACTGACGCCATCCACAACCCGGTCACGGGCACAAACAGCATGAAGAAGTGCAACCACCGCTTGTTCGAAAACGCAATCCCGAAGATCTGCGACCAGAAGCGGTTCGCGGTCACCATCGAGTAGGTTTCTTCGGCTTGGGTCGGCGAGAACGCTTGGAAGGTGCTGGCGGAGTCGCCATCTTCAAACAAGGTGTTCTCGACCGTCGCCCCGTGAATGGCGCACAACAAGGCACCACCCAGCACGCCAGCGACGCCCATCATGTGGAACGGGTTCAAGGTGAAGTTGTGGAACCCTTGCACGAACAGGATGAACCGGAAGATCCCGGCGACCCCAAGGCTGGGGGCGAAGAACCACCCGGATTGCCCCAAGGGGTACATCAAAAACACGGAGACAAATACCGCAATCGGCGCGGTGAAGGCGATCGCGTTGTAGGGCCGAATGCCGACCAACCGCGCGATCTCAATCTGCCGCAAGCAGAAGCCGATCAGGGCAAACGCACCGTGCAGGGCGACGAAGGTCCACAGCCCACCCAGTTGACACCACCGGGTGAAGTCGCCTTGGGCTTCGGGGCCCCACAATAACAGCAGGGAGTGGCCCAAGCTGTTCGCCGGGGTGGAGACGGCGGCGGTCAAGAAGTTACAGCCTTCCAGGTAGCTGGAGGCTAACCCGTGGGTGTACCACGAGGAGACGAAGGTGGTGCCGGTCATCCAGCCCCCGATCGCCAGGAAGGCGCAGGGGAAGAGCAGGATACCTGACCACCCAACGAAGACGAATCGATCTCGCTTGAGCCAGTCGTCGAGGACGTCGAACCATCCTCGCGTCGGCTGTACGCGTCCGACTGCTATGGTCATGAATTCAAACCCTCTAGCGTTACTAAAATTGCAGGTTCTCTAGAGTGAAGAGTTTATATGTCTATACATGATAGGAGAAATCAGAAATTTTACAAACTGATACGTAGACTCTCAGTAAAATTTTCCTCCCTTTTCCAGTTTCTCAGATTTGGACACAGGGACTTCAAGCGATTGACAAATTCTCTGGAAGGCCGCGCCCCAAAATGGTTGATCTGCCCGAGCGGGCGTTTATCCGGGTGGGGGAATGCCTCAACGGGCCAGGTTGGGAACGGCACGATCGCGGGAATAGTGGGGGCAAACTCTCATGAATGCAGAACTTCCACATCTTTCCTCAACCGAATTCGACAGGTTACTTAAGATTCCGTCATAATCTTTACCGGGGGTGGCTGGAGTCAGCTCGTGGAACAATCGGGCGGCGGTCAAACCTGCGGTAAGATTGACTTCTGGCCACTGTCCGCCTCGGTGAAAGTGGGATGAGGACAGCCTTGGCACTCTGGGCCACGCCACAATCAAGTCGTTGCACAGTGCGATCGCGCTGAGTAGGGTAACCGATCCGATAAGATCAAAGGCTGGGAGATAGGGTTGTTAGCGTTCACTGATGGGGCGATCGCCAGCACCGCCCCCACGGGCACCTGTTCAAAAACCAAAGGCACTCTTTTTAAGACAACTGTTCTATGACTGCACAAGCAACATCAAATACAAAAGATTCAACGTCCGTCCTCCGTTGGGATGTGACTGGTTCCAAACGGTTGAGTAACTACTGGTGGGCGGTTGTCGTGACGCTGGGTGGCCTGGGATTTTTCCTCGCGGCGCTTTCAAGTTATTTCAAAATCAACCTATTGCCCTTTTCAGATCCGACGCAGTTGATTTTTATTCCCCAAGGGGCCGCGATGGGGTTTTATGGGGTGGCTGGCGTTGTGTTTGCGACCTACCTGTGGTTGACGATCGCCCTGGACGTGGGCGGTGGCTATAACGAGTTCAACCGGGAAACTGGAAAAGTTACCCTATTTCGGTGGGGCTTCCCAGGAAAAAATCGACGGATTGAAATTACTTGCAATTTGGATGCCGTGCAGGCTGTCCGGGTGGAAATTCGGGAAGGGTTGAATCCCAAGCGATCGCTGTACTTGCGTGTCAAAGGGATGCGGGATTTGCCCCTCACTCGGGTGGGCCAACCCATCGCCTTGTCGGACTTGGAAAACCAGGGAGCCGCCCTGGCCCGCTTTTTGACGGTGCCATTGGAAGGGTTGTAAGCACGACGGCGATCGCCACAACACCGGATTCCGGGGGCAGGCTGAAGCCGTGAACCCTGAGATGTTAGGGTAGGCAAATTGAGAGTTGAATTCGAGAATCAGCAATGGTGAATGGACTAAAGCGATTTGTCGTGCTTGCGATGTTAAGCAGCGTGCTGTTTCTGGGCGGGTGTTTTGCCAACAGTTCCAATTCCTCAATGGCAAGCCCTTCCCCCTCTGATACAGCCCCCGTCGTGCTCGCCAGCGCGGAACCGAACAATTTGCCCCGCCTGAATGGGAAAGCGACGGTTGAGATGGTGGTCAAAGGATCACCCATCACGATCGAAGTTGACGGTGATGCAGCCCCCATTACGGCTGGAAACTTTGTAGATTTGGCCAAACGCGGCGTGTACGATGGCTTAGTCTTCCATCGAGTCGTGCGCGAACCGCAACCATTTGTGGTGCAAGGCGGCGACCCCCAAAGCAAAGACACCAACTTTCCGGCGGAGCGGTTGGGCACAGGGAGTTTTCTTGACCCAAATACGTCAACCCCCCGCTACGTCCCCTTAGAAATTACGCCTCAAGGCAAAGATAAGCCGCTCTATCACCAGACTTTTGAAATGGCTGGAATTACCGCCAAACCGAAACTGCAACATGTCCGTGGGGCGGTGGCAATGGCGCGGTCGTCGCTGCCAGATTCTGCCTCTTCTCAGTTTTATGTGGCTTTGACCGATCTAGGCTTTCTGGATGGAAACTATGCGGTGTTTGGGAAGGTGACCCAAGGCATGGAAACGGTTGACAAGATTCAACAGGGCGATCGCATCGAGTCGATGAAAGTGACTAAAGGCGTTGAAAAGTTAAAGCAACCGGGCAAAGACGAAAAACCCCCAGGCCAGGGCAATAAAAGCTAGTCGCTGACATTGCGAAAGGGATTGGGGCAGGCGCAGCAATGGCAGTAGCAGTCACGGGGATGGCGATCGCGTCGGCGATCGGCGGGTTACCCCAGGCTTGGAAAACGCTGTTGAACGGTGATTCTGGCATTCTTATCCGCCAACCTTTTGAGCTTGTGCCGCCCCGTCCGCTGGGGTTGATTGGCGATCGCCCAGCCCATCTGGTGTCCCTCACCCGCCAACTCGTAACCGCTGCTTTAGCCGATGCCAAGTTGCTTGCCCCTTTACCGGAGTGCGCCGTTGTTGTCGGTTCTAGCCGGGGGCAGCAGGCCCAGTGGGAATCCCTGGCCGCCCAATATCGTGCCAATACTCAAGACCAGAATTCATCGGGGTTGGGTCAGTGGCTAGAAACGTGGGGCCAAAGTGCCGCCGTCACAGCAGCCCAGACAATTGGGACGCAAGGGGCTGTGCGATCGCCCATGGCAGCCTGCGCGACGGGGTTGTGGGCGATCGCCCAAGGAGCAGCCCTGATTCAGTCGGGGGATTGTGAACAGGTGATTGTGGGCGCGGTTGAAACTCCGATCACCCCCCTGACCTTGGTTGGGTTTGAGCGCATGGGGGCTTTAGCCACGACAGGAGCGTATCCCTTCGATCGCGATCGCGAAGGATTAGTGCTGGGGGAAGGAGGGGCCATTTTTGTGTTGGAAAAGGCCGACCTTGCGCGTCAACGCCACGCCCCCATCTATGGGTACATCACGGGTTGGGGCCTCACCGCAGATGGCTATCACGTTAGTGCCCCTGACCCAGGACAGACTGGTGCGATCGCAGCCGTCCAGCAGTGCTTGAGCCGAGGTGGCCTGCGGCCTGCCGCCATTGATTACATCCACGCCCACGGCACTGCCACCCAACTGAACGACCACAACGAGGCGCGGTTAATCCAGCACCTTTTTCCGCCGACAGTCTGGGTTAGCTCCACGAAAGGGGCCACCGGACACACCATCGGCGCGTCAGGAGCCTTGGGGGTAGCCTTTAGCCTTCTGGCTCTGCGGGATCAATTGCTGCCGCCCTCCGTCGGACTGCGCGACCCCGCCTTTGACCTGAAGTTTGTCACTACGGCCCAACCAGCCACCGTGGATCATGCCCTCTGTTTGAGCTTTGGGTTTGGTGGGCAAAATGCCGCGATCGCCCTTCAGCGAGAACCTAGGGCGGCGACTTCCCTTGGCTGGGGCTAAGACCGGGCCAAGCGCCATCGGCTCCTCAGCCCCAAGGGGTAGCCCCCAACCCTATTCCACCACTTCCAAAGTTGCGGCTTGGGGCTGCAAGTCGGGTAACACAACTCGTTCTGTGATGGGCGTATAGCCTAACCAGCGAGTGGCTAATTGGTCAAAAGTCGTTGGGCAGCCACTCACATAAAACCGGGTGGGCTGGGGCGATCGCCCACTGCGCAAGCCCAACATATCCAACTCTTGGGCCGCTGCGGTGACTACGTGAATCGCCGGGTCAACGAGGTTAATGGCCGTGGGCAAAATGCGCCGCAAAACTGGGGCCAAGTGCGGATAGTGAGTACAACCATAGACCAACGTATCAATTTGCTGATCAACGAGGGGTTGGAGATACTGCTGGGCGATCGCCATCGTGTAAGGATCTTCCAGACGATTGCCCTCAATCAACGGGACAAACTCAGGGCAGCCGACTTGCCACACCTGGCTCGCTCCATCCACTTCTAGAATGGCCCGCCGATAGGCATCACTGGCGACCGTTGCAGGCGTAGCAATCACGCCAATGCGCTGGCCCTGTTGGACGGCAGCCCGTGCCCCCGGCAGGATAATCCCTAAAATGGGCACATCAAACTCAGCCCGGACAACTTCCAACGCCAGGGCTGAACTGGTGTTGCAGGCCATAATCACCATCTTGACCCCTTGCCCCACCATCCAGGTCATGATCTCGCGAACGTATTGCACAATTTCGGCGGGCGATCGCATCCCATAGGGCAATCGGGCTGTATCCCCAAAATAAATGATCGATTCTTGGGGAATTTGTCGATACAATTCTCGCAACACCGTCAAGCCACCCAGCCCACTGTCAAATACACCAATCGGTGCGTCCTGGCTAGCCCGACCCGCAGCCGCCCCTGGTGCTGGCAAGTTTGTTGTTAACTGAATACCCTGTAAACCTCGATCTTTAACCACTCCACACACCTCGTTTTTGAGAGACTCTAACAAACTTCGACACTCAACACCACTTTAACGGCGTGCTGTCCGTTGCAAGTACTGTAGAATACCACGGGCAATTGCGGTCGCCATCTGCGTTCGGTACGAAGAATTGGATAATTTTTGCGCATCATCCCGCCCGGTGACAAAGCCCACTTCGACTAATACAGAAGGCATCGACGTTTTCCGCAATACATAAAAGCGAGCCGTTCGCACACCCCGGTCTTGAATCCCTGTGCCATATAAGACATTTTGATGAATAGTTTGGGCAAGGTCAGCCCCCGACTGATAGTAGTACGTCTCCAGGCCACTGATATCGGGACGGCTTAAATCAATGGAATTGGCATGAATACTGACAAAAGCGCTGGCATGAACTTGTTCCGCCATTTGAACGCGGGGTTCTAAATCGAGATCGCGATCGTCGGCCCGAGTCAGCAAGGCATACACGCCGTACTGCTGCAAAATACTGGCGACCTGCGTGCCAATATCCAACACGATCCCTTTTTCTTGCAAGCCGCCAATCCCCACTGCGCCGGGGTCGGGGCCACCGTGGCCAGGGTCAATGATGACAACCAGTTTTCCCTGGGGCGTTGGGGCTGGGGTGGCCGGAGTGGGCCAAGTGGGGGCGGGGGGCGGAGTGGCGGCAGGCGGGGCGAGAACTGGACGAGGCGGGGCAAGGGGAGTGGTCGGGGCTGGAGGCGTTGGGCGTTGGGCCAGGGGCGATCGCGCAAAGGGCAACACCAAAACCTGTTGGCTCACCTGGTTCACCTGCCCCAGGTTGACCCGTGTGCCGGGGCGCACCAAAAGCACCACATTGTCACCCGTTTGAATGATGCGAAGCTGCTGCAAGGCGTGGGTTGGTGAGGTGGTGGGTGGCCGCAACTGGGGGCTGATCCGCGCTGCGAGGATTTCGAGTCGATAGACCCCTTGCGATCGCTCCCAGCGGCTCGTATAGCGCAGGGGTTGGTCGGCTCGAATAACCAACTGATTGCCTACTTCATCTAATTCAATGGCATTGATCAGCGCCGTCGGTTGAGTGCTAGTGGCGGCGATCGCCGGGGGCGTGGCCGGTTTGATGACCTTTGCTTGGGCCAGCGGCGTGGCAGTTGGTTCCAGGGCCATCCCTGGTTGGGGTGTAGCAGCGATCGGCGCAGGCAACGTCACCACCCACTGTCGCGCCGAAACCCCACGGAATTTGACCTGGTTCGGCTCCAGCGTGTAACCCGGAGCCAACTCAATCACGAGGCGGGTCGTCTGGCTGTCAAACTGGCCGATGCGGATAGAGCGCACCGTGCCACTGAGCGCTTCATGAATAGTAGCCCCCTCCAGGGCAATTCCCGGCAAGTCAATGACCAACCGCGCCGGGTCAGGCACCAACTGGGCCGTTGGTTGCACATCTTCATCGGTGATAATTTCAAGCTCTTGCCGCTGGGCGTCAAATTTCCAAGATTGGAGCTTCGCTGCCTGGGCTGGCCAACCCAGCAAGAATAGCAACGCAACCACACTAAACGGCAGTGATAGAACCAGCTTCATGCAGGGCAACCCAGCTTCAAACAGTTGACTTCGAGGAGGCATAGCCTAGCGGGACGATCGCCCGCCACCAACTAGAAAACTGCGCCAACTATACTCGAACTCTGGGAAATGCGATCGCCAAATTCTGGGGGGTAGCTGCACGGGTTAACCCTGGCCAACCTGGGCCTAACTCACTTCCGAATTCACATCCTGGGGCGCTGTGGTCACTGCCGCTTTGCTGGGGCCAGCTTCAGGGCTAAGCTCGGAGTCCCCATCGGCGATCGCCCCGCCGACCGACTCATCCGGTTGTTGGAAGGCTAACCGCAAAAACGGCGGAGCCAGAAACGTCGTCAAAATCACCATCACAATAATGCCCGCTTCCAAAGACTTAGACAGAGCACCACTCGCCCCGCCCACCGACGCAAACACCAGCCCTACTTCCCCCCGTGGCACCATACCGATCCCGATCGCCAGACGATTGATCCCCGCCTGCCCAAAGACGGTAAAGCCTGTCACCACCTTCCCCACAATCGCCACCGCAATCAAAAACCCCGCGATGATCAACCCTTCCTGATTCGCCGGATTAAACGGATTCAATACACTCACATCCGTTTTGGCCCCGACACTAATGAAAAAGATGGGCACCAACATATCCGCGATCGGAATCACCTGGGTTTCGAGTTCATGGCGCTTTTCCGTTTCCGCCAAAATTAACCCAGCCGCAAACGCCCCCAAAATGGCTTCCAGTTGAATCACATCCGCAATGTAGGCCAGGGCAAAAGCCACAATCAAAGCAGAAATCAAGACTTGGCCCCGCGTTTTTAACTCGTTGACCACCGCAACAAACAACGGACTCAGCAAGCGGCCCAGCCAGATCGAGCCAATCAAAAACACCCCAGCACTCACGATTAAGTACAGAACATTCGTAATTTCGACTTGACCTTCGCGGGCCAAACTGGCGACGATCGCCAAGACAATCACCCCCAACACGTCGTCTAACACCGCCGCACCAATGATGATCTGCCCTTCGCGCGAGGTGAGTTGCTGAATTTCGGCCAGCACCTTAGCCGTAATCCCAATACTGGTGGCCGTCAACGCCGCTCCGGCAAACACAGCGGGAATCACCGGGGCATGAAACAACAGCACCAAGCCCCCAGTCCCCAGCACAAAAGGCGTGACGACCCCCACAACAGCGACAACTGTTGCCTGGGGGCCAACTTTCAAGAGTTCCTTCAGATCAGACTCCAAGCCAATTTCAAACAGCAGAATAATCACACCCAGTTCAGCCAGCACAGAAATGACTTCGCTTTCGGCCTGAAAAATAGAGGTGACAGCGTCTGGGGCCAGCGGGGTAAAAACTTGTAACAGGGCCATGATCAAGGAATCGGATCCCGTTTCGCCGCCTTCTGGAAAGACAAGCAAGTGCAGTGCCGAAACCCCGACCACTACGCCAGCTAGCAATTCCCCCAACACGGGGGGCAAATTGATGCGGGCACAAATTTCTCCCCCCAATTTGCTGGCCAAAAAAATGACCACCAAGCTGAGCAGGACGGCAGCAAGGACAAGGGAAGTCGTTTCGGGGCTGGCTTCGGCAGTGGCCAACAGCGACGGTTGAAACCACAGGTTCTGGCCCAGCATGGCCAGGGGAAAAGACAAGTACATGAAATCTACCAGAAGGATTTGCGGCACTATTGGGTCTATCCTAGCGACTTGTTACAGTTTTTTATAATTTTGCGGAGAATGATTTGGCGATCGCCGGATTGCGCTTCCCTCAAACCTGAGGTCGTGCGATCGCGACCAAAATGCTGATCTAGAATGGCGTAGCCCTGGCTTTGCCAGCATTTTCGGTAGGATCAAGCGGCAATCCTTGCACCATTCTGGCTGGATTCTTGCTAGCAGAATGTGTGGGGATTTACCAAAAGTTTGAGTCAGGAAGTGGGCTGAATTCTGAGGTAACGCAGTAGCCAAGGCCAATTTTTTGCTTCTGCCTTTTGATTTTCCAGGTTTTGATTCTCCATTTTTGATTCATTTTTTTGATTCCTTTGAGAGATGCATAAAGTCTATTAGCAACAGGTTTCATCGGTAGTAACTCGTCAGGTTCTAGCTCGCGATGCGGGGATTCGACCACAGAATTCACCATCGCCAACGCTCTACTCACCCCCCCAACGGCTCGACTGCTGAACATCGGCGTATCCCGCCTTCGCCAATCACCCTCGCTCCCACCGTCTCATGGTTCTACTGCTGACTGATGTTTTTCTGCTGCTGACCCAACTCATTTTATGGCTCATTGTTGGGACGGTGATCTGGTTCTTTCTTTCCAAAGTATTGAAGAAAGAATTTTTGGGATTGCTGGTTTTACTGCTCCTGTTAGCGGTCATTGTTTTAGCGTTTTTCAAAGGTGGCATTAACGAGCCGGGGAGTGTTTTAGAAATTATTTGGCGGGTCATTTCCTTCCCCCTCACGCCGTTTGGCTTGGGGCTTATTTTTTTAATCGTGCTGCTGACTGGCACCAAACTTTCTAAAATTGCGCGGCAGTTAATTTTGGGTGGGTTGATCATCATGGCCTTGGGCAGCATTCCGCTGGTAGCCAATTTTTTGGCCCAAGAGTTGGAGTTTGAGGCGATCGAATTAATTGCAGCAGCTCCAGTGCCCGCAACGGGGAGTCGCCAAGTCATTGTGTTGCTGGGCCAAAACACAACCCGCGCTTTTCTGCGCCCCCGGGTCAACCCGCAGCCTGCTGATCCGCCCCGCGTCGAACGGGCCATTAAGCCGGAACAATATGATGTGTTGAGTAATTTGCCGACTCAGTTAACGGAGCATGGCGATCGCATCATTTACGCGGCGGAACTCTATCGCCAGGGCACCCAAAACGGAACAACCCCGCTGATTGCGGTAAGTGGCGGGGTACGGCCCAACCGATTACCCAAGGATGGGGAAAAACGGGAGGATGTTTCTGAAGCACGGGATATCCAACTGCTGTTGACGCGGATGTTTAATATCCCTGAAGAAAATATCCTGCTGGATCATGTCAATGGCAACGTGCGACGAAGTGCAGAAACGGTGAAAAAGTTGCTGGATGACCAACAAGTGAACTATGGGGATCAAATTACCCTGGTCGCTTCGGGGTTGAACATGAATCGGGCGGCGTTGACCTTTCGAGAGGTGTTTCGGGAAAGTCGCATTATTGTGCGACCAACGGATTTCTATACTTTGCCGCCAGAACGAAATTTGAGTGCGGTGACCGAGGGGCGCGATCGCATCCGGTACGACGTTCAAATTACCGATTTGCTGCCCACCGCCGATGCCTTTTGGCTCAGTTCCCAGGCTATTCAAGAATACTTAAATGCGTTCTATTACTTTATTCGCGGGTGGATCAAGCCCTTCCAAGCCCCCAACGTCAGTACGCCAGCCACCTGATGCTTCATCGTTTTCGATTAGGATCAGAAAGCCTGAACACTCAGATGAATAACGCATGGCTCAATCCCGCTTGAAAAAGTTAGGGGCCTACCTCCGGCCCCATTGGCAAAAATCCTTAGCTGGCATCGTGGCGTTGTTGATCGTCAACATGCTGGGGATGGTCATTCCGCTGTTAATTCGGGATGCTATTGATCAACTCCGAGTCATTAGTTTCGATCGCATCGTGTATTACGTTGGCCTGGTGCTGCTGTTGGCCTCGGTGATGTGGGGCGCACGAATGCTCTCACGGATTTGGGTTTTTGGGGTCGGGCGGCAAGTCGAGTTTGATCTCAAGCAGAAGATCTTTAACCATTTGCTGACCCTGGAACCGTCCTACTTTTCGGCCAACACGGTAGGAGATCTGATCAACCGGGCCACCAGCGATGTCGATAATATTCGCCGTTTGTTGGGGTTTGCGGTGCTGAGTTTGGCCAACATGGTGTTTGCCTACGGGCTAACGTTGCCCGTGATGTTGGGGATTGATTGGCAGTTGAGTTTACTGTCGCTGTCGGTCTATCCGGTGATGTTTTTGGTGGTTTTTATTTCGAGTAATCAGTTGCGATCGCAGCAGCAAACGGTACAAGAGAAGCTGTCTGACATTAGCGAACTGATTCAAGAAGACATGAGCGGCATTTCGCTCATCAAAATCTATGCCCAGGAAACCAATGAGCGGCAAGCCTTCGCCGGATTGAACAACAAGCTGTTGGGGGCCAATTTATCCCTGGCGAAAACCCGCACCCTTCTGTTTTCGGCTTTGCGGGGCTTGGCCAGTGTGAGTTTGTTAGTGGTGCTGTGGTTTGGGGTGGGCGCGATCAATCGGGGGGCCATCACCGTAGGGGATTTTGTGGCCTTGCTGTTGTATGTGGAACGCCTTGTCTTTCCGACGGCTTTACTTGGGTTTACGATTACGGCCTATCAGCGGGGTGAGGTCAGCATTGACCGGATTGAAACCATTTTGACCGTTGAACCCAAAATTCAGGATCAACCGGGGGCGATCGCGCTACCACGGGAGACGGTGCAGGGGGAACTGGTGGCACGGCAGTTAACCTTTGCCTATCCCGGTGAACCAACGAGCAAGGGCCAACGCTATGCTCTGAAAGAGGTGAACTTTACCATCAAACCCCAGGAAACTGTGGCGATCGTTGGGCCAATTGGGTCGGGCAAATCGACTTTGGCAAATGCGCTACCCCGGTTGTTGGAAATTGCCCCAGGGCAAGTGTTTCTGGATGGCCAGGATATCACGACGCTCCAGTTGCGGGATTTGCGCGGGGCGATCGCCTATGTCCCCCAGGAAAGCTTTTTGTTCAGCACAACAATTTTTGACAACATCTGTTACGGCAGTCCCCAGGCCGATCAGCCAACGGTGATGCAGGCCGCCAAACAAGCCCAAATGCACGAGGAGATTTTGAACTTTCCCCAAGACTACGCCACGTTGGTCGGGGAACGGGGGATTACGCTCTCCGGAGGCCAACGCCAACGCACAGCCCTGGCCCGTGCTCTGCTCGTCGATGCGCCAATCTTGATTTTGGATGACGCGCTTTCCAGCGTGGACAACGAAACCGCCACCAAAATCCTCCGCAATCTCTCGGAAGGGACAAACCGCAAAACGGTTGTCTTTATTTCCCATCAATTGTCAGCCGCCGCGATGGCCGATCGCATTTTTGTGATGGATCGGGGGGCCGTGGTGCAAATGGGAGCGCACGAGGAACTCATCAGCCAACCAGGCCTGTATCAATCCTTGTGGGAACAACACCGCTTTGAAGAGTCGTTGAAATAGGTTGGGGCGATCGCGCCTCTTGCTCACTCTTTCTTGCTTGCCTCTTCTCGCTTCGGCCCGCAGAAGGAACCCATCAGTTGCGGGGTGGGGGCACGGGCGCATAGGGTTCATACACCGGGGCTCCATAGGGTTCGAGGGCGGGTTGCGCCGTGGGCGGCGG
Organism: uncultured bacterium; assembly: GCA_964475335.1. Taxonomy (GTDB): domain Bacteria; phylum Cyanobacteriota; class Cyanobacteriia; order Leptolyngbyales; family Leptolyngbyaceae; genus CAYYWG01. The sequence continues at coordinate 184,046 of CAYYWG010000009.1, forward strand.
TGGCGGCTCGTTGGTGGGCAGCGGTGCAGTTGGTGGGGAATAGACTGGTGCAGCCGCAGGTGGACGATAGCTCGGTGGTGGCGGCGTGGGCGGGGTTTGCTGCACTGGCGGAGCCGGGATTACCCCTGAAGGCGGGCTGGCGGCTGGCGGGGGCACGGGGTCGCGGCCTTCGGCGGGAACTGGCTCGCTCCAACGGTTCTCCCATTGGCGACCAGTTGAGTCGGCCCTGGCGGGTTCCACCTCGGCAGCAGACTCAGGTTTTTGGGCAGCAGCACTCGGCGGTTGGGCTGTTCTGGCCCTGGTTCTGGCAATTTCGGCGGCCCGCAGTTGTTCTTGCCAACTCCAGATGGCCGATTGGGCTTCTCGATAGAGGGCGCGATCGCCTCCAATGCCGCTGGCAGCTTGAATAGCCCCATTCAGATTGCCTTGATTGGCCAAGGCCCAGGCCCGGTCGAGGATGGGTTGGTCTTCAATGGTCTCGATTTTTTGGTTCCAGGCGGCGATGAAGGTTTGGGCTTCCTGCCGGAGGGGCCGCCCCAGAGAAATTAACTGAGCCTGGGCGATCGCTTGTTTGAGGGCGGGAATCTCATTTTTCTGGGCCAGGGTTTGGGCATGGGTCAGGTAGGGGCGATCGCCCAGGGCCGCCCGGGCTTTATCCCAATACGCGATCAGGGTTTGGGCTTGTTGCCGTTGGGGGCGATCGGGTGTCAAGCGCTGGGCCTGGGCAATGGCGATCGCCTTGGCCGGGGCAAAGGGCACCTCTCCCACCATCCAGGCCAGTTGCAGCCAGTTGGTATCTTGCAAGCGGGCCTGCCAAGTGGTCAAGCTGGCTTGGGCCTGTTGGTAGTAGCGACTCGTTGGTTGGATGAATTGGGCCGTCGCGATCGCCAGGTTCAAATTCCAAATTTGCGTCGGCGTGGGGGTCAGCGTTGAACGGCCCCAAGTCGCATACTGGCTGGCTTGGCTCAACCACAGTAAATCTTGGGCGCTGGCCGCCAGGGATGCATTTTTGAGCACTGGGCTGGCCGTGGTCATGGCGGCAGTAAATTCGCCCTGCTGCCACTGTTTGCTCGCCAGGGAGAGTAGGGTTTCGCTCCATTGCTTCAAGCTGGTTTGGGCATCGGCCCAAGCATAGGTGCCTGAATCCATCCCAACCAGTTGGGCGATCGCCAAGCCCAGGGCATTGGGCTGACCAGACTGAGCCGTCGCGATCGCCGCCGCTGCAACTTTTCGGGCTTGTTGCTCCTTCGCCAACAACTGCGTTAACGCCTTCGCCCGATCAAACCGCCAATACTCCTGTTCAAAGTCTTTGAGGGCCGCAATTTTTTCCGCCGCAAGATACCAATTTTGGGCTTTCATGGCAGTCCGCGCCGCCGTCGCCAAGGTTTCCCCTCGTTGCCAATAGCGTTGCCACTCTTTGATTTCGGCCTGGGCATCTTGATACACCGGGCTGGTCGCTGGAATCCGGTTGGCCAGTTCTACTGCGCCCCGAAAATCACTCTGATCCATTTTTTCTCGGGCGGCCCGCAAAACGGGATCAGACCATTCAGCAATTAACCGCTGGGCTTCCCCATACAGTGGATTATCCGGTTGCCACTGTTTCAGCGTTTCCATCCCCACCAAGATTTTTTGCAAATCTCCAGAGTTAGCCGCTTCCTGGGCACAGAGCAACCGCTCCATATCCGTTGACATGGGCGAGAGTTGTTGGCAATCGGGGGAGGGGGGCGGGGTGGTGAGGAGCCAGAGGGCCGCTCCACTCACGCTGCCCAACACGGCAACCACACTCATCCCCAGCAGCAAGAGTTTCCACGGACGCGATCGCGGTAACGGCGGGGCATTCGGCTCGGCGTTCGGCGGGCTTTGGGGCACCAGGGAGCCAGCCGCAGCCCCCAAGACCTCGTTTAATTGATCCGATAGTGGATCTGAGTCATCCCATTGAAAAGAGTTCGACCGTTTCCCTACCATGAGCTTATCCTCAACTCCTCAAGACTAGGGCGAACTTCATCGCCTAAGCCAGTTCACACCACCATGTTTGCTGGGCCTTACAGCCCTATCCCCAGTTAGGAGACCCTAACCACCTATACAGTCTTTTGCACGCCCGTCTGGATCTTGGTGATGGTGTGCGTTGGCTGACAACTCCAGCGATCGCAACACCCCCAGCAATCTCAATGACAGCTTAACGTCATTCCTCAAAATGGGCCATGTAACCCCATGATTGCTGTCGGCTTCAGTCAATCCACAGCAGTAAAGCGGTTCAAATCTATCAAGCCCGCTCAACTATACGCGAACATTGATCGAAAATTTTAAGAAAGTTGAAAGATTGGGCCAAGGGCGATCGCCCCTGGCAGCATTAAGCCCAGTGAAAAGGCCCAGCCCAATTCCCATCTGGCCCCCAGGAATCGCCTCAGCCCCACCCTTTGGCCCAGCAAAACACCAACCGCCTCCAGCCCACACTACTGGCCCGCCGTCGCTGACACCGTGGCACACTCCACCTTTGACCCCGAATCACCAGCCGGGGGCACCAGCCCCACCACATGGGGCACAGGCCGGGGCGTGTAACCCACGAGCGACTCGCCCTTATACGCCAGAGCTGTACTTGCCCCAGAATCCAACATAACGGCATCCCGGAAGCCAGCTTTGGCCAGAGCGATCCCTAAATCAACGGAGCCAATCGGCTCGGCGGAGACACCAATTTGGGGTTGCCCCTTCTGGTTAATGCCCCAAAAAGCTCGGTGCCGGGGGGCATTGAAGTCGAATAATTTACCGAAGCGTTCGGGGGGTTGGGGTTGGCCGTTTTCCACAAGGAACCCCGCCGCAACAAAGGCATCCGTGACATCGGGCATTTCGGCCTGAATGCCTTCCAGGGTATTGTGCTTCAGGTTGTCAAAGGGAATAAATTTCACCGCTTTGGGGCCAATCAACACCAGGGGCCGTTGGTTGATGAGGGGAATTTCGCCCCGTTTGCCGGGTACAAAGTTGCCAGAGCTTTGACTGTAAACCGGCCCCAGCATTTCGTTCGAGTCCAAAAACTCTAAGGAGAAAAAGCCCCCATCCACCGCCGCGATCGCCGGGGTGCCAGCGATAATATCTTGCACTTGGCCTCGGGTTTTGTAGTGAATGGTCATTGGTCGTCCGCCCACCACAAACCGAAACGGCACCGCATCAATCACCGCGTCCATTTGCCGAATCGGGGCGTTGAAGTCAAACCCAAAACTCACGGTCGTTGGCGGTGGCCCACCCCAGGCAACATCGACCATTTCGGCTAACCGCGACTGCCCAATCCGGCCAATTGCCAGCAAGTTTTTGGATTGACCCGCCAATTGCTCATCCAGATCGTTCATCGTCAGGGCCGCCGTATAGCCCGCCGCTTCGACTGCCCCGATCGCCGCCTCGTCAAATTTTCCTTCGGGATAGGTGAAATAGCGAATTGGAATACCCAGTTCCGCTTCCAAAATGCGCTTAGACTCCTGAGTTTCAAGCTGGAGTTGCTCCGGCGACAAGGCTTCCATCACCTTGTGAGACACACTGTGAGAGGCGATCGTCACCAGCGGATCTTTCGCCATTTCCCGCAACTGTTCCCACGTCAGGCTCGATCGCCCCAGCTTTTTCCCGACCTTGCTGGTGTAGATGGAAAACACCGCCGGATAGTTGTATTTTTTCAGCAGCGGATAAACATAGGTATAGTGCCCCGCGTAGCCATCATCAAAAGTCAGCAGAATGGGCTTGGCAGGCAAGGGCAAACCACTCCGCAAATGGTTCACCAGCTGATCCATGGTGATCGGGGTCAACCCTTTGGCCTGAATCAGTTGGAGATGGGCCTCAAACTCTGCCGGAGTCACATCAAAAAACACTTGCTTTTCCGGCAAGATGTCGTGATACATCATCACGGGCACTTTGGCTTGCCGCGCGGCAGGGTGAATGTCTGGAAATGGGCTAGGGTTCAAATAGGCCAACACATTGGGCGCAAACTGGCCGGCGATCGCCCCCATACTCAAGGCAGGCTGCTCAACCCAGGTTGCCGTTTGCCACAGTTGGCTGACGAATTGCCCCAGGTGATTAGCAGCGGGGGCGGCCACAGGCAGGCACACGGCTGGATCAGCCTCGGACTGGGCCTGGGCGATCGCCGGACGCGCCACCACCAAGCCACCACCAAGGAGCACCGGGCCGCCCCCCAGACCAAGCCCACCAGCGATCGCCAGTACCACCCCAAGCTTTAGCCGCCCAGCCTGTTGTTCCAACCGTTTTAACCAGTTGCCGATCGCCCTAACCTTGCCACGGGTGCCCATAAACGCCTTCTCGCTACCAGATCCCCTACAAATATTTACTCTAGATTGGGTGACTTGTCAGCCTTTCTCCGTCACCTTCATCAACTTGTAGCCAATCTGGTCGGCTCCTACCCCACCGATTTTTTGCGTCGCGATGGGATGGTGGTGGTTAGTTCCTTGCGATCGCCAAGCCCATAAACCCCTTGGCTCCCCCAGACAAGCAACACCCCCATGCAGTTCACAGTTCGACGCACCCTCGCAAGTCACCCGATGCACGCCAGCACCTCTCTTCAGCCAAGGCCATCCCCCGGAACCCCTTACCCACCAAGCTTTTACGCGATCGTCTATTTTACTTTTAAGAAGCAATTATTTAAAGAGCGACACAACCAGTTTAGTAATCTTTTCTACTTCCCTATCCGTTTGAATACTGACATTTCAGCGATCAACCCAGGCTTTTGTATTCTGCTATACAGATTTTCCCTATCCAGAATTGGTGCAATCTGATGTAATCGTTATCCAAATTTTCAGATTTGGGTGCCTTCCGCCTGATTAGCCGTTGACAGGTTTTAGCCACACCATCGTGGCCGCTACTGAACGAGTCAGCAGCGCAAAACCTGGGTTGAGATAATTCGCACAAGCTGGCCAGTGTTGTGGCCCTGTTATGTCTATGAAGCCGTGGCTTCAGCAGACTCTGTATATTGATGAGGAATGTCCGGAGATGGTATCTAGAAGTACGCTCAAGAAGCAGCCGTTGCCAGGGAGGGTCGCTCCTTCCCCACGGCAACCCCAAAGCAAATGGCTTTCGCTGGACTGGTACGCCAGAAAGCTGTCGCCCAGTGCCCAAGCCTGTATTCCCCTAGCACTCATTATTGTTTTAGCGTGGGGAGTTGGGGCCAACGCTCAAACCCCTTCAGCCGCCGAATTAAACGAGAAGCTATCAACCCTCACCGTCGGCCTGGACACCATGTGGGTGTGCATTGCGGGGTTCCTGGTGTTCTTTATGAACGCTGGTTTCGGGATGTTAGAAACAGGCTTTTGTCGCCAGAAAAATGCCGTCAACATCCTGTCCAAAAACCTAATTGTCTTTGCCCTCGCCACCATCATTTATTGGGCCGTTGGCTTTGCCTTCATGTTTGGTGATGGCAACCTCTTCATCGGTCTCAATGGCTTTTTCTTGTCCGGCGCTGACAATAGCCCTGCAACCGGTGACGACTACCAAGGGATCTTTAGCGCTCTAAGTTGGACGGGTGTTCCCCTTGCCGCGAAGTTCTTCTTCCAGTTGGCCTTCGCCGGGACAGCCGCCACCATTGTGTCTGGGGCTGTCGCTGAGCGGGTCAAATTCGTTGACTTTCTAATCTTCAGCTTGTTGCTAGTTGGGTTTTCCTACCCCATCACCGGCCACTGGGTTTGGGGTGGCGGTTGGTTAACCAAGATGGGCTTTTGGGATTTTGCTGGTTCCAACGTTGTCCACGCTGCTGGCGGTTGGGCTGCGCTGATGGGGGCGGCCTTCCTGGGGCCTCGGATTGGTAAATACACTGCCGATGGTACGCCCAGTGCCTTGCCTGGTCACAACATGAGTATTGCCATGTTGGGCTGCTTGATTCTGTGGTTGGGCTGGTTTGGGTTTAATCCTGGTTCCACGATGAGTGTTGGTAATGGTGCTTTGATGGCCCACATTATCGTCACTACCAATACCGCAGCTGCGTTTGGTGGGGTAGCAGCAACCTTTACCGCGTGGGGCTTGCTGGGTAAGCCTGACCTCTCCATGATCATCAACGGGATTTTGGCAGGTTTGGTTGCCGTTACCGCAAGCTGTGCCTTTGTTAGCATTCCGTCTTCGGCAGTGATTGGTGCTGTCGGTGGCGTTCTCGTTGTTTTGGCAGTCGGTTTCTTCGATCGCATCATGATTGACGACCCCGTTGGTGCGACTTCGGTGCACTTGGTCAACGGGATCTGGGGAACCTTAGCTGTTGGGTTGTTTGCCGTTGGCCCCAGCGATGCAGCGGGTGCCTTGTACGCCGAAGGGCTTGGCCCCATCAAAGGCTTACTGTTGGGCGGTGGTTTCCAGCAGCTTTGGTATCAATTTGTTGGTGTGATGTCCGTCGGCGGGATGACTGTCCTCCTGTCTAGCATCTTCTGGTTGGCCCTGAAGTCTACGTTGGGCATCCGCGTTCACGAAGAAGAAGAAATCATGGGCTTGGATATTTCTGAGCATGGGATGGAAGCCTACTCTGGCTTCATCAAAGACAGCACTGGTTCTGTTCCTAGCTCTGGTGGGCTGTCTTCCGGTGTCAAAACCTACTAAGTTTAGCCAGATAAGGAGTTAGCCAAATTTTGAGCTGCTTCTGAGCTAGACACAAACGGCAGGAATTCTTGGGTTCCTGTCGTTTTTTATGCCTGTCAAATGGATACAAAGAAGCCGCGATCGCTCTCATCTATAAGGGGCGATCGCGGCTTTGCGTGTCGTGATGGGTGTTAGTTGGCGGCGCGTTCGGCTAACTGCGTCAGCACTTGGTTCGAGCGATCGATAAAGGATTTCATCCCATCGGCATCAAACCCCTTTTGGGCCATCAGCGCCAAGTCATACACTTGATGACAGATCAGATCGGCCAGTTCCGCCGAGGGCGATCGCCCTTCCGTCTGCACCACCGCCCCCTTGCTCAAGTTCGTCAGACTTTGAATCAGGGGGTGAGCCGTATTGACCAGCAAGACGTGCTCTTCCGGAAATTCCACATTTTGCTGTTGCAACAGCGCCGTCATTTCTCGTAAGCGGCGCAATTCCTCTGGCAGTAATACCACTGCGGGGGGCGCATCCTGACCCGCTGTTGCTTTCAGGGCTTCTGTCCGAATGGTAACTTTGGGCTTGCCCAAGGCTTGCTGGAAGAGGTCTTTCAGCAGTTCGCCCCGAGTTTTGTTGGTCGCCGGATCAACGATTTCTGAGTCTTGTTCTTTGTCGATCAGCGTGTCATCCAGGTCTGCATCTACCCGAGAGAACTTGACGTCAGGATGCTCCCGCTCCAGGAAGCTGATGAAGTGCGTATCAATGAAAGAATCCATGAACACCACTTCCAGCCCTTGCTTTTTGTGCAGTTCCACATAGGTGGCCTGGGTCACTTCATCGGTGCAGTAGTAAACCCGATTTTCATGGCGGTCTTTGTTCCGCTCCAGGTATTCCTTCAGAGTGGTGTAGACTTTGCCGTCAAAGGTGTTGTCGGTTTCGCTGCTGCTAGTGTCTTGCCAAACATCGCCCTCGGCAGACTGGACTTCGACTTTGGGGGCGGCGGTGCCGCTGCCAGCCCAGGTGGTGCGATAGACCAAAATATCTTCGACTTGCTTTTTAAACTTGTCGTCGTTCATGGAGCCGAACTTGACAAAGGTGCCCAGGTCTTGCCAACTCCGGAGATATTGGGCGCGATCGTCGCGATACAGTTCTTTCAGGCGATCGCCCACTTTCTTGGCAATGTAGTCCGCAATCCGGCGAACGGTGCGATCGTTCTGCAAAAAGCTCCGCGACACGTTCAGGGGAATATCAACACTGTCAATGACCCCGCGCAACGGCAGCAAAAACTTGGGAATCACTTCCTCGCAGTTATCGCTGACAAAGACCTGATTACAAAACAGCTTGATTTGCCCCTTCGTCACATCCACATCGGGTTTCAGCTTCGGGAAATAGAGAATCCCATTCACCACAAAGGGATAGTCCGTATTCAAATGCACCCACAGCAGCGGTTCTTCCTGAAAGGGATACAAATAGCGATAGAACTCCAGGTAATCCTCTTTGCTAAGGGAATTGGGCGACTCTTTCCACGGAGCCTTCTGCCGATTCACTTGCTCTGGTGCAGCGGGCTCCTTGGCCTCTTCCCCTTCCTGCGGTGCTTCCTTCACTTCCAGCTTGATCGGGAAGGGCATGAAGTCGCAATACTTCGTGATCAGGCTCCGAATGCGATAGGGTTCGAGGTATTCTTTTTCCTCTTCCAGTAAATGGAGCGTGACGGTAGTGCCACGGGCGGTGCGAGTCGAGTCGGTGAGTTCAAACTCGGTGGTGCCATCGCAAGACCAATGGACGGGCTGGGCCTCGGCTTTGTAAGACAGGGTATCCACTTCCACTTGGGAAGCCACCATGAAGGAGGAGTAGAACCCTAACCCGAAATGCCCGATGATCTGCTCATCCGTGCTGGCTTTGTACTTTTCGACAAACTCTTCCGCACTGGAAAACGCCACCTGGTTGATGTACTTCTTCACTTCGTCGGTGGTCATCCCAATCCCTGTATCCGACACCGACAGGGTTTTGGCGGCTTTGTCCAGGGTCACCACAATTTCGGGTTCGCCCAAATCGCCGGAATATTCGCCCGAATTTGACACCATTTTGAGCTTTTGCATGGCATCAACCGCGTTGGAGATTAACTCTCGTAGAAAAATCTCATGGTCTGAGTAGAGCCATTTTTTGATAATCGGAAAAATATTCTCAGTATGGATACTGATGTTGCCCTTTTCCAAAACCGTCGTCATGGTGGGTTCGCTCCGAGGGTATGAAATCAATTGCAGTGCTGTATCTAGTTTCGGCAAGCACAGTTCATTCTAGCGAGAGTAGTCTCCTCACTTCATCGTTTCGGATTTCCCTACTTCTGACGAAAACCGAAATTGGACAACCCTCGCGATCGCCCTATCACTAGCTTTTGGCGATCGCCGCGATCGCGAGGCAGACCCAACCAACGATGAAGAAGACACCGCCAAGGGGGGTGATGGCACCGAGCCATTGAATGCCGCTGAGGCTGAGAGCATAGAGACTACCGGAGAAGACGAAGATCCCGGCGATGAAGGCGTATCCGGCGAGGGGTAAGGTTGCCGGGACGGTCTCTGTGCGGCTCAGGAGCAGGCCCACGGCGAGGAGGGCGAGGGCGTGATACATCTGGTACTGCACGCCAGTGGTAAAAATTTCCAGGGCGCGATCGCTCAGTTGGCCACGAAGGGCATGGGCTCCAAAGGCTCCGGCAGCGACGGCTAAGCCACCAAACAGTGCGGCGATCGCCATCAAAATTTGTGCCATGATTTTGCCCTCTCAATGGTGTCTTTTAGCTTTGCATTTTAATTGCGATTCATGACTAAAACGGTTGCCCCGATCGCTTCTAGCTGCTGTTTATAGTCTTCTGCCGCAGTTTGCACAATGCCTTGTTTAAGGGCGATCGGCGTACTTTCGACTAGATCTTTGGCTTCTTTTAAACCCAGCCCAGTGAACTCGCGGACAAGCTTAATTGCGGCAATTTTGGCATGGGCGGGCACGTGTTCTAACACCACATCAAAGCCAGCCTTGGCTAAGTCAGGTGGGGTGGCCACAGGGGCGATCGCAGCGGTTGGGGCCGGTGGCGTAGCATTCAGATGAAAGTAGTAGGAAAACTGCCCTTCTTCGGTCACATTAAACGTGGCGTTGTAATCTTTAGCGCATTCATCAAGAAAGGCTTTAGCCTCACTGCCGTTGAGCCCAGTTTCCATGGAAAATTGCAAGACGGTGAGGTGGCCGTTGTGCTCTTTGAGTAACCGAAAGAAGGCCGCACGGAGGCGATCGCGCTCTGACTCTTGGGTGCGGCGTCCAGTCGTCCACAGGAGCCAACTGCCCAGAGCGGTGGGGGGCAACCCAAACAAAATAAGGGCCGCTAAGGCCCCATCGCGATCGCGGGCTTGCGGATTCAGGCTTTCAATCGCCCCCATGGCCGTAATGGGTACCCCAACGCCTAACAAAATGACGGCCAAAAATCGCACTACCGCCCGCATGGCGATCGCCCCCACAATTCTGTTATTGCCATCCTAGCCTGACTTCCGTAGGCCGTCGCTAGCGGGTTGCCTCCAACATGCGCGAAAAGTAAAAGCGAGTTTTGGTCATCGTATTGCGTTGAATTTTCCAACCCTGAGCTTCCAGGCTTTTCACAATTTCCTGTTCGCTGTGGAGGTAAGCGCGCGTCGCCTTGCTAGGGCCAGGAAAGAGCGACCCAACTTTCTTCAAAATCTCATAAAAGACTGTTTTGGGTGCAAAACTCAAGACTAAGCGCGACTCCGCCAGGGAACTGAGATGCTGGATCATCGTACCGGCTTGACCTTGGGGATAGTGAATCAGCACATCCAGGCACACCACTGTGTGATAGCGGCCTGACAATGTTTCCAAATCCTGCACGGCAAAAGTGGGATTGCCCGTCGTGCCCAGAGTCGCCTCGGCGCGTTCTTTAGCTTCGTTGACCATCTTTTCCGAAATATCGCTGGCAAACACTTTGGCCCCCGCTTCCGCCAGGGGAATGCTGAGGCTCCCCACACCACAGCCCGCATCACAAATGGTCAGTTCGGCTAGGTTGCCATCGGCCTGAAACCATTCCAGCAACGTATCCACCGTCTTTTGGTGCCCAGTGCGAATATCCAGTTGCACTTTGTTGACTTCGCCATCGCCATAGATTCTGCGCCAGCGATCGAACCCAGTTGCGTTGAAGTATTCCCGAACAATCGTTTTATCGTCAGTTGTAGTCGTCATGCCCACGGTGGTCATTGCTTGTTAACAACTACTAAGTACCATGTTCAGGGGCCAGATGGGCGGGAGATTCCAGGGAGAGCCGGGGCGATCGCGCTGTTGTTCAACTCAAAACTTGATTTAACCGCCCGACAAAGCCCCTAATCAAAGCCCCCAAATTCCAGGATGGGGCTGTTGGCTGAAAGCGTGTCGTAATCGCCGATCAGGTTGGCCAGGACGAGCTTGCTGACTCGCAGACTCCGCCAATATCGGCTGTGATCAGTCACCAGACCCAGGGCCATCGTCACGTCGCCAATGCTTTTTTTGAGAAAATTCCGTTCCCCCAGGTAGTGATCGCGGTAGAACAAGCGCGAATCGTCTAAGCCCAGGCTGGCTCGGAGGGGGTAGGCAAACACATCGGAAGCATGGATCACGTTAATCCAGCGGAGGGGCGCACCGGAATACCGCAGGGCAAATTGGTTGAGGGGTGTGGTGTCGAGGGCCATCAGTTGCTTGAAGATCAGCAGGGGGCACCCCAGGGTGGTGATGCTGCGGAGTTTGACTTTGTGCCCGGTGCCAGCGGTACTCAAGCCTTTGATGGCACGGCGAATGTAATAGGCGGGATCGGCTTCGGTGTAGTGAGTGGAAAAGAGGATATCCCACAGAATGACGCTACTCAGGGAATGGGTGACCATGTGGAGATCGTCTTCCAGGGGATTATCGGTCAAGAAGTTGAGGAATTGGAGGGCGACGGTGCGGCGGATTGCTTTGCCCTGTTCCGTGCTGAGATATTTGAAGATGTCGTGGAAGAAGCCTGTGATGAGTTGTTCCCGCCGTTGCCGATAGTGAAAGATATCGTCTAAGTCGGTGGTGGGGTTGTTCCAGTGGAAGGCTTCTAAATCTTGCTGGACGTAATCCCAAATTTCGTTGGTGCTGCCGAGGGCGTCGCCCCAATAGCTGGAGTAGAACTCGGGGAGGGGCAGATCGCGACTGGTGAATTCTTCGATGAGGCGGCCCCGCAGTGGATCGGCGTAGCCCGGTTGTCTAACCGATGCGCCATGCATGAACCAAACAAGCATTGATGCTGCACTCTTGGGTAAGGGGTGTTCTTCTTGACGCTACCGTAAATGAGCCAAATTGGCTGCATGAGTTTGGGGTGGCGATCGCTGCTCTGTTGGCGAATGCTCCCATCAGTTGGGCTAACCCTTGACCAGTTGCCAGGCTTCCAGGGCGATCGCCCAATCTTCCTGAGTATGAATCACCAAAATGCGTACCTGGGACTCAGGTAAGGCAATATCGACATCGACCGGGCGAGCATTATTTTTGTCCAGGTCAAGCTTGACGCCCAAAAACTCAAATGCCTGACACGTCGCCGCCCGAATCAGGGGAATATTCTCGCCCACGCCAGCGGTGAAGACCAGCACATCCAGCCCGCCGAGATTGGCCAACATGGAACCCAAGGACGCTTGTAAATGGTGGATATACATGTCGAGGGCAAGTTGAGCGCGGCGATTACCCTGAGCGATCGCGGCAAAGAGTTGTCGCATATCCGCCCCAACCCCAGAAATTCCCTTTACGCCAGAAGCTTGATTGAGCATGGTATCGAGGTCATCGGCGGTGTACCCTTTTTTCCGCAGCAGATAAATCAAAATGCCTGGATCAATTGAGCCAGAGCGACTGCCCATCATCAGCCCATCCAGGGGGGTAAAGCCCATTGTGGTGTCTACGCTAGAGCCATTGCGGATCGCTGCGAGGGAGGCCCCATTGCCCAAATGACAAGTGATCATCCGCAGTTCTGCCAGATCGCGCCCCAGAATTTGGGCGGCACGGTGGGCGCAATATTTGTGACTGGTGCCATGAAACCCATACCGCCGGATGCCGTCTGCCAACCATTCGTAAGGGCCAGGATAGACGTAAACCGCTGGGGCCAGGTGGGCATGAAACGCGGTATCAAACACGGCAACTTGGGGAATATCTGGCCCTAGTAACGCTTCCATTGCTTCGATCCCTTCCAGGTTGACGGGGTTATGCACCGGGGCAAAGATTGCCAAACGAGCGATCGCGGCTTTGACGGCAGGCGTGACCCGCACACTATCTCGATAGTCCTCGCCCCCATGCACGACCCGATGGCCTACGGCTTCAATTTCACTGGGGTGTTGCAATACCTGGGTGTTGCCGCTCCACAGCGTTTGCATCAAATACTGGGTCGTTTCCTGTTTTGAGTCGGTGGGGATGGTTTCGGTGTGCACTAGCCCGTTGGCTTTGACTTTAATCGCCGCCTTGCCCGGCTCCACTGACCAATCAATTTCTCCTTCCCAAAGGGGGGGCGGGGCCAGTTCTGAGATGCCGCCCGATAAATCGTAGAGACAACTTTTTTGACTGCTTGATCCAGCATTGAGGACAAGGATTTTCATACGCTGAATAGGGGGTAAAGAACGGGCTGATCTCTGCCTCGTGTCATTATGCCGCGTGGATGGAACCGTCTTCCGTGCGGGGTGGTAGGATTGCCTGGTTAACCACAGGCGGATTTAGCATTGGCCGGTTGCGTTGTGGGGGAAACTCAGCAGGCGGTGTAGAGTGAGTGCTTCCGGTGGGTGCAGTGGCTGAGCTAAAGCTCTCTGATTTTGGGGCCAGTCCTTGGGGGGCACTGCGTAAGGGAGTGGGGCGATCGCGGTTTCCCGTTTCAAGTCTAGCCAGCCGACCCCGGTTTGCCTCCGAAAATTTACGCTGTTCCCCCGGCCTGTCATCAATTGCTCACCTACAGGGCATCCCAGGATGGAGGCTGGGATGGCCAAATGGTTGAATGGGGCAAGAGACATCAAAACTGCAAAACTGCCCTCAACAATACCGCAACCGTCGCGATCGCACCATGCAAAGTTCTATCAAACGAATGATCATTGGGGCTGGCTTTCTCACCCTGACATTCATCATCGCCGTGGCTGGGTATATGCTAGCGGGCTGGCCCCTGCTCGACTCGCTGTATATGGTGATCATCACCATTTTTGGGGTGGGCTATGGCGAAATGGGGCCAATGACTCCCACGCTTCGGGTGTTTACCATTGGGGTCATTTTGGCAGGGTGTTCGTCGGTGGCTTACATTGTGGGTGGGTTTCTGCAAATGATCACCGAAGGGGAAATCAAGCGGGCATTGGGAGTGAGGCGGATGATGCGAGAGATTAATACCCTATCCAACCATGTGATTATTTGTGGGTATGGCCGCATTGGCCAAATTTTGGCTCGGAATATGGCCGAAGCCGGAGAAGCCTTTGTTGTGATTGACAACGACAGTACCCGTGCTGCTAATGCGGAAGCAAAGGGCTTTTTGGTGCGGCAGGGGAGCGCGACGGATGAGACGGTGTTGGCCGCCGCTGGGATTGAACGGGCGCGGGTGTTGGCGACGGTGCTGCCAGATGATGCCGCCAATGTGTTTATTACCCTGACGGCACGGGGCTTAAACCCCGATTTGATTATTTTGGCGCGGGGCGAGTTTCCTTCTACAGAGAAGAAATTAATTCAGGCCGGGGCCGATCGCGTAGTGTCTCCGGCGGCGATCGGGGCGTTACGCATGTCCCACATGATTACCCATCCTGCATCGCTAGATTTCATGGAGCAGGCCAAAGGGCGGGAAACTCTGAACGAACTGTTGTCTCAACTGGATATTCAAATCGATGAGTTGGCGATCGCGCCGGGGTCGCCGCTGGCCGGGGCGACAGTGGGCACGGTGGAAGCCCGGAGCAAAGGCACATTTATCATCGTCGCGTTACGGCGGGCCACTGGCGCGATTGTGATCCATCCCGATCATGAAATCTTTCTCGAAGAAGGGGACACCCTCATTTTGATGGGCCATCAGGGGGATGTTCCAAGATTTGTCAAGCACAGTGTCCTCAAACGCCAAATGCAGTATCGGGGGGCGCGGTTTTCGGGCCGACCCAAATAAGTCAGATGGCAGGGCGATCGCGCAAAAATCATGCGAAACGGTCGCGATCGCTGGATACTGGGAATGCTCGATTTTAGAATGCTTGGTTGGAAAAGGTGCGATCGTCCATGTCCAGTTCTCGTCCCTCTGCTTACACCGCGCTGCAAGCGGCCTCCTCCCTGTTGTTGTACCAAACGGTGTTGGATACCGATGTGGGGGATGCCTTTTTAGAACTGCTGCAAACCTTGCACGAAGCTGACTACGACCCCCAGGCCAATCAGCTCGCGTGCCTCCAGGCTTATGGCCGCTGGTTTCATGAACTGGCCACCCACCAACAAAGCTGGCCCGAACACCTCCAGGCCCAAATCGGCATCGCTGACAATCCCTTTTCCCGTGAAGCCCAGCGCCACCCCCTGGACGCCTTGCCCGATTCTCTGGTGCAGGCAGCCCGTCATGATCTGGCGTTGTTGCAACAGTTGGCAGAATACGACAGTGACAAGCTGAGTGCGTGGGTGCAAACGATCGCCCAAATGCCGGAACCACCGCTAGTCTGGCGATCGCCCGCTGCGCCCCCGTCCCCTTGGCCAACCCAAACCAACTGGGCCGACGATCTGCCAGCCCTGGTCGCCCTCTATCAGCAAAAGGGGATTGGTCTCTTTGCCAAATATCACACAGTGCACTGGTATGGCGAATTTGTGGGCATTGGCACGCCTGACCCGGTATGCCTTGAGCAACTGGTGGGCTATGACGACCAAAAGGCTCAGCTTCAGCAAAATACGGAGTTTTTACTCCAGGGATTGCCGGCGCTGAATGTGCTGCTCTATGGCAGTCGGGGGTCGGGGAAGTCATCGTTGGTGAAAGCGTTGGTCAACCACTATCACCCGGCTGGGTTGCGGCTGATCGAAGTGACCAAATCGGAGTTGGTGAGCTTGCCGCTGATTGTGAACCGCCTGCGCGATTTACCGCAAAAATTTATTATCTTTGTGGATGATTTGTCCTTTGAAGAAAGTGAAGACGACTACAAAACCCTAAAAGTCGTGCTGGAAGGCAATATCACCGCACGCCCCCCCAATGTGGTGGTGTATGCCACGACGAATCGGCGACACCTGATTCGGGAGTTTTTTGGCGATCGCCCCCGCCCCCAAGATGGCGATGAAATTCATGCGTGGGATACGGTGCAAGAAAAACTATCGTTTAGCGATCGCTTTGGGCTGACGTTGACTTTTGAGCCTGCGAGCCAAGATACCTATTTGCAAATCGTGCACCATCTCGCGCACCAGGCCAAGCTGGCGATCGCCCCAGAAACCCTGGAACAACGGGCCTTGCAATGGGCGACTCGACACAATGGGCGATCGGGCCGCACTGCACGGCAATTCATCGACTTTGTGCAAGCTGAATTCGCAACCCAGACCCAGTGAGTGAATTCAAGGGCGATCGCCCCGCGCCTCAATCGGGCTTGAGCAAAGTGGTGTAAGCGTAGGGTTGGGGATCGGCGGGTAGGGCATCGGGCATCAAAATCGAAGTCCCGACATTGGGTTTTTCTGTGGGAATGGCCTGATCCAGCAAGGCATAGACATTGACCGGGGGGCGATCGCTGGGCACCGCCGACTGAATCAACAAGGTTTGGCTGGCCGGGGGATGATCTGCCGATAAGGCCCCATTCACCAACAACGTGGCATTGGAAACAGCGTGCTCGCCGCCCAAGGCCGCTGCATTCAACAGGGTTTTGCCAGCATCGGCAGCAAAGTCTGAGGGGTTGTGAGCATTCCAAGTGGAATCAGCGGTCATAACCAATTCTCCTACAGGATGAGTGGTGGAATGGGCGATTGGGGACACAAAACCAAAACAGTGCGCCAAAGGCGCTGCACTCAACTATAGGATTTCTTCAGCTTCCTAACGATGTCATTCTGTAACGGGTAGCCCCAGTTTGCTGCGCAAAATTCTTGGTGCGGTTTGGGCCATGCTGGTGAAGCTGTGGTACATTGGGCGGCTAAAACCCAGGACAAGTTTATGGCTTCTCGTGATAGCGCCGTCATCGATTCAATGGTGGCTTACCTCGCTGATGTGATCGAAAAACCCCATCCCGCTTTTGGAGGAATGCCGATTTGTCCCTTTTCGCGCCAAGCCCGGTTAGCGAATCAGATTTTATATTGCATCTATCCGTTTTCCTGTGCAGATCTGACAACCAAAACACCGCTACTGCAAATCATTGATGACTTTCAACAGAGTCCTCAGTATGAAATTTTGTTGGTGATTCATCCTGACTATAGTGGGTTGAGTTTGGACGCAACCCATCAATTTGTGCAGCAATTGAATCAGGCGATCGCGGCCCAAAACTTGATTGCGTTTGATGGTCATCCCCAGGATGATTTTAATATTCAAGGCGTCTACACTCGTAAGGCTCCGTTTATTCATCTCACGGTGCAACATTTGAGCAAAGTGAAGGTGGCCTCTGACCAACTCCACCACACACCGTATTACAAAAGCTGGACTGCCGAGCAACTCAGCTATGTGGGGTTACCACGGGAATGAGCGATCGCATTACGTCCATTTCAGCAGCAGGAACCATTGCATGACATCGTTTCAAGCCTGGGTTGTTCAGGCGACGGCGACCGGAGGGTATGAATTAGACTGGCAGACGCGGGCGATCGCCGATTTGCCACCGGGGGATGTGCCGATCCGCGTTCACTCTTCCGCCCTACACCACGCACCCAGATCTAACAAGGCCAAGGGCAAAACCAGAGTCAAGAGCCGGGGCACAGACAAACGTCATGGAAAATTAGGCTTAGGGAGCGATGGAGGCCGTCACATTACTTTGGTTGATTTTGTAGTAATCAAACACTTGTTGAACAGCAGCGATGCGGCGTTCCTGATCGGCGGCCAGTCTGGCGTAGTTCCAGTCAAAACCACTGGCTTCTAGCTCGCCCGTTTTGGGATTATGGAAGGCGGCTAGCCGCGCACACAGAATCAGCGCGGTGGTGATGGGCGCAAGTAATGGGCGATCGCGCTGGGTGCGGCACCGTTGCAGATGCTGAATGAAATCGCGCCCTGCCGCTGGAGCTTGATTCCATAAATCCACCCCCTGAACTAGCAATTCTGGTGTGAGGGGCAATTTCGCGGCCTGGGCCTGCTGAATCAAGTCGGGAATTGCCACTTGCTGGATGCGCTGGAGTCCCTGGCGATCGGCATCTTCGGCATTGGCTGCGCCCAATTGCCAGGAAAAAGTGCCTTGATTGCTAGCTCCGTTGCCAGGATCCGTGTGGTATTGCCACAGCGCAGTTTTGCCACCATCGACTGTGCGGGTGCCTTCTGCGACCCCCAGGGCGATCGCCCCCACACTATCTGGCGTTGCAAATAACTCGGTGGCGGTTTGGTGCAGGGTTTTCTGAGGGGTGCGGGCCGGGGTCATCGGGGGTGCGGGGGTTGGCGAAGGACGCTGAGGCAAGAGGGCTCCCGCGGCCAGGGCCAACGCAGACAGAATCACAGCGGCACAACTCCACAGGTGCAGGCGGCTGTTGCGGGAGCGCAGCAGTAGCCCCATGTAGAAAAGCTGGGCGGGCGATCGCCGGGGGGAAGGGCGGCGGCGAGCGGCGGGGGGTTGGGGCGGGGCAATTGCACCCTGGGCCAAATGCTGTCTGCGATCGCGCAATGCGGCCCGATAGTGTTGCCGCCAGTTGGTGGGGGATGCCGTCGAATGGAGGGCAAAGGCAGGCTGGGTATGGGCCTTGGGCGATCGGGCAGCGGGGCGGGGTAAAGGAGGACTAACCGAATCTGGTTGGGGCCGCTGACAGGAGGCCGGGTACTGATTAGGTTGAGATTGCACTGAAACCAATTTATCGAAACAACTCGTAACGCTGTCAGCATAGGCGTTTCCTGCCGCGGCCCAGAACTGCCGAACGGTGGATGTTGCTTCATCAAAAGTGATAAAACTTAAAGCGATCAAACCTAAGGAACAGCCCAGGTCTGCAAGTCTTGGCTCCGGGCAACCCCAATTGCCGCATAGCCCCGGCCATTAAACCGTTTGACTTCGTTGCTCCCAGCATAAAACAGGTAAAAATAGCCATCCACTGCACGGGCATCGCACAAAAAGGCCGAGTTCGCCAGTTCATGGCGTTTGCCGTCACTTTTGCCGCCGTTCCAGGCTTCTTGCGGCACAGAAAAAATGCTCACCAGTTCCCAATTGAGCCAGTTTGTCGGCACGGCAGGATCGCCAACCAAGCGATACAGGGCTGGCAGATGTTTGTATTGATGGCCAGGTGGGGTGGTGAGGGTTGTGCCCAATAAGTGGGGCACGCCGTCAATCATCAGAAATTGGTAATTTTCAAGGCCACCAGGAATTTGGGGCGCACCTAAATCCACCCACGGCCCATCTAGCGAGCCATTTGGAGCATAGGCCAGATGCAAACTATTACGGCCTTTTTTGAAAGCGGCGAGTGGCCCAAAACTGGGATAGGCCAAGCTGGCATCAATCAGGCGATCGCTCCGCTCATCCCACAAATTGCCCACGAGCCGCTGCATGGGGCTCCAGGTTTGAAAGTCTGTGGAGGTACGATAATACAGTTTTTCTTCCGACCGACTGAACCAGGCCCGAAAGTCGTAATCGTGAGTGTTAAACACTGCAACATAGGTGCCGTCGGGCTGTTGGGTAATGTCAGGGGAAGCAAGGCCACCAGATTCCTCCCGATCCCACACTTGCAGAGCACGGGTACTCCAGGTGGCCAAATCGGGACTTTGCGCCCAGCCAATGCGAAACCGAAACGGGCGATCGCCAATATAGCTGAACAGCATTTGCCATTGCCCATTGACAAACCGCACGGCCATATCTTTGGCAGCATGGTTCGGCAACTGCAAAATGGGATTTTTGAGCTGTTCCCAGGCAATCTTCACGGCGGCTGGATTGGTCGTTCCCAAGCACTGATTAGTTGGGCTTGTGGCCCCAGTGGCCACAGCAACGCGATCGCGACTAGCCAGGGGCACAGCCTGGGGGGCGGGCGGTAAGGTTGGCCATGCCAATGACGAGAGGGCGAAAGCGCCGCCCACCACGTTTTGTAACACGGCTCCTAGCAAAATTTGCATGAGTTCTATCACGAAAACAACAGGCGATCGCCCAAGGGCAGGCGGCGATCGCGGCGTTAGGATTGGCATTTGACCGGGCCAAAGGGTGTAGTTCCCGGTGCGCTGGCACCCCGGTTATCCCCTCATCTGTGGTTTGTTTTGGGCCATGCCCACCAATCGTTAACAGCATTCAATGTCCTTCGGACCAACTCCTCACCCAACTACGACTGACCACGGTAGAGTCGTTTGACGTTGGTTTGTCTCACTAGGTTTCGCTAGCATCGCAAATCGCCGGAAGGGGAAACAAGCGGAAATTCACGGTTGACCAACGGCCTCTGCCTTGACCAGTCCAGTTTGATCAACACGATCGCCGCGTAATTATCCGGATATTCCGATGTCTAGGCCGTGGGATGGGGCATTATGCGCTGCATCGCGCGGGCACCCTCCAACAACAAAGCGATCGCGCAGCCAGAGCCATTCGCGATCGCTGGGAGTTCCCTATTCTGTTAGGTTCAGTTAATGGTCAGTTTATTTCGCTGAGCATGCAGTCCAGGACTTAGCTTTCCGCGTCGCCGACCAGTTTGACCTTGGTCGCCAGCCCCAGCATTTGCAGGAACCGCACCGTCATCCAGGTCATGTCAATTTCCCACCAGCGCATCCCGTGTCGAGCGGAATACTGAAACGCATGGTGGTTGTTGTGCCAGCCTTCGCCATAGGTCAGCAGTGCGACCCACCAGCAGTTGGTGGATCTGTCACCCGCTTCGTAGGTGCGATAGCCAAATTTGTGGGTCGCGCTATTGACTAACCAGGTGCAGTGATACACGGCGACCAAGCGCACAAATACACCCCAGACCACAAAGGGCCAACCGCCGATCAAATACAGCACAACGGCCAGGGCAATTTGAAGGGGTAAAAAGTAATTTTCTAAAAATTGGTAAACCGGATCGTTGGCAATGTCTTTGGTGAAGCGCTCAGACTCTTCTTCAGCGGGGACTTCGTACAACATCCAGCCCATGTGACTCCACCAAAAGCCTTTGTTGGAATCATGGTGATCGTTGTTCTGATCAGAGAACATGTGGTGATGGCGATGCAGCCCGACCCACCAAATTGGCCCGCCCTGCATTGACAAGGTGCCACAGAAAACGAGAAAGTACTCTAGCCATTTCGGTGTTTGGAAGCTGCGGTGGCTCACCAGGCGATGCCAGCCCAGGGTAATGCCTAAGCCGCCAGTGACCCAGTGTAAAAACACGGCGACCGCGATCGCCGCCCAACTAAAGTTTGCTGGCAGGAGCGCAAACAATGCTCCGACATGGATCACCAGCATAAAAATGATGACACCCCAGTCGTATTTCAATTGTTTGTTTGAAGTTGCAACAGTCATGCATTCGTCCCAACGATATTTACAGTGCCCAGTTGATCTAATCCAAGAATTAATCTGGATAACTCGCGGTCTAGGAAATGCAGGGGGCTTGGTTTTGATGGCGATCGCACAGGGCGATACAAATCCTACATTTCTGGGCGAAGAAGCGAGGCTCCTATGATTCAAACTAATGTGTTAACCGAAGCAGAGCAGGCACTATCCCTGATTTTTTCTGGTATTGACTCGCAGGTCAAGCAAAACCTCAGAAGAGTACTCCAAGCGTTCCGCACCCATCGTGTCGGAGTACACCATTTCGCCAGTATGTCTGGATATGGACACAGTGATCTGGGGCGAGAGGTGCTCGATCAGATTTTTGCTGAAGTGATGGGCGCTGAACAGGCTGCCGTCCGGGTGCAGTTTGTGTCTGGCACCCATGCGATCGCCTGCGCGTTGTACGGTGTGCTGCGGCCTGGTGATGAGATGTTGGCGGTGGCAGGTGCTCCTTACGATACGTTGGAAGAGGTGATCGGCTTGCGGGGGGAACACCAAGGCTCCCTGGCGGACTTTGGCGTTCACTATCGCCAACTGGAACTGACGCCGCAAGGCGAAATTGATTGGCCCGCGCTGGCTCAGGCGGTGCGCCCCCACACCCGATTGGTGTTGATCCAGCGATCGTGTGGCTATGCGTGGCGGTCTAGCTTGGCGATCGCAGATATTGAAGCCATTGTTACCTCGGTCAAACAACAAAATCCCAACACCATTTGTTTCGTTGATAATTGCTACGGAGAGTTTATTGAAACCCGCGAACCGCCGATGGTCGGGGCAGACTTGATGGCCGGATCCTTGATCAAAAATCCCGGAGGCACCATTGTCACGGCGGGGGGCTATGTGGCGGGCAAAGCTGACCTGGTGGAAATGGCAACCTGCCGCTTGACGGCCCCTGGTATTGGCAGTTCTGGTGGAGCCACGTTTGATCAAAATCGCCTACTGTTTCAGGGTTTGTTTTTGGCCCCCCAGATGGTCGGGGAAGCCATGAAAGGGAATCATTTGGTAGCATCCGTGTTTGAGCAGTTGGGCTATCCGGTGAAGCCCCTGCCGTTGGAGCCTCGGCGCGATGTGATTCAGGCCGTCCAACTGGGGTCGCCGGAGAAGCTGGTGGCCTTTTGCCGTGCGATCCAGCAGCATTCTCCCATTGGTTCCTATCTTGACCCAGTGCCTGCGCCCATGCCGGGGTATGAGAGCGATCTGGTGATGGCGGGGGGAACGTTTATTGACGGCAGTACCTCAGAGTTTTCGGCGGATGGGCCGTTACGAGAACCCTATATTGCCTTCTGTCAAGGCGGTACGCACTGGACCCACGTTGCGATCGCCCTGGAAGCAGCGATCGCCGCCGTTGGCCCCGCCTAGGGGAGCGCCCCTGGCTTACACCGTTTCGGCTACAGGTTCGGCTGTTTCCGTTTCAGCCTCGACCGCAGTGGCTTCTGTGGCTTCAGCTTCTGTAGCTTCGAGGTCGGGGGTTTCCGGCTCGGCCTCTTCTACAACTTCTTGGGCTTTGGGGGGCCGTGGCCCACGAGCTAAAGCCGGATTCACAGGCGGTTTAAAGTCTTCCCGCTTGTCGTTTTTGCCACCTTTCCGTTTGCGATCGCGCCCCCGACTAGGACGACCTTCCGGCTGTCCAGAAGGCTGGACATCTGTTTGTATTTCGGCTCCGTCTGCTGTGGCTTTAGCCAACCGCTCAGACTTCTTAATTGGACGCTCTACCATTGTTAAAAACTGTTAACTCCTACTATCCTAACCTGTTTGGAAACTGCATGAGAGAGTTTATTGCCCCCTCGCTGGGATGGGAGCCACCACGCGATCGCCCCTCCCCTGGCCCTTGCCATGCCAACCAACCTTGTCAGCAGTGCCCGATCTGATTCCCCGCCAACCCCCAACCGCTTTAACCACCATCCATACCCGTTTGGGAAATGCTCCCGCGAGTGGATGGCCAGCCCGCAGCCCCAGGGCCACGCAGCGGAAGGCAGGTAGGCCAATCAATCAGTCAACCAGCGCAACACACTATTGTAAAACTATTCGCCCCGTAGTCGTTGTTGCCATTCCGCATCAATTTTGTGAGCTTGTTCAGCTTCTTGCTCAATCAGCTCTTTTTCGGTGGTGTAGGCCAGATTGTCCTGGGTAATCACCATTTCTCTAGCAAAGTCTTGGGCATAGGCAAGTTTTTGTTGCACCGTTTCATTCAGCTCATTGAATTGGGCCGCCCGGAGTTGACGCTGGTCATTGCGGCGGTTTACCCCTCGGTTGCGCCACTGAACCCAAAAGTAGCGGAGGAATGGAATCGCCAAAAAGGCAGTGCCATAGCCCAGCAATACCCAAAAAATGGATTGGACAAAGGCCACAAGACCACCCAGTTCGGCAGCAGCGGTGCCATCAACCAAGAGGCCATAGAGCACTAAGGCCCCAATGAAATTGAGCGACCCCAACCCGATCGCCAGCAAAATTTGCCCCGCACTGGCCTGACTGAAACGCCAGGAAAATTCCTTGAGGTAAGCGGCAACAGGAACATTTTGTTGATCGATCGCGGTTGTTTGCAAATCGGGGAAATGGTACACCAGTTGCCCGGCGGGGCTGACTTCGGGCCGCCCGTTGAACCGGGTCAGCACCGGCAACATGTATTCTTCGTATTCCTGGGCGAAACCTGTGCCCAAATCATCAAGATAGGGCGCAATCTGTTCGGCAATGACGGCCCCCCGGTGGTTGCGGATAACGGTGGCGATCGCCTGCCACCGTCGCGCTTCGAGATCGGCATTGGGGTTGCCATCACCAAATAGGAAGGAGAAAATCGACTCTAAAAAATTTAACCGTGGGGCTTCGCCAGTTGTTTGGGCCACCTGCTGTCGGGCATAGCGGCGATCGCCATAATCGGGGTAAAAAATCCAATATAAATCCGGCCAATAGAAACTGGGCATGATGACACTACCGCCCCCAGAATCGCGATCGCTGGAGTCATTATCATCACCACTGTTGACACTCGCCGCGATCGTGATAATCAAAATAGTCACGAAGATCAGCACGATAGACAGCAGCAGAAGCAAGCCAAAGGAAATCCGAATTAAGTAAAATAAAACGCGCCAGATCTTGTCCCACAAGGCTTGCAAGCGCAGGCGCAAATACTTGTTCCGCAGCATCGCACGGAAACTGCGCGGGAACAGATAAACCACATCGCCAGTGTCTGCAACCTGAAGGTGCCCCTGGGTGTCTGAGGCCAATGCGAGTAAGGCTTGTTCGGCCAAGCGCACATCCATTCCCACTTGGGCCGCCACATCCCCCGCCGTCACCCGATAATCTAGTTGCTCAACTGCCGTCATAATTTCGGCATTGGGGGCCATAGTTTGGTCTCTCCCACACATCAACTCACTTCTCTAGTATAGAAAGTTATCGAAAGTGGCTGGCAGCACCGTGAGGGGGGAAACCGACCTTGCCAGGTGGGTCAGGCCAAAATTGCCTCTAACAGCGGGGTCGCGCCAAAGCGAATAGGATCGGTACAGGGTAAGCCTGTTTGGTCGCTGATATGGGCGATCGCGGCGTGGGCATCGGCCTCTGTGAGGTGGGCGGTATTCAGGGCGATCGCAGCCACGGGGGTCGGGGCAAAACTGCCAGCTCCGGCTGCCACTACTTCATACAGGCGAATCACCTCCGGCAACGGTGGAATCGCAATCTCTGGAATCCGACTGAGGTGGGTTTGGTGGGCGCGATGCACCAGAATTAAATGGGTGGGTTGGCTCCCTCGGATGAGGGGCAATGTTGCCGTTGACGAAGGATTGATCAGTGAACCCTGGCCTTCGATATGCAGAATGTCATGAGTCCGCCCAAAGGCCAACACCATTTGCTCTACCGCCCCAGACGCAAAATCTACCCGCACCGCATCCAGGGCAATGCCATCTCCCGCAATCATCAAACCAGCCTGCCCCGATGCCAAAAATTTTGAGCGCAACCCTCGGGCTTGGCTCGCCTTGTGCAGGGCAATGCTGGTAGACATTTTGCCGATCGCCATATCCGTTCCCACCGTCAGCACCCGCAAACAGGAGAGATGCCGCGCCAACCCTTGCCCCACAGCCAAATTAGCCGGTTCCTGCCGCATATCCCACAACCACTGCCCCGGTCGCAGCAAGGCCACCAATTCAGGATCGGCCATCAAGCGAGTGTGGAGCCCGTTCGCCACGGAAAGACCTGCCGCGATCGCCTGTTGAATGTCAGCCCGCCATGCCGCTGGCAACGCGCCTCCCGTCGGCGCAATCCCCACCACCAACACATCCGGTTGATAGGGCAACGCCTCGGCAACCGACCCAACAATCGGTGCGGTTCTGGCGAGGCCCGTGAGTTCCGCCAAGGACTCCCCGGCAGCTTCGTGATCGATGACAGCCACAACGTCCGCTTCACTAAACCGCAGGACGGCTAGCCCCGTTTTGCCGCGATCGCCCCGCAAGCCGCCATGCAATAAAATCGCCAACCGATGATGAGATCTCAGCATACCCTTAACTCGCGATCGCCCCCAACGACTATCACCTCAGACTATGCCGGAACTTGGCCGCTCCTGCAACCCATGCAAACTCCGCAGGCCATCCATCACAACGGGTTGAGGCAATCAGGACTGGCGATCGCCGCACCCATGCCCCATTTTGCCGCTGGCGCGATCGGGCCATCCTAATGAGGCATCCAAACGATAATATTGCGCTGCACGTTCATTACAAGCTGAGTCAGCGGTAGTTTAACCTGCACATCACTGAGTTCTGAATAGGAGTCATAACCAAGTTTGCTTAAAAGCTGCATCAGGTCTTGCTCAGATTGACCAGAGATAGCTAAGGTTTTGGGATGTATTTCAATCATTAGATTTGGCTTTCTCGTTTGAATGAGATCTATAGCACCTTGTAAGCAGGCATATTCGCTACCTTCTACATCGAGTTTAATGAGTATTTTTCCAGGCAATTTTTGCCAGTCTAGGAGTTGGTCAATTAGTTTAATTGAGACATTCAACCTTGAGTAACCATGAGTTGCAGAGTGATCGGCATAAAGCCCGGCAGAACCAGATGTGCATTGAGGTCTGAAGAAATCAATGACTCCCGCCCGATCGCCCACAGCTGTTGCATAAACCTGGTAGGGACTGCTGGCATTTGCCTGGAGCGATCGCCGCACGGCTTCGGCTAGCTGGGGTTGCGGCTCAATAGCAACAACACAGCCCCCAGGGCCAACAAGATGACTAGCCGCGATCGCAAAACTACCGTGATTGGCACCCACATCAATCAGCGTGTCGCCCTCAGCCAATACTTTGGCTAGAACCTGCACATCAGAAGCAGGACTGGTTAACTCTCGGATAACTGCAAACAACCGAGGATCCGTTGGATCAAGCGTGACCACATAGTCCCCTAATTGCAGCGTGAGATAGTCATATCGGTGCGTCCGTTGGGAAAGCATGGCGATCGCCCGGAACACGGCCTTGCCACCCCATAAATATTCGGCCCCTGTTAACTGAAAATAAAGGTGAGCGTAGCGATCAAACCCGCGATACAACCAGGGCAATTGCGCCGCGATCGTGGGGGTCATGTGATCGCGCCAGTTCGTTGCATGAAACAGCCAGTCTCCCGGAGAGGGATTTTGTGGAAAGCACCAAAATGGTTCTAACCCAGACCGCGATCGCAACCACTGCCACACTACAATAGGACTCACCTTAGATAACGATTCCATACTCACCAGCTCATCACATCGCATTACTGCTAGCATAATGACCGACTGACCAAAGTGCCGTATTTAGCATCACCAAAGACAGTTTTGTTGCAGAACTTCATCGGGTTGTAGCGGTAGCGTATGGATGCGCCACGGGCGATCGCCCCTTTGGTCGGGCCGCAGCCTGTTGATTGCCGGATCCAACCGAACAGTTTAGCGCCAACAATTTTTCTCTATCGTTGTGATAGGCCACCCATTGCCTTAGTTTTTAACACTTTAGTTTTTTAACACTGTTTCTACTGCTGATTCAAACCATGATAGAATGCAGCCTTTTAAAAATCTTCCACGCTGCATTCCAGTCTCAATTTCTGCGATGTAACAATATGTTTTATCTGTCTTAAAAGATGTTGTTGTTTGCGACCTTTTCCAAATATCCTAATAAACCTTAGGGCACTGATGCCGCGATGCTGATTGCGGTGGAGTGCAACAGTTCATCCCATCCTTGAAACGGCAACTCAAACACTTAGAAAAATGGCACAGGATCAGCAGTCAACCGTCATTATCACAGGCGCATCCTCTGGCGTTGGGTTATATGGAGCCAAAGCCTTAGCCGCAAAGGGCTGGCATGTGATCATGGCCTGTCGAAACATTGAGAAAGCGAAAAACGCTGCCGAATCCGTTGGAATGGCTCCTGGCAGTTACACTGTTATGCCGTTGGATTTAGCCTCGCTAGAGAGTGTCCGGCAGTTTGTTGACAAGTTTCGGGCGAGTGGCAGAACGCTCAATGCCCTGGTTTGCAACGCGGCTGTCTACATGCCCCTGGCGAAAGAACCCCAGCGCAGTGTTGATGGCTATGAATTGTCTGTGGCGACCAACCATTTGGGGCATTTTTTGCTGTGCAATTTAATGCTTGACGATTTAAAAGCGTCCCCTGCCGCTGACAAACGGTTGGTTATTTTGGGCACAGTGACCGCTAATCCCAAAGAACTGGGTGGGAAGATTCCCATTCCTGCCCCGCCAGACTTGGGGAACTTAGAAGGGTTTGAAGCTGGGTTCAAAGCGCCCATTGCGATGATTAATGGTAAGAAATTTAAGCCCGGCAAAGCCTACAAAGACAGCAAGCTTTGCAATGTTTTGACAATGCGTGAATTGCATCGGCGCTATCACAACTCAACGGGGATTACGTTTAGTTCTTTCTATCCAGGTTGTGTGGCAGATACGCCACTCTTCCGCAATCACTATGCTCTTTTCCGCACAATTTTCCCCTGGTTCCAAAAGAACATTACAGGCGGATATGTGACGCAAGAGCTGGCTGGTCAGCGGTTGGCAGCGGTTGTAGCCGATCCAGAGTACAAGCAGTCGGGGTCGTACTGGAGTTGGGGCAATCGCCAAAAACCAGGTCGGCAATCGTTTGATCAGGAAGTTTCTGATGAAGCGTTGGACAATGACAAGGCCCAAAAGCTATGGACATTGAGTGCCAAGTTGGTTGGGTTATCTGCTTAGACGGGCGATCGCCGAGTTTTGGTAATTTACGCCACTGCACCCCAGCCTGGCACCATGAAGTTGACAAATTAGGTTTTGCCTCCGCGATGTAAACCACACCATAAAAAAGCCCCAGACCGAAATCTGGGGTTTCTTTTTCTAGTAAAGGGAGCTGTCTAGAAACAAGAGGAGAGAGAAAGACAATCAAGTCATTGCGACCTAGTCGTTCAGCAGGAGGAGGGGCGATCGCCCAGCTCAGCCTGGCATGATCCCTGAACGAAGACACGGTTCATGATTTATTGCTGGGCCACTGTGATGGTTTGTGGTGCGGCACCATGCTCAGGGGTGGCAGGCGAGAACGCCCAGGAAAAGGCAGTCGCCATCAGCAGAAAGGCAAGGATGGCAAAGCTGGTTTGACAAAAGAGGGGAAAGGCGGAACTCCGTGACATAGGAACCTCCTGTGAGGACTTGGGGTGGGGGCGGAGCGGTGGGCTGGAGCTGGGGAAGCTCGAAACTCTAAAGCTCTACTGTATTCATCATCCTGGATTTGCCCAATTCCTGAAGTGATAGGAAGCTGGGTTGCTGGTGAGAGTAGGCGCAAAGGGGAGTGAGGCGGGGCGGCCTCAGGGGTGATGGGTAGCTTACTTGAAGGTGATCATGATCACAAAGAGCACAGCCTAGTAGAGCAGACTGGTAGGCTGGACGGTTTTGCCGAGTAAAATGCGATCGACAAATTTGGCAATGAGCTGATTAGCCAAGGTGGTGTCTTGCAAGTTGCCTAAGATGTGTTGGAGATCTTCTGCCCCATCGAGATAGCGGGTTTGGTATCGCGTAATCCGTGCAGTGAGATCAGCAGTATCCACTTCGGGGTGAAACTGAAAGCCGTAGAAGGGTTTGTCCCGAATTTTGAAGGCATGATAGGGACAGCGATCGGAATACGCCAGAAGAATGGCCGCTTCAGGCATAGCGATCGCCCGTTCTTTGTGGCCAGAAACGGCCCAAAATCCGTTGGGGAGATCATGAAATAGGGCATCACTGGCGGCAGCTTCGGTCAGCCACAGGGGATAGGTGCCCATTTCCATATTGGGTTTGTCTACGATGACTTTGCCGCCCAAGGCTTCCACCGCAACCTGAAAGCCAAAGCAGGAAGCAAAAACGGGGATATTAGCCTGGAGGCAGTATTGAATCAAGGCTTGGGACGGCAGCACGAAAGGATAGCGATCGGGCTGGGTGACAGAGGCATCACTGGAACCGCCGACAAATAACGCATCATAGCCATCAATACAATTGGGGGCAAAGGCGGGGGTTTTGAACACATCGAGGACGGTGAACTGGGCTGCGTCTAATTGGCTGAACCGCACAAACTCATTGAGTTCCTCTTGGCGGGTTGTCTCATCATCGCGGATTTGAAGCAACAAAATTTTCAGATCTTCCCGCTGTTTGTTCATGGTGCGATCGCCCTAAGCCCTAGAAAGTTACTGACGGGAAAGTGTAGCAGTTTATGGGGGGCCAATGTGGTTTTCCCGGTTGGAATGCTTGCACCTTGGTTTGGTTCAGTTTGCGACGAGGCGTAAATGGGCTCCCCCCACCAGCGCATCAAGCTCCGACTTGGGATCCAGCCCAAAGCCCTAGCCACAGCAAAGGCTGCTTATCGACTGCCCCCCCCTTTACGGCGTTGGGGAATGCCAGGTTTGGCGGCGATCGCCCCCTGGTCGAAGGTGAAAGGAGCGATGGAGCAGGAAGCACCAGGCTGGGAAGAGAACGCCTGGGCAAGGACAGAAATGGTCGGCGGGGTGGGGGTCATGGCTGAATTTACAATGAATTCTGGTAGGAAGAGGATCGCGATTAACCATACCCACCTGTGATTTACGGTGTGCCGAGCCGTTTTAATCATTAGTGCTCCTTAGAACCCTGATTTAATCCAATAAGTTTTTCTATTTAATACCAGAATACCAAGACCGGGAGTGCCCCGGAATACCTCCGATCGACATACTTCTCACGGTATAGCCCCGGCGAGTGAGGGGACTTTGGGGGAAAGAATTCTGCCACAACGGGTTAGCCAAATTCAATTAGGGCGAAGGAGGCTATGTTAAGAATTGGGTACTGTCAAAATTTTTCACCCCGCCCACGAGAATCCCCTATCAATGGCACAATCAAAGGGAACAGGTTGGCGAGAGCAGTGAAGCGAGCATGACAGAGGCAGAAGTTGTAGTCACGGTAAAGCTGTTTGCGGCCTATCAGGAAGCCTACGGCGTACCCGAACTCCAGTTAACCTTGCCTGCGGGAACCGCGATCGCCGCAGTCCGCGATCGCCTCTTGGCGGAGCATCCAGAACTGGAACAATGGCGGGAGCTGACTCGTTTTGGCCGCAACCTGGAGTTTGTGCCCCCAGAAACACTCTTGCACAACAATGATGAGATTGTGTTGGTGCCGCCCGTCAGTGGTGGTTAGGCAGTGATGGTTATGGCTAAAGGCAGAGTCGCGGGATTACCCCCAGGCTGCGGTCAATTCTTTCTGTAAATTCTGCCCACGGCCAACGGGCTAAGCCTGTTGTTGCTGAAAGAGGCGAATGAGGGTGCGGGCTTCCACCATCGCATTGTGGTTTTGGGCCACCAAGCTAGCCCCCGCTTTACCCATCTGGGCGAGTTCGGGGGGGGGGGTTTGCAGAATCTGGCGCATGGCCTCAGCAAGATCGGTGGCAGATCCGGCAGGGACGAGCCAACCACTTTTGCCCGGTTGCACTAATTCGGGGATGCCCGCAATGTAAGTGCTGAGAACGGGGCGACACAAGCCCAGAGATTCCATGATGACGACGGGTAAGCCTTCGGCAAAGCTGGGAGCGACTAAGACTTGGGCCGATAGGATCTGTTGTTGGACTTGGGCATTGGTAGCCCATCCGGTAATTTCAATGTGGTTTTCTAAATGGAGGCGCTGGATCAAGGTTTCGATTTGCGATCGCAAAGGGCCATCTCCAACCAAAATCACTTTGAACTGGTGCCCCTCGGCAGCGAGTTGACTGGCGGCTTCAATGAGCGTCAGGTGGCCTTTTTGCTCTGACAAACGCCCAACGCAGACAAACCGCCGTTCGGCAGGAATGGGCACGTAGGGATGGGCCAGAAACATTTCGTCTACACCGCAATGGACGATATGGATTTTTGACCATTCTTTGTAGTCACACCAGCGATAAAGTTGGCTTTTGCCAAAGGAACAAACAGCCACGACAAAAGCGGCGTGCTTAATTTTTTCACCCAGGGCGATCGCGGCGGGTTTGTCGAATTCTTCCGGGCCGTGGACGGTGATGCTGTATGTTGGGCCACCGAGTAGATGACAGAGCATCGCGACCGTGGCGGAATTAGTCCCAAAGTGGGTATGAACATGGGCGATCGCCGCTCGCTCAAACCAGTGCAACAACACACAAGCTTCGGCCAGATAGGCAAAATTGAGTAATAGACCGCGATCGGATTTCCAGCCAATTTTGCCAGTGTGCCCACAGGCTGCGATAAAGCGTCCAGGCCGGGTCAGGGCGACTCGGAGCAAATGGCCCAATAAACCCTTGATCCCGACTTTGAGAATGTAGCGAGTTTTGGTGGTTTCCTCTTGGTCAGCCGCATCTACGACTTCTGCATCAATCGAACGGATGGAAAAGCGCCAAACGGCAATGCCCTGAGCCTCTAAGGCAGCAATTTCACGGCGAATAAAACTGTGACTCGTTTTCGGGTATTGATTGACCAAATAGGCAATGTTCATACGTTTCAAAACTTAGAAGGTCTAAACAATCGAGTGCACAGGGTCGGTGTCCAGCGGGGCACGGAGGCGCAGCTAACCCATCCTATTCGGCAGGGTGCTGGAGGTTTGGGTCGCTCCAGTTGCCTGAAGAGGAACTTTCCAGATCTGAGGACTGGCGATCGCCAGCGCTGAAACCAAACACTCTCAAGGCATTGGGCCGGAGAAACTTGTTAGCGGGGCGTGTCTCGCTCTGTCCGTACCCACGCTTTTTGGGGTTTGAACAGGAATGAACAATAAAGCGGAATTTTCCACAGAATATACAGAGGCACCATCAGCAAAGTCTTGGCGGGCAGTTCGCGCCGACAAAATTTTGCCCACCCCAAAATAATAGAACCGACAATCAGGCCACCTTCGATGCCAAGCAGGATAAGCGGAAGGGGAGAAGCACCAGCCCAAGCAGCGATCGCGCTGACAATGAGCAACAGTAACCACATCATCACTAGCAAGGAGAGGGGCGGCACACACAGATCCAAGGCAAGACTCAGGAGGTCTAAGCGCCCTTGCCGCAGGCCAGCCAGCAACAAACGGGGAACTTGAGTTTTGAGGGTATGCAAATGCCCGTGTTCCCAACGAGTTCGTTGGCTTTTGGCCGCTTCTCGTTTTTGTGGGAGAACGCTCGTGACCCGTGCCGAATTCCCCAGCAGCGGCGCAGCCCCCGCGATCGCCAAGTCTAGCCCAAGCTGCATATCTTCTACGATGTTGCCGCTGGCTAAGGGTGCGTCTTTGATCAAAGGCCACGGAAAAGCCATCCCCGTGCCTGTGAGCAAACAAGGAAGCGAGAGGCGATCGAGGCCCACTGGTCGCACTAGATTTTTGAATGTAAACGCCAACATTGAGATGGAGTCTTTGGGCGATGGGTTAGGCGGTTGGGCCATGAGATAAACCGCCTGAACGGGCCGCTGTTTCAGGGCTGCCAAGGTCGCAATTTTCCGCAAGCTATCCCGCTCAGCAATGCAATCAGCATCCATAATGACGACAACATCTGGCGGGGACGCTGCAATGTATTGAATCCCGTAATCCAAGGCATAGCCCTTGCCCCGGCGCTCAGTGTCGTAGCGTTCCAAGACTGTCGCCCCCGCTTTACTCGCCAACACAGCAGTCTGATCAACGCAGTTGTCAGCCACCACAATGAGGCGATCGCCCGCAGCTAACTCACTTCGAATTGCTTCGACTGTTGTCGTAATGCCCCCCTCTTCATTGTGGGCAGGCACCAAAACATCAAGCCGAGGCCGCTGCAACGGGGCATCCCCCAAACGATCGCGCCGGGGAAATAGGGCAGCCACACACTCAATTGCCAAGACCAAGCCAGGGACAAACACAATGGCCGCAATGAGCAGTAGCCCTATACTGACACCAATCAAACCGTTCTCAATCCATGCCACGAGGAACTCCTTCCACATCATCACTTCAAAACGCTTGTCTCAATGGCGTTCCGCCATAGGTTGACGCAGTCGTTTTCTAAGTTCTGGCAGAACTTCATCTAGTAATCCCTAGCAGCAGCCTGAGCTATCACCTGGAATAAACCTTATTGCAATAAAATTCCCAACCGGGTTGAGCGTAACCAAAGGCGACGAACCCCTACTTCACGGCATCCTGTGATTCTTTCAGTTTGCCAAAGAAGGCCGAGGGTACTTCATCCAGGGTGGCAAATTGCCCCGCCGGTCTACGCCCATGTTTGCGACTTGGCGAATTAGCCACGACACCAAGGATCGGCTGATGATAGCGTTTGAGGTCTGCAGAAACCTGCTTAAATTGCGATCGCTTCGTTTTGTTCAACCCCACCACCATCAAAATACCGTCGGTATGAGCCGCCAGAAAATTCACATCCGTTTGGCCCGCCAATTCTGGCAAGTCATAAATAACCAAATCATAGGTCTCGCGGAAGTGCCGAATTAAACTTTTTAACTCCGGCGAGGCAAACAGTTTCGTTGAGTGCGGCTGCACCGGGCCAGTTGTCAAAACAGACAAGTTATCTTCTGAGATCACCGGCTGAATCACATCTTCAGGGCTGACTCGATAACGCAACACATCCGTCAACCCTCTTTGGTTAGGCACCATCAGCAAGGTGTGGAGTTGGGGGGCAATTAAATTGGCATCGACCAACAAAACCCGCTGCCCCATCGAAGCCGCAGTGCGAGCCAAGTTAAGCGCGACAGTGGTTTTGCCATCCCCTGGAGCCACCGAGCCAATGGCTAAATTGCGTACCGTCAACCCACTTTCTAAAAAGCGCAGGTTGGTGTACAACGCCGCAAAGGAATCCGCTATGGGATTCGACCCCTTAGTCACTAACCCATTCGCAAACCCATCCACCCCTTTGCTGGGCGGGATAGCCCCCAAAAACGGCACTTGCACCCCATCTTCCAAATCAGTGGAGGTCACAAAGGCATTGCGCATTTTTTCCCGGAGTAGGGCCGCCAAAAAGCCAACCGCCACGCCAGCAAGTACCGTAGCCATCAACATGGGCTTTGCCTTCTTCCCACGGGAAGCCAACGGCTGGCCAGTGGCCGGATCGCTCGCCAGTTTAGGTTTAGAAATAATTTCCCACGGAACTTCTTTCTGTGCCGCTTCCACCCGCAAGGTTTCCCGTTGCAGCAGGAACTGGTTCAACGTTTTAGTGGCAATGTCAAGCTGCTGTTGCAAGGTGTTGTACTGCCGCACAATCGCAGGCAGTTGAGTAAGCCGCTGATCCAACTCGTTTTCCGTCTGGATAATTTGGTTATTCCTGGCTTGCAAAGCTTGGGTTTGGTTAGTGGAGGCGACCAATTGCCGAATCAACCCCACACGCACCTCATCTTGGAAGGCTAAAACGTTGCTGGTACGCGCAACATTGGGAGCTGTGCCGCTCAGAATCGTAGCAGCTTCCTGGCCGATCAAACGGTTAAGGTTCCGTTCTTGGTCGCGCAGACGTTGCACAACAGGGCTGGCTTCGTTATACCGCGCCAGGTTAGTCGCGATCTTGGCTTCAACGGCAGTAAGTTGTTGCAACAGGTCTTGATAGAGCGGATTTTGGCTAAGAGAAGCTGCGGCAAGGGCCTGGTCTGGCCCCAAGCCAAGCTGCCGCTGTAAGCTCATCATCAACGTTGCCTGTTCGCGCAGGGCCGTTTCTGTGGTTAGCTTTTCTTTTCGCACGTCGCGCAGTTGATCGGCAACCTGTTGGTTTTCGATTTCAGGATCGGTAAAGCGGTAGCGCTGGCGAATGGCCTGAATCTGCGATTCCAAGGCATTTACCCGTTGTTGCAAAGCGGGTAGTTGGTCTTCGATGAATTCGACACCACCGCCAATTCGGGTTTTCCGGTCTTCTAAACTAAACCGCAAGTAACCTTCGGCTAGTTTTTCCAAAACAAATTGGACTTCTTGGGGATCAGACCCGGTATACCCCACTTGAATTGTGCGGGTTGAGTCTAGGATGTTGGTTCCGACCCGAGCAACGGTAAAGTTTTGCTTTTTGAGGTCGCGGGCCAGGGAGGCCGCAGACACATCTGGATAGCGACTTTGGATTTGGGCCGAAATTTTGGAAAGCAGTTCAGGGCTTTGGAGCACCTGGAGCAGGGTCGGATAGTCTACGGTGCTGTTGTCCTGGTTGGACTGGGCACGGGAAATAGCAGTAGGGTCAGTGGCACGGGCTTGGGAGGAAATGGGTTCTACCAGAATTTCAAAACTACCTTCGTAGCTGGGTGCAGTTTTGATGTAGTTCAGCACACCCAAGGTGCCAAAGACGCCAGTCACAAGCAAAATGAGAGGAATGTTACGGCCAGCAACGCCGATGAGGGGCCGTAATTTCAAGCCACCTTTTTTAGGTTCGGTTGTGTCGGCAGTGGGGTCTGCTGAACCGGCAGAGGGAACATCGGCATAAGTGTGCCCGTTGGTGGGGTATTCCTGAAAAGTGTTACCAGCTTGCATACTAACCTCTTCTACTCCATTGAATCCGTGTTGCCGCTGCTCGTTCGTGATGCACTTGAAACTAACGTTAAGGTACTGTTTGGGGATGCTTAGATCGCTTTGCGATCGCTGCGTAAGCTGAGGGTTTTGCTCCGAATCTATTCTCTTCGCAGGTTCAACAGGTTACGAAATCCTGAAATTCCGCCAAAGATGGTCAGCGGCACCCCAAGGGCAGTTCCCAAGAAGTCGCTGGCTTTAGCAATAAACGTGCGATTAACGACAATAATGTCGTTGTTATGAAGCCGAGGGTTTCGATCTTCATTCATATTTTGATCAAGATCGATGGACACTTTTCGGCGGGTCACAGTGCCATTGGGGTTCAACCGAATTAGATCTAC
Organism: uncultured bacterium; assembly: GCA_964475335.1. GTDB lineage: Bacteria > Cyanobacteriota > Cyanobacteriia > Leptolyngbyales > Leptolyngbyaceae > CAYYWG01. Next base: position 220,395 of record CAYYWG010000009.1, read on the forward strand.
GTCTTTGCGGCTCGCTCGACCTCCGACAAATCCGCCTGCTGTCATAATAGCCTGATTCAGAGTTGTGTCAGGTCTTACCTGTAGGGTTCCCGGAGTTGGCACTTCGCCCACCACACTGACACTAATAGCAGAGGGAGAAAAGTTACTCACGGCCACTTGGCGGGCTTCTTCCGAATCCAGCACGGTGGCTTTGGGCACTTCAATCGTATCGCCATCTCGCAGGAGAATGTCTTGACGGAGATCGCCCTCACTGAGGAACCTCCAGAGATTAATGCTAATCAAATCTTCGCCGCCGTTGACGCGGGGACGACGGATTCGGACTTCTCGCACATTGGCCAGTTGGGTGATGCCACCTGCCGTTTGGAGGGCTTGGCTAACGCGGGGAAACTGGTTCCCCCCTTCGGAGGCAGTGCGCTGGTTGAGGCTGGCTTGGGTCACTTCGTTGCTGATGACGGCAATGAGGTAGGAACCGGGGCGGTTCACTTCGCCAATGACCCCAACTTTGAGAGGACGGGGAGCCACAAGGCTGATAGTAATAACTGGGTTACGGATGAAGCGACTGTAGCGTTCAGCCAGGATTCTGGCGGCGGCATCCAGAGTGAGCCCTGCGATGGGAACGCTGCCGATCCAGGGGAGGTTCAAGGTGCCGTCTACCAGGATGGTATAGCGCTGTTCGAGGGGGAGTTCGGGGGTAATGTCAAAAATATCAACACGCACAATATCCCCCGGGCCCAGGACGTAGGATTCGCCCACATCCACCCCTACGGGAATGCCATTAATGGTGTTGGGCAGTTGGGTCGGCACCGGGGTAGCGGGTTCGCTAGGAACAGGTTGAATGAGGGGGGTGGGGGTAGGTTGGGCCGCCGCCGGTAGAACATAGAGGGAACTAAACGCGACCGAAAGGGTGAGGCTCGTGAGTGACTTGGGGGTTGTCCTAATCATGGGGCAATGCAACTGATGCTTGATGAATTATTTGTTAGCGAAAGATACAAACCCTGGTGGTGCGATCGCGGCATCACGGCTGTGTAGTTGAGCGTTTTTGGGGAACCGAACAGCTAATTTCAATACGGTTTGGGCGGTTTAGAACGGGCGATCGCAATGGATGGACTGAACAAAGAAGGCCAATAGCGTTAGGGCACACCCGGTCAAGCCGGAAGCAGATTGGTTAGCATCCAGTCTAGCCAACCACCTGCAAAAATCAATACTTTATCGGCTTTTTTGAGGGTTGGCATGGCCAAAGACACGGGCACAATATCCTAATGTAAAGCCCATTATGCGTATTTTCACCAGTCAATTGACATGGTTTGGCCCTTGCCTTTATCTAAGTTTTACATCCAGCTGGATTCCGCCGGGGTAGATACAAGAGTTCATAAAGATTGCTTTCAGACGACTGAAAAGCGGCAATTTTCGTCGGGTTCCGGTGTTGGGGTTTGCTTGATTTCGCTACGATGAGTGGGATTCTTCTGGCTTAGCAGGCCCTGGAGAACAGCACAGTTTGCGATCGCCCCTAGGATTGATCGCGCCGTCAGGGGGTGACTTGACTCCGGTCACACATTGCAAATTTTTGTAACCAACAGCGGCCCAAAATGGGCGGGGGGCGATCGCAGTGCCAGTTCCCGGCCTTGCGCCAGTTATCTTAAGGAAGCAGGAAGGCAGACTCAAACACAGAAGCTTCAGTTCACAAGTCGTCCCTCACGCAATCGGGGCGATCGCTCAGCGTCGGGTCAGGGTGCAATTGCAAACTAAATGTTGCATGCAATTATGTTGTTGTCTCTTGGATGAGGAAAACGTATGGGGAGTCCGCTTGTTCCCTTGGTCATGTATTCTTGGGTTCCAGTCATCTTCTATATTTATCTGCGCCATCCAGCGCAGCGGGCCATCATCATCGGGTTTATCGTTGCGACCCTATTTTTACCCGTGGTCTCGTTTAAGTTTCCTGGCATCCCGGACTACACCAAGATGACAGCCACCAGTTATGGCATCTTACTGGCAACTGCGGTGTACGACTCAGGGCGCTTTAGCCAGTTCCGCTTTAGCTGGATTGACGTGCCCATGTTGCTATGGTGCGTCGCCGCCCCGGTTCTATCATCCCTCACCAATGGGTTAGGTGCGTATGATGGCTTTGCGACAGCCCTATATATCACCGTGACCTGGGGGGTTCCCTACTTCCTGGGGCGGTTGTATTTAGGCAACTTTGAAGGGATGCGGCAGTTGTCGATCGGGATCTTCGTCGGCGCGCTGGTTTACGTGCCCTTTGCCTGGTACGAAGGTCGTACCTATTCCAGCTTGCACAAGTTGGTGTACGCGCTCGATACGGGCCGGGATGCTGCCCAGAGTTTTCGCTATGGGGGCTATCGTCCGCAGGTTTTCATGGAGCATGGCTTGATGCTGGGGGCGTGGTTTATGACCGCTTGCCTGGTCGGTATCATGCTCTGGAAGACCAAAACCCTCAAGAAAATGTGGGGCTTATCTATTGGTGCCCTGATGACCATTTTGTTGCTGACATTTGTGGCGGCACGGTCAACCGGGGCCTATGCGCTATTTTTGTTTGGGGCCATTATTTTGGTGATGGCCTGGCAGTTCCGCACGGCTTTGTTAGCGTGGGTGATGGTCGGCGGGATCTGCCTTTACCTCTATACCAGTGTCATGGGGACTTTGCCTGCCCACGACATTCTCAACTTTATGGGCCAGATATTTAGCAAAGATCGGGTCGGGTCGGTGGAGTTTCGATTCAACAACGAAGAAGTTTTGGGGGCGAAGGCACGGCAACGAATGTTATTTGGCTGGGGTGGGTTTGGCCGTAACCGGGTGTACGACGAATACGGGGAGGATACCACCGTTACCGACAGTTTGTGGATTATTGCTTTTGGGATTAACGGGGCCTTTGGTCTGGCGAGTATGACCGGGGCGATTTTGCTGCCCAGTGTGGCGTTTATGGTGCGGTATCCGGCCAAAACGTGGAAACACCCGACGATCGCGCCGTCCTCAGTTATTGCGGTTTGTCTGGTGCTGTATATGTTGGACTGTTTGCTGAATGCCATGCTGAACCCAATCTATATCTTGGCTTCGGGGGGGTTAGCAGGGGTCGCCATCCAATCCAAACAATCCTCGGAGGCCCAACTCAACCCCAAACCCGCCAGACCCGTCCGGCGGCGAATTTTGGCTCCGGTGCCCACCAGCCAAAGTTAGCGGGTGAAATAGTGTAGAACGATACAGCAGAAATCGCCTGAATCTGGCGCTGGAGGCCGCGAATAAACAAAGTTTAACTAAAATTTAAATCATAATTTAGCCTGCTGAGGCGTTCCGATTTAACCCTTACTTTGAGGTGAAATCACCACTGGTTGGAGATACCCATTGCTCAACCAATCTCGCCTCCGAAGGATAAATAAATCGATATGGCACGTGTCAAACGAAATCGCTCTACGAAATTCCTCAGGTTGAATTTGCCAAGACACTGGGGCACAGCATCTTGGCTTCGGTTGTTTAGTCAAGCGACCCCGCGATCGCCAGTTCAATGGTCAAAAGGTGGCTGGCTACTGGCAGGTTTTTTCAGTGTATTGACGATCGCCGGGTTACTCGTGGGGCCACTGATGACCGCAGCAGTCGCCCAAGCGGCCAGTGCAGAACCACCGAAGATTGACTCCGGTGACACGGCCTGGATCTTGACTTCGGCGGCGTTAGTGTTGTTTATGACCCCAGGCTTGGCCTTCTTTTATGGTGGCCTGGTGCGATCGCGCAACGTCCTCAATACCATGATGATGAGTTTGATTGGGATGGCGATCGTGGGGGTGACGTGGGTATTGTGGGGCTACACCCTCAGCTTTAGTGTGGGGGCTTTGCAAGATGGCTTTGCCCAAGGGCTAGAAGGATTTATCGGCAATCTGAACTGGCTGTTTTTAAACAACGTTGCCGCCGATGCCCCTGACCCGATTGGGTACGGTGCGACGATTCCGCACCAAGTCTTCATGGTGTACCAGATGATGTTTGCCATGATCACGGTGGGGTTGGTTTCTGGGGCGATCGCCGAACGCATGACCTTCAAAGCCTTTTTCTGGTTTGTCATTTTATGGTCTACTTTCATCTATTGCCCGATGGCCCACATGGTTTGGGGTAAAGGCTTTTTGGCGGCGCGGGGTTCCCTGGACTTTGCGGGTGGCACTGTTGTCCACATCAGCTCTGGGGTATCAGCCTTAGTGGCGGCATGGGTGCTGGGTTCGCGGAAAGATTACATGATCCGACCGATCATTCCGCACAATGTCCCTTTCGTGTTGTTAGGCGTGGGCATGCTCTGGTTTGGTTGGTTTGGGTTCAATGCAGGTAGCGCGATCGCGGCGGGTGCGTTGGCCACGGTTGCCTTTGTTGCGACGACCGTTTCCGCTTCTGCTGGAGGGCTGGCCTGGGTATTAATCGAATGGTTTACCCGTGGCAAACCAACGGCAATTGGTCTTGGCAGTGGCTTTGTGGCAGGGCTAGTCGGCATTACACCGGCGGCGGGTTTTGTCACCCCGGTAGCGGCGATCGCGATCGGAGCTGCCACCGCAATTTGTTGCTTCTATGCCGTGAACCTGAAAGCCAAATGGCAATTTGATGACTCTCTTGATACCTTCCCAGTGCATGGTGTGGGGGGAACCGTCGGTGCTGTGTTGACCGGCGTTTTTGCGACCAAAGCGGCTAACCCCGCCCTGCTCCAAGAAGGATTATTGTTTGGTGGTGTCCCCCTATTTTTGGAAAATATTCTGGCCGTTGTGATTACCTACATCCTGGCGGGCATTGGGACTTTCGCGATCTTAAAAATCTTGGGCAGCGTCATGAGCCTACGGGTGCGGCCTCAGGTGGAAGATGAAGGCTTGGATATCCATCTGCACGGGGAAGAAGCCTATGGAGCTAGCTTTGCCAGCGAGATTATCTTTGCGGCTAGCAGCCCAACGGCTGAAGAGTCCTCTGACCAGAGTGCAGAATAAGCAGCAGGCGATCGCGACGAACGCTGCCTGTCTCGCGATCGCGTACTCAATATCGTGGTATTGCGCTTGAGTTTGAGCCAGTCACCAGAATAAATTCGAATTTTCGTCACATTGCCTTGCGGTTTCGGTAATTCCTTCTAAAATCTGAACCAATGCGTTGCAAGGATAGCAGTGTCTCAACGGTTCACGGTACGCTCAAAATGCTCCAAATGGTTGATGTGGCCAGGATTGGTTAGTGGTTTGGCCGCTGTTTCCTTAGGGTGGTGGTATCGCGATCATTTATTAGGTTCTTCTCAGGTCAGCGCATCGACAATTCCTGCCCCGGCGGCGGTTGCTCCGGCGGCGGAACCTGAGTTTGGGGTGCGCCAACAGTTGACCTATGCGGACTGGGTGCGGGTGTTGGAGCAAGAAGCGGCGGCGATCGCCCGGAAACACCCTGCCGAGCTGAATGTGTTGGCCGGAGATTCCCTCAGTCTCTGGTTTCCGCCCGGTTTGCTGCCCGAACGGGCCACCTGGTTGAATCAAGGCATTTCTGGCGAAACCTCCTACGGCCTGCTGAAACGGTTGCGCGGCTTTGAGCAAACCCAGCCCCAAATCATTTTTGTCATGATTGGCATCAACGACCTGATCCAGGGAGTGGGCGACGAAACCCTGCTGGCCAATCAACGAGAAATTCTGACTGCGTTGAAAACGGCCCATCCCCAAGCCCGGATTGTACTCCAGTCCATTTTGCCCCACGGGGGCGATCGCGCCCGACAACGCTATCTGGCCTCGGTGGCGGGGAGTCCGATTTTACCCGTCCAACCGAAATGGGTTGACCGTTTACCCAAAATTTCCCATCAACACTTGCAACGGCTCAATGCCCAACTGGCGGCGATCGCCCAGCAGGAACAAGTCGAGTTTCTCAATCTATACGACTTATTTCTAGACGAGAATAATCTAATTCGGGCCGAACTCACGACGGATGGCCTCCATCTCAGTGCCGAGGGGTATGCCGTCTGGCGATCGCAACTGGAACAAGTCATGGCAACCTCACCCCCGCCCCCCATCCCCACCGAGGAGGGCTACCACATTTCTCCTTGAGAATGTCAAGATGAAAGCTGGAGACCAGTTATTCCGAAACCCTATGACGGAACAGCCTGACTCGATCGCCCAGCACTATCACCAGCGCACAAAATACAACCCCAAAACCATTCACGACAAAAGTAAACCCCTCGACTGGACCCAACAACCGATTCCATTCAAAGAATATAAAATCGGTGCGCTGTTTGACCTCAAACCTTTTTTTAACACCGCCCCCAGTAAGTTTGCCAACGACCTCGAAGGCCAATGGTGGCAACGCCTGTCCACCTTGTTGTGGTGTACCTATGGCATCACCAATGTTGATCGGGGCATGGGGGATGCGCTCTATCTGCGATCGGCCCCTTCCGCTGGGGGGCTGTATCCGGCTGAAGTTTACCTGATCTCGCGGGGCACCCCATTGCTGCCGGCGGGCTTGTTTAACTATCAACCGCGCACCCATTCCCTCATCCACTTTTGGGAAAACGATGTATGGAATAAGCTGCAAGTCTCCTGCTTTTGGCATCCCGTGTTGGAAAATACCCAACTGGCGGTGATTGTGACAGCGGTGTTTTTCCGCTCGGCGTGGCGCTATCAAGACCGGGGCTATCGACGGATCCATTTAGACATTGGCCACATTTTGGGGAATTTGGAACTGGCAGCGGCCATGACTGACTTTCGCCCCCATCTAATTGGGAGTTTTATGGATGAGGCGGTGAATCAGTTATTGTATCTGGAACCCAGCCAGGAAGGGGCGATCGCGGTATTGCCGATCGCCGATCGCTTGCAAATTCGGCAAAATCTGCCCCTGGCCAAAACTGTGATTCCGGCCCACCGCAAAACCGACTATGGCTCCATCCCCGATGGCCAACTCCTCACCGCCTTTCACCAGGCCACCCAGATCGACTACAGCCCCAACGCCAAAGTCAATTGGAAATTGTCAGCCACCGATCGCCAACGGGTGGACAAATATAATTTTCCGTTTTGCACCAAAATTTCTACCGAAGCAGAATCAATCCCGTGGGGGCCAAACTTAGAACAACTGGAAGCAACCATTCGCAAACGGCGATCGACCCGTGCCTACACTGGCGAGTCCCTTGAGTTTGCGCGGCTCAAGAGTCTGCTGGACTTTGCCTACCAGCCCCAGCGCTACGTCAACCAGGGGCTGGATGCCAATCCCGATTATTGTGACCTCAGCCTGGTCGAAACGTTTATTGTGGTGTTGTCGGTGGATGGGTTGGAAGAAGGCTGCTACTACTACGCGCCAGCGGCCCAGGAATTACGCCAGATTCGGTTTAAAAACTTTCGCCACGAGTTGCACTTTCTCTGTTTGGGGCAAGATTTGGGGCGGGATGCGGCGGTGGTCTTGTTCCACACGGCAGATTTGCGGGCAGCAGTGGATACCTACGGCGATCGCGTCTACCGTTACCTCCACATGGATGCGGGGCACTTGGGCCAACGCCTGAACCTGGCAGCCAGTCGCTTAGGCATCGGGGTGAGCGGGATTGGGGGCTTTTTTGATGACCAGGTAAACGAGGTGCTCGGCATTCCCACCGATGAAGCCGTCCTTTACATCACCACCTTTGGTCAGCCCTATCGTCCTGCGCCCGGTCGCTAACCCTCGAGTTTGCCCTTGCGCGGCACAGAGTAGAGCCGAAATCGCCAAGATTTGAGAAGCTGGAAGATACGCCACAGGATTTCTCCATTGGCGGTCGAGGCGTGTCAGTGCAGTTGTCAGCAATGGGGCATTATGGCCGGAGAAGTCAATTTAATCGCAGAGATGGTGACGGTGCTGGGGACAGCAGCCTGCGGGGGATACCTGGCTAATCGGTTGGGGCAACCGGTACTGTTAGGGTATTTGGCCGGGGGCATGGTGGTTGGGCCAGCGGGCTTGGGCCTGATTGCCGTGGAGGGCGATATCAAAGTGTTGTCCCAGGTGGGGGTGGCGCTGCTGCTGTTTACCCTGGGGGTCGAGTTTTCCCTCAAAGAGTTAATGCGGGTACGGGCGATCGCCCTGGGGGGTGGCACTTGCCAAATCCTGCTGACTATTTTGTTGGGGGGAAGTCTGGCCTATCTCACCGGATGGGTAGCGACGATTCCCAAAGCGATTTTTCTGGGGGCGGCCTTGTCTCTGTCATCTACGGCAGTGGTGCTCAAAAGTTTGATCGAACGGAACGAAGTACAGACGGCCCACGGGCAAATTATGCTTGCCATTTTGATTGTGCAAGATCTGGGCTTGGGCATCATGTTGTCGGTGTTTCCGGCCCTGACCCAACCCCCAGAAGCCATTGGGCTGGCGATCGCGGTAGCCATCCTCAAAGCATTGCTCTTTCTGGGCGGGGCCATCTTGGTGGGCAAACTGCTGATTCCCCCCCTCGTTCGTCTCATTGCCCGTACCGGCTCCCAAGAATTATTTTTGTTGGGCATCCTGGTCATGTGCTTGGGGATCGCCCTCTTTACCTCCGCCCTTGGCCTGGGGATTGAAATGGGAGCATTTGTCGCCGGACTGATGATTTCCAACGTGGAATATGCCGACCACGCCCTCGATCGCGTCCTCCCCATGCGGGATGTGTTCGCCACCATGTTTTTTGCCTCCATTGGCCTGTTGATTGATCCCGGTTTCCTCTGGGCCAACGCCTGGACTTTGGTGGGCCTGGTCGCCGTGACCATGATTGGCAAGGCGGTAATTGTGTCTGGCCTGGTGCGCAGTTTTGGGTATCCCGTGAAAACGGCCCTCACCGTTGGCCTTGGCATTAACCAGATTGGGGAATTTTCCTTTGTCTTGGCTGGCGTGGCCCAAACCCAGGGCTTGTTTACACCTCGGCTGTATGGCCTGATTGTGGGGACAACTGCCGCCACGTTGCTGATCACACCCTTTATCCTCAAATCGACGCCGCGCTTTTTGCAAACCCTTGAGCAGTTGCCCTACATTGGCCCGATTGTGCAAGCCAGCCAGGAACCGACCTTATACGGGGTTGAGGAAGAGTTGAAAGACCATGTGATTGTGGCGGGGTATGGGCGCGTGGGCGAAACCCTGGTGCGAATGCTGTATTTTCAGGGGCATCAAATTTTGGTGATTGACAATAACGAGGCTGCGCTGCAAACCTTGCGCGATCGCCAAATTCCCTTTTTGTTTGGGGATGCATCTAGCTCCGTAGTGCTGGAAAAAGCCAACTTGCACCTGGCACGGGCAATGGCGATCGCGCTGCCAGACCCAATGGCCACCCGGCTTACGCTGCAACGGGCCTTGAGCTTGGTACCGGATCTGGACATTACCGTGCGCGCCCATGTGAACGAAGAAATTGATACCTTGTACCAGTTGGGTGCTCAGGAAGTGGTGCAACCTGAATTTGAAGCAGCGCTAGAAATGGGGGCGCACATGTTGCTGAATATGGGCGATACGGCCTACACGGTGCAACAAGTGGTGAATCGGTATCGGTCAGGGCGCTATCGCGATATTTTGCCCAAACGGGCGGAATATTGGGGGGCAGGCAATTTAGACACCGCGATCGCGGGTCTCGATCGCCACTGGTATCCCCTAGAGTCGGATAATCCGTTGGTCGGCAAAAGTTTGGCCCAGGCCAATATCCGCCGTATTACTGGCGCGACGATCATGGCGATTGAACGAAACCACCAGTTACATCGCTATCCCACCGGGGATTGGTGCCTGGAAGGGGGCGATCGCTTGCTGGTTGTGGGTAATGCTGACGCGCATCAGGCGTTTACAGCCTTGCTCAAACAAGACACACAAGAGATGGTGTAAGCGGTACAGTTGCAGTCTTAGCGGCCATCCACCGCGATCGCGCTTAAACTCTGGACTGAACCAAACAAAGACTATTGCCAATCAATTTGCCAAGTACAACTGGAGGACTCGATTAACTCGGCGATTTGCCCCGTGACTGAGCGCGATCGCGCTGCTCTCCTACAAATGGCAACCGACTTTGGTGAATATCAATCAGTGGCCCTAATTCATACACATTTTTATACCCATAGCTATACAACGTATTGAAGGTATAAATATTAAGGGATGCGCTGGCAGTTTTCGTTGGAAATGCCTCAACTTCGTTCTCAAAGTTGTTGTTGCAATAAATCAAAATGCGCGTTGAGCGATCGGGAATCAGTTTGGCCAATTCTGCCGCAGTGACATCGGGCAAGCTCAGGTTTTTTGCGCCTTTAACATGCAGTTGGCGGTATTTTTCGGCACTGCGGGCATCCAAAATAACGGTGTTTGGGTCTTGGGCCATGCGAATAAACTCGGCTTCTGTGATCCGACGTTCGGCGCGTAACTGGGCCACAACCTGGGCATCCCGCAAAAACTGGTCATAGTTAATGTTGGGATTGGGAATATTTTTTTCGGTTGCCGCCAGCAAATTTGCGGTGCCAAACGCCAAACAGAGGGATAAGACAAGTAAAGAGACGTGATTTCGATTCATAACGCGATCGCAACGAAATAGATTGATAGCATCGGTCAGTTAGCCCAGGCTCAGCCCATTTTTAGAACAATTTTTAAAATAAGTTTTTATCCAGTTTCTAGCACCCGCCTTCGCTGGATGGGTTGCCTTAGGAACGAAAATTAAATAACTCCGCCAATTGCCTCCCTCACCCCGCCTGCGGCACCCCTCTCCCTGGGGAGAGGGGACGGGGGTGAGGGCGACCAGCAAAATCTTTACTTAATCCACGATCCTTAGCGCGACCCAGCTCACCCTGACGAGGGCAGTATGTGTCAGTTAAACAAGCTGAACCCGGTTCATTCCAGAAATTTTTAGTTTTTAATTTTGTATCGCAGCGTGACCCAAGGCGCAAGGGCTCTGGAATGCCTGTGGTGATGGGCTTTCAGCGGGCTGCTTGATGGCTTTGGCGGTTGAATGACTGCCCATTATCCGGAGTAGGGTGGGGCCGCCCCTGCTGCCGGAACTCAAAATGGTCGCTTGGCTTGCCAAGGTCTTGGTCGATCGGCCATCTTGGTGATGGCTAGTTCATTCATTGTCACTTCATGGTTATGCGTGCGTTTGTCCTGACTACTGTGCTGACTTGTGTTGCGACTCCGGCGATCGCGACCACCTGCGAAACCAGCTTCCAAAAAAAAGGCGACTTTCTCAATGGCTCTGCCTTTTCGGCCCGAGTGCAAGTGGAACCGCTCACCGTCGAGCAAGCCTTTGCCCAACTCCGCCCCATTTTGGCTCGGGAAGGGATCAAAACCGTGAGTACCGATGTGGCCAGTGGGGTGATGAAAGCTGAAAATCCGGCGACGGCATTTCAGCGGGCCTTGCCGATTGATGTGTTTGCGGTGGCGACTGGCCCCAAACTAGAAGTCGAAATGGTGTTTACTTTGCCCAGTGGCGTAACGGCACGGCGGGAAACGGTGAAAGGCTACCTGTGTGGGGCACTCAATCAACTCAAGCCGACGGCTGCTGCCCCAACGGCCACTGCCCCCAGCCTGGATCTGACGAAGGCGATCGCGATCGCGGCCCCCGACCTGGCTAGCCAAGTTGCCGCTGCTGGGGATAATCCCGCCCGCATTCGCTTGAACTTTGCGGGGAAGGTCTTTCAGGTGAGCGGAGAAGTGCTGGCCATTGAAGACACTCAGGGGACGTATACCGTGGTGCTGAGTGGCTCGCAAACTCCGGTAACGGCGGGTGCCCCCAAAGCGTCGGTGCCCCCGCGATCGGTGCGGTGCATCATGGCCAAAAATCAAGATGAGGCCGTTGCCGCCTTGCAACCCAAGCAACAAGCTACCCTCGTCGGCCAATTCCAAGAGTTCGATCGCCAAAATCAGGTTAGCGTCCTGTCTGGGTGTCTCGGTCGCTAAATCAGTGCGTGGTAACGTGGGCGATCGCGGTTCAGGTCGAGGCGCGATCGCTTCAGCTATTGGGGCTTATAGCAACTCCCGGACATCGCTAACGTGGCCGGTGACTGCCGCCGCAACGACCATCGCCGGACTCATGAGCAAAGTGCGCCCCGTGGCCGAACCCTGGCGACCTTTGAAATTCCGGTTAGAAGACGAGGCACTCAGTTGGCGACCTTCCAATTTGTCGGGGTTCATCGCCAAACACATGGAGCAACCCGGTTCCCGCCATTCAAACCCGGCGGCTTCAAAAATTTGGTGTAATCCTTCGGCTTCGGCCTGTTGCTTGACTTGCTCGGAACCCGGAACGACAAAGGCTTTCACGCCTTCGGAGACATGGCGACCCTGGGCAAACTTGGCGGCTTCCCGCAGGTCAGAAATGCGGCCATTGGTGCAACTGCCGATGAAACACACATCAACTTTGGTGCCCTGAATGGGTTTGCCCGGTTGCAAATCCATATAGGCGTAGGCTTCTGCCGCGATCGCCCGTTCATCTTCTGCCATCTCTTCCGGCGTGGGCACTGTTTCGGTGATCCCGATGCCCTGGCCCGGTGTAATGCCCCAGGTGACGGTGGGGGGAATGTCTTCCGCCTGAAAGACCACCACATCGTCGTAGACTGCATCCGCATCACTGGCCATGCTGTGCCACCAGGCGATCGCCCGCTCCCACTCTGCACCCTGGGGGGCAAACTCCCGCCCTTTCAAGTAATCAAACGTCACCTGATCCGGGTTGATATAACCGCACCGTGCCCCGCCCTCAATGGACATATTGCACACGGTCATCCGTTCTTCCATATTCATCTGCTCAAAGGTGGTGCCTGCATATTCATAGGCATAGCCCACGCCGCCCTTCACACCGAGCTTGCGGATAATATGCAAAATCACGTCTTTGGCATACACGCCGGGGCGCAAGGTGCCGTTGACTTCGATCCGCCGCACTTTTAGCTTGGCCAGGGCCAGGGTTTGCGAAGCCAACACATCCCGCACTTGGCTCGTCCCAATCCCAAAGGCGATCGCCCCAAAGGCTCCGTGGGTCGAGGTATGGCTATCCCCGCAGGCAATGGTCATCCCCGGTTGGGTCAAGCCCATTTCCGGTGCAATCACATGGACGATGCCCTGGTGACCTGACCCCGTGGTGTAAAACTGAATGTTGTGGTCTTTGCAGTTGTGTTCCAGGGCTTGCATCATCTCTTCGGCCAGGGAATCCGCCAGGGGCCGCGCCCGCGAATCGGTGGGAATGATGTGATCGACGGTCGCAACGGTGCGTTCTGGGAACAGGACTTTGAGTTGGCGATCGCGCAACATTGCAAAGGCTTGCGGGCTGGTGACTTCGTGAATGAGATGCAGCCCAATAAATAGTTGTGTTTGTCCTGAAGGCAAAACCCCGACGGTGTGGGCATCCCAGACTTTATCAAACAGTGTCCCCTGGCTCATAAGTTGTGTATTTGGATTGGTAGTCGTTTCAGCAGACTATCTATTCTATCAACCTGGTTTCCTTCCTGGGCAGGCTTACCGATGATCCCGATCGCCCCCTTCCCTTACAATGCAAGTGCATTCGGCCCGTGCCCGTGGAGCGCGATCGCCCATCCCATCCCCACAATCATTTTAGGTTTGTCCCTTGCCTTACTATCGCCAACAGCCCAACGCCTTCGCCCCCGCCTATCTCAACGATCTCCAGGGCGAAATTTTGGCCTGTCCTTACTTTGCTGTGAACAATCTGAACCGGGATTTTGTCGGCACCAAAGGCTTTTCCGTTGTGTTTCAACGCGCGGGACTGGCCACGGTCGAACAAGCTTTTCCCTTCTTCAAGCCTTATCTGGCCCAAGCCCTCCAACCCGATTGCAATGCCTTTTACCTGAATCCCCTGCTGTTGCAACAAGGCTCACGGGTTGATCCCCATATCGATCGCTCCCTCCGCTCGTACTGCAAAACCATTCATCCCCCGGCGATCGTGAGTGTGTTGTATGTGCAAGTGCCAGGGGATTTAGAAGGGGGCGAGTTAGTCCTGCGTAACCATAAACAGCAAGTCGGTTTGATTCGCCCGCAGCAAAATACCCTGGTGCATTTTCAAGGTGATTTAACTCATTCTGTGAATCCGGTGCAAGTGCCGGGGAAACGCCTGAGCTTAGTCTGTGAGCAGTATTGTTTAAGTCCTGATGAACTCCACGAGATTCCCGTTTACACCATCGAATCCCGTGCGGCGAAAGCCAAAACAGCCAAAAAGAAGCGGCAGAAGGCGAGCGCTACAACGGTTTAACCGTGCTGATTTCATAACATTGGATCTGAATCTCGCTAGCCACAAAAAGGGGGACTTGTTGCCGAAATGCGGCCATGTGGGGCGAGGCAAAGTGCTCTGCAAGGGCAGCTTCACTTTCCCATTCTTCAAAGACAAAAATCTGGGTTGGCTCCAGCAAATCGCGATAAAACCGATAGGAAATACACCCCGGTTCCGCAAGAGTCGCTGTGGTCATGGTTTCCACCGCCGCGATCGCCAACTCCTCTGCCTCCGGCCGAAGCGTGACCTTTGCCGTTACTACAATCATGCGTTGCCCCCGATGTCAATTTCTTCAGTGTCGCCTAAATCAGCAAATTTGCGATCGACTATATGGAGTTAGATTCCTTAATTTGGTAGTCAAGACGGGCGATCGTCAAACGATAAGAACAAAAAAGATTCCGTTTTTTACTAGAAAACGTCGCTAACGATTGAGTTCAGCGGCGGCTACCAGCCTTTACATTCCAACCAAGAACTTTCATTCCGCCGCTGCAACGATTTGTTAGCTTGCTTACACCGTATGCTATTCCTACAGCACTTGATGAATGCTTTCGACCATTACCTCAATGAAATCAACTGCATCACCGACAAGCACCTCATCAATGTTCCATCGGTTTCCAATATTAAAAGTTGGGTCTATGTCGGCTTCATGAGCGATTTTATTTCTTCGATCAACGATTGAATTCAGTTGCTGCTTAATATCTTTCGCGGATCTAGCCATCTGGACAGCCACCTCATCCCACAATTTTTTGTCTGAGATGTATCTGATTGCATCAGCGATCTTGTCTGCTTGTTGAAAACTTTGATATCCTAGACGCTCCCTGATTTCACTCTCTAACCAAGGAGTATTGTTGAGCCTGTTTAGGATGCTGCTTGATATTGTGGGGATCAACGTTGAAATCGTCTGGGATTGCTGGAGAAACTCATATCCTTGAGCTTGTTGAATATCAGCTTCAAGCCAAGAGGCAATATCAATCGCTGTCAGTCGATCTTGACGCGCACCGCCCAAAGATACTTGAAAGCGTGAAAACGCTGACTGAGTCGTGTTCGCTGAAGGTATTGGCTCAGAACGTTGTCCTCGATGAATTTCCAACATCCCTAGCGTCACAACTTCATGCACATAATAATCCAATGCGCTCACAGAGAGAACTAGCGCAGCACGTAGTATATCTGACACATCAAGTGCGTCTGTAGCTTGGGCTTTGACAGAATTATGAAGTGCAATTAGGTCTCGGACACGACCAATGCTAATGCGAAATTGGTCAAGCGCTGACTGCATAGACGGAGCTTTCGGAACTTAATGCAATGATTTTGTCTGCCAAATCTGAAAAGGTTTGCCTAAACTCTTCCTGTTTCTTCTCATTATTTTGCAAGACAACTCCTTTTAGCCCTAATTTTTGAAGATCTAAGTCATAAACTGGGATTCGATGTTCTTGAGACAAAGCAATTAGGCTATTGAAGTTAGAAATCTTTGCGAGAGTGAGGTTATCTTCAATTCCCTGATCTCTGTAAATCTGACTCGGCAGCATCATATTGCTCTTGCTTAGGATTGGAATCAGCTTTTTAGGAACAGCCTTCTCAATTTTCTCAATCCAGGTTTGAAACGCAGCAGTCTCTTTGCCTCGAATAATTCGATAGTTTTGGATGAGTGTTCCTAAGAAACGCAGGTTCACAGTAGGAAAAGGATAGTTAGCCCCCTTTAAAACTTGAAGTGAACTGGCTGACTCAGCCCAGGCGTACCATTTGGGCAGAACTTTAGCCAAAGAATCAATTGCCATTATAGAGAAGAAGTCAGCGGCTGTGGGCACTAAGAAAAAGTCACTGATCATCAGCAGGTTCTGGTTAATTGAACCTAAGCTAGGACTCATGTCAATCAAAATATAGTCTGCGTTAAACTTGGCTGCTGTTTTCTCAAGTAAATCATTAATAGAACCTGGTAAGTTCTTAAGGGCTTGAATTGAACCACTTAGTTCTTGAGCAATACCAAGAGTTACTTCATACTCAGCAAAACCAACGTGACCAGGCAATAAGAATAAGTCATCCCGACCTTGTACCGGAATGCAATCGACAGCTTCAATTGCTCTTGGTTGCGATTCAAATGCCGGGGCTAAACCTGTCTTTATGTTTGAAGTCGTATTATAGATTTCTTGAATTCGCGCCTCGTCATCCTCAGTTTCCTCTCCTAAAGCCATACCCGTGAGGTTACATTGTGGGTCGCTGTCCACAAGAATTACTCTTTTGCCTTTTGAGGCAAGCATCCAGCCTAAATTGAAGGTGGTTGTAGTCTTGCTAACTCCGCCCTTGTGGTTAAATAAGGCAATTTTTTGAACCATTGAACCAAGCCTTCTTGTAAATATCGAGATCGCTAGCTGCTCGGAACAGAACTCAGAAGGAAAGATAATTCCTACCCTTTAGCCTTCAGTATAGCTTGAAGCTTTCTGGACGGAACCCAACGAGATCACCTGTCGCTACTGCCCTCACTGAAAACCTTCTGGGTGATTTTGCAGCCACAGACAATACTGAAACCATTGCCTCACCAACAATTTTTTGGGCGTTTCGGACTTGAGGAACGAGTGTAAGGACTTTCAGCGGAGCCAGCTAACTATTAGTAGACTGAAATTTTCTGCCTAAGATCCCATATTAGGTGGATAGGCAGAAATTTCAGCATAACACCCAAAATTTACTACTTATGCCGAATCATTCTGCATAATATGCCGTTTAGGCTGATTCGCTAGAATCGTTCTGCTTATTTTCAGATTTTTATCCAAAGGCAAAAGATAGGTTTATTTCTTTCCCTCACGCAACCCTTTTGGATCGACGTGAGGTATCTCATTTCTTTTAATTGGAAAAACCCAGACGGTTTACCTCACTTATGGTTCGGGCGACCCTACATAGGGTGGGAGTGTTACGACACGATCGCGGGTTTTCCACACCAGAGATTTAATGGTGAATTTGGGACGATGAATATGTAGTCGGAAGGGAACCTAAATGAAGTTTCTGGTTCAGTCGCTTCGTTGATAGCCACAAGTTTCGTTCCACCAAAGTTTTGTCGTACAGGAGAGAAATCTTATGAAACTCATTCGTTTGCTTCTATGCATTTTGTTGCCACCCGTTGGTATCTTCTTGACCTATGGCGTCAGTTCTACATTGGTGATCAATATTCTGTTGACGCTTTTGGGTTGGGTTCCGGGCATCATTCATGCTGCTTGGGCATTTGCTAAGCATGAAGAAAAGCTCAGTCAGCAACAAGGCACCATTTAATCCGCGATCGCATCTGAATTTGTTGATGAACACTGTCATTTTGTAAAGGAGTGAAGACCCATGTTGGGATTCTTTTTAACCACACTGATTACTGCCTTGAGTTTGCTGATTGTTGATCTGGCAATCCCTGGTGTAACGATTGCCACGTTTCCAGCGGCTCTGTTGGCAGCCCTCTCGATTGGCTTTGTCAACGGCACGGTTAAGCCCGTTTTATCGACGTTATCCATTCCAGTCAACTTTTTAACGCTGGGTGCATTTTCTCTCGTTGTCAACGGGATCTGCTTCTGGTTGGCCTCTTTGGTCGTCCCCGGATTTGCGGTACACGGGCTGATTGCCTTTCTGTTGGCCCCCGTCGTGCTGTCGTTCACCAGCACCCTGTTAAATGGCTACTTTGCTGAGAAGGGCTTTGGTCAGTCTTTGACTGGTACAGGTGCCAAGACTGCAATTGAAAGTGAAAAGTAAGTCCAGTTAAATGTTTGGCATTAGTATAAATCAAGCGATCGCCCACAAAAGGCCGCGATCACCGCACAACAGACCTCCAGAGTTTGCAAGACTTCGGGGGTTTTTGGTTTAAATAAAAAGGTTCTGCCCTTAAACAAGAAAATTGTTGTTTTAGTTGAGATGGTTGCGGTTTGAAAGAAGGACATGCCAGTTTCAAACCAGGACCGTGAGACTTCAACCCCGGAGCATCCTGTTCCAAGCCGGAAAGATTGAGGGGTGATGAGGGCAGGCTGGAAGATTAGGCAGGAGCGATCGCGGATTATCCTTCTATCTATCATGAGAGTAAATCCATGCCGGAACCCAAAATTATTTAGCATCGCCAACTCCTCCGCCTCAGACCGAATCGTTACCGTTGCTGTCACCACAATCATGCCCAGTCCTAAATTCAATGGTTCTAGTGTCGCCTAAACCAGGCAATTTGCGATCGCGAGTGCTTCCACTCAGATGAACGGGAACTTTACTTCAGGCTTGGTCAATCGTGGCAGGGGGACGTATCAATTTACGCAACGGAACAAGGGGCACCGACCAAGTGACCAATACTGGAGAAGTTCGCCCACTGTTGGCAGCCATCTGGCCACACAGCAGTTACAGAACGCCAGGTTCCAATCACTGTGGAAATGACCCATTTTTTCGGTTTGAGGTTGTGCGTAGATTTGGAGGTATTTGCTCAATGGTTAAGCTGCAAATTCTAAAGTCGTTCAGTGGTGGTTTGGCGATCGCCCTGGTGACCATGACGACACCACCAGCGGTGGCCCAGACCCTCTACCGGATCACCTGTCAAACGACGGTTGCTTTGAGCCAGGGAGCGCAGTTGACCTATCGAGTGACGGGCAGTTTGCCGCAGATAGCCCCAACAGCAACGCCACAAAACCCGATTGGCACCACCTTAAGCCTCACCGTGCAGCGGCGTGAGTCAAATGGCCGCGTTCAAACCTTGCTCGATCGGGCGGCGTTAAGTGAGTATGCTCAAATCGCTCCTGATGCGGACTATTCCCGCCTGCCCTTTGATCCGGCGTTTCGAGGGCAGCCCAACCGGGGCGATCGCCTCTATGCCGCCCCTGCTTCGACCCACGGCCTGTATGTCAGCCTGCGCCCCACCACTGGACAACCTCGGCAAATTCAGACGATCCACTCCTTGCGCCCTGGCCAGTATGTGCGCTCTACCGTGGGCACTTGCCAGACTGAGACTGCCAATCTCAATGACACGATTAACCAGCAGTTAGCAACGTTACAAGCACGGCTTCAGGCGAAGGACTGGGTAGCGGCTGATCGCGAAACCCGACGGTTGCTAGCCCCGAATTCCGTCTCCTTGCCCCCATTTCAGGCAACCTTGGTGTCGCCGCCGTTGATCCGCGCCATTGACCAGATATGGCTGGCAGCTAGCAACGGACGGTTTGGCCTCAGTGTGCAGTTGCGACTGTGGCAGGAAGCGCGGGCCGCTCACCCCAACAATAATGAAGCAGCAATCAATGCCTTTCGCGATCGCGTCGGCTGGAAACTACGGTCTCCCCGCGCGGAAGAAGACTTTATCAGCAGTGATTGGCTAAATGAGTCGGAGTTGATCTACACCTTGCAAGCCCCCAAGGGCCATTTACCCTGGGCTGGCGTGTCCGATGAGGTGGTGCAAGCCGTTGCGGTTCCACCGCCAGGGGTGCATTGTGGCAGTTGCACGGTCGATGCCATGCAGCTACGGAATGAACGCTTCTATATTTACCTGCCGCAACTGATGGAACGGGTGCAGTCAGCCTTAGATTGACCGTTATCCCCAGGTTGAGGAGTGCTCCAAATATCGCCATAGCCGCTTGCCTGTTCCCCATGCACTGCTGCTGTCAGCTTGAGTGTTGTTTAGAGTTTAACGCTCTGCCTCATGGTTAAAGCCCACCTCATATGCAGTTGGCAGTGTTTGTTCTTGTACACTTTCAAGACAATCACTACAAGATCCGCGATCGCACCGATTTTAGGTTCAGCTACCACCGCGATCGCACTCTACACGAGAGAAGGGCGATCGCACTTTTTACTCGGAAACTCCATAGGCATCAGCGCTAGTGCGATCGCAGATCTTGTAGGATGCGTTTCTAGCAGATTTTGTAGGGTGCGTTGCTGTCAAGCAAACGCACCATCACTCCTGATATCGATGGAAATCGAAACCCATTGGATACTCCCCCCAATTCGGTGGATAAATTCCCTGAGCCATGAACCGATGCACCGTCGAAAACTGCCAAGCAGTTGGCACTTGACACAATTGATGATGCACAGGATTGTAGTGGATATAGTCACAATGTTGAGCAAAATCGGTCTCATCTCGGATCAAATGTTCCCAAAAGCGACGCTGCCAGAGATTTTGTTCTTGACGCTTGATCCGAGAGGCTGACACTTCTAAATTGAGTTCCAAGTGGGTTCTATAGTGCTTCGTTACATAGGTTTTTATGAGTCTTAACCGAGTTGACAAGTCGTTGTCGTTTTGAGGTAATGTCCAGAGGCAATGGAAATGATCGGGCAGCAGCACAAAGGCTTCAATCCGAAAGGGACGGGTTTGTCTCACCTGATTGATGGCTGTTCGTAGGGCATGACGGGCTAGATCCATACAGAGCCAGGGATGGCGACTATAGGTGACTTGGGTGATGAAGTAAGTGCCACCTGCAATAGCTGGTCTGCGGTAGTTGGGCATGGAATCATTGGATTAATTCATGATATAAAAATACCCAAATGGGTGCGTTTGTTGATCAGCAACGCACCCTACCAGATCCGCGATCGCACTGAATTCAATAGTTCCAGTAGTCCCCTTAACCAGGCAATTTGCGATCGCCGGGGTGCCCTCCTGGATGAGCGGACACCTTCCCCAACACCTGTTGCACGGCAATTGATTACGACTTAGCTAGCGACCTGACGAATGCCGGGAATCAAATGCAGCATATAATCTCGCTTACCCAAAGGCACACCCGCCATACGCAAAATATCGTAGGTTGTGACCAGGTGAAAATAAAAATTGGGCATCAAGAATTCATCCACATAAGCACGACCAGATAACTCAAGATAAAGGCTTTCACCTAAGGGAATCTGCGACACTTCATTCAGTTTTGAATCCACAGCAGCACTCGCCGTCAGCTTCTCTTTGGTCTTTGTAATCTGCTCGTACGCTTGGTGCAAAGAAGTCACCGTTGGGTCGAGATTATTAGGCGCTTGCCCATCGCACCACAAAGCAAAATTCCAGGGTTGATTGCACGTAAAAATAATTTGAGTGCTCAAAGGAAACATATCGGCAGCAAGGCGGCGCTCAAGAAATTCCTCACTGTCGTTGAAATGAGTTGCCGCAGTTTTCAAAATATGCTCAAGCGTCGTTAACCGACTGTGAAAAATGGCCTTGATGGCATCGATATTTTGACTTTGCATCGTGTCCTTCGCTCCATTGGTTTACTCAAACTGATTCTCCCAACGATGGGCACCACCCGATCGTCTTGGGAAGCGCCGATGAGTCCGGGCAACCCTACTACGATGGGGTTTTGGCCACAGGCGCTAGCCCACAACGATACAATGAAAAGGCTATTCCTTTTGCGTAGGATGGATATGACTCTCGAAGCCCAAACTTCAGGCAATTCACAACCAACGGATGGGGCCAGTGACCGGACAACGGCTGACAAAATTTTGTGTCCTCATTGTCGAAGAACGGCGACAAATGGCCTTAAATGTCGGGGAATTTGCGTGGCAGACAGCGATTATTAGAGATGATGACGAGCGGCGGGGCCGCCACCAGGGGCGATCGCGGCGGGTCGGGCGCTTAACCCAGCGGGGTATGCTCTAGGAGGCAATAGGGCCGACTGTAACTGAGGGGCAACTCCAAGCCATATTGCTCCAGCAGGGTTGCATTACCCAGGAGGGTGTGGGTGTTGCCATCAGCGATGAGGTGGCCGTGGCTCAGGAGGATAGTGCGATCGCACAACTCTAAAGCGAGGTCTAAATCATGGGTGGCGATGAGTTGGGTTTGGGGCAAAGACGAGAGCAACCGAATCAGTTGTCGCCGGGAAAAGGGATCCAACTGGGCCGTGGGTTCATCCAGCAACAAGACCTGGGGATTCATGGCCAGGATGCCCGCGATCGCCACTCGTTTTTTTTGGCCACCGGATAAATGGTGGGGCGATCGACTCGCCAAATCCTGTACATCCGTCAGGGCCATTGCCGTCCGCACTCGTTGTTCCACGTCTTCTGGTAACAACCCCATGTTCCGAGGGGCAAAGGCCACATCATCCCAAACTGAGGCGGAAAACAATTGGTCATCTGGATTTTGGAACACTAGGCCTAAGTCAGGCCGAAATTGTCCAGGCTCAATGGGTTGCCCCAACACCGAGATCTGGCCTGCGGTGGGGGTCAGCACGCCACAGATGAGTTGAAACAACGTCGTTTTGCCGCAGCCATTTGCCCCAACTAACCCCACCCGTTCGCCGGGATAAATGGTGAGGCTGAGGTTGTGCAAAGCATGGGGACAGTCTGGATAGGAAAAGCTGAGAGTTTGGAGGGCGATCGCGGCGGCACCACCAGGCCAGGACTGGGGCTGGGTGCCAACCGCAAGATGGGGAAGAAAGTGCTCAGTTAAGGTCATAAATTTGTGACGGGAGCCAACGACAGAAAAGGAATCAACGCAGAGCAACAAACGGAGACAGGCGGACGGAATAGGGCAGGAACGACGGCCAGAGGGAGTTAAACGAACGATCGCCAAAACTCCGCACTGATCAAACTAAGGGCGATCGCACTGGTCAAGGCGAGGGCCAACCAACTGCTGAGGGGAATGGGCGATCGCAGGGTTTGGGGCTGCGCAGCAAGCTGACCATAACCGCGCAGGCGCATGGCTTTATATACCCGTTCCGATTGCTCGTAGCTGCGAATCAACAACGTGCCCAGCAAGGCCGCAAAATGGCGGAGCCGAGCCCCCCAGGGTTGACGCTGACCCGATGGCAGCAAATAGGTGCTGCCCCGGAGTTGCATGGCTGTTCGCATCGTCGCCAGGTTGGCAATGATATCGTACAAGTAGCGATAGGTCAGCATGGTCATATCGGCCAAGATAGGAGATAAACCCAGCGATCGCAACGCCTGGAGCAAACTCAGAAAGGGCGTTGTCCCCACAAGAATCAGCGCCACGGTCAAAATTGAAAAAAAGCGCGTTGTCATAAGCACAGCAGCGGCCACCCCTTCCTGATACACCGTGATGGAATGCCATTGCCACAGCACAGTTTGGCCAGAGACAAACGGCACCAAACCCACAATGCCCACTAGGAATAAACCGGGATAACGTAAACGATGCTGCAAAAAAGACAAGGGTAATCTGGAAAAACTATAAAAAATCACGGTGATCATGACCATGATCGGCAACAGCCACAATTGCTGCACACAGGCAAAGGCCAAAATCAAAGTCATACACCCGATCAATTTGCACCGAGTTTCCCAGGTGTGAATCGGCGATCGCCGCGCAATATAGGCATCGAGATCCAGTTTCATAAGGCCAGTCTCATAGGGAATGGGTGTTCCGGCGTAAATTCAATAATTCCGGCTTCACTTTTTCTAAAAACAACACGAGTAACGCCGTGAACGCCCCTTCCAACAACATGAGGGGAACGTGGGCCACCAGTAAGGTCGTTAAGGCGGCTTGTTCGGCTTGGGCGTTCAGATCCGCAGGAAGATTAAAAATCACCAGACTATAAAACACCAGGGCCGCTAACCCCACACCACTAGCCCCCGCCATGAAGGCAAAACTCCCCGTGAGCCAGCGCGTCTGAGCCTGGGCAGGAAACAGGCGATCGCGACTCCGAAACAACGCCGCCGCCACCAACGCTGGA
The DNA here is from genome assembly GCA_964475335.1 of uncultured bacterium. GTDB lineage: Bacteria > Cyanobacteriota > Cyanobacteriia > Leptolyngbyales > Leptolyngbyaceae > CAYYWG01. The sequence continues at coordinate 244,119 of CAYYWG010000009.1, forward strand.
ATGCCCATAATCACAGCATTGACCCCATAGGTACTTAGCCCACCGTGGCCAAACATAATCGCTTGCAACCCCAGCCCCACCAGAATGGCCGGGAAAGCATAGTAGCCTAGCACCACCCCCAACATGCCATTCAAGACAAAATGCACACTGGCCGGGGGGAGGGGAATGCGTAGCAAGGATGCCGCAAAAAAAGCCGCCGTCAACAACGCTGCTCGGGGCACCCCTTCCAACGGATTGGCACAACGGTTAATTTGCTTCAGCGAAAACCAGGTCGTTAGCCCGGTGAGGGCATAGCCACCAAGACAAATTTGGGCGGGCAAAATCCCATCGGGGATGTGCATTTAGCCTTTCCTCCGTAGACAAAAAAGAGCCGTACCCAGACAGCCCCAGGCGATCGCCCCCACCATCACCCCCTTTTGCAGCGGTGTATAGACGCCGCCCCCGGTCGTCGCCGCCAGAGTTTGGGGCGCTTGTTCCGTGGGTTCTGCCGCTGTTGCTGCCGCCACAGGGATGTTCATGACGGCACCGTGGCCGCCCGCCCGCACCTTGACTTGCCATACCCCCGGTTGGGCCGGATCAGGGGTAAACAAAAACTGGCCTTGCTGATCGGTTTGGCCCGTTTGGCTGGGCGTGTCCTGATTGGGGGGATAAACACTGATCTGCGCCTGGGCAAACGGTTCGCCCGAATCATAGGTAGCCCGGAGCTGAATCTGGGGTTTGATTTGGTAGGTCGTCACCACCCCGTGGGCGATCGCGGCTTCCGCCCCGCCCAGGCTGACCACCCCCAACACCGCACCGAATAGCCAACCGTTCACCCCAAGGCGCGATCGCCCCCTGACCAGCGGTAATGATAAGTGAGTAAAATGACTCATGACTTGTTTGTAGTTACCATAGTTGCTCGACAGTGCCCTTCACCAACATGACCCAGACTCGGCAAAATCTTAGAAAACTTTTCAAAGTCTTCGGATGAGAGGGCTTGCTGCAACTGGGTCAAATTCGCTTCAACTTTGCCATTTTGGGCGATCGCGGCTAATGGCCCAAACCCCAACGCCTGTTGATTCAGCTCATCGTTGGCAGGTAAAGTGCCATCGCCAAACAAGTGGTCAAAATGAAACGTTAGCTCTAACTCTGCCGTGCCCTGGGCAGCCAAATTGCCCTTGCGAACATCCCCCACAAACTCTCCACATTGATATTCCAATGGCCGATCCAGGTTCAACGTAAAGGCGATCGCCTGGTCGGCTTTGGTTGCCTTGCCCTTCAGCAACACCACACTTTGGGCCGCAGGGCCAGTTGTGGCTGGGGGCATCTGCCACGACAAGGCATTGTAGCGCCCACTCGGAGCCTGGACTGCGGCCACCAACACCGGGTCAGCCGTGGCATCCCCCACGGCCAAGTCTACCGTCTGGGGTGGGTCGAGGGTCACTTGGGGGGTAGCTGTCAGCGGTTTTTCCGAGGTCGCATCATAGGGTGGGTCGGTTTGATAGGCTTTGATCGCCGCCACTGTCACATAAGCATGATCAAAAGTGACTTTCCACCCATCCCGCGACAGAAACCCTTGCCGAATAAAATCCTCACCGTTAGCACGAATTTCGAGGGTGCCGATACCGGAGGCGCTGGCACTGGCCGCAGGCGATGGATTAGTCGCAGCAGAATCCGTAGAGGGGGCATTCTGCGTACAGCCCGTCCCCACCAAAGTCAAGGCAAGGGCTGTCCCGATACTGAGCCAGCCACTGGATGAAGTATTCCACATAAAATTGAGACCAAACTAGAGCTGAAGTGAAAGCAGGTCAACACTGCACAAACGAAAGGGCACAGAAGGAAGGGTAAAAAATGAAAGAAAAAATAAAAATTGACGACTTGAAACCGATGGCTTAAAAACAACGAAGCAAAACAAAAAAGGGCCAAAGCCAAGTTCCGTCAGCGATCGCTTGGCTCGCTAATTGCGCCACAGCCCAGGAGGCAGCCGCCCCAACAACGGGGAGCTAGCAGCCGGGGAGCTAGCAGCCAACGGCGGAACGAACCTCAGCTAAGTATGGCGATTTCTAAGCAGATGACAATCCTCCTGAGGGGGATACGCGATCGCAACTTTGCCCGTTCAGTCGTCTTTTGCCAGCAAATTTTCAGATTGAGCTAGACTTCTTGAGGGGTCTCAGGCTAACATTGAAGACTGTGAAGTTTTTACCTACGCCGATGAACGCTCAGGAGATCATCCGCTCAATCGAAGCGGAACAAATGAAAACGGATCTACCCGTTATCTATGTCGGAGACACCGTCAAAGTCGGTGTGCGTATTCAAGAAGGCGGCAAAGAGCGCACACAGCCCTACGAAGGTGTTGTGATCGCCAAGCGCGGAGCCGGAATTAACCAAAGCATTACTGTTCGCCGTATTTTTCAGGGCGTCGGTGTGGAGCGGGTCTTCTTACTCCATTCCCCCCGTGTCAACGGAATTACCGTCCTACGGCGCGGTCGGGCTCGTCGGGCCAAGCTTTACTACTTGCGCGATCGCGTGGGCAAGGCAACCCGCTTGAAGCAACGCTTCGATCGCCCGCTGTAACCGTTGGTTACTCGCAGGTTTGGCAATGGCGATCGCTAAACCAATCGCCAAAGCGGAAGAATCGATACCGAACATCCTCATTAGCTGGTAAACTAAGGTTAATCAAAGATGTTCGTGAGCGCTCTTAGTTCAGTTGGTAGAACGCAGGTCTCCAAAACCTGATGTCGGGGGTTCGAGTCCTCCAGGGCGCGTTTAATTCATGCCTTAAAAATCTAGAAATGCCTTGCTATTACTGAATCTTGGCAAATGTTGAGATTCGTTAATGTACCTCCATGTACCTAGATATACCTGGATGTACCTGCAAATCTAAGCAAGATTTAAGCAAGGCATGATTACGGGAAAAATTGAGCAGGCAAATGAACGGCTGAAAAAGGCGAATGTTCGGGTTCGGATTCAAATGCTTGGTAGCAAGCTCTATCTACAGGCAACGTTGCCACCCAAGGCGGGGAGTCCGGATTCTCGGCCCAAGCAACAGCGCATCACATTAGGGCTAAGTGCAAATCCGGCGACGGTGGCTCTGGCTGAGAAGGAGGCCCGAAAAGTAGGAGCATTACTGGACTTGAATCAATTTGATTGGAGGCCATATTTATCTACTAAGCAGCAACCGCCCACCACAATCGCGGATTGGGTAGAGCGGTTCAAGCAAGAGTATCAAAGCAAGGTTTCAGCTATTACTTGGCGAACAGATTACGCGGAAGCGTTTGACCGCCTGAATTTAGCTAATTTGCTGACCTATGAGGCTTTGGAATTGGTCGTTTTAGAGTCGAAGCCGAATAGTAGACAGCGCAAACGGTTGTGTCAGGCGTTTAGCAAATTGGCCAACTTTGCTGGGTTGGAGCGAGATTTTAAGCATTTGCAAGGGAACTATTCAGCCCGGACTGTAGCCCCGCGTAACCTGCCCTCGGATGAGGAAATTGCGGCCTTTTATCAGACTATTTCTAATCAGACTTGGCGGTGGGTCTATGGGGCAATAGCCACCTATGGTCTACGGCCCCATGAGGCGTTTTTTCTAGATTTGGATGCCTACCGGGGGCAAGAGGTGACAGTGCTTAAGGGCAAAACACAACGGCGGCAGGTGTGGCCATACTATCCAGAATGGGTGGAGGCTTTTGGCCTTGCGTCTCCCAAACTGCCCGACGTAACAGGCAGACAGCATAGTGATTTTGGCGATCGCGTAACTTGCTATTTGCGACGGGCCGGGATGCCCTGGAAACCTTATGACTTACGCCACGCCTGGGCAGTGCGATCGCTGCTGTTTGGGGTGCCAGATGCGATCGCGGCTGCCCAGATGGGTCATAGTCTTGTGGTTCACAATGAAACCTATCAGCATTGGATTACGGCCCGTGACCATCAACAGGTGCATCAAGTGGTGCTCAATCGGAGCGATCGCCCGCTGGCTCCACCGATTCGGGGGTCATCAATTTAGCAATTCGGCCAACGTGCCATAAATACTGAGGTTTTTCTGATTGGGGGTTTTTCACGCGGTAGTGTGTGCCCCCTTTTAAGGCTCCATCTCGCCTCAGTTTGCGTAGGAGCCAAAAACTAATCCCCAATTCTTTGGCGGCTGGCTTGGTTTCCATCCAGTCTTTGCTTAGTGGTCTGGCCATCGCTACTTATCCCCCACCAGGTAGCGATCGCAAATTCGCGCAACAAACTCATGCTGATCACGTTCAGGAAAGCGGTCTAGCTTCTCGCATAAATCGTGAAAGATGAGATGGAGTAACAGCTTGCGGGGGCTGGCTCCGACTTCTTCGCATCGGGCTAGAGTCTTTTGCACCATTTCCTCAAGGAAAGCATCATCTTGCCCTTCGGAGTTTTGTACAAAACCCTGATCTAGTGCCTGCTGAATTAGTGAGAGTTTGGATTCTGGTACTCTGATCGCGGTGGTTGGCTCTCCAAATTTAGATGGTCTGCCCATCAGGGGTCTCCTCCTCAGTTTCGCTGTACGAATCCCACAAACAAGCGGTACATAGCCATAGATGGGCAAGGCCATCCCAGATCAAGGGGTTGCCACATTCAGGGCAGTTTCTTTGCATGGCTATTCCTCCTCGACTAGATAGGTGTGGCATTCCTGGCACTCAAGGAAGTAGTAGCGATCCTCGACATCCCAGCCAGCCGCCCAATGAGCAGCGCCGCACAAGGGGCAAATTAGCCGCCCATCTTTGCCGTATTTCTGCCGTGCTTCGTACACGGTCATGGGTTCATTGGTGTCTTGATTGATAAAAGCTCTCATTTTTCCTCTAGTGTTTTGGCGATTTTTAGTGTCACAAGTGTCACAGGGCTGGAAACTACCTGTGGGTAAGGGTTTCAGTCCGTGACACTAGATGGATTTCTAATGTCACAGGGCGTTTTTTTAATGTCACACCCTGTTTTTTGTGACACTTGTGACACTAGAATTTGGCTTAGTGTCACACTAATGTCACAGCTAGAACCCTGACCTAGTAGGCGTTCTAGACTTTGTGACACTTGTGACACTAGAATTTGGCAAAAAAGGCTAATCATGCTGATTCCTCTTTTTTCCACACGCGAATTTGTTTGCCGTTTTCCCGCGATCGCGTTTGTTCCCAGCCCAGTTCCCGCAGGATTGCGCCGACTCGTTTAGCCGTGCCAACGTTCTGTTGTGAAATGTCAATTTTCAGCACGTTATCAAGCAGGAATTTTGTCGTTGTCTCGGTGGCAAATTCCACGTATTCAGCGATGGTGGGATACCAAGGGTCAGTGGAGCGGTAGAATTCCCGCTCCTGGTCGATTTGCTCTTCCTCGTCGGCACTGAGCCACCACGGTTCACCGCGCCTGTAGAGATGCACCGCTGCCGCCCAGATGCGATCGCGTTCTTGCGCCAAAGCATTGCAATCAATCGGTTGAGCCACTGGAATGATCCAGAACCGTCTGTTCCCAGTGGAATCAGACAGAAACCCTTGTTCGTTGGTGGTACCCACGAACACTGAAGCCCGTTGGAACCATTCGATGGAGCGGCCATAGGGAGGGCGCACTAAATCTTCTTGAGTGCTGATAAATGCTTTCAATTCTGAGATGTCTTTTCGCTTGAAGACTGACTCAAACTCAGCCGATTCAAGTATCCAGGCTGAATGTAATCGCAGAATCTCATCCTTACCTGAAGCCTTGCTGTAGTTGCCATCAAACCAGGGAGAAGCAAGCGCTTTAAAGAATGTAGATTTCTGAAATCCTTGCTTGCCTTGCAGAATCAGAATCGTATCTAGTTTGCATCCGGGTTCAAATGCTCTAGCCACGGCTGCAACTAAGAATTTCATTAGGAGGACTTGATGCAGCGAGTTTTTGGTGGCCAGGTAGCGTTCCGCCAAATTGTCTAAGATGCCAATTTCGGCATACTGCTCACTAACCTGGGTTAGATATTCCACGACGGGGCTGTAGCTGTTTTCGCGGGCAATCATGACGACGATATCGCCCACATCATCCCGGCAGGATTTGAGGTTCAGCCGTTCTTTGATGGCAAAGTGCAATTTGGCGGTTGCTGGCGGAAAGTACACCCCATCCAGTTCGACTTGGTTTCTCAGGGTGTTGTACCGGAGGCGATCGCCAAACTTCGCTCGCAGCTTCCCATAGTCCCTCAATTCCTTCGGCTGCTCGTCGTTGTTATCGTCTGGCAGCTTGCGGACTAATTCCTTTAACAACTGTTGAGCGGCAAAGACATTGTGCCCATGCTCCTTCGCCCAGGACGCGATCGTTACTTGAGCCTGATTGGGAGATTCATAGCCCCCCTCAACTGACATCGCTAATTCGTGGGCTTTTAACTCGACATCGGCAGCCGCCAACACTGCATCCCGCTCCTTCTCTTTTTTGGATTTGGGCTTGGCCTTCTGTTGGCGATAGTTGGCCTTGGCCTGGGGAGTGAGGGGGGCGATCGCGTTGCGGATATCAGCCGCTTTGCAATCGTGGGAAAAGCATTTGTAAGCGCCGTCTTTGCTGATTTTGAGATTGTCATCGCCACACACAGGGCAAACGTACACGCCGCGTTGTTTGGGATGTGGCTCTAACTTCTCAACATGATCAAGGATGTTGAATGCATTCATAGGTCAAGTTGAAGTGAACAAAAAAAGGGGCTGGCCCTTGGCAAGGCCGAACCCCATGAACGCGATGGAGATCACACGCTACGCCAAACTTTTGAGTTGCTCTGGGGGCAATACCTTTAATGCCAGGTGCGACAGCCGCCCCCATAGCTGCTCTGCTTCGATGCCGTAAAAGATTGAGACATCTTCACAGCCAAAACTGATGACTAACTCAGCTTCCTGAGTATCGGCAGGGGAAAAGCAGGCATGGGTGATGTGGTCTGCGTTCAGGATTCGGTCGCCAATTTGAAAGAATTTCATGAATAGCTGTCCTTTTGGTGAAACGGCGTAGCGGCCTGCCCAACATTCTATATGGATACAATCCCAAAAGTCGATTCAATCCATTGAGAAATATTGCTATAACTCTACGGAGGAAACTAACATTAGGGTGTTCTATATGGATAGATTGAACGATGGCTCGCTCGCCAAAATACGGGGAACCGACAAAGGTAATTTCAGTCACGCTGCCTCAGACAGCGATCAAGAATCTGGATGCTATGGCAAAAAGTCTGAATCTGGAGGGCCGCTCGGAGCTAATCGCCAGGATTGGTCTCGGCGACATATCAATCGGCTCACTACTGGGGGAATCCTTGAGCAATTGATGCAAGGCTTGCGGGATCAGTTGCTCGAAGCTGAAGATGATGCAAAACGCGCAAGCAGAAAGATTCGGCGGTTGCAATCGCAGCTACAATCTTTGGAGCAGTTGCAGGCTTTGCAACAAGATTTAGAAAAATAGATGATTGGCTTTTGGTGAGCGCAGGCCGGGAACTGGTTAAGGTTCCCGTTTTTTTAATGCCTCAAATAATGATTGCTACAAGATTTGCAGGTAAGGGCTTAAGAATGCACATTCCTTCAATGTCGATTGACGTTTCCCTTAATTCGGCTGTCCAGACTATGTTTCCTTCACGCTGCATTTCAAGCAAGTCTATCAACGCTCTTTTAGCGCTTTGTTCGTCTGCAAAAACAAGGGTGATTTTGTTCATGTTGGGTTGTGTTGGGGTGGGGTGGTGATCGGGCATCACAGGGGGTGATGGCGGGTTGGGTGTGGGGCATCACACCTTAGTCATAGCAGGCATCACACCCCATTCACCACAGGGTGGTGTTAGTCCTCAAAAGCGGAGTATTGGAGGCTCTCCCCATCACCCCGTGTGGCACCACACCCCATGCCTGTCAGTATTTTGAAATACTCCCTAATTTCTTCAGTCGAGACAGTTTTGAGGGCGTTAGCATTCCGCTTACAATCGATGGCTTTGATCCAGCCGCCTAGCTTCATTGATACTCGCACAACTGGCTTTAATTCTGGTAGCAAATCATCAATATCAAAACTCAATTGTTTCGGTTTTGTTTGCACTTCTGGCGCTGTGGCGCTGGGCATTTGATAGGCGATTTCGAGTTGCATTCGAGGGTCGGGGCTGTTGAATTCCTGGCTGAATTGTTCAAGGGTGGGTGTCATTTGCGATTGGGATAAGAAGGTCAGTGGCAATTGTTTGATTGGGATGAGGTTTTGGGGGGCATTCCCCTTTTTCTTGAAGGTGGTATAGCTGGCATGGGTGGGGTGGGGGGCGAGGGCATCCTCACAGGCTCCGGAGACGATGCAGGGATAGGCAATGCCTTTCACTGCCTCCATCATTTCTTTGCCTATTAACCGGGCTTTAGCCCGCGCCGCGGCTCCCAACAAAACCAAGACATAGTTACTTTGATAAGCGCCGGAAATGCCTAAATCTAAAGCGTTTTTGCTCTGATTGATGGCGATGAAGGTCATATTGAACTTACGGCCCTCACTGCCTAGCCGTCGGAGCGCAGTTTCAATCCATTCGGGTTTTTTGAATCGCTCCAAGCAAGCGCCAATCTCATCGGCAATGATGAGCAGTGGCTCACCCAGTGGCTTACCTTGCCCTTTGCGAGTGCAGCGATCGTCCAGTTCGGTCAGCAACGCTTGGATGGTCGCTTCAATCTCCTCAATGTGTCCAATGGCTTGCAGTCCTTGCTGTTGCCACAGGTCATTCCAATGAGGGTCAAGGACAAGCACTTGCGCCGGTTCAGTTTGGGTGAGCAATCCCGCTAACCATGTCGCGACACTGGTTTTTCCCGATCCAGAGTTCCCGGCAATGATGAACCCTACGCCTTCGTCGGGGGCTTGCTGCCAGTCATAGAGGGAAGGCGGCGCGACGGCGGCTGGCAATTGGAGGGGGGCGAGGGAAGGCTGGACCGATCGCAGCAGTTGATGGAGGTGAACATCTTCGCTGGCCTGCTCCAGAGCGATCACGCGCTTGGTGTATTTGTTGGCATCTTTGGAGGCGACGGCGGCGCGGTTGGCCAATAACAGGCTGGTGCCCCATAAGCCAACCGATAGTTGCTGGCGAATCGGCAACTCAGATAGAAAGGTGCCGAATCCAGCCAGGGCACTGATCGCGGCGAGGGTGCTGAATGTCCAGCCATGTATGCGGCTGTGTCGGGCCTGGTGGTAGGTTTCCACCAATTGATAAGGCTTCAGTCCTTCGCTCATGCCAAGAACTCCCACACGACGACGAAAAAGATTACACAGAGGGGAATGCCAAACTGCACATCGAGCAGACTTTGCAGTTTGGGCGCGGCCTGCACGGTGAGCCAGTAGGTGAGGCCATAGGCCACACTTAGCCCCCCCACGAATAGCAGCACAATCCAGGGAAAGCCGTTGAAAAAGAGCCAATCAAAGGCGGGAAGTAAAACCAGGGTGAGGATACCGGGCACCACAAACAGCCAGGAAAAGCGCCACAGCACTTCCTCACCTGTTTTGGGGATGCCGAAGCGGTGCTCAATCCATGAGGGCACGGGCACCTCTGTCTTAACGGGCTGTTGCTTGATTTGTTTGAGCAGGGCATTAACCACTGCTTCCAGATTGGGATCAGATTGTGGGTTGCTCATCAGTTAAAACCCTCCGTTTTGGTGCATTCTTGGCTCAACCACAGGAACCCCGCTGGTTTGCAGGTTTCCCGTGTGTAGGGTTGGGTTTGGGCTGGGGGGGGCGGTTGCACGATGATGGTTTGGGGCTGTGCCGGGGCAACGGGGGACGCAGTTGGCGCGGGGGCAACGGGCATGACTGGAGTTTTGGGGCTGAACAAGTCAGCGAGAAAGGCGATCGCGAGTAACACCAACACGCCTCCACCGATCCACATTGCCAAGGCTACCGGGTCATCCTTCCAGGTAGAGGGCGGGTTTGGCTTGGGGGCGTTGGCGATCGCCGTCGGTTGCAGTTGGGTGGTATGGGGCTGAATGGCCGTGGCTTGTAATTCAGCCAGGTGATACACTTTGTCCCCAATTTGGATCAGGCTGCCGCCCTCAATCGGGGTGATTTGGGCGGGGGGGAGTTCCACTTTTTGTAAATCGCTCATTGTGCCCCCCAGGCCACGGGCTGAAGACTGCGATAGCGGTAGGGAATTAGCAGGCTGGGGTCGGTCTGCCAGACCTCGGTACAACGCCGTGCTAGGGGTTTGTCACTCAAGATGAGTTCCCAGGAATGATCGCCATTGATGGCACATTCGGCGGTGGCGATGGTGCTGGCAGCATTGGTGGGCAGTCCCCCGCCAAAGGGCTTGGGGCGGAGTTGCATCCAGGCGATCGCGTTGGCTCCCAATGAGGCCAGCAGGGCGATCGCACAAGTCACTGTGAGAATTCGGTTCATAATAATTTAGTCCTGTGATGGGACGAGGGCGATCGCTACTTTCCACGGTGGGCGATCGCCCTCTGGTTATTCAGGTTTGCTGAAGATTTTGCGTTTTTGGGTGCCGTCGCCTATTAGGCTGGCAATCTCATCTGGATTGGTAAAAGAAAGATTCACCCCAGCCTTTAGATAGACTTCAAGCACTGGCCCTGTCTGCGTTTTCGTTAGTCTTGCGTAGGAAATCTCAGCGGGATTAATCCAAGTGTTGCCTATTCTCCAAAATCCTTGCATGGTCGTTCTCCTTAAGGTTTGCGTTAGGGCGATCGCGCAGCTTTCCACGGTCGGCGATCGCCCTCTTGATTTACATCGGCAAAGCGCCTGCAACGGTGGAGGGGGAAATGGCGGGGATTTCCCAATCGCCAATTACGTCGAAGGCATCAATCAGGGCATCAATGGCAGTGGTTGATGCTTGCTGCTTATCCTGCCGTTTATCATCGCCTTTCAGCTTTTGCTGGCTTAGCTTCAACAGGTCATGCATGAATAGGTCGCCATCTTGCAGGTAGGCCACGCGATCGCTGAGCCGTTCCAAGGTTTCCTCCCGGCGTTGCTCGGCTTTATCCAGGGCATTATTGAGAGCTACTAACCGTTCTTGGTGGCCATTGACTAGGGAGATTTTGGCCTGCTCTGCCGCGCGTTGGGCGGTGACCTGGGACTGGGAGAGCTGCGAGGGCTGCATGGGGCGATCGCTCGATTGGGGGCGATTCAGTGTGGGCAGTTCGGGGGCTTGGGGTCGTTGGTTGTCAAAGCGTGGCATGGTTTTGGTTCCTGTAATGGTGGTCAATTGCTGGTTAAGAGAAGCGGACAATAGAGAATTTCTTGATGGATGGGCATCGTTTCAGGAAGCGGTTCAGGTCTTTCAAAACATCTAAATCGTCTTCGGTGTAATACCCATCCAGCCCAGGGAGAATCCTTAGTTTCTCCAACCAGTAGTAGAGGGTTGACCGGGGCATCCCTCTATCTCGAATCCGAGCAAGCTCCCTTTGTAAATCCTCAAACGTATATCTAGTCTTGATTTCAATCGTTTCCATTGGAATCTGTGTCGATGATTGGAATTTGCTGTGCTGAATTAGAAATCAACGGAATCCGTGATAGTCGATCGTGCACATTGGAATCCGATGGATGAACTCTACCCTTAAAGTTTTAAGGGTGTCAATACTTTAAGGCTAAAGATTTAAGGTAAAGACTTTTAGGGCAAGATATTGGTATTAATGCCTTATGGGTAAAGTTCCAATGTCTAAAATCGCTGAACTCAGGAAACGCGCTAATCTCACTCAAAGGCAGTTGGCCGATGAGGTAGGCGTGACAGAATCGACTATCTCGAATTGGGAGAGTGGGAGAAATGCTCTGGACTGGATTGAGCGGATTGCCAAGCTATGTAGGGCGCTAAATTGCTCTCCAGATGAATTGTTGACCTATATTGAGACGGAAGAAAGTCCAGGTGGATGAGATGACTGACCAACTGAACCAGAGTATTGAAATCTTAGGCAGCAAGGTAGATGAATTGGCCGTGCAGGTGAGTGACCTCGCAGACACCGTGGCTCAGTTTGGGCGCGGGGTGAACCAGCTCGCAGCGGAAACGAGAGAGCAGCGGCAAGTTGCCCAACAGCAAGCCGAAAACATTGCCCAACTGATTGCCTTGGCCCAACAACAGCAAGCCACCGTCGATCGCCTGTTATCCAAAAATTAGTGTGGTTTCGTACAAAACTGGGAACTTTAAAAAAGCCCCTGGCCATTGTGGTTAGGGGCTTTGAAGTATCAATAGGTCAATTATATGAATCTGCAACTTCGGATGGAAAAGGAAGACTTTGAGCCTGTACTATTGGATCTGGTCAGTCGAGCATTACAAAGACCCATCTCTGCAAACGAAATTCAGGAAATCTCAATTGTCTATAGGCCATCAAGCAACAGTCAGATGAATGTATCCATCATTCTCCCTTCGTTAAATCCACCTCCACCAGACCAACCACAAGAACAGCATCAATAAGTCCAGTGGTATGTTATCGGCCCACCTGGGAATTATGAAATAAGCCCCCGATCGCAGCATGACCGGGGGCTTTGTTGTAACTCCTCTTCAGGATGCCCAAATGCAGACACACACACTCATCCAGGTTCCCAGTTACTACACGCCTCAGCAATGTCCACCCGTCCAGCCGTGGTTTCTTGTTCTGTGGATGGTGATCTTTACAGGATGGATGCTCACCGCTGGCAGAAAAGCTTACAGAGAAGCAATTGACAAGGAAGTCGAGAAACGGCTTGCGGCAATGCAGGCAGATCCATCGTCACAGAACCAGAACCAGTCATTCACCCTGTTGGAGCATCAATTGATTGGCATGATGCATGGGGACAGAGCCGCCGCGATGCGCCTGGTGAAGTTGGTGCGCGAGAAGCATCCAGGGCAGTCGGCGCAATGGTGCTATGAAAAGGCAATCGCTGATTTGGAGCGCGATCGAGTTTAGCGATTTACATAAGTTTTTTCTCGGCTCGCAGCACCTAATTAATCAATTAAACTTATCGGCCTACCCAATGAATAAGCCCCTGGTCGTTGGTGCGATCGGGGGCTGTTGCTTCAATTCAGGGTGTAGTCTGTCGGATTTGGCAGATCCTCCCCAATTATAGCGATCGTGACTTAGACCGCTTGTTGCTGTAATAACCCAATGCAGCCACACACAAAGCCGCCCCCGCCGTCGCCACAGGCTCCATATCCTGGGTAAAAAAGCCAGCTTGCACCAGGGCACTCACAAACAGGTTGATGAATGTCGCAACGCCAGCCGCCGTAGTGAGTTTGTCTGTGTTCATCGTAATTGGTTCACCGTAATCCACATCCGAAAACCCTTAGAAACTGCCTGCTTGAGGCACGGAATCACCACCGTATCCAAATCGCGATTGTGCAGCCGCACACAGCCGAATGTGGGTATCAACTCCTGGTAATCCGCCAGTGGGTCTGGTAACCCAGAGCCGCCCCCATGCAGACAAATTCCCGCGCGGCCTACCCCCGCCTCCTGGTTCTCCTGTTCGATCATGTCCACACACCACTTCCCATAGCTCCGCCAAATGTGAGCAGGCTCACTGGGCATCGTTTCGTAAATCTGCCCCGCCAAATACAGCCCCGGTGGCGTATCCCCACCATGCACATTTGTCCTGGGGCCATCCACACCTTTTCCTAATGCGGGAATCTTCCAAATCAGCTTCCCTTGGCTGTTGTAGCACTTCGCCTCACCAATAAATCGGCTCTCCCAATCATTGACAATTACGTGCAAATCGCCTTGCTTGATATCCGGTTGTTTAGCCATCCCGCCGCCGCCATCCTTGTGAATGTTCCGCCAAAACCTGAGCCTGTAGCCCGTTAATCATGCCCTTTGTCTCAATGAGGGCGAGATCGATTTGGTCGCACCGCTTATCAAACTCGCTCATAATCGTTTTCTGGTTCTCCGCCAACTGCGCATAGTTCCGGCGCAAGTGCTCAAAGTCGCGTTGGGCCGCGTATCGCTTCACCACAGTGGCCGAATACCAGGCAAAAACCCCCGCCAAAAACGTACAAATCGAAATGCTGATTGCAATCAGCTCAATCGTCGGTTTCATGTCTAAGTTCCTACATAAAACGCCAGCCCATCCAAACTGACAACGAAATTAGCCGCCCCAAAGTTGCTAATTGCCCCCGTTAGCTCCACATCAATCCGCCCCGTCACATAGGCAAAGCTTGAGGTCAAGGTTAGAGCATCCAGCATTTGCCGCAATGCAGGCCGAAAGCCTGTAGGCAAAGTTGCGAATTGGGCATTGATCGAGCTGCCCCCCTGAATCGCCCCGCGCAAGAATACCCAGCCATTCGCCTTGGCATATTGCGCAACGTTGAAGACCCCAGACGGAGAGTAGTTAATCCAGCCGTTGATGAGGCTCAAATTTGTCCAAGACAGATTAGCAGTCAGGGCCGCAACTTGGCTTTGGAGCGTGGCGATCGCCGAATCCTGCGCCGTATTGGCCTGTTGCAATGATGCGATCGCGCTATCCTGGCTCGTGTTTTTGGTCAAGATAGCGGCGATCGCGCCATCTTGCGCCGTATTCGTGCTGCTGAGAGCCACGACTGAGTTTTGGAGGGTTGCGATCGCCGAATCCTGCGCCGTATTGGCCTGTTGCAATGATGCGATCGCGCTAT
>CAYYWG010000009.1:258709-266728 GCA_964475335.1 uncultured bacterium
CCTGGCTCGTGTTTTTGGTCAAGATAGCGGCGATCGCCCCCGCCTGGGCAGTGTCAGCCTGCTGTAAAGTTGCGACACCCGTTGCCAAAGCTGCGATCGCCCCATCCTGAGCAGAAGTATCAGATTCCAGAGTGGCGATCGCCCCCGCCTGGGTCGTGGTTGTTTGTTCCAAAGCTGCGATCTGCTGTTGCAACTCCTCAATGATTGCAGTGGGGTCAGTCTGCAAATCCTCCTCAACCTCAATCAGCACCCGGCAATAGCCCGATGTCTGCTTGTAATCGCGCGGAATTGCCTTAAATGCCAATGCTTCCTCAGGCCAGATATTTACAGGCGTCCTGAAAACATCGGTTGTGTCCTTCAGGGTATAGCTCCGCGTGTTGGCCGTCGCCACGGGATAAAAGGCCCGTGATTGCGCCACCAGCACCGCTTGCATCCCCTCGTTATAGGGGTAAGACAAGTACACGATCCGCTCAGGAAAACTGGGACTGAGCACCCACGTATCGGGGTAAACCCGCAACTCAATTAAACGTCTGGGCATCGATCTTCTGCTCCAGTCTCCAAAGCTGATCCATCGGTCGCGTGTCCTCTCCCACAAACCCCTTCACAATCAACCGGGCCTGGGGGAGCCAGCGGGGAAAATCAAACTTCAGCCGATACACACCTGATGATTTGGGGGCAACAATCAACGCGGATTCTCTCAAGCCAACCGCCCGACCCACAACCACCGCCCGAAACGAATTTTCCTCAATCAGCACACTCGCCCATCCCGCTAAATTCCAGTTATCCGGGGCTGTGAAACACTGGCAATCAATCAAGCAAATCGCACTGGGCAACGTGAATTCCTGCGAGGGCATCGCAACCCGTTTCTGAGCCTGAGTTAGCGATTTCAGGCCCAGCAATTGCCAGTCGCCAGAATCGCTAACATCAGGCAACCAATCCAGCATTAAGCAGACTTCCCAGGTACAGACCGAGAGCGCCCCCCCTGGAATTTCCACCGCTCAACCTTCGTCGGGCCAAATGCCTCATTCAAGACTTTCCGGGATGCATAGCCCGGAACGGGGAAAGAATAGGTTTTGATCTTCCCCTTAGCTGTTTTCTCGTTCAACGGACTGGGAATCACCACCGTTTTCCCATGAAAACAGCCGTCGTAATAGATGGTTTTGTCCCCGCGCGCCTGCTCCAGTTGCGCCGCCGTCGCTAAGGGCAAATTCAGTTTTTCCTGAATGTATTTGCGAACGTTACACAGAACAGGAACTTGAACTCGATCTGTTGTTCCCCCCGTTGTTCGCTTAACTCTGGCCAGCCCTAAAAAGACAGTCACTTTTTGGCGGTTCACGCCTGTTGGGCTAGTCCCACCGCCGCCTGTAGTTGGCATTGTTTTATCTCCTACTTCCTAATCAATGAGCCAATCGAAAGAGTAGCCAGAACGGCTTAGAGCAGATGGTTTGTGACCACGGGGGCTGGTTTCCCGGTCGCGTCTACAACCATGCTGTAGGCCAAATTGATCGAGATTGATGCCTCTAAATTGGCGTAGGAGATATCCGTGCCGACTCCAGCCGGAATCGTGCCACCCGCCGCTAGTTTGGCTCGTTCTGCGGAATCTAACTCCTCTGCAATCACGCCCAAAGCCTCGGCTAGTCCTTCAATCGCTTGCCCTTCCAGTGGGGTGCCAGTCAGGGTCAGCGCGTCTGGGGCGTAATCCGTAAAGAGGAACTTAGTCCCCGCATCCGCAGCCACCCGCGAGCGAGTCTGGGGCAATGCCGCCGTAATGGTCACAATCCGGGGGGCGGCGTTACTGTTGCCATAACTGATAGATACTCGGTTCTGTGCCGGGGTCAGGCCAGCTTCAATAGAGCGCAAAGACTCAGCTACTTCGAGAGCCAGAGCGGGGAGAGCCGTAGATTTCAGAGTAGTCGGCATAGTAGTCGTCCAATAACAGGTTTCCCCCACTATGCACAGCCTTACAAATCGTTTCAATCCTCGGTAAACACCGATTAAAAAAAGTTCAAACCCTAGGGCTTGAACTCTCAACAACAGCCCCAAAAACTTTAATAAATCTTTATTTAAAGGGCTGTGAGTCTTTCGGCTTTTCCTTAGGCCACAGTTCTAGTCGTTGAGCGTTTCCGACCAATCCGGCCTTGTCACCACTCTTACGTTTAGGAAATACCAAGGCAGCTTTTACTGGGTTCATTGTCTTGGTTCTTTTAGTGGGGTCTTTCTTGGTTCCCGTCGATGAACGGAAAGAATCTAGATCCAGAGAACTGGTAGACAGTGAAGCGAGAGCCGTCAAAACCTGAACCCCCTCCGTTTCACTAGCGAACCAACCTTGCAAAGATCGCCCATTCTTTAAGCGACAACTTACTAAAACATCCCCCGATTGATACTTGCGAACGCTGGTTTTCAACTCTTCCCATGTCAACCCTGCTTTGCAATCTGGAACCGAGATTTCAGACCGTTTTCCTAGTATTCCTTTCCGCCGAAATGGAGGTTTATCGTGTTCTGAAAACATCAACTTTAGGGTTCTCAATTGAGGTTGAAGTTTAATATTTTCATCGATAGGATTACCGAAATATTCCCCAATATCTCGATTTTCAATCAGAGGGAATGTTCCATACATCGTATGTTCCATCTGTTCTTTCACTTCGTTTTGGGTGCCGTGAAAGGTCAGCTTTTCCTCTGAATCCTTGTGAGGCTTCACTTCCACCGTGCGGCGATACCCATTATTTTGGGCATATCGCATCGCGGCAACATGGTCGTCAATGGTCATCGCAACCACATAGCCAGCCTCAATAATTCCATCCTCAAAACCTTCAATAAAATTCTCAATCGGTTGGCGCATCCACACGGGCAAAGTCTCAATTTTTTTCTCAATCTTTTCGTGAATTGAGCCATTGGATTGAGCTTTAGTGATCGGTTGCATTCCAAACCATTGATTACGTCTCGCCAACAATACCGTATTGATAAAAGCATTGGAGACTTGCGCTGATAGCGTTGTCGTGAGTACCCGCCGCAAATTGTTTACGGCCTCTTCTTCCCCCTCCTCTGCCAGTGCCAAGCCAATCCGCCCAGACAGCACGGGTACCTTGATTTTTGCCGCTTTCCCTGCCCCCTCTTTCTTGCCCAAAATCCGCCCAATCCAAAAGTTCGCCACGCGCACGGCCCCAAAGCCTAATTGCTCTCCCAGTGCTTCGGCGGCAACATTCAAAATTCTCTGATTATTGGCCTCAATTTGCTTTTGTAGGGCGGCATCTGTGGCATTCCAATCAAAGTATTTCAGCGTAAAGTAGGCATCAACAATAATGTCCCAAATCCGGTCAAAACTCAGGTTAAAGAATTTGCAAATTTGACCAAATGCCCATCCCGCAAACCGAGCGATTTTTTGCAGAATTCCCTTAACGCCTTTACCCACATCAGCCACAACACGCTTGGCCTTAATTTCAGCCGCCTTGGTGCGACTACGGAGAGAGGTGAGAGCGAGTGAAACTGCCATTATTTTTTACCCTTGCTATCCCCTGGAGAATCCTTTTTCTCATCGATTTCGGCTTCAGTAATTGCCTTGAATTGCTTAACAAATTCCTCCCATTGGGCCTTTTCAGCCTTACTGGGTTTCCGCTTGCTCTTAATCAAGTATTCCCCAGTAATCCCATACTCACCATCTTTGTTTGGCCTGGGCTTAACGGGATGAAATAGCGCGGCCCGTGCGATTTCGGCATCCTCTAAAATGCGCTTCAGGATGGGCAACAACTCATCATCGTCATCGTTTTCAAAGCCGATATATTTCTGAACGGACGGCTTCAGAAATTCCTCCATTTCCTGGTTTTCAAGTTTATTGTTTAGCCCCGCCGCCGCTGGTGTGAACCCGATTTTTACTTGTTTGTCTACGGGTTTCCCAATGAAGCCCAGGAACTTCACAATAGCCGTGGCAATCTCGCCTGCTTGCTTGGCTGCAATCTTGCCTTGCACACTCTCAACCGCCGCCCGTGCGGCAATGTTCACCGTTGCATCGGCATCTTCGGCAATGGTGACGAGGGCCGCAAACATTTCCTCAAGGGCATGACCAATCGACTCAAATTTGACTTTCTTTTTCTTGCTATCCGAGCCAACGATCTCGACTTCAGCAGGAAACATTCCGCTCACCGCATCAATGTTTTTAACCACCCATACCAACATTTCGGGGATGTTCCCAACTGCATCATTGCCATCCCCTGTGAGCAAGGGCAAATTAGCGGGAAAAGCGTTATCTTCGCCGCCAACGTATTTGTTGATTTTTTTGATTAGGGTGTCATCAAACCGACATTTTCCACCGCCTTTGCAATCCCCATCCTCAGCGGGGGTCTGTTGGGTTTGGGTTTGGGGCGCGGGGTCAGTTTTGGTCGTTCCGTCTGGGTTTGCTCCAGTGGAAACGTTTTGCCCAGGCTGCCCGACCCCGATCGCCGGGGTTGTGGCGTTCCCTGTAGCTGAACTCGTCCCAGAAGCACCGCCCGGACTACTGCCAGGACTCCCACCGGGACTGGCTCCAGGATTTGCCCCAGGATTGGCACCAGGATTGGGCGAGGGACTGGCACCAGGATTAATCCCAGGCGTAGGCGAGAAGCCGGGGGGCATTGGGGTGGGGGCTGGCACGGCGAACGGTGGGGGCACCGGGCCGGGATTGGGCGAGGGATTGGGCGAGGGCAGGGGCGCAGGCGACGGGGAAGGACTGCCAGGGGCGGAAGGTTGGGGCGCAGGGGCCGGGGCCGGGGCCGGAATGCCCAATAGGGGAATGGGAAAATTATTTGGATTGGGCGATTGTCCAGGGGCGATTGGCGTAAACGGTTGGGGCGGGGCTCCAACAGGCTGAACCGAAATTGAGCCCGGATCGACCCACGGGGCCTGACCTCCGGATACGTTAAACCCTGGGCCTGAATAGTTGATGGTGGGCCGGGGCTTGGTTTCCCCGTCGCTCGGATCGTAGTATTCCCTGGAGGTTTGCCCGATTGAAAAGCTGGTGACCCCCTGGATCGCCAACGGGCCATTGTTAGGGCTATAAAAACCAAGCGTAAATCCCGCAGGGTTCTTGTAAGAGCCTCCCCACTGCATTGGAGAGGTTGGGGGGTTCTGCGTTGGGTTGAGGGCCGGGGGCCAAAGGGCATTCCCTAAGGCATTACCAAGGGCCGCGCCTAAGGCTCCGCCCAGGCCAGCACCGATCGCCCCACCGATCGGCCCCCCCAAAGCCGCGCCTAATGCTCCGCCTGCCAATTGCCCCGCTAACCCACCAGCCGCCCCCCCAATCGCCCCACCAGCCGGAGCACCAAAAGCGATCGCCGCTCCAGCGCCAGCCGCCGCAGCGGCGGCTGGCAATCCCAGGCCGGGGGGAATGCGAAACGATTGCGGCCCTGCACTAACTGGCCCACCGCCCCCACGGGGCGCACTTGCGGGAAATGCTGGCGAGGGGATAGGCGCTTTGGGAGCCGCTGTTGGCACCCCATTGGGAATGGGCGTAGGCGAGGCTGTTGGCGGTTGCACCCCACTGGGATTGGGCACCGTGTATTTGGGCCCTGGATTACTCATTCCACTGGGATAATCTGCCGGGAGTGTCGGCAACGCTGGCATTGGCTTTAAATTCAGCGGTTGCCGGGGGGCGGGGGGCGGATCTGCGAATGGGGCTGGTGAAGCTTTTGGCTCTACAGGCTTGGGAATGGGCACCGTGTATTTGGGGCCGGGGTTACTCATCCCACTGGGATAATCCGATGGCAGCGTTGGCAACGATTTCATCGGAGCCAGTTGAGGGCGGGGGGCCGGGGCCGGAGCCGCAGCGGGAGCCGGGGCTGGCGTGGGATTCATCCAGCTTGGTTCCACAGGCTTAGAGACGGGCACCGTATATTTGGGGCCGGGGTTGCTGATACCACTGGGATAATCCGATGGCAGCGTCGGCAACGATTTCATCGGAGCCAAGGCGCGCTGTGGCACTGCGTTTGGCTGCGGTGGGGTGCTGAGTTGCAGAGGCGCGCCCATAATTAGTTCGCCTTAAATGCAGCGGGTAGGGCCACGTTGCTCACTTCTTGGGCAAACATCCACGCTTTCTTAGTGCGATCTGACATAAAAGCCGGATCGATTGGGATACACGCCCTCACCAGTAATCGATAGGTGTTATCAGCCGCCCTAAAAATCGCTGCCTGAGCCACCATCTCAGCGCGATCGGCTGTTTCCAGAACCCCTAACGTGGGATTTACAAAAGCAAGTGAATACCCAGCCCAGGCTATATGCCGCTCTAGCGTATTGATGTCTGAGGGAACATCTGTAGCTAAAACTATCTGAGTCATTACTATTCGCCTAAAAACAGTCCCTCCATGATCGCCTGAAAATCAGCAATTTGAGAGGGTTCAAATTCTGCAAAAGTAGCGTTTTTTAGGCAGGATTTAAGCAAATTTTGAAAGGCGAAATTGTAAGCTTTGGAAAGCAAGGCTTTTGCGGTTTAGATAGCAGGTCTCCAAAACCTGATGTCGGGGGTTCGAGTCCTCCAGGGCGCGTCTGAAGGGAAAATATAAAGTTTTGTTGCTGCCAAATCTGGTTTCGATCAGGCAGTCAGTTTTTTGACTTTTTTGACTTTGCTTAGCGAATCTGAGTAAACTTGTGCGTTTGCAAACTAATGCGCCAATTTGGCTGCTTAAGGACGTAAGCAAAAATCAGCGCATAACTATCAGGATTCCCCCAGGCAGGTTGCAAAAATTTCGGCGTGGAGGTTGGCAGTTTAGCCGCCTGAGCTTCGGCCCACTCTAAATCGGCAGGAGTTGCCACCACTACTTTGAGTTCGCTCACCTGGGGATAAATGCTGGCGTGAGGGGCTTTTGTCGGCTTTGGGGAAAACGTAACCCACTGAAAACGGCCACTGAAGGGGTGCGCACCCGATGTTTCTAGATGGACTTGCAAACCATTGGCCTGCAAGCCTTGACTCAGCTCAGTCAGGTCATGCATCAGGGGTTCGCCACCCGTAATAATCGCGATCGCGGGTTGGGCCGCTGTGGCCGCAGCCACCAAGTCAGCAACCGACCAGTGGGGATGACGACGCGGATTCCAGGACTCTTTCGTATCACACCACGGACACCCCACATCACACCCGGCCAGCCGAATAAAAAAAGCACTGGTGCCCGTCCAAGTGCCTTCACCTTGCACCGAGTGAAACGTTTCAACCACAGGCAAGGTGGCCCCCAGCAGCCTGGGCAGCCCAGCCTCCGTCATCGGATTTGTCATAGGTCTCCGGCCTCATCATCTTCATACTCAGCCCAAGAATTAGGAGTTTCCGAAACGGCTACTTTCAAGCGCACCCCAGAGGGCAACTGCATTTTCGTCTTGTCATAGATATATTGAGCAATCATCTCGGCAGTCGTTTCATAGCCAGCGGGCAACACCTCGTTCAACACGGAATGATCCAGCCCGCCTTTGAGCAAATCTTGCTTGGCCCAGCGCAAGGTACGAAAATCAGCGACCATGACCGGATGGGGACAGTAGGCGGAGGCATGGAGTTGCCGGGAGGTTGCTTCGATCCGCACACGATAGGTGTGGCCATGCAATCGCCCACAAGGCCCATCATAATCCCGGATGGAGTGAGCAGCATCAAACGTAAATTCAGTGGTCAATTTCCACTTTGGCATTCCAACTCTCTTTCAGCCTGACAACGGCAATGCACCGTTGTTTATTCTAGCTCTAGCCTCGCTTTGCTTGAGTAAGATGCCAACGTTACAGCCTTCTACCTGGTAAAACCAGGATATTTCTGCAAACCGGCGATCGCGATTTACCCATTAGGGATAATTTGCGCCAAGTATCACCCAGGGGGAGCGAGTCAAAATTAGATGTCCTGAACGGATTAAGTTTACCCCACCTGATCCGCAGTAATTTTTAGGCTAATCCAGTCTTACTTCTAAGCTCTCAAACAAGAGTTTTAACTCGAATGCTTGAGATTTCCGGCAAACACTTTAATCCTTTGTTACAGCGTCTTGCACAACGATTTGGCACAATAGTGAGAGCCTTTAACTTGGATTG
>CAYYWG010000010.1:0-260946 GCA_964475335.1 uncultured bacterium
TACAACTTCATTCTGGAAGCCCTATTCTATGCAGCATTATAAAGAATTGGTATAATCATCACTGGGGCATTGAATGCCCAGTTCTTGGGCAACTTCGCGATAGATATCGGTGCGCCACGCCGCCGCCGCCAGTTGGTCGGCATTTTTCGGAAATTCTGCAATTTGGCCCCAGCGGGCAGCCTGGGTCATAAACCAAATACTGCGCGATCGCCACAAAAAGGTCGAGTGCTCACCCGGTACCGTAGAAACAGACTTGGGAATATCAAAAAATAGGGTGGCATCATCGGATTGAATGACCCGTTTTTTGCCGTCAAACCCCCCGTAGTCGTAGTCACCAATAATGCCCGGTCGGGTAAAGCGATCAACAGGGCCAGTCTTGGGTTTTGCACCGGTGAAGGCGCGATCGGTGATGAGCTCAGCCACTTCTTCTCGGTGTTCTGGCTTACTGCAATATTGGCACGCTTCAATCATGGCTTTGAGGAGGGCGCGATAAGTCTTGGGATATTGCACGATAAAGTCTTCCATGACTCCCAGCAAGCGATCGGGATGCCCCTGCCAAATCTCCTTACCTTGGGCAAAGGTAAAGCCAACTCCAGCATTTCCAGAAATCGCGCGGGTGTTCCACGGTTCCGCCACCATGTATCCTTGCATGGCACCAATCCGAACATTGGTCACCATTTGGGGCGGCGGCACAATGATAATGCGAAATTCTTTATCCGGTTCCACGCCCGCTGCGGCAGCCAAATAGCGCACAAAGTATTCGTAAATAGCAGAACTGAGCACCACAGCCCAGACACGATTTTCGGGAGGTTGGCTGGCAAAAAAGTTGCGAAACTGGGTGCCAAAAGCTTCCAGGTCGCCGTTGTATTCGTACCAGGGACGCAGCCCAAAATCCCACATGGCTTTGTTCATGGTCATTGCGTTGCCGTGGCGATGAATTGTCATCCCCGCACAAAGAGGCGCTTGGCGAGCACCTTCTGCCCCAATTCGCGCATTGGTAACCGCTCCCGATACTACCGGGGCCGCATCTAAACGCCCAAAGATCAGGCCATCGCGGGAGGTTGCCCAACTGGCCTCGCGGTTCAGGCGCACATTTAACCCATACTTGCGAAAGAAGCCTTTTTTCCAGGCGATCGCAAACGGGGCACAATCATTGACGGGAACATAGCCGATGGTCAAATCGGGCTTTTCCAATTCACCCGGTTGAATCAGCGGTTGCATCGCCCGCGCTTCTTCTGTAAGTCCAGTAGCTGAGCGATCGCCCCCCACATTGCAGGCGGATAAAATCGCGGTTGCCGTCGCCGCACTCGCGCCTAGCATAAATTCTCGGCGAGTCCATTTGGTATTCATGGCAATTATCAAAAAAGATGAGCAAGAAAACGCAGCCCACAAACCCTTATCCAGGCAAACGCCAAATACTCGCGGTATCCTGTACCTGGCAGGCGAACCAGAGTAAGCCGTTCAGAGCATTGCACCGGGCAGGGCCACTGTTGAACTAGTTCGCCGCTGTAGGCCGACGATGGGTGACAAGCCGCTGCACCTGGGAAATCGTGACATCCAACAACAACCCAGTCACCCCAATCACCAACACAGCCAGAAACACCGAACTGAGATTTAAGCGACTCCACTCATCCCACACAAAGAACCCAATACCAATGCCACCCGTGAGCATTTCTACCGCCACAATCACCAACCAGGCGATCCCCAAACTGATCCGCAATCCCGTAAAGATATAAGGCAAACTGGCTGGCAGAATAATTTTATAAATTTGTCGCCAGCGGGGCATTTCTAGCACTTGAGCCACATCCAAATATTCTTTGGAAACACTGGATACCCCCAAGGCCGTGTTAATGATTGTTGGCCAGAGCGAAGTAATGAAAATGACAAAGATAGCCGATGGATCAGCCAGGTTAAAAATCGCCAGCGCGATCGGCAACCAGGCCAACGGTGAAACGGGTTTGAAGATCTGAATCAACGGGTTCAAGGCCAACTGCATCGGGCGCGACATCCCAATCAAAAAGCCGATGGGAATGGCTACCAACGCCCCCAACAGAAACCCAATGACGACGCGACGGAGGCTGGCAATGAGCAGCCAACCCAACCCCAGATCCCCAGGGCCACGGCGATAAAAGGGATGGAGAATAAAGTCTAGATTGTTGATCAGGGCTTCGGGGGGGGTGGGCATCAGGTCGCGCCGGAGTAAGGCAACGCCCCACCACAAGACGATGACGCCGAAGAAGCCGAGGGCCGGCAGAAGGACGACATCACGCAATACAAGCACCTTGGAACGTTGCCAAGTGGTCTGAGCGATCGCAGCAAATACTGCTGCCACATGCATAAGTGACATATCAGCACCTTTATCTTCTATGCAGGTACACGAAGCGAGCAGTCCTGGATAGAGACACTGGGAGCCGGAATTAAGGTAAAACTGGCTCTCAGTCCTCTCTCAATGCTGACGGAGTTAGCTGACGGGCTAGAGCTGAGAGATGCTCTCTGGGTGTTGGTAGGAATTGTGGCCCCACTTCAGACCAAAGCTGAAATGAGCTAAAACTCTACCGCAAGCAGTTCGCCCCAAGAAGTTGGTTCCTCCGTTTCACACCGTCGCTAGCAAAGCCCAATTGCTTTCAAGATCTAACGCGGGGTGAATTAAGCTGACTGACTCAATGGATTTCTAGAAAATCTAGCATAGTTTGCCACAGCTAGCACAATCTACATTTTGGTAGACTAATGGGGCGATCGCGAACGGGCGATCGCAATACGGAATGCAACCCGTCCGAACCCAGTTGGCCAGCGCAGAATGTTTTTTCCCAGGCAAGGCATTCCCTCACAGAAGTAGGCACTCCGACAAATTACCGATTTTGAAATACGGCTGCTCAATATAAAAGTCATGGCCACTGGCAAGCCAGGGTTCGATAAGTTCCACTTGCGTGAACCAGCCGTCAACAACAATCCCGTGTATCGCCTTGCCCTCAGTCGATACTCAATTTGTGCCAGTTGATCAAGTGCCTATTTAGAGCCTTAATAAGATCCCCATTGGGATCTTAAAAGTTTCAATCGATACAAATCGTGGCTTCTCCAAATACCTCAAAAAGTTTATGAAGTTATCCGTAGAAACACGAAGATCCTACCATTATCACCACGAATTAAACGGTTCAGATATTTCACTGAGATCGAGTCACCCAATTACTTTTTAGATCAAAAAGGCAATCTGTCAACTGAATCTAGACAGGATGAGCTAGCTTGAAAAATCGGACATAAATTCCGTAATAAATACCTTGAAATAAGGGGCTTCCCCCCTTTTACAGAATTATTTAAAAATTTTACTCTAAGGCTAGAACGAAGTATTTAGGACTTCAAACGCTTCGCAGCAGTTGATTTGGCAATTACTTCTGATTAGGCGAGGCCAGAGAATGCGATCGAATTAGAAGTAGCTTTTCGCTTGATTGAGGCTGAGTAATTGCGATCGCTGCATCGCAATCCTAATCTTTAGCAGAATCAAGTCTCATTTTTTTAATGGATGGGTATGGGCATTTAAGAGGTTGACAATGGTGCGAGATGCGTTAGTAGTTGGAATTAGTCGCTATCAACATTTGCCATCCCTGAATGCCCCGGCACATGATGCGGAGGCGATCGCCCACGAACTGGAAACCAATGGCGATTTTCAGGTGGCACGGTTGCCCGAAATTGTGCAAGACGGTCGCCTACGGGTCGGCCAAAAAACACCCGTCACTTTAACTGATCTCGAAACAGCGTTGGTGCGGTTGTTTAAACCCAGCGGAGCCAACATCCCCCATACAGCCTTGTTTTATTTTTCCGGGCATGGCCTGCAAAAAGAAGCTGGCATCCGCGAAGGCTATTTAGCCACGAGTGATGCCAATCCAGAGACAAATTTTTATGGGTTGTCCTTATTTTGGTTGCGGCGGTTGTTGCAAGAAAGCCCCGTGCGACAGCGCATTATTTTGTTGGATTGTTGCCATAGTGGCGAAATTTTGAACTTTTTGGAGGCTGATCCAGGCGCTCATGCTGGCACCGATCGCCTCTTTATGGCGGCGTCGCGGGAATATGAAACCGCCTATGAATCCTTGATCAGCCCCTACAGTGTTTTTACGGAAGCGTTGTTAGCCGGGTTGGATGCACGGCGGTTGCCAGCGGGCGTGGTGACCAATTACGCCCTGACCGATTGGGTCAGCAATGCCCTCAAAGGCGAATCGCAACAACCCTTGTTCGAGAATTCGGGGAGTGAAATTGTTTTAACGCGCTGCCAAAATCCACTCACGCTGATGCTGCCAGCCCCAGTTGAAGATGTGTGCCCCTATCGCGGGTTGCAACCCTTCCGGGAAGAACACGCAGAGTATTTCTTTGGCCGGGAAGGACTGACTGATCAACTGCTCGATCGCCTCCGGACGGGCAATTTTTTGGCGGTGATTGGGGCTTCGGGCAGTGGCAAGTCTTCGGTTGTGCGGGCCGGGTTAGCCCACAAGTTGCAGCGGGGGCAGGCCATTTCGGGGAGCGATCGCTGGCAAATTCGCCTGATGACCCCCACAGAACACCCCTTCAAGAGTTTGGCCAATGCTTTTGTGAGTCCGGATGCGCCCCCCGTGGAACGGGCCGAGCAACTGCGACGGGCGGAACTGTTTTTGCAAGATGGCAGCGCCGGGTTAAGCCATCTCATCCGGGCCAGCCTCATGACCGACAAAAAATCTGAGGCCAGCCCCAGCCGTTTTGTGTTGATCATTGACCAATTTGAAGAAGTGTTTACCCTATGCCAGGGGCACAACACCGAGCATATTCGCCATCGCTTTTTCAATTGTTTGTTGGCGGGAGTGCGGGAGTTGGGCGATCGCTTCAAGTTAGTGATTGTGCTGCGAGCCGACTTTTTCAGCAAATGCTCTTTTTACAAAGGGTTGGCCGAACACATCGAACAACATTTGGTCATGGTCACCCCCCTCAGTTATGACCAGATCAAAGCCTCCATCCTGAAACCCGCCGCCAAGGTTGGCCTGGTCTGCGACCCCAACTTGGTCTACAACATCTTGCTGGATATTGTGGGCGCACCGGGGGAACTGCCCCTGTTGCAATACACCTTGATGGAACTGTGGCAACGGCGATACTATCCCCCAGAAGGGGGTGCCCCCCACTTAACCCTGGATGCCTACACCGCCCTGGGCGGGGTACGAGGAACGTTGCAAAAACGGGCTGACGAAATCTTCTACAGTCTGGAACTCGAAGAGCAGCAGGTAGCCAAACGCATTTTTATTGCCTTGACCCAACTGGGCGAAGGCACGGAAGACACGCGACGACGAGTGCTGAAATCGGAATTGGTGGGGGGACAGTTTCCGCCCACGCTGGTGGAAACCGTGGTGGAAAAGTTGGTGCGGGCTAAGCTTATTGTGACCAACCAGATCATGACGGGGGGGAGTCATCAGGGGCAGGTGGATCAACGGTTTGCCAATATTTCGACGGCGCTCCGGTTGGCTCAAGTTGCTCGGAAGAAATCTCCCAAGGTGGAACCATCAAGACTTTGGGCCACGGGGGGCGGGGCCGAAACTAAGGGATATGATTTCAATGTCATTCAGTTAACCCAGTCGTTTGATCTGAAAGCCTCTCAGGACAGTCTGGATGGGGGCAGCCAGGAAACGGTAGACATTGCCCACGAGGCGCTGATTCGGAATTGGGCGTTGTTGCGATCGTGGTTGGATGAAAACCGCGAAGTGCTGCGGCGACTACGCCGGATTGAACGGGCAGCCCAGGAATGGCACAGTGCCCAACAACCGCGATCGCCGGAATTTTTGCTGCATGGCTCCCGCTTAGTCGATGCGGAAGACTTTTGGCATCACTATCCCCACGAGCTATCGCAACAGGCCCAGGAATATCTCACCATCAGCCGGGAGGAAAGTCGGCGGGTGCGCCATGAATTGCGGCTTTTGCAAGTATCGATTCCGCTGACCTTGCTGGTGGCACTGGGGGTGACGTTTGCCCAATACAAGGTAGCAGCAGATAGCCGCAGCGAAAAAGACTACCAGTTGCACATTGCCACGTCGCGGCAGTGGTCGGCGATCGCCCAATCCATTTTGCAGGAACCAGAGGGCGACCCAATGGCCGCGCTTTTGATCAGTCGGTTAGCTGCCGAACGGGGCCAAACGATGGAGGCTGAGTCCAGTGTGCGATCGGCCCTTCAAAAGCTCCAATTGCAAGCCAACTTGGTGCAAGGGCCAGCGGGCATTCAGGATTTTGCGGTGAATCCGGCCCAAACCCAGATCGCCACGGTGGATACGGAGGGCACAGTACGCCTATGGGCCTTGGCGACGACCCAAATCGAGCGGGTGTTGCAGGAGGATCAGGGGGGCGATCGCGCCGAGCAGGGAACACCCAAGCCGCCAGCGATCAGGAAAGTGCTATTCACCCCGGCGGGGGATTCGTTGCTTGCAGTCGGGCGATCGGCCACGCACATCACCCTGTGGGCAACGGCAACGGGCCAAGTGCAACACCGATTTGAAGGATTTACCGACCCAATTCAGGCGATCGCCCTCAGTCCCCAGGGGCATTGGCTTGCAGCCAGCAGTGGCAACACGGTGCGGGTGTGGCAATTGGCCACGGGCCAACTCCACGGCCAATTCCAGCATCGGGGCACCATCCAAACCCTGGCCTTTACCGCCGATGAACGGGGTATTTTTGTCGCCAGTCCGCAAGCAGTGGCCGTGTGGACGGTGGCCCAGCCAAAACGCCAGCAGACTTTTGGGCTGGGCAGCACCTTTGATGGGGTGGCGCTGAGTCCGGGGGGGCAGGAAGTCGCGATCGCAGAACGCTCTGGTCGAGTGGGCATCTGGCGGCTCGACACCGGACGGCAACTGCACGTCCTGAACTTACCCAAACCCACCCCGGCCACGGTGGCCACCGCCCCAACGACGGCAACCCAATTTACGACCCTGTTGCAATTTAGCCCGGATGGCCAAAAGTTAGGCTGGAGCAATGGGCGAGGGCAGTTTGGGGTGTGGCAGTGGCCAACGGGCAACGCCTGGAATGGCAAGCAACAGGCCGAAGCCGCACCAACAGAGGTTAGCCTGCCCCAACTGCGGTTTAGTCCTGATAGTCAGCAGGTTTGGGTGAGCGATCGCCGCGATCGACCTGACCTCCCGACGGCTCATCCTCTACGCCTGTGGGAAGCCGCAACGGGTAAAGCCTTGGGGCAACTGGTGGGGCACGGGGCACCCCTGACTGGCCTGCAATATACAACGGACGGCAGTTTGTTGTTGAGCACAGGGCTGGATGGAGCTGTGCGGCTGTGGGCAATCCAACCCACGAGCGAGTTTCCCACGGTGCGCCTTGCCTTGCCCCCCCTGCAAAGTACAGCGTTTGTCTGGCCACCGGGACAGGCCCAGGGCGATCGCCCAGTTCCTCCCTTTGCCAACTCCGCCCCCTGTGCCACCCCTCCCACACTGGGCCTCCGGGTAATGACGGAGAAGAGCGAACTCCATCAATGGAACCTGGTAGGTGCAGAGCGGCCCGACCCGCCCAAACCCCAGGCCACCTGTCCGCTGGAACCAGAAATTCATCAAGCTGCTGGGGGCGCGTGGCACCCACTCCAGCAAAGGCTCTCCCACCTCTGGCAACGGCTCAGCCAAAAAGCAGACGGTCTCGCGACGGCGAATGAGGTTGTGTTGCGGGGCAAGTGGAGTCCCACGGTGCCGACCTTCAGCGCGATCGCGGCTTCGATTGCACCCCCGGCAGCGGTCAAAAATTTGCTGGCCACGGGCGACGACGCACAACGGTTATTGGCGGCGGCCTTCAGTCGGGATGGCAACCTGGTGGCGATCGCCACAAATTTGGGGACAGTCACCGTGTGGCAAAGTCAAGCTGATCAATCGTTTCAGTTGGTGCGATCGTGGGCCGTTGCCTCAGAGCCCCCGGCCCCCAACGCCGCCCCCGCACCCACCCAAATTTTGCGGCAGTTGGCCTTTAGCCCCGATGGGCAACAACTGGTCGGCATTAGCGTGGATAGCACATTGCATCTTTGGGACGTTAACAACCGCGATCGCCACCAACTGCTGCGGGGGCACCAAGCCCTGGTCGAGCAAGCCCAATTTACACCCGATGGGCAACGGCTCGTAAGCGTTAGTTGGGATCGAACCGCCCGGATCTGGGATCTCAAAACGGGGCAAGCAATCGCTGCGATCGCCCATCCCGATGCCCTCACCAACGTCCGCGTCAACGCTAAGGGCACCAAAATTCTGACCACCAGTTTGGATGGCACCGCTCGCATCATCGACCTCACCACCCAGGCCACCCAGGTCATCCTCGCCGGACACCGGGGCGCAGTGTTGGATGGGGACTTTAGCCCCGATGGCAAAACCGTGGTCACTGCCGGAGCCGATGGCACCGCCCGCCTTTGGAACGCCACCACAGGCGTTGAACAAACTATTTTGCGCCCCTCCGACCAGGGGCCGGTGCCGCGTGCTGTCCGCCGTGCCTTCTTCAGCCCCGATGGTCAATATGTGGCTACCCTCAGCGAAAACGGCACCCTACAACTGTGGGCCGCGAACTGGTCCGGCTTGTTAACACTGGCCCGCGATCGCAGCCTCCGCCAACTCACCCCCGAAGAGTGTTTACGCTATCTGCGCCTGGTTCCCAATGCCTGCCCAGCCCTGGCTTTAAACCCGACGACATTACCCAGCCCGCGCTAACCCCCAGGCCAAATCCAGCGATCGCGGGTCGTGTTGCGTTGATACGCTTAGGAATTCGGTGTTCTCGGCAATCCCGGCTTCCCTTCCCGGAACTCCCCAGCATAGGGCCTCCGGCCATCGGAATAGGTAATAACGCCCCGGCCATCAGGTCGCCCATTGCGGAGTTCGCCATCATACCGCCGGAACTCGCTCCCCGAGGGATAAGTGCAGATACCGCGGCCCGTCAGCGTATTGCTATAAAAAACACCTTCACAGCGCACATTGTCCGCACTCACAACCACGCCATTGCCATTGATGGTGCCCAAATAAAACCGCCCCGTATAGGTATACAGTGGCCGATCTGGCTTGCCATCTTCATAAGCAGTGAAAACACCGCGCCCGTGGGGTTGGCTCCCGGCAAATTCTCCAATGTATCGACTGCCATTTGCAAAAGTGTATTCACCCCGGCCATGAAATTCGCCATTTTTGAAGGAGCCACGATAACGACGGTTGTTTTCCGCACTGATAAATGTGCCATAACCATTAGGCCGACCATTTAGCATTTGACCTTCGTAGCGATCGTCATTTTCGTAAACCAGTTTGCCACGCCCCGCAAACGTTCCATTCCGAATGTCGCCCCGATAATATTTGTAGGCTTCACCTGGATTTACTTCAGACCGTCGCACACAGAGCCCGTTACCACTATCTCCCTGAAAGTTACCTTCGCACTGCCAAAAACCACCTTCGCTATTACCAATGGTGATAAAACCATACTCCGCCCAGGCTGGCGCAGCAGTCCCCAATCCAGCCAGGGCAGCAATCACAGCGATCGCAGCTCCGCCCAACAACACGCGATTCGGCTGACTCAAAAATCTATTCATGCATACCTCCTCAGAGCATTTATTCGCAATTCCAAACGGGAGACCGCTCCATCAAGGGTGGCTTTTGGCAAGAATCATATTGGCAAAGTCTCTCTGTCCTAGAATACGAAACTGTTTCCTTTGTTGCAATCACTTTTAAGCTGAAGTTGCAGAAGTTAGGGCTTTTTTGTAGGACGAGAAAGCAAACAATCCGCCACTCCTCAAGTTATGTAAAATTTTGTTTAGAAGTGGATCAAGATCTCAGGCAGTAAAATTTCAGACTTGTTTAGTTTATGCGAGTTATGGGTATTCCTAGAAAGTGGGGGCAGGAATGATAGGTGCGATCGCGCCCATTTTCACGCTGGCTTTTCAGGACAAGGGGCTTATTTTTTCGAGGGAAATTGGTTAGATTAACACATAGAAACCTCAGGGTTTCGACATGGGATTCGGTAGCAAGTTATTCTGGAATTAATCCGCATTGGGAGGGTATGGGAATGGGACGCAAGCAGCTTTTAGGAATTGTAGGAACGCTGGCGATCGCGCTGGTCGGTTGTGCCGCAGAAGAAACACCCCCTGCTGCCGAAGCGCCTGCCCCGAGCCCCGTCGCCGCCAGTCCCACCCCCAACGCCGTCACCGCTCCGGCTCCCGGTGTCACCCCCAAAATCATGGCGCAACAACCTGCGGCAGTTCCGGGCTTGATTCCGTCCACCAATATTCAAGAACGCCAACAGCAAGTAGACACGCAGATCAAAGGCGATATCACTAAGGATCCCTTTGCCGCAATACCGCCAGTTTTGCCCAAAACCGCACCCAAAAGGGTAGCACCAGCACCTCGCCCTGAAGCGCCAGCCAAAAATGTCGCCACTCCGACCATTCCCAAAAATCAAGATGCTCCGTTAGGGTTCAGCTTGCCGCCCATTCCACGGTTTAGGGCTCCAATTATTGGGGCTGGGCCATCCAGTGGGGGGGCTATCCCCTTAAGTCCAGGGACAGCAGCCCAAGGTAGCACTAGCGGAGGAGCAAGTGGGGCTCCGCCCAGAGTTGTCCTGCCGCCGCCGCCCTCAAGCGATACAGCCAAGGCCGTTGAAGTGACAGGAGTGGTCGTCGTCGGGGGCGAACCCAGAGCGATCGTCGTGGCTCCGGGCGATGCTACCAGCCGCTATGTCTCTGTCGGGCAACGCCTGTCAGGTGGCAAAGTCTTAGTAAAACGAATTGAATTAGGGGATGGCTCTGAGCCAATCGTCATCCTGGAAGAAAACGGGGTAGAAGTCGCGAAGGCTGTCGGCGAAAAACCTGCGATCGCCACAAACCCCAATACGTCAACAGCCCAATAAAAGCTGGGCCGGGTCAGCTTAGCAAAATTCCACGGACTTGACCATTGCGATCGCGCTTTGGTGCTGTGGGGGCGGGGCTGGCTTGGATAGCCCTGGATCAGGACAGGAGTGAACTGGAGACCTTTTTGTCTGAGATAGTTTTATTAAGAGGCCACGTCAAATGACAAGCAAAACTCGACATTGGGCGATCGCGCTAGGCGCAGCAGTTTGCCCATTGGTCTTGGTCAGTGTTGTCCAAGCATTCCCCCGCGAACCCGACTATTTTTGCTATCAAGTCGCCAATCCCGAAGGGTTAGTCAATCTCAATCCGTTGTGTGCTCAAACTCCACCCCTACCCCCCAAACCAGCCCCATCCCCTGCTGCATCAGTAGCCCCTGCCACTGTTAACCCACCAGCCATAAGCAACTCAACGACACCCTCTACGGCTAAAGGTAAACAACCCAAACCTAAATCTAGTACCCCCAACAAACCAAAGCCGCCCCAACCAAGCCTACAGTCTCATGATATTAAGCCTGCTGCCAGACAGATGTTAGATTTCTCTAAGGTTTCTTACACGGGCGATGTGTTAACCGGTTCGGTGAAAAACAAAACTAACCAAGAACTGAAAGATTTGTCGATCAACTATGTGCTCCAGTTCAGTAAAGACAAAGTGAATTGGAAATCGAGTCCGGGACGGCGCATTTGTCTGATTGATGATGATCTCCCTGCTGGCCAAACAACAGAGTTTAAAGCCTATGTGGGGGATGCCGACAAAGTTGTGATCAACAGCGTGACTCCGGGTGGCTGTTAGCTCTGGCAAGCAACCTTGACGATTCTAGAGGCTTTTAGCGATCGCCCGGTGGGGGCAGCGGCGTTGTTGGGCCGTCAGTGGGCGATCCTGGGTTTGGAGTAGCGTTTGGCAGGGCAGACGGCGTTGTCGTGGCAGGGCGCGGAGACGGTTCTTCCAGCGGAAAGGGCAACTCATTCGCTGGTGTTGGGGTTGCCGTTGGGGTAGTGGGCACCGACTGAATCACCGCTGGTTGCGGGCTGGCGGAGCGAGTTGTCGTTGGGCTGGTGCTGGGCGCGGCACCAAACCCCAAAAGGAATTTCGCACTGGCATAGTAGGTCGCCCAATATTGAGGATCGGGGCGATCGCGCCATTGCTTCCGGCTCACCTGCACAGACAAAACCTGCACCGTACTGCCCCGCCGCTGCCCCGTGATGATGACATACACCTCAGAAATGAGAATATCGCGATTCAAACTCCGCTGGATGGCAGCCCGGGCCACGGTTTCTGCCCGCTGGATAAACGCCCGATAGGATTCGTCTCCCTGGACATCGAGGGTCACATTCAACCGAAACACATAGGCATGGGCAGGGGGTGGGGCGATCGCGCTGGTCACCAGCCAGCCCCCCGTGAGACACAGCAGCGCAAAGCTGGGGGCAATCACAAACAGACGGGGCCAAGAGCGCTGAGACATAACTCGGTTTCCTTCGTTGGGTAGGGTCGGCACAAGGTGGAACAAAAGTTAGATTTTTTTTTAAGGGGATTTTTTTAACCGCGAAAAGATCGATGGAAGATCAAAGGCAAGCAAAGGGTGGCTGCGATCGCCGCAGGCTGCCATTATCCCTCACAGTTTAAGGACACGAATCCCAGCAATTATCAGCATCAAAACTGAATTTTACAGGGCCGGATTTGGCCGCTGTCCTATTGGTGAATGGGGTACATTCTGAGGGTTCAAAGCAGTACGAGGGAGCAAAGATTGAATTTCAAAGATTTAGTGAGTTTCAAAGATTTAGGGTTCAAGCCTGTGGTGGCCACCGGGCGATCGCCCTGCACCAAGCCAGATGGCATGAGCGTAGGGGCGGCACCAGACCTGCCGCTGGCATTACCCATCCATTTTGCCTCTGATTGCTCAAACAAGGTGACAAAAATTAGGCCGATAAAAATCTTTGCATTCCTTCAACCACCAACGGCGATCGCAAAAACCTTCGAGCAAGCCACCGACTTTACTAAAATAAAAGCAGGATCAAGAACTGCACAGCAAAATCCTCCGTGGCATTTACCGATTCGTCCGCAGCAATTGGTAAGACACAACTCGGCCAGCACCAAAATCGCAAGTCGTAATTGTGTCGGTTCCAGCCAAGCACGGGAATGCTAAGTTAATCGAGCGATGGGGCATCGGTGATGAAACATTGGGCAATCACGATTGGACTCAATCACTATCAACATTTTCAACCTTTGAGCTTTGCCCAACAGGATGCTCAAGCGTTTCAAGATTTGCTCATTCAGCAAGCGGGTTTTGCCCCCGAAAATTGCTTACTCCTCACGGACAATTCCCCCGCCTTATGGGGGCGATCGACAGTCCCCACCTATGCCAATTTAGTCGGCTGGATCCAATTACTCGCAGACAGTTGCCTCAAACCAGATGATCGGCTGTGGCTGTTTTTTAGTGGGTATGGCGTTTGTCAGCATGGCGTTGACTATTGGGTGCCGCTGGATGGCCACCCCCAAGCGATCGCCGAAACCTGCATCCCCATTGTTCCCCTCCTGACTAAACTCGAAGCCCACTTGGGCCTCGGCACCTCCCTCGCTTTGATGGACATGAGCCGCATCCAAAGCGCCGTCAACAACGAAGTGATTGGGATGCAACTAGCCCAATACACCTACCAGGCGGGCATTGCCACCATTTTGTCTTGCCAGCCCGGTCAATATTCCCGAGAAATTTCGAGTTTGGGCCATGGCCTATTTACTGTCGCCCTCCTCGAAAGTCTGCGCTATGAGCAAGGGGCAACCCTCGCCACTCTGGTTCGGTTCCTGACCGATCGCGTCCCCGAACTCAGCCAGTATTACTATCAGCCCACCCAAACGCCCTTTCCGATCTGCCCTGCCAAACGCTTGCACAAACCCCTCCTGGCCCCGGTCACAGAGCTGGAAGACCACACCATGAACGGGCACGGAACCAACCGTAATGGGCACGGAGCCAGCAACAACGGGCACAGGCCAAACCCCGTTACCACCCCGTTCCACGACCTGGCCCAGGGCACCGAGGCCCACCTATCTCCAACTGCGTCGGCCCACCCCGAAGCCGCCCCCGTCGCAACCACGGCCCCGCCCCAAGCCGCGATCGCCACTAACGGCCACTCCCCGCGATCGCAGCCCAACCCACCACCGTTTTCGAGGAATGGGGCCACCGCCCCACCGCCCCAACCCCCAGCCGTTCCCTTAGACATCACCACCCAGGATGTCACAGCCAACCATCGCTTTGTGCCCAATTCGCCTAATTCACCGACAGGATCTGTTATGACCACAAACTCACAAGCTCAACATTCAACGCCCCCTACCACAGCGGCGACAGCCCCCACCCCAGCGGAAGATCAGGCTGACGGAACCGACGAGGTAATGCGGTGGCACCCCATGTTGGGGTGGGTGGGGTTGTTGTCTCTGGGCTTAATCGGGTGTGTCCTGTGGCGCAACTGGGCCTTGTTAGGCACGCCCACCCAAGCCGCCCAAACGCCCACCCTGGCTCCGGCATCGGCCCCCGCCCCGCCCGTCGTCGCAACCACCGCGATCGCCCCCGTTCTCCCTGCCCCCGTTCCCCCAACAGAGGCCGCAGTGGATGGTCAAACCCGGTTAAATGCGGCCCGCAAACTCGTCTTAAGCGACCAGGCTACCCCCTATCGAACGGCGATCGACGCGGCGAAGCAAATTCCTCCCACAGATCCGGCCTATGCGGCGGCCCAAGCGGATATCGCCAATTGGAGCCAGATGATTTACGAAATCGGCCAGCAACGGGCCAGACAAAACCAATGGAAGATCGCCATCATGGCAATGGATCAGATTCCAGCGGATAACCTCGAGTTGCGGCCTCAAGCGTTGAATGCCATTGAGCAATGGTGTCCGGCGGTGCGCAACCAGGCCGTCGTGGATTTTGAAAGCCGTCGGGCGAAGGAAATTTGCCAAAACCAACCCTTTTAGGAAATACAGAAAACTGGGGATGGAGTCTACCGCGATCGCCCACTGATGGAGATTACCCATTTATTTGTCAAAGTCGAGGCCGATTCACCCCTCTCGCCCCGCCAACAGATCACCCTCGTCGCGCCCCAGGGCATCGTCGGCGATCGCAATGGTCGGCTCGGGAGTCCCCGCCAAGTCTTGTTGCTGGATCAAAAGACCCTCGATCGCTTTGCGCTAGCGCCCGGTTGCCTGCGCGAAAATATTCTCTGTGATGCCCTGCCGCCGGGGTTGGCCTCGGGGCGATCGCTGGTCATTGGCAGCGCCCACATCCGTTTGACCTTTTTGTGTGAACCCTGCCACTATCTCAACGAGATTCAGCCCAACTTGGCCCAACGCCTCAAAAATCAACGGGGCTGGCTTGGCATCGTTACTCACAGCGGCTCAATTCAGGTGGGCGATCGCGGCGAGTTTGGCCCCGAATGCTACCCGCCCTTAGCCCATACGGCCCGAGAACGGTTTTATGAATTTGTCGCCCGGATTCCGCCGGGAGTCATCGTCACCACTGCTGACCTGGTGGTGGCCCTGGGTGTATCCACGGCTTACTACCGGGCCTTTCCTGCCTTGCTGAAAGCCGCCCAGGGCCAATGTCCCGTCCACCGGATTGTCAGCAAAAATGGGGAGTTATTCTCCCGCCACCTGCCCGACCAGGCCAGGTTACTGCAAACCGAAGGAATCTCCGTCACTGGGGAGCACGTTGACCTGCGCGATCGCTGGCCCCCGGAATATTTTCACCCCAATCAGCCCCTGAGCACCCCCGCCCAACGCTGAACCCGCCACCCGCACCCGGCCAGTTTGCCGCCTTTCCCCAAAAATCCCTGCGCCATTTTGGGGGTTGGCGATCATAATGCACAAGAAACGTTTGCCCACTGGTCTATGTTGCTTGCGAGAATCCGCCTGATTCTAGGCTCTTTGTTGGTTGGGTCAACGGGAACAGCGATCGGGGCCGTGTTGCCAGCGGCGATCGCCCACGCCCAAACCAGGCCCCCCCAACGCCTTGCCTATA
This sequence comes from uncultured bacterium, assembly GCA_964475335.1. GTDB lineage: Bacteria > Cyanobacteriota > Cyanobacteriia > Leptolyngbyales > Leptolyngbyaceae > CAYYWG01. The sequence continues at coordinate 15,855 of CAYYWG010000010.1, forward strand.
CACCAGCCAAAGTGCAATATTTTTCCTTGCATCAGCAGGGATTGTGGCTCCAAGTGAATTCCTTTGGCAGCAAAACCAATGCCACCGCCCTCAACCTGTGGGCGACCTACTACTACATCCACCAGGCCCGCGCCACTGGGCAAGGCGAAGAGTTGCTCGATCTAGATGGGCGATCGCTGGGCATCAAACTGGCCAAAGCCGACTGGTGCAACGCCGCCATGCAAGGCACCGTCCAGGTATTCAGCCAGACGGCTTTTTTGAATACCTTCAACTTTGCTGGACGGGGTAGCGATGTCCAGGTCGATTGTTCTGACTTTTTCAAAAGTTTGTCAGGGAGCATGATTGACCGCGTTGGGCGAGCCCGCTTTTCCCTCAGTCCCACGCCCCTGGGCTATGGGGCTGGCAAAACCCAACTCGTCGAATTTCGGTCGATCGCCGTTGACCCCGATCAAATCCCCCTCGGTTCCATTGTGTATATCCCCGCTGCCCGAGGCCAGGTCTTAACCCTGTCCAGTGGCGATCGCGTCGTCCATGATGGCTTCTTTTATGCCGCTGATGTGGGCAGTGCCATCCGGGGGAATCATATTGATGTCTTTCTCGGCCCCACCCGCCAAAACCCCTTTCCCTTTGTCACCAGTACCTCGCGCCAACCCTTTCGGGCCTATCTCATCCAAGATCCAGACATCGCGCGGGCGTTCCAGGCTATCCACATCAAAATCCGCTAAAAATTCGCGCAAGTCAGGCGACCCGCGATCGCCGCCTGCGCCTCTCTTCACAACCACCTGCACCACCAGCCGACCCTCGCTACACTTCCTTTAAAGTTGGGAATTATGACCATCAACCCTGTTCGACTGCGACACTTGCACAAAGCGTTAGCCCCCATTTTGGTCTTGCCCCTGCTGCTGACCGTCATCACTGGCTCGCTCTATCAATTTGCCCATTTAAATGGCAACGCTAAGTATGTGGGGTGGCTAATGTCCTTGCATCGCGGCAAGTTTGGCCCCTTGAATTTAGAAATGATTTACCCATTTTTGAATGCTTTGGGCTTACTGACAATGGCCATTACGGGGATTTGGATGTGGTGGTGGCAACGCCCCACGCGGCGATCGTAGCCCTGACCCGCCGCGATCGCCCCAACAGATCACCATTACCACCGCCCTGCTTGCATAATTGCCCCGCGATCGCCCGATTAAACCCTTAAGTCTATTCGGAGAAGCACCATCATGCTAGACCAACCACCCCCACCCCGCGCCAAAGAAGGGATCCCAGTTCTGATCTGGATTTTGGTTGGCGTGGGTGGCTTGAGTTTTGTGGTCTTTTTCTTAGGCATTATCGCTGCGATCGCCCTCCCCAGCTTTTTGAACCAGGCCAACAAAGCCCGCCAAGCCGAAGCCAAACAATACCTGGGGGCCATCCTTCGTAGCGAACAAGCTTACTTCTTAGATAATAACCGCTTCACCCAATCCCTCAGCGACCTCGCTGTGACGTTACCCGAAGCTTCAACCAACTACAAGTACGTCCTCAAACCCAGCAAAACAGCCTTTCACATCACAGCAACCCCTACCAAAAGCGGGTTAAAGAGCTATAGCGGCGTTGTGTTTGCCTTCCCCCAAAACCAAGAAATCACAAAAGCCCGACTCTGCGAATCGACTGAAACCAGCATGGTCGCCCCACAGATGCCGATCGCCCTCCCTTCATCCCCCACAAAAATCGCGTGTCCTGAAGGCTCCCAACCGGTCTTGTAGGCAATCGCCCCACCTGGCCCAAACGGCGATCGCCGGCCCTGAAGATAACCAGATTCCCGAGTAGTGATAACAGGCAGCGCACCTGCGACTTCCCCCCGCTCTCATTTCCCGAAAACTAAAACGGGGCAGGGGAATGCCAGCATCACCCTAGCCTGGATAATGCACTCTGATTCGGTTTTGTAGGGCGAATCCCTTGTGCCACCTCGGTCTGGGACGCAGGGCAACCACAAGGGATTGCCTCTACCCAAATACAGCCTGTCTTTCTGAACAAGCTTGGTATGGCTGATAAATTAAGGCTTTCGAGGAGTTTATCCAATCCTCATGAATAATGCAGGCTAGAATTCAGTTTTTTCCGGCCCCAGCCTCAAGACCGGACACCACCACTCTGGATGTAATCTTCGCTGATGGGGGCCACATGGCGCAGATTTGCCCGCACGTAACAGGTTCCTGCTGGCCCTGACATCATGTTGGGAGATTTCGGTGCGACCCGCAACCAGGGGCTCCCCTGCTGCAATACGATCGCCTCTTGGTTTTGCCCCGTAAACACGGCTTTGATCACCGCACCAGGCATCAACGTAGACTGCACTTTGCCATTGGGGGAAACCCGGCAGTTCAGCGGCGTTTGGTCAACAACCAGCCAGGAAGTATTGGCATAAAAGCCGCGATTACCTCTCACTTTTGCCGTCCGAAAATCACCTTGTTGGGTCGGTCTAGGGACTTCCGCGACCTGCGCGACAGTAGGCTGGCCGATCGCCATCAGGGTTGCGATCGCCATTGCACTTCCGATCAAACACTTCATACGCTTCCACTCCAATCTGCCAACCATTCATCCCAGAACGTTGCACCCTGCCCTTGGGGAATCGAACCGTTTTGATTATAGGCGGTCTCAACGCCCTGCACCGTGCCAAAACGGCCTACCCGTGACCGTTGGCCGCCAACGCAGGCGATCGCACCTTCCTTAGGGCCGCTGGATGATCGTTTCCCCTTGCCGCTGGCGATCGCGGGGGTTAATCGTCACAATCCGCACGTAATCTTGGGCATGGTCAGCCAAACAGGTATCCAACGCGGCGATCGCCGCTGCCCCATCCCCATCATAGGTGCCGTAGCAATTCCACGACCCCGTACGAAATCGTCGTTTGTCTACGTATTCCACGCCCAGCCGCAACCCCTGCGCCAAAATACGGTTCACTTCTGTCACCAGGTCAGGGGTGAGGCGCGTACTTGATGGTTGCCCTGCGTAACTTTTGGCCGGGGGAGTATTGCCAGGGTTCGGGGCAGGAGTAGAGCCAGGGCCGTTTGGGGGGGCGGTATAATCCCGAAAGAAGGAGGCGGTGTCAGCCGGAGGGATTTCGCGATCGCCCGTTGCCTCAACTTCGCCCAGACGCCGATTGTAGAGAAATTTGTTGTATTCCTGCGACAGTTGGCCCCGCTGCACCCGCTGTTGCTCTTCCACCATCTGCTGGCCCACCTCAATCAAATGGGACAGGCTAAAATCCGGCTTCCGAAATTCCGGCGGCGCTTCTTTGCTATTCACCACTCGTTGCGAAATGCGCTCCACCCCAACCGATTCAATCAAATGCTGTACCTGCTCGTCATACAACCGCGATCGCAACGCGCCATAGAAGTCAATTGATTGCTCCGGGAAGCGCTCCACCAGCTTTTCGATATCCCCATGACTCACCGCGTCAACCTGGAAAATTCCGGCGACAATGCCAAGGCGATCGCGGCGATCGGGCTCCCAATAAAACTTCTCCATCCGCCCATCCCGAATCAACGGCTGATACAGCGTGGCAAAGTCATTCCCCGTCGCAATGATAGGAATCCGCTGAATCGGTTCCGCTTCGTAAGACCCCGGCAACTGCACATTGGTGGGGTTGTCCGCGATATTCATCAACGTCCCGTTGACCAACTGGGTATTCACCGTGTACTGCGTGTACTGATCCACCCGACCGGCCCCCGCATCCAGGTCGTTGATCATCAGCACGGCCATCCGCCCCCGCACCCGCACCAGTTCCGCCGCCTCTCGATAGCGCAACCGAATCAACCGAGCCGGATCTCCCGCATCAGGGCTTTCTAACTCGCCCGCCGACATGTGCACCACGTTGATGCCCATCCGCTCAAACACGAGCTCACACTGGAAAGACTTTCCTTCCCCCTTGCGCCCATGAATCCCCAAAATCAATGGCACCTTGACATTTGGCAAAGTGAGATAATTTTTCGTGATGTGAATTGCGACTTTGTTGAGGAAGCGGGGGGAAACGTAAAAGCTCATGATTCATCGCGATGAAGGCCAACACATCTCTGGCATTGCCGCAAATGTGCCATTTATCATCCTAAGCCCTGATGGGTGCCATCACTCTATGTTTGTAGCTATCGCTACATTTTACTTTGCTTATCATCGGTGGCAGTGGCCCAGGCGATCGCGCCCCAACCCCGTTCAGAGCAGTTTTTTCGTCCATACCAGGCTTGTATAGTAAGGCTGAAATCCCACGGATTCATACAACCCCATTGCCCCCGAGGGATTTTGAGTATCGACTCCGAGCAGGGCAGTATTCAGGGATTGAGCCTGCAAAGCCTGTAAGCCGGTGAGCAACATGGCGCGGCCCAAGCCTTGCCGCCGGAAACCGCGCCGGGTGCCTAGATCCGCAATCCAGCCTTCCTTCACGCCGCGCTGGGTGTTGGTGGTCGTTTCGACGAAGCAATAACAAAAGGCTGCAAAGGTGCCATCGGGGGCGATCGCGACTAAATCTAATTCAGGCTGATAGTCGGGTTCGGCGTTCCAGTGCTGGCGATCGCGGACGGTCAAAGGGAGAAAATTCCAGTGATCGACAAAGCTCTGGTTGAATAGCTCGACCCACAGTTCCAGTTCGGTGGGTTGCAAGGGCCGCACCGTGTAGCCCGCAGGCAATTGGGGTTGGGGGATGGGTGCCGCCAGCGATCGCCCCATCCGGTAGAAGGAACGACTGATGGTAAAACCCTGTTGCCGCAGGAAGTCCAGGCGATCGGTTTGGGTCTCCCGCGCGCTGACTTGTAGGGCGGCTGGTACTTGGCGATCGCGGGCGACGGTGCGTAGGCGTTGCTCGGCCCAGGCCAACATTTCCTCTTCAATGCCTTGGCCGCGCAGAGCGGGACGTACCCAGAGCGTGAGATAGGCCCGTTGCTCGTCTGGCGCTTCAGGGAGCCAACATTCGGCCACCGCGCCCAAGGTATTCGATGGGTCGAACCACAGCCGGAGATCTTGGGCAATGTCAAAGTCGGGACTGGCATATTCATGCTCTAGGGCGGCGACGGTGGAGAGGCCATCCAGGCGATCGCAGGTGATGCAAGTGTTGATCAGGGCGGCGATCGCGGCCAGGTCTTGAGTACCGCGATAGGAACGCGCCTGGAGGGTTGATAATAAAGCAGCCATAATATTTTTTGTAGTTAAGCACTACGCATACTACAGGTGGCTGGCGGCTGATTCCGTAAGGTTCTAGATTTTTGCTTAGCGACGAATATCGGTCTCTAGTCGGTTAGCTTGTGGCCACACTGACTGCAAAAGCGATCGCCTGATCGAACTGCGGTACCACACTGGCTACAAAAGTGGCGATCGGGGGTTGGTGCGCCCATCGTCGGCGGTTCCCCCATCCGCATGGTCATATTCCCCATTTGCATTTCCATCGGATTCGCATTCATCTGCATGTTGCCCATCGACATCGGAGCCATTGGCGGCATCGGCGGGGCCGCAGTTGTCACGCCCGTTGCCTGTTGCATCTGAATTTGTTGGAGCGAGTCTAAAGAAAGGGCTTCACTCACACCAATGCTGCTACCATGTACGCGAATATAGTGAATCCCTTTATCAGTGGTTAACTTTACGACTGCGCCATCTGTGGTTAGATAGACCTCTGGCGTGGCTTGCCAATCGCCCGTGGGGAAAGTGCTGCTGGCCTGTTGCTGTTGTCCAGCGGTGTGACTGGCCACGGTAATGACCGTCTGAGAGCCGACTTGATCCAGATACAATGTCCGGCCTGAACCCACTTCGCAGACATAAGCCATCGTGCTGTTCCCCCTGCCAATTCACCCTTTCAGTGTACAAATGCGATGCCAAATCCGTCTTTGAATAAAACCTTAAGCACTTGGAGTACGCGATCGCAACAACTCTTGATCAATTTGGCGATCGTCCTGTTGTCACTGGTGGGTATGATGCTGCTCTTGTTCACCCAGCCCAGCCCAGGCAAAGCGGCCCCCCTAACCACTGCCCCATCGGCGATCGCCCCAGAAACCGTTCAGAACCTATATGAAGAACGGCCATTGCACCATCCCGATGGGATTGGCAAGTTTTATCTGGGCCGGGAAATTGCCCAGGTCATGGGCCACCGGGGGGCTGGCTGGCTAGAGCGATCGCGCCGTGAAAGCGAGGAACAACCCCAAAAACTCGTGACCAGTCTTCGCCTCAAACCCACCGATGTCGTTGCAGATATTGGGGCCGGAACAGGGTATCTCAGCTTTCGGATTGCGCCACGGGTGCCCCAGGGCAAAGTGCTAGCCGTGGATTTGCAACCGGAAATGGTGGAGATTTTGGCTGAGCGGCAACACCAAACCCAACTCGCCAATCTCGAACCGATTTTAGGCACCGCCACCGATCCCCAGTTACCAGCCAATAGCGTTGATCTGGTGCTGATGGTGGATGCTTACCACGAGTTCGAGTTCCCCCACGAGATGATGCAGGCGATCGCGCGATCGCTGAAACCCAAGGGTCGTGTGGTTTTGGTAGAATATCGCGGCGAAGATCCCAGAGTGATGATTAAACCGCTCCACAAAATGACCCAGGCCCAGGTGAAAAAGGAAATGGCCGCGATCGGCTTACAGTGGCAAAATACCCAAAACCTGTTGCCCCAGCAGCATATTTTGACTTTCAGCAAAACCTAACCGTCAGCATCGCCTGCGCCTCAGACACGATAGGCGGAGACAAACCGCTGAACTCCGGCCAGGTCAGCGTGAATTTGGATGTGCTGATAAGCCCCCTGAGCCGCGAGCAAATCGGCCACAGTCTCGGCTTGGCCAGCCATGAGTTCGACTAGCCAAAAGCCCCCCGATCGCAAATAGGCCGGGGCGATCGCCACCAACTGCCGCAAACAATCCAAACCATCGGGGCCACCGTCTAAGGCCAAATGGGGTTCGTGGTGCGCCACTTCTGGTTGCAAGGTCGGCACTATTGCTCTGGGAATGTAGGGCGGATTTGAAAGCAACCCACTGAGTTGGCCGCGCCGATGGCCCAAGGGATCGAGCCAATTGCCGTGCACAAACTGAATTTGAGGCAGCAGATCGTAGGTCATCGCATTCATTTGGGCGATCGCCAATGCGGCTTGACTGCTATCGACCGCATGAACTGTTGCCGCCGGAAACGCCTGCGCCAAACCCAGGGCGATCGCCCCGCTCCCCGTACCCAAATCGGCCCAATGGCCCTGGCGCAGAGGTTGAGTCAGCGGGTCGGCAGTGGCCGCGATCGCCAGATCAATCATCAACTCAGTTTCAGGCCGGGGAATCAACACCGCTGGTGAAACCTGCAACTCCAGATTGCGCCAGGCGACCCGGCCAACCAAATATTGCACGGGGGTGCGATCGTGCAAACGCTGTTGCCACAGGGCTTCCAACTGTGCGGGGGGCAGCGTTAGGGCAATCTGCGGGCGCGATCGCAGCGTCCCCAACCGCAACTCTAACCGCTCCACCCCGGCCACCTGGTGCAACAACCACTCCAATTCCACCAACGGCACCTCGTAAGCTACCGCCTGCGATCGCCCCTGCTGCCACCAGTCCCACAGCCACTCCCCCGCAACAAAATGTCCCTGATTCCCAACCGGAACCAAGGACACCTTCGAATTCACGTCACTCTGATGCATGGCTGTTTCACGAGAAGGGGTACACGTTACTTATCCCCATTCTCGCAAACTTACTTCTTGGGTTGCGCCTGGGGTGCAGTCTTGCTCATGGAACGCACAAACTCAATGGAGTCTTTCGGGGGAATCAAGACAATCTGCTTCAGTTGGGGATCATCTTTTGTCCGCATAATTTCAATCACCCCTTCCAAATTCAGCACCTGCACTTCCAGGGTTTGGCCCAATTTCGGATCTTGCTTTTGGAACCGAGCCATCAATTCCTGTAATTCTTCTTGTTTGAAGAACATGGGAATCACAGCCTTATCCCCTTGTTGGATGGTGAGATACCCTTTCTCCGGGCCACCTCGGGCGACGAACAGGGGAGTCCCTGCAAACTGATTTTTCTGGCCACTCTTTTGGAGGATGGTTTGGGCGGCGGTCACCTGTTGCTTAGACGGCACAAAGGCAAAGTCTAAACCATCTTTTTTGCCTTTGTTGTCCAGATTGATTTGATAGACTTCTGCCAAGGAAACGGGTACAACCTGAACCCCTTTCGCCAGTTCTGGATTCCGATTTTTGAGGTTAGCCAAAAAAGTTTGAGCATCTTGCTGGCTGATGAATACACCTGCAACTGGATTGCCAGTCTGGCCTTTTTGAGGCGAAGCCACCAGGGGCGCACCTTCCGCATTCGCGATCGTGAACATCGGAACGGGACGCAACGTTTTCAGCAGTTCCTCTTTTGGCAGAGCCAGCGCTTGCAAAGCCCCGGTGAATAGGGAACCCGCAAGGGTGGTTCCAATTAAGGCAGCGGTTGTGCTCCAGCGAATCAACGACTTCATGACTGCTCCTGGCAATACTATAAGGTTAGAGAAAGAAGCGAACGTGTACCTCTGAGTGTTTGGCGCTTATCCCAACAGCAATATCAGCGTAGCTCGACTACTCAACTAAGAATTTATGCCTACTTATTTTGCGGCATGGACGACATCTTGTAAATTCATCGCCACATTATAGGATGAACGCTGCAAGATGCAAGAGTAGGCTACGCCGAAACTCGCAAGTTCTTGAACAGAGGCCAATCTAGCCTTGTTATAACGTGTGGGCATGGGATTGTGTGGGACACCAAAGGAATTGAGCGATCGCCGCTGAAACAATCAGCCATCTTGGCTTTGAAGCTGCATTCAGGGGATTGATTGTTGAGACTGATTAGAATCTTCAATAGTTCCCTGGTGCTGCTTTTGGGATGGCGGTCTCCGCCCACTGATTTCTGGGGTTCCATAGTTCGCTGGGGGCAGTTTTTGGGCGATTTTGCATCTACACCGATTCGGTGCAATCCCTCTCCAGGCTTGGTTTGGGTCACCTATAGGGTAGGGCAGGGGGTGGGGGGCGATCGCGCCGCTTAGCGGATTTAGTCACGCAGGATTAACCCAGACGATTAGAATAATGATTGAGATTTGTATCGATCGGGGGGAGTATGGCTCCTGCGGTTCTGATTGAAAAGTTACAGAAAAAGTACGGTGCGGTCGAAGCCGTCAAGGATGTTTCGCTGCGGATTGAACCGGGCGAAATTTTTGGGTTGTTGGGGCCAAATGGGGCCGGTAAAACCACGACGCTGCGCTGCTTGTGTACCTTGGCTGAACCGAACGCTGGCAAAATTGAGGTTTCTGGCATTTCTGTATTAGAGCAACCAAAGCTAGCTCGCCAAAAATTAGGCTATGTGGCCCAAGAGGTGGCGATCGACAAAGTGCTGACTGGGCGGGAACTATTGGAATTGCAAGCGGCGCTATACCATTTGCCTCGCGCGATCGCCAAAAGCCAAATCGAAGCCGTCATTCAACGCCTGGGGTTAAAAGACTACGCCGACAAAAAAAGCGGTACCTATTCCGGCGGCCTGAAAAAACGGTTGGATCTGGCGGCGGGCTTGTTGCATCAACCCGATGTTTTGGTTTTGGATGAACCCACGGTGGGGCTGGATATCGAAAGTCGGGTAGCCGTTTGGGAATTTCTTCGCAAGATTCGCGCCGAAGGCACCACGGTGTTGCTCACCAGCCACTATTTAGAAGAAATCGATATGTTGGCCGATCGCGTAGCCATTATCGACCAGGGCAAAGTCATCGCAGCGGGCACCCCGTCTGATTTGAAGGACAAAGTTGGGGGCGATCGCATTACCCTCCGCATTCGCGAATTCACCGCCCTTGACGAAGCAGAAACCGCCAAAACCCTGCTGGCAGACCTCGCCCCCGTGCAAGAAGTCATCATCAACACGGCCCAAGGCAACTCGCTGAACCTGGTTGTGCGCCCCCAAAGCGATGCCCTCACCGCCGTCCAAACCGCATTACATCAGGCTAACCTACCCATCTTTGGCATTGCCCAATCTCGCCCCAGTTTGGATGATGTTTACCTGGCAGCCACCGGGCGCACCCTGCTCGATGCTGAAATTGCCGCCGCAGGCACCCGCGATGAAAAAGCCGAACGCAAGAAACAAATGAGGTAACGCTTAATGAGCAGTAGCACAACCCCCTCAACCCTCAACAGCCCGGTCACGGTACCGGCAGACTCCACTCACGGGGTTCTGGCAGATTTTCTCCAAGAAACCAGCGCCCTGACTCGTCGCCTGTTTATTCAATTACAACGACGGCCTTCGACCCTCCTCGCTGGCATTATCCAACCACTGATGTGGTTAATTTTGTTTGGGGCCTTGTTCCAGAATGCCCCCACAGGCTTTTTGGGTAGCGAAATTAGCTATGGGCGCTTTATCGGCGCTGGCATTATCGTGTTTACAGCCTTTGGTGGCGCGCTCAATGCTGGCTTACCAGTGATGTTCGATCGCGAATTTGGGTTTCTCAACCGTTTGTTGGTGGCACCGTTGGCCTCTCGCTATTCCATTGTGATGGCCTCGGCCATTTTTATCACCGCCATGAGCACGATCCAAACGATCGCCATCATTGCCATGAGTGCCTTTCTGGGGGCGGGGTTACCCAGTGCAACAGGACTTGTATTGGTGGGCGCGATCGTCTTGCTGTTGGTCGTTGGGGTAACGGCCCTGAGTTTGGGGTTAGCCTTCTCCTTACCCGGCCATATTGAGCTGATTGCGGTCATTTTTGTCACAAACTTGCCGCTTTTGTTTGCCAGCACGGCCCTCGTGCCCTTATCCTTTATGCCGTCCTGGTTACAGTGGGTCGCCACCCTGAACCCCCTTAGCTATGCGATCGAGCCCATTCGCTATGTCTATCTGCATCCAGAATGGTCTTGGCAGAGTGTTGTGCTGCACGCGCCTTTTGGTGATGTCACCTTGGGAGCCGCCTTGTTAGTGTTGATTGGGTTCTGCGCGATCGCCCTCCTCAGCATCCAACCCCGACTCAAGCGGGCGTTTGCTTAACGAGCCTAGCGAAAAAACTTTGGGCCATCTCCTGCCAACCAGGGTGAGATGGCCACATCAGTTCGTGCCTTAGGTCCTATTCCAGCCATCCCACCTCCGACTCTCAACCGCTTAGGGCAAGAAGCCCCGTCAGAAACTAGAGCACATTCTGCGCCGGACTCTCAGAGGACGTGGGGGCAATCTCCGTCACTACTTCGTAATAGGTCGTTTTTGGTGTTTCAGCAAACAAAGGCATCATTTTGCGGAGCACCGTCTTATGGGCTTCAGTGCCTTCATTCGCTCTCATGCTGTCTTCGTTATCCCACAGCAAAATCGCCATCCCCCGTTCGCTGTCTTGCTCTTGCAACAAATACGCCCCCTGAAATCCATCACCGTAAGTACTCACCGCTTCTTGATAAATTTGGCGAGCTTCATCAAATTTGCCGATTTGGAATTCACCAACGGTCACATGGGCAATTTTGTGGGTTAAAAAGTCTTGAAAGTCTTCCATATTAACCTCTTTGCAATTCGGTGTTGATTCTGGACTTTAGACTGTTTGCGTCGTTTCCCCCCAGAAAATTAGGCTTTTTTCCTGATTTGTCTAACGGCCCAAACCTTGCCCCCACCTAGCCCAGACTGACGGACAGTCATCCCCACCCACCCGCTCACAATGGGGCTAGTCCACCCGTTCCAGTTGCCACAAAATCTGGTTCCCCTCCCGGCGCACCCGCGACACAACCCAATTGCGCCAGACCCAGTTATCGCCCCGGCTGGTCACGGCACTGGCGTTGACCGCCATCAAATCAGCGAGTTCCGCGCTGGTAATGAGATAGCCCTTTTCAGCAATTTCGTCGGCAATCCGGAGGGCTTCAATCAGCGCCTGCAAGTGAATCGTTCGCTCCGCACGGGAGGAATCGTCAAGATCCGGTGTGGGTAGGGGTTGTATATCCGTCATAGGGCAAAATGCTGGCTCAAAACTGGGCTTAAGCGCGAGGGGTCGGTCACGCTTTCATAGGTTGGAATCCCCCGGTGCCAATGCTGGGTTGCGCCATCCCTCGGTAGCGGAAGTTCTATTGTGACAGGTGTTGTCCTCAAGCGTTGTGCGGTTATGGGGAGTTTGCGCGGCGACAGGGCGATCGCTGGAGCAACAAGGCCCTCAGTCAGCAGGCTAGCGCACAGGCATGAGGAAAATATGAGGATTTGGAATTTGGCTCAAGGCAGGACTTTAGACCGCCAGTTTGGAACCCATTGAGGCTTCTGGGCTGGCTGCTAATTGATCAAAAAGGGCCAACATTTCCCGCTCAAACGTGACTTGGGCTCGGTTGGTTTTGCCACCGACAAACCATTGAGTACCGGACTGGAGCGCCCACACCTGGGAATGGGAAACGTAGCTCATCACCACGCCTGCCATGAGTAAGGCAAATCCGGCATAGACAATTGGAATGCCAGGATCTGCTTTGATTTGCAAGCCCGTACTCCCTACCAAGTCGAGGATCTTGAGGGTTACACCGTTCACCTGGGTTTCCATGCCAGCCCGGACGGTAGCCACCAGTTTGCCCGCCATGTCATAGACCAGGATGGTACCTTGCAGGTCTTTGGCGACCAGAGAAACCCCTTCGCTTAAATCGGGTTTGGTCGGCAGCCACGTGCCCCAAAACCGACCTTTGCCCCCCGTATCCAATAAGGCCATCGGAAATTGGAAGGTGGGGCTGTTGTTAAGGCGAATCCGCACTGCCGCGATCGCCCAGTCCGCCTGGTACAGCGTGACTCCGCGATACCGCAAGGGTTCGTTGACGTGAATAGTTTTGCGTTTGACCTCTTGCCCTTGGCGATCGAGCACGGATAAGTCGGAATAAAATTGGTCAATATTGCCATCGGGAAGGTAATCAATCCAAAACCGATTGACCCGCACCGACCAATCCTTTGGGAATTGGGGAGCGGCCAGTGCCCCGGCTTCCGTAATATTTTGAATTTGAAAGGTCTCACCGCTGGGAACCATTTCTTGGGCAAAAAAGCCTGTGAATGCTCCCGCAATGCCCCCCAGGAGAATGACCAAAATTCCCAGATGCACCACAATGGGGCCAATCCGCCCGACCAGCCCTTTGTGGGCATAGAGAGATTGATCCTGCTGGAAGACCCGATAACCCCGTTGTTCAAGCAGGGGCACTAGTTGGTCAAATGAGCCTGTTTGGAACTCGGCACTCAGGGCAAATTTCTGGAATTGGCGGGGTTGGGTATAAAAATTCCAGGTGCGGGAAAACCAGCGCAGGGCCGGAAGTTGCCGCTTGAAGGTGCAGGCCGTCAGGCTGGAGCCAAACAGAATGAGCAACGCCAAAAACCACCACGTCCGATACACCTGGTTGAGCCCCAGGATCAGCAAAACTTTCCAGGTGAGAAACCCAAAGAGGGCCGGATCTTCAGGGTAATTGGCTTGATAAAACGCAAGGGATTGGCCTTGCTCGATGACGGTACCCGTAATGCTGAAGATCGCGATCGCCAATAATAGGGCGATCGCCAACCGCAAATCCGCCAAGACTGGAATTAATTCACGCTTGAAAAAATTTTTAGGGGCGGCGATCCAGGTAGAGAAACGCTTTTGCCAACTCGTAGAGTCATTCATTCACTTGATGGGATCAAAATATTAAAAGCATCAAAACAGCAGTCAAACCGGAGAGCACTCAACTCAGCAGCCAGAGCCACAGTACGCCCGTCAACCTAAAAATTTGTCACGCGGGTCAGCAAGGAAAACACCCCAAACCCAACCAACAATACGCCGCTGGCTGGGGTAATCCAAGCCGACCACCGGCGCACTTCTAATAGCTTTTTGATGGAGGCGGTAAAGGTGCCCGCAAGAATCAGCGGAGCCACATACCCCCCGGTATATGCCAGCAGCAAAACGCCGCCGAGAATGGGATCTTTGGTCGCAGAAATCCAGGCGAGCAATGTGGCCAAGACCGGAGTACTGCACGGCGAGGCCACCAGGCCAAAGGTTAAGCCAATGCAATAGGAGCGCAGGCCCATCGGCAAATCCGTTGAAATCCAGTCCATCCCCCCAAAGTTGGGCAGGCGAAAAGGCAAGGCTTCGAGCAAATTCAGCCCCATGACGATCGCAATCAGACTCACCACAATCGGCAACCCAAAACCAATCTGGCCGTAGATTTGCCCAACGATCGCCGCCACAATGCCCAGTCCCGCCAGGGTCGTCGCCAAACCCAGGGCAAACCAAGTGGATTGCACCGCCGCCTGGAGGCGAGTTTGAGCCTCGTAGCCCCCGATATACCCAATCGTAATCGGCAACATGGACAACATACAGGGGGTCAGGCTGGTCAACAACCCGGCCAGAAAAATGACCCCAACGCTGACAGGACTCAGGTGAGTGAGTTGGGAAGCCACCAGGTGATCGGCAAATTGGGCCAGTTGGTAGAGGTCGGTTTGCAAAGTCTCAAGCATTTATCGAAGGGGCGATCGCCCATTAGCCACCTTCTTTATCTTAATCAGCCAGAGCCGCTTTCTTGAGCATCGCCTTAGTAAACTCGCCCCATCTTGCGCTTTTGTCGCCGTTGCCCTGCCGTTTCTTGCGGGCCTTTAGCAAACTGGGTAGTGGTGGCCGAGGGTGGCGCGATCGAACGCGATTGGCGATGGTCATCCAGTTGAATCACATTGGCCTCACTGCCTTCCCGAGCAACCCGAATGAGGAGCCCCGCCGTAAACAGACTGGAAATCATGGAACTGCCGCCATAGCTCATAAACGGCAGGGGTAAGCCCGTGGTTGGCAGCACTCCAGTCGCCACACCAATGTTTAGGATGGACTGGCCAATGAGCAACACCATAATCCCCACGGCAACAAGGCGATGCACCATCGTTTTAGCCCGCAAGGCTACCCGCAAGGCGAGGGTGGCATACACCAGCAGCAACACCAAGAACATGATCGACCCGACAAACCCAAATTCTTCGGCGTAGACGGCAAAGATAAAGTCGGTATATTGAATTGGCAAAAAGAATAGTTTTTGTTGCGATAGGCCAAACCCCGTCCCAAACCAGCCCCCCGAAGCCACCGCCAGCAAACTTTGGATAAGCTGGTAGCCGTTGCCGTGGGGATCGGCCCAAGCATTGAGGAAGGATAAAATTCGCTTGAGCTGGTAGGTTCGCATACTGATGCTGATGGTCGCGATCGCGATCCCAGTCAGTGCCGTCGCCCCCAGTTGTTTGTAGGGCAGGCCCGCCGCCAAGGCAATTAACCACAGGGTAATGCCACACAAGGCCGCAGTACTCAAGTTGGGCTGCACCAAAATCGCCGCCACGCAGACGACAAAAATACCCAACCAAAAAAGCCGAGTCCGCCAGCGCAGGCGCTCCCATTGGGCAAAAATGCGTGCCCCCTGCAAAATCAAAAAAGGCTTCATTAACTCTGAAGGCTGCAAGGGAATGGGGCCAATGAACAACCACCGACTTGACCCGTTGACCAAAATGCCCACACCGGGAATCAGCGTTACCAAAATCATGCCCAGCACAGCCAAGAGAAACCAGTCGGCCATGCCCAAGATGAAGCGAATGGGCAAATGAACAACGGCGTTAAACGCGACTAACCCGACCAAAATCCAGAAGATCTGGAGCTTGAAGTAATACAATCCATCACCATGATCAGCGTCGGCGATCGCGTAAGACGCAGAAAAAACCATCGCCAAGCCAATAAACAACCACACAAAGGTCAGCCAACGAAGCATCCGGGCTTCCATTGACCAATCTTGGGCGGTAGTGTCAAAAAATGGAATTAGGTGACGTAGTTTCACAATTTAGCCCAGCAGTTTGGTTGGCGTTAAACCAGTTCTTCCCCAATCAGCCTCACAGTCTAGGGCAGCTTTGCCGTAGACGCAAGCTTTGTGAACAATCTTTCCATTTTTGTCCCAACCCTATCCCTGGGTGGTGGTGGCGATCGCATTAAAAAAGAGGCGCTATCCCTAGCCCCCCTTCGCGTGAATCTTGAATCCGGGCGATCGCTAGACCGAAGCCAAAGCCGGCGTTGCCATTGCCTGCAACTGCACCATTTCTTGAGGCTCCGTGCAATAGACTTCGCAAGAGTTGTTGGGGCTTTCGATCAGCTTCACTTTATAGAGCTGCGCCCCGATCGCCTGAATCGGCGCTTGCAGCAAATCGCGAATGTGAACAGCAATGTTTTCTGCCGTTGGCACCACCTCGGCAAAGTAGGGCACGTCCTTGTTCAAAAACGTATGGTCAAACGGTTCCACCACATAGTCCGCGATCGCCTGCTGAAATGCCACCAAATCCGCAATCATGCCCGTGCGGGGATCAATTTCACCCTTAATCGTCAC
The DNA here is from genome assembly GCA_964475335.1 of uncultured bacterium. Classification (GTDB taxonomy): domain Bacteria; phylum Cyanobacteriota; class Cyanobacteriia; order Leptolyngbyales; family Leptolyngbyaceae; genus CAYYWG01. Next base: position 32,140 of record CAYYWG010000010.1, read on the forward strand.
TTCCAGGTGATAGTTGTGCCCGTGGCCATTGGGTCGCGCACACTTCCCGTAGATTTCGCAATTCTCTTCAAAACTCAAATCAGGCCGAGCCAAACGATGGGCCGCACTGAAATGGGTACTAACCGTGAGATAAGCTTCCATAGCGTTTCCGTAATATTCTGCCCAGAGTTCAGGATGTTCAAAGAGTTGAATGCGGACTAGCGGAAGATGGGGGGCCAGCCGATGCCAGATGGCACGGGCAATGTTTTCAGTCGTCGGCAAGGTGGTTTGAAACTCTTCCCACGCCTCATTGAGGTAAGAGAAATCAAGCTGGCTGGTCACTTCTTGTCGAATGACGTGCTTCACATCCGACAAATTCAGCACCATGCCATATTCATCTAAGTCACCCAACATCGACACGAACAATTCGTAATTGTGCCCATGCCCCGGCGTTCGCGTACATGGCCCAAAGCGATGCAGGTTTTCAGCCTCGCTCAGTTCGGGCAACCAGTAGCGATGACTCGCTGAAAAGGTGGCCCGTCGATTAATGGTGCATTTCATAAAAAGGTGCGATCGAGGAGCGTGTTAAGTTCTGCAAAGTACTTCATCCAGCATAAACCACCACTGGCGTAACTGTTGCATTCAAAACCCCGCGTCTTAACCTAGAAAGATGGCAATGGAAACGATTGACGGGTAGGAGGGTGGCTTTCTAAGATTAGAGTGAGATTAAAAAATGTTAACAAATACGGTTTTTGTTAATCGTCTCGTATTCTTTCTTCAATCGTGTATTCAGCGTGACTATGTTCAGAACTGAATTCGTTCGTGCCTCCCACCTGGGGCAATGGCTCACTCAACGGGGCACTATGGGCCTGCTGGCGGTGCTGCTGGCGATCGCCACCTGGCTGGCCCCTTTCCAGCCTGGGCACCTGGCCGCCTATGCCTTCAACAATCCAGAACTCCTGCCCGACGCGCCAACAAATGTTGTTGATCTGGCTCGTTTCTTATCTCAAGATCAAGAAAATGCGTTATCGGACGACCTGGCCAACTTTGAAGCAACCACCGGGTGGAAGTTACGGGTGTTAACTCAGTTCGATCGCACACCGGGCACCGCCGTCAAGGAATTCTGGGGCCTGGATGACCACAGCTTGCTGCTGGTGGCCGACCCCCGTGGTGGCAACATTCTTAACTTCAGCGTTGGCGATGACTTGTATGAACTGATGCCACGGGTCTTTTGGATTGAGTTGCAAACCCGCTATGGCAATCAATTCTATGTTCGCGACAATGGCGAAGACCAGGCCATTCTCGGTGCTCTCAACTCGGTCAAAGAATGCATTGTCCAGGGAGGGTGCCAGGTTGTCCCCGGTTTACCACGGGAACAGTGGATTTTGACCCTAGTTACGTCGATCGTTGGCGGTGTGGTCTGCGGCTTTGCGGCCCATCCACGGAAACCTGGTCAAGGCTTCTCCTGGCAGTGGATGTTGATTTTTTCGCCACTCTGGGGGATTTTGTTCATTGCCTTTGGCATTGGCCCAGTGGTTACCCGCACTTCAGACTGGCTCCCGCTCTTCCGCAATATTGCGGGATTCTTGATTGGGGCCTTGGTTGCTTATCTTTCGCCCACCTTCAACCAATCTTCCCCCTCGGAAACTTAGGCAAGCGAGATTGGGAAGGTCTAGAACTGGCTAACACTGGCAAACGGCGGCATGGCATGGGGGCAGGACGATCGCGCGCTCCTTCCCTCCCACACTTTGGCGTTCGAGAGTCCCTGCCCTCGCGCCAGGAGGGGGAGCACTCTGAACAAATGGCGTTTTCTCGCCCAAAATAATCGTCCCAGCGAGGAATAGAGTCGATTTTGCAGGGGATTGAGGGAATTCCGCTGGAAGAGGGACGCGATCGCCTATTCTGTTGCTAATATCCTATGGCACGTATTGAGCGTGGCCCGTCGTCACAATGGGAAATGGCATGGAATGGCATATTAGTGATGCCCAAAGTCTGGCAATTATCGACCAGGAAGTCGGCGAACACACATTTTCACCCGCAGAATACGAAATTGTGCGGCGCGTGATTTATGCCACCGCAGATTTTGAATATAAGTCGCTCATCCGATTTTCAGAGCTAGCGTTACAGTCGGGGGCCGCAGCCCTGGCCGCCCGGACAACGATTGTAGTGGACGTGCCAATGGTACAAGTTGGGATTATTCGCACCATTCAGCAGACCTTTGCCAATCCGGTGTATTGCAGTTTGGATGCCCTCACACGGCCCCAGAAAGAAAAAACCAAAGCGGCCTGGGGCATCGAAACCCTGGCTCGCCGCTACCCTGAAGGCATTTTTGTGGTGGGGCAAGCCCAAACGGCTCTCACCGCGATCGCCAAATTAGTGCGTTCAGAAGAAATCCGCCCAGCCTTGGTTATTGGGACACCCTCTGGTTTCGTGGGGGTCGAAGCAGCCAAAGCCCAACTGGCCGAGTCGCTCGTGCCCCATATTCATGTGGAAGGTCGGAAAGGGAGTGCGGTTGTCGCGGCGGCGATCGTCAATGCTTTAGTTGATCTGTCTTGGCAAGCCTACGGGCAAGAGCAAGGCAACGTGAACTAGCACTGGCCCGCATTGCACTTCAGGTTTATCGATTGGAACGAGAACGACGCGAGGAAGAACGGCGACGAGGGGAAGCCCCAGAGTCAGGATAATCAGGGTAGTCGGAATACTCCGAATCTGGCCCGTAGTCTGGCCCATAGTCTGCACCGTCATAGCCCGCATTGTCTTCATAGCGCGAGTAACCCCGATCGCGGGCAGCCGGCGATCGCCGTTCCCGTCCCTGTGCCTCCCGACGATACTCATCTGTGCGGGCCAAGCTACCACCGGGCGATCGCTGACTCCGAGGCACCCGTTTCGAGCGGCGCGGCGCAGGCTCAGGGGGAATTTCCACGGGCGGCGGGGCCGTCGTCAGCTCCTGGTTAATGCGGCGACTAACATCCACAAACGCATCCCGTTGCACATAGGGATAGTCACTCACCCAAATGTTGTGATCCGGCATATAGATATCTGATGTTTTGACAATTCGCCGGAGATCACTCCGGTTCGAAAACACCAGCAATTCCGCACTATCACCGATATCGATCGCCCGATGACTCCGCTTCAACGGCACCCGAATTTGAGTCAGATAGCCCAGCTCGTCACCAACTTCCACATTCAGGCAACGTTCCCGGTTTTCCACAATGACCAGCTCACCCCGGTTGTTGACATTTTCCTCTGTGCCAACCAGTTCTTCGGTCATGTACACATCCAAGACTTTGCCCTGCCAGAAGCCGCAATACCCATACCGACGACAATCAATATTTCGGCGACTAGCCCACAACACCGGCCCCCAAAGCCAATACAGCCCGACGACAATGCCAACTAACAGCAAAATCTCGTCAAAGCCTTCCTGCAAGAGCAAAACGCGCACCAGGATAATGGCAAAAATGCCGACCACGGAGATCAAGACGCGCTGGAGCACATCTCTAAATTTCCCCCAGTAGTAAGCATATTGATTCCCAGTGGCGACCAAGGGCACTAGCGTCTCGAAGGTCTTACGAGTGAGCGGAATCAGCATAGAGACAAATACAAACAGCAGTGAGCGAGCATGAGCGATGGGCAGTACCGCCTGGACGGAGGCCAAAAGGGAGACAGTCGGCTATCAACGTTCACCAGTGCAGACCCGCGATCGCTGTTATGAGCCTAGCACTTACTCTACCAAGTCGGTTGCTTGCACCCAGTCCTCCCGGCGATCGCGCGGCCAGATCACGCCAGAATCTTCATGTATTTCCGCTGAATCCGTGCGATTACCCCCCTGAACCAGAACTAGATTCAGTTTGGCAAAAGTAAATTTACGCAAAGTCGCAACCCTACTTCAAGTGAGATTTAGAAAAAAATTCGGCTCTTGCGGATGCTCGAACTCAAGAAATAGAGCAAAATTAAGATACATCTGAGGAACGCACTCGGAAGAGCTAAACAACTAGGGGGCAACTATGTTGGTTTAGTTTTTTCGGCTAGGAAAGCGTCCTTACAGGTAGACTTGCCTGACCCTGGGGGCTTTAAGGGGTCAGGCGATTTTTTTTTGCGGGTCATGGGCACCGACGCAGGCAATGCACCGCAGGGCCATTAGGGAAATCGGGGTTATAGAATTTTCTCCAAGCCGTAGACTAACGATTTCAGATTGAGAACTTTACGAATTGCTAACAACACTCCCGGCATGTAGCAGGCGCGATCGCTCGTGTCGTGGCGCAGGGTGTAGATTTGGCCAGCCGCTCCAAAAATCACTTCCTGATGGGCAATGAGCCCCGGAAGGCGGACGCTATGAATCCGAATGCCTTCCTCCGCCACGCTGCCCCGCGCTCCAGCCAATTTCTCGGTTTCTATCACCGTGGGCGGGTTAAACGGTTTGCCCATCTCCGCCAACATCTGAGCAGTTTGCAGGGCGGTGCCGCTGGGTGCATCGGCCTTTTGATTGTGATGGAGTTCAATAATTTCAACGTGATCAAAATACTGTGAAGCCTGGATCGCGGCCTGTTGCAGCAACACCATCCCAATTGAAAAGTTAGGCACAATCAAACAGCCTGTGCTGGCCTTGTCACAAAATTCTGCGAGTTCTTGAATTTGGTCGGGGCTGAGGCCAGTGGTGCCAACGACGGGGCGCACGCCATAGGCGATCGCCGACCGAATGTTGTCATACACCGCATCGGGATGGGTGAAATCGACCATGACTCCCAGCTCTTTTTGTTGGGAAACGTAGGCCAGCATGGGTTGGAAATCATTCGTAATGGGAACTTCCAACGGGCCACAACCAACCACTTCACCAATATCTTGTCCTTGCAAGTCCGGGCTTGTGTCGATCGCCCCCATCAGCACCATGTCATCGGCCTGGGCGACTGCCTTCACCACTTCACGGCCCATTTTGCCAGCCGCACCATTGACTAAAACGGGAATGGGACCTGCCATAATCTTCAACCTTACAGAACTAGAAGTGCCCTGGTATTCTATAGCGATCGCAGGAGCGATTGAGGGCAGTCTCCGCAGGAATCCTGTCGCAAAACCAGACCTCTAGACCAAAAAACTGTTGAGCCATCACCACCGTGGGACACTGCGCGTGGCACAAACCCTGAGCCAGCCAGCAGGACAATCCGGAGGAAGGGCGATCGCCGACCGGAAGGAGCGCAAGTCATACCAACCAAAATCAACCAGACCAAGCAGCCAGCCAGGAGCAAACAGCCGAGCGAAAAGAACCAGAAACCATAGACTGTGGGAATCGCGATCGCGGCTAACCCCGCCGATCGTTAACCCGACCCATCAGCCTAAGCGGCGGCTAACCAATCAAAAATCTTATCCAGTTGTTCTAGGGTAATCAGCCCGTACTGCCATAGCACCATCGGGAACAAGTTGGGGGTACGTTCTTCTTGGCGAAGGGCAATTTGGATTGATTCCGAGGGTACCCGGAGGTCTTCTTGCAAGAACTGGAGGAGACGATTAAAGCGAGGAGTTGTCATCGGTTTACTCTGCGGTGTGTGTGAGGGCGAAGGAATTGGGTTGAGTTTAATATCCACTGTTGTCGTTGATTTTTCGGTGATGTGTCAGAGAAATATGCGTGATTTTATGCGTGGTTTTAGGTGAGGCATATCAGGTTTGGGCTTGATCTCGCTCAAGGGTGAGGGTGATCACCATCACTAGCTGGGGCCAGTGGGCATCCCCCAGGAGGCCGGCAGGCCGCGATCGTACGGTTCATCTCCTTGACCATCAGCAGACCAGCGACAGCGGGCGGGCAAAACCCAACCAAATTTCCCAACTTTCGACTGGTTTACCCGGTTTTTGTTCCGGGCTGGGAGGCCACCCTTAGCCAGCCACCGCCCAAACGAAGACCGACCAGGATTTGGCTTAGTATGGATGACGTTATAGGCCAGTTTCCCAGCAAAGTCCCACCACCCACGGGAGATTTTGGGAGCCTCGCTATCCGCCCTGGGGTGGACGCTCTTGCCCCAACCGCTTTGGGAGGATGTCGCCTTGGCAAATTACCCGCCTCCCCCAGCCCTTTCTCCCCAGGGAGAAGGGAAGCCGGATCGGCAGTCCCTCTAACCCAGGGAGAGGGATTGAGGGTGAGGGCGACAAAAGTGACACTCTCCAGGCGAGCCACCATCCCAAAGTGCTAAACGCAGTTGCAAAGGAATGATCCGGTGAATGTTTTACACTCTATCCGCGAATTTGGAGATTTTTGTGAGGATGGGTGTGGGCTGGAGCCGACGGTGACGGAATGGTATACCGGGCGTTGTCCCCAGTCGGGGATGCAGCTCAAATTGCCCCGCACAAAGGGGGCTGAGGCGATCGCCCAGGGCTTAATGGCCGCACTGGCCCAGACTCACTTGCCCCAGGAAGGCAAAATGTTTGGGGTGTTAATCGTGCAAACGCCAAAGGGCACGGTGGGCGTATTGAAAGCATTTTCTGGCTTACTCAATGGGTGTACAAGGGTGGCAGGCTGGGTACCGCCGATTCCAGGCCGCGAGGTGGTGGCAGTCGCAGAGCACTATACGTTACACCAACTCAACGAAATTAAACGGCAATTAATGGAATGCCAGCGATCGCCCGCACGAGAACACCTCCAGGCGGCCACTGCTACCTTTGCCGCCCAATGGCAAACCCTGACTGCCACCCATGCCAGCCGCAAACAAGCCCGCCAGCACCGCCGCCAAGCACTGTTAGCCACGACCACCGGCGAGACCTTGACGATCGCAATGGCTGCGTTGGATGAGGAAAGTCGGCGGGATGGCCTGGAACGGCGGTATTGGAAGCGCGATCGCGATCGAGTGTTGGCCCCCTTGCAACAACAAGTCACCGATCTAGAGCAACGGATCCGAACGTTGAAGCACCAGCGCAAACAGCTTTCCCAACAACTCCAAGCTCAAATGCACACGGCCTATACCCTCAGCAACTTTGCGGGTCAATCGGCTAGCTTGAGTACGCTCTCTAGTCTCCGGGGCATTCCCACTGGCACCGGAGAATGTTGCGCGCCAAAACTGTTGCACTACGCCGCCAGCCACCACCTCAGACCAGTGGCGATCGCCGAATTTTGGTGGGGGCCAACGAATCCCAGTGGAGACAAGCGAGCGGGCGAGTTCTATGGCCCCTGTGCCGATCGCTGCCAACCTATTCTGGGCTTTTTGCTGTCTGGGTTGCGATCGCCTACAGAAAGCCCCCGCCTCCTGGAAACCTTGCCCATCCTCTACGCAGATGACTGGCTCATCGCTGTCAACAAACCGGCGGGTCTGTTGTCGGTGCCCGGTCGCGATCGTGGCGAGAGTGCCTGGGTGCAACTCCAACACAGCCTGACCACCGAAGTTTTTCCCGTTCACCGCTTAGACCAGGCGACATCCGGCATCTTGCTCTTTGCCCGCGATCGCCAAAGTCTGCGCCACCTCCATCGGCAGTTTCAGCACCGGCAAGTGGAAAAAATCTACGAAGCCATTGTGGGCAAAGTGCTGGAATGCGATCGCGGCCACATCGATTTACCCCTCGCCCCCGATCCCCAGCGCCGCCCCGCCCAACACGTAGACTGGCAGCATGGCAAACCCAGCCAAACGACATTTCAGGTCTTAGACCGCACAGCCCAAACCACCCGGTTGGAACTACACCCCCACACCGGACGCACCCACCAACTCCGGGTACACAGCGCCCATCCCCAGGGGTTGAACGCGCCCATTGTGGGCGATCGCCTATATGGCCCCGCCCCCTCCGCCCCCCGCTTGCACCTTCATGCCCGCAACCTTACAGTGCACCATCCCCAGACCCACCAACCGTTGCGGCTGCACGCGGAAACGCCGTTTTAAGCGCACTGTCAGCGTTGGGCTCACTCGCGGGTTGGGGTTCCGCTTCGGCCAAGGGTAACCGCACGACAAACTCCGTACCCTGGCCCGGACTGGATGTAACCGTTAGGGTGCCACTGTGCTTTTCGGTCACAATTTGATGGGCGATCGCCAACCCCAAGCCTGTCCCTTGGCCCACCGCTTTCGTCGTAAACGAATAGTCAAAAATATGCGGTTGAATCGCCTCCGGAATACCTGCACCATTATCCGCAATTCGAATCAGCGCCGCCGAGTCGTCCTCGTTCAATTCTGTTTTGATCGTAATCACATTGGGATCTGCACTAATTTCCTGAAAAGAGCGAGACTGATTCTGTTCTTCGATCGCGTCAATTGCATTTGCCAAAATATTCATAAACACCTGATTCAACTGCCCCGGAAAACATTTCACTCGCGGCAATTGGCCATAAGCTTTAACAATTTGAATTTCTGGGCGTTGTTCATTTGCTTTTAAGCGATGTTTCAAAATCAAAATTGTGCTATTAATGCCTTCATGCAAATCAAAATTAACCTTATAATCTTTATCCGTTCGAGAGAAAGTACGGAGGCTAGTGCTAATACTACGTACCCGTTCAATACCTAACTCCATCGAGTTTAATAATTGGGGTAAATCATCACGTAAATAGTCCAGATCAATAACCTCAATTTCAGTTTGAATCGCCGGATCTGGATTAGGATATTTTTGCTGATACAGCGCTAACAATCGAAATAAATCCTGCACATATTCCCGTGCTGGCCCCAGATTGCCCGCTAAAAATCCCACTGGATTATTAATTTCGTGGGCCACCCCCGCCACCAACTGTCCCAACGTAGACATCTTCTCACTTTGAACTAATTGCAATTGAGTTTGCTGCAATTCGTACAAAGACTTTGACAACTCTGCCGTACGCTCTATCACCTTGTCTTCCAGATGTTTAGCCAAACTGCGGAGTTTTAAGTGCGTTCGGACACGAGCCAATACCTCTTCCTGTTGAAAGGGTTTGGTAATGTAATCAACTGCCCCTAAATTAAACCCTTTCACTTTGTCAACAGAATCTGTTAAAGCGGTCATAAACAACACAGGAATATCTTGCGTTGCTGGGTTTGCTTTAAGTCGCTGACACATTTCAAATCCATCCATCCCCGCCATCATGACATCGAGCAAAATCAACGATGGAACGTTATATTCCATCTGGCGTAGTGCACTTTCTCCGCTGGTGGCGACTGCCACATCTAACCCGGCATCAAGCAAGGTTTCCGACAAGACCTCTAAGTTATGAGGATTATCATCAACGATCAGGATAGTTTCAGTTGATTCAATGGGCTGCATGGCTTTGACTCCCTGAAATTTCACACGCAATTCAAAAACAACATAGCGATCAAACAGGATGGGGCGGTGGTAGAGCGGTTCACTGCGGGGGTGCAATGGAACTGGGTTGACGATACTGGGCGAGCAGGGTTTGAATTTGCTCAATCTGGAAGGATTTGATGAGGGGATGCAGATGGTGAACAAAGGCAGGAAATTCAGCTTCAAGTTGGCTGAGGTGGTCTTTCAAGAGTTTGATGCGGCCTTGTAAAGCCAAGTTGTGGAGAGTGGCCAAAACCTCGGATGGGGGCAAGACGAGCGGGGTGGCGGGGGCGGCGGGGGGCGGGCTGGAGGGCGGGGAGAGGTTGACGGGAGGAGTGTAGCGCCATTGGATGGGGAGATGGCTTGCGAGTAGGGTGAGTAAGCCTTGGGTGGAAATGGGTTTTGGCAAAAAAGCGGTGGCCCCGGCGGCAAAGCTCTGGTTTTGGTTGGATGAAAAGACGCTGGCAGAAGAGGCGATCGCGGGGATTTTCTGCCAATCGGGGTTTTGCCGCAAGCGCCGGAGCAATTCGTATCCATCCAAAACGGGCATCATCAAATCGGTAATGATCAAATCAGGGGGCTGGGTTTGGAGCACATCGAGGGCTTCTTGGCCGTTGCTGACTTCGACGACGGTGAACCCCAAGGGCTGCAACAAGTTGGTTAACACGGAGCGGTTTTCCCAGCGGTCATCAACGACGAGAATGGTTTGGCGATCGCCCTCATAGCCCTGGATGCCGCGATCGTCTGCGGGGAGGATAGCGGGAACTGCGCCATCGGCGGCAGGCAAATCTAGCTCAAACCAAAAGCGGCTGCCCTGGCCGAGTTCGCTTTGAACGTGCAGTTCGCTCTCTAGCAGGGTGATAATTTGTTGGCTAATCGCTAGCCCCAGGCCAGTCCCCTCAGACTTTTTCCGGCGATCGCCCACTTGTTCAAACGGCAAGAAAATCTGTTCGGCCTGGGCTGCGGTCATGCCCACCCCCGTATCTTCCACTTCAAACCGCACACGAGTGCAGGGGGCAACAGTCGTTGCCTGGTCGGGGCGATCGCCCAACTCGCGATCGCGGGCCTGGGGGTGGGGTTCCATCGGCTCCACAACTCGAATGGTAAACGTCACTTGGCCCTGATCCGTAAACTTGATGGCGTTGCCCAATAAATTGATCAGCACTTGCCGCAGGCGTTTCGCGTCAACATTGACAGTGGCCGGTAAGGCCGCATCGGGCGCATAGACAAAGGCGATCGCTTTTTGCAGCGCGCGAACCCGGCACATCTCAGCCACCCCTTCGAGCAAAGAGAGCAAGCAGACCGGCGTAGGACACAGCTCTAGCTTGCGGGCTTCAATCTTGGCTAAATCCAAAATATCGTTGATCAAATTCAACAAGTGCGTGCCACATTGGGTGATCACGCTAACGCCCTGTTGCCCCCGTTCTGTCAGCGGTTCTGCGGATTGCAAAATCTGGGCATACCCCAAAATGCCATTCAGCGGGGTGCGCAGTTCGTGACTCATGTTGGCGAGAAACTCGCTCTTGGCCTGGTTGGCGACATCAGCGGCCTGTTTAGCCTGTTCCAGCTCCAACGTCCGTTGTTTAACCCGTTGTTCCAGGGATTCGTTGGTGTTGGCGAGGGTCGAAAATAGGTGTTGAAGTTGGGTGCCCATGTGGTTAAAGGTTTGGGCTAACAGTTCGAGTTCTTGGGCAGCCGTGATCTCCACTTTGCTCTGAAAATCGCCATCCCGAATTTTGGTTGCAGCTTGGGTCAACCGTTGCAGCGGTACCACCAATTTGCGGGACAAACTGTAGCCAACGACCACGGCTAGGGCGGTGACGATGATCAAAGCCACGCCCATGACCAGCACCATCCGACGGACGGGGGCATACACTTCCGAGGTGGGCGATTCAACAATGACTGACCAGTGAACCCCTGGAATTTGGGTACCGGAACCCAAAACCGGGTATCCCCCAAGACCCGCATAGATGCGATCGGGCACGCGATCGCCACTGATGGCTTGCAGGTTTTTGAGCAAGGCCGGATCGGTCACAACGGCAAACGTGGCGGCGTTTGCTTGGGGGTGTTTGCGGGCAATCACTTGATTGCGCTCATCAATCACATAAACATCCCCAGTGGCCCCAACCTGAGTTTGGGAAACAACAAACCCAAGGAAATCTAGATTAATCCGGGCCAGCAAAATTCCCATAATTTTGTCGGCTTCGTCGCGGATGGGCACTGAGATCGTTGTGGTCGGGCGCTGGGTCTGGGTATCGCGTTCGACTGGCCCAACAAATTCTTCTTGCTGCCGCAACGACCGCAGAAAGTAGGGAGATTGGCGTAGGCGATCGGGCGAGGGGGGACGGAAGGTTGGATCAAACGGAGCCACGATCGCTGTGGTTTGGCCAGTTGGGTCGGCGATCGCGACCATTTCATAGGCCGCATTGTGGCGCGTGAGGCCCTCTAAAATGTGTTGCTGGGTGCGCGGCGATAAATTGGCCAAGCCTTTAATCCGCGCCAAGTAGCTGAGTTTCCGTTGCAAATCATCAAGATAGTTTTCGATTTGGTTAGCGGCCAGCCGCGATCGCTCCCGTTGCAACGCTTTGGTTTCCTGGAGCTGGGTTTGGTAACTGAGATAGGTCAGCAAACCACCAATAGGCAACACACTCAACAGCACCAACAGCATGACACTCAGGTACAGTTGCCGCGCGATCGACAAGTGCCACCGCCGAGGACGCATGACGGGTTCTGGGGTTTGGTGCCGAACTGAAGCAAAATGGGCCATAAACGGGTTTAACCAACTGGGGAAGAGACGCTGTAGCTAGACCGAGAAAACCAAACCGCGATCGCTCAGGGCGTGACGTCAATTGCCCCGATAGTGACCTGCTCGCGGGCTGCATTGAACTGGGCTTCTTGCTCGGGGGTTAACTGGCCCCGAAAAGGAGCAAAGTCATAAATCTTCTCGCGCAGGCCAAACTTATACAACTTGCCTTCCCAACGGCCCTGCTGGACAAGGGTTGCCGCATTCACAATCAGTTGAGGGATATCTTGCAACACACTGGTGATGATCTGTTTCGGAGCCAACTCGTATTGATCTTTGATCCAGCCAATCACCTCCACGTCCCCCGTTTGGGCAACTTGTTTAATCGCGGCCAAACCCGCTTCATCGGCATTAATCGCCAAAACATCGACCTGTTGAGCCATCAGGGCTTGGGCGGTTTGCTGGCCTTTGGTGGTGTCCGTCCAGGAGCCTAGATACTGCACGGATACCTGCACCTGGGGATTGGCCGCTTTGGCCCCCCGCGCGAACAACGTCGCTTCTTCTTCAAGCACAGGATATTTATCCCCGGCGATGTAAGCCACTTTGTTGGTTTTGGTTTTCATGCCAGCCAGCAACCCGGTGAGATAGCCCGATTCCCCGGATCGCACGGCGACTGCGCCTAAGTTCGTGTTGTTGCCGGGATAGGTATTGACAACGGCAAACTTGGTTCTTGGATAGTCTTTGGCCACGGTTTCCGATGGCTGAATGAATAAACCATCGTGACCAATGATGAAGTTGTAGCCGTCGTCCGCATACTTCCGCATCACCGCCACGCTGTCGCTCTTCGTCACATTTTCTGTAAATGCGATCTGGGCATTGAACTTGGATTCCACCAACTTCAACCCTTCATAGCCAGCCTGACTCCAACTGCCGTCATCTTTTGCGCCAGATAGCAACATGGCAACTTTGAACTGGGTACCAGAGGCCGACGCAGCGGCTTGGGGATCCGGCGTTTGGGCAGGGCTACAACCGACGGCGATCGCTAAGGCCACAGTAGCCAAAGCCAAGTGAGTAAAGCTCCGACGATTAATCATAACTTTCAGCAAAATGGCGGAATCTGAGCTGCCCTTAAGGTACCCAGAAAGCAAGCCGCGATCGCGATTTTAAATTTTTCTCTGACACGCGAGCGCGACCCATTCCCCATCCATCACGCGATCGGCCACGACAAAACCCGCCGCCCCCAACGCCGCCACCACATCGGCTTCGTAATCGGTGGTAAAGCCTGCCGTGATGAGTTGGGGCATTGGGGGAGTGACCAACCGCAGGGCGGCCCCATAGTCAGCAGCCAGGGTGATATGTACGCGGGCCAGAATATTGGCCACAATCAGATCAAACGTGGCCGTCGCCGGAATGGTGGCGATCGCCGTCAGTTCTTCCCCCAGCCAATGCCCCAGTGTGCTGCCCTGGCCCAAACTCCCCACTTGCGCGGTAATGGAGTCGGCAACGTCGTTTTGGGTCGCCATCGCCTGGGTTGCAGCCACCGCGATCGGGTCATTATCTAACGCCAACACCGTCGCCCCTAACTTGGCCAGCGCCACACTCAAAATTCCCGACCCACAGCCCAAATCCAGGGTTTGCATTCCCGGTTGCACATGGCGATCGAGCAACTGCAAACTCAAGCGAGTCGCCGGATGAAAGCCACTCCCAAACGCCAACGAATGATCTAACTGAATCGTTAATTGATTAGCATCGGCAGACTCAGGGGCACCGGGGGGCAGCAGCACCAGGCGATCGCCAATCACCCGGCTGGTTGGCGGGGCATCGGGCGGCGGCGGCAACTCCGCACAGTCCGTTATCGCTAACTCTGAAATTAAGCGAGTCCGTTGCAAGGGGTGTAATTGGGCCGCGATCGCAGCCAGCAGCCGTTGGCCTGTCCCATCATCCGGTACGTACAACCGCAACGTATAGGCCCAAGGTGCCGCAGCCGCAGAATCCTCGCCTTCGGCCTCCCACACGACCAGATGCATTGGCCCCGTATAGGCCGTGCCCGCCACACTCGTCCGCACCCAATCCACCGCCTCCTGGGTGACATCCATCGCCACTGCCAACCACGCCATTGCGTTCTCCAAATACGGTTATTTGACCCAAAACTCTTGCTGCAAACCTGATGGAAGCAGCCAACCACCCGCCAAGCAACCTGCCCCCTCAAGTGGCGCGTTCCGCGAGATGTAGCCAGCGTTCGGTGGCAGTGTCAATTTCATCGCTGACGGCGGCCAGTCGTGCGGTCAGGGTTTGCAGGTCGGTGAAATCTGTGGGGGGGTTGTTATACAGCAAGGTTTCCAGTTCGTCTTTTTCCGTTTCCAATTCCAGAATTTTGGCTTCTAGACCTTCGTATTCGCGCTTTTCTTTGAAGGACAGTTTCCGGGAAGCCGGATCTGGGGATTTGGCCGCAGGTTCCGGCGATCGCCCTTTAGCGGGTTTGGCCTGGGCCGCAGTTTGGGCGGCTTGCGCTTGCTCCTCCTGTTTCCGATATTCCAGATACACCGAATAGTTACCGGGATATTGGCGCAAGGTGCCATCGGGTTCAAAGGCAAACAGCATATCTACACAGCGATCGAGAAAGTAGCGATCGTGGGAGACGATAATCACGCACCCATTGAAATCTTCGAGATATTCTTCCAACACCGCGAGCGTTTGCACATCCAGATCGTTTGTCGGTTCGTCCAGAATCAACACATTGGGAGCCATCATCAGCACCCGCAGGAGAAACAAGCGTCGCCGTTCCCCGCCAGACAGTTTGTGCAAAGGCGCGTATTGCTGGTTGGGCGTGAACAAAAACCGTTCCAGCATTTGAGAAGCCGTGATCACGCTACCGTCGGCAGTTTTCACCAGTTCGGCCACGTCTTTGAGGTATTCGATGACGCGCTGATTTTCGTTAGCCAGAATGTCATCGGAATGTTGGTCAAAGTAGCCGATATGAATGGTGGCACCAATTTCAACGGTGCCCGTGTCGGGGGCGAGTTGCCCGGTGATGATGTTCATCAGGGTGGATTTGCCGACCCCGTTGGGGCCAATGATGCCCACCCGATCTTCGGGGTTGAAGCTGTAGGTGAAGTCACGAATGAGGGTGCGATCGCCGTAGGCTTTGCTGACGTTGTTGAGTTCGATCACCTTTTTGCCGATGCGGCGGCCAGCGGTGGCAATTTCGACTTTGCCCTGAGCCTGTTTGAACTCCTGACCTTGCATTTCGTGAATGCGATCGATGCGGGCCTTTTGTTTGGTGCTCCGTGCTTTTGGCCCCCGTTTGAGCCATTCCAGTTCGCGCCGCAACACCCCAGCGTGTTTTTTCTGGCTGCTGGCAATAGACTCTTCAACTTCGGCTTTTTTCTCTAGATAGTAAGCGTAGTTGCCAGAATAGGCCGACAGATCCCCCCGATCGAGTTCCAAAATGCGGTTGGTGACTTGATCTAAAAAGTAGCGATCGTGGGTAATCAGCAACAAGGCTCCGCGATAGCGGTTGAGGTAACTTTGCAGCCATTCCACAGACAGCGCATCGAGGTGGTTGGTGGGCTCATCCATCAACAAAACATCCGGTTCAGACAACAGGGCCGCCGCGATCGCAATCCGTTTCCGATAGCCCCCCGACAGATCGCCAATGCGCGCCTCGAAGTCTTGAATCCCCAATTTTGTCAAAACCACTTTGGCATTAGTTTCCAGTTCCCACGCGCCGATCGTCTCAATTTGTTGGGACAGCGCCGAGAGCTTACTCAGCAAAATATCTGCATCGCCATGCCCGTGGGCCAACTGATCCGACACCGCTTCATACTCGCGCACCAGGGCCATCTGTTCGCCACTGTCGGCAAACACCTGTTCCAACACTGTTTTCGATTCATCCAGATCAGGCTGTTGGGGCAAATAGACGACTTTGGCACTGGAATTTACCCATAAATCGCCGCTGTCGATGGGTTCTAACCCGGCCAAGATTTTCAGTAGGGTGGATTTGCCCGAACCGTTGGTGCCAATCAACCCGACGCGATCGCCCTCTTCCAGGCTAAAACTCGCAGCTTTGAGAATTTCCTTAATGCCAAAATCTTTGGCGACCGATTGCAGCGTCAACAGGCTCATGAATCACGGGAAGCAACACCATTGTCATGGTAATGAATCATCGCCCCATCAGGTTAGCCTTCAGGATGAAGACATGACTTTCCATCCCGTAGTAACATACCTTAATCATTTTCTTAAGTTTTGATCAGATGAGATGACCCAACTAGGGGAAGTAAGCAGCCCTGCATTTTCTTACACTGAACAAAACAAATACGCTTGCATTAGTTTTCCAGCGCATCCCGGCACGGGCAGTTACGAGTTGAATACGGTGCGCCCCACTGATTGGATTGTGTTGAATTCGCCCTCTTGGTAGACCCAGGTTGCAGACCCTATCGGCTTTGAATCATGAGTACAGACAATCAAAATTTGGACACCAACGCAGCAACGGCGATCGCTGACACGCCCTCAAATCCGCCCGAAGGCCCCAACCAAACCACCGACGCAGACCAGGCTCAGGCCAAATCGCCGAAGCGGTTCATTGTGCCCGCCCTCATTGTCTTGGCTTTGCTGGGTGGGGTGGGGTGGGTTGTTTTTAATCGGATCATCTACCCGATCTTGGTCTTCAGTCAGATGAAACCCCAGTTGACCCAGGTGGAACTCTCGACCCCCACCACAGCCCCCATTGCCGATAGTTCTGACTATGCCGCCAGCCTCGATTCGCGCCAAGCCGTCAACCTCCAACCGCGCGTATCAGGGCAAATTGCAGCCATCTATGTAGAAGCCGGAGACACGGTGGCAGAGGGTCAACCCCTGATCCAGATTGATGCCAGAGAACAACGCGCCCAGGTCGCTAGTCAGACCGCCGCAGTGCAAACGGCGATCGCCGAAGTCGAAACAGCCAGAGCCGCCGCAGACAGTGCCCGCGACACTTTGAAATCTTTGGAAGCACGACGGGCCACGGCCCAAGCCAATGTGCAACTTAACCAGCGGGAATACGAACGGTACCTCAACCTCTACAACCAGGGGGCAGAAAGTCGGCAAATCCTGGATCAAAAGCTGAATGCGTTGCAAACAGCCCAGGCCAGTCTGCGCCAGGCCGAAGCCGATATGCAGGCCCAGCGAGCCAGCATCAACCGGGAGCAAGCCAACGTTGAACGGAATCGGCGGGCGGTTGACCAGGCGCGGGCCAATGTCGATTCTCAAGAAGCACAGTTGCAGTACTACACCATTACAGCGCCGTTCACTGGCGTAGTCGGCAATATCCCAACCAAAGTGGGGGATTTTGTCAGCAACACCACCCAACTGTTGAGCCTGACCCAAAATAATCAGCTCGAAATTCAAATTGCCATTCCCCTGGAGCGATCGCCGGATCTCCGGTTGGGCCTGCCAGTGCAACTCTTGGATACCCAGGATAAAGTGCTGCAAACCGGGCGGATTTCCTTCATCTCCCCCACCGTTGATCCCAACACGCAGTCGGTCTTGACCAAAGCCGCTTTCTCTAATGGCAGCCGCCTCCGCACCGCCCAATTCGTCCGGACACGGGTTATCTGGGCACGCCAAACTGGGGTCGTCGTCCCCACCACGGCCATTTCCCGCTTGGGTGGCAAAAACTTCTTGTTTGTTGCGAAGCCTTTCAAAGATTCGGGGTGCGAGGCTCCGGCTCAAACTGGCTTTGGCGGGCCAAAAACCGTTGAACCCGACCAGTTGACCATGGTGCAAACCGAAGTGGAACTCGGCAAAATTGTGGACAACAACCAGGAAGTGACCAAAGGCATTACAGCCCGCGATCGCATTGCCACCTCCGGCATTCTGCAACTCCAAAACTGTATGCCGATCGCCGAAGCACCTAAAGCGACCTCCAGTCCTGCACCCTAACAACCACGCCCTACCAATTGGGTCGGGTTTGCGGTCGTTTAGTCATTCGTTTGGCATTGCTCCCCCGTTATTGACGCTATCCCTGCTTCTACTCGGCCATGATTTTCTCCGTTTCAGATTTTTTCATCAAACGTCCAGTTTTTGCGACGGTGTGTTCCCTGGTGGTGACACTTCTGGGGCTTGCTTGCATTCCCTCCTTACCGATCGCCCAATATCCCGAAATCGCCCCGCCCCAAGTTTCCGTCGTCTCCAACTATGTTGGGGCCAGCGCCGAAGTCGTTGAGTCTACCGTCACCAACATTCTGGAACGGGAACTGAATGGGATTCGCGGTGTGAAGTACATTTCCTCCACCAGCGCCAACGACGGCACCAGCACCATCAATCTGACCTTTGACTTGGGCACCAATCAGGACATTGCCGCCGTTGATGTGCAAAACCGGGTTTCTGCGGTGCAGTCGCGCTTGCCGGGGCCAGTCACCCAAACCGGGGTGCAAGTCTCCAAAGCCAACAACAACTTTTTGCTGGCGATCGGGCTGTATTCAGAACGCAAACCCAATGCTGAACAAGATACTTACGATGATATCTATCTGAGCAACTACGCCGATCTGTACATTAGCGATGCCCTGAAACGGATTCGCGGCGTTGGCGGAGTTCAGATTTTTGGCGAACGGAAATATGCCATGCGCCTTTGGCTGGATCCAGAACGGTTAGCCAGTCGGGGGCTGATTGCCCAGGATGTGATCAACGCGCTGCGGTCACAAAACCTCCAGGTTGGGGCCGGTCAAATTGGCCAACCCCCCAGCCCCGAAGGCCAGCAATATCAGTATGCCGTGACAGCCCAAGGTCGCCTCAAAAGCGTTGAAGAGTTCAACGATCTAGTCGTCAAAACCACTGAGAGCGGGGTTTTAGTTCGGTTCCGGGATATCGGACGGGCCGAACTGGGAGCTGAAAATTACAGTTCAGTCTTGCGATTTACTGCAACCGATGGCGTGACCCACAAAGGGGTGGGGCTGGGGATTACCCAGCAATTTGGCAGTAATGCCCTGGAGGTGGCCAATGCGGTTCGCCAAGAAATGGAAACCCTCTCGGCCAGTTTCCCCCCAGGCATGAAGTATGCGATCGCCTTCGACACCACCACCTTCATCGAAGCCGGGGCCAAAGAAGTTGTCCTGTCTTTGCTTCAGGCCGTTGGGTTGGTGGTTTTGGTCATCTTCCTCTTCCTTCAAAATTGGCGGGCCGCCGTTGTCGTTTCTGTGGTCATCCCCATCGCCTTCATCGGGACTTTCATTTTCGTTAAACTCTTCGACTTTTCGATCAACACCCTGACCCTGTTTGCCCTAACCCTGGCGACGGGGTTGGTCGTGGATGACGCGATCGTCATTGTGGAAGATATTAGTCGGCGGATTAACGAAGATAAGATGCGGCCTCTGGATGCGGCCTTGGATTCAATGAACGCCCTGTATGGAGCGGTGATCGCCACGTCTCTCGTGTTGATCACGGTGTTTGTGCCGATCGCCTTTTTCCCAGGCACCACCGGGCAACTCTATCGGCAATTCGCCTTGACCATTGCCTTTTCGATCACCGTCTCCACCTTCAACGCCCTCACGTTTACCCCCATGTTGTCTGCTTTGTTGCTGAAACAAGGGGATATGCCTGATAACTGGTTTTTCCGGCGCATCAACCGCATTTTAGATGCCACTAGCGATCGCTATGGCCAAAATGTACGCGGCATCATCAAGCGCAAAAATCTCGTCTTGGGAGCCTTCGCAGCGCTACTCGTTATTACCTACTGGGTTTACACCATTGTGCCCGGTGGCTTTTTGCCCGAAGAAGACCAGGGCTACTTCATCACCATTGTGCAAGGCCCGGAAGGGGTGTCGTTAAACTACACCGAAAAGGTGCTAGAACAGGCAGAAACACTCCTGAAGGAACGCCCCGAAGTCGCAAGTATCTTTGCCGTAGGTGGGTTTAGCTTCAGTGGCGCAACCCCCAACAATGGCTTGATTTTTACCCTGTTGAAACCGTGGGAAGAACGCTCCGGGCCAGGTCAATCAGTCCAGGGGGTGGTCGGGGGCTTTTTCCCCCAACCCTTCGGGCTGTTCCCCAAAATGCTCGCCATTAAGGAAGCGACCGTCATTCCGGTTACCCCGCCCTCCATTCAAGGTTTGGGCCAATTTGGCGGTTTCGACTTTTACCTGCAAGATCGCATTGGCGCTGGGTTTGCCAATATTGGGGAAGTGTTAGGGAAGTTTTTAGGACGGGCCGCCACTTACCCATCAGAAACCAATCCCCAGTTAACTGGGCTGCGGCCAACCTTCAACGCCAACACCCCCCAAATTACGGTTGAAGTCGATCGCATCCGGGCCAACCAACTCCAGGTTTCCGTTGAAGATGTCTTCAGCACCCTGCAAGTGCTGTTAGGGTCTACTTATGTGAACGACTTTAACCAGTTCAACCGGGCCTATCGCGTTTATGTGCAGGCAGACAGCCAGTTTCGGGCAAATCCAGCGGACATTAAGCGGCTCTATGTGCGATCGCAAACAGGCCAGATGATTCCGATGGCGAACCTGGTCAAAGTCACCCAAACCATTGGGCCATCCATCATCACCCACTACAACTTATTCCGGGCCGTCAACATCACCGGGGCAGCGGCACCGGGAGTCAGTTCAGGACAGGCGATCGCCGCAATGGAATCAGTGGCCAAAGAAACCCTACCCAAAGGCTTCGGCTACGAATGGTCGGGGTTATCCCTGGAAGAAGTGCAAGCGGGGTCATCCTCCTTCATCATTTTTGGGCTGGGCATCGTCTTCGTCTTCCTCACCTTGGCCGCCCAGTACGAAAACTATATCGACCCGGTGATCATCATGCTGACCGTGCCCCTGGCGATTTTGGGGGCATTGCTGGCCGTCTTGCTGAAAGGCACCTCTAACGATATCTATACCCAGATCGGTTTTGTGATGCTGATTGGGATGGCCAGCAAAAACAGTATTTTGATTGTGGAGTTTGCAAACCAGGGCCGAGATGAAGGACTGAGCATCTACCAGGCTGTGCTCAAAGCCTGCCGCGAACGGTTGCGCCCAATTTTGATGACGGCTATTTCAACCATCATCGGGGCTGTGCCCTTGTTACTGGCAACGGGGGCCGGGGCCGCCTCACGGCAATCCCTGGGTACGGCAGTCGTCGGTGGGATGGTCGTCGCAACCCTCTTGAGTTTGTTTATCGTTCCGGTGCTGTATGTGGTGATTAAGTCGCTGATTGAGCGGCGCAACCCTCACCAACAGCCAGCCCTTGCCACCGAAGGCACAATGAACGGAACCAGTAACGGCAAAAATGGGGCAGCCCACGGAGCGGCCAGTGAGGCCCGATCGCCCCAGGATGCGGAGTCGCCTCGCTAGGCAACCCCCTTCGTCGTCGCGATCGCCCAATGCGTCGCCCTCAGTTTTCCCCCCTGCTTCTCTGGGCTATGGGGGATTTTTATTGACTTTTTTTGGATGAACTCGTTTTAGATGAACTTGATTTTTGACTGACGGCTGCTGATGAGGCGCTTACTCACCCCGTTTGATGCGATCGATTTCTGCTTGCAGTTCATCAATTTGGCGACGCAATTCGCCCACCTCAGGCACCTCGGCATTTGGTTGGGAAGTCGGCGATCGCCCATTATCCGGCGCTTCCACCGCCACATCCACCGCCCCTTCAGCCCCAGCCCGCCGATAGTTGCCCGCCTTAATGTGCTGATATTCAGCGGAAGCAGCCCAATCTTGCAGGAAGGAGACACGCTCGACTGTAAACGGATGGCTCAGAAACACTCCGGCTGACAGATTGTTATACAAGAAAAATTTATAAATTTGATTCAATCCGTCATCATCCAAGCCTTGATATTGCGCTGACTGGCGCACAAATTCAGGCAAACTCAACTCGTGGTCATATTTGCTGCTGCCCCCCGCAATCCGCATCATGCTGTGCAAGATTGGATCCAGGTCATCCGTCACCAACAGGGCCGCGCGATCGGCAGACAGTTCCGCCTTGCGGAGCCATTCATAAAACGCCATGACCAAGCCCGTGCTCACCAACAAACTCAAACCAAACGTTCGTTCCGCCAGCCCCGAAATTACTTGAGTCGTCCAAATCGCCATTTGGATCAGCGTGGTGTGGCCACATTTGAGATGCCCCAGTTCATGGGCAATCACTGTCCGTAATTCCGCCTCGCTCAATAAATCCAACAAGCCCGAATTCAACACAATAAACGGAAATTCTTGCCCCAAGGCAAATGCATTTACCAGCGGACTCTGGGCCACAAACAAATTGGGTTCGGGGTAAATATCCAAATCCCGCAGGCATTCCCGGAAGATTTGATAAATCGAGGCATATTGCCGGGGGCCAACTTGAATACTGTTGCCCATCTGATAAACGTATTGGGGCCGTTCGGTCAAAAACTCAACAAATTTACGGGCAACCAAGTCAAACCCAGGGACACTCCGCAAGGTCTGTTCCGCTTGATAATCCAAGGGGTGCCGAAAGGCCGCACTCGAAATTCCGGGATAGGTAGGCATAGCGATCGCGCTTCAGCAGTGCAAGTTTCTGTTCTTTTTGTAGCTTATACACCTGTTTGTTGACAGAAATCGTTGAATAATCAGGTCATTGGTTGCGGTTCAGCCGAAGCTGTTCCCAGCGAAGAATAGGCGATCGCCCATTCTCCTCAGCGCATTGCTTGCAATCCGTTTTCAGATTGTTCAGATTTCAGGTTGTTCAGACTGTCCCACTCAAAAAAAATCAACTTAGCCTTGCCGCCCCTGTTTTTTATGCCTGTTGCTGTCTCCTGATCCTCTGTCTCTACCGTTACGGGTGCCCTCTACGACGTTCATCTCCTTGGTTGTGTGCGATTTACCCTCTGAAATTACTATCAGAGGGTTTTTTATGGGGACTTGAGGTGGATGCGTTATCCGGGGCAAAACCAGTGTAGGGTTGAGGGAGCGGACGTTCTCGCTCCGTGCTGACTCGTTGGTTGACAGAATTCATGATGGGGATATTCTTTTTTCGGCAGCTTGCGATCGCCACAGTCTGTTCGGTCACAACCGTCTGTTCGGTCACGGTTCTGGGCCTCCAGCAGGCTAGCCAAGCCGCCAATCAAGCCTGGGGCACCCAGGGAATGGTTGTTTCTGCCAATGGGTTAGCCAGTGAGGCCGGATTAAAGCTGCTCAAAGCTGGCGGCAATGCCGTGGATGCAGCGGTGGCCACAACCTTTGCCATTTCCGTGTTGGAACCCCAATCGGCGGGGATTGGTGGGGGTGGGTTCTTGCTGCTGCGATCGCCCCAGGGAGACATCAAAGCCCTCGACTTTCGGGAACGAGCGCCCCTCGCGGCCACCCAAAATATGTATTTGGATGCCCAACAGCAAATCAAACCGGGGGCCAGCACGACGGGCTATCTGGCAGTGGCTGTTCCCGGTACCGTCGCCGGATTGTATGACGTGCATCGCCGCTATGGCAAACTGCCCTGGGCTCAGGTCATGGCTCCCTCCATCCAACTGGCCGAGGAGGGGTTTCGGGTCAGTCCGCGCCTAGCCGCTGCCATCACCGGGCAACAGCGCCTCAAACAAAATCAGGCCGCAGCCACCATTTTTTATCCCCAGGGCAAACCGCTACAAGTGGGCGATCGCCTCGTTCAACCCGATTTAGCCCAAACGCTCCGCACCCTGGCCGCCAATCCCCAAAGTTTTTACAGTGGTTCCATTGCCAAAGCGATCGCCCAGGATATGCAAGCCAGCGGTGGCTTGATCACCCAGCAAGATTTGCAAAGCTATCGCCCCATTTGGCGGGATCCAGTCTGTGGCCAGTTCCGCACAGCGCGGGTCTGCTCCATGCCACCGCCCTCCTCTGGTGGGGTGCATCTGGTGCAAATGTTGAATATGTTGAGCGGCACCGACCTGGCAGCGCTGGGGTGGCACCATCCCGATGGGCTCCACCGTTTGATTGAAACCATGCGCATTGCCTATGCCGATCGCGCCGAACACTTGGGCGATCCCGATTTTGTCCAGGTGCCCGTCACCGCATTAATCAATCCAGCCTATGCCAACCGTCGCGCCCAAGAGATCGATCCCCAACGGGCACGCTCCTCGCAGGAAGTCAAAGCCAGCGATCGCCAAACACTCAGTCGCTACAGCCAACTCAAAGAATCCGGCGATACCAGCCATCTCAGCGTGGTCGATCCTCAAGGGAGTGCTGTCAGCCTCACCTTCACGGTCAATCTGTGGTTTGGGGCTGGGGTGGTGGCACCAGGGACAGGCATCGTCCTGAACAACGAAATGGATGACTTTGCCAGTGCCCCCGGTGTGCCCAATGCCTTTGGCTTAGTCGGCAATGCCGCAAACGCGATCGCGCCACGCAAAACGCCCCTGTCCAGCATGACCCCCACCATCGTGACGGAGAACAACGAACTCCGGATGGTCGTAGGGGCACCGGGCGGCAGCACCATCATCACCACCGTCCTTCAAATTGTTTTAAATGTGTTGGTTCATAACTTAGACGCAAAACAGGCGATCGCCGCTCCTCGCCTGCACCAGCAATGGCTACCCGATACGGTGCGAGTTGAGCAAAACGGGTTCGATCGCCTCACCCTGGCAGAACTCCAACGCCGGGGCCACAAAGTTCAGGAACAAGAGCCTTGGGGCAACGCCATGCTGATTCTTCGCCAACCCAATGGCTTGTTAGAAGGAGCCGCCGACCCACGAGGAGAAGGGAGCGCCGCCGGCTACTAACACGACCGAGCTAGTCCACCACTCTCAACAACCCCATGTGGAGACGCTCGGCCACGCGGTTAATCAACGCTTGGTCGCGGGGTTCCAACTGCCTCAACGTCAACAACACCTGTTGATCAGCGCGGGTGATTTGGCGAGTATCCAAAATTCGGGCGACTAACTGCTCAACTGAAACCGTAGCGATAAGTTGGGTAGTCATAATTTCCTAAGGGGCTTTTGATTGTCAATATTTAGTATCCCGTGAAAATTCGGTTGACCCTGTGACAATACCGTTAAATTACGGGTGATATTTCCCACTTGGCTTTGTGATATCGATCAATCCGCGATCGCAAGCGTACTTACCCAGAGTCCAGTGCCCCTGTTCACCCCAATCCGGCCTGCACCCACCGTTGCCCCACCAACCGCCCCCGCGATCGCAACTTACTGTTTGTCTCAAATTGTCTCAAACCATGAAGCAAAGGGCGATCGCCCCCTGTAATCAAGGGCATGATAAGGCAACAGCACGATCCACTTCACCGGAGCATCTTCAGCATGGGAACCCGCAGTCACGACATCCAGCCCGGTCGAAGTTTTCCCTTGGGCGCAACCGTTTATCCCGACGGGGTAAACTTTTGCATCTTCTCCAAAAGCTGCGAAGCCGTTGAGTTGCTCCTCTTCGATGCCTACGATGATCCCAAACCCCATCGTGTGATCAAGCTTGATCCGAAAATTCACCGAACCTTTTACTACTGGCACATTTTCGTTCCCGATACGGGCGCTGGCCAAGTCTACGCCTATCGCGTCTATGGCCCCTACGCCCCCGAAAAAGGCCATCGGTTTGACGGCAATAAAGTCCTGCTCGATCCCTATGCCACCGCTGTGGTGGGTTGGGAACACTACAGTCGCGAAGCCGCCATCCGCCCCGGTGATAACTGCCCCCAAGCCCTACGCGGCGTAGTGCTTGATCCCTCCACCTACGACTGGGAAGGGGACACCCCCATGTATATTCCCTATTCCCAAACCGTCATCTACGAAATGCACGTCGCAGGCTTCACCCGCAATCCTAATTCCGGCGTGTCCGCAGGCAAACGGGGCACCTACGCCGGAGTCATCGAAAAAATTCCCTATCTCAAAAAACTGGGCATTACCGCCGTCGAACTCATGCCCATCCACGAGTTTGATGAACAAGATGCCCGCCCCGGCTTGCGTAACTATTGGGGCTACAGCACCCTGGCCTTTTTTGCCCCCCACCGGGCCTACAGTTCCAACCAGTCGCCCTTGGGCGCTGTAGACGAATTTCGCGACATGGTGAAAGCCTTCCACCAGGCGGGGATTGAAGTGATTTTAGATGTGGTGTTTAACCATTCCGCTGAGGGAAACCACGAAGGCCCTACCCTGTCGTTCAAAGGGTTGGAAAACCGAGCTTATTACATTCTGGAGAAAAACCCGACTTACTACAGTAATTACAGCGGTTGCGGCAACACCATGAAGGCGAATCACGAAGTCGTTGCCCGGATGGTGTTGGATAGTCTGCGTTACTGGGTTGATGTGATGCACATTGACGGGTTCCGGTTTGATCTGGCCTCAGCGCTAGCGCGGGGCAAAACAGGGCATCCCCTGGAAGATCCACCACTGTTGTGGATGATTGAGTCTGATCCAGTGTTGGCTGGCATCAAACTCATTGCCGAAGCCTGGGATGCGGGGGGCTTGTATCAGGTTGGCTCGTTTATTGGCGATCGCTTCGCCGAGTGGAACGGCCCCTTCCGGGATGACGTGCGCCGCTTCATCAAAGGCGATACAGAAGTGATCGATCAGTTTGCGGCCAAACTCCTGGGCAGTCCCGACATTTACCAAGATCCCGATCGCGAACCCAACCGCAGTATCAACTTTGTCACCTGTCATGACGGGTTTACGCTGAATGACCTGGTGACCTACAACGAAAAACACAACGAAGAAAATGGCGAAGAAAGCCGGGACGGGGCCAACGACAATCACAGTTGGAACTGCGGCGAAGAAGGGCTAACGGAAAATCAGACGATTGTGGCCTTGCGGGAACGGCAAATCAAAAATTTCCTCACCGCGTTATTCATGTCCCAAGGTACGCCGATGCTGCTGATGGGCGACGAAGTGCGCCGTACTCAGGGCGGCAACAACAATGCCTATTGCCAAAATAACGAAATCAGTTGGTTTGATTGGGATCTGGTCGATCAACATCAAGACACCTTTCGCTTCACCAGTGGGTTGATCGAGTTTATTCAATCCCTGGAACTCTTCCGCCACGAAGAATTGCTGGAAGTATTCACCGGGCCATACAAGCTCTATTCTGCCCACAAGCCCTATATCGTCTGGCATGGGGTGAATTTGGGGAAACCCGATTGGAGCGAAAATTCCCGGAGTCTGGCGTTTAGTTTGTATCATCCCGATGCCAAGGAACATCTCCATGTCATTTTTAATGCGTATTGGGAGGCTTTGCCCTTTGCCATTCCCAATCTCATGCGCGGGTTGACGTGGCGACGCATTGTAGACACCAGCTTGCCCACACCGGATGACTTCAACCTGCCAGCCAAGGCGGTGACGGTGAATGATCCGGTCTATGTGGTGGAGGGGCGATCGGCGGTGGTCTTGATGGCGTGCCCGGTGGACAATGGCGCGTACTAAGGCTGGCTTTGGCCCACATATAGGCTGAAGTCAATTGAGGACTTGCGGGGTTTGTATAGGGAGCAGGTACATTTTTAGGGGCCGTGGCTGTGTACTATAGGTAACGGGTAGTTTCCACACAGCAGGTATTTCTCGCATGACCGCAGTCTCTCCGAACCTCCAGTCCGTTCCGGCATTTTGTGATGGTATTCAGTATTTTGGGGATGCCACGGCTGAATTTGCGACCTATGGCCAGGTGCCAGTGATTGCAGAGGGACAGACCGCGATCGCAGATACCACAGACACCGCCACCGCCTACCAAACCTTGCTGTATGCCGATGCCCTGCGCTACCTAACCTTGCAAGTGACGGGCAGTAAAGCCTCTGGCCATCCAGGTGGGTTTGCCAGCCAAGCAGAAGCCTATGCATCTTTTGTGATGCTGGGCCACAAGAATTTCATTACCGAAGTGGGGCACCATGCGCCCGGTTTCTACAGTGCCATGTTCCTCGATCGCTCCTTGGAGGCGATGGGCATTGATTCTGTGCAACACATGCGCGATCGCTTCCGGGAACGCCACGGGCTCCTGGGTCATTTGTCTGGCCAAATTCCGGGGCTCCTCGCTCCGGCGGGGCCGCTAGGTCAGGGTCAGCACTTCGCCATGTCCTGCGCCCTGCTCCATCGCGACAAGCTGTTTCCCTTCACCGTGGGCGATGGCGGCTTAGGCGAACCCTACGTCATGAGTGCTTTTGGCCACTTCCATACCGCCTATCCCAACGTCACCAATTTTCTGCCGATCCTGGTCTGGAATGGCTTCTCCCAGGAGCATCACAGCATGGTCTCCCTGCTGTCCAACGAGCAAATGACCGCCTACTGGAAAGGCAATGGCTTTGATGAAGTGATCTTAATTGATGCCAAAGAATTTGACGACCAAAACCAACCCGGAGCCTTTGTAGACAGCACTGAATTTTCCATTGACCAGCGCATCGCCTTCACCAAAGCCGTGCTCACGGGGGCAAACAAAGCGGCTCAAGCGGCATTTAATGGCCAACTCACCGTCTTCATCATCAAGCAGTTGAAAGGGGCTGGGGTACACGCGCGAGGAGCCAAAGCCCACAACCTCTATGGCCATCACACCCTGGAGAATGACGATATTGTTAATGCTTTGCAGACGCGGGCATTGTCAGTAGAAGCCTGGGAACTGGTGCGGACAAACTGTGTGCGGGCGGGGGGTGGCCCTGCCAACCAAATTGCCGTCACAGAAGCGATCCTACCCGTTCCGCCCCTGGGGAATTTACCCCTGGAAGAGTACGCGATCGCCGGAGAGCCAAAAGTTTCCACCACCGCAATGGGGCAATTGGTTGCCTATGTAGGTCAGCGCGATCGCCAATTTATTGTCACCAACGCCGACGGCAACGAAGCCTCTGGGATTGCAAACATTAACCAAGCCCTCAAGATCATTCACCCCACAGAAGACAGCCTCTACAACCAATCTCCCAACGGGCAAGTCTACGAGCCCCTCAGCGAAGATGCCTGTGCCGGACTCGCCGCTGGCTTGGCCCTGATGGGTGCCCGGACGCTCTGGTGTTCCTATGAATCCTTTGCCATCAACGGTTTACCCATTTGGCAGACCGTGACCCAGGCAATGGCTGAATTGCGCCGCCCCACTCCCTCCACCATCACTTTGTTTACCGCCGGAGCATTGGAACAGGGACGCAACGGTTGGACGCACCAACGCCCGGAAATCGAAGCCTACTTTGCAGCCATGATGCGCAACGGCAATGTCTTTCCCCTCTTCCCGCCCGATGCCAACAGCATTCAAGCGTGTTACGAGTGGGCTTTGGGCACCCACAACAAGGGGATTGTCATCACCGCGAGCAAATCGCCCCTCCCCATCCGCACGACCTTTGACCAAACTCGGCAAGCCTTGACCGATGGCGCGATCGCCCTCCACGACAGTCAAGGTAGCAAAACCATTGTCTTTGCCGTGATTGGGGATATGGTCTTGGCCCCTGTCTTTGCCGCTGCCAGCCAACTAGAAGCCGCCGGATTTGGAGTGCGGATTGTCTCCATCATCAGCCCGCGTCGCTTGTATCGCCCGACGGATGTGGCCTGGGATCTCTGCTCTGAAGCGGATGGTGGCTTTTTGGATGATGCTGGGTTCGATCGCCTTTTTGGGGGCGATGCCCTCCTTGGCGTAACGGGCGGGGCCAGTGCCATGCTGGAACCCGTGATGTTGCGGAGTACCGTCAAGCGGGATACCTTTTCCTGGAAACGGGGCGAAACCACCGCCAGTGCCACCGAACTCATGGCCCTCAATGGCATTTCAGCAGAGACGTTAGTGCAGCGATCGCAGGAACTTTTGCGCTAAGCGAGTGCACTCAGTAAGGACATTAGGGCTGTCGCGGTCATCCCAACCAACAGCCAGCCCAGCCAACCCAAAGGCGATCGGTAGTGAAGCCGTGAGCCTGCGCCTATTGATAACGCTTGATGGGCAAGTCAAATTCCTCTGCCAAAATCTCACACAACGCCTCCGCATCGTCATAGCACGCCTGGGTACACACCAATCGGGCAGATTCCCGTTTCGCACAGCCCCGGCGCAACTCGATCGCAACGGCTGTGCGATAGACCGAATACAAAGGCTGATCCCCATCAAATAAGGGCGACCACTCCACTAAAGCGGTTTGCGATTCGTAGCTTTGCTCATAAAGCATGGGTCATGCACTCCAGATTGCTCAAAACGGGATGAGAAAAAGCGATCGCCCACCGGATGGGCTGTCGGCGATCGCCAAGCTGTGCTAAATCAGATAACTCCGTCGTTCAACACACCCTAACCTTTACGACGATCTCTGCTAAAACTTGCAGCATCGGCCTCAAAATTCCGATATTTTGCCAGCACTTGATCGTCAACCTAGCCTTAGCGGGCGTTTTGGCAGGCTTGGACGGCAGCGGTTTCGCTAATCTCCGTCCGCACGTCTTGCATTTCCCAACCCGCAAAACCTTCTGATGGAATGCTGCTACAACTGGGAAAACCTGTCCGGGTACACACCAGTTTCCGCTCATACATCAGTTTTTTCATGCAGGCCGCGATCGCCGCTGGAGAGCCACCCGGTTGATTCGGCCAGCCTAGGTTCGGGTTTATCATTAGCCCAGGGTTGGATGGCCCAGCGTTGCGCCGAATTTCTTCTGCACAGGTTTGCTCAGCTTTAGCCAGAGCGTCGCGGCTGTTGAGCAAACCACCTTCGGAGCTGTAGTAAAAGTCGCGGAATTTTTTGATGCAGTCGATGCGATCACTGGCTGTGGACTGAGCAAAACCAGGGGCGATCGCCACCAGTGGGCTCATGGCTAAACTCACAAGCAAGCCAGAGCGCATGAGCAGAGGATACAGTTTGCGTATTTGTGTAGAGCCGTCAGACATGAATTTAGAACTCCTCGACGTAACCATTTGGTCAACCCAAGTGGGTATGGCAGATGCAACCCTCTCCCAGAGTGCAGTTTGCGGGCAGGCTAGGGGCAACGAACCTGCCGCGTCTCCGCGATCGCGTGCTTGGGGGAAACACGACGGTTGCACAGACACCCCGAAGGCCAGTTCGAGGCTGTCATCTCCGCAATAGCACTGAACAGTAGTCTGTTATGACTGTACTGAGTTACCTACACAACTGTCGGTCGGAAAAGGTCGGGAAAAAGTCGGAGGTTTAACCCGTGAATCTACGGAATCCAATTCCTGAAAACCAGGACAGGCTGTGAATAGAGAAAAAATACGTTTGTCTGTCCGTAGCCATGACTGTTGAAGACGCGATCGCGCTGATTGAACCCCGTCTCGAACGAGGCCGCCTCACCCCCATCCAACTGATTGTGTTTCGGGAAGCCTGGGCAGGTAAAACCTATCTCGAAATTGCCCAGGCCGCAGGCTACGATGCTGGCCACGTAAAAGATGTTGGGTCAGAGTTATGGCGATTGCTCTCCCGTGCCTTAGGCGAAAAAGTGACCAAGAAAAATGTGCATGGCGTGTTGCACCGGGCGCTGGCCCAAGCCACTCCAGCCCTCCCTGGGCCTCTACCTGTGCCCACCGCCTTGCCCCGGTTCGTAGACTGGGGAGAAGCAATCGATGTTTCCATTTTTTATGGGCGTGAGCATGAACTCGCCCGCCTGCACCAGTGGATTGAGGGCGATCGCTGTCGGTTGGTGACGGTGCTGGGCATGGGCGGCTTGGGGAAAACCTCCCTCTCCATCAAACTGGCAGAAACGAGCCAAACCCAGTTTGAGTTTGTCCTGTGGCGATCGCTCCGCAACGCCCCGCCCATTGAAGAATTACTGGTTCTACTCATCCAATTTTTGTCCCAACACCAAGACAAAGAATTGCCCGACAGCCTCAGCGGCAAGTTTACCCGGCTTATTGAACTGCTCCGGCGATCGCGCTGCCTGGTCGTCCTCGATAACTTCGATGCCGTCTTGCAAAGCGGACGGTGGGCAGGCACCTATCGAGCAGGCTACGAAGGCTATGGCGAACTGTTGAAACAAGTCGGTGAAATGGCTCACCAGAGTTGTCTCGTGCTCACCAGCCGCGAAAAACCCCAGGAAGTCGCGACTCAAGAGGGCGATCTCTTCCCCGTCCGCACTCTGCCCCTCACAGGCGTGGATGTGGCTGCGGGCCACCAAATTCTCAATGCCAAAGGGTTGCAGGGCGCAGTCGAAGATCTGGAACAGGTGATTGTCCACTATCGGGGCAATCCTCTAGCGCTCAAAATGGCCGCAACCTCCATTCGGGATCTGTTCGCTGGCGACATTCCTCAATTTCTCGCCCAGGGCACCGTCGCCTTTAGCGGCATTGGCCAATTGTTGCACCAACAGTGCGATCGCCTCACCGCCGCCGAACAAAGCATCATGAATTGGTTGGCCATCAATCGGGAACCGGTTCCCCTCAGCGAACTCCAGGCCGACGGCATTACCGAAATCCCCACGGCAACCCTGCTGCAAATCCTGGAATCCTTGCGGTGGCGCAGTTTGATCGAAAGCAGCGCGGCAGGCTTCACCCAACAACCCGTTGTGATGGAATACATCACCGAATCCCTCATTGAACGCGTCGCCACGGAAATTGTGACCGAGCAACCCCAAATTTTCTTCACTCACGGGTTGATGAAGGCCCAGGTCAAAGACTACATTCGCGACAGTCAAGCCCGCATCATCATGCAACCCCTGGTCGATCGCCTGTTGATGCAACTCGGCTCCCCCAAACAAGTGGTGCATAAACTCAGACGCTTACTGGCGATCGCCCGTGCCCATCCCTCGGAACAACCCCACTACGGCGCAGGCAATTTGCTCAACCTGTTGCGCCATCTCGAAGCCGACACGACAGGATATGACTTTTCCGGCCTCAGCATCCGCCAAGCCTATTTGCAGGATGTCAGTTTGCACCAGGTCAACTTCACCCAAGCCCGCTTTGTGGATTGTGCCTTTGCCGCGACGTTTGGCGGAGTTACAGCGGTGGCGTTTGACCCCAATGGCACCCATTTGGCGACCAGCGACACCAACGGCAGTATCCAAGTCTGGCACCTGGGTGGGGGCCAACCCTGCGCCACCTGCAACGGTCACGACAGTTGGGTGTGGAGTGTGGTCTTTAGTCCGACGCAGCCAATCCTCGCCAGTTGCGGGCAAGATCATCACGTACGGTTGTGGAATCCGCTGACGGGGCACTGTCTCCAGGTGTTGACGGGGCATACAGGCATTGTGACTTCGGTGGCCTTTAGTCCCGATGGGCGATCGCTCGTCAGTACCAGTGGCGACCAAACGGTGCGGATCTGGAATGTGGCGACGGGCACCTGCACCCAAGTGTTGCATGGTCATGCAGCCTGTGTGTGGAGTGCGGTGTTTCATCCCGATGGGCAACGCCTGTTCAGCGGTGGGGAAGACAATGTGATTCGGGTATGGGATTTGGGCAGTGGCCAATGCCTGCAAACAGTGAAAGCACATCTGGCCTGGGTCCGGGCGATCGCGCTGAATCCCACAGGCACACTTCTCGCCAGTGGCAGCTTTGACCAAACCATTAAGCTCTGGGCGATCGCCCCCTGCGAGTCTGGCGAAGACCCCTTGGGTGCGTGTCAGGCTACCCTCATGGGCCACCATCAACCCCTAACTTCCCTGGCCTTTAGTCCCGATGGGCAGCAATTGGTCAGTGGTAGTTATGATCGCACTGTCAAAGTCTGGCAAGCCGCCACCTGGGAGTGTATCCATACGTTCCAGAAACACACCAATCTCGTGATGGCTGTTGCCTTTCATCCGTTGCGATCGCTGGTGGTCAGTGGGGGCGAAGACTACACCGCGCGCCTGTGGGATTTGGCCACCGGGCAATGCACCAAAACCTTCCAGGGCCACAGCAACTCAATTTACGCGATCGCCCTGCCGCCCCCGGATCGGGCAGCGACCACCCACCAGCGGTTGCTCCTGGCCAGCGGCCACGAAGATGAAACCATCAAACTGTGGGATTTAGACCTCCAGGCCATTCCCGCCACCCAGCCCTTTCGGAGTTTACGGGGGCATACAGGGCGGGTCTTTTCCCTGGCCTTCACCGGCGATCGCCAACTCCTGGCCAGTGGCAGCAGCGATCGCACCATTAAATTTTGGAACCCCCATACGGGGCAATGTCTTCACACCTTGCATGGTCACCGCAGTTGGGTCTGGGCGATCGCCATGCATCCCCACAGTCAACTCCTGGCCAGCGGCAGCTATGACCACACCGTGCGGCTGTGGGAAGTGCCCACGGGGGAATGTCTCCACACGTTGCAGGGCCATACCAGTTCGGTGCTCTCCGTGGCCTTCAGCCCCAATGGGCAATGGCTGGCCAGCGGCGGTTACGAGCAACTCATCAAACTCTGGCATCCCAAAACCGGAGAATGCTTGCAGACCTGGCACGCCCATTTGAACCGAGTTTGGGTGGTGGCGTTCAGTCCGGACAGTCAAACCCTGGCGACCGGCGGCGACGACCATACCATCAAACTCTGGAACGTTGCGACAGGAAAATGCCTGCAAACCCTGACTGGGCATACTAGCCGCGTGCTTTCTCTGGTGTTTAGTCCCGATGGTCAAACTCTGTTCAGTGGCAGCGCCGATCGCACCCTGCGCGTCTGGAACCTGGCGACGGGCGAGTGCCACAGCACCTTGCAAGGCCATCAAAGTTGGTGTTGGTCGCTGGTGCATCTGCCCCAGGCCAATTTACTGCTGAGCGGCGGTCAGGATGAGACGATCAAAGTCTGGGATTTGAGTACACAAACCGAATGGGCCACCCTGCGATCGCCCCGATTGTATGAAGGCATGATCATCACCCAGGCCACTGGCCTCACCGAAGCCCAGCAGGCAACCTTGCAAGCCTTGGGCGCGATCGCCACCTAAACACCAGGGTAAGCGGGAGTCTCCCCACCAAAAAACCGGGATGGCGATCGCGATCCCGGTTCACTCAATTTGAATTTAGAGTCGCAGACTCAATTTTAGCTTTGGGCTACAGTTTCCTTCGCCAAGAACTTTTCCAGTTCCGTCAGGGCATCCGCATCCATTTTGGTTTGCATGGGGCAGAATTTTGGCCCACACATCGAGCAAAATTCCGCTTCTTTGTAGATATCGGCGGGCAGGGTTTCGTCATGGTATTCCCGAGCGCGATCAGGGTCGAGGGATAGCTCAAACTGCCGATTCCAGTCAAAGTTGTACCGTGCTTTCGACAGTTCATCATCGCGATCGCGGGCTCCCGGTCGCCGTCGGGCAATATCCGCTGCATGGGCCGCAATCTTGTAAGCAATCAACCCATTCCGCACATCTTCCGCATTCGGCAAACCCAGGTGTTCCTTTGGCGTGACATAGCACAACATCGCAGTACCATACCAGCCCGCCATCGCCGCACCGATCGCACTGGTAATGTGGTCATAGCCCGGTGCAATATCCGTCACTAACGGCCCCAGCACATAGAACGGCGCTTCCGAACACTCTTCCATCTGCTTGCGGACATTAAACTCGATCTGATCCATCGGCACATGTCCCGGCCCTTCAACCATCACCTGCACGTTGTGTTCCCAGGCTTTGCGCGTCAGGTCTCCCAGGGTTTTCAGTTCGGCCAACTGGGCGCGATCGGAGGCATCATGGGTGCAACCAGGCCGCAAGGAATCCCCCAAACTGAAGGACACATCGTACTTCTTGAAAATCTCAATGATGTCGTTGAAGTGGGTATACAGCGGGTTTTGCTTGTGATGATGCAACATCCACCGGGCAATGATGCCACCACCACGGGACACGATGCCAGTCAAGCGATCGCGCACCAACGGCAAGTATTCAATCAAAATGCCCGCGTGGATGGTCATATAATCGACCCCTTGCTGGGCGTGCTTTTCAATGATGTGCAAAAAGTCGTCGGGGGTCAGGCTTTCGATGCGCCCATGGACGCTTTCCAACGCCTGGTAAATCGGCACCGTCCCAATGGGCACCGGGGAAGTGTTGATAATCGCCGTCCGAATTTCATCCAGGTTGCCGCCCCCCGTGGACAAATCCATCACGGTATCGGCCCCGTATTTCACGGCAAGGCGCAATTTATCCAGTTCTTCCTCAATGTTGGAGGAGTTGGGGGAAGCCCCAATATTGGCATTCACCTTACATTTGGAGGCAATCCCGATCGCCATCGGTTCCAAATTAGTGTGGTTAATGTTGGCCGGAATAATCATGCGGCCCCGCGCCACCTCATCCCGGATCAACTCTGCTGGCAGGTTTTCCCGCTGAGCAACGTACTGCATTTCTTCCGTGATCAGCCCTTGACGCGCATAGTGCATTTGCGTCACATTAGACTGCCCACGCCGTTTGGCAACCCATTCTGTCCGCATAGTGTTACATCCTTGAAATAAAGAGCTTCCCTCCGCCGGTATGACCACGGCTCAGGTTCTAAGGGTGTAATCTCAGCCCGCAATCCTCTCCTGCCTGTGGCACAAACGGCAAGGCACTGTACCAGAGATTCGGTAGGAGGATTTCTTGCCAGTTGACCGGGCACCCCTAGCTTTAGGGTGCCATCATACCATCTTGATTTGGGCCAAGTTTCAATCCTGCGGAAAGTTGATAGATTGTTGCAGGTTGTCATAGCAGGCGGCCCGCTGGGGGTGGCAGTTGGGTGGTGTGCCTGGGATACACAACCGTTGGCCTGTCGGGCGATCGCGGGAATTAACACGGCAATTTCCGCTGCACCTGGTACGATGCCTATGGATAATCCTAGCCAGAGAGGAAGAACCCGATCATGGTCGCGATCGCTCCCTATCAACACTCGGCACGCATTCACGGTTTTGGGCTAGTTCCGGCGATCGCAGCAGTGATCCTGGTTGCCACCGTTCCGGCCCTGGCCCAAGAGGAAGTCCCCTCAACCAGGGTGGAATCAGCCGCCCCCTGGACTGTGGATCTGCCGACCAAAACCAAACAAACGAACTCCGTCAATCCCAATAATGTCAGCCAAATGCAAAGCTTGCGTGCCTGCGAAGCTGCAATGGTCAAAACCTTGGGGGGCACCAGTTTCAAAGCGATCGTGGAAACAATGACCGAGCAATTCGTCTCGAATACAATGGTGCAACTGCAAGGAACTGGCAACTGGAGCGGCAGACAACGGATGTTTCAACGTTATCAGTTCACATGCCGCGCCAATGTCCACACTAATGCGGCAACCATCACAGCCTATAAGAAAGTGGGCAACCGCATGTGGTAAGCCCGTTTTTGCAGAACAGGACTACCAGTATTTTTTTCGCCCCAGAAGCGCGATCGCTACCGCTCAATTTCTGATTTCATGCGCTCCAGCGTCAAATTCATTTGGTCAAACATTTGTTGAGGCGTCATCCCAAATTGACCAAGCTGAGTCTTCAGTTGCTCTACCGTCATCTGCGCCATGAAGTCTTCTGATAGCTCGAATCGTTTCATAAAAATTCGGTAGCGATCCATCAAGGCTTCCATTTGATCGATGTACATTTTTTTGCCTTCCCGATCAAACTTACCGTAGCTCCCGCCTAACTGAACGAGAGATTGGTAATCCTCAAAGAGTTGCTTGGCTTCTTGCTGAACAATTTCAGAATCAAAAAATCCCATGACCCGTACTCAACCGCTAATGCTCTAAACTGCTGTTTGACTTAAATGAAAATTTAAGGTGAATTTCAACTGAACCCGTTGTCACAATTCTAGTAGAGGTGTTCAAGAGAAATTAAGTAGTGGTTTCACTACCTTTTAACAGCCAAACAGAGTTGCCATTCGTCGGTTTGAACCCCAGGCCCACCGATAGTTTTGGGCATCCGCGCGATCGCGCCCTTCCCTACCCGTTAATGCCCACCAAACAAACCAAACAGCCCACCCCGCTTTGCTTTTGCAGCTTGGGCCGTGGTCCGTGCTGGTTGGCCAGGTTGGGAAGCCATTTTCCCATTCGTGGTGCTCCCTGGCTGGGGCGGCAACGGTAAGCCCACCTTAGGGGCAAACTTCAAAGCGGCTGAATCCGTTGGATCAAGTTCCAAGGCCCGCTTTAAATGTACTTTTGCCATCCCCAGCATGGGCTTCTCCAAGCGCAGGTAAGCCACCCCCAACAGAGAATGGTACTGACTTTTGTCCGCTTTGATTTTGATGGCATCTCGCAGTTCTTGCACGACCTGAGTCCAAGCTTCTTTTTTGGCGTATTCCTGGGCCCGTCGATAGTGCCGTTGGTCATAGCTTTCTGTGGCAACCTCGGGGTTGGCTGCTGCTGGCGTAAACTGCAACGGACGGGCCTCTGTCGCAGAGACCAGGCCCGTGCGCTTCTCACTCACCACCCCGGCCCCCAGTTTCACAGAGTCGCCCATCTTGAGCTGAATGTAGACCAAATTCAGTTCGGTCAGGCGCATCACAATGGAGGGAAAATGGTCGCAGGGGGTAAACTGTTCCGTCGCGAGTTGCTCCACCGCTTGCTCGTAAAACACATCAACTTGGCTGGCCGGATGGGTCATCAGTTGGCGGGCAATGTCACTGGTGGGCGTGAGCGGCCCTTTTTTGGTGAGTTGGCGCACTTTGAGGCGCAGCAGGGCTAAGTGCTCTTTCCGGCCTTTTTCCTGCTGAATTTTTTCGTAGGCCGGATTCACTAACCGGGCGAGCAATTTGACGGTGAGATCTTTGGTGGGGGCGTCAGCATCGATGAAGCGATCGGGATGCAAACGCATGGCAACGTTACGGTAGCGTTTCTGCACACGGCGATCGTCAGCAGTCACGGAAACACCTAGCACCGAAAATGGATCCGTGAATTGAGTCACCCAATCTGAGATAAGCGAGCTTTGTGACATTAAAACAACAGTACCCTATGAGTTTTGAATCTGAATTTGCTACAGCACGGTAGTTCTGGGGCCCAAGGGAAGCAACGCAACCAAGGCTAGAGTTTGAGGCTCTAGAATCAGCCGTTATGTTCAGCGGGGAATGGTGTAGTAGACCAGCGGCGATCGCAGACCACCCCTAAATCGAAATCAACAGGTAAACGAACAACTCACAACGATCAACCAATGCAGCACAAAAGCTAAGGGCTAATTCAGCCGACCAATCGGTGCAATACATTGCAATTGCAAGAGGCCAACACCAAAGGAAGCAACCCGACGTGTCCAGGGAGAATGCGTTGAAATCTATACTACAAGAATTGACGCATTGACTATGATTTATGGACAACTTTTTTGAATGCAGGTGAGTGAACTGAATCTGCTTCCAGCGTATCAACACCTAGACGACTGTTCCACTAGCTTTTGACAAAAGATTTTTATTTGCCAAGCAAAATAATTGCTTAGAGGCACCCTCCTTCTTCAGTGTACTGGAACTGTTTTTTGGCACCCGGATCGGGCCACTTAAGGTTTATTGTTTCTACATATAACGACGTTGACCATCATGGTTGCTTCAGTGGCGGTGGTAAATGGGCAATTTGGCCAGCGTTGAGGCTGCCAGAGCCTATAAGATGGTGGGTTAGCTTTTGCGCGGGCTGACGATACTTTGTCTGGCTCGAAACCCAAGATGGCACCCCCAATCAGCCATAGACCAGCAACAAGCCAGCAGTAAACCAGTTCTCGCCGGAATTGTGAAAGGGGAACTGCCCGAAAGGCCCAACAATCACTAGAATAGCAACAGCAAGAGGACAGGGGTGGGGGCACTATGCAACCAGAACAGGGCCGTTGGCTCACGACATTCAATGGGCCGAAGGATCGGCGGGTCGCGTCGTTGCTGGCATTGGCGGGGGCGATCGCGCCCGTTTCCGGGTTCCACAAGTTTTACCTCCGGCAACCCGTCTGGGGCATGTTGTATTTGCTGCTATCTTGGACGCCGATTCCCCGAGTTGCCAGTGGCCTTGAAGCGGCATGGTACCTGTTCCAAGATTCAGATGAATTTGCGCGGCGGTTTAACCCCGACCAACCTCCCAGCGGCAAAGGCTCTCAACCGCTAGCCCAACCGGAGATTATCCCAGGGCAGGTGGGGGCGATCGCCGACGCATTGCGCCAGCTCGATCAATTACGGACAGATGGCCTACTCTCGGAATACGAATTTGAGCAAAAACGGCGGCAACTGTTAGACCGGATTGGATAAGAACGACCTATGCCCCTGCCTGATTGGTTCACCAAGCTCGCCCCTGCGCCCCAGCCGCGATCGCGCCACCTCACCGATCCCTACTATCGGTTCCAATCCATTGCCGAAGTTGAGCAAGCGGCGGCCCTTGGCGTTCGCATTGATGTGAACCGGGCCGGGGTGGATGACTGGCTGCGATTGCCGGGATTGTCAATTCACCAGGCCCGCACTCTCACCGAGTTGACCCAGGCGGGCATTTACTTTCACTGCCTGGAGGATATTGCAGCGGCCCTTACGCTGCCGGTGCAACGGCTGCAAGCCCTGACCCCAGTATTGTTATTTTGCTACTACAGCGCAGAGAGTCTCACCACAATCCAACCTGTGAACGCCAACACAAGCACGGCAGAACAGTTGTTGCGGGTGCCTGCCATTGATCTCTACCTGGCCCGACTGATTGTTCAAAACCGTGTCCAGGGGCCGTACCGCAATTTGCCGCACTTACAACGTCGCTTGGGACTGTCGGCAGAGCTAACTGCTAAGTTGCTGCATTACTTGAGTTTTTGAACATCTGGTTCGGCGTGTCCAGCCGGGGGGGCGATCGCTCGCATCGTGCCCTTCGGCGAACAGTCATAACTCTGTCTTCCGAAACATTTGGTAACAGTTCGTTTCCTTCCCCGGTTGGTTGGGGTCTTAGCCAGATCTGCTTACTCTGGGAACAGTGAAACGGAGGTTACGCCATGACAATCACCACATCTCAAACCAACCAAGAATTAGTCAATCAGTTTCGTCAGCTTTCGACGGATCAACAACTGGCACTTTTCTGGGTCATTTATACCCAAATGGGCGAATCCATTACGCCAGCCGCTCCTGGAGCTAGCACCGCCTCGCCCGCGATCGCAGAGGGCTTGTTTGACCAAGTGACTGAGCTGTCCTTTGAAGAGCAGTTGCAAGTCCAACGGGATTTGATCAACAACACCAACACGCTGATTAGCCGCGAGTATGGTGCTATGAGCGACACCACCAAGCTCTTGTTCTGGTATCGGTTGGCTCAGGGGATGGATAACGGCCAAGTCATCCCCTATCCCGAAAATTACCAACTCAGCCCCGAAGCGGAGCGCCTGTTTGAAGCCATCAAGCAGCTTGAGTTTAATAGCCAGATCACCCTGTTCCGGGATATCGTCGCACCGATGGGGGTTGACCCAACTGGAGCCGTTCAAAACAGCACCCTGGGGCTGTAATCGGGAAGGCGCAGTTAGTCAGCTCCGAACCCACAGATTACTGCTGATTAGGAGTTGAGCAAAGCCAATCGGCGAGATTTCTCTGATCGGGGCATCCACCTGGGTGCCCTTATTCATGGCTAGGGGCGCAAAGGTGTTGCGTTCAGGTGGCTGTAACCATGAGCCTTGAGTTGCACCTCCAAATGCGCTGCGCGATCGCTTGCCAGGAAACGCCTTCAGGTTCTAATCCAAATCAATGAGCTGTTCTTCTTCCTCGTCCCGCAAGACTTGGAGTTCCTGTTGCTGGGTGCGGCGGGAAGTCCGTCGATATTTCTTAGTCGCCAGTTTGGGCTCATAGGTTTGGCGACCCCGACTAGCGGATTTGGCTTTCAGAACAGCTTCATCATCCGCCGTTTGCGCGATCGCAGTTTGGTGGGCGATCGCGTCCTCTAGCAAAAGCAAGTAGTCTGGATAGCGTTCCCAATCACCCCGGACAGCACAACCTGGTTCATCCCGGTGCAAACAGTCACTAAATTGACAGGTTGCTTGCTGCAACAAATGGCGAATTTCTGGGAAACAGGCAGCAAGTGCTTCTGGCCCACAGGTCAACTCAGGCTGGTTAAACCCTGGCGTATCAGCCAGCAAGCCCCCACTGGGCAATTCAAATAATTCAACATGGCGAGTGGTGTGGCGGCCCTTGGCCAATTTGCCAGACACTTCTGCAACACGCAGTTGGGCCTGGGGCACAAGTTGATTGATTAAACTCGACTTACCCACCCCAGAAGGCCCCGACACAACAGTCATCCGATTGTGCAAAACCGCTGCCAACGGCTCGATGCCCCAACCTGCTAACACACTCATCACGATGGGCGTATAGCCCCAGTGTTGTAAGCGGTGTTCCCACTGCGTGCGATCGCTTGCTGCCAGTAAATCGCCCTTACTTAAACAAAGCTGGACACGCAGCCCCGTTGATTCGGCCTTGACCAAAAAGCGAGTTAGTTGGTGGGGATCCAAGGTAGGTTCAGCCAGGGCAAAAACTAGCACGACTTGATCCGCATTGGCCACGGGTGGGCGATCGAGCTCGGTGCGGCGGGGCAAAATGCCAGAAATCGCCCCTCGGCCTCCTTGC
Organism: uncultured bacterium; assembly: GCA_964475335.1. GTDB lineage: Bacteria > Cyanobacteriota > Cyanobacteriia > Leptolyngbyales > Leptolyngbyaceae > CAYYWG01. The sequence continues at coordinate 74,259 of CAYYWG010000010.1, forward strand.
CAGTCCGGTTCAGCCACCTCGACCCGATCGCCCACCATTACCCGCTGCCCCAATTTTTTGAGCCGCGATCGCCGGGTACACAACAAACTATCCCGCGCAAAAAGCTGGCCTGCATCTTGGCTGGCCTCTAACTGTACATGGTAAAAATTAGCCTGCACCGCTAGCACAGTCCCCACCAGGGGAACATCTGAATCTATGCCTTGCGCCTTGTGTGCTTCCGGCATACTCAAGCCTCGGCACCGCCGGGCTCAGGTTTCTGAATCTGCAAGGTAAAAAATTCACCCTGGTCGATCAGGGCCGCGATCGCATACCCCTCCATTCGCAAACTATCTGGCACCTGTTCCACTGGCTCACCCGGATCAAGCCACACCTCTAGTAAGGCTCCCGGTGCCATCTGCTCCAGCCGCAGTTTCGTCCGCACAAAGTTAATCGGGCAGGGGGTTCCCCGCAAGTCGAGTTTGGCATCTGGTTGTTTCAAAGTCACGCCCCATACTAACCACCAAACATCTTACCAATGACACCGCCCAAACCGCCGCGCTCATGCCGCTCCCCCCGCAGTTTGGCAATTTTTTCCAACAGTTCCCGCTCTTCTTGAGCCAGTTTCGTCGGCATTTCCACCTGCACCGTAATCAGATGATCGCCACGAGCCACAGGATTACCAAGCTTAGGCACTCCTTTGCCGTCCAGGGTTAAGACCGTACCCGGCTGCGTTCCGTGGGGCACCAACACTTCTTCGGGTTGCCCATCAACGGTATTCACTTCGACCCGTGCGCCCAAAATCGCCTGAATGTAACTGACTCTCAGTTCACTCATCAGGTTAATGCCTTCCCGACGAAACTCGGGATCCGGTTTCACAAACAAATAAACATAGAGATCTCCCGGTGGGCCGTTGCGTTGACCAGCATCGCCTTCACCCGTGACCCGGAGCCGCGTCCCATTATCGACCCCTGCCGGAATGTTGATTTTTAACTTCTTCGTTTCCTGGCGCTGGCCCCGTCCACCACAGGTCTCACATTTTTCTTCGATCATCTGCCCAGAGCCGTTGCAGGTTGGACACACCGAAACCTGGGTAAAGCTACCAAAAGGCGTTCTGGCCGCACGGCGCACCTGGCCTGCCCCGTTACAAGTCGAGCAGGTACGGGGTTGGGTGCCTGGTTTGGCCCCAGAACCAGAGCAAGTGTTACAAGTTTCCGAGTGGTTGATTTTGATTTCTTTTTCACCACCAAACACGGCTTCTCGGAAATCAAGGGAAAGGTCGAGGCGGAGATCTTCACCTCGGGTAGGGCCACGCTTGCGGGAAGCGGTTTGAGTGCCCATGCCACCGCCAAATCCGCTAAAGAAACTCTCAAAAATATCAGCGGCAAAGCCACCAAAGTCCCCAAAGTCTTGGAAGCCAGCCGCACCAGCCGCGCCAGAGCTGACCCCAGCTTCACCAAAGCGATCGTACCGGGCTCGCATTTCAGGTTCAGACAGGACTTCATAGGCCCGATTAATTTCTTTAAAGCGTTCGTCGGCCCCCGCTTCTTTGTTGACATCGGGGTGATATTTTCTGGCTAACCGACGGTAGGCTTTTTTAATTTCCTCCTTGTCGGCATCACGAGAAACACCAAGAATATCGTAATAATCAGCCATAACGGGTTGCTTTAGAGAGTTAGAGAGATGGAGATAGAGGGGTGAAAGTCGCCGGGAAGCGATGGGTGCGGTGGCTAGAGCCAAGCCGATGCAGCAATGATTGCGTTCTCTTAATCCTACCGTTACGTTGTGTGTTCAGGTTATCCTTTTGGGCTGGCAGCCCGATCCCTTTCTTAACCTTAGCGAATTCGCGGCGTTTCGCTCTGCCTGAGTTGGCCCCCAGGCGTTGAGAGTTTTGCGATCGCCGGAACTCTGCCCCCAGAGTCATGCCTCCAGTGCTGACCGCGCGATCGCGCCGTTGGATTCGCGCTCCAGTGCTGGGTTAATCGACGGCTTCGTAGTCGGCGGTCATCGTGGCATCGGAATCAAAATCCAAATCACCAAAGGGAGAATCAGAATCACTGTCAGGATAGGACTCCGCTAACAGATCGTCGTTATTGTCGTAGGAGTACTGCACCGTCGCATCTTCTCCCTCACTATTGTAGGTGTAGTCACCGGCTGAGGCACTGCCACCCCCAGCATGGCCCCCTTGATAGACGGAAGCCCCAACCAATAGCAGGGTTTGTTGCAACGCATCCAGGCGCGCTTGCATTTCTTCGACGGTAATGCGCGGGTTGGCGATCGCTTCTTTCAATGCGGCTACCCGTTGGGCACCTTGCTCTTTCAACTCCGCACTAATGACTTCATCGTTCTCGCGCACAGTGGTTTCATAACTGTAGAACAAGCTGTCGGCCTGGTTTTTCAGTTCCACCAACTGCTTCCGGGATTGATCTTCTTCAGCGTAGACTTCGGCCTCTTGGCGCATCCGCTCAATTTCCGCCGCGCTCAAGCCCCCTGTATTCGTGATCGAAATACTTTGTTCACGGCCCGTCCCCTTATCCCGCGCCGCAACTTTTAAGATGCCATTAGCATCAATATCAAAGGCAACTTCAATTTGGGGCACACCCCGAGGCGCAGGTGGAATTCCGGTGAGTTGGAATTTACCCAAACTCTTGTTGTCTTTGGCCATTGGCCGTTCCCCTTGCAGGGCGTGGATTTCAACCGAAGTTTGGCCATCTGTTGCGGTCGAAAAAACTTGAGTTTTGCTGGTGGGAATCGTGGTGTTCCGTTCAATCACTTTGGTAAAGACTTCGCCTAAAGTCTCAATCCCCAGGGACAGGGGCGTCACATCCAGCAACAGCAGGTCTTTCACTTCACCGCCCAATACCCCGGCTTGAATCGCCGCACCCAAAGCAACGGCTTCATCTGGGTTGACTGAGCGATCGGGCTCTCTGCCCCCGAAGTATTGGCGAATGGCTTCTTGAACTGCCGGAATCCGGGTTGAACCACCGACCAAAATGATGCGATCGATGTCTTCTGCTTTGATGTTGGAATCTTTGAGGGCTTGGGCGGTAGGCTCGATCGTGCCTTGAATCAGCGCACTAGCAAGTTCTTCAAATTTCGCTTTGGTCAGTTCTGTTTCAAGGTGCTTTGGCCCGGTTTCGTCCGCAGTAATAAAGGGCAGGTTGATCGACGTGATAGATGTGCCAGATAGTTCAATCTTGGCTTTTTCCGCCGCTTCCCGCAGCCGTTGCAGGGCCATTTTGTCGATGGAAAGATCAATATTTTCCTGGGCTTTAAAGCCTTCGATCATCCAGCGCACAATCACATCATCAAAGTCATCGCCGCCTAGGTGGTTGTTACCAGACGTGGCTTTCACTTCAAACACGCCGTCCCCAAGCTGCAAGATGGAGACATCAAAGGTGCCACCACCCAAGTCAAACACGAGGACACATTGATCTTGGTCTTGCTTGTCCAAGCCATAGGCAAGGGCCGCAGCCGTAGGCTCGTTGATGATCCGCAATACTTCTAGACCCGCGATCGTGCCCGCATCTTTGGTGGCCTGCCGTTGGGCATCACTAAAGTAGGCCGGAACAGTAATCACCGCTTGTGTCACTTCTTCACCCAGATAGGCTTCTGCATCTTGCTTGAGCTTTTGCAGCACCATAGCCGACACTTCTTGGGCGGTGTAGTTTTTGCCGCGAATTTGGACTTCGACGGTATCGTCTTTGCCATGCACGCAGTTATAGGGGACGCGGGCCCGTTCTTGCTCGGTATCTTCCCACCGCCGACCGATGAAGCGTTTGATGCTGAAGACGGTATTTTCGGCGTTAGTTACGGCTTGCCGTTTAGCCAGTTGGCCAACGAGGCGATCGCCCGCTTTACCGAAACCCACCATACTCGGGGTTGTTCGCCCACCCTCCGAGTTGGAGATCACGACTGGCTGGCCCCCCTCCAAAACAGCAACGCAACTATTGGTTGTACCCAGGTCGATCCCAATGACTTTTCCCATGACTCGTGGCAGCTAAAGTGTAGGCGGTGAATGGAATAGCGCGCTATTCGCGACTTTGGTGGGGGGCTGGAAGGTCAATCAAACGCCCCCGATGACTCGTTAAAATGGTGGTTTGCTCTGCTGAAGGAGCAAGGACAAGGCTCTTGGGCCGGCGCAACACACCGCCCGCAAGGAAACCACTGGCATTAGCCATCTGTGTTGTCAGCTTCAGCAGCGTCTGCTGCCGCGTCCGACTCTTCAGGTGGAGCCGCAACCTTGACCAAGGCATGGCGCAACACCCGCTCACCCAGCATGTAGCCGCGTTGCAGTTCTTCGATGACAACGCCTTCCTCATAGTCGGCAGTGGGTTGGCGCATCACAGCCTCGTGGAGCATGGGATCAAATTCTTTCCCTTCAGCCCGCATGGGCGCAACACCAATCCGCTTTAAGCAATCTACAAGCTGCTTATAAACGCTTTGATAGCTCTTGTGGATGGTGGTTTCTTGCTCGGTTTGGGGCTTCAGGTGCGATCGCGCACGTTCAAAGTTATCGACCACGGGGAGCAGCTCATTAATGGTAGAGCATTTAACCTGCTGCTCAAATTCCTCTTTCTCGCGCTGCGTGCGTTTCCGATAGTTGTCGAAATCTGCCGCAATCCGCATGTACTGACCGCTGCGATCTTCTAATTGCGCCCGCAAAGTCTGGATTTCACTTTCCAGTGCTGCAACTTTTTCATAGGCGATCGCCGCCGCACTCGTCACCGCCTCATCCGCACCCGACACCTCAGGCGCGTCCTGCACTGCGCTTGCGTCCACCACCGGAGTAGCAGCCTCCCCCGTAGGCTCCGCTGCCACGGCTTCTTCTACCTCACCCTGCGGCGCTGGCTCAGGCGTTTCAACCTCAGCCGTTGAATCTTGCATTTCTGCGACCTGATTTTCTTCGTCAATCATTATGGGCTTCCCAAACTATGCAAACTGTTCAATTTCGCTACATTGATCTTATAACTCTACCCAAGCGTCACAACAGGCGAGATTGCAGTGAAATAAACCTGCCCTTAATCAGTCTGCCCCACGAAAGCAGTATTGAAATCATTTAAACAAATTTTTTCTACCCTTCAAGCCACTGCTGCCGCCACCAGCCAACCCAACACCCACACCTCCAGGCCAACCCCCTCCCGCGATCGCCCTCTGGCAAGTAATAATTCGAACATAGAAAATCCGAAATTATACTTGCATCAAAGATTTATCTCAGCCGTTTCATTGCCATCATTCAATGCTTTAAAAGTCGCGTCGCTCAATTCATCTCTGCCCAATTTCCACCTTCAACCCATAGAAATTCATAGCAACGTCGCCTGCAAACTCTAGTGCCAAACACCACATTCATTGCCTCCGCTTTAATTCATCCTCACCCAGTCATTCGACTTAACATTACCTTACAAACATTCGACTAATTTTCAACAATCTGCGGCAGAATCTCCGGAAAAGGGCTACAAAAGTTATTATCAAACAACGGCTGATATTAACTGCCCCAAAAGCAATCCCAAAACAAGATTTAGTTCATTTCCCCAGCGCCACTTAAACGGATACAATCCGCCAGACGAACAAAGTCTGAAGCTGGTTGTGCATGGGTGAACACGGGCGATCGCCCGCCTGCTCTCGCCCCAGTGCCTTAATTCATCCCATCAGCGCACTGCCATTCATCCTGACCCGCGTTTCCGCTCCGTCACCCCTTGTGCCACCGTCCGCCCGCCCGCTGGCTCCCTTGTTTCCAGCAAATCCGTTCATTCGTGCAGTTCCGTTCTAATTCCATAACTTTGGGAATACTCTATAAGGAGTTCATCTTCCAGCCACTATGACTAACGCCTCATCTTCCCGCCGCGCGCTCATCACACTCCAGAACGACCTCTCTCCCTTCGGCAACAAACTTGTTCAATCTGGCTATGTCAATAGCGACCAGATGAAACAAGCCCTAGTCGAAAGCCGGAAAAGCGGTCGCTCCCTACTCAATGTTCTGGAAGAGTTAACCAAACAACAACTGCCCCCCGACCTCATCCGGCAGTACAAGAAACAACAGTTATTTGAACTCAAAATTCTGTATGGAGTCGAATCCCTCGACCCAGAATTGAGCCAAATTCCCACCGACAATGTGGGCGATCTAATTGATACCCTCATTTCAATTGACCTATGCCGGAACCACAAATTGGTTCCCTTATCCAAGTCAGAAGGTGATCCTCCCTCCGTACTCATCGCGATGGTCAACCCGGATGACCTCCGCGCCCAGGATGACCTCAACCGAATTCTGCGGAGCCAAAACCTCACGCTTCAACGCCTCGTCATCACCAATGAAGATTACCAACGCTTAATTTCTGGCTATCTCGATCAACAAGTCGAACGCCAAAACCAGATGGATCAGGCGAAAGCTGTTGACGTAGCGGCAGATCTGGAAGGTCTAGACGACTACATGGACTTGCAAGATGCGCCCGACGATACCGAGGCGGATCTCAACGTTGCCGACGCAGAAGCCGCACCCGTCATCGCCTTAGCCAACAAAATCATGATTAAGGCCCTCCAAGAAGGCGTATCCGACATCCACATCGAACCCCAAGAAGAGTTTCTCCGGGTTCGCTTTCGGAAAGATGGGGTCTTGCGCCAAGCCTTTGATCCATTCCCCAAAAAGATCATTCCAGCCATCACAGCCCGTTTCAAAATCATGTCGCAGCTCGACATTGCGGAACGCCGGATGCCCCAAGATGGTCGGATTCGTCGCCGCTATGACAACCGGAATATTGATTTCCGGGTCAGCACCTTGCCCAGCAAACACGGGGAAAAGGTTGTACTGCGGATTCTCGACAACTCCTCAACTCAGCTAGGTCTAGATAAGCTCATTGGCGATCCAGACACGCTGAAAATTGTGCATGACATGATTGCACGGCCCTTTGGGTTGATCTTGGTAACGGGGCCGACGGGTTCCGGGAAAACCACAACTTTGTATTCAGCCCTGGCGGAACGAAATGATCCCGGAGTCAACATCAGCACGGCAGAAGACCCGATTGAATACACCCTGGATGGGTTAACCCAGGTGCAGGTCATTCGGGAAAAAGGGATGGATTTTGCCATGATCCTGCGGGCCTTTTTGCGCCAAGATCCGGATGTCATTCTGGTGGGGGAAACCCGCGATCGCGAGACCGCGAAAACGGCCATTGAAGCAGCTCTCACAGGGCACCTCGTCTTAACTACCTTACACACCAACGATGCCGCCGGGGCGATCGCCCGCCTCGATGAAATGGGCGTTGAACCCTTCATGGTTTCCGGGGCACTCCTCGGCGTTGTGGCCCAGCGGCTTGTCCGCCGTGTCTGCGACGAATGCCGCATTCCCTACTCCCCCAGCCGCGAAGAACTGGCCCGCTTCGGCCTCTCTGCCTCTCGGGATGGCGAACTCACCCTTTACAAAGCCAACACCCTCCAACCCCAAGAGATTCAAGCCGCTAACCAACGGAACCAACTCTGCCCCAAATGCAAAGGAGCCGGGTACAAAGGCCGCTGTGGGGTCTACGAAGTCATGCGGATCACCGAGCGCCTCCAAACCATGATTAACCAAGGTGCCACCACCGATGCCATCAAAGAAGCTGCCGTCGAAGAAGGCATGAAAACCCTCCTCGCCTACAGCCTCAACCTCGTCCAAGAAGGTCAAACCACCCTAGAAGAAGTAGAACGAGTCACCTTTACCGACTCTGGCTTGGAAGCAGAGCTGAAGGCCAAACGGAAAACCTCCCTGACGTGCCGCACATGCAGCGCCGACCTCAAACAAGAATGGTTGGATTGTCCGTACTGCCTCACCCCTAGATTCCAAGACTAACCTCACCTTCCCCCCATCCTTGTCTTGCGCTGCAAGTGATTAATTCTGGCCTGCAAAATGGGTACACTGCTCCAGAATGATCACAAACCAGAGTAAGGCAAGGATTCAGCTTCGTTTACTTGCCCGACCACACCTCACCGCGAAAGGAGTCAGCCTCATGGAGTTAATGATCGAAGACCTGATGGAACAGCTCATCGAAATGGGCGGTTCGGATCTTCACCTCACCGCCGGTCTTCCTCCCTATTTTCGGATTAGCGGTAAATTGCAGCCCATCGGCGACCAACCCATGACTTCTGAAGAATGCCAGCGGCTCATCTTCAGTATGTTGAACAACACCCAGCGCAAAAACCTCGAACAAAACTGGGAACTTGATTGTTCCTACGGCGTGCGCGGCTTGGCTCGTTTCCGGGTCAACGTTTACAAAGACCGGGGCACCTACGCGGCCTGTCTCCGGGCCTTGAGTTCTAAAATTCCGAACTTTGATAAGTTGGGCCTCCCCGACGTTGTGCGGGAAATGGCCGACAAACCCAGAGGCTTGATCCTGGTAACGGGGCCAACGGGTTCCGGCAAAACCACGACCCTGGCTGCCGTCATTGACTTGATTAACCGCACCAAAGCAGAACACATCCTCACCGTCGAGGATCCCATCGAATTCGTCTACGAACCCATTAAAAGCTTGATCCACCAGCGGCAACTCGGAGAAGACACGAAGAGTTTTGCCAACGCCTTGAAGGCAGCTCTCCGGGAAGACCCAGATGTCATTCTGGTGGGGGAAATGCGAGATCTGGAAACCATCTCCCTGGCCATTTCTGCGGCGGAAACGGGGCACTTGGTGTTTGGGACGTTGCACACCAGTTCTGCGGCGCAAACGGTAGACCGGATTATTGACGTTTTCCCCGCTGACAAACAAACCCAAGTACGGGTGCAACTCTCCAACTCTTTGGTTGCCGTTTTTAGCCAAACGCTGGTTCCCAAGAAAAACGTGAAGCCTGGTGAATATGGGCGCGTTATGGCACAAGAGATTATGATTGTAACGCCTGCTATCTCTAACATGATTCGGGAAGGTAAAACGGCCCAAATCTATTCGGCGATCCAAACGGGAGGCAAGTTAGGGATGCAGACCCTGGAGAAGGTGCTGTCGGATCAGTACAAGCAAGGGTTGATCACGTTTGAAGCGGCTATGTCAAAAACCTCTAAGCAAGACGAGCTTCAACGCCTGATTGGCAATGCTCCGGTGGGTAACGCAGGAGCTGGCGCTGCCAGACGCTAATACCGATTATTATCGTTGTTAGTCTGTTGTGGCCAAAGTTGGACGGCGCGTGACACACCCTTCGCCAGTCAGTGCGGCTGCTTAGTTGCGTGCTGATGGCGATCGCCCACCGCCCCTTTGGCCAAACTTACTCTCTAATCGTCGCAGGTACTACCAATGCCTACTTTCACTGCCCGAGTCCAAGATGCTAGTGGTGTTCGCAAAGAAAAGATTGTGGCGGACTCTTTGCGAGACGCAAGAGCAACATTGAGAGAACAAGGTTTTATTGTTCAAGACTTAAAACAAGAGCAAGGATTCTCCTTAAACCTGAGTCCGCAAGCGCTGAACGAAGCGATGACCAAAGTGACAGTCAAAGACAAGGCTGTCTTCTCGCGGCAATTTGCGGCCCTCGTTAGTGCCGGTGTGGCGATGGTGCGCGGGTTGGGTGTCCTGTCGGAACAATGCCAAAACCCCAAACTCAAACGAGCATTGATGGGCGTGAGTTCAGATGTGCAACAGGGGGTTAACCTCTCAGATGCCATGCGGAAGTATCCAGAATGCTTCGACGGGTTATACACCAGTATGGTGCAGGCTGGGGAAGTGGGCGGGGTGTTGGACGAAGTGCTCAGTCGGCTTGCCAAGTTGCTGGAAGATGTGGCCCGCTTGCAAAACCAAATTAAGTCAGCGATGGCTTATCCCGTTACAGTTGGTTCGCTGGCCGTGTTGATCTTCTTCGCGATGGTGCGATTTTTGCTACCGATTTTTGCCAATATCTTTAAAGAAATTGGGGTAGAGCTACCCGTCTTCACCCAAGTCATGATGAACATCAGTGCTTTTGTGCAGGATATTAAAAATATCTTGCTCATTGTGGTGGTAGTGGGTGGGTGCGTATTTGCGTATAAGCAGTATTACAAAACGCGGGCTGGCCGCGAAGTCATTGATCGGTTGGCCTTGAAAATGCCCTTGTTTGGGGATTTGATCCAAAAGAGTGCGACGGCTCGTTTTTGCCGAACATTTGGGGCTTTGACCCGTTCTGGGGTACCGATTTTGACCTGTTTAGAAATTGTGCGGGATACGGCGGGGAACCAGATTATTGCCAATGCGGTAGACGAAGCCCGCCGGGAAATTCAAACCGGGGGCATGATCAGTATTGCGTTACAGCGGGAACAGGTCTTTCCGCTGATGGCCATTCAAATGATTAGCATTGGTGAAGAAACTGGGGAATTGGATCAGATGTTGTCCAAAGTGGCCGATTTTTATGAGGATGAAGTGGAGCAGGCTGTGAAGGCGCTCACCAGTATCTTGGAGCCAATTATGATTGTGGTACTTGGGGGTATGGTTGGGGCCATTTTGTTGGCGATGTATTTGCCGATGTTCGCGGTCTTTGAACAGTTAGGTTAGGTTGCAAACTCCGTCTGCCTTTGGAAAGTATGTCCATTCAAAAAGTGCAATATGAGGAGGCGCTGGCCGAGTTTAGTCGTTCGACTGAGGCGATCGCCCTCCTCAAACAATATCGCCCCTATCTGGAAATGATCCCCAGTATGCGGCGACCGGGGGAAAGCGTCATCACCATTCCGTTGCCCGTTGTGCGGTTGCGGCAGGTGCAGTCGTTCAGTGGTGCGGCGATCGCGTGTAGCAACACCTTGTGTTTGCCCTGTGATGTTGCCATTTTGATGTGTGATCCCGAATGGAAAATTAAAACTGGGGTAGAGATTTTTATTTTCATCCATCGCCCCAATGAAGATTTTTCCGATTTACTCAGCCGCTGGCGACAAACCCAGGTTTACTTAAGCGAGGGCTACGAGTGGGATATGCCCCTCAAACATCGCCACATTCTCAGCGAAGGGGCAGAATCGACCTATCCATTGTTCGTTATTTTTGAAGACACACCAGAACGGATCAAACGGGGGTTAAAGGGGGCTTACCTTCCCTTTATCGTTCGACAGTCGCAACCGGAGGAAGAAACCGAACTGTCGCCCGCCTCCTCAGCCCAAAACTAACTTTAATCGCAGCTTGTATTTGCCGCTAAGCCACCCACGGCACGCCAAACTTTGCAGCTAGGTGGCCTCAACTTTGTGATGCGCTGCCACCGTAACGCCACTGTGAAGCTTACCAAACTTTCATAAAGCGCCATTTGGCCCTGGGGCCAGAATGAGCCCACAGCCCACTATCTTTTCACCGCCTGCGCCCCCTTCTCATCGCGCTTTACCATGTGTGGATTTGGTGAAACCTACGAAGTCAGTCTTTTCTCGTGGGAATCTATCCGTAAGATTGGTGAACAGGTATCCCCTCTTCATGTTCGGCTTCGCAATTCTGCTGAGGTGTCCCTGTTTCGCACAAAGCAACTCTGGGCACACTAACAAGCAACCGCAAATAACCACACTTTGACTTGAGCAATAAGGCTTATGGAGACTTCCCAACGTCCGATTTATTTGGATTGCCACGCAACCACGCCCGTCGATCCGCGCGTCATGGAGACGATGCTGCCTTTTTTTACTGACTATTTTGGGAATCCGGCGAGTGTCGGCCATCAATACGGTTGGGAAGCAGATGCCGCTGTGCAACAGTCCCGGGAAATGCTGGCCGCAGCAATTAACGCGACACCTGAAGAAATTATTTTTACCAGCGGGGCCACCGAAGCTAACAATTTGGTGATCAAAGGGGTTGCCGAAGCCTATTGCAGTCGGGGGCGGCATATTATTTCCGTTGTGACGGAACACAATGCCATTCTTGATCCCTGTCGTTATTTGCGATCGCTGGGTTTTGACATTACCTTTTTGACCGTACAACCTGATGGCCTGATTGATCCCAACGCCTTAGAAGATGCCCTGCGCCCAGACACCATTTTGGTCTCGGTGATGACGGCCAACAACGAAATTGGTGTGCTCCAGCCCATTGCCGAAATTGGGCAACTCTGCCACCATCGCGGCATCTTGTTCCACACCGACGCGGCCCAAGCTATCGGCAAAGTGCCCCTGGATGTGGAAGCGATGCGGATTGATATGATGTCGCTGACGGCCCACAAAATCTATGGCCCTAAAGGCATTGGCGCGTTGTATGTCCGGCGGCGGAATCCCAGAGTGCAACTGGCTCCGCAGCTACATGGCGGTGGCCACGAACGGGGGATGCGATCGGGCACACTGTATACACCCCAGATTGTTGGGTTTGCCAGTGCGGTGCAATTGGCCATTGACGACCTGGAGACAGAAAACACCCAGATTTTGGCCCTGCGCGATCGCCTGTGGCACCGACTCAGCCAACTGGATGGCATCTATCTCAACGGGCACGCCACCCAACGCCTTTCTGGCAACTTGAACATCAGTGTTGAAGGCGTGGATGGACAAGCCTTGTTGGTGGGGCTGCAACCCGTCGTTGCGGTGTCTTCTGGCTCAGCCTGTACGTCGGCCAAGGCGGCCCCTTCCCATGTCTTACAAGCCCTGGGGCGATCGCCCGAACTGGCCTATGCCTCCATCCGCTTTGGGATCGGTCGGTTCAACACCGAAGCCGAAATTGACGCGATCGCCGACACCACCGTCAGCACAATCCAAGCCCTGCGGCAGGCCAACCAACCCAAGCAAATGATTGCCTAAATCCTCGCTAATCCTCGATTGGGTTGCCCTCCCCAGTTTGACAGGCGCGGCACCCAGAGTCCCCATAGCGTGTTGTAAGTCCAGCTTTTACAGTTCAAGCGACTGGCTTTAAAACCTAAGAGCGTGTCCTCCGAGAAGGGCACGCTCATTTTTTTGAGTTCATATCATTCAAATTCAACCAAAGCCGTTCAAGCTAAACGAGTTAACCAAGCCGACAACTACAGTTCAATCGGTTGCTTAACTCAAACCAACGTGGCTGCGATCGTAGCCTTGGCGATTTGGCGAAGTTTTCCCGTGGCTCATGTGAGCGGCTTCAGCAGGCATCCCAACCGTATCTGCTGCACGACTCAACATGCAATTTTCCCGATTTCTGATCATATTTTGATGCCGCAACATTAACGCCCGTGCTTGATCTTGAATCGTCATTTTGGGTTCTCCCCCAGTAAGGTGATGGAAACAGGAAGGTCGAATTGCTTCTTACTCCATTTAGTATAAACAGATTTCTGTATCAAAAGCAACAAAACTGAATTTTATATTTCTTAATCTCGTTTGAAAAACTCATAGGCCAGTCTGCCGCTTTCGCCCGGATGGGATAGGCAGTAATTCCTACACTCTGGGGCGATCGCAGGTCACAACTGCCACTTTTAACCCATAATCAAAAATTATTAATTCTGGGATCCCCCCATTGACATAGGCCCTTGCCCCCGTGAGGGCACCGACCGGGCAACTGCCTTCGCAACCATTTCCTTGAATTCAGAAAAATCTAGCTTGACTTTTGTACACAAATTCTTTGGGGAATTTCAGGCGCGATCGCCCCACGCCACCAACCCGGCTCAAAAGCACGATCTTCGCCCCTCTATGGTTATTAGTGACTGGGGATTAATGCCCAAGCCGCATAAACAATATGCGTAAAGTTCATAAACAGAAATATTTTGTAACCCCAAATACAAACTTTGCCCTTGCTTGCTTCTAATTTGTATCTAACGACTGAAGCGAAACGGCGTAGATACGAGCGTATTGACCAGTTCGTTATGTTAACGGTGAACGGTCAGCTCGGTTACAAGAATTTAATCTAGTCTTGATCTTCGAAGTATCGGGTAAGAGGCGGGAGGCAGATCCGGGCGGGTTTTACGCTGCGATTTGCCCTCCATTTAGGCAGGTATCAAATCAGTTTTGAGTTTATTTGTCCGGGAGAAAGAAAGAGCATGACAAGCACGATTCCAGCGGCAAGCCTCAATAAGTTTGAGAAATTTAAGGCGGAAAAGGATGGGTTAGCAGTTAAGGCGCAGTTGGAGCACTTTGCCCAGATCGGCTGGGAAGCAATGGATGCTACCGATCGCGAACATCGGCTCAAGTGGTTGGGGGTGTTCTTCCGGCCTGTGACTCCCGGCAAGTTTATGATTCGGATGCGCCTGCCCAATGGGGTGACCAACAGCCAGCAATTGCGGGCATTAGCCGAAGTCATTCAGCGCTATGGCGACGATGGCAACGCCGATATTACCACTCGCCAAAACTTTCAGCTACGCGGCATTCGCATCGAGGATATTCCCGATATTTTTCAGCGGTTTACTGCTGTTGGGTTAACCAGCATTCAATCAGGGATGGATAACATCCGCAACATCACTGGGTCGCCTGTGGCCGGGTTAGATGCAGACGAACTGTATGACACGCGGGAACTGTGCCAACAGGTGCAAGATTTGTTGACCAATGGTGGCGAGGGGAATCCGGCGTTTACCAATCTGCCACGCAAGTTCAACATTGCGATCGCAGGCTGTCGCGACAACTCCGTTCACGCTGAAATTAATGACATTGCCTTTGTGCCAGCATTCCAAGGCGGCACCTTTGGGTTCAATGTTCTGGTCGGTGGGTTCTTTTCGGCCAAGCGCTGTGCAGCGGCCATTCCCCTTAACGCCTGGGTTGCCCCCAGCGATGTGGTTGAGTTGTGCCGTGCCATCTTGGTGGTCTACCGGGATCATGGCTTGCGGGCTAATCGGCAGAAAGCTCGGTTGATGTGGCTCCTAGATGAGTGGGGGCTTGATCGGTTCCGCCAAGCCGTGGAACAAGAACTGGGGCGATCGCTGCTGCCTGCCGCCGAGCATGATGAATTCATGTGGGACAAGCGCGACCACCTGGGGATCTATCCCCAAAAGCAAGGGGGCTTGAACTATGTCGGGTTGCACATCCCCGTCGGGCGGCTCTATGCCGATGATCTCAACGAACTGGCTCGCTTGGCTGAAGTGTATGGCACGGGCGAATTGCGGCTCACCGTAGAGCAAAACGTCATCATCCCCCACGTACCTGATACCAGCTTGGCCCTGTTGCAACAGGAATCCATCCTGCAAAAATTCACGCTGAATCCCACGCCCCTGGTGCGATCGCTCGTCTCGTGCACAGGCGCACAGTTCTGCAACTTTGCCTTGATTGAAACCAAAAATCGCGCTTTGGCCCTCGTCAAAGAACTCGATGCCGAGTTGCAATGCGACAAACCCGTGCGGATTCACTGGACAGGGTGCCCCAACTCCTGCGGCCAGCCCCAAGTAGCCGATATTGGCTTCATGGGCACCAAAGTTCGCAAAGACGGCAAAACCGTCGAAGGGGTTGACATCTACATGGGTGGCACCGTGGGCAAAGATGCCCAGCTTGGGACCTGCGTGATGAAAGGAATTGCCTGTGATGATTTGAAATCCGTGTTAACTGACCTACTCACCCAGCACTTTGGGGCAAGCCCCAAAACCACCCAAGTCCCTGAGTAGGCTACCCACATCCGGCAAGCACCCACCAGCGATCGCTGGTTCGGCCCTCCACCATTTTTCCCAACCCGTCACAGTCCCCACTTTGGGTTGGTGGGAGTTCGCTCCCCACACACTGCACTATTTCCAGAATCAGAACAAGAGGCTACGGCATGAGCAACGTATCTAGACGTAAATTTATCTCCCTCGCTGGCGCAACTGCCGCTGGCACCCTCCTCATCAATGGCTGTAGCTCCAAAGTTAAAGCAGGCGGCGAAAAAGCTGAAACCACCGCGGCCACCACAGTCAGTGGTAGCGATGCCCCCGAAACCGATACCGCCACCTTGGGCTTTATTGCCCTCACCGATGCGTCGCCCCTCATCATTGCCAAAGAGAAAGGCTATTTCGCCAAATACGGCATGAAAAATGTCAAAGTCGTCAAGCAGACCTCCTGGGCCGCCACCCGCGACAACTTGGTTACTGGCTCCCAAGGCGGCGGCATCGACGGGGCGCATATCCTCACCCCCATGCCCTATTTGATGACCACAGGGGCAGTGACCGACGGGAAACCCGTTCCCATGTATATCCTGGCGCGGTTGAATCTGAACGGGCAGTGCATTTCGGTCGCCAACACTTACAAAGAGTTGGAAGTTGGCCTCAAGAGCGATGCGATGAAAGAAGCGATCGCTAAAACCAAAGCGGCTGGCAAAGAGTCAAAGTGTGCCGTCACCTTCCCCGGTGGCACCCACGACCTGTGGATGCGCTACTGGCTGGCCGCTGGTGGCATTGACCCCAATCGAGATGCCAACCTGATTGTCATTCCCCCACCGCAAATGGTCGCCAATATGAAAGAAGGTCAAATGGAAGCCTTCTGCGTTGGGGAACCCTGGAACGCCCAATTGGTGAACCAACAGATTGGCTACACCGCGCTGACAACGGGTGAACTGTGGAAAGACCACCCGGAAAAAGCCTTTACACTCCGGGCAGACTGGGTAGACAAGAACCCCAAAGCCGCTAAAGCCCTGCTGATGGCAGTGCTCGAAGCGCAAATGTGGTGCGACAAGAAAGAAAACAAAGACGAAATGACGGAAATCGTCTCGAAGAATAACTACTTCAAAGTTCCGGTCAAAGATATTGTGGAACGCGCCAAAGGCAACATTGACTACGGCAATGGCAAAGTCGTTGAAGACAGCCCCTTGGTCATGAAGTTTTGGGATAACGGCAAAGCGTCCTATCCGTACCAAAGTCACGACCTGTGGTTCATCACCGAAGACAAGCGTTGGGGCTATCTCCCTGCTGATCTCGACGCGAAAGAGTTGATCAGCAAAGTCAACCGGGAAGACCTGTGGAAAGAAGCCGCAGCGGCGATCGGCCAAAAAGCAGCCATTCCCAAGAGCACATCACGGGGGGTTGAAACCTTCTTTGATGGGACGAAGTTTGATCCAGAAGATCCCCAAGCCTATCTCGACTCACTCCAGATTAAAGCCCTTAAAGCCTAAGCGCGATCGCCGTCTGGCATCATTCCCAAACTCAGGGATTGAGCGACCAAAAATCTTATTACAGCTCAATCCCATCCTTATGCTCAGACTTCATCTTGCCTTCCCTTTAGCTCACTCAATAATTTAGGACAGACTAATTTATGGCAATCGCTCGTAGCAGACGCAGTCCCGTACCTGGCATCATCAACCAGCTCAAAAAGTATAGTCACAGCTTCGTGGCACCCGTTGCGGCCCTTGCGATCGCCTTGGTGTTGTGGCAACTGTTTTCTGCCATCACACAATCCTTGCCAGGGCCAATCCAAGTCTTGCAAGATACCTGGGATCCCCTGATCATTTGTCCGTTTTTTGTCGGTGATGAAGCCTTTGGTTGGAACGGGTTAGCCGGCGGTGATGTTGGGTTAGGATGGCAAGCGGTTGCCAGTCTAATTCGAGTCGCGATCGGGTATTTTCTGGCCGCGATCGTGGGGATTTTAGTCGGTGTCGTCATTGGTGCCAGCCCAATGCTTTACGATGCCGTAGACCCCATGTTTCAGGTCTTGCGTACCGTTCCCCCCTTGGCCTGGTTGCCGATCGCCCTGGCCATTTTCAAAGACTCTGGCCCCGCCGGGATTTTCATCATCTTCGTGACCGCCATTTGGCCCATCATCTACAACTCTGCGGTTGGTGTGAAACAAACGCCCCAAGACTACAAAAACGTCGCCAAAGTGTTGCGGTTGTCCAGCAAAGAGTACTTCTTCAGCATTTTGTTGCCCTCCATTGTGCCCTATATGTTCACCGGGTTGCGGTTGGGGATCGGGCTTGCCTGGTTGGCGATCGTAGCGGCGGAAATGTTGCGAGGGGATACGGGTATTGGGTTCTTCATCTGGAACTCTTACAACAGTGGGAACTTGAGCGAAGTGATTTTAGCTCTGTTCTACATCGGCTTGATTGGCTTCTTGCTTGATCGCCTGGTTGGTCTTCTGTCCAAGCTGATCGCCTCCGATCGCTAATCGCGTTGCCACCCCAACGCCCGTTTGTTGACTGTCTGAATCACCCTCATTCCTCGCTTTCCCTATGTCTGCATTTTTAGAAGTTGATCACGTTGATCGTGTCTTTGATTTATCCGATGGCACTCAATACATTGCCCTCAAAGGCATTGAGCTAAAAATCCAACAAGGGGAATTTATTTCCCTCATTGGGCACTCGGGCTGCGGCAAATCCACCTTGCTGAACATCATTGCCGGGTTGGATCAGCCCAGTGTGGGGGGCATCGTCCTGGAAGGTCGAGAAGTCCGCAACCCTGGCCCCGATCGCATGGTGGTCTTTCAAAACTATTCCCTCTTACCCTGGCTCACTGCGCGGCAAAATATCGCCCTCGCCGTCAGCAAGGTCATGCACCACTTACCCGCGAGCGAACAACAACAAATCGTTGACCACCACATCCAAATGGTTGGCCTGCGGAATGCCGCAGATAAGCGCCCTGGCGAACTATCCGGCGGGATGAAACAACGGGTGGCGATCGCCCGAGCCTTGGCCATTCGCCCAAAACTGTTGCTGCTGGATGAGCCTTTCGGCGCGTTGGATGCCCTCACTCGCGGCAATTTGCAAGAACAGTTGATGCAAATCTGCGAAGAAAACCACATGACCTGTGTCATGGTCACCCACGATGTGGACGAAGCCCTGCTGTTGAGCGATCGCATCGTCATGCTCACCAACGGCCCCGAAGCGCAAATTGGGCAAATTCTGGACGTGCCCTTTGAACATCCTCGGAAACGGCTAGAAATCGTCAATCACCCCAGCTATTACGCCTTGCGCGGCGAAATTGTGTACTTCCTGAACCAGCAGAAACGCGAGAAGAAACGCAAAGCCAAGAAAGCCGTGGCCGTGGCCAAACACGGTTTGGAAAAGGTCAACCTGGAGTTGGGCTTTGTGCCCTTGACCGATTGCGCCCCGCTGGTTGTGGCCAAGGAAAAAGGATTATTCGCCAAATACGGGCTGGAAGAAGTCACCCTATCCCGCGAACCCAACTGGAAAGCGATCGCCGATGGCATCGTCTCACAACGGTTAGACGGAGCCTCCATGCTGGCTGGGATGCCCCTGGCCATGACCCTGGGTTACGGCGGCCAAGCCCCCCTCCCGATGGTGATTTCGATGGTGCTCAGCCGCAATGGCAACGCCATCACCATCGACAAAGATATTGCTGACAAAGGGGTGCGATCGCTCGAAGACCTGGCCAACCTCGTGAAGCAAACCCCCGACGAACCCCACACCTTCGGGATGGTGCACCCCACCTCAATGCACAACTTGCTGTTGCGCTACTGGCTCGCCGCTGGCGGCATCGACCCCGATCGGGATGTCAACCTCGCCGTCATCCCCCCCGCCCAAATGGTCGCCAACCTCATGGCCAACAACATCGATGGCTACTGCGTCGGAGAACCGTGGAACTCGCGAGCCGTCCACGAAGGCTTGGGCAACATCATCGCTACCGACTTGCAAATCTGGAAAGGCCATCCCGAAAAAGTCCTCAGCGTCCGGGAAGACTGGGCCAACCAATATCCCCAAACCTATCTCGCTCTCACCAAAGCCCTGCTCGAAGCCTGCGAATATTGCGACGATCGCCGCAATCGAGACGAAATCCTGGAATGGCTGTGCCAACCCCAATACATCGGCTCGGCCAGCGCCTACACCCGGCCTGGGTTCATCGATCCCTACAACTATGGCTATGGCGACGAACCCGAACCCGTTTATCGCTTTAACCGTTTCTACGTTGACCAGAGCACCTACCCCCAACAAAGCGAAAGTCTGTGGATCCTGACTCAACTCGCCCGGTGGGGCGTCACCCCCTTCCCGAAAAACTGGGTTGAAATTCTTCAGCGCATCCATCGGATTGATGTCTACCGCGAAGCAGCCCAAGCCATCGGATTTCCTGCGATCGAGCCCGATCGCAGCCCGTTCGCCCTCTTCGACGAAATTGTCTTCAATCCTGATGATCCGCTGAGCTATTTCCAACACTTCGCCATCCAACGAGAACTTCAAATTGCAGAAATTGCGATCGATAGCGCTGAAACGGTAGCCGCGTAGACAACCAATTTGGGAGCAGCCCCTTACAAGAGGTATAAGCCTGCTCCCAAACTGCCGCCCTCAGCATTCTCTGCTTTCCCTATTCATTCGCGCCTTATCCCTGACGAACACCATGCAAACCCTCACAACGCCTCAATTTCAGTCGGTGCCCCAAACGCACAACGCCTTTGTCGCGATCGACAACGTTTCCAAAATCTATCCCACCACCAACGGCGACTTTACCGTCCTTGATGGCGTTAACCTCACCGTCAACGAAGGCGAATTTGTTTGCGTCATCGGTCACTCTGGCTGCGGCAAATCCACCCTCCTGAACATGGTTTCTGGGTTCACCCAGCCCACCAGCGGCCAAGTACGGCTCAAAGGCAAGCCCATCACCAGCCCCGGCCCCGATCGCATGGTTGTCTTCCAAAACTACTCCCTGCTGCCGTGGAAAACTGCCTTCGATAACGTTTACCTCGCCGTCAACTCCGTTTATCCCACCAAGTCCAAAGCCGAAAAACTCGACATCGTGCGCCAACACTTGGCTATGGTCGGCCTCGAAGATGCAGCCCACAAAAAACCCGGCCAACTCTCAGGCGGGATGAAACAACGGGTTTCCATTGCTCGCGCCCTGTCCATTTATCCAGATGTCTTGATTCTGGATGAACCCTTCGGGGCGTTGGATGCCATCACCCGCGAAGAACTCCAAGACGAACTCGTCAAGATTTGGGAAGAACACAAACTCACCGTCATGATGATCACCCATGACATCGACGAAGCCCTATTCTTAGCCGATCGCATCGTCATGATGACCAACGGCCCCGCCGCCAAAATTGGCGAAATTATGGAAGTCCACTTCCCCCATCCCCGCAGCCGCGCCCAAATGGCCGAAGACCCCGAATACTACACCCTGCGGAACCATGCCCTCGACTTCCTGTTCGGCACCCACGCCCTGCACGCAGACGACTAAGCAGCGCCCCTCGCCCCCCAACCTAGGAACCACCCAGCAAGGCGACGGCAAGGCCAGGTCAACCCACCGCCGAGTTCTTAAGAAAGCATTGGCAGCACACGACTGTTTGCGGAATTGTCCCCATCCATGATTGCAAGCAAAGGATTTCTGGAATGCCTTCCCTGTCTTCCCAACGTCTTACCCACTTGCCCGATCGCATTCTCTGCTACTACACCAATTCCACCGCCCAAACCCAGCGAGCCTGCATCACCAGCATCCCCGACTGGATGTTTGAGCGCGTTATCTTTCCCAATCAACGGTTACTGTTCGAAGCCCAACCCGATGCCCTCTTAGAAATCCACGGGTCTTCTGGCTTGGGTGAAATCCTGCTGAAACAAATTCCCTGTTTGCGGTTAAAGGTTCACGAAGGGCAACACGCCCAGCCGGAGTGAACCAGTCAACCCGATGCCCGAACACGCACAGATTGGACGGACGAATGACAACAATGCCAACGAGGACAATGTGCCCCTATTGCGGGGTCGGCTGTGGCCTGGAAGTTGCACCACCTGCCACCACCACTGAGTGTGGCGCAAATCCTCCGGCCCTCTGGAAAGTGCGGGGCGATCGCGCCCATCCCTCCAGTCAGGGCATGGTCTGCGTTAAAGGGGCCACTGTTGCCGAAGCGATCGACCAAAATCGTTTGCTCTATCCCATGCTGCGGCACTCCCTTGACGAACCCTTTCAAACCGTCACCTGGGAAACCGCCCTGGCACACATCACCACCCACTTGCAGCACGTCCTCGCCACCCAAGGGGCCGACGGCATTTGTATGTATGGGTCAGGCCAAATGCAAACCGAAGACTACTACGTCGCCCAAAAATTCCTCAAAGGCTGCCTGGGCACCAACAACTTCGACTCCAACTCTCGTCTGTGCATGTCCTCCGCCGTCACCGGCTACATCCAAAGCCTGGGTTCCGACGGGCCACCCTGCTGTTACGAAGACCTCGAACTCACCGACTGCGCCTTCATCATCGGAGCCAACGCGGCAGAGTGCCACCCCATTGCCTACAACCGCCTCCAAAAACACCACAAGCGCAACCCCAACGTCAAAACTATTGTCGTCGATCCCCGCTGCACCCAAACCGCCCAAGACGCAGACCTCCACCTGGCCATTCGCCCCGGCACCGATATCTTCTTGCTGAATGGAATTGGCCACCTACTCCTGCGCTGGGGCTACCTTGATCACGACTTTATTGCCAACCACACCACCGATTTCACCCCCTTTGCCGAGCATCTTGCAGGCTTCACGCCCGATGTCGTGGCCAAGTGCTGTGGCATCACCGTGCAAGATTTAGAAACAGCGGCCCGTTGGTGGGGCGAATCGCGGCGGGTTTTATCCCTGTGGTCAATGGGCGTAAACCAATCCAGCGAAGGGACGCTCAAAGTCCGGGCAATCATCAACTTGCATTTGATGACGGGGCAAATTGGGAAACCGGGCTGTGGGCCTTTTTCCCTGACGGGGCAACCCAATGCAATGGGCGGGCGCGAAGTAGGCGGGCTGTGCAATCTGCTACCGGGCTATCGCCAAGTCAAAAATCCAGAGCACCGTGCCGAACTCGAACACTTGTGGGGCTTACCACAGGGTCGGATTGCTGCGAAGATGGGCCGCACAGCATGGCAGATTGTGGAAGGACTGGAAACCGGCGATGTCGGGGCGTTGTGGATTGTGGCCACAAATCCGGTGGTGAGTTTACCAAATCTGGAACGGGTGAAGGCGGCGTTGCAGCGATCGCCCCTCACCATCTATCAAGATGCTTACTATCCCACCGAAACTGCTCACTATGCCCACGTCCTCTTGCCAGCCGCCCAGTGGGGGGAAAAAACTGGCACCATGACCAATTCAGAACGGATGGTCACCCTTTGTCAGGCGTTTCGGGAGCCACCCGGAGCCGCGCGGCCTGACTGGGAAATTTTTGCAGATGTGGCCCACCGCCTGGGGTTCGCAGCGTTTTTCCCCTTCACGACCCCCGCCGACGTGTATGCGGAGTATGTGCAAACCACCCGCGATCGCCCCTGTGATGTCACGGGCCTCAGCCACGACCATCTGCGCCAACACGGCCCCCTGCAATGGCCCTATCCCCAAGCGGCGGCCACCACCGCACCAACCCCCTTCACCCCCAAACGCCTGTATACCGATTTTCAGTTCCATACGCCCGATGGGCGAGCCCACTTTGCCGCGTGCAGTTCCATTGGCCTAGCAGAACCCTGCACCAGTGACTATCCCTTCATTCTCACCAATGGGCGACTCTATGGTCATTGGCACACCCAAACACGGACAGGGCGCATTCGGAAAATTCAACAAATGCACCCCACCCCGTTTATCGAACTCAATCAGGTCGATGCGGCGCTGTTGGGGGTGGAAGAAGGCGATTGGGTCGAAGTGCGATCGCGCCGGGGCCAAGCCCGTTTTCCCGTCGTCCTCACTCGGAAAATTGCCCAAGGCACAGCCTTTGTGCCCATGCACTGGGGCGCGCTCTGGGCTGACCAAGCCGAAGCCAACGCCCTCACCCATCCCAAAGCGTGTCCCGCCTCCAACCAACCGGAACTCAAAGCCTGTGCGGTTCAAATCGAGCCGCTGGCCAAAACCAGCCGCCTGCTAGAAGCCGCCGCTGCCGGTAGTAGCCAACCTGTTGTGCCCTGTTCCTAGCAAGTGCTGCCGCCCTAGACCAGAGGCGATCGGCAAGGGGCAAACCAACAACCCGTTACTCGCGTGGCAAAGCCGGATCTTCGCGACAGGTTCGCAAAGGCTGTTGCTGCACACGATAAATGCGGGTAATCCGACGAGTTTTGGCATTCGTCGCCACCTCCAGGCACGCGCAGGCATAGCCATAACTGCGATTGGTGCGCACATATTGGCTGCGACTGAGATCAGGAATCTTGTCTAAACCCGCAGCCTGCGCACCACCTTGCAACGAAATTGTCCACCGGCCCGCATTATCAACTAACCACCAATTCGCCGGAGTCGGATTTTGCAGCCAGCCACA
This sequence comes from uncultured bacterium, assembly GCA_964475335.1. Lineage (GTDB taxonomy): Bacteria > Cyanobacteriota > Cyanobacteriia > Leptolyngbyales > Leptolyngbyaceae > CAYYWG01. The sequence continues at coordinate 98,156 of CAYYWG010000010.1, forward strand.
TCGGGTTTCCGCAGCTTTGCTACTGGGGACGAACAACGCCCCGACCCACACCAAGGCAAGACCACAGACTAAGGTTGTTTTCATTGTCGATATCCAGAAAATAACTCCCCAGGGGAAAACCTGAACTCCCAGTGTGGCAGGTTCAATTGGCAAATGGGGCAAGCCGAAATGAGATGTTCATGAAGCTTGGTACAACTTAATGGATGGTGCGGGTTGGCCTGGAATCCTGGCTCCCAGCAGAGATCACCTGGTTGCCAACCACTGCCTCAGGGAAAGCCGGGTGAGGGCCGTTTAATTTTGTGCTTCGCTCCGGTTTGGCCACCCAAAGTTGAGGGCATACCATGTTTGGGGATTAAACCGACCGGAGGGGGGCAAGCCATAGGCCCGTTGCAATGTCTGCACTGCCCGTTGCGTTGTGGCGTCAAAACAGCCATTCAGCGCGATCGCAAACCCAAACAACAGCAGCACCCGTTGCAAGTCAGTGACATGGCAGCCCACCGCCCCCACTTCTAGGGTTACTGGTTCAAGCGTCGCGATAGCGTGTTGGAGGGTAGGAGATAACATCATGGCGACAAAGGTCATGCACGACTTTCCTTCCTTCAACGTCCATGCAGAGGAATTTATGCAGGTGGTTAACGCCAGACAAGCACAATAAACCCGATCGCCCGTTCCCGAACCGCCCGCTTCCCCCCGCAACTACCGAGCAGCCCCGCAATAAACTGGCACTACTTGCAAGTGAGCGACTGAAACGCCGTTGCAGCCATCTGGGGGGCATTCTTACCGATCGCAAACAAAGTCACCTGGCGCTTACTGTCATTAAAATTTGCGATCGCATCATATTTCACCGCAGGAATCGGAGGAAATTGCGCGTTCAAGACAAAATTCCCCGTCTGAATTCGCACGGGCACCTGGGAGCCACAAAAACTCAGCTCATCCAAGCGATCGGCCTGCACCTGGAACTCCTCCCCAGACCGATAGGAAAAGGAAAAATCCGGTGACGAAAACAACTCATAGGTTTCCGCACCCTTCTTCGGCGACAACGCTACTTTTGAATTCGGTTGGTCGCCCGTTGCCGTATCCACATCCAGAGGCACCCGCGCCACAAACAATTCCACCCCCGTGGCCTTGGCCACCTGGTCTGCACTCAGCAGGGCCAGATCCCCTTTTGGGAAAGCCGAACTCGCCACGATCGCCACCTTCGCCCCACCTAAATTGGCCCCAAACACCCCCTGGGAACCGCCCGGCAACTGATAATCGACCAACGACTGGGCAATCAACATCGCCCGCTGTGGATCCGCCGCATTACTAAAAAACTTGTAGACCAAACCCGCCAACCCAATCAGCATGAGCAGAATGGCACTCGCCCCGATCGCGATCGTTTCCCAAATCGTGACTGAGTATTGCGGAATTGGCGCAGAAATCGAAGCAACTTTCGAACTATCAGACATTGCATCTATCCAAAATCGTAAGAGGGAAACGGGCTAGGGCATAGACAGAGATTTCCGCGCACTGCAACCATCACGCCGCACCATCGCCTTTCCCTAAATCCTAGCCCCTCTTACAATGCATGACCTTGAAACTAGCCGACTAAGCTTTCTTCAACCAGCTAAACATCGCCCGCAAGTCCTTGCCAACTTCCTCAATGGGGTGCTCGGCTTCGCGACGGCGCATCGCGGTAAAGCCCGGTTTACCAGCCTGGTTCTCCAGCACAAACTCCCGCGCAAATTGCCCAGTTTGAATTTCTTGGAGAATTTTCTTCATCTCGGCGCGAGTTTCATCCGTGACAATCCGAGGGCCACGGGTCAAGTCGCCATACTCAGCCGTATTCGAGATGCTATCCCGCATAGTAGCCAAGCCGCCTTCCACGATCAGGTCAACAATCAATTTGACTTCGTGCAGACATTCAAAATAGGCCAGTTCGGGTTGGTAGCCAGCATTCACCAGGGTTTCAAACCCAGCTTTGATCAGCGCACTCAAGCCACCGCAAAGCACCACCTGTTCCCCAAACAAATCAGTTTCGGTTTCTTCCCGGAAGGTGGTTTCCAAAATGCCGGCACGGGTACCGCCAATCCCTTTGGCATAGGCCATTGCGCGATCGCGAGCTTGACCGCTGGCATCTTGATACACCGCAAACAACGCGGGTACCCCTTCCCCTTGCTCATAGGTCCGGCGCACCAAATGACCGGGGCCTTTGGGTGCAATCATGACCACATCCACATCGCTGGGGGGCACCACCTGGGCAAAGTGGATATTAAACCCGTGAGCAAAGGCCAACACCTTACCCGCCGTGAGGTGGGGGGCAATTTCGTTCGCATAGACGGTTTTTTGCACTTCATCGGGCAACAGAATCATGATGAAGTCAGCTTGCTTGGCAGCGTCTTCAACCGAATGCACAGTCAATCCAGCATCTTTCGCTTTGGCGGCAGATTTGCTCCCTGGATACAACCCCACAATGACGTTGACACCGCTATCTTTCAAATTCAAGGCATGGGCGTGGCCCTGGGAACCGTAACCGATGATGGCAACTGTTTTGCCATTCAACAAATCTAAATTGGCATCCGCGTCATAATACATCCGCGCCATAGTGGGTGTCTCCTTGCAGCGTTCACTTCCTTTGCAAACTCTTAATCTTACCAAAGTATGGAGGTGCATCCCCCTATCCATTGACTTTTGACTACATTTGTTAAGAGTATTTGTGCAGTTGGGAAGGAATCACAGTCAGCAATGGGAAGCAAGATAAGCGCGATCGCCCTGGCAATGGCCTTGAGCCTGGGCTGTTGGCTGGGTTGGGTGCAGCCCACTTGGGCCTCGGTGCATACCTATCCAGAGGGGGCGGGGGCGGTCATGGTGCGATCGCTGCAAACGTTGCGGGATGACCGAGATCAGGCATGGCAATTGGTGCTGTTTAACCGGAGTCAGCACGGCGCGATCGCCAGTGTGCATTTGCGGTTAGTCGGTTTTCCGGGCAAAGTCATTGTGCAACATCCAGATCCCCTGCGAATCTCTAGTTCCACTGCCGCTTGGCAGGCTCCCGACTGTACCGCCGAAGTGCCTTTGTTGCCGAGCAGTACCGGGGAATACGACGTACAAGCCGCGATCGCAACCTTACCCAATAACTCGCCCTTGGAAATCACCTTAGCCACCACCGGGGGCGATCGCACCCTCAAAATTCCGCCCTATGCCGTCCGGGAATGGCGGGAAGTCGCACAGACGATTCCCAATAATTGATGGCTCTTGAGTGGGGCGATCGCTTAGGGCGATAACCGTTCAATCGCCCAGTGCTCCGCTTCCCGACGATACAAGAGGCGATCGTAGAATAGGAGTACACAACGGCTAAGTGCACCGGAACTCGCAATGACCATGCCTGCTGTTAATGCTGCACAATTTGGCAAGTATGTGGCCGCTGCGCGACAGCGAAACTGCGATCGCCAGCAGCAGATGCGGCAGCGCCAGCAAGCTGGACTGGAGCAAGCGAAGCGGGCAGCAGCGCTGTTGAAACAAGAGTTTGGCGTGCAAGAGGTGATGCTATTTGGTTCGCTGCTCACACCTGAATCTGTCCACCCAGAATCGGATATTGATCTGGCTGTTTGGGGGTTAGACCGCGATCGCTATTGCGCAGCGATCGGCACGTTGCTCTGTACCGTGAATGGGTTCAACGTTGACCTAATTAGGCTGGAAACAGCACCCCGCTCTTTGCTGGATTGCGTGATGCATCAAGGAATCCGTTTGTGAGTCGGTATGCGGTTCTATTGGGGCGCATCCAACAGCAATTGCAGGATTTGCAACTGGAGTACAACTATGCGCTAGAGCAAGCGAATTTAGCCCAGTCTACGCACATTGAAGCTTATTGGATTGCCGCAGGTTTCGGCCTACAAGGGTATTACACCGGAATCGAGCGCATCTTTGAGCAAATCGCGCAGGTCGTGGATGCGAGCTTGAGCAAACAAACGGAACGCTGGCATCAAGAACTTTTAGAACAAATGCGAATTGAGATTCCTGACGTTCGGCCTGCCGTCATTCAAGGGCCGACCTATCATTTTCTGAAAATCTATTTAGGTTTTCGTCATGTTGTTCGCAATAACTACACCCATCGCCTTGACCCGGCCCTCATTGAACAAAATGTGAACACGCTGAGGGAATGTCATCAACAATTTCTGCAAGATTTAGGGCACTTTCGGCAATTTTTGGCGCTGCTTGCTGAACACGGTTGAATAAGCACCGTTAACACAACCGTACACCGCGATCGCTCAGGGAGATAACCGTTCAATTGCCCAGTGATTTGCGTCCCAGCGATAAAGGAGGCGATCGTGGAGGCGGCTGGGGCGACCTTGCCAGAATTCGATTTGGGTAGGAATGACGCGATAACCACCCCAAAAGTCGGGACGGGGGATAGTTTGGTCTTGGTATTGCTCGGTAAGTTGTTGCAGCCGGTGTTCCAGAAATTCGCGATCGGGAATCACCCGACTCTGATCAGAGGCCCAAGCCCCCAACTGACTAGCCCGTGGCCGACTGTGGAAGTAGGTTTCGGTCTCTGTAGCGGAGACTTTTTCCACGCGCCCTTCAATGCGGACTTGCCGTTCCAGGGGTGCCCACCAAAAGACCAGCACCGCAGCAGGGTTGGCAGCGAGATCTTGTGCTTTCCGACTTTCGTAGTTGGTGTAAAACACAAAGCCCTGCGCGTCTACCCCTTTCAACAAAACCATACGGGCTGACGGCAAGCCATCGGCCCCAACGGTAGCGAGGGTCATCGCGTTGGGTTCCACAATATTCGCTTGTAGTGCCTCGTCAAACCAGGCTTGAAACTGCTGGAAAGGATCGGGCGCAACATTGGTTTCGATCAACTGTTGGCGGGTGTAGTTCAGCCGCAAATCAGCAATGGAATAGTCAGACATAGATCAGCGTGGCACCAGCAATGTAAAAAGGGAATGCGATCGCTCGCCAAAAGCCCGCAGCGCTATTGGCAAAGCTTGGATTGCTCTATTTTGAATACTGTAACAGGCTGTTCTTCCCGCTGGGCAACCGAAGGGGCGCGATCGCCAACTTACGATCGCCGGATATTCAAACAACACCACTCGCCCCGTTTCCATAAGGCCGCGACAATCCAGTCATTTTCTTCGAGAGTGTCGGCCACGAGTTTGGCTTGCTCCAGCAGAATGCCGCTCAAAATTCCCCAGGTGGAAGGTTTAGCAATTTGGCTCATAGCGGGGATCAGGTCGATAATGACTTCCGCCAAGATATTACAGAGAATGCCATCCACAGGAGCGTCAATTTGCTCAATCACCCGGTCAACGCTGCCTTGCTCGACAACCAGGCGATCGCGTTCAATACCGTTTAATTCCCGATTTTCCAGGGTAGATTGCACCGCCAGCGGGTCAGTATCCACGGCATACACTTTGGCCGCCCCCAGCAACAACGCACCGACAGACAAAATGCCCGACCCACAACCAATATCAGCCAACACCAAAGGCTCTGCGGCTTCCGCGATCGCCGACGGCCCCAACCGCATTTCCAACGCTTCCAGGCAGAGTTGGGTCGTGGCATGATCCCCTGTGCCAAACGCGACCCCCGGTTCCAGTTTCATCAATACGCGATCGGTGTGCTCTGGTAACGGCAACCAGGCCGGATGGATTAAAAAGCGATCGCCAATTTCCTGGGGTTGCCAATGCACTTTCCAACTGCTGGCCCAGTCTTCTTCATCAATCAAGTTCCATTGCATTGCCGGGGGAGTCAACCCCATACACAGCGCATCTTGCCGTAACCACAACGCCAGCGCCGCCAAATCAAGCATTTTGGCCTGACTTTGTGGCAAATAGCCACGAACTAGATTGGAATAGCCATGAAACTCGCTTGCAGTACCACGACTACCAAACTCTCCTAGTCGCCAAAAGACTGAATCTTCCAGCGTTGGATCGCACAAAACCTGAATTTCCCACCAACTATTGGCCATGCGTTTTGGGGCAGCATTGGATTTGAATTGAGCCTGAGATGCGCTTGGGATTAGGGCGATCGCGCACCGACCTAACCCCAACGCCACACTTGCTTACAGCACGGGTACCATCACACTACAGCGTCACCGTATAAGCATCGCGGATACCGGGCACCTTCATAATTTCAGCAAGTAACCCATCTGGCAAGGGATCATCAATACTGAGCACCATGACCGCATCCCCCCGAACAATCTTACGGCCAACCTGCATACTGGCAATATTCACATTGAAGCTGCCCAGCAACGAGCCAATCTTCCCAATGATCCCCGGCATATCCCGGTGCATGGTAAACAGCATGTGACGGTTGGGGGGCACGTTCACCGGAAACTCATCCACGCTGGTAATCCGAATTTCCGAATTCCCCAACAGGGCACCCGCCACCGAATGCTCACCCAAAGAGCCAGTCGCCGTCAGTTGCAACGACCCAGCATAGTCTTTGATGGCCGCATCCCGTGTTTCGATGACCCGAATCCCCCGTTCTTTCGCCTCAATGCTGGCATTAACGTAGTTGACCCGCTCTTGCAACGCGTGGGACAGCAACCCTTTGAGCGCGGCCACCACAATCGGCTGGCTTTGGTTTGTGGCCAGTTCCCCTTGGAGGCGCACGTTTAAGGCTTCTACCCGGCCACCCGCCAACTGTGCGACCAAGTTCCCCAAGGTTTCCGCCAGTTGTAAGTAAGGGCGCAATTGCTCCAACAAGTCGGGGCGCAAACCGGGAATGTTCACTGCCGATCGCGCCGGTAACCCCAGCAGCACATCGCGAATTTGTTCCGCCACATCGATCGCCACATTCACCTGAGCTTCTTCCGTCGAAGCCCCCAAGTGCGGCGTGAGCAAGATTTCTTTGCCCAGTTCCCGCAACGGCGACTCCGCTTCCAAAGGTTCCGAGGAATACACATCGAGCGCAGCCCCGGCCAGTTTGCCTTCTTTCAGGGCTTTGACCAAAGCGGCCTCATCCACAATTCCACCCCGCGCACAGTTGATGATCCGGGTGGTGGGCTTCATTTTGGCGATCGACGCCTCGTTGATCAAATTCGTCGTTTCTGGGGTTTTCGGCAAATGCAGGGTGATATAGTCCGCTTCCTGCATCAAAATATCCAGTTCCACCAGGCGGCAGCCCAACTGCTCCGCCCGCTCCAGGGAAACAAAGGGGTCGTAGGCCAGCAGCTTCATCCCCATCGCATGGGCCACCGTAGCCACATGGGCACCAATCTTACCCAGACCGACCACACCCAAGGTTTTTTTGTAGACCTCAACGCCCGTAAAGCTCTTGCGATCCCACTTGCCGCTTTTGACGGATTGATTCGCATCGGCCAAATAGCGCGACATCCCCAACATCATGGCCAGGGTATGCTCCGCTGCGGCGATCGTGTTCCCTTCCGGCGAATTGACGACCACAATCCCTTTACGGGTTGCCGCTGGCACGTCAACGTTATCAACACCAACCCCAGCCCGACCAATGATTTTGAGGTTATCCCCCGCTTCAATCATGGCCTGGGTCACACGGGTGCCAGAACGAATCATCAAGGCATCGTATTCTGGAATGATTTTGAGTAGTTCATCAACTGGCAAGTTGGTTTTGATATCAACTTGAGCAACTTGCGACAGGATATCGATCCCAGCTTGATCGATTGGGTCAGAAACAAGAACCTTTGGCATGGTGAAATATAACTTTGGATGTTCAGGGAAAAAGCTCAGTGTTGGGAGGGAAAGCGAACGCCGAGAGTCCAAGGAGCCAACAGCCGGTCGAGCCTTGTACCAACTGGTGCCCCGCCAAGGCCGGGATTGCGGCTGAGCGGGCATGAAGCTGAGTGGGCAAACACAAGTAAACTAATCGAGATGAGAACTATGGGAATGAGAACAACGCCGAAAGGCAATAAAAATGTGAGCGAGCAACGCAGAAACCGATTTTTAACCTTACGGCATTTTGAAACCGGATTGGAGGATCTGCCGTTTTTTTTAACTTGACCACTACCAATGCAAGAACAACGACGGCCCTGCCCATCGGCGTAGCAAGTCTTATATCCTGAATAGGTAACGTACTGGGAACATTGTCCTGATTTTATGAACTATTTGATTGCGGTGTTGAGCGATCGCATCCAGGCCGAAGCCGCCTACTCCGCGCTAGAACAAGCTGGCATTCCCTTAAACACAGTATCAATTCTCGGTAAAGGCTACAAATCAGCGGATGAGTATGGGCTGATCGATCCCAAAGCGCGGGCCGGGCGGTTGGCCAAACTCATGTCTTTTTGGTTGATTCCCTTTGGCTTTGCGGCTGGGTTCACCTTTAGCCTGATCACCAATCTCAACACCTTTGCCTGGGCTGGCGAGGTGGGCAATCACATCATCGGGGGCTTGCTGGGGGCCGTGTCGGGGGCAATGGGCAGCTTTTTTGTGGGTGGAGGCGTGGGCCTCACGAGTGGCGGTGGGGATGCGTTGCCCTACCGCAATCGGCTAGACCAGGGAAAATATTTGGTCGTGGTGCAGGGATCCGCCGCATTGACCCGGCAGGCAACGGGGGTGTTGCGTCAGTGCGAACCCGAAAATCTTCAGGGTTACAGTGATTTGTAACGCTTTCATCACAACTGCACCCAGGTTCAAGGAGTTTTACCTGCGCGGCGGCGGGGGATCTGATACAGTAACCGAGTCATCGGCGGGGTGGGTGCTCGTGGGAGCCCTCGCAGGTGGCACCTGGTACTCATTGTGACGATGATCACCGTCTATCGTCCGACTTATCACCCCTGCGATAGATGTCATCGGCCAGACTGAAAAGACCAAAGTCCCATCTCCCAAAGCCTAGCCGCCATGTCCAACTGCGTCTCCACCAAATGCGCCATTATCGTGAATGCGATCGCCATTACCGTGGCCTTGGCCGTTGTATCGGGGTATCAACCCTCCAATCTCAACCCGATGCACCAACTCCAAGCGTTCCTGCAAACCCAAAGTTTTTTGCGGCGTTAGGGGGCGATCGCCATTGCTCCCCACGCGCATAATGTTGCAATTTGGGTTTCTGTCCAACGCCCTCTAGGGTTTCTGCCTAGACTGGGAATAGCGTTTTGGGCCGAAGGAGTATGGGGCCATGCGGTTAAAAGTGTGGCAGTGGATCGTGTTAGCGCTGCCGGTGGGGATAGTTGTTGCGTTTTTTGTCATCGCGGCAGGCATTCAAATTCACACTTGGGGCATTAACTGGATTTGGGCCATTTTTACTGTGCTGTTGGTGGGGTGGCGCTGGCTCTTGGTGCAGTGGACGCGCCCCGCGTTGAACCAGCTTGAGGCCGTGGTGACTGAAGTGGAGGCAGAGCTGGCCGCCGCCGAAGCGGCAGTGAATGGGGCGATCGCCCAGGCAGGAGCCAGTTCGAATGCGGCACAAGTGGCAGAAACCGCATTACAAGACATTTTGGCCGCCGCTCAGACCGATCCCCCAGCCTGGGAAGATTGGGGCTTGTTTTGGGAACGGTGCCAGAGCTTGGTAGTGGCGATCGCCCAAGCCTACCATCCCGAAGTGCAACGGCCTTTTTTGAATATCTATATTCCCCAGGCCTACAGCTTAATTCGGGGGACAACGGACGACATGGATCAGTGGATGGGCAAACTATCGCCGGTGCTGAATCAAGTCACCATTGGGCAAGCGGTGCAAGCCTACGAAGTGTATCAACGGTTGGAACCTTCGGCCCGCAAGATTTTGAAAGTCTGGAATTGGGCGCAGTGGGTGTTCAATCCGGCGGCGGCGATCGCGCGGCAAGCCACCCAAAAGTCCAGCAACCAGGCCACCCAGCAATTGTTAGTAAATCTCAGCCAGTTGCTCCGGGAAGCTGCCTTGCGGAACCTGAGTCGGCAGGCGATCGCCCTGTATAGCGGAGAATTGCCTGGATTAGAAACAGTCGCACCCCCCACCAAAGCCATCCCCGCTGCTAAGACTCAGACCTTACAAGCCATTTTGACCCAGGCGGAACCCCCGGAAAGGGTGGAACAACAACCCGTCAATTTGCTGTTGGTGGGGCGGACGGGCGCAGGCAAAAGTAGCTTGATTAATACCCTGTTTGAGGCCGACAAAGCCACGGTGGATGTGCTGCCCAGCACCGACCAGGTACAAGACTATCACTGGCAAGCTACCACAGGCGAAGGGCTCCAACTGTGGGATACACCGGGCTATGAACAAACCCAGCGCGAGGATTTGCGATCGCAGGTTTTGGCCCACATCGAGCAGGCCGATTTATTGCTGCTGGTGACTCCGGCCCTCGACCCAACCTTGCAAATGGATGGGGACTTTCTCAAAGCGGTACGCGAGATTGTTCCCGACCTCCCGGCGATCGCCATCGTCACTCAAGTGGACAAACTGCGGCCAATCCGAGAGTGGACACCCCCCTATGACTGGGAATGGGGCGAGCGGCCCAAAGAAATTGCCATCCGGGAAGCCGTGCGCTACCGGGCCGCACAATTGGGCGAATGGTGCGATTTTGTCTTGCCCATCGTGACGCGCGATCGCCAAACCGACCGCACCGCCTGGGGCGTAGAAGACTTATCCGTGAGTCTGGTGGAGGCGATCGGCCCCACCAAACAACTGCGCCTTGCCCGCTTTCTGCGGAACCTGGAAGCCCGCACCCTCGCCGCCACCCAGATCATCGACCACTACACCTTTCAGATGGCAACCACCCAGGGCTTAACCCAGTTATTAAAAACCCCAGTCTTGCAATTCATCTCCACCTTGACCACGGGTAGCCCCACCCTGGCTTACCTCCTGGCGGAACAAATCCCCATCGAACAATTGCCCGTGGTGATTGGCAAACTGCAAATGGCCTATGACCTATTCAATTTATTGGGCGATCGCGACACCGAACCCCGCAAATTTGACCTATTGGCGCTCTGGCCCATCTTGCTCGACAATCCCACCCCACCCGACCGCAATGCCTGGGCCTTTGGGCACGCCGTCACCGAGTATTGGGTACAAAACCTGACAACAACCCAGTTGCAACAACGCTTCAATCATTACTTTGGGGAATTTTCTGCTGCGAGTCCCCGGCGCTAACCGCCCCGGCCCTCTCAACCCACCGCCCCCCGAACAGCGATCGCGCGTTCAAACTCCGTCACCACTGACCACACCTGCTCTAGCAAATCCGGTGCATCCGCATCAAACCACTGGATCGTCGGATCAGCCCGGAACCAAGTCCGCTGGCGCTTGGCAAATTGGCGGGTATGCACCACAATCTCCTGTTCGGCGATCGCCAGGGGAATCTCCCCAGCCAGATAGCGCTTCACTTCTGCGTAGCCCAAGGTCTCCAGCAACGGCAACTCTGGCCCATACTTCTGGCATAACGTCTCCACCTCGGCCACCAGACCCTCCGCCAACATCTGGGCAGTGCGCCGTGCAATCCGGGCTGCCAACCTCGCTGGCGTTTCACAGTCTAAGCCAATCTGCAAAATGGGGTAGGGCGGCGGATTTTCGCCCTGTTGGGCTGACATCGGTTGCCCGGTGGTGTAAAACACTTCTAGCGATCGCACCGTCCGCACCGCATCATTCCCGTGAATTTTGGCTGCCGCGATCGGGTCAACCTGCTGCAACAGTTGATAGCAAAACCCTTGGCCCAACCGTTCCAACTGCGATCGCAAACCAGGCTGGGGCGGCACACGCGGAATCATCAACCCCCGCGTAATCGCCCGAATATAAAGCCCTGTCCCCCCCACCAACAACGGCATAGGCTGCTGTCTACCAGCGGGCACAAACCCCTGGCTCAACAATTGCTGAGCGTGATCTTGGTAATCGGCCACCGTCAGCGTGACCGTCGGATCACAAATATCCACCAGGTAATGGGGCACCAAAGCTTGCTCGGCCACCGACGGCTTGGCCGTACCAATGTTAAATTCTCGATACACTTGGCGTGAATCCGCACTAAGAATGACAGAATTTAGCCGTTTCGCCAACGCGATCGCCAGCCCCGACTTCCCCGCAGCCGTTGGCCCGCACACAACAACTAAACCTGGTACACTTGCACTAAAATTTGTTAAATTAAAACTAAGATCAACCATTGAGGTTAAGGTGGTTCACCCCTTCTATAAAAACGGCAGGAGATGTCTCTAAAATCGCTTATAAGGCTTTTGTGCTAGAATTTTGGATAGTTTTGGTATCCAGTAACCTAAGTTTAATTTAAGGCTTAAATCGTTCGGTGGGAGCGCAAGTTGCATGACAACGAATAGTTACGGTGCGGAGCAGATTCAAGTCCTTGAAGGGATTGAACACGTCCGTAAACGCCCGGGGATGTACATCGGCAGCACCGGGGAGCGTGGTCTCCACCATCTAGTGTACGAGGTTGTTGACAACTCCGTTGACGAGGCACTGGCGGGCTATTGCAAAAATATTGATGTGACGTTGAACGCCGACGGCTCGGTCACTGTCATTGATGATGGCCGGGGCATCCCCACCGATATCCACCCCCGCACGGGCAAATCCGCCGTTGAAACCGTGCTGACTGTATTAGGTGCAGGCGGCAAGTTTGGCGGTGGTGGATACAAAGTGTCGGGGGGGTTACACGGCGTCGGTGTGTCTGTGGTCAACGCCCTTTCGGAATGGTTGGAAGTTACCGTCTGGCGCGACCAAAAAGTCCACACCCAACGGTTTGAGCGCGGGGTACCCATCGGCACGATGAAAGCTGAAGGAGGAGCAGGCGATCGCACAGGCACCTCTGTTTGCTTTCAGCCCGATCCCACCATTTTCACCACCGGCACCACCTTTATCTATGCCACCCTGGCCGGACGCTTGCGCGAACTCGCCTTTTTGAACGGTGGCGTGCGGATTAACTTCAGCGACCAACGGTTGGAGTTGCTGAAACAAGACGAACCCAAAGTCGAAACCTACTACTATGAAGGCGGCATCCGGGAATACGTCGCTTACATGAACCGGGAAAAGCAACCCTTGCATGACGAAATCATTTACGTGCAGGGCGAGCGGAACAATGTGCAAGTGGAAGTAGCCTTGCAGTGGTCTGCCGATGCCTACAACGACAACCTGTTTGGCTTTGCGAACAACATTCGGACAATCGACGGCGGCACCCACCTGGAAGGGCTGAAAACGGTGCTCACCCGTACCTTCAACTCGATGGCCCGGAAGCGCAACAAGATCAAAGAAAACGAGCCGAACCTGGCCGGAGAAAACATTCGGGAAGGGCTAACGGGCGTCATTTCCGTCAAAGTACCGGATCCGGAGTTTGAAGGACAAACTAAAACTAAGCTCGGTAATACCGAAGTCCGAGGAATTGTCGATTCCCTGGTGGGCGAAGTGTTGGTGGAATATTTGGAGTTTCGGCCTGGGGTAGCCGATTCCATTATCGAGAAAGCGGTCGAAGCCTTCAAAGCGGCAGAAGCAGCCCGGAAAGCCAGAGAACTGGTACGCCGTAAATCGGTGTTGGAGTCCTCCACATTACCGGGGAAGTTGGCAGATTGCAGTTCTCGCGATCCCGCTGAATCAGAGATCTTCATCGTAGAAGGGGACTCCGCCGGAGGCAGTGCCAAACAAGGCCGCGATCGTCAGTTTCAGGCCATTCTGCCGTTGCGCGGTAAAATCCTGAACATTGAGAAAACCGACGATTCCAAAATCTACAAAAACAACGAAATTCAGGCGCTCATTACCGCCTTGGGGTTGGGCATCAAAGGCGAGGAGTTTGAGCCGTCACAACTGCGCTATCACCGAATTGTCATCATGACCGATGCCGATGTAGACGGTGCCCACATTCGCACCCTGTTACTCACCTTTTTCTACCGCTATCAACGGGCAATGGTGGATCAGGGCTTTGTCTACATCGCCTGTCCGCCCCTCTACAAAATTGAACGTGGTCGCAACCACTACTATTGCTACAGCGATCGCGAACGGGATCGCATTATTGCCGGATTCCCTGAAAACGCTAAATATGAAATCCAGCGCTTCAAAGGGTTAGGGGAAATGATGCCAGCCCAACTGTGGGATACCACTATGAACCCAGAAACCCGCACCCTCAAACGGGTTGAGATTGAAGATGCTGTCGAGGCCGATCGCGTCTTCACTGTCCTCATGGGCGATCGCGTAGCTCCCCGCCGCGAATTCATCGAAACCTACGGGCCAAAACTCAACCTCACCGACCTGGATATCTAGGACTCCAGGCACGGCGATCGCCTCTGTCCTCCGGCCTCCTGGCCTCCAGCGGCCTCAGTTGCACCCTGAGCGATCGCCCGACACTGCGCCCATAGGGCTGGAGCAATTAATATAGATGCGCAATCGTGCGTTCGCAGCAGACAGCACCAAGCCTGGGATTGACCCAACTCGCGACAATACACTCCCTGACCCGATAGTCAAGCGTGCAGAAGAGGTGGCACAGTTGACCGGAATCGGCGTTAGGGAATGGGGTATTGATCAAAGAAGGCGATCGCAAGCAAGATTGAACCATGAGCACAGGTAGCACGGCGGCATACAGTCAGTTATTGACAACGGTGCGATCGACGGTGGGAGCGTTGGAATTACCACCGGAGCATCCCTTGAGTCGCGATGTGCGGGCAGTGGCGGAGCAAGCCGACAGCCCAGTGGTGCGGGTGGTGGTGTTTGGGCCGTTTAACTATGGCAAGTCCACGCTGTTAAATGCGCTGCTGGGGGAGCGGGCGCTACCCATTGATCTGATTCCGACGACGGGGGCCGCGATCGCTGTGCGCTATGGCCCTGAACTGGCCACCCAGATTCACCTGAAGGATGGAGCTGTCATTCACGAAGCAGGCACCGATGTCTTGAAGCAGTTTGCCATTTTGGATGGCGATCGCCGTATGCGGAATGATGTGGCTTCAGTTGCGGTCAGTTGCCCCCATCCATGGCTACGCACGGGGGTAGAACTGGTGGATTTGCCCGGTACCGACGATCAGGAAGCTCAGGATGCCCTGGTGAAAGACCAGTTACTCACCGCCGATTTGGTGGTGCAAGTGTTGGATGGGCGCAAATTAATGACTCTAGGGGAACGGGAGCATTTACGGGATTGGTTGCTCGATCGCGGCATTGAAACCGTGGTGTTTGTGGTGAATTTCCTGAATCTGCTGGAGCCGGAAGACCAGAAGCAAGTTTACAATCGGTTGCGGTTTGTCGCAGAGAGTTTTCGGGCTAAGTTGCCGCCGGGGGTCAGTAACTTGTATCGCGTGGATGCCTTGCCAGCTTTGCGGGCGCGGTTGAAGGGGAACATGGCAGCAGCGCAGGAATCGGGGTTGCCCATGTTGGAATCGGCCTTGCACACCATTGCGCAGTCCCTCCAAGACAAGCCAGAAACCCGATTGCCCCGCTTACGGGCGATCGCTCACCGAGTGCAGGCTACGCTAGAGCAGAAAATCGCCACCCTCCAGCACGAGATTAACCCCGTCAACGACAAACAACGGCAGAAAAACGAAATTCGTCAGCAAGCGGCCCCCTTGCTCCAAACCGGGTTTGCCAAAAGTGTCCAAGTCTGTGCCGAGTGGCTGGCTGTGCCCAACTTGCTGGCTCAATACCAAACCGCCGCCGCGCAGGCGCTCCAAACAGGCACCTTCAAAAGTTGGATGATGGGCGAGTTTAAGCAAACGGCGATCGACCACCAGCAAGCGGTAGTGAAGTGGGTAAATCAAGCCTGCGAGTTTTTTGAGCGCGACAAAATCCACCAATTTTTGGTCAACTTTCCGCCCGAACCCGTGGTGCCCGCAAGCCCACCCCCTGCCGACCCACCCGCCTCGAAAAAAAGCGATTTACCCCCAGAGGCGATCGCGGGCGGCGCAGTGGGATTCATGCTCGGTGGCCCGGTGGGTGCCATGATTGGGGGCGGTGCCTCCTATTTACTCAACAAAACCTGGGATGCAGCCAAAGGGCGATCGCGCCCTGCCGAGCCTACGGCCTCCGTCGCGCCTTACCAGTATCTCGACATCGCACGGGATTATTTAGTCCATTTCAGTGACCTGAATTTAGGCGCATTACGCCGATACCAGCAAAAGAGCGATCGCCTGCTGCACTACGAGCCCCAGACGACCCCAGCGATCGATCCCTATCGGCATCACCAACTCCAATTGTTGACCGCCCAAGCCGAAACCCTGAAAACTGCCTTAGCCGACAGCAGCCCCACGGCCTAACCACTAGGTTGGAGCCAGCGACCAGTTCCCGCCAGGAAAATGGTTGGGAATATCGGGGCAGTCCTACAATGGGGAAAAAAATTGTAGTTCTTGCCCAATGGACTTAGGAGTTTTACCACTACGAGCGATCGCCTTTCAGGGGTTGTTTTTACTCATCGCGATCGCGCTAGAAGCAGTGATTTTGCATCAACGCCTTAGCCTCGATATTCGCACCAGCGTTCGATACTCAACGTCCATGAATCTCTTTTCCACCTTTCTGGGGTGGATGATCTTTTTTATTACTCAACCCTTGCTCCCAGAAGATTTACGCATTCAACTCATTAGCTTCTTCTTCTTTGAAAAGTTTTTTCCAAATATCTGGGCCAATAGTATTGCGCCTTCAGTCGTCTTGCTGACCTTACTCGTATTTCTGGGCGTTGTGTTTGTAGAATTGCAAGGATTAAACCAACTCGAACGGTTACTCGGCAAACAAGTTCAAGAAGAAGACAGTGTGATCAAAAATCGTGTTCCTCAACGATTTCAGCGACTCCAGGGCCATAGTTTTCTCTTCAAACGGAACGATCGCACCTATACAATTCTCTTAGCAAATTCCATCAGTTTTAGCTTTATTCTCTTCGTGTTATTTGTCCGTTGGGCGGATAATTACTTCTTCCCCCGTTAGTTATCCCCATGCTTGATCTTATCCAAAACTTAATTCCCTTTGGCATTTCGTGGATTGTGATTGTGGTCGCGATCGCGGCTTTAGGGGGTCTGGGCTATTTTGCCTTTAACGTTTTAGCGATTCAAAAATTTCTTGGAGAAGTCAGCAAACTCCTGGGAGAACTCTTCAAAATTTTGCTGCCCAAAAAGTGGGATTCCGCCAAAACTTTAATCTGGTTAAGTATTTTTTCGTGGGCTATGTCTATCGGTGTGCGGCCCATTTTGCAAGCCGCGATCGCATTCATGGGCTGGATTTTTTTGATCGCCGGGGTGCACTGGGTCATGCACGAAGAAAAGACCCTGAAAAACCTCTTAACCGTTGCCAGTGTCTTCCTGGGGCCGTGGATTACCGGGTGGCTGATTTGCTATTTTTTGTTTGCCACTCCCAACCAAATTCCGCCGATCGCCTTTGTCGTCTGGCCGCCCGTGTCTGCGGTTATTGCGGGTCTGCCCAAGTTTATTGGCTCCGATGGCACCTATCAAACCCCCATTTGGAAACTACCCGGTGCGGGCGATCGCCAATATTTAGTGAATTTAGCCCTGCTCAATCTCATTCTGAGTTGCTGGATTCAGCTCACGTTCACCACCCAAGATTGGTTAGCAGAATACCCCAGTTTCCGCACCGATGACTTGAGCAACAGCGCCTTTGTCGTCAACACCCAGGCCAACGCCGACCTCAAATCTCGGGGCATCGATATTCTGAATCGGGCCGAAGCACAACTGAAAGCCAATTTGCAAGGCCAATCCTGGTCGCAGGTCGAACGGTGGCTCCTCGACTTTCAAGGAAACCTAGAACAACTCGCAATCACCGTCTTAGATGACTTACCCGCCGCCCGCGAGAATAACTACTGGGCGATCGAGGGGCGCATCCTCGCGGGAGAATATAACGTGCAACTGTTTGCCACCTGGCAAGGGCCAGCCGCTGATCCCGCAGGCTATTACTACGCCAAAACCTGCCAAATTTCCCAGGTGGTGCCGGCGGACATTGCCGGGAAATCAGCGGCAGCGGCCAGCACCGTCCCGGCAGTGGGCAATGCCAAAGTGGAATGTGGCCCAGTAGAAGGCCCGGAAAAAGGTCAACCAGAGACGAAATCTGCGATAAATTAAACTACTTGCGGCCAGTGTAGACCAGCCGTAGCCATCAAGGGGTTCGAGAGGAGTGCCAGCATGAACATTGCGAGGGTGTGGGTCATCGCCACTAACGTCTTTCGGGAAGTGATTCGCGATCGCGTCCTCTATCTGGTGGGGTTGTATGCCGTGTTGATGGTCGCCAGTTTGCGCCTGTTGCCCGAAGTCGCCGCCAACACCGAAACCAAAATTATCTTGGATGTGGGGCTGGCCGGAATGCAAATCTTGGGCCTGGTGATTGCCATTTTTGTGGGCACCGGGCTAGTCAACAAAGAAATTGAAAAGCGCACGGTGTTGGTGTTGATGGCTAAACCGTTGAGCCGCACCGAATTCATTGTCGGCAAACACTTTGGGCTAACGGCGGTTTTGGCTCTGCTCGTCGCCTTGATGACCGCGATTTACCTGGGTGTGCTGGCCGTTGGCCAAATCCCCTATCCCCTCCAAAGCATCTTGGTATCTGCGGGTTTTCTGGTTTTGCAACTGTCGCTAATGACTGCCGTAGCGATCGCCTTTGGGGTTTTCACCAGTTCCCTGTTGGCAACCCTGCTGACCTTTACCGTATTTCTCATGGGCAGTGCCAGTGCCAACCTGGTTGAACTCGGTGCCCAAAGCAAAAATCCCACTGTGGCCGCCGTCACTCAGGGTCTCTATTTGGTATTGCCCGATTTGTCGCGGCTGGATCTGAAAAATCAAGCGGTGTATGGCCTCTTGCCTGCGCCTGATATCCTGCTGGTCAATGCGGGCTATGCCGGGTTATATATTCTGGTGCTGTTGGCGATCGCCACCGTCATTTTTTCCCGCCGCCAGTTTTAGCGATCGCTATTTTGCCCGTCTATTGGGTCAGGTATTCGTAGGTTTCGATCAACCGTTGCACCATCCGCGTTTGCGATCGCACAATGCTCGGTGGATTAAAGCCCGACGGCGCATGAATAATCGCTTCCCCCACCGTTTGGAGCGCCCGTTGATTGATCAATTCCAGCAACTCATCGACAGAGACAAAATTGTCCTGGGCTAACTGGCCCAACGTTTGCAACACGTTTTTGCGGTTTGCGATCGTCTGCAACGCTTGCAATTCATAATCCGGCAGTTGCACCATCAAATCCGTCCACAGATCCGGCAACCCATTGGCAGCAGGTCGCGCAGGTTCGGCCCCGTCATCAGCCGCAACGGGGATCGTTAAGGTCGGTTGGGGCCGGGATTTCAGGCTCGCTTTTGCGGCCCCATTGGTCGCCGTCAGTGCGCTTTCTGATGAAGGTTTAGCAGGCCCACTGGGGGCGATCGCCGAGGGTTGGCTGGGCTTGGCTTTGCCGACTTTTGCAGGTTTGGGCCGGGTCGGTTGCAGATCTGGCAGTTCAAACAGTTCGGAAGTTTCGGGGGCGGCAGTTGTTGGGGGCTCAGGCAGTTCCGGGTCTGCGGCCCCCGGTTGCGAGTCAGGCATCGGTGGGGCCGCCATCGGGGGATCTGCCATCAGTGGAGCCGCCATCAGTTGCGCTAGATACAACTCCAATTGCTCTTTCTCTTGGCGGCGATCGCTGACTTGTTGATCCAATTCTTGCAGCACCGTTTGCACCCGTGCCAGATGCTCCTGTTGTTCCTGCAAGGGGCTGAGGTGTTGCTCCAGTTCCGTTTTTTGCTGGCCGAGCGATCGCACCTGTTCTTGGATAGTGTGCAAGTCGGCTTGGGCCTGGGTCTGGGCGGCGATCGCCTGGTCTAAGGCCGTTTGTTGGTCGGCATGTTGCTGTTTGCAGGTCGCGATCGCCTGTTCCAAGGTAATCCGCTGTTGGGTCAACTCGTGCACCGTCTCTTGCAAAATAGTGACCCGTTTCTGGTGTTGCTTGGTATTGGCCAGTTCCCGCTCAAGCAAGACTTTTTCCTGTCGCGTCGCCGCAATGCGCTGTTCCAACGTTTGCAACTCGGCCCGCGAAGCATCCACCTGGTTCTGCAACTGTTGCAACGCCTTTTGAAGCGGATTGGTGCCCGTTTCAATCTCCTGGCGCTTGCTCTCAAGATAGGCGAGGTACTGGTCACCTTCCTGCCGACACCGTTCCAGCTCGGCCACTTCTTGCCGGAGGGCGATCGCCTGAACCTCAAGCTGCTCGTGCTTTTGGCCCAACTGCTGCATCTCCAGAATCAATTGTTCCCGCAAATAACGATGATCACTGACCTGGGCTTGTAATTGGGCCAACTCCGTCTGCCAGTGCTGGGCCTGGGCGATCGCCTGGGCCTGGGGTGATGCCATCACGCCATCCGCCTGTCCATAGCCCCCATCCACCGGGTCATAACTCCCTGCCCCACCGGGGGCGATCGCCCGTCCATAGGGCAAATCCGCGATCGCCTCCTCTGCCTCCGCCGACAAATCCCAACTCAGCATAGGCCGCGCCATCGGGCCACCCGCCCCCGCCAACTGATACTGCCGCAACTGCATTTGCAGCCCGTTCAGGGATGTGCCCACCCGTTCTTTCTCCGCCACCAACTCCCACAAAGCTTCTTCTTCCAGTTGGTATTGGCGCTGCAATTGCCGCAGTTGGTGCTTCAACCCCGCCAACCGACTTTCGCTCGACCGATTGTGATAGCGATTCACCACCGCCGCCGTTGCAAAGGCAGTGCCCAATGCCGTCATCCCCGCAACGAGCGAGCCCCCCAAATTCTGACTCATCAGCAGGTTCATCCCAAAGCTGACCCAAAAGGCCAAAGTTCCTAGAATCAACCACGGATTTGACATTGGCAACCGTCCTCTGGCAAAGCGGCCTATCCCATTCCAGATGGGTAGCTTTAATAGTATGCGTTCTAGCCCAAATAGAGGCTACACCGTCGGAAAAGGATAGATTGGGAGGTGGCCGGGGTGTAATCCTGCGGGGGGTCGCACCCTAAAGACAGACTTGGGATGGAGGCATAGGCATAATGCAACGGTGGATCAAACGGGTGGGGTTAGGGCTGGGCCTAGTCATGGGGAGCGGGTTGGGCCTCGCTGGATTGCTGGCGATCGCGGCGAACACCCCTCGGCTATGGCAGTTTCCCGCCAACTATCCCTGCGAAGTTACCGTTTATGTGACGAGTGACGGGTTTCACACCAATTTTTTTGTCCCGGTGCAGGCTGCTGGCTTCGATTGGCAACAGCGCCTCGACCTCGCCCAAATTGCCCCCCAAAATCCCGCGACTTATCGTTACTTGCAGTTTGGTTGGGGCGATCGCATCTTTTATGTCGATACCCCCTCGTGGGATCAGGTCAAACCCACCAACGCTCTCCGCGCCCTGTTTTACTGGCAAAATGCTTCCGCCCTCTTTGTCAAAGGTCATGCCACCCTACCCACCCCCAGCAGCGACACGATCAAATGTGTGCGCCTCAGTCAGGCAGACTATTTGGCCTTGATGCAATTTATTGAGCGATCGTTTGACCTCGATGCCCAAGGGCAAAAACAACGGATTGCCAGTGGCCAAGACCAACAAAGCAGTTTCTACGCCGCCACGGGCCATTACTCCGCCTTCAATACCTGCAACTCATGGACTGCCGATGGTCTACGGGTGGCCCAAGTCAACACCCCCCTCTGGGCCGGATTGGCGAACCCCCTCATGCAACAATTACGCAACGGTTGCGACTGTGCGACCCCGGTGACCACCAATCCACCGCAATAGCCGACAGGATAGGCGATCGCGAGATTCTCTGTCTGCCCCGTCAAGGGAATTTACGACATTTCGTGTGCAAAATCTTTCAGCGAGTCTCCAGAACCGTCTATTCTACTGAATACGGATCAAAGACCACCAACAATGCAGTTTTCCAAAATTCTAATTGCCAACCGAGGAGAGATCGCCCTGCGGATTCTTCGCACCTGTGAAGAACTCGGGATTGCCACCGTTGCCGTGCATTCCACGATTGATCGCCACTCGCTCCATGTGCAATTGGCCGACGAAGCCGTTTGTATCGGCGAACCGCCGAGCAGCAAAAGCTACCTCAACATTCCCAATATCATTGCCGCCGCGCTCACCCGCAATGCCGCCGCCATTCACCCCGGCTATGGCTTCCTGGCCGAGAATGCCCGCTTTGCCGAAATTTGCGCCGATCACCAGATCGCCTTCATTGGGCCATCTCCCGAAGCCATGATTGCGATGGGCGACAAATCTACTGCGAAAAAAACGATGCAAGCCGTCGGTGTACCCACAGTTCCCGGCAGCAAAGGGCTGGTGTTAGATGAAGCCGAAGCCCGCGCGATCGCCCGCGAAATTGGCTATCCCGTTTTGATCAAAGCCACGGCTGGGGGCGGTGGCCGGGGGATGCGCCTGGTCAAAGAAGAGGAAGAACTGGGGAATTTGTTTGCCGCCGCCCAAGGGGAAGCCGAAGCCGCCTTTGGCAACCCTGGTGTTTACATCGAAAAATTCGTCCAAAAACCCCGCCACATTGAATTCCAGATTTTGGCGGATAGTTATGGCAACGTCATCCACTTAGGCGAACGGGAATGCTCCATTCAGCGTCGCCACCAAAAGTTATTGGAAGAATCCCCCAGCCCAGCCCTGACTCCCGAACTCCGGGAAAAAATGGGCCAAGCCGCAGTCCGCGCCGCCCAATCCATCAACTACGTTGGTGCTGGCACCGTGGAATTCCTGCTGGATCTGGACGGCAGCTTTTACTTTATGGAGATGAATACTCGGATTCAGGTTGAACATCCGGTGACAGAAATGGTGACGGGCCTGGATCTCATTGCCGAGCAGATTCGCATTGCCCAGGGCGAACGGCTGAGCCTGCGCCAGGAAGAAGTGCTGCTGCGGGGCCATGCGATCGAGTGTCGCATCAACGCCGAAGACCCAGATCAAAACTTTCGACCCCACCCCGGTCGCATCAGTGGCTACTTACCGCCCAGTGGCCCCGGAGTTCGCATGGATTCCCATGTGTACACAGACTACGAAATTCCGCCCTATTACGACTCGCTCATTGGCAAGTTGATTGTCTGGGGGAGCGATCGCACCTCAGCCTTGCGACGAATGCGACGGGCCTTGCGCGAGTGCGCCATCACCGGCCTCCCAACGACGATCGGGTTCCATCAGCGGATTCTGGAAACCCCCGAATTTCAGCGGGGGGACGTATACACCAACTTTGTGGAACAGGTGATGATGATGGGCCGCAAGTAGCGAAGTCAACGCCTTGCCTGGAGCGATCGCGCTCTAACCATGACGCGCTATAGGCTGGCCCCATTCCTGGTTACAGCCTCGGAGGTTGCAGCGAAATCACCGGGGAATTCCCCCAGATTTCGGGTCAAGCCTCTGAGGTTGGCAGCAGCCCTGCCTCACAACCGCGTCATCATCGTCAACAAGCCCTGTTGACCTAATAAAATTTCGCGCACCAAACTAAAAATTCCGACCCAAATTACCGGGGTAATGTCTACGCCCCCCAACGGCGGAATCACTTTGCGGGCCGGGGCCAGAAACGGCTCGGTTGGCACAGCCACAACATTAAACGGAAATTGGGTCAGATCCACTTGGGGATACCACGTCAACACAATCCGAAAGATAAACAGGAAAATCATTAATCCCAGGATTGGCCCCAACACCCAAGCCGCAATGTCAGCAGTATTCATAACCGTCTAGTTTTAAGTGATGTAAACAGTCTCTCATGATCTTAGCGGGATTTTGGAAGCGCCAAGTCAAAACCCCGTCCCTGATTCCGCAGAAAACCCAGCCATGTTTTGTAAAATCTATTTATATTTCGGCTTTTCAAGGGTTGTAACAGCCCCTTACAATAAGCAATAAATTAAGTCTTAATAGCGAGGCCACAGGATTTATGACTCCCTCATTGTCAAACTTTTTACTGAGTTTGGTCGCTGGTGCCGTGATCGTGATTGTTCCGGCATTGATTGGATTAATCTTCATCAGCCAAAAAGACAAAGTTGAACGGCTGTAGTCTACGTTCATCGTCGATGGTGTTAGTTCAGCCGTCAGGTTGTTCTAACCCGGCTCAAGCCCTTAGTCCTCACTCTCATTGCGATCGCGTGGGTTTTGGGACTAGGGGCCATTTTGTATTGCTCAGAGTTTCGGGTTACACTGCGGTCATGCGGCATACACAACATCAACCGGGTCGGGCCGTGAGCATTGTTAGCCCAGGGGCGATCGCCCCCCAAGCCCAACTCCAGCGCAAGCCAAGACCACAGGGTCAATTTTTGATGAAATTGGGCACAACTCGCTAACATGGGATGTACTTAGGAGAGATTTGCAATGGTCAATGTCGGATTAGGTTGGAGCAGTCTAGTTGGCATCGTTTTGGCTGCTGCTGGGCTATCACTCTACTTCTTACGCTCCCTACGCCCCAAACTCGCTCGCGATCACGACATTTTCTTTGCGGCTGTCGCGTTGCTATGTGGCGGCATTTTGTTCTTCCAGGGATGGCGACAAGACCCCATTTTGCAATTCGGCCAATTCATGTTGACCGGGACGGCCATCTTTTTTGCCGTAGAAAGCATTCGCCTGCGGGGAGCCGCAACCGAGCAAGCCAAGCGCAACACCCCGGTTGTGGATGAAGAACGGCCTGTAAGCCGCGTTTACGAAGCGCGACTGGACGAATTTGGGGCCTTGGACGATCGCGCTCCCCGCACCCGCCGGATTCGTGGCTCCCAAGATAACCGTGCCAACCGAGATGAGTACGATGAAGTACCTCGGCGGCGGTCTGGCCCACCTAAAGCCAGCTTAGACGACCGCTATGAGGCCGATGATCGCCGTCGTCGCCCTCGGCCTCCCATTGACGATCCAATGGCATCACCTGGGTATCCACCCATGAACGATGACCCCGGTGCACCCCGCCGTCCACCCCGCACCAACCGCAATGCGCCCCCCAACCGCGCTGGGAATCAACCCCCAACCCGCAACCGTCGGCCTGATCTAGATACTCCACCCGTCCGGGCAGGTCGCGATCGCCGTCCCCCCCGCGATGACGCACCTCCTTCGGAGTATGTAGACTATCGGCCTATCGATGGTGGAGATGACGACAATTGGGGCGACGAATAATCGAGCCAGTTGAGGGGCATGGGCGTCGCTCGGATACGGGCCAAGGTCAAAGCCCCCACACCCTCGTTGACTCGGAACACACCCATTGGTAGACCGGACACGATTTCGTCATGAATGGCCACGTTCAACATCGTTCGGTGCGGAAGACTTGGCTCGAACGAGCGGGCCTGGTAGCTAGTGCGATCGCGCTTGCTGGGTGTAGCCAAACGGCTGTGCCGACTGGCCCCGTTGCCCTGGATAGCCGCTATAACGATGAGCAACCCGCCCTCAGTGGAGATGGCCGATTTTTGGCCTTTGTCTCCAATCGAGATGGAATGCGAAATATCCTGCTCTACGATTTACGGGACAAACGCTATATTCCCTTACCCCGCCTCAACCGCCGCGACGCGATCGCCGAGTATCCCAGTCTCAGCTACACCGGACGCTACATTGCCTACATGGCGAGTGACAGTGCCCGCCCTGAAGTGGAAATGTACGATCGCGCTACCCAGCAAACCAAAATTTTGACCATTGGCTATCGGGGTTGGTTTCGTAACCCTAAAATTAGTCCTGATGGGCGTTACGTCGTGTTTGAAACCAGCAATCGGGGACAATGGGATCTGGAAGTTTTAGATCGTGGCCCCAATGTGGAATTAGATTTGCCCAACTATCAGCGACCTCGCCCTACCCCTACCGCCGCGCCATCTTAGGGACACCTACGGTTGTGAAATTGTGCCCTCGCTTGATCCTTGCCTTGACCAGCGTGAGTTGCCTCGCCAGTTGCACGGGGCCACGGTTGCTTAATTTTCCCTACGACCCATCTGGCCGCAGCCTCAATAGTCAATTTGCGGAACAGAATCCCGCGATCGCAGGCCGCTACATCGTGTTTGTCTCCGATCGCCGCAACAATCAGGCCGTCTATCTGTACGATACGGTCAATCGCGGCATTGTGGAACTTCCAGGACTCAACGCCAGCGACATGGTAGCCGAGACCCCCACCCTCTCTGATGATGCCCGTTATATCGCCTTTACAGGCACCCGGAACGGCGCAACCGACATCTACCTGTACGATCGCACCATACGCCAACTCCGCAACCTCACAGCCCAGCTCAACGGCAAAGTTCGCAACCCCAGCATCAGTGCAAACGGGAATGCGATCGCCTTTGAATCCAGCGCGACTGGCCAGTGGGATATTTTGGTCTATAACCGCTTTGGTCAACCGCTAGAAGGCTGGCCAACACCGCCACCACCAAGCCCCTAACCTGGATCATTCACCCTGGTTCAGTTTTGTCGGGAGCGTGCCTTCGCCCCGGCCTGCGACGAAGGACAATAACAGGGATTGCCTCGCCCCAAAGACCGCCTATTTGGCTGGAAAAGCTGGGTAGCGCGAATGGATGCAGGCGTTTGAGGCGTTTGTCCCATGCTCGTGAATAAAGCAAGCTAAAGAAGTCAAGCTAAAGCATGGCTATAGTCTCTGTCCGTGAAATCGTGGCTCACGTAAACTCATGGCTCCCGTAAAACCGACGTTAGCGCAACCCCAACCAGGTAAATAAATCTTGCCGGGTCAAAATTTCAATCAACAGCAGGGCCACCAACCCAATCATGGCAAACCGCCCATTCAACTGCTCAGCGTAGGGCTTCCAGCCAAACCCCGGCTCAGGTTGTTTGGCACCCGGTTGAGGTGGGGTAGACGGTGTTTGCTTCTCTGGCATTTCGCTCATTCGTTAACCACCTACAGGTTCAGGAGTATCAGTAGTCATTTCCACTTGGGCCGCTGGGTCGAGAGTTTGCACCGCTTCCACCAGCGATCGCACCGTCGCTGTGCCCTCCGATTTCTCAAAGGACAGCGGAAACTTCCCCGTAGCTATCATACGCAATCCCAGTGGCCCTAAACTCATCAACCCGCCCCAATCGCGGAAGGAATTGCCCACGACCCGCAGCCCAAACTGCCGTTCATCAATCCAACCGCCCTGTTTCACCAAATCAATCAGGGTTTTGCGGTGCCGGATCGAGCGACTCGCCTGCGCATCTTTCCGGGCCAAAATCGCCGATTTAATCTTGCCAATTTGATCCATCGGGGCCACCTCCATCGGGCACACCGCATTGCAGTAATAGCAGCGTGTACAGCCCCAAACCCCGGCGGTTCCCTCGTTATATGCCTCTAGGCGATCATCCAGCGTGCGATCGCGGGAATCTGCCACCATCCGATAGGCTTTTGCCAAAGCGTGGGGGCCGACAAACTCCGGGTTCACCTCCCGCGCATTACATTCCGAATAACACGCCCCACAGAGAATACAATTGCCCACTTGATTCAAGCGCGATCGCTCGGCTGGGCTTTGTAAAAACTCACCCACCATTCCCTCTGGCGGAGTTGCCTGGACTGCCGGATCCACCGCTTTTAAACCCTGCCAAAAGGGTTGCATATCCACAATTAAGTCTTTGATAATCGGCAAATTTCCCAACGGTGCAATTAACATCACAGGCACACCATTGGGCCGCAAACCAAAGGCTGCCCCCGCAGAACTGGCGATCGCCCCCGCCTGTTGAAACCGTCGAACTTCACTGCTGATATTTTCTTTACACGCCAAAGCCGATCGCCCATTGATCCGCATTGAACAGCTACCACAAATCGTATTTCGGCAATTTTTACGAAATGCTAACGTTCCATCCTGTTCCCATTTGATCCGATTTAAACAGTCCAAAATTGTGGTTCCTGGCTCCACATCCAGACCATACTCCTGAAACGCTGGAGGGCCGTCTGGCATTTTCCGAAAAATCTTGAAAATAACCTGCATTGGGGAAGTGCGTACTAACTGAAGAGCTGTTTTAACGATAGTTCAACCCCTTGCAAAACTAGCAATATTAAATAGCAGCTTAAGATCCCCCCACCCCCCACCCAAGCCTAGCCAAAACCGCGATCGCGCCATCAGCAGCAGCCACAATTCCCTTCCCTCGCCAGTCCCAGTTTCCACCCCACAGCGGATAAAACTCGCGTGCGCGCCCCTCATCCGCGATCGCCCCCTTGGAGCCACAACCCCCTTTAAGTCCCAACTTTTCCCCCACCCCCATTAGCCCCAAACCAAAAGGTTGAGCGCAATCCACAACATTGGTCGCCGCCCATCGCCCCAGCCACCAACCAACCACAGCCCAGCGCTCCCACTTTAAAATCCGTAATTTTCACTCAAAAAAAATCCATCATTTAACAGTAGCACCACCGATTAGGCAGCCTCCTTCAACGAGCAATGCTTTATCAGTTTTTGTGATTTGACAGTACAGAAATCAACGCAGAGCAATATTTTTTGATGTCTCAGGACTACCACATTCTGGGTGCATCTCCTAGGAAAACGCCAGTCTTTTGCCTCATAATCACTTCCCAATCGAAACGTGAAACAATCAAATAAAAATATTTACCAGAAACAGCCATTGCATTCTTGCCAAGAACCTGGGTATTAAGGATATATTTTTATAGTAATGAATCAAACTAAGTTCATTTTCAGAAGATTCTCGAACCTAAAAGCAAATGGCAGACACTTCACCAACCCCGTTAACTGGGAAAGCCTTACTCCAAAAAGTGAAAGAACTTTCTCATCTTCCAAGACGAGAAACTGCTAAACGGTGTGGGTATTACACCGTTACAAAAAATAAGCAGACTCGGGTAAACCTCACTGATTTCTATGATGCGTTGCTCGTCGCAAAAGGGTTACCCCTCGATCCAGAAGGCACCAAAGATGGTCGTGGCCGCGAGCCGACTTATCGGGTCAGCGTCCATAAAAATGGGCAGATCGTCATTGGTGCTGCCTACACTCAAGAAATGGGATTAAAACCAGGAGATGAATTTGAAATCAAGCTAGGCTACAAGCACATTCGTCTGATTCAGCTCGACGGTGGAGAAAGCTCGAAAAATGGGGCAGAGCCAGAGGAATAACCCCGATTGGTCAAGCTGTTTTCGGGCTGACAGATTAGTCTGATTGACATCGTTGATGACTGACTCTTGACCTGTTGACAACGATCGCGCTGGCTAAATGATGTCAATGGGATTGAGCCATTCAAACTTGTTCTCCCCTGCTAGGAACGGTCTACACCGAATTCGTCGCCCCTACGTTGCAGCCAGTTCTTGAAGTGCTGATAGCAACCTTCAGAAGTCAAAATTTAGCCTCGAAATTCAATCTTGAAATTCAGAAGTCAAAATTAGACAACCAGAGCATGGCAAGAACATTGGAGTAGGGGCGCGAGTTCCAGCCAGGTCAGGGAAAAATGGGATCGTGCCAATAGCCAGCGATCGCCAATAGCCACAGTAGGGTTAGTCACTCCATCGCCCCCGCCGTATCAATTCGTTGAATGCGG
Source organism: uncultured bacterium (assembly GCA_964475335.1). Taxonomy (GTDB): domain Bacteria; phylum Cyanobacteriota; class Cyanobacteriia; order Leptolyngbyales; family Leptolyngbyaceae; genus CAYYWG01. Next base: position 127,375 of record CAYYWG010000010.1, read on the forward strand.
GGAGTTTAGTCAACATTTGGGTCAGTATTTGGGCATTTGTTAAGCGAGTTAATTACGTCCTACGGGGCCAATTACTCGCTTTCAATTACTCGCTTTTATTGGCCGGGAAGCGGGGTTGCCTTGGCTCCGCCACTACTAAAGTCACTGGATTTAGGGGTGACCAGCGCGTTAAGGCCGCAACGGCCAGCGATCGCGATACTTGCACCTGGAGCGCATGGTAATGCCATTGACGGGCCTCTGGCGGGGGCTCATCGGCGGTTGCCAGTTGGGTTTGAGTTTGAAACCAGGTCAACACGGTATAAAAGTGTTCCAACGTAGCCAAGGCCAGTACAATGCGCCCCTGGGGCCGCAGCTGAGTTTGACAGGTCGCCAGAATGGCTGGGAGTTGCCCGCTACTTCCGCCGATAAAAACGCGATCGGGGGCAGGCAAATCAGCCAAAGCAGTTGGCGCAAGGCCATGAACTGGAATCACGTTTGTGACTTGAAAGCGTTCACAGTTTTTTTGAATTAAGGAAAAGCCGATCGCCGTCTTTTCAATCGCATAAATTTTGGCAGTGGGGCAAAGGCGTGCGAGTTCGATCGCTACGGATCCGGTGCCTGCGCCAATATCCCAAATGACCTGATGGGGTTGGAGGGCTAACTCGGCGATCGCAAAGGTGCGCACTTCCCGTTTGGTCATGAGGCCAGGGCGATCGGGAAAACTCAGGAAGGCAGAGTCGGCAAGCCCCAAGATGGGCAACTCTGCCTCGTCCAGGGGTTCCGCCGTCGGGGCCTGACGCTCCAACACCACCACATTGAGGTCGGCCACAGCAATCGCTTCCAGGTCAGCCACGGCGGCCACCGGGAGGATACGTTCCTCAGCTCCGCCCAAATTTTCACAAACCCACATTTGATAGCCTGGAAACAGGTGCAAAGCTTCTAGCAATTGGGCGATCGCCAGAGGCGAGTTGTGGCGATCAGTCAAGACGGCAACTTTGGTGGCCCCTTGCTGAAGTACACGAATTAATTCATCCAGCGATCGCCCGTGCGTGCTGATCAACTGAGCATCTTGCCAGGGGCGCTTCAGGCGGCTAAACGCAAGCTGGATCGAGCTGACATGGGGATGAAAGGTCAACGCATCGGGTGGCAACTCCGCCAGCAACAACCGCCCCAAGCCAAAAAACAGCGGATCGCCAGAAGCCAGAATCACCACGGTTGGGTGGGTAGCCTGGGCAAGGTAGGCCCGCAAATCCGCGATCGCCGTGATGAAATCTCGGACGACTAAGCGTTCTGCCGGATGGGCCGGAAAATAGCTTAAATGCCGCTCGCTCCCGACCAAAAGCGTGGCCTGAGCAATCAACGCTTGGAGTCCAAGCGCCAGCCCAGCCACCCCCTCTAGCCCAATCCCCACGACATGCACCGGAGTCGTCATCGTCTGCCTGCTCTCGCCTATCCCTACGCCCACCTATGCCTGTTCCCACGCCAAGACCAACAACGCATTCAGAATGGCGGCGGCCACTGGCGATCCCCCCTTCCGGCCCTCCACCCGAATTTGGGGCACAGGCGTCGCGGCTAACGCTCGTTTGGCTTCCTCCACCGCAATAAACCCCACTGGCGCACCAATCACCACCGCTGGTTGGGCGATCGCGGGCACTTGCCGACACAAGGCTAGTAAAGCCGTGGGTGCATTCCCAATGACATAAACGGCTTGGGGATACTGGGTTAAACACTGGAGCAATCCCGTTTCGGTACGAGTTGCCCCTGGGGCTGCGGTTTCGACCTGTGCCACCGCACTGATGATGGGATTTTGAAACGTTTGCTTAACCAGGGTTTGAATCCCCTGCTTGACCATCGAAACATCGGTAACAATCGGCGTTCCTTGGCGCAAAGCGGCGATCGCCCCCTCAATTGCCCCAGGACTAAACCGCAATAAATTTTTGAATTCAAAATCGGCTGTGCTGTGAATCACTCGGCGGGCGATCGCGTATTCCGCTGGCCCCAAGGAATGGGCTCCAATCTCTTGGTCAATGACCGCAAAACTTTGTTCCAGGATGGGATGCAACAAGGACACAACAAAACCGATGGCGATCGCCAACTCGAATGAACAAACTCATTAAAGCGTAGACTAACCGATTGGAGCCAGGACTCCGAGCCACGCAACAACCGGAGCCAGTGGTGAGAGCCTGCGGGCCACCACCACTCCACCGGACAACCCTAAAACTGAAAGACCGGCCAATCTGACTCACGGTAATAGCGGGTCATATCGTCAAATTTCCGCAATTCCGCCTGCGACACCCAGAACATTTGGGGTTCGCTGTCTAACCATTCTTGGTTGAGGTCGATAATATCTTCCGCCAAGGTCGCCCGTTTATCGATCGGCGGGGTGGTACCAAAGTAGCCAAGCGTGACGTGAGGGGTGAAGTAATATTGCTGTTCAATCCCCAGGCCAATCAATTCCCGGTTTTGGTACAAGGCCCGCCGAAAGCGCAGAATGCGTTCATAGGAGCCTTCGTCCGTCGGGGCCAGACACACCCCGATCGCCCGCGTCATCACCATCAGCCCCAACACCTGAAACTGAATGGCCGTTCCCTGCTGCATCCCGTCACAGCTTTGAAAAATTTGGGCAATGCGATCGCGAAGTTGCACTTCAAACTGGTCACTGGTGTCGATCGCGTGTTTGTAAGCACTATCCCAAATCAAATCGGCCAGGGTCAGATGAAAACTCGCAGACGGCACAGGGGCAAAGACTTCTGGCCCCAACCGCTTGAGCAACTGCTGCTGGATTCTTTCTAAGAATGGGAAAAGCACCTGATTTTCCGCACTATCGTCTAGCCCCGGCGGTGACACAATGGTATAGCCCGGAAATGGCAAAGCTTCCAGCCCAAGTTCGGCATGACGCTGATATTTCGGGGAATCTTGGATATGTTGCACCTGCGATCGATAGGTTTCTGGCAATGTCATCCGCATCGCCCGATTCAGGTAAGTCTGAAAGTTCTCGTCCAATCTTCAGTCCCTCGTCTGGGTAACTTTAATTCAATCCTCGCCTGCGTTTCCTGACCCCTGCCAACCGAGTGCTAATTCACGCAACCACACCACACTCAAACAGAGTAAGCACTTACAATCTAACTGCTGTTGATGGCCCCAAAAAATGGCCGCCAACCCGTTCAGATCCTAGACCCAGCCAGCCTCTAAAACTTGAATTCAGAGGAAAGCAGACAAAAGGAAAGCTTCGTTCAGGAACGAATGCATTACCGATAGTATGCCCATGTTGCGCTTAAATCCAGTCTGCCAGGATTGATCGCACAAAACAATGACCTACGCCAAGGAAAACGGCCAAATGTCTGTGTGTTTTTATTGGGGCGACGATGAATTTGCGATCGCTCAAGCTATCAAACAACTCAAGACCACCATTTTGGATCCAACCTGGGAGAGTTTTAATTTTGAAAAAATTGGGCCAGACGGCTCCGATGCCCTAAACCAAGCCCTGAACCAAGCTCTAACGCCTCCCTTTGGCGGTGGGAAACGCCTCATCTGGCTAGCAGACACCCCCCTGGCCCAGCGGTGCCCCCCCGACCAACTCAACGAACTAGAACGGACCCTCCCCGTCTTACCAGAGACGAGCGTCTTACTGCTAACCAGCGGGAACAAACCCGACGGACGGTTGAAAAGCACAAAGTTATTTGAGAAATATGGCACGGTCAAAGAATTTAGCCTCTTGGCGGCCTGGAAGACCGATGACATTGCCAAAGTCGTGCGCGATCGCGCCCAAACCCTGGGCCTCCAACTCACTGCCGCCGCCGTCGAAACCCTGGTCGATAGTGTGGGCAACGACACTCGCCAGCTTCAAAGTGAATTAGACAAATTGTGGCTTTATGCCAACAGCCTGGGGCGATCGCTGGATGTCGCCGATATTGAGCAGTTGGTGACGGCCACCAACCAAAGTGCGCTCAAACTTGGAGAGGCCATTCGCCTGGGGCAAGTCGAGCGATCGCTGGAACTGGTCACCGAGTTATTGCAGCAAAACGAACCAGCCTTACGCATTGTCAGTGCCCTGGTCGGCCAGTTTCGCACCTGGCTGTGGGTCAAGCTCATGCTCCAAACTGGCGAACGGGACAACAGCGTCATTGCGAAAGCCGCTGAACTCAAAAACCCCAAACGAGTTTACTTTTTGCGCCAAGAAGTCCAGCCCTTGTCTCTCGCCGCGTTGTTAGCAACCCTCCCCGTGCTGCTCGACCTGGAGGCCAGCCTGAAACGGGGGGCCGACGATCTCCAAACCTTGCAAATTAAAGTCATCGAACTATGCACATTGTGCCAATCCAAGGCGTAACGCCCGATCGCTCACCCCCGCCCCCACCCGAACTTGCCTGACCGGGCTAGTATTAATTTTTCATAAAAAATACGAAGATATAAGATGAGGCGGTGGGGAGTTGCCTGAAGCATCCCAAGAACCGCTAGAATTGCTGCTTGCATCTTTGTAACGAGTTCGATAAGGTATGCCAACACGAGAAATTGCCTGAGCGATCGCCACGCCCCCGGAACTTATTGCGGCAAAATACCTTCAAATCTTTTATCAACCTCTGATGTGCTTACATCATTTGGCAACAACTACAGAATCATGATGAATCGTTCTATCGTTCTCCGGCCTGTTTCAACGGTTTCACTACTGCGAACTGCTGTTTTAGGCGGCTTTTCAGTGCTAGGGTTGTGCGCGACGCTGCTAATTGCGGATGCGGGGCAAGCTCAGTCGCCCAATGATTTAAATCTGTATGGAGATATTGCGCGGAAAATTGAACGCAATCGCCGCGACCAATATAACCAGGTCAAGCAAATTATGGGTGGCAATGTTCCTGCCAATGTCTGCCAGCAAGGTGGCATTCCCGGTAAGGTGCGGGAAATTTGCGATCGCTTCGAGGATCAATCCCGCGAGATTATCACCGGGAGCGGCATGAGTGTTTCCACCTTTAACGAACTCACCCGCTACTGCCAGCAAAATCCCAAGCCCAAAAATTGTCCGCGTTAAGCGCTAGAGTAAATACTAAGCGTTCAGAGGAAAAGCCGTGGGTCGCTATGTTGAGGCCGAACCCTACCCCTATCCCTACAACGGGGATCTCCGTCCAGAAAACACGGTCTTTCTCATCATCGATATGCAGACCGATTTCTGCGGCCCAGGGGGGTATGTAGACCAAATGGGCTACGATCTCACCCTCACACGGGCACCGATCGCCCCTATCCAAAATGTGTTGGCGGTGATGCGGGCCAAGGGGTTCCATGTGATGCATACGCGCGAAGGCCATCGCCCGGATCTAGCCGATCTGCCCCCAAACAAACAATGGCGATCGCAGCGCATCGGGGCTGGCATTGGTGAGCCTGGCCCCTGCGGCAAAATCCTCATCCGGGGCGAACCCGGTTGGGAAATCATTCCCGAGCTAGCCCCCCTTCCCGGCGAACCCATCATCGACAAACCGGGCAAAGGCTCTTTCTACGCCACCGATTTAGACTTACTGTTGCGGCAACGGGGCATCCAGAATATTCTGCTGGCCGGGATTACCACCGATGTCTGCGTTCACACCACCATGCGCGATGCCAACGATCGCGGCTATGAATGCCTCTTGTTATCTGACTGTACTGGCGCAACAGATTATGGCAACTATCTTGCTGCCCTCAAAATGATTACGATGCAGGGCGGCGTTTTTGGCGCGATCGCCCCCTCTACCGCCCTGCTAGCCGCCTTAGCCTAACCCTGCGCCCCACGCTCTCTAAAGTTTAATATTCTGCAAGTGCGATCGGGGGTTTACACTCCGGCTCGCCCGGATTTTCTCATACAATTCCCGTTCGGTTGCCGTCAATTCTTTGGGCGGCGTGATGACCACCCGCACCATTTGATCGCCACGGCCTCCTTTCGGGTTTGTCCACCCTTTGCCCCGCAAGCGCAAGGTTTGGCCCGACTTCACCCCCGGCGGCACATTGACCGTCACTAACCCATCGGGCGTCGGCACCTCAACCTGTGCCCCCAACACCGCCTCATCCGGCGTAATTGGGACTTCGCAGACCAGGTTGTCGCCATCAAACTGGAAGAAGGGGTGGGCCGTGATCTCTACAACTAGATATAAATCCCCCCGTTGGGACGTGTAGTACGGGCTGAAGCGCCCTTTGCCCCGCACCCGAATGCGACTACCGGGTTTTGCCCCCGGCGGAATTCGCACGTCAATCACTTCATTGCCGACAGAAAGCCGTTTTTGCACCCCATTGAACGCTTCGGCCAGGGTTAGCGAAAGGGCGGCCTCACTATCCAACCCCGGAGCGCCCCCAGTCGTGTTGAAGTTAGGATCGCGGGTCGCGCCCCCAGTTGGCCCGGTCGTCGTGCGGTAACCAGTTTGGCCCCGAAATGGATCAGCACCACTCCCCATCCGGCCCAATAACTCATTGATAAAGTCTTCGAAGCTGGAGTAGCGCCCAAACTCGAAGCTATCAAAGTCCATATTCGTGTTGCCGTAGGGCGATCGCGCCTGGTCAGCCTGCTTCCAATACTGACCAAACTGATCGTACTTACGGCGTTTATCCGCATCAGAGAGCACCTCGTAGGCTTCATTCACCTCTTTGAAGCGGGCCTCTGCTTGGTTATCACCAGGATTCATATCGGGGTGATATTGACGAGCCAACTTGCGGTACTTCCGTTTGATTTCGTCCGCTTCTGCTGACTTACTGACCCCCAAAATTGCGTAATAATCTTTGAAATCTGTCGCAGCCATCAACCCTCACCTCACGGGTGTACCTTCTGTCGCCATCGTAATTCAACATTAACAAAAACCCTCGGAAAACCCTATTCGGTTTCAGCCGTGCTGCGTGGCGCAATTTCCGAACCTGGGGGCCGCGATCGCCCATAGCCCAGCGTCAGGGCAGCGTTATCGAAAATGATGAGGGTGTTTAGGCCATCCGCAACTGAAGGCGGCGCACCTGTTAAACAGCGATGCATCCGGCAGATCACAGCTTCGGGCACGGGGCGATCGCGGGCTTGATTACGGGCCAAACACACCGCCAAGGGAGGATTCAGCCAGATCCCACTAATCTGCTCAAACCCACATTGCCGCGCCAGAGCGATCGCCGCCCGCCGTTGCCGCCGTACCGCATTGGTTGCATCATACACAACCCCATCCAGGTCGCCCTGTTGGATCTGTTGCACAGCCGCCCGCAACTGACATTCCACCTGTTGCCAAACCTGTGCCCACGGCCCCTGGATGTGGGCAGCACCAAACAACTCCGCCCGAATCTCATCCGTTGCTACCACCCGCCAAGCGGGGCGATCGCACAACAACTGAGCCGCCAAAGTTGATTTACCACTACCCGGAATCCCAATCAACAGGGTTAAACGGGCCATGCGTTGGGTCATTAGCCTTTGACCCCAATTGCAATAGAGAAGGACACTGGCGCGATCGCCGCCCTACATCCGAGCCAAAAGCAATGAGAGCTGAGGAAAACAGAACCCCCTTGAAGCTTGAGCCAGATTCAGCGCATCAGGCCCCGATCGCACGCCATGACTAAATAATCATGCCGTCAGGAATAGTGGCCCCTTTCACAATCACCACAATGCCACTCCGAATGTAGAACCCTAAGTTTTCTTTTTCGGCTTCCTGCACACGGTCTTTATTGACGATCTGGACATTGGCCCCAATGCGAGCGTTCTTATCCACGATCGCCCGCCGAATGGTGGTGCCTTTGCCAATCCCCAACGGAATCCGCTCTGACCCAACCCCAGTATTGCGCTCAGTGGGTAACTTATAATAGTCAGCCCCCATCAACATCGAGTCTTCGATCACACAGCCCGACTCAACCCGCGTCCGGACTCCCAATACAGAATGGGTAATCGCACATTCTTTGAGAATGCAGCCCTCCGCAATGATCGACTCTTTCGCTGTGCAATCCAGCAGTTTGGTGGGCGGCAGATAACGAGGGCGAGTATAAATCGGCGCTTTCTCATCGTAAAAGCTAAACGGCGGGCTGGGCTGTTGGGTCAACGCCATGTTCGCTTCATAGAAGGCTTCGATTGTTCCAATATCTTCCCAATACCCTTTGTAGAGATAGGCTTGGACGTTATAGTCTTTTGCCGATGCCGGGATAATTTCCTTCCCAAAGTCTGTGCTATCGGGTGCATCCTTAAGCAACTTCAACATCGCTTCTCGCTTGAAGACGTAAATCCCCATAGAGGCAATGTAAGGCGACTGTTTGGCTTCTTCGGGCGTCAAGCCCAGCACCGTCGTATCAACTTGCATTTGCTTCAGCGCGTCCCCTTTGGGTTTTTCGCTAAAGTCAACCACGCGGCCAGAGGCATCAATCTTCATCAGGCCAAAGTCAGATGCCCGGCGTTCATCCATCGGGACAACGGAAATGGTGATATCAGCGTTGGTTTCACGGTGCCGCTGAATAAATTCGCGATAGTCCATGCGATACAGATGGTCGCCAGACAAAATCAGGTATTCGTCAGCATCCCACTCGGCAAACAACCAGAGATATTGCCGAACCGCATCTGCGGTGCCTTGGAACCAGTTCGGATTTTCGGGAGTTTGCTGCGCTGCTAGCACTTCCACAAAGCCTTCGCTGAATCCTGAGAAGGTGTAGCCACGGGCAAGGTGGCGATTCAACGAAGCCGAGTTGAACTGGGTGAGGACATAAATCTTATAAATTTCTGAATTAATGCAATTACTCACCGGAATGTCAATCAACCGGTATTTGCTAGCAAGAGGAACTGCTGGCTTAGCCCGCAATTTGGTCAAGGGGTATAGTCGCGTTCCGGCTCCACCGCCCAAAATAATTGCTAATACACGCTTCACAACATCCTCTCCTTTGCCATTCTCTCCATTAGTGTGAGACGGGATGGCATTCTTGGCAAGAGTCACAGGAAACAAGTCTGCTGGATTTTGGGCAAGTTTTAGATGACTCGCCGACCTTCACTTTTTGACGGATTGTTGCAAGGGCTGGGGGAATACTCCGGGCGATCGCGGCTAACTCCGTTACATTGCGTAATAATTGAACGAATAGAGCACCCTGCTTTGTTGAGCCCAATCCGCGAGACCGATGATAATGCTTCACCCTCAGCAGCGCACCAAATTAGACGATACAGACGATACCCTGTTTTATGCTTATCCCCGGTTGGTCACCCATGTTGATGCGGGGTTTATTGATCAACTCACTGAGCTTTATAAAGAGCGGCTCCAACCGCGATCGCGCATTTTAGATCTGATGAGTAGTTGGGTCTCCCATTTGCCCGATGACATGGAGTTTGAGCACGTTGAAGGCCACGGCTTGAATGCGGCAGAGTTGGCAAAAAATCCACGCCTGAATCATTACTTTGTGCAAAATCTCAATCAAACGCCCCAACTCCCCCTCGCGGATGCGACCTTTGATGCTGTGCTCAACACCGTATCCATTCAATATGTGCAGTATCCAGAAGCCCTGTTTGCCGAAATTCACCGCATTCTCAAACCGGGTGGCATCGCGATTATTAGTTTTTCCAATCGTATGTTTTTTCAAAAAGCGATTCAAGCGTGGCGGGATGGCAGCGAGAGCAGTCGAGTGGAGTTGGTCAAACACTATTTTGTGAGTACTCCTGGGTTTAGCCCGCCGGAAGTGGTGGTGCGGCGATCGCCCACGCCCCCGATGTTGCAATGGCTGGGAATGGGCAGCGGCGATCCGTTTTATGCCGTGATCGCCACCCGTCAGGAGCCACAACAGCCCTAATCCCCCAGCCTGCCAAGGGCGATCGCCACAGGGAGCAACTTTGCAGCACCAGCGTCTCCAGCTTTGCGGTGGCGGAACCTTTGTTATGCCTGAATTTCAGAGCCAACCCGACGGCTCCAGTTGACCCCAACAAGCAGGCGATCGCCCCAGTTCTACTCCGGCCTAACTTGCTCGTTAGTGCTGGCAAAGTTCTGGGCATACTGGGGGCAGCATCAAGCAAATGTGAAGGGAGGCCAAGTCACTGCGATCGCAATTTACGTATTTTCAACTAAAACAAAATTTTTATTTCGCCTGATAGAAGGATGACGGACTCCTCTTGAAGCCGCTATTGAATAGCGTTTCTCTAGCCGAAATCAGCCTCCATTTCATAACTTCTTGCTGAAGTTTTTACATACCCATGACTTCAGCTCATTGTTGCTTTATAGACATACCTAGACACGAAGATTACGATTGTAACGTTAGTGCGTATATCACTTAACACAGCGAATATAGCCGTAATCTCAAGGGGCATAACACATGAAGGCAGTCATTCTCGCAGGTGGGTTAGGCACACGTTTGAGTGAAGAGACCGCCATCCGGCCCAAGCCGATGGTAGAGGTGGGAGGGCAACCGATCCTCTGGCACATCATGAAAATTTATTCTGCCCACGGCATCAACGAGTTCATTATTTGTTGCGGTTATAAGGGTTATGTCATTAAAGAATATTTCGCGAATTACTTCTTAAGAATGTCTGATGTGACATTTGATATGCGTACGAACCAAATGGATGTTCATGCTGGCAATGCGGAGCCGTGGCGTGTCACGCTGGTTGATACGGGCGAAAGCACCCTAACTGGTGGTCGCTTGAAGCGGGTGCGGGAACACATTGGCGATGAAACATTTTGTTTTACTTATGGTGATGGTGTCAGTGATGTCAACATTACAGAATTGGTCAAATTCCACCGTCAACAGGGCACCTTAGCCACGTTAACGGCTGTTCAGCCCCCCGGACGCTTTGGCGCGATCGCCTTAGGCAAAGAGCAAACCAAAATCACGCAATTCCATGAAAAGCCCGGTGGCGACGGAGCCTACATCAACGGCGGCTACTTTGTTCTGGAACCTGCCGTCATCGACTACATCACCGATGATTCCACCACCTGGGAAGAAGAACCCCTACAAAAGCTGGCCCATTTAAGCCAATTATCAGCCTTTAAACATGATGGATTTTGGCAACCAATGGATACGCTGAAAGATAGGAACTATCTCGAAGGATTGTGGGCCAAAAATGTAGCGCCCTGGAAAGTGTGGTAACCCCTTAGAGGCAACCAACGGGTTTATTTGGTATTGTTTCTTCATCGGTCAATCTTATGTACGACTTTGCAATTATCGGTGGTGGCATTGTTGGTCTTTCAACGGGAATGGCGCTAGGAAAACGCTATCCTAACGCCCGCATTATTGTCCTCGAAAAAGAAAGCAGTTGGGCTTTCCATCAAACGGGAAATAACAGTGGGGTCATTCACTCCGGAGTCTACTACAAGCCAGGTAGTTTCAAGGCTAAATTCTGCCGCGACGGCGCACAATCAATGGTAGATTTTTGCCAGGAACATAACCTGCCCTATGAGGTGTGTGGCAAGGTCATTGTTGCAACGGAAGAAAAGGAACTGCCCCTCCTGGAAAACCTGTATCAACGGGGTTTAGAAAACGGGATCAAAGTTGCCCGAATTACGGCTGAAGAAGTTAAAGAAATTGAACCGCATGTCAGTTGTTTAGCGGGTGTCCGCGTCTTCTCAACGGGAATTACGGACTATAAACAAGTCTGTTACAAATACGCTGAGTTGATTGAGCAACAAGGTGGCGAACTGCGGCTTAATACAAAAGTTCTGAAAATCGTCAACACTCCGGAAAGCAAAGTCCTGGAGACCACGCAGGGCACGTTTGAGGCCCAGGTGATCATTAACTGTGCTGGGTTATATAGCGATCGCGTCGCCAAAATGAGCACCGTTGACCCAGAGGCCAAGATTGTGCCTTTCCGGGGCGAATATTACGAGCTAGTGCCCGAAAAACGCTATCTCGTCAACACTCTCATCTATCCCGTCCCCAACCCGGCCTTTCCCTTTTTAGGGGTTCATTTCACCAAAATGATTGATGGGAGTGTCCACGCTGGGCCGAATGCAGTTTTGAGCCTCAAACGCGAAGGCTACACCAAAACCGACTTCGATCTGCGAGACTTTATGGAAGTGATGACCTATCCCGGTTTCTGGAAACTGGCATCCAAATTTGCTGATGAGGGCATCAAAGAAATGGTGCGATCGTTCAGCAAGGCGGTGTTTGTGCAAAGCTTGCAACGCTTAATTCCAGCAGTCCAAATGGATGACGTAATCCCCACCCATGCCGGAGTCCGCGCCCAAGCCCTCAAAGCCGATGGCAACCTGGTAGATGATTTCTTAATTGTGCAGGGCGAACACTCTGTTCATGTTTGCAACGCTCCCTCCCCTGCGGCGACCTCATCGCTGGAAATCGGGAAGGCCGTCGCTGAGCAAGTCCCTGCTCCCAAAAACCTGCAAATTGCAATTAGCGCATAGGACGTTTTCATGAAAGTACTTGTAACTGGGACCGAGGGGTATCTCGGCTGTTTGTTTGCCCCGTTGTTGCTTGAGCATGGGCATGATGTGCTGGCGGTAGACACGGGCTTTTATAAGTCGGGTTGGCTCTACAACGGCACCCAAACCACCGCCCAAACCCTGACCAAAGATATTCGGCACATTTCGCTAGAGGATCTCCAAGGGGTAGACGCGATCGTCCACATGGCCGAACTCTCCAACGACCCCACCGGACAACTCGCACCAAACATCACCTACGACATCAACCACAAAGGTTCCATTCGCCTTGCCGAACTCGCCAAACAAGCGGGAATCAAGCGCTTTGTGTATATGTCCTCCTGTAGCGTTTATGGCATTGCCACCACCGCTGGAGACGTAGACGAAACCACCCCCGTCAACCCCCAAACCGCCTATGCCGAATGTAAGGCTCTGGTAGAGCGGGATGTGACCAAAATGGCGGATGATAACTTTTCGCCCACCTTCATGCGAAATGCCACGGCTTTTGGCGCTTCACCCCGGATGCGCTTTGACATTGTGCTAAACAATTTGTCCGGTTTGGCATGGACCACGAAAGAAATCAAAATGACCAGTGACGGAACGCCCTGGCGACCATTGGTGCACGCACTAGACATTGCCAAAGCATTGCTTTGCGTATTAGAAGCACCGCGTGAAATTATTCACAATCAAATCTTCAACGTTGGCGATAGCGCGAACAACTATCAGGTCAAACAAATCGCTGAGATTGTTGCTGATGTTTTCACAGGCTGTCAAGTTAGCTTTGGAGACAACGGTTCAGATAACCGCAGCTATCGAGTATCGTTCGACAAAATCAACACCCAGCTTCCTGGCTTTAAGTGCGATTGGGATGCCCGTCGTGGAGCCCAACAACTGTACGATGTGTTTTCACAAATTGACATGACTCAGGATGTTTTCGAACATCGTGGTTTCACTCGGCTCAAACAGCTTGAGTATCTGATTCGGACTCAACAAATTGACAAAGACTTCTTCTGGAGCAAGTAATGATTTTTACTGAGACTAAGTTAAAAGGTGCTTTCATCATTGATTTGGATTTACGCGAAGACCATCGTGGTGCTTTTGCTCGCACCTTTTGTGCCAAAGAATTTGAAGAGCACGGTCTGAAGCCCAGCGTCGCACAGTGTAACTTATCTTTCAATTACAAGGCTGGCACATTGCGCGGAATGCATTACCAGGTTCCTCCTGCGGCTGAAACTAAATTGGTTCGTTGCACGAAGGGGGCTATCTATGACGTAATCATTGATATGCGTCCAGACTCTCCCACCTTTATGCAGCATATCGGAGTTGAATTAACCGCTGATAATCACCGATCGCTCTATATTCCTGAAATGTTTGCTCATGGCTATCAGGCATTGACCGATGGAGCGGAGGTTGTTTACCAGGTAGGCGAATTTTACACTCCAGGCTATGAACGGGGCTTGCGCTATGATGATCCGGCCTTTGGCATTGAATGGCCAATGCCTATAACCGTTATTTCTGAGAAAGATGCAGCATGGGCGCTGTATGAGCCTGTTGCGGTATAAGCCTGTGCCAGTTAAGTCGGTTTCATGGTGCGCTGGTTGCTTTTCTTATGGTTGCACCAGTTCAAACTGTGAAACTCTGATAAATGTCTAAATTGAAAAATTTGGATTTAGCAGTCAGGATTTGAAGTGAGAATTATGTTTTAGCTCGTTCTTATTTGGATTCCTGACTGTTGTTTTTTCGAGTTTGTTAGCACAAAAGAATGGTTGCATCGGCTTCCAATTCTTGACTTGGTTTGAGTTTGAGGGAAACGTGATTTTGAATCGCTAGATGGCTACACAAATCGCTATCAGGCGTTTGATTCAACTTTACGTTTCAGGATTGTAACAGCTTAATGCCGGAAGCTTGTTTCAAGGATCAATATGAAGCTAAGTGTTATTCTCCCTTGTTATAACGGGGGAGCCACGATCGCAGTTCAGTTAGATGCCTTAGCCAGTCAAACCTATGCAGGCGAGTGGGAATTAATTGTTGTGAATAACGGTTCTACTGACAATTCCATGGAGATTGTGCAGTCTTACCGCGATCGCCTGCCCAACATCCGTATCGTTGATGCCTACGTTCCGCCCGGTCCCCGCTTGGGGGTGTCCCACTCCTATAACGTGGGTCTTCAATCGGCCACAGGAGCGGCCTTTGTTTTCTGTGAAGCCGACGATGAAATCGCTGATCCCTGGCTTCAAATGATGGCAGAGGCCCTAGCGAGCCATGCTCTGGTTACAGGCCCCCTCGATTACACCCGCCTGAATGAACCCTGGATTCAGGAAATGCACGGTGGCGGCGCTCAAAGCGAAAAACTGATGCGAGTCAACCATGCGCCCTACCTGCCTTTCGCCTATGGGTGCAACTTGGGCCTGAAGCGGCAAGTTTACGAAACCGTTGGCGAAATTGATGAATCCTTTCCCTGTGCTTGGGACATGGATTATAGCTTTCGAGCACAATTGGCTGGCTTTGATTTGCACTTTCAGCGAGGCGCAGTCGTACATTATCGGGTTCGTCATCAGCTGAAAGCAATTTTTCGCCAAAGCCGAAATTGGGGCCGGGATAGCGCATTGATCCGCAAACGCTATCGAGTTGGGATGGGTAAACTTGAATTACCGCACAGAATTGGAACAGTCTTGTTCTCTCTGTTAAGGCTGCCTCTCGCGTTGAATGACAAGGCTAAACTTGCACGCAGTTTATTTGATTTAGGCTGGCAAGTGGGTGAAATTGAAGGGTTAATTCAGCACTTCATTGTTCCGTGGTTCGTCCAGAGACAAAAGTCCGCTGTGTTCCGCAAACCCCTGTCTTATACAAAGAGTTGATCATTTTACACGATTGATCAGCTTTTGATTTCATACAAACTGCGTCCCAAGGTCTTATGAACATCCGTGTGAGTCTTCCCTATTTTAATGATGCTGATATGCTTGCAGTTCAATTCAAGGCATTCGCGGTCCAAACCCGGACTGGTGACTGGGAAGGAATGATTTCAAATCATGGTTACACGGAGCGCTCTGTAGAAATTGCTGCATCCGATCGCAACCAGTTTCCCCCTTTGTGAATTGTGGATACCCCATCCACCACCCAAGCCTTTCCGCTGAGGAAAACGTTTCGTGAATTTAAGTCGTTATAAGGAGATACAGACGAATGTTTATTGTTGATACCGCTTTGAAGGCTCGGCAGGAAGCTGGAAATCCTGTGCGCGTCGGGATGATTGGCGCTGGTTTCATGGGCAGTGGCATTGCCAATCAAATCGTAAATTCGGTGCCAGGTATGGAACTGGTGGCGATCTATAACCGCAACATTGAGAAAGCCCTCAAAGCTTACCATCAGGCTGGGATTGAGGATGTCCAGGTAGTCAATACCGTGGCCGAATTAGAATCGTGCATTGCGCAGGGCAAGTATGCCGTGACGGATGATGCCATGTTATTGTGCCGGGCCGAGGGGATCGAAGCCCTGGTTGATGTCACTGGCGCGGTGGAGTTTGGTGCCCATGTGGCGATGGAAGCGATCGCCCACAAGAAGCATTTGGTGTTGATGAACGCCGAACTTGATGCCACTATTGGCCCCATCCTCAAAGTCTATGCGGACAAAGCTGGGGTTGTGCTCTCTGGCTGCGACGGCGACCAACCCGGCGTAGAAGTGAACCTGTATCGGTTTGTCAAGAGCATTGGGCTAACGCCGTTGCTCTGTGGCAACATCAAAGGCTTGCAAGATGCTTACCGAAACCCAACAACCCAAAAAGGGTTTGCCGACAAGTGGGGCCAAAATGTTTACATGGTCACCAGTTTTGCCGATGGCACCAAAATTTCCATTGAACAGGCGATCGTGGCCAACGCCACAGGAATGAGCATCGCCAAACGGGGCATGTTGGGCTACGACTTCAATCTGCACAAAGACGAACTGGTCGAGAAATTCAACCTCAACTACACCGGGCACGTTGACGATCTGACCAAAATGTATGACGTTGACCAACTCAAAGAACTGGGCGGCATTGTGGATTACGTGGTTGGCGTGAAGCCAGGGCCAGGGGTATTTGTCTTTGCGACCCATGATGATCCGAAACAGCAGCATTACCTGAACCTCTACAAGCTTGGCGAGGGGCCACTGTATAGCTTCTATACCCCCTACCACCTGTGCCACTTTGAGGTGCCGTTGTCCCTCGCACGGTTGGTCTTGTTCCAGGATCCCGTCCTGACGCCTCTCGGCGGCCCGCTGGTGGATGTGGTGACAACCGCCAAGATTGACCTCAAAGCGGGTGAAACCATCGATTGCATCGGCGGCTACATGACCTATGGCCAATGCGAAACAGCCCCCATCACTGCTGCACAGAACCTGTTGCCGATGGGTCTGGCAGAAGGATGCCGCCTCAAGCGTGACATTGCGAAAGATCAGGTCTTGACCTACGACGATGTGGAATTGCCAGAAGGGCGGTTGTCGGACAAACTGCGGGCCGAGCAAAATGCTTACTTTGCCCAAACGCCAGTCCTGGCCGCAGTCTAAGTAGGGCGATCGCCAGACCGTGCTACGAGCGTAAGTTCAGTTCAGGATTGAAAACTCCGGCCTGGGAACCACAGCCGGAGTTTTTTGTTGGGTATTTGCACGGGAGCCCTGACCAGATCAGCACTCAGCGGCATCGCGCCACGCACCCCAGCGCCAGTTGTGCAGAAGAGTTGCGCAGGGTGGAAAATTCCTGCCCACCGAGGTAATCGCGTTGGCAAGGCTTCCGCCCAGTCCCATTGCCAAGGCGGAAAACCTGGCCCCTCGCCTTCAGGCCAATACGGGATGGAAGTAAAACGCGATCGCCAAGATCACATAGGTCGCCAACAGCAAAATACCCTCTAACCAGTTTGATCGCCCATCCGAGCTAATAGAGTTTGTGATTAAAACCGCCACTGCCACCGCCACCAACTCAAACGGACTGAAATTGAGATCCATCGGCTGACCAATCACCCAACCAATAATCACCAATAGCGGCGCTACGAATAACGCAATTTGTAAACTAGAACCCACCGCTACGGATACAGACAAATCCATTTTATTTTTCATGGCAACCGTAACAGCAGTCGCGTGTTCTGCCGCATTCCCCACCACCGGCAGCAGAATCACCCCAGCAAACAGTTCGGTCAAGCCCAACTGATGGGTTGCCACTTCCAGCGTCCCGACCAGCAGTTCCGATTCCACCGCCACCAAAACGGTGGCCACCAACAAAACCCCAATCCACAACCACACATTGGGGCGCGTCTCAGAATCATCCACCGCCAAGTTTGCATCGGCCACTTCTGCCGCTGCCGTTGGCCCCTCTGCCACCCCAACCTCATAGAGATAGGTATGGGTACGCATGGAAAACAGCAACGTCAAGGCATACACCCCCATCAACACAAACGCCACCGCCACGGACAAGGTTTGCAAGGAGGGCGGAATCAACCCTTCGGAGGTGTAGACCAGGGCCGTGGGCAACAGCAACGCCACAACGGCCAAATTCATTGATGAGGCGTTGACCCGAGCAATAATCGGCTGAAATTCCTGTTCTTTGTACCGCAAGCCCCCCAAAAACATAGCAAGGCCCATCACCAACAAAAGGTTACTGATAATCGACCCGGTGAGGCTGGCCTGCACAACGTTAATCAACCCGGCATTGAGGGCCACGATCGCAATAATTAGTTCCGTCGCATTCCCAAACGTCGCATTCAGCAAACCACCCAGGGTTGGCCCAGCGACCACGGCGATTTCTTCGGTGGCTGTGCCCATCCAACCGGCCAGGGGAATGATGGCGATCGCGGCAGTGAGAAAGATTGTCACCGCATTCCAATGGGCCAGGTGGCCGCCAATTGAAATTGGAATAAAGACTAATAATCCATAAAAAATCAGGTTTCTCAGGAGCATATCACCCGTCCCAACTTACACCGTTAACTGTATAGCACTTAGCCCAAGACGACATGGTCTTTCGGCAAGCCCTCTGGCACAACCCAGTTAGGCCAAGGGCAACCGGGCAGTCCTTACGGAGGCTGATAGTTTTCAAAAGAACAGGGCACACTAAGTGGACATTGTGCCCAGGGCCAGTTCCAATTCACGCGTTGTGGTTCCGAGTAACGATTTATGGATGTGTTGACTGCCGAATCATTAGAAGTAGATTGTTTGCCGCAGCCGACCGTGCAAACCTTACAAACCCTTATCGAACTCATGCCTGCGGCGATCGCCGTTCTCAACCCAGCGATGCAGTGCCTCATGGTGAACGAGCAATGGCACCGTCACTATGGCCCCGCCTCAACCATCAGTGCCACCGCCCACCACATCCTGTTTCCCGCTACGGCCCCCCAATGGCAACAGATCCAGCAGCAATGCCTTGCCCAGGCTACAGTCACAGGGATTGATATCGCGTTTACGCAGGCAGACGGCCCAACCCAATGGGTGCAATGGGAAGCACGCCCCTGGCTCAACGAGCATGGTCATGTCCAAGCCATTCTCCTCTGGACGCAGTTCATTACCGCACACCAGCACCTGGAAGTGGCACTGACCGAGGCCACCACCACGATCGAGCGCCTTTCCCAGCAATCCGCCACCGCCACCGCCCTCGAAAATCAATACAAATCCCTCACTCAGGCGGTGCCCGTGGGCATTTTCCGCACTGATGCCGAGGGGCAATGTGTCTATGTCAATCAGCGTTGGTGTGAAATTGCGGGCATCAGTACCGAAGCCGCTTTGGGGCAGGGTTGGATCAATGCCGTGCATCCCGACGATCGCGAGGGGGTAATCACCGCATGGCAACAGTCCTTAGCTAGCCACACCATATTTCAGTTAGAAGGCCGGTTTCAGCGGCCCGATGGCCTCATTTCTTGGGTCTATACGCAAGCCGTCGCCGAACGCAACGGTCAGGGAGAAATCACCGGCTATGTGGGTTCCATCACTGATATCAGCGATCGCCAAGCCATGGCCAATTTGCTGCAAGCCAGCGAAGCCAAATTCCGACAACTGGTGGAAAATGCCCATGACTTAATTTGGTCGTGCACTTTGGAAGGCGTTCTCACCTATCTCTCACCCAATGCCAGGAATTGGCTCGGCTATGAAATCGATGAGTTGCTTGGCACGTCCATCGCCCCTTTGATCCACCCGGAAGAAGTAGAAGCCGCACTCGCATTTTTGGACAAGATCGCCACTACAGGCGCTGATCACAGCAGCTTTGAGTTTCGCCACCGCCGCAAAGATGGCAGTTATTTTTGGGTCGCATCTAAAGTCGCCGCAACGACCAATACCAGTGGGCAAATCATTGGCTTCCAGGGCATTTTACGGGATATCAGTGAGCGGAAGGCAATCGAGGAAGAACTCCAACAAAACAAACAACTGTTGGAACTTGTGATGGATGCCCTCCCCCAAAACACCTTTTGGAAAAATCGAAAGTCTGTCTATTTGGGTTGCAACAAACGCTATGCCCAGCTTTGTGGGCTGAGCCATCCTGACCAAATTATTGGCAAAACCGACTACGACTTGCCTTATCCCCTTGACGAGGCCAACTGGTACCGGGAACTCGATCGCCGCGTCATGGACAACGATACACCAATTTTTGGCGTGATTGAACCCCAGCAGTACCACGAAGATGGACGGCGGCGCTGGTCAGAAACCAACAAAATTCCGCTGCATAATGACGACGGCGAGGTCATTGGGGTGTTGGGCACCTTCCAAGATGTCACCGCGCGGGTGGAAGCTCAGGTCGCCCTGGAAGCCTCCGAAGCCGACTTACGCCAGCAAGCCCAAGCCCTGGAGCAAACCCTGGCAGAATTGCGCCGCACCCAAACCCAGATGATCCAGGCAGAAAAAATGTCGAGTTTGGGGCAACTGGTTGCCGGCGTCGCCCACGAGATCAACAATCCCGTGAATTTTATTTATGGCAATCTCACCCACGCCCAAGAATACACCAAAGATTTGATCGGCTTAATCCAGCTTTATCAAGCGCAATTTCCTGACCCTGGAGCCGCCATCACCGAAGAATTAGAGGCGATCGACTTTGAGTTTTTGCTAGAAGACTTACCCAAATTGCTGAACTCCATGAAGGTGGGGGCCGATCGCATCCAGGCTATTGTTGCGTCGTTACGCACCTTTTCCCGCATGGACGAGGCCGATATGAAAGCTGTTGATATTCATACTGGCATCGACAGTACCCTCGTCATTTTGCACAACCGCATCAAAGCTAAAAGCGATCGCGGCGAAATTGCGATCGCCAAACACTACGGCGACTTGCCCCTGGTGGAGTGCTACGCAGGCCAACTGAACCAGGTGTTTATGAATCTACTCAGTAACGCGATCGATGCTCTGGAAGAAGCGTTGCTACAAGGTCACGCCAACACCGACCCACCCACCATCACCATCACAACGCAAATCACCGCCGCCGCTCAAGTCGAAATTCGCATTGCCGATAATGGCACGGGGATGCCTACTAGTGTGCGCAATCGCATTTTTGATCCTTTTTTCACCACCAAACCAGTTGGCAGCGGCACTGGCATGGGCCTTTCCATCAGCTACCAAATCATCGTTGAAAAACACGGGGGCACCATCAAATGTCGATCGCAGCACGGTCGGGGGACGGAATTTGTGATCACCATTCCCCTCACCCAAAGCGATTGAGCAGACTTGTTTCCAGCGCCCGCTGCAATGCAGGGCCAATCCGGCGATCGCCTACTCTACAGCAACCCCTCTTGCTCCAACTCTGCGATTAATTGCAAGCCGCGAGTATCCCCCACTTTCAGCAACGAGGAGCGGGCATCATCCCGCACTCCCAAATCTTCGTCTTCCACGATGGTTTCCAGCAGGGCATCGATCGCCGTGGCATACACCACATTCGACGGCAACTCACGACTCAATTGGCCCAACGACCAGGCACAGTTACTCCGCACGGCTGGCACTGGGTCACGGCGCATGGCTTCGATCAACGGAGGAATCGCCCCCAACACCGATTCATAGCCAACCTGGGCCATTTGTGCCAGGGCACTAGCCGCCCACAAGCGCACCGCCGGAATGTCAGTTTTCAAGGCATCGATCAGCGTGTCCAGGGTGCGGCGATCGTGGCAATTGCCCAAAGCCCACACTACCCCTTTGCGCACATAGCCATTCCAGTCTGTGTTGTATTGCTGAATCAACGCATCCACCGCAACCGGACTGGGGTTTCGCCCCAACCCATAGGCCGCACTGACTCGCACCAACGGACACGTATCCGCCAACAACCGGATCAAATGGGGAATGGCACGGCTATCCTGAAGCTCGCAAAAGGCACGGGCAGCCAGCATTCGCTGGTTGGATTCTGGCGCTTCGAGCAGAGCCAACATTGCCTCCGGATCGGGCTTTGGCTCCGCCGATTCAGCGTCCACTGGCTCCAGCTTATCCAGGGGGCTTTCTAATTCCTCATCGTCACTGAGGATCAGTAGGTCTTCATCTTCGTCGTACATACAAACAACTTTACCGCACCACGGGGAGGCTATTCGCGTGTCGATGGTTTACAACAATATTCTTGACGCTTGGAAATTACGACGCTTTTCCTGGCGCTGTTTTGATGGTAATTCGGTGGGGCGCCTCCCTGGCCCAAACCGATGGTGAAGCTGCTGGGAGTAATGGGAAAAACCGACAACCGGGGCAGCGATCGCGCGGTTTTTTCCTTTAACCAAACTAAGGCAACAGAATGGTGGGCCAGGTTGCGAGCGATCGCTAAACCAGGGGGGACTCTCCAGTCATGCCGCTGCGGCCTAATCGCTCTAGTGTTGCTGGAGCCGGGAAGGGAGACAGACTCCCGGCGACGAGGGAGTTGTTATGGCCCCTGCACTAAGCCCGGTCACACCATTGGTTGCCTCAAGCGTGCAATACCGCTCCGGTTACCGCTGCTTGTCGGCGATGACCAACAGGCGATCGCTGGGAAACTGCCGTTGCACAAACTTCAGGCGTCCTTCCGCATCGGAATAACTCCGAAACCGGGCCACGACTTCCAGGGTTTGGCCGCTCAAAACACGGGCGATCGCCCAATGGTTGAGGCGATCGCGGTAAGCGGACGTGGTCGGGCGGGGCGACTCATCCGGTGTAAGGGTAGAACTCTCAGAATTAGATAGCATGTCGTAAAAAAAACTCCACAGAAAATAGTCGGGATCGGCTTTCTTCGGACAAAACAAGCGAGACCCGACACCAAAACAGTATGGGAACAACACCATCCGGCACCAATCCGGACTGGGATCTTTTAACTGGCCTGACTCAACTCTACAGCGACTTGGGTCGTTTCGCTGTATTCTCGGTGTGGGTTCTTGGAAAGGATTGTTGCAAAAACGCTTCGGCTTCCGCTCGCGATCGCACCACCCCATCGAGTGTGGCCGCCGTTAACTGGTCTAACATGGCTTTGAATTGGGGGCCAGGTTTATACCCCAAAGTTTTCAAAGCGTTACCATCCAAAGGCGGTTTCACCGTGGCCCACTGAGTAAAGTATTGCCAAATCGTCCGCCGCACCGCGCGATCGCCCCGAATCGCCACCAAGATCAACGTGGGTGTGTCGTAATGCTGGAGTAACTGGGCCTTTTGGCTGGGCAGGGTCATCTGGGGCAGTTGGGTGGTGATGGTTGTCTGGGCGATCGCCAACTGGGTCAAACACGCAATGCTATCTACTGGCAGTTGAAACGCCATCGCGATCGCCCCCCGAGACTCCGGGGCAACGTGCGCCAAAATCACTTCCAACCGCAACAACCAATTCAGCGGTTGGGGCAAAGCGACCCGGTCAGGGCTACCAGCCTGGGTCGCAAGTTGATTAGCCCGCCGGAGCCAGCGATCGACCAAGTGCAGTTCCCGCCACAAGGCCCCATTGACCTCCAAACTGGGGTGAATGCACTGGAGGGCCTGGAGCCGATCTAACAGCTTCAGCGCGGCCTCCCAATAGGGGGCTTGCAAAATGTATTTCAGTTCCGCTTTCAGACGAGTTTGCAAAGCCGGAGCCCGAAAATGGGGATCGGCGTGATCGTGGACGCGCTGGTAAACCCCACTGGCGATCGCATGGTGAATATACCGTTCGGTCTGGGGTTCAAGCTGAAAACCCAACCGCACCGCAAACCGCACCGCCCGATAGATCCGCGTTGGGTCTTCGATAAAGCTATTCGCATGGAGCACCCGAATTTGCCCTGCTTGCAAATCCAAAATCCCGCCGAAAAAGTCTAGCAATTCCCCCGGCTTGGGCTGGGTTAACCGCACAGCCAGCGCATTGATCGTAAAATCCCGCCGATAGAGGTCTTGCTGAATGGAACTGGCTTCAACCTCTGGATTTGCCGCCGGGTAGGGATAAAACTCCGTGCGGGCCGTGGCCACATCCACCCACAAGGATTGAAAAATGGGGTCATTGTGCCAGAGCAAAGCAGCAGTTTGAAACTTGCCATGAATGTCTAACCGGGCTTGGGGATACCGGGCCTGGAGCGATCGCGCCAGAGCCACTCCGGCCTCCGTTTCCGCCGCTTCATGAAAGCCATCTACGACCAGATCAATATCTTCGATCAACCGAGGGGGAACGGCTGTTGACCCGGTTGCTTCGGCCAGTCGAGTCAGCAAGACATCCCGTACGGCCCCACCCACCAGGTACAATTGCCAACCCCGCTGTTCGGCTTCCTGGGCCGCGATCGCCAGCAATTCCCACAATTCTGGAATCAACCGTTGCCGCAACATGGGTAACAGGGTCGCTGCAAGCTGGAGCTGATCGGTGCGATCGCGCCGTTCGGGGAACTGATGATGGTAAGTCTCCAGGCTTTGCTGATGCAACTGCCGCAACACATCCGTCCGCGTGACAATCCCAATCAGGTGGCCCTGTTTCATGACGGGCAGCCGCCCCACATCATAGGTCACCATCAAGGCTTCAATTTCCGGCAGCAGGGTATCCGGTGTAATGGTCTTGAGGTTTGTGGTCATGTACCCTTTCACCGGGGCGTGGCTAAACCCGTGATGCAACGCAATGTCAATATCTCGACGGGAAATAATGCCCAGGAGTTGCCCCAGTTCATCCACCACAGACAACCCCGAATGGCCATACCGCAATAGAATGCGCTGGGCTTCCGCGATCGTGGTTTCAGGGCGAATTGTCCGCACGGGCGACGACATCAAATCCCGCGCGGTGGGGGGTTGGGGCAGTTGGGCATTGAATTGGGCCACCAGTTGGGCCAAGACCTGTTCCCCTTGCACATGGTGGAGGTTGGCCGCTGCGGCCCGTGGATGCCCACCCCCGCCAATCGGCTGAAACAACTCACTCAAGTTGGTGCCGTCAATGCGCGATCGCCCAATCACACTCAAGGATTCATCCCCTGCACCATCTGCCAGCTTCCGGTGATACCGCGCCCCCAACAACAACGCATCCAGCGCCAGGAGATCCATCAACCGAGAAGCCAGCCCCGACAAACCGGGCAAAAAGTGGTCTAACTCTAACAACACCCAGGCCACCGTATACCCCTGAATGGTTTCAGTCTGGAGGGTTTCCAGAGCCACCGTTAGCAACTCTTGCAATTCCGAGGACAGGCCCGGATCGATGTAGTCGGCGATCGCCCGTAAACTGGCTTGCTGCTCCATTAACCAGGCCAACGCCCGCGCATCCCGTGGTGTAGTGTGGGCAAAGGTGAGAGAGCCCGTGTCAACGTGAATCCCCAAGGCCATGACTGTCGCTTCGATCGCCGTGGGCTGGATGTGGTGTGCCTGCAATTGCTCCACCACCAGGGTTGTCACCGCACCCACTGCTTCGATATAGGCCGTTTGGGGCCGCAGATCGGATTCAACCTCTAAGTGATGGTCATACACCGTGAGGCCCACCCCGGGGCAATCCAACCATTCCGCTACTTTGCCCAAGCGCGATCGCTGCTGCGTATCCACCACAATGAGCGATCGCACCCGTTCAGGATTCACCGATCGCCGCTCCAGCAACGGATATTCATCCCGATGCAACGCCAAAAAATCCCGCACTGCCGGATGCAGGCCACCCGCCAACACAATCCTGGCCCCTGGATGCAAGCGCGTGAGGCCCACCGCCGCCCCCAAAGTATCAAAGTCAGCCGTCGTATGGCACAGAATGAGATCCATCAAGGTTGCCAGCGGTTGTGCTCCTAAATCCGTCTGCCCCCATTCTCACAAATTTCTGGCCCTTTCCTGCGTCTGCTATGCCACCGCACCCAGCCCCCGTCGCGGCAACCATGCCCGCAGGAGAAGCGTTAACAATTCCGACCAGTTTTCTGATAGGTTAATGATTAACCCTATTTGCCTAGTTTATTGCCGTATCGGGAGACGCAAATATGCTCACAATCTTGTTCCAATTGGCTCTGGCTGCTTTGGTTTTCCTCTCCTTCGCGTTGGTGATTGGCACCCCCGTTGCACTGGCCACACCTCAAAGTTGGGACCAATCCCGCCGCTTCATTTTCTTGGGTTCGGGTGCTTGGGCCGCATTGGTGATTGTGGTCGGTTTGTTGAACTATCTCGTTGCCTAAACCGCATCTGCTCGATCCCGTTGCGTCGATTTATTTCCCCCAACGGATCATCTGTTTTACAAACAATCCATAACATCACAACGATATTCCCGCGAGCGAGGCGTGGTGCTTGCGGGAATTGTTTTGGGAGATTTCGCGTTATGATCTCTCTCGGTTTTGTTTGTGCATAGCGGCACCGCGATCGCGCGCATCATTTTCCTCAATTAACAAAGCATCATGGCAGTTTTTGAAGGTTCATTCACCCAGTCCAGTTCCTTTCGGTTTGCGATCGTCATCGGGCGTTTCAACGATCTGGTCACCACCAAACTGTTAGAAGGCTGTCAAGATTGCTTGAAGCGGCACGGTGTTGATGTTGACCCCCAGGGAACACAAGTCGATTATGTCTGGGTGCCCGGCAGCTTTGAAGTGCCCCTGGTCGCACGGCAACTCGCCATGAGCAACCGCTACGACGCGATCGTTTGTCTGGGCGCTGTCATTCGGGGCCAAACTCCCCATTTCGACTATGTTGCCGCCGAAGTCTCGAAAGGCATTGCCGCCGCTGGTTACCAAACTGGGGTGCCAGTTGTTTTTGGCATTGTCACCACTGATACGATGCAGCAAGCCTTGGAACGGGCTGGCATTAAGAGCAATCTGGGCTGGAATTATGCGATGAGTGCCCTGGAAATGGCAAGTCTCATGCGTCAGGTCAAAGGCTTAGTCCCGCCGGAGCAGACTGGCAACCATACCGCAACGTTACCTGGTAGCCCACCGCTCAAAAGCGCTGCCCCGGAATTACCCTCTAGCTACGCTGAATAGGGCGATTGCCATCCCTGTCGCCAGTCTTTTCACTATGCCGATTGGCCAGGGTGCCCCTGCTCTGATAACGACCTGAGTCGCGATCGCGCTGAGGTCAGTTTTTGCGGTTTAAACCTCACAGTCAGTTCCGCGATGGCCTCATTCCTGCGGCTCCGGGGATCGCGGCCTATGGCTCAGTTTTACCTGAAAAGCCCCTAAGAAGAGTCTGAGAAAAGGGAGATGCTGGATGGGTATCGCATCCCCCTACTTAACTAATCTTTTCAGAATTCATCCTATAGATAGATGATTGAATCAGTCGATAGTCGTGAACATCAGCACAGCCCCAGGTGAGGCGATCGCCCAAATTAGTGGGCTTCCGTCATGATGATCTGTGACTGAAATCACATCCATTAGCACGGGTATGGCATCAAAACATCCACTCCAGGGAGAGGCCAAACCGGGTATCTTTTTTTTGCTTGGAGTTTTGCTTTTCAATATCCGTCGATAACCGCAATGATTTCGTCAGGGCATAGCCAAACGACAGTTTCGTGATGCCGACTTCCTCGCTTTGTCGGGGTGCCACCCAGGTCTGGCTCAAGGCAATATCGGCACCACCTGTCCGGGACAGCACAAATTGCGCTTTGATGCCCACATTCAGCCCGTCAGTCGTGTAGCGGGGCGTTTCAAGATAGCGATAGCCCAAAACGGGAGTGACGTTAAAGTAGCTCCCCAAGGGCAGGATGTAATAGCGCAATTCTGCGCCGCCGGCTTTGCGATCGCCCGTGAACGTCGCCTGATAATCCCCACTCAGGGTCAGGGGCGTGTTCCCTAAAAACACATCTTCCACACCCACATTCCACCCTAACGAGTCAAACGTCGAGGGAAAGTAGGACAAGCCCAAACGCACCCGTGTCCGAAAACTGGGATCGCGTTTGATATCTTCCAGCACATCGGGCACCCGTTGCCGCCACTTTTGGTAAACCGGGCTTTTGTCCAGGTCACTGGGGTTCTCTGGGGTTGGGGGATCGGTCGGTGCCACTGCCGGGGGCTCTGAGTCCGCTTGGGCGACAGGGTCGATCGCCCCGGATGGGGAATCTGTTCGCTCCGGCAAGGATGGCAGATTACCGGAGAGAGATAGGGAAGCTGCGATCGCGGGGCGGGGCGCAGCGGGCAATCCAGGCACTTGTCCGGCCTCCCAGTTTGCACCAGCTAGGCCCATGTCCTTTGGTTCCTCGCCCAGGTTAGCCGCGCTGCTAGGGAGGCTAGGCAAGTCAGGTTGGACTAAATCCCTCGCTCGATAGGAAATCGGCGGGGTCGGTTCAGCCAAGGTCGGCGGCGCAACCACACTCCCCAAGACTAACAGCAAACTCGCGCCAGTCGGCCATCCGAGCCACCTCAACGACGGAATCAACACCTGCATACAACGCTTCCTTCCTCACATTGCAATAGTGTCCCATAAAAAATAATCCCCGTACCCTGAGTTGGATAGGGGGATTTAGTCGATCAACTTAGCACAAGCCAAGCAAACGTTTATTGCGCCATACCTTGGGTGGCAGCAACATCAATCGGCTTCATGAAGTACAGGCGCGCAAGTTGCCAACCGTTAGAAATGTAGTAAGGCAGTTTTTGGATCAGCTTGATTGGTGCTGGGGCGTTGGAATTCGCGATCGCTGTCAGTTTTTCGTTGTTTTGCACACACACTTCAAGGCGATCGTAGAATTCAGGCTTTTGCACATCCAAGACAATCGGGAAAACCCGCGCCGAGGTTTCGTTGGTTTTTTCAATCACATACTTGTCGTATTCCCGTGCATCCAAACCAATGGCCTTGTAGAAGCCAGAGCGCTGCACATCGTTCAAGTACATGGTGGCAAACACCGACAACAGGAAGAAACGGCACCACAGCTTCGCTTTCCAGTCATTCAAAAACTGGGGTTGGGCTTGCATGATGGCATCGAAAAAGTCGCCGTGGCGGTTTTCATCCTGGCACCAGTTCTCGAAGAACCGGAAGATGGGGTAAATCCGATCTTCGGGGTGCTGTTCGAGGTGGCGATAAATGGTGATGTAGCGCCAGTAGCCAATCTTTTCAGAAAGGTAAGTGGCGTAGAAAATGAACTTGGGTTTGAAGAAGGTGTACTTCCGGCTCTTGGTCAAGAAGCCCAAATCCAACTGAAGGTTAAAGTCGGACATGGCTTTGTTGAGGAACCCAGCGTGGCGGGCTTCATCCCGCGACATCAAGGCAAAGCACTCGGCCAGAACAGGATTTTTACCTTTCAGCTTCCGGCTCAACTCTTTGTAGAGCAAGAAGCCAGAAAATTCTGCCGTACAAGAGCGTTCTAAGAATTCGATAAAGAGCTGACGGGTCTCACCATCAATGTGATCCCAAGATTGCTCAAATTCTGCATCACGGACAAAGTGATGGCGATTATAGTCAGCCCGGAACTCTTCCAGGATGGCTTGCAGTTCGTCTTCGTTGGCAGAAATATCCATCTCTGCCATTTCATCAAAGTCCGTTGTATAGAAGCGGGGAGTGAGAATCGTTTCCTTGGAAGGAACTTTCACACCGGGGCGCATCTCTTCAAAAGCGGGCTTTTTAAGGGAATCTACCATGAGTCGTTTTCTTAGATTCTGATAATGCAGAGGTGGTGAACCAATCGCCAGATGTGTCTTCCCTGATGTTAGCTAGAAGCGAACATCTGCCTGTGGTAACTCGGCAAGGCGGCATCCCTCTAGTGTGAAAAGGCCGCGATCGCCATGTCTCACAGTCTACCAAGCTGTGATGCGGGAAACTCCGTTCAAAACATTAAGTCTTGCAAACTTTGCGTTCGGAAATATCAGTTTGCCTCTATTCGCAGGGACAACGGGAAAACTCCCGCTGGGGGCGATCGCCAGACTCTTGGGAATCACGGTTGCTGGCCTTGCACCATCCCCCATTCTCCAAAAAACTCTTTATCATAGGGAGCTAATGCCTCCCACACAGTGCAACCACGTTATGAATAATGTTGGCACAGCTTATCTTCTCTGGCTGGGTTGCCTCTTCCAGCTCCACGGCTTGCAGCGGCTTTATAATGGCAAGATTTTTACTGGCTTGTTGTGGCTGTGTACCTTTGGGCTGCTAGGTTTTGGGCAATTGCTGGATTTGGTGCTCATTCCGGGGATGGTCGAGGAACACAATACCAAGTGGCGATCGCGCTATGGCACGTTGCCTCATGCCCCGGAACTTTACCCCACCCCGCACCAAGTGATTGCCGCGCCCCCTACGGCCAGCGCTCCCCGCTTCCAACGGAACGAACTCATCGTGAAATTAGTCCAAGCTGCCGAGCGTCGGGGGGGTCGCCTATCTGTCACCCAGGCGGTGCTGGATACGGAAACAGAGTTCCAAACGGTTGAACGGGCTTTACAGAATTTGGTGAAGACAGGCTATGTGGCCGTGTATAACGATGTGCATTCTGGCATTGTGATGTATGAATTCCGGGAGTTATTGCCTGCCGGATAAGCACTCAGACCAGGGCGATCGCCCCGTTGGCTTCCGCACCGCTGCCCTGCTTCTCCGCCGCCCTCAGGCTCCTTTGTGACTGGCCAGAACGGCCTGCCAATCTTGAATCGCTGAGTCCAGCCAGAGCCAATTTTGTTGGAGGCGATCGGGTTGGAAGTTCACCTTATCCTGACTCAGGACAATTTCAAGGTTGCGTTGCATTTCGGCATATTGGGTTGCCTGTTCGGCGGAATTTGGTGTGAATTGGTCAGCTTTTTTGCGAGCGACCAGCGCCAGCCCCGCATGGGCCGTCAAGACTTCTGATTGGGTGCCCGTCGTTGCGCCTTCCCCCTGGGAAAGCCGAATTGCCTTATACCAGGACTGTTCAGCCGGATCGAGCTTTCCCTGAGCGTAATAGGCAAACCCCAAGGCATTTTGCAGTTGGGGGGACTTTTGCGTTTGGGCCGCTTGTTCCCAAAATTGGCGGGCCGTGTCGATACTGGCGTTGGGTTGGCCTGCTAAGCGACGTTGCCATTCGAGCCGTCCTTGCAAGAATTTGAAATCCGCCGCTGGGTTTGTAGCTGTGGCCGTGGTGAGCAAGTTGGCCGCCGCGTCAATATTATTACGATCGAGCAATTCGGCGATCGCGGCTTGGGCGGGCTCAAACTGTTGTTGATCCAAGTTTGTCGTGGCCAGGGCGATCAGTTCTGAGTCAGGGTAGCGGCGCAAAGAATTAGGCTGCTCTGGAAAGAGCCACTCCCAGGGGGCGGCCAAAAACCGGGTCAGGGGTTCGCGATAAAACCAGCCCCCCAGCAAAGCCGCGATCGCCACAGCCCCCACCCCACCCCAAAGCCACCGTCGCCGGAAGCCACGGGATACCCGCGTGCCTTGGGGGCGATCGCGCACGGGCAGCGGCGGTTGTGCTTTTGTGCCCGATGGCCCTGGCAGATCATCCCCATAAAGGGCCGTCCGCAGATTGGTACTGGCTTCAGTCAACGTCGGATCGAGTTGCACCGCGCGACTATAAGCCCGAATCGCCTCGTCTACCCGCCCCTGCTGATAAAACGCCAATCCCAAGCGGTTGAATGCAGTGGCATAGTCTGGATCCAGGCGAATCGCCTGATTGTAGGTTGAAATGGCCTCAGTCAAATAGCCTTGCTGATACAACGCCCAACCAAACTCGGTATAGGCCGCTGCACTGTTGGGGTTGGCCTGAATCGCCTGACTCCCCGCCGCGATCGCTGGAGTCAGTTTGCCCATGTCTTGCAACACGTTTTCGAGTTCGGCATAGACTCTGGGATCGTTCGAGGCCACCGCTGGCATGGCTGAAGGCTGATCATTAGCGATCGCTCCACGGCCAAATTCTGTTCCGCCCAAGCGCGACTCCTCCGGCTCCAGCACCGTAGGACTATGGGACACTTCGTGGGCTAACTGGGCCACGCGCTCTTCTTCCGACAAACCAGACGCATCCAGAGGAAAATCATCAATCTCAATGTCATCTTCCTCTAGCCAACTTTCCGTCGGAGGGCCATTCGCCGGCCCGGTCGTCTGGAGTAAGGCAGCGGGCCACTCTGTAGCCGCTGGTTCAAACACGGTAGCTTCCGCTGTGTCATACCCCGCCGTCCCTCCGGGCGTGGGGTAATAGCCATTTCCGGTAGGCGGGGCTGTTGTCGGCAACAAAAACCCATCAAAATCGGGATGGAGATACAAAATGGGCAAGGCCCAATAGAGCTGATCGGAAGTATAGGAAGAAATCAAACCCTGGCGCGATCGCCCCAAACTAAGATCGATGGGATGGGCCTCTTGGCGCAAATTGCGATAGAACAACCGACTCAGGTTCAACGCCACTTCATCGGGAATGCGCTCTGCCATCGCCAACACCGCAGGCACCCCCCGCCGCAGCAACGCCTCAGCCAAATTCCCCTCAGCAATCCGGTTCGATTCCGACGTGGCCGTATATACCCCCCGACAGGAGTTAAACACCGCCATCCGCACACCATTGTTGACCAGCAACCCAGCCAAATCTTCCCCGCTCAAAATTTCTGTCAACCCCGTGCGGTTATTCACCAGGGATAGGCTGCCCCCCGCTTGCCCCAGGTTGCTGTGCCCCGCATAGTGGAGGACGTGATAGGCATTGTGTTCCAAAGCCTGGGTAAGTTCTTCCCGTCCGGGTTGTTCCAGGGTGGTTAACTCAATGGCGGCAAACTGACTGCCCCCGGTGGTCGGCATCCGCTGCAATTCTTGTTGGAGGTATTGGGCTTCTTGCTGCAAGGCCAACATGGCCTGGTCGCTGGGGGCGGCCAACACCATCAAAATTTTGAGGACATGATCGGGGCCAGCAGGCATGGGCTTCGGCTGAAATGCCTTTGTCACCGAAAAGCTAGAGTGATACCGGGAAAAGATAATGTCTGTCCCGGCGGCCAAGGGGCGATCGCCCTCATACAACACTTCCCAGGGCAGACGATGGAGTTGCGTTCCCTTCAAGCCCAACCGAAACCGCAGGCGATGGTGCTGATGTTGGGCGATCGCCTTAGCCATCATCCAGCTATCGCGAATGGTGCCCTGGAACAAAGCGCCGTATAACCGCTGCCCAAAAGCCACTAAATTCGCCACGGCTTGCTGTTGCCCAATGGCGTCTAACCCACCGCCCAGTTTGCCCCCCGGCACTGCCCCGCGCAGCAACCCCGATAACGGATCGTCCATCAACAAACTGGCTTCCATCAACCAGTCATCGACCCGCCAAATGACCTGCTCTTCTGCCAACGGCACACCGGGCGCAACATCTTCAGTGCGCACCAGATACTCGTCATTCCGAATTGGGGTTACAGACAGGCGAAATTCCTGGGTCACAGTTTTTCTCCCAGAAAACAGTGAGTAGAGCAGTTAGAGCAGCAGACACCAGGCCACAAACAGCGTTGAACTTGAAGATTTTGCTCCCAAGCTTGACAGAGTGAGTGGGCCAACAACTGCCAGCCCAATGCAAAGTACCCAGTGGGCCTTTGTTTTATAATCAGCGATCGCCTCTGCCAATCAGGCCGAAAATTCAATGCTCGACAAATTAAACCATTTGAGTACTGCACGAGTCTAATGGTGATTCTTCTGCGTGAAATCGCTTCCAACCATACTCTAATTTTGCCCTGGTGAATGGGGATTGTGTGCTGACCAAGCCCAGCCCCCAAAGTGAGACTAAACCACTGTGATCTTGGCATATCTCATTCAAGGCCGGGGAGATGGCGCTCACCCCGTTACCGAAACTTCAAACTTGGACGTTGGCCCCGCGATCGCCCACCCTGCACACAACCGCTACACCCCAAAAAACTGGATTGACTGGCCTATGAGAAACCCGCGCGCGATCGCTCCCCAGTCCTTGCGCCAACCTTATTTTCACCAAGCTCATGTCATCAAACTTGTTTCAGAAAACTTGTTGCGCCAAACTCTCCGGACATCTGCTCAACACTGAAGAAACAGTAAGTGGTAGATGCACCCTGATTTGGCACCCCGGCTCAGCAATGGGTCGGGGTTTCTTCATGGGGGGCACCCAGTCGGCGTAGAATACAAACACGCTGCGCCCCTGCAACGGTAACCCTCCGGTGCCCCTGACCAGCAGCGCGATCGCCACCGCGCGACACCCACATCGCTACGTCCCGAGAAGTTACATCATCATGGATCGAACCATTATTAAATTCTCTTCAGAAGACTGCGGGATTTGCCACAAGATGGCTTTTTATGACCAAAAAGTGGCAGCAGAATTAGGATTAACGTTTATTGACTGCAAAATGCAGGATACGGCCACCTATCGCCAATACCGCAAGGTGCTGCTGGCGCAATATCCCAACAAGGTTGACATGGGCTGGCCAACTTACATTGTGTGTGAAGATCCTGCTAGCGAAACCTTCAAAATTATTGGTGAGGTCAAAGGTGGTCACCCAAAAGGTGAGTTTCGGAGTCGCCTCCAAGCGATCTTAGCGGCTCCAAGTGAGTAAACTGCCTGGCAGCGATGCAGCGGCGATCGCCCTTATGAGCCGCTTTACGGCTGCGGTTTTATTCGTTGGTAACGAAACTTTCCTGGGCTGGGTTGGCCAAGCTACTTTCAATTGCGGCTTTGAGGGTGTGCCAGGTCAACGTTGCACATTTGATGCGCACCGGAAATTGGGACACCCCTTGCATCACATTCAACTTCCGGAACTCTTGGGGAAACTCCACACCGCCTTTCATCATGTCTTGAAACTGTTGCACCATCTGGAGAGCAGTCTCGACAGATTGCCCCGTCAATGCTTCGGCCATCAAGTCTGCCGAGGCCATTGCGATCGCACAGCCTTCCCCTTCAAACTTCACGGCTTCAATGCGATCGCCCGCCTCATTCAAGCTCAGGGTCAGTTCAATCGTGTCGCCGCAGGAAGGATTGTGCCCCCGCTGAAACCGATCCACTGGTTCTGTTTTGCCCCGGTGCCGAGGTTTTTTGTACCGCTCCAGAATGACTTGCTGATACAGGTCACGCAGATTGCCCAGAGAAGAAGTCATGAGTTAGATGAATCAAGGTGTTCACTTTTCTTCATCCTATCAGGTTCACATCTGACTCACCGGAAATGATGGCCGCAGATATCGCCAGAGCAACGTTCCGACGATCGCCATTTTCAGCAGGTCTAAGCCCCAATATTCCAGGTGCAGGCGATTCATCTCAGCGACGACTGGCACTTGGGCCGACAGCCAATCCAACTGCAACCCCAAGGCCCCCATTTGCGGACTTAAGCCATAGGTATCAATCATCGCGATCGCCAGCAAACCCACGGCCAGAAGCGTCGCAAAAGTACCAGGTCGGTTCCACGGGTGCCGCAGGTAAGCCAAGCTCAGCACAACTGTCAAAATTAACCCGGCGCACACCAACTCCACCCGATTAAAAACCCAAAACAAAGAATAACCTGCGGTGGCAAATCCCGCTTGTTCCATCAAGCCGGAAACATACATGGATGGCATTACCACACCATCAATCAACAAACAGCTACTCAGCCAAAAGATCAACGCACTAAACAAAACAATTTGCCAAGACGATCGCCCACCTTGAGCTTGAGGATGAATGGCTATCATGGCTGAACTCCTATCCCAAGAGGATATGTAATTTTCACTACTTTTTAGCTTAGTCAAATCTCGCGATCGCAGGGCAGAAAGCCACGAAAGTTTTAACGTCTTAAACTGCCGTATTGCAGAGTGCGATCGCAACATTGCATGACCGCCGTATTACACCAGTTCTCAGCGATTTCCAACTACTATTTCCATGCCCAAATAGGCCAGAAAACGCGATTCAATCCCAGCAAATTAACACCTACCCTTAAACATAAACAAACCCGGCAGAAGGCTACCGGGCTGTTTAATAGTTCAAGTTAATTGAGTTCAAATTAAGGTTTACGAAGTTAATATCTGCGCCCACAGCGTGATCCTGAAATGAATCAATTCCCTCCTTAATTGTTAACACCTGACAGTATTCTGAGAAGTAATCAGTCTTGGAAAACGATGAGAGTAAACCGATCTAATTCGGCTTAAAGCGTTGCATTCAGAACAACGTTATTCGCAATATTCAGAGTGAAGAAATCATGAACAAATCGCGTAAACTTTCACCTGTAGCGCAGTGGCTTCTGAACGGGGATACAGCTCCAAAAGCCTTAGTTTGTAGAGGTTATCTTCGCTCTCTGTATCCATATACAACATAACACTTTCACCCAGGTGCGCCAATGCATTTAACTGAAGTTAATGTGTGCTTAACTCCCTTAGTGTGGCTTTACAAATAGCAATGAAATCATCCGATTTGATTGAGTTTTGCGATCGCCCGCTCGAAGGAACGAGTCTACAACGGGGTAGGTTTGTCTACTGTTGACATTGGTGATTAGTCATTGGTCATTAGTCATTGGTCATTAGTCATTGGTCATTAGTCATTGGTGATTAGTCATTGGTCATTAGTCATTGGTCATTAGTCATTGGTGATTGCGACTGTGGTGGCGTTTGGGGGAGTTGGGCGGGCTGCAAATACCCTTGGGCGACGGCATCTGCTAACAAGTTTTGGATAAATGGCCACAGGGGCGGGGCACCCACGGCGATTGGGCTAGCTCGGTGTAAGGCGCGATCGTGGCTAATGCCGTGCTGTTTCCACGTTCCACCCTCGGTTTGCCAATTGTTTAA
Organism: uncultured bacterium; assembly: GCA_964475335.1. Taxonomy (GTDB): domain Bacteria; phylum Cyanobacteriota; class Cyanobacteriia; order Leptolyngbyales; family Leptolyngbyaceae; genus CAYYWG01. Next base: position 163,581 of record CAYYWG010000010.1, read on the forward strand.
CATAGGCTGGAGGCGATCGAGGGCGGCGGCAAATTGGGCCGCAGGGGTTTCCTGGGCTTCAAACTCCTCCCACAAAGCCCGGAGTTCCACCGTTTGCGCTGGAGGCAGCAGACCAAAAATGCGATCGGCGGCTTGTTGCTCCCGGTCGGCTTTACTTTGGTTATGGTGCACGTCGTAGCAAAAGGTATCTCCCGCGTCGATTTCGACTAAATCATGCACCAGCAGCAGTTTGATGACATGGCCAATCTCAACCCCAGGGGGCGCATATTCCGCCAGGACGATCGCCATCATCGCAATATGCCAGGAATGTTCGGCGCTATTTTCTCGACGGGAAGCATCGGTTAACAACGTTTGCCGTAATATCCCTTTGAGTTGGTCAATTTCGACAATAAATCGCAACTGTTGCGCCAAGCGCGGCGTTGAAGCGAAGGTTTCGAGGGTAGGAGTGTCTAAATTGGGAGTCAATGGTCTTCGGGGTAAGGGGTTAAGATTTCGTAACCGTCTTTCGTAACGACAATCGTGTGTTCACACTGGGCCGACAGTTTGCGATCGCGCGTGACTGCCGTCCAGCCATCATCTAACATCTCCACTTCGTAAGTGCCTTCATTAATCATCGGCTCAATCGTAAATACCATCCCCGCCCGGAGTTTTTTGCCCGTGCCCCGCTTGCCGTAATGGGGAATTTGGGGCGCAGTATGAAACACATTACTGATGCCGTGGCCGACAAAATCCCGCACAACAGAAAATCCTGCCGCTTCGGCATATTCCTGAATCGCCGCCCCGATATCCCCAATTCTGGCCCCTTCTTTGACCACGGCAATTCCCCGGCGGCGGCATTCTTCCGTCACATCCACTAGCTTTTTGGCCACGGGCGACGGTTCCCCTACAAAAAACATTTTGGACGTATCGCCGTGGTAGCCATCCACGATTAACGTGACATCAATATTAAGGATATCGCCATCTTTCAAAATCTGTTTGCGATGGGGAATGCCATGACAAATCACTTCATTCAAACTGGTACAAATTGACTTGGGATAGCCTTTGTAACCTAGGGGAGCGCTTTTCGCGCCGTGGGCTTGAGTCCAGCGTTCCGCCTCTTCGTCTAGCTCCCAGGTGCTAATCCCCGGTTGCACCAACGTTCCTAAATGATGCAACAGTTGGGCGGCCAAATGTCCTGCACGACGCATCTTTTCGATTTCGCGGCTGGAGAGGAGAGTAATGCGTTCAATTTCCATAGTTTCCATTGTATTGCTCGCGGTTTTCGTGAGTTGTTTGCAGGGATAAGTACACGCTGTGTGCCATTTAGTAGAATATTCCAATGCAGGTTATCTGTGGGAGGCAGTGCATTAATGTGGATGAGCTAAGAATGGCTTTGGATCTGGCAACGGAAGAAGAGTTGCAGGATTTGACGGAAATTCTGTTTTGTCGCAAGTTTAATCCCATTGATTATTGGCGCACACCGGATCCAGCAGAAGTGCAAAGCAAAGAACGGGATGAGTGGCTCCTAGAGTTGGAAGAACGCTTCCGGTTTTTGGCGGCAGATGGCATGACGGTGTTGAGTGGCAAAACGAAGCAACTCAGTTATCGCCAGGTGTTGATTCAAGTTTGTCGCTATTTAAAACTACCGTACAAAAAGTCCATGACAACGGTAGACCTGGAATCGGAGGTGTTTCTTGAGCTGCTGGGACGAGCCCTGAAACAACTGCCCCGGGCCGAGCGAGATACCTTTGCGGTGGAACTCAAACATACATTGACGCGATCGCAGCTTTTACCCCAGTTGCCGACCGCAGTGCAACAAGATCCCATGCGGCTCATCCTCAAAGGGGGAACCGCCCTTGCCATGACTTCTGTGGTGCGGCCTATGGTGATGCAATTGATTGCCCGCCAGTTTGCGGTACAAGTGGCTCGCTATCAACTAGCGCAACAGGCGGCGGTGATGGGTGGGGCGATCGCGGCTCAGTTACCCCATCACATCGCGATGCAAACGGCGCGGCGCGGCATGGCTATGGCGACCGCCCGATACAGCGTGGCTCGGGGGGTATTCGCCTGTGTGGGGCCAGCCCTGTGGGCCTGGTTCTTTGCCGATTTAGGGTGGCGGGCAGTGTCCACGAATTATGCCCGGATCATCCCCACCATTTATGCTTTGGCGCAAATTCGCCTCACCCGAGCGGAGTGCTTTGAATTTGCCTAAGGCCGCTGAGATCCGTCGTTGGTTACGCGCGTACCTCCCGTTACAACCGCATCCCGACCCGACGTTGCGATCGCTCTGGAGTTGGGCACAGTGGGCCATTTTAGTCTTACCGCTGAGTATGTTGCTGGGCGGGGTCAGTGTGCTGCTCATCAGCCTGATTTTGCTCTGGGCGAAATTTCGGCCCATTGCGGCCCAACCGATCAACCGGGGGTGGCTGGCGCTGAGTGGCCTGCTGCTGCTGAGTGCGATTGCAGCCCATTCCCCGCCCGATGCCTATCTAGGCTTGTTTAACTTTATTCCCTATTTTTGGGTATTTGCAGCCTTTAGCGTGATGGTGCGATCGCCGCTGGAATTGCGCCAACTGGCCTGGCTGATTGTTCTGGGATCGGTGCCGGTTACGGTGATCGGGCTGGCCCAAATGGTCGGGCTGTGGCTGGGTTGGCAGCAAGTGCTCCACATTCGCGTGTTGTGGGTCGTGATTGATTGGGTGATTGACTTTAAGGGAACCCCCCCCGGTCGGATGGCCGCCACCTTTGGGTATGCCAATATCCTGGCGAATTATCTGGTGATGACCCTGGCGATCGCCCTGGGCCTGTGGCTAGAAAAGCTGACCCAACTGGGCCACTGGAAATCTTGGCGGAAGCTTGATCCGGCAGTTTGGTGGCCCCTCGGTGGGTTAACACTCGTTGTTGGTTTGAATGCGATCGCGCTGATTTTCACCAACTCGCGGAATGCTTGGGGAATCGCGGCGATCGCGGGCTTGGCTTACGCGCTCTATCTAGGCTGGCGCTGGTTAGTGGCTGCCGTCGGGCTGGTCGTGGGCATCGTGTTAGGTGCAGCCTTCGCCCCCCTCCCCCTCCAAACCTGGCTCCGGTTCATTGTTCCTGCCTTTTTTTGGGCACGGCTGACAGACCAACTCTATCCCGATCGCCCCGTGCCCACCCTCCGGCTCACCCAATGGCAATTTGCGTGGCACTTGACCCAAGAACGCCCCTGGCTTGGCTGGGGACTCCGCAATTTTTCGCCCTTATACCAGGCCAAAACGCAATTTCTTCTGGGCCATCCCCACAATCTCGGCTTTATGCTGTTGTGTGAAACGGGCATCCCCGCAACGCTAGGTCTGGTGGGCTTAGTGGGGTGGGTCGTAGCTTCCGGCAGTCAAGCGCTGTTCTCTGCCAGTCCCACGGGCGATCGCACGATTCGCTTTATTTTTATCCTCACCTTTTTGTGCAACACCCTTTTCAATGGTTTCGACGTGACCTTGTTTGATGCCCGAATCAACATTCTGGGCTGGGTTTTGCTGGCTGGCATCTGGGGGAGCAGCCGGGGCGATCGTCAAATTTCACCCATATTTACCCCCCGTTAACCCCAGGAAGGCAAAAACAATTTCCGTCAGACAGTTAGAATAGTTCAACAGTAAACCTTGTTCATTCAACGTCTAACGAAAGTGAGGCTGGCGTGGGGCAAGAGCAGGCAACATCAAACTATTGGTCTGGTCGGTCTGGGCGGGAACTGCATCGAAAGGTGCTATCTGACAGTTATTACGGCCTGTTGGGGGTGCATCCATCCGCCTCCCTGCGGGAAATTCGCCAAGCCTATCGTGACTTGAGCAAGCTCTACCATCCAGACACCACCACCCTGCCCGCCGCGATCGCGACCGCCAAATTTCAGCAGCTCAACGAAGCCTATGGGACTTTGAGCAACCCAGAGCGTCGCACGGCGTACAACCTCAAAATTGGCTACTCCTCCGTTCCCGTTGTGCAGACCCTGCCTGGGATAAACCGCTTTCCCCCCAAAACGACCTACACATCTTCGGCCTATCTTGATCCAACTGACCGCCCCCTTTCGCCGGGTGAGTTGTTTGCGCTCTTTATTCTGGGGGTTACGTTTGTTGGCTGTCTGTTTTTGGCGATCGCCGTCGGCATGACGCGGAGCGAAACCCTGTTGGGCAATGCTGCCACCTCGCCGTATTCCGGTTCTCCGCCAGCCATCACCCTTACCCAGTCGGCAGCGGCCACCCCACCGGGAATCCAGACGCCAGCGAGCCCCAGTTCTCCCTAAACCGGGCCGTCCCCTTGCTGAGCCAACCCTGGCCACAGGATCCGCCCCAACGGAGATTGGGCGATCGCCCTTAGCAGTATGGCCTTGTAGACAATAATTACCACGCTGGCGCAGTCTACCGTTCGTTCCAGTTTCCGATTATTCTTGATTATTCTTGCACTGGTTTGACTCCATGACACTTCCTCCGGCTGAAACCCCCCTATACAACCACCCCCTGCCCGAAATTGAACAGTGGTTGCTTGACCACGGCTGCCAACAAGACGAGGCAGAACTGCACTGCTGGACCTTAGCCCGTACCACCTGGAAAGCCGAATTGTGGCTGGATGCTGACCAACTCACCGTGCGGTATTTTGGGTTTGGAGATGGCGATCGCGAAGTGCAGCGATCGTTCAAATACTCCCTCAGTCGCCGAGATGTTGAAGATGCGATTTTTGCTGGGCCATAGCTCCGCCCCAGTCCGTGGCGATCGCGGGATGAAGCCCCATGAGTCTAGACAGAAACTTTGCCAAATCGGCGATCGCGTTGTTGATAATTTTGTAGCGCCTGATGGAATTCCTGCCGATCAAAATCAGGCCACAGCGTATCCGTCACATAAATTTCGCTGTAGGCCATTTGCCAGAGGAGAAAATTGCTGATCCGCATTTCGCCGCTCGTCCGAATCAGCAAATCCGGGTCACAAATCCCATTGGTATACAAATGCTGGCTGAACGTGGCTTCATCAATCTGGTCAGGGGTCAGCACCCCATCCTGCACTTTTTGGGCGATCGCCTGACAGGCTTGTAAAATCTCCTGCCGCCCCCCGTAATTCGTCGCTACGGTGAACTGAATGCCCTGATTCGTTGCCGTTTGTTCCACCGCCCGCGCAATTTCTGCCTGGAGCGATCGCGGCAACGCCGCCAAGTTACCCACAAAGCGAATGCGAACATTTTCGGCCATCATTTCCCGCAATTCCTGCCGGAGCACCCGCTCAAACAACATCATCAGGAATTCCACCTCTTCCAGTGGGCGACCCCAGTTCTCCGTCGAAAACGCATACGCCGTCAGGGCTTCGATTCCCCAATCCCGACAGCACCGCAACAGATCCTTGAGCACATCCACCCCCCGCCGATGGCCCATAATGCGTGGCTGGCCCCGCCGTTTGGCCCAACGACCATTCCCGTCCATAATGACAGCAACGTGTTTTGGGAGACGTTCTCGCTGAAGATCTGTAGGCAAATCTTGCAAAACAAGTGAGTGTGCAGTCATTCCTTCTCCAGATGGTGATTGGCCCTTCATGATCAGTGAACACTAGTGGACAAAGGTTTGGCTCTAAAAACAGGTGAGTCTTCACTTAACTTTTATGTTTTTGATGCCTTGTTAATCGCTCCAATAGTGTTCCAGCTTGTGCAGTAAACCGACGGCGCAGACCTCTGAAGGTGGGAGTGCCCGTTTCGCGATCGGCAGCCGGAGACAACCGCTGTTCCAATAGTTCCTTTAGTTTACTGCTCGTTAAAGGCCGATTTAAGCCACCGCGCTCAGCCATTGAAATCGACCCAGTTTCCTCAGAAACCACGACGCAGATGCAATTTTCCACTCGTTCTGTAATGCCCATTGCCGCCCGGTGCCGCGTCCCCAACTGGCGAGACGCCGTCCGCTCAGACAGAGGCAAAATCACCCCCGCCGCAATCACCCGTGTATCCCGAATGAGCACGGCCCCATCGTGTAGCAGGGTACTGGTCTGAAAAATCGTTTGCAGTAATTCTTTCGAGACTTCCGCATTCAGGCGCACCCCCGGCACCGAAAAATCTCGCTCATCAATGGGGCTGCCCGTCTCAATGATCATCAAGGCCCCAGTGCGGTTTTGCGATAGTTCTTTCACCGCATCGACAATTTCATCAACCGTGTTGGAGGATTTATGCGCACTGCGCTGGTAGGGCTGAATGAGTTGCAAAATTTGGCCCCGCCCCAGTTGCTCTAAAAAGCGGCGAAACTCTGATTGCAGGATGAAGGCCATTGCAACGGCTGAACCTACAACCAGGTTGTTCAGCACAAAGCTCAATAGGCGTAGTTCAACACGATTACTGATGGCAGCGGCCAACATCAAAATGATGAAGCCGCGCACCATCCACAAGGTTTTGCGCTCACCGATGACGACAAGCATCATATAGGTGAGGATGACGACGAAGCCAATGTCAACTAGCGACCAAACCGTGTCGGCCAAATTGGCAGGTAAAAAACGGGAAACCGGATTTTGAGCCAAAAAGCACAGGAATGTCATCCAGCTAGGATTGACCAGCCATTGCGTCCAAAGATCTCCCATTGATTTGGTTGATTGAATCCTGTGCCTGTGTGTCTAGCCGCGATCGCAGCCATGCCGTAACTGTTATCGATCTGCATCCGGGGTGGAACGCAACCGCTCTGGTAATCGATCTTGGCGAATCAAATCACTGTATGTTTCGCGTTGGAGAATTAAGTTAGCTTCTCCAGCATTGACTAACACAGCGGCAGGTCGGGGAATGCGATTGTAGTTAGAGGACATGCTGTAATTGTATGCGCCCGTTGCCGGGATGACGAGGGTATCTCCCGGTTCGCTCACAGGGAGGGCAGCATCTTTGATCAGCACATCGCCCGATTCACAGTGTTTGCCGGCAATCGTCACAGTTTCAGTCAGGGGGGCGGTCATCCGGTTAGCAATCACCGCCCGATAGACTGACTGATAGGTGATGGGCCGGGGATTGTCTGACATCCCACCATCCACAGAGAGGTAGGTGCGAATATCGGGGATGATCTTTTGGCTCCCCACGGTGTAGGCGGTGACACAGGCGTGGCCAATGAGCGATCGCCCCGGTTCACACAACACTTTAGGATAAGGGATTTGGTTCGCCTCGCAGGCTTGCGCCAGGGATTGAGCCACCACTTTCACCCACGCCTCAATGCTCGGTGGATCGTCATTTTCGGTATAGCAAATGCCCAGACCACCCCCGACGTTGAGTTCTTGAATGGTCAAATTATATTGGCTGGCTTTGGTCAACCATTGCACCATGACGCCCCCCAAATCTTGGTGGGGCTGGAGTTCAAAAATTTGGGAGCCAATGTGAGCATGAAGCCCAATGCAGTTTAGCCCTGGCTCTTGACTGAGGCGCTGAAACACCGCATCCAGTTGATTGGGGTCAAAGCCAAATTTACTATCCAGGTGGCCCGTGCGAATGTATTCGTGGGTGTGGCATTCAATCCCAGGGGTGAGGCGCAGCATGATGCGGATGGGTTGGCCCCGATCGCGGGCGATCGCCACCAAATGCTCTAACTCCAGGATGTTATCCACCACCACCGTGCAATTCACTTCGGCAGCAAGCTGCAATTCTGCCACCGATTTGTTGTTGCCGTGAAAGTAAATCTGGTGCGGTTCAACCCCAGCTTCCAGCGCCGTATGGAGTTCCCCGCCGGATACCACATCCAGCCCCAAACCTTCGGAGGCCACGATCGCGCAAACCGCTAAACAGCTCCAGGCTTTTGAGGCATAAATCACCTGGGCTGTCCCCGGATAAAACTGGGCAAACGCTTCTCGATATTGACGACACGCCTGTCTCAGGCTCACTTCGTCCAATATATATAGAGGCGAACCAAACTTTTGCAGGAGATCAGTCACATCACAACCGCCAATCTCCAGGCATCCCCGTTGATTGACCTGCGCTGAGAGTGGGAACAAGGATTGATTTGGAGAAGTTGAATCGGTCACAGCCCCTGGTAAATACGATTGACCAGACTGTTTAACCTCAGTGATTGGAGTCGATACCATCGCGCAACAGGTTTCCTTTCTTTGGCAAGAACGCACAAGTCTCTAACTATATCAGTTTACAATCGAGTGCTGTGCATCCTTCGACTTGGGGCAATGTTTGTGCCACATCTTTCTCTAGCACCCTTAACCCAGGCCGCACTACCAGCGGCCCTGGCCCTGGATGAGGCGGCCCTGGGCGGGATGTGGAGCGCCGATGGCTATCTGCGGGAAATTGACAGTCCCAATAGCGATCTGTTGATTCTCCAGCCAATCTCGCCTGCCACGGCCAACTCCCTACCCCCGCTCCTGGCCCTGGGCTGCGCGTGGGCTATTTTAGAAGAAGCCCACATTACGTTGCTGGCCGTCCATCCCAATTACCAACGGCAAGGGTTGGGCCAGTTGATGTTACTTGCCTTACTCACTGCCGCCTGCGATCGCCAACTCGAACGGGCCACCCTCGAAGTGCGAGTTTCCAATCAGGCTGCGATCGCCCTCTACACCAAATTTGGCTTTCAGGTTGCAGGCACCCGCAAACGCTATTACCAGGACAACGGCGAAGATGCCCTCGTGTTGTGGTTCAACGGGCTACATCACCCCGATTTTCGCGATCGCCTCGTCGACTGGCACACGCAATTGAGCGATCGCCTCCATAGCCACCACTGGCACTATCCTGGCTAAACCCCTCCCCCGTCCCCCCCACCAATTCTTGCCCTATCGCTTGACTTCCTGATCATTTTCGACTGACAATCTCCCCTTGGGATTGTGACCGCACCGCGTCATCCTGCTTTAGCCATTTTTCACGAAGTACGGGGATCACGAATCAGACCGACTGGAGCTATCCAACCAGTCGGGCGGTTTCACTGTGCTAGAATCAGCAGTACCGGCACGCGCAGGTGACAGGAATTACGCCATGTTTGAACGCTTCACAGAAAAAGCTATCAAGGTCATTATGCTTGCCCAGGAGGAAGCTCGCCGACTGGGGCATAACTTTGTTGGAACTGAGCAAATTCTTCTGGGTCTGATTGGAGAAGGAACTGGCGTTGCAGCCAAAGTACTGAAATCCATGGGGGTTAACCTTAAGGACGCTCGGATCGAAGTTGAAAAAATTATCGGTCGAGGCTCTGGCTTCGTGGCTGTTGAAATTCCCTTCACGCCCCGAGCAAAGAGAGTATTAGAACTATCTCTCGAAGAGGCTCGTCAGCTCGGTCACAACTACATTGGAACTGAGCATTTGTTGTTAGGGCTGATTCGCGAAGGCGAAGGCGTCGCTGCCAGAGTGCTAGAAAATCTTGGCGTAGACCTCTCGAAGGTTCGCACCCAAGTGATTCGGATGTTGGGTGAAACGGCTGAGGTCACATCGGGTGGGTCACAAGGCCGCACCAAAACTCCGACCTTAGACGAGTTTGGCTCGAACCTGACGCAGTTAGCCGCAGAAGGTAAGCTCGACCCCGTTGTCGGGCGGCAAAAGGAAATCGAACGGGTGATCCAAATCTTGGGTCGGCGGACGAAGAATAACCCTGTGCTGATTGGTGAACCGGGGGTCGGGAAAACGGCGATCGCCGAAGGCTTGGCTCAGCGCATCGCCAATGAAGATGTCCCCGATATTCTCGAAGAAAAGCGGGTTGTCACGTTAGACATCGGCCTCTTGGTCGCCGGTACGAAATACCGAGGCGAATTTGAAGAGCGCCTGAAAAAAATCATGGATGAAATCCGCTCGGCGGGTAATGTCATCCTGGTCATCGACGAAGTTCACACGTTGATTGGGGCCGGGGCCGCTGAAGGGGCGATCGATGCAGCCAACATCCTCAAACCCGCGCTGGCGAGAGGCGAGTTGCAATGTATCGGGGCCACCACCCTCGACGAGTACCGCAAACACATCGAACGGGATGCTGCCCTGGAGCGCCGGTTCCAACCTGTGATGGTGGGTGAACCGAGCGTCGATGAAACCATCGAAATTCTCCGAGGGCTGCGGGAGCGGTATGAACAGCACCACAAACTCAAAATTTCGGATGAGGCTTTGGATGCAGCCGCCAAGCTCTCCGATCGCTACATCTCTGATCGCTTCTTGCCGGATAAAGCGATTGACTTGATTGATGAAGCCGGCTCACGGGTTCGCCTAATCAATTCTCAATTGCCACCCGCAGCGAAGGAACTGGATAAAGAATTGCGCCAAGTCTTGAAAGACAAGGATGATGCAGTTCGCTCCCAAGACTTTGATCGGGCTGGGGCACTCCGCGATCGCGAAATGGAAATCAAAGCTGAAATTAAGTCGATCGCCCAAAACAAGAAGGCCGACTCCAACAGCGACCAATCTCCCGTTGTCACGGAAGAGGATATCGCCCAAATCGTGGCTTCTTGGACTGGGGTTCCCGTCAACAAGCTCACCGAGTCTGAATCCGAAAAACTGCTGCACATGGAAGATACCTTGCATCAGCGGTTGATCGGCCAAGACGAAGCGGTGAAGTCAGTTTCTCGGGCCATTCGACGGGCACGGGTTGGGCTCAAGAATCCGAACCGCCCGATCGCCAGCTTCATCTTCTCTGGCCCCACCGGGGTTGGTAAGACGGAACTCACGAAATCCCTGGCTTCTTACTTCTTCGGTTCCGAGGATGCCATGATTCGACTAGATATGTCGGAATACATGGAACGGCACACCGTTTCTAAGCTCATCGGTTCACCTCCGGGCTACGTGGGCTACAACGAAGGCGGTCAGCTTACCGAAGCGGTTCGTCGTCGGCCCTACACCGTTGTCCTGTTTGACGAAATCGAGAAAGCGCACCCTGATGTCTTCAACATGTTGTTGCAGATTTTGGAAGATGGTCGCTTGACCGATGCCAAGGGCCGGACGGTGGATTTCAAGAACACCCTCTTGATCATGACCTCCAATATCGGGTCGAAGGTGATTGAGAAAGGTGGCGGCGGTTTAGGCTTCGACTTTACCTCTGAAAATGAGGAAGAGTCGCAGTACAATCGCATTCGGTCTTTGGTGAACGAAGAACTGAAGCAGTATTTCCGCCCAGAATTCCTCAACCGGGTGGATGAAATCATCGTCTTCCGTCAGTTGAAGAAAGACGAGGTCAAGGAAATCGCCGACATCATGTTGAACGAAGTCTTTGGCCGCCTGCGGGAACAAGGCATTGTGCTGGAAGTCACCGAGAAATTCAAAGATCGCTTGGTGGAAGAAGGCTACAACCCATCCTACGGGGCGCGTCCGCTGCGTCGGGCAATCATGCGGCTGTTGGAAGATTCGCTGGCAGAGGAGATCCTCTCTGGACGAATTAACGATGGCGACACCGCGATCGTGGATGTTGACGAAGGTGGCCAGGTCGTTGTGCGACCCGGAGAAAAGCGTGAGCTGTTACCGCAAGGTGCAGAATAGCCCGATCGCCGTGGCGATGTTTTTCCAAGCCATCTAATCTAAACTAGAGCAAACGGTAGGGCATTTGTCTCTACCGTTTTTGCATGGAGCGCCGGTGTTTGTTGCTCCTGTGCTGCCAATCTTGCTATTTTCCAGTCCATCGATCTGACGCTCATGAATAACTCGTCTAAATCTTCTTCAGTGATTGATTCGACTTCTGGCAAAGCGGAAGTTCCGCCCAAGTCGGCCTGGAAGATCTGGCTGGATAATTTTCAGATTTTGTTCGTGGCATTGATCTTGGCTTTACTGATTCGGGTATTTATTGCCGAGCCCCGGTTTATCCCATCCGATTCGATGGTGCCGACGTTGGCTGTGGGCGATCGCCTGGTGGTCGAAAAAGTCTCCTATCGTCTGCACACCCCGCAATTCGGCGATATCATCGTCTTTGATCCACCGCCCCAACTGCAAGAACTGGGCTTTGCCAAAGACCAAGCCTTTATCAAACGGATCATTGGGCAACCGGGCCAAATTGTCAGCGTGAGCAATGGCCAGGTGTATGTTGACGGGCGATCGCTCACTGAGCCCTACATCGCGGCTCCCCCTGACTATCAACTGCCGCCAGTGCGCGTTCCGGTCAACCAATACTTTGTCATGGGAGACAATCGCCCGAATAGTAACGACTCCCACGTTTGGGGATTTTTGCCTCAAGCGAACATCATTGGCCGAGCCTGGTTGCGGTTTTATCCGCTCAACCGTGTGGGCCAGATCAATCCCCCAGCAACGGCCCCCAGCAACGGCCCAAAAACACAAGATTTAACGAAAATTCAGTGATTTTGCCCCTCAAGAGCCAACTTTCTTATTGATTCCTTAAATCCTAGCCCGTTTGATTGACAGACTTTCTCCAGAGAGATAAAACTGCGAAGAAGGATTGTGGGACATGAGGGGCAATGGGCATCAACGCAGGGCGGTGTGTACTTTTAGCGATGTCAGCGATCGCGCTGGCTTTTCCAGGTCAGGCCCAAACGCTGAGACAAACGGATCAACCCACCACGCCGCCGATTAGTACCAGTGCGAAAGATTTGCTGATCGTCCCCCGTGCCGGAGCCAGTTACAACACATCGGGCGGGGGGTATGACGGGTTTGGCAGCCTCCAGGGGTTCATTCCGCTGTACCAAACCCCCGGCAAAGACTTGCTCTATCTCGTGGGGCAGTTATTGCTGGATAACGATGCAAACCTCGGCGGCAACGCCATCCTGGGCTATCGCTACTACAGTCCAGGGGGCGATCGCATCTTTGGGGGCTACCTCGCCTACGACAACCGCAACACCAACAACAACGGCTTTGCCCAATTTGGGCTGGGGCTAGAAACCTTGGGCAGTGGTTGGGATGCGCGGCTCAACGCCTATATCCCCGTGGGCAAAACCCGGCAAACCGTCAGCGAACAACTGTTTGACACGGGCCTCCAACTAAACAATCTTCGCTTTACCGATCACTACTTAGCGGCCTCCGGCACACGCCAACAACGGCTCGTGCGAGATGTGGAAGCCGCAATGGCGGGATTTGATGCCGAAGCCGGGGGACGCATCCTGAACCTGGGCGACACCGGGGAATTGCGCGGGTACGCAGGCCTGTACTACCTGGCCGCAGGCGAAACTGCTGTTGGGGTGCGCGGTCGGCTCGAAGCACGGCCCTGGGATTACCTCACCGTGGGGTTAGGCGTGCAGCACGATCGCATTTTTGGCACCAACGTTGTGGCAACCGTCGCCCTCACCTTTCCGAGCAGTCGGCCTAGCAAAGCCCAACCCCGCACGACCCTGGCCCGCATGGGCGAGCTGCCCTACCGCAACAACGCGATCGTCGTTGATCGCCAACGGGAAGTGAGCGACACCAGCATTACCTTCACTGATTTATTTTTAACCAACCCGGCCACCGGCCAACCCTACTTTTTCCAGCACGTCACCTTGGGGACAACTGGGGGCAACGGCACCTTTGAAAGTCCATTTGGCATTGTGCAATCGGCCTTGAATGCCACCCGCTCCGACGGCAACGATATTGTTTATGTGCAAGCAGAGACAAACCCCGGCATTCCGGCCTTCACCATCCCCAATCGGGTGCAGGTGCTTTCCACTGGCCCCATCCAAACCCTGCCTGCCACCCTTTTGGGGCAATTTTTTCCGGCCTATCAACTGCCCCTCTCTGGTAGCGGTGCTTACCCCAACGTCAATGGCACTGTGACAATGGGCAGCGACACGGTGTTATCGGGCTTTAGGATTACGAGCACCACGGGGCCAGGGGTTACGTTTACAAACGTCAATCAGGTAGAAGTGCGGGATAACTTCATCCAAAATACGGCGGGGGCAGGCATTTTGGGGAATGGAGCCGCGATCGCCAACCTCTTCCGCAACACCATTACTGGCACTGCCACCCAAGGCATCAATGTGCAGGATATTGACGTGCTCACCATCACCGATAGCGCGATCGCCAACACTGGGAACGGCGGCATTACAGGCATTGACATCGGGACGGCCAACCTACTCCGCAACACCATTACTGGCACCGCCGCCCAGGGCATTAATATCCAAGAGGTGGATGTGCTTACCATTGCCGATACCGCGATCGCCAACACGGGCGACAGTGGCATTTTGGGCATTGATATTGGGACGGCCAACCTACTCCGCAACACCATCACCGCCGCCACCAATCAAGGCATCTATCTGCAAACGGTTGATCTCGCGATCGTGACCGACAACACCATTAGTAACACCGTCGCGGGAACCACCACGCTTGCCAATCCCATTACAGGCGATATCGCCCTTGGCCCCGTCACCATTCCCAATCCCGGCAGTATCATTCCCCTGCCCAGTGGCCAGGGCATTGTCTTGAGCAATGTCAGCGGACAGGCTGATGTTTTGCGGAATACGATCGCTGGCACCGGACGGCAAGGGATTGTGGTGTTGCAAGTGGTGGGCAATGCGGCGATCGCCAACAATACCATTGCCAATACCGTTGGGGCTGACTTTGCCACCGCCGTCCCCAACCTGGGCACCATTGCCGTTCCCACGGGCCAGGGCATTGTGGTCGCGGGGGTTAACGGCACTGTCGATGTCACCCAAAACACCATCAGCAATGTGCGTGGTCAGGGAATTACCGTCGCTGGCGCACTCAACGGCACCACCAGCGTGACTAGCAACATCATTCAGGGGGCTGTGGATCAAGGCATTGTCATTGCCGGAACGTCGGGGACTACTGCGATCGCCAACAATCAGATTCGCAATGTCGCCACCCGTAACGTTTCGATTCCCAATCCCACCAGCATCGGCCCTGCCACCGTCACCATTCCCACCGGCCAGGGCTTAGCCCTACTCAACGCGATCGGCACCGTTGATATTACTGGCAACACCATTGAACAAGTCCAGGGAGCGTTTTCCCCCACCCCTCCTGCTCCCGACAGTGGCCAAGGGCTTGTCGTTGCCAATTTTGCGGGCAATGTGACCTTGAATATTGCTAATAACCAAATTCGCAATAATTTCAATGATGGCGTTTTACTTGTCTTTGCGGGACGACCCACGGCGACCACGACCGCTGCGACTGGAACGGTTGCCATCACCGGGAACACTATTGAAAATAACGGCAACGCCACACCTCCTGGCATTCGGGGCGACGGCATTGGCATTGGGCTGGAACAAGATGCTGTGATCAGTAACTTGCAGATTACAGGCAACACGATTCGCGGGAACGGCGACGAAGGCATTGATATTCGCCTGGGTCTCCAAGCGTTTCCGCCTAATCCCGCCAGCCCCACCGGAAATCTTACCTCAGCGCAGCTCACAGGCACTATCCAAAACAACGCGATCGCGGGGAATGGTCAAAACGGGGTGCAGGTGGAAGCCAGAGGGGGCACCACAACGCGGGTTGATATTGCGAGTAATACGATCGCCAACAACAACGCCAGTGGCACCGGGCAGGCTGGTGTTCTGGTGCGGACAACCAATTTGCCAACGCTGGGCCTCCCGCAAGTCACGGCCAATATCCGCCTCAACACCCTCACGGCTAGTACAGGTGCAGGCTTCCAAATCAACACCGCTGCCGTTCCTCTAGGCGCACAACGGATTTGTGTCAACCTGACGGGGAATACCAGCACGACACCCTCGCAAATTACCAATGCACCGAACTTGCCAGCCAACACCCTGCAAGTGGTGAATCTGGCGACAGTGAATACGGCCAATACAGGAGGCGTAGGAACGGCCGGCGCGGTTACAACTGTTCCGGTCTGTCCGTAGTCACTCTGCATTGTGTGGCGATCGCGCCCCTTCCTCAGTCTCAGACACCGCCAGTCCTTAACAAAAACCAAAATTTTGGGCAGAACTCTCTGTTCTTTCTAAACTCAGCGATAGACTGGTGCAAGTGCATTGGGTTGGCGTATCGTTTCATCGCTTCAGGAGATTTTTTGCACATGGCTGAAATTGTTGGAACTCAGCAAGAGTGCTGTGGGGAACCCGTGGCGATCGCCTATGACATTGAACAAGCCGTTTTAGAACGCTACGAAGCCGGAGCCAAGCAGCCGGAAGCCTTGCTGTGTTGTCCCACCGATGGCTACGACTCGCGCTATCTAGAACTGTTGCCCCAGGAAATCATCGAGAAAGACTACGGGTGTGGCGACCCCACGCGCTACGTGCAGACTGGGGAAACGGTGGTGGATTTGGGTTCTGGGGCGGGCAAAAACTGCTACATCCTGGCGCAACGGGTCGGGGCAGCGGGTCGGGTCATCGGTGTGGACTTCAACCCGGAAATGCTGGCCTTGTCGCGCAAATACCTGGATGAAATGGGCGACAAGTTGGGCTATCGCAATCTCGCCTTTGTGAAGGGCAAAATTCAGGATTTGGCGCTGAATCTGGATGCGGTGCAAACGTGGCTGGATCACAATCCGGTGACATCGTTGGATGGCATGAGTGCCCTAGAAGCGGAGTGCGATCGCCTGCGCGCTGAACAACCTTTGATTGCTACCGACAGCGTGGATGTGGTGATTTCTAACTGTGTGCTGAACCTGGTGCGACCCAAAGATAAACAGCAACTCTTTGCCGAAATTTTCCGCGTACTGAAGCGGGGTGGTCGAGCGGTCATTTCCGATATTGTGTGCGACGAAGCCCCGACTGCCGCCATTTTGAACGATCCCCAACTCTGGAGTGGCTGCATCGCCGGAGCCTTCCGGGAAAACGAGTTTTTGGAAATGTTTGAGCAAGCCGGATTCCACGGCATCGAGATTTTGGTGCGACAGGAAGAACCCTGGCAAGTGATTGATGGGATTGAGTTTCGCTCGATGACGGTGCGGGCGTACAAAGGGAAGCAGGGAGCCTGTTGGGAACGGAATCAAGCGGTGATTTACAAAGGCCCGTGGAAATCCGTGCAAGATGACGATGGGCATACCCTCTGCCGAGGCGAGCGGATGGCAGTTTGCGACAAAACCTTCAAGCTCTATACCGATCCGAATGGCCCTTACCATCAGGATTTCATCCCCATTCTGCCTTACGAAACCATTCCGCTAGAGGCGGCGGCTCCGTTCAACTGCGCCCAAAATGCAGTGCGCGATCCACGAGTGACGAAAGGGCAGGAATACCACGTCACCATCACCGACAACGGCAGCGGGTGTTGTAGTCCCGAAAGTTGTTGTTAGGTTATTTCCTTGGAAGTCAATTTAAACTGGCGGCGCGATCGCGCCGTCTCTTTTTTCCGATAAGATTGAAAACCATTAAAGCCAATTTTATGTAGAGATAATGTTCTCATAGTGGTTCTTGCCTTTCTGATTACGGCAATACTGTTTACGGCCTATGCCAACAGAGGCAATGACAAATTCAAGGGTGTTACAACCCTTTTTAGTCGTCAAACAACTAGCTACAAAACAGCACTAAAATTTTTCGGGTAAGGGTTTGCTTCCTGACGCGATCGCCTGTTTTTCTAGGTGTCAAGATAAAGCAGTGACAAAGAGATTGCAGCAGTCCAAGGAAGAACTTTAAACTCACCTTGGAATAGCGCAGTTTGGATTTCTTCACGACTCATTTTAATTAAATGTTGTTCTTCTAAGTCCTCCACATTAACTTGAGAAACATAATACGAATTCATTGCCAGAAAAAGATGAGCAACCCCTGCCCCCCGATTTCCATCAACATTAAAATGGCCCAAAGGCTGCCAGCAATTTGATCCATATCCTGTTTCTTCTAAAAGCTCCCGTTTAGCAGCTTCTAATGGGGATTCATTCACGTCAATATGACCACCAACAAGGGCTAAAGTAGTTCCGTTCACAGCATACTTAGTTTGCCGAAAACATAGAAAATCTTGCTCTTCAGTAATGGCAACGACATTGACATAATCTGGAGTAATTATCCATTTCCAATTATTGATCAGCTTTCCATTAGGCAATTCGATTGAATGATCCTCGACAACAAGCCAGGGCCTTTGATCGAGTAGAGTTTGACGTGATTTCGTTTTCCACGTCTTCATTTTACACACTCCTTAATCCTTAAACCTACCGACATCATCTTAGAAAGTGATAGAAAACATCTGTAGCTCAAATATTAACCTGAAAAAATTTCTTCTTTTCAACTTAAGCGTGCTAGCTCATGCAAATTCATCGGTATCTTTTATTGCATGAACTTCTCTAATTCGGGGAACCAAAAGGGACGATCGCGACAGTGGTACAGAGTAAGAGATTGATCGCGATCGCAACCAAACAAGCAATCAAAAACACGATGACGATGACTGAATGTTGCTTCACTCACTCAATAAATACGTTGAACAGCAACTTAGCTTCAGCTAGAGATACAACGGTGAAGTTGTGCGGCGGCAGATAACCTTGAACTCTCACCGATAACCTCTGTTCCGTCCGCACCAACGCAGTGTTAGCCGTCGCCATTACGTTCAATCTCACGCTCAATAATCTCTTTGACACACTCAGGCAGTTCCTTTTCTACGCTAACAGCCTTTTGCTTGAGCCTTTCATAAATTTCAATGTCATCTCCTTCCCAAAGCAAATCTATTCTTCTGACCTGCCGCATTGCAATATGCTCGTAGCTTTCTGGATACGCCCAGTAGCAGGATAGACAAATAGACTTATCCTTAATGCTATTCCAGTTTTCGCAATGTTCGCATGACCACGATTTAGCCCGGTTGGCAGAGCCACAAAGTAACATAAAGTTTTCTGGGGCTAGATCTGGCTCACCATCAACTTCAAAAGGAACACGATGATCAATTTGCAACTCGCGTTCATCTACCTCTTCAAGATAAATAAAACACTTACATCCGTACCTACTAATCAATGCCTCTTTAATCTGCTTGGATAAACCTGTTCTTCCAGAAAGGCGAGTGAATCTTGCCTTGCTAATATCTCCAAACCGATATGCAGCTATTCTTCTGCCATCACTTCCAGTAACACGAAAAGTCTCTAACGGGATACCATTCTCTCTAACATCTCTAGCTGCTCTTGGAGGATGGTTATAGCCGTAGGTTTCTTTCAACGCCTCAGTTGTAATAAATCCATGTTGCAAGATGTGATCAATAACCGCCTTCGGTCTCTTTGCTGTTACAGAACGACAAAGTTCCAAGAAGTCATCGGGTAGCTGCTGCGAATTCTCCATGCTTTTCCAAGAGGGTTAGCTGCTTTGGTTTCTTGCCAATATAGCTAAAATCACAAATTTTAGTATTCATTAAGTTTTTGGATAAAATTGGCGACAAGTACAACGACTCAATTGTAGTTTCTTTCTTGCCCAACAATGTAGACTGTGAGGATCTGCCAACTTCGATTTCGATTCTTTCAAGATTTAGGCTTTTAGGAAGAATCTTGCCAAAAGCCTTATCACCCAATTTACCGTCGTAACTGATGGCAAACGCACATCCTTTTCGATTTAATTGTTCAAGAGCTAACACAAAATCATCAAAATTTATCCCAGATAGATATCTTGAATCTCTATTTCCGCATACACCTTGATACGGAGGATCCATATAAATAAAATCACCTTCTTGGGCTTGCTCTAACACTTCTCGATAATCCAAACTGGTAAACTTGCACCTACCTTTGAGCAAACTAGATACACCTGCTATATTTTTTCTCATTGTTTCGGGTCGTGTTCCTTTGCGTCTTTTGTCCGGACTTTGGTTAAACAATCCTTCAGAATTGTAGCGAACCGAACCTTTAACGCATCTTGCTAGTAGATAAAGGAACAATTTTGGATCATTAGTCTCATTAAATTTTGACCTGACTTCAAAATAATGGGCTACAGAATTAGTATGTTGCTCATTCCATAGCTCTAAGTAAAAATTTGCTATTTCGTCTGGTTTTTCTATAGACAGTTCTAATAGCTCGATTAGCGGCTTGTTCAGATCATTTAACCAAAAACTTTGGGTAATCTGACTTGCAGACGTAGCAACACTAATCGCAGCAGTTCCAGCAAAAGGCTCTACCAGCCTATTGAGTTTTTTTGGAAAAAACTGGAGGATGTGCTTTGCCAGATTCCTCTTGCTGCCTTGATATTGAATGAAGTGGGGTAGATTCGCCATCATCGTGCAAGAACAAATGATCTTGAAGTTTATCACGATAGCTTGAACTTGTCGCTTAACTCCAACATTTTTCAAGAGGGACAGAGGGGGCGAGGCTGAAGCCTAAGACGGCTAACTCATTATTAGAGAGAATCTATCTGCCTAATACCCCGGTTTGGGGTGATTAGGTGGAATTATTTCAGCCTAATTCCCTAATTTGGGATGATTAGGTAGAAATCTGTCAGCCTAATCACCTTCATGGGGAGATTATACTGACTGGGTTCAGTATAACCACCGCTTCAATTTATGTCCTGGGTTCGTTAATTTTTATTGATAGTTTTTTGCGGGTGTATGGTGCTGTGTGGTTGTCTGAGCCATCTTTAAGGAAAGTGTTGGAGCAAGTTTGGGATGCTGTTGCTTTGAAACCATACGGGTGTCAGTCTGAAGGAACCTAAGACAGTGGATTTGTCGGTATATTTTATTTCCCAATTAGCCTATTGGAGATAGGAGATGGAGGTTCCAGCGATCGCGGGTGTTTCCTGGACTAATTGATCACTAAAAGCAAGGGGCGATCGCGTCTTCTCTCTTTTCTCTCCAGGGCAAGCATGGTTTATCCTGGACATCTACAACGCTGCATTCCAAGGATTTCATGCCATCTATTTCCAGGCTCTTGAGTTCAAGCATTTCTAGTTTTGCCATTATTCCTTTTGTGGTTGGGAGTTTGGCGATTGGCTATGGGTGTCATTTGGCAGTGCAAACCCATCAACAACTTCAGCCGCTTGTCGCAGCCAATGGGCGAGTGATAGAAAATCAGCTTCAATTCCATCGCAAACGAATTCGCAAAAATGAATCACCTTCGACGTCGGTGTATCATCCTGTTGTGGAATTCACCGCCCAGAATGGCAAGGTCGTTCGGTTTACTGATGCGGTAGGCACCGATCCGCCGGATTATCAAATCGGTGATAGCGTCACGGTGCGTTATCATCCGCAGCAGAGCCAGAAGGCGCAAATTCAATCCTGGAAACGGTTATGGTTTTTCCCCACGATCGCGATCGGCGTTGGAGGCATAGCCATCCTCGCTGGCGTTGGTGCCCTATGCCAGTATCAACACATCCAGGCCGCCCAAGTCCCCTCCAATGGTGAGTAAGCTAATGACCCATCGCGATCGCTTGATTATTTTTGCCCGCTATCCAGAAGTAGGGAAAGCAAAAACGCGGTTAATTCCGGCTTTGGGGCCAGAGGGAGCAACAGCCCTGTATCGGCAGTTGGCAGAACATATGTTGGTGCAGGTGCAAGCATTCAAACACCAGCATCCGCTGGAGGTCGAGGTGCGGTTTACCGGGGGCACGCAGGAGTTAATGCAACGCTGGTTAGGGCAAGATTTGCTGTATACCGAGCAGGGTACAGGGGATTTAGGGAAACGCATGGCGCGATCGCTCCAGGCTGCATTTGCGGGGGGTGTCCAACGAGCGATCATTATTGGCACCGATTGTCCCCAATTGGATACAGCCATTCTTCAGTCAGCATTTGAGGCCCTAGCACAGCAGGATCTGGTCTTGGGGCCAGCGACGGATGGGGGCTATTACTTGATTGGGTTACGGCGCTTTGTACCAGAATTATTTGTGGATATCCCCTGGAGTACAGCAACAGTATTTAGCAAAACGCTGGCGATCGCGACCCACTTAAACCTAACGATCGCCCAATTACCGACCCTGACCGATATTGACTATCCTGAAGATCTGGCGCTCTGGCGATCGCCACCAACCGTTTCGTCTTGACGTTTCCTCCTGTGCTTATGCAAACGCCTGTCACCGTGAAAACCATCGACGATTTGCGGCGATCGCTTCGTCCGGGACAGCGAGAATTAGCCGACTGGCAAGGGGGGCCATTGGCCGTGGCCGCAGTGCCCGGTGCAGGCAAATCGACTGGAATGGCGGTGGGGGCTGCGATCGCGATCGCGCGGAATCAGTTACACGCACGGCGACAGTTGATTGTGGTGACATTTACGCGATCAGCAGCAGCCAATATCAAGCTGAAAATTCGGGAAAACTTGCAGGCATTGGGCTTACCCGTCCAAGGGTTCCAGGTTTCCACACTGCACGGGTTCGCCTGGGCGATCGCCCGTTCCCATCTAGAATTGACTGACTTAAATGGGGAAAGTGTGCTGGTCACACCGAACCAAAACCATCGGCTGTTGCGGGCGTGCGTCGATCAGTGGATTGCCGCCAATCCCCAGTTGTATCAGCCATTGCTCGAAGGCCGACAATTTGATGGGGAAGAAACCGAGCGCCTGCGGCGACAGTCGGTGCTCCGCACAGAAGTGCTGCCGGAACTGGCCAGCACCGTGATCCACGAGGCCAAAAGTTCTGGCGTTTTGCCGCCCGCGTTGCAGGCTTTGGCGACAGCAATTACTGATGATTACTTGTTGCTGACCGTAGCCGCTGGGCTGTATGAGGCTTACCAAAACGAACTGCGCCGCCAAAATTGGATGGACTACGACGAGATGATCCTGGGGGCGTTGCGGGTGCTGGAAGATGGGGCAGTGCGGGAGTTTTGGCAGCAGCAGGTGTTCGCCGTCTTTGAAGATGAAGCCCAGGATTCTAGCCCCTTACAAACCCAATTGTTGACGCTCTTGGCCGCTGATCCGGCGGAACCAGACAATCCCGATCGCGCCAATTTAGTGCGGGTCGGCGATCCAAACCAGGCCATTAATTCCACCTTCACCCCTGCTGACCCCGTGTTCTTTCGAGAGTTTTGCGATCGCTGTCGGGCGCACAACCGCCTTGCCACAATGACCCAGGCAGGCCGCAGTGCCCAACCCATTATGGACGCAGCGAATTTTGTCTTGCATTGGGCAAATCAGGCGGGTCTAACGGGGACAGAACGCTCCTTTCGGGAGCAAGCGATTACCCCCGTTGGGGTCGGTGATCCACAACAAAATCCCTTGCCGATAGGGACAGGACTGGAACTTCATACCCCAGCCGATATTTTTGAGACGGTGCAAAGGATTGGCCAACGGGCGATCGCGCTGTTTCAGAGCCAGCCCCAAGCCACGGCTGCGGTGCTTGTCCGGGAAAATAAGCAGGGGCAATTTGTCGCGCGGGAGCTGGCTCGGTGGTATGGGGAAGCCCTGACAATTTACGACGTGGGGCAACAGGAACGCCAATCCCATGTGCCAGGCGAAATGCTCGCTCTGTTGCAATTTTGCGATCGCCCCCATTCCCCCGATGGGTTGAAAGCCGCGTTGAGCACTCTCGTACAGCGGAAGTTGATTGCTGCGCAAGATCTCAATGCCCTCACCAGTTTCCCCGAACAATTTTTGTATCCTGGCCCCCTCGATCCGCTACAACCAGAACCCATTGCCCAGGCCCGCCAGTTGTGCCATCAGCTGTTGCACGCCCGGTTAGAACTGCCCCCCTATCAATTGATTCCGTTTTTTGCGCTGACCCTCGGCTATGACCAAAACGAACTCGCCACCGCCGACAAATTGACCGAACGGATCAACCAGCAGGTGCAAGGTCGCCAAACCCTGACCGCTCTCACTGCCACGCTCAATGAAATCGTGAGTTCGGAACAGTTTGCCCCCGTGGATACTGCGGCCACGGACGATCGCTACACCCGTGCAGGGCAACTCACCATTATCACAATGCACAAGGCCAAAGGGCTCGATTGGGATGCCGTCTTTTTACCCTTTTTGCATGACAATCTCATTTTTCGGCCTGCCCGAGTTCCCCCCCAAGCCCACTTTTTAGGCGATTTTACCTTGGCCGAAGTCGCCCGCGCCCAAATTCGGGCCTCGTTACATCACCGTGATATTCCCGCAACAATCGCCGCCTGGACACAGGCCCACGACCTGAAAAATGCTGAAGAATGGCGGTTGATGTATGTCGCCATGACCCGCGCAAAACGGTTGCTGTGGCTGTCAGCAGCGACCCAAGGCCCCTTCACCTGGAACCGCCCCGACAATCTGAGCGATCGCGCACCATGCGTGTTGTTTACGATCCTGCAACAGCAATTTCCAGCCGCCATTCAGACCTAGCTTACGGCCCTAGGGTGTGGGAGCCTGCTGTTGTAACCAGGTCAGGAGATCGCTGGGCGCAGTGAAATCAAGCAAAGCCTCACCGAGGGCTTCCAACTGGTCTACAGGGAGCGATCGCACCTGGGCCACCACAGACTCCGCGATCGGGCCACAGCGCCGCTCCAGCAACCGCAGGATCAAGCTGGCTTCCCCTTCTTGCCGTCCTTCCTGTCGGCCCTCCTGTCGGCCCTTTTGAACACCCTGGGCCAAGATATCTTGATAGATCACTGAGTCCTGCATGAGTTCCTCTCGCAAGATTTGCTGAATGACCGCTTTTTCTAATACTAATCCAGCCAAGATCGAGGTTGCCGCCGCTACATTTCGTTTCGTTGCCGGTTCGGGAATGGCCTCAATGCGCTGGGCGATCGCCCGTAAACTCTCAGGTTTGTCTGCGGAACGACAGAGAATCGCCAAGGGTAACAACCCCGGAAAGGCAAGCAACGCCTCGGCGAACACTCCCACAACCGCACCACTTCAAACTCGTGGCGCAAGCCCGAAATCGTGAACACCGTTTGCTGTACCAGTGCCGAACGAGTCGGTTTCAAGTCAACACCACCTGACGCATGGGTTTAGTGGGGTAGCGGCGATGGGTGCGCAAGCGATAGTCCGCCATCCGAAACGGAATCTCCGGATCAGGCCGCGTCTGAAATTCCAGATGGAGGACGATCGCCGCCGCCTCAAACAGCATCAGCGCATCGGCACGAATCGGTTCCAGCAAAAGCTCTGCCGGACTCAGTTGCGTGAAGGGAATGGGTGCCCCCAGCAACCAGGTGACAAAATCCGCCGTAAACGTTTCCACCAAAAACTTACAGACGTTATCAAACATGGGCGCAGTCTGTCGCTGGAGGAGAGTTGGCCTGGGCCGCTTAACGAGATAACTGGGTGTGGTACAAGCTAACGATGCGATCGCACACTTGGGGAATGGTTAACCCATCGGTACTGAGTTCGATCGCATCTGCGGCTTTGCGGAGCGGCGCAATTAACCGCGTACTGTCTTGGCGATCGCGATCGTGAATTGACCGTTCCAACTCGGCCAAATCCACATGGCCCACACCTTGATCGATCAAATCCTGTTGCCGACGACGAGCCCGTTCTTGCACCGAGGCGGTGAGAAAAATCTTGAGATCCGCGTCAGGAAAAACGTGGGTGCCAATATCCCGTCCTTCCATCACAATGCCGCCCTTGCGTCCGTAGGCTTGTTGTTGATACACCAATTGCTCCCGCACCGAAGGCTGGGCGGCGATCGCCGAAACCTTAGACGTGACCTGCAACTGTCGAATCGCCTGGGTCACATTCTGCCCATTCACAAAAAGGCTGGGCGTGGGGCGCAGGGTGCCGGGAGTCGCCGCCAAATCTGGGGCTGGGGTCGCCGCATCCAAATCCTGATCCCGAAATTCAATCTGGCAACGGCTCACCAACTCCGCGATCGCCGGTTCATCTTGCAAATCCGTGCCCGACTCCAGAGCCAACCAGGTCACCGCCCGATACATCGCTCCCGTATCCAAATAAAACAGCCCTAGCATCTGGGCCACCAAACGTGCTACAGTCGATTTCCCGGCTCCCGCTGGCCCATCAATCGCCACAATGGGTTTGCGATCGCTCAGCACAACGTTATCAATCAACCGGGTCGAACCCAACCGCGCTGCAACCGCCAACAAACCAGTCTCTTTAACTTCTTGTAATGTTTCCATTGTGGTGGGGTGAACGAGTTCAATGTATTCAACGGCGATCGTAGGCTCTGCGCTTAATACCTTCTTAACCGCCTCAACCAGGGTACTACTTAATCGTTCTCCTGTGCGATAGAGATCCTGCCCGTGCTGCAAAGCTTGATAAAGTTGGGCGGCAACTTCACGATCGCGCTCCGAAAGATATTGATTCCGCGAACTCAAAGCTAGCCCACTCGGTTCCCGCATAATGGGGCAACCCACAATCTTCACAGGCAAATTCAAATCCTGCACCAATTGGCGAATAATCGCGAGTTGCTGGGCATCTTTCTGGCCAAAATAGGCCCGATTCGGTTGCACAATATTCAGCAGTTTGGTCACGATGGCCGCCACCCCCTGAAAATGACCCAGGCGCGATCGCCCACACAGACCTGTCGTCATGGCGATCGGGGGAATAACTTGGGTCAGAGCCGTGGCAGGCACCGCTTCAACGGTTTGGGTTATCGGGTGTAGGCGGGCCACCCCCAACTCCACGGCATCCGGCACAAACAACACATCCACCCCAGCCTGTTCGCACAACACCTGATCTCGTTCCAGCGGACGCGGATAGCGGTGGAAATCTTCCTGGGGGCCAAACTGCAACGGATTCACAAAGATGCTGACGACCACCAGTTTATTTTCGCGACGGGCGTGGTCAATTAAACTGAGGTGGCCCTGGTGCAAAGCTCCCATTGTTGGGACAAACCCAATTTCTAGAGGTGGCACCGCGATCGCCGGGGGCCTGTTGGCCATCGCTTCTAGCCGAGTGTGGCTAAACCGTTGGGAATTTAAGTAGCACCTCAAACCGGCCACGGTGGTAAACAGACGCACGGATCTTCCTCTCTGTGGTTGCGATCGCCAACAAGATACACTGGATAGCCACCTAGCCATCCACTGCCGACACCAACACTCTAATCAACTTTAGCCAGATCTCTAAATCGCGGCTAGGAGAATTTACCCAGCCTCCACCGCACCCAGTTCGATCAAAGCTCCGCGTTACAATGCTTTAAGTGGTTTTCATTTTGGCTTGTCATGCAGACGCTCTCGAATACGGACTCCGTTCCCGGTCAGTTTTGGTCTTGGCGACAACAGCCCATTTACTATGTTCACGCTGGGGAAAAACGGGGCGATCGCCCACCCATTTTGTTGATTCACGGGTTTGGCGCATCGACCGATCACTGGCGGAAAAATGTAGCCGGGTTACAGTCAGAGTTTGAAGTCTGGGCCATTGATTTACTGGGCTTTGGGCGATCGGCCAAACCCGATTGGCAATATAGCGGCGACCTGTGGCGCGACCAGTTGACCGATTTTATCCAGGAGGTCATTGGGCAACCGGCTGTCCTCGTGGGCAACTCTTTAGGCGGATATGCGGCCTTGTGTGTTGGGGCGCAACGGCCCAATGCAGTAGCGGGGGTCGTGTTAGTGAACAGTGCAGGGCCATTTACAGATCTCCAAGGGACAACCAAGCCCGATCCCGTTCGGGCGGTGATGGGCAGCGTGGTGCGATCGCTCTTTCAGCAAGATTGGGCCAGTTATCTGCTCTTTCAGTATGTGCGGCAGAAATCGACAATTCGCAAAACCCTGCAAAAGGTTTATCTGGATCAAAGTGCAGTCACCGATGAGTTAGTCGAAGATATTTACCGACCCTCTTGCGATCCAGGGGCACCCAAAGTGTTTGCTTCTGTCTTTCGCACCCCCCAGGGCGAAAAAGTGGATGTGTTGCTGGGTCAACTGGAACGCCCGTTAATGATGCTGTGGGGCGAGGCAGACCCGTGGATCAACGCCCACGATCGCGGGGCCAAGTTTCGGCATTACCACCCCCAACTCACCGAATACTACCTCCGGGCGGGGCACTGCCCCCACGATGAAATTCCCGATCAGGTCAACGAGTTACTGCAAAACTGGATCCTGGCCACAGTAGAGTAGAGCCGCTGCTGGGGTGACAAATCCCGGCGGTTTGTGCCAGCTACCGTATATCCAGCCAGGGAAATGGGAATTCTCTTCTTATAGAGCCGCAGAATGCAGCGCAAGCTATGAGCTTAAATATCGTGGAATCTTTCCAGAACGCTGAGAACCCATCGTGTTTCCCTGTCCCAGATGCTCAGTCCCCTTCGGCGCATCGGCCCGATCGCGATCCGCTGCGAGCGCCTGCGGGCGAGCCCCAGCCAGGGGTGCCCACCGAGTTAACGCAACTTCTGGCCTTGCAAGGGGCGATCGCCCACACCCTGAGCCGCGCCAGCGACCTCAAACGGGTGCTGACAGACAGCCTGGAGGCGATCGTGCAGCACCTAACGGGTATTGCCACCGTTCGGCTGTGGACATTTAACCAGGAAGCCAACTTGCTGGAACTCCAGGCGATCGCAGGCCAAGCAGATTTAGCCGCAGCATTTCCCAGTCGCATTCCCACGGGCATTTCCATCATCGGCTTCATCGCCCAAAACCATGCCGCCTATATGACCAATGCGGTCGGGCGCGATGCCGTGATCGGGGCTCAAGCCCAATTGCACCACGCGCAGATTACGGCCTTTGCGGGCTATCCCTTGCTGCTGGAAGACACCCTGATTGGCGTGTTGGCCGTTTTTAGCCACCAGCCCCTTTCCCCCACTGTCCAAACCGCCCTCGCCCACATTGCCACCCAACTCGCGATCGCGATCGACCGCATTTGGGCCAGAGACGAGTTAATCGTCGGTCGCGAAGCCCTCTTATTCCGCCTTGCGAACCAAATTCGGAAATCCCTGGATCTGGACACCATCCTGGCCAACGCCGTCCAAGAAATCCGGAGTTTGCTGCAAATCGACTCTTGCCATGTGTTGTGGTACGTTCCCCAGTATCACCAACCCCTGCTCTCCATCACCCACGAAGCCCACGCGCCCCACCTCGCCAGCTTGATTGGCGAATACCCCACCACCCAGGTCAACGCCCTGTACGAACAGGTCATCGCCTTGCAACCCATTCGCACCCCGGATGTCGCGACTGATCGCAGTCTGAGTCCGGCCCTCAAAGACGACTTGACCGAACTGGGAATTACCGCCCAACTCATGCTGCCGATGGAAATGCGATCGGGCCAAATTGGAGCCATCCTATGCAGCCAACACAGCAATGCCCGAAGCTGGACGGATAGTGAGGTCGAGCTGTTGCAGGCGGTGGTCGATCAATTGGCACTGGCCATTGACCAGGCCGAACTGTATTCCCAAAGTCGGAGTGCGGCGATCGCGGCCCAAGCCCAAGCCCGCCAACTCAGCGAAGCCCTTCAAAACCTCAAGCACGCCCAATCGCAACTGATCCAGAGCGAAAAGATGTCGAGTTTGGGCCAAATGGTGGCTGGGATTGCCCACGAAATTAACAATCCCGTCAACTTCATCACTGGCAATCTCAGTCATGCCAGCACCTATGTCCAAGATTTACTCAAACTGCTGGATCTCTATCGGGTCAACTGCCAACCAGTGACAGACGAGATCCGGGAATGGGAAGACACCATTGATGTTGATTTTCTCACCGAAGATTTACCTAATTTATTTTCGTCGATGAAAATCGGGGCCGATCGCATCCGGCAAATTGTTTTATCGCTGCGCAACTTTTCCCGCCTGGACGAAGCGGAAATGAAACCCGTCCACATTCACGACGGCATCGACAACACCCTGATGATTCTACAAAATCGGCTACGGGCCACCCCCGGCCAATCGGCCATCCAAGTCAACACAGATTATGCCGCTCTCCCCAAGGTGACGTGCTATGCCGGGGAACTGAATCAAGTGTTTATGAATGTGTTGGTTAACGCGATCGATGCGCTGGAAGGCAGCCGCCAGGAAGGGGCCGTGTGTGACGCGATCGCCTGCTCCTTACCCCAAATTCACATTCAAACCGAATTACAGGATGACTGGGTGTTGATCCGAATGCGGGACAATGGCCCCGGCATGACCGATGCGGTGAAACTGCATTTGTTTGATCCCTTTTTCACCACCAAGCCCATCGGCAAAGGGACAGGACTCGGTTTGTCGATTAGTTACCAAATTGTGGTGGAACGGCACAAGGGCAAATTTGAATGTGTCTCAGCTCCGGGGAACGGCGCAGAATTCCAGATTTATATTCCCCTCAAGCCACCCCACCCCTATCCAGAAGAGCGGCGATCGCACCCCGAAGACTTCGACGACGCAGCTTAAACCCCAACCTGAACTGCATGGCTGAACTGCATTATTTTTGGCGAAAACATTTAAGCCCAAAGTCTGGGTGGATGTCGTCCGGCGGTGCAATCGCTAAAATCGCTACAGCACAACGGGAATGAGGCAGGACGATGGGGAACCAGAGACAACACCATAACCAGGGCCAGAGCTTGTACCGTCACCCCGGACGATCGCTGTTGACCGCGATCGCCCTTCTCAGTCTCTCAGCTTGCACCAATGGCCCGTGGCCGTGGTCCTCGTCTCCACCCGTTGAAGACACCCCCATCGTCACCACCCAAGCCCCACCAGCACCCAAGCCCACCCCCACGCCAGTCATCATTCCCGCTGATGTGTTGGAACGGGCCGCCACCAAAGCCGCCAGCGCCACCACCCTGGCCAAAACTGCCGTCACCCAAGACGACTGGAACCTAGTTATCCTGCAATGGCAACGGGCGATCGCCCTGTTGCAACCCATCCCCCGCGACCACCCCATCTGGAAAACTGCCCAAGGCCCACTAACGCAATACAAAAAAGCGCTGAACCAGGCCCAACTTGCAGCCAAGAATCAAACTCGCGCACCCGTTGTTACCGCAACAGCAACCAAGGGCGATCCCACCATCATCGGCATTGTGGGCGGTAGCAGCGCCACAACCAGCAACACTATCGCCAATGT
This sequence comes from uncultured bacterium, assembly GCA_964475335.1. Lineage (GTDB taxonomy): Bacteria > Cyanobacteriota > Cyanobacteriia > Leptolyngbyales > Leptolyngbyaceae > CAYYWG01. Next base: position 194,085 of record CAYYWG010000010.1, read on the forward strand.
CCTTGACCAACTGAACCAGCAACAGATCGCGTTCTGGCAACAACAACAACGATTCGCTAAAACCCTGGTTGAATTAGGGAATGCCGCGACAAGCAACCTGCCTGAATACAGGGTCTTTTTGAACCCAGTTGGGGACAATAAGGTGCTTTTAACAGCGATCGCCAAACAAGATGGACTACTCAGTTACACCGGGGCCGTCGTTGCTGTCAGCCCAGAAGATAGCCCAACCCCCAGCCCAACCCCAACGGAAAAGCCCGAAGGAGCTAAAACCACACGGCTCCTGGCTATTGTCTGCGCTTCGGCGAAACCCACTAAAGACGCCCCCGGCTACCCCAAGGTGAACAACCAACAACTTCAGTGTCCAGCGGGGAGTGTTGTCGCCAAACCAGCAACAAGTACCCCAGGCCCAGCCCCAGCCGCAACGAAGCCGTAATGGCACGAGCACTTGAGCAGTAGTCTTGGGGATGGATAGCGCTAGCGATCGCCCACTCCGCCGCCTTTCGAGATCTCCTGAATCCACCTCACCAGTTGAGAGTTTGAGACAAGTTGAAATCTGGCCAGTTGGGAGCAAGCCTCAAGTAAAGTGAGGGTTAACCTGCATGATGCATCACCATTAAACCCATTGCCCCGGTGAGGGTAGCGGCCCGCCCCTGACCAAATGCAGCAGTGGTGAATTGGCCAGGTTAAACCTGTTGTATGGCGATCGCCCCGGCCAGCAGGCTAAAGGCTGGGATTGGGGGCGCAATTCTTGGGGATTCTACCAATTCTAGGCTACCTACACTTAACGATTGGAACCAGAGCCGATAAAATATTTGGTGGCCAAAAAAGCTACACTTCATCCGCTTGAGGCAAATCGGGAACAATTTTTATAAAACTCCTTTCCGGATTAATTGCTCGGTTTCAGATAAGTGGAACGTGGGTTTTGAACCAGGAGGATGAACGGAGCAACTGCCGCAACCCAATTCCAAGGCAGGGCTGTCAGCATCTCTTCCGTTGGGAACCCCCCCAAAGTCACGTTTTACTACGGAGATATGAGCCATATGAAACCAACTTCGTGCCTCAAGTTGTTGGGAATTGGTGTGCTGGGCTTAAGTTTGGCGATCGCCGCTAGCCAGCCGAGTTTTGCCAAGAAAAAACCTAAAGTCACAGTGACCAAGGGGCCACTGACCAACAGTGCCGGGGACGTTGTCGTCCCGAATCTCTCAACGGAGCCACTTGCCCCTGGCCCCGCAGGCCCTTTACCAGGCAGCGCGATCGCACCGCCGATCGCACCACCGACCGGCCCAATGGCTTGTCAGCCTGGGCCAATGCCCTGCGAACCGCCCGTCGCCCAAGACTTTTTCTTCTGTGGCCAAACGCCCCACGGTACACCAACCACCTATGTCAACACGCCCGGTGGCAACCTGCCTTTAATTCGCTGGGTTTCCCACCATTTCAATCATTCTGGTTATACGCCAGGTGTGCGGTGTCAAGAAGTTTCCCAGCGCTTTAACCGCTTTTATACCCAAGGCATTTTGAACTATGTCACAACGGGGTATGTCAACAACTTGCCTGTGGTCTGTGTCGCGAGCGACATCGGCGGCCCCTGCACTGGCGTTCTCTTTACCTTGAAACCAGGACAAGATGCCAGTAGCACCATTCAACAATTGTTTGATGTGCGGGCTGGGGCAACCGGGCCTTTACGGGAGAGTGGCGATCGCCTGTATGTAGACATGAAACCTTACACGCAGGCGATTCGGGCAACTCGCTAAGCAACACACAGTGCAGGCAACTGGCAACCTGCAATACTGTCATCGGCCAGGATACAGTATTGCGGTGTCAACGGGCCTGAGGTTGGAAGCACGGGGCAAGCTTTACAGTCCCTTCAACCTGCTCGCATTGCCCGTGCCCTTCCCGCACAAGCCTTAACCTGTGCGGAAATCTGTGACCAACCATCAACATTGCCTTTTCCCTGCATAACAAGATTGACGGTTGCTCATACTTAAAGTTCCTTTTGCATCGGTTGTCATTGGAGAACAACAACAGTGACCTGGGTAATCTGGGCGATCGCCGCATTGGTCACCCACAGTGGCCTAGTCGAAGCACCATCCACCATCGGGGCGATCGGAGCCCAGTCAAGGCTGGCTCCCCTCTGGGTGTCGGCCAAACAGCCGTTCCACGTTGCCTTGCAGCGATCGCAGGCCATTACTGTCCAAATCCACACGACTGAACCTGTCGGCTCTGGCATTCTGATTCGGCGGCAAGGCACGGAATACACCGTGTTAACGAATCAGCACGTAGTTCGGCGCACTCTGCCTTATTTGATCCAAACGCAGGAAGGCAGCACCCATCCGGCAAATTCAGTCCGAAAAATTGATTTTCAGGGTACGGATTTAGCCCTTTTGACCTTCCGTAGCGCCAACACCTACGCGATCGCCCACCTGGGAAGCGCCAAAACCCTACGCCCTGGGGAAACCGTGCTAGCCGCAGGCTTCCCCCTCGATCCCCCCAACCCGCGACACAGCCACTTTTTCAGCTCCGTGGGCAAAGTCGCACTCTTACCAGTCCAAGCTTTTGAAGGGGGCTATCGCATTGGCTACACCAACTTGATTTTGCAAGGGATGAGTGGTGGCCCCGTCCTCAACCAACGGGGTGAAGTCGTTGGCATCAACAGCCTGCACGCCTATCCACTCTGGGGCGATCCTTATATTTTTGAAGACGGCTCCAAACCTTCCCGCGTGGAACACCAACACATTCGCCGCCTCAGTTGGGCCGTCCCTATTGATCGGTTTCTGTGTCTCAGCCGCCAGCGACAGTGCCCCGGCTAGGGCGATCGGAATGGAAGGGGCGGGGGGAACCGCAGGCCCAGGTCAGCGTCGCAAAGCCTATTAAGCTGCTCCATTCTGTATGGCGCAACCGACCCGTAAACAGGGACTCTACCGTTTGATGAACAGGTGTGTGTATTTGAAGTACCCCGGTTGAGTTATGAATCGTTTTTTGAGTTTGCCTGCTGTCCTCTTGGGAACGGCGATCGCCTTGGTGCAAAATGTCCCCGTATGGAGCCAATCGTCACCACAAATTCGCCCATTAGCCGAAAGTTTTACCGTTTTGATTGATGGGGTGAATCCAGGTTCAGGCGTAATCATGGCCCAGCAAGGGGACACTTACTACGTCTTAACGGCACGGCACGTCGTTGGCACCCAAGATGGTTACGTCATTCAAACGCCCACGGGAGAGCGGGTGCCAGTCAACTATGGCCAAATCATCAAACTCGCGGGAGTCGATTTGGCGATCGTGCCGTTTCGGAGTCAACAGCGGTATGCAGTGGCGACTCTCGCCAATTATCCCTATGACGATAACTTTCGGAATGTGTATACCGCTGGGTGGCGGGCAACGCGATCGCGGGTGTTTACTGGCGGTATTTTGAGCGATCGCAGTTTTGCCCTGGCCTTAACGCAGGGCCTACGGCAAGATGGCTACGACCTGTTTTATAGCAACCTCACCGAAGTTGGCATGAGTGGTGGCCCCGTGCTCGACACCGAAGGACGGGTGATTGGTATTCACGGTTTGGCCGAAGGTGAAGAAGTGCGCGATGGCATTCGGGGCATCACGCGGGTCAAACGGGGCTTCAGTTCAGGCATTCCCATTTCCACGTTTTTGAGTCGGCAAGGACAATTGGGCCTCCGCTTGCCCCTGCAAATCACCAGCACCCCGCCGCGCACCGTCACCCTCCAACAACCCAGCACCTTACCCGATCCGGCCCTGCCGGGTACAAGTGCCCCCGCCTGGACAAATCGGGGCAATCAACTCTATCGGCTAGGCCAATTAAACGACGCGCTAGATGCCCTCAATCGCGCACTTCAAATTGATCCAAGCTTTCATGCCGCCTGGTATGAAAAGGGGAATGTGCTGTTTGCCTTGAAGCGCCCAGTGGATGCTTTGGCCGCCTACGATCGCACCATTCAACTTAAACCCGATCTTTATGGCGTCTGGCGCGATCGCGGGGTGTTGTTGGTGGGGATGAACCACTTCAGTGCGGCGCTGGGTTCTTTTGACAAAGCCACCGAACTGAAACCAGATGACTATGTGCTGTGGTACATGCGCGGCAACTTACTCAACAAAAATTTTCAAGATTACCGCCGCGCGATCGCATCTTATGACCGCGCCTTGAGCATCAATCCAGGGTTCGCTGATGCCTGGATGGGCAAAGGCAAAGCCTTGTATGACACTGGCAACTATAACGCCGCCCTCACCGCCTATGACAAAGCCCTGCAACTGAACCCAAACTTGGCTGTGGCCTGGATCTTACAAGGGCAAACTCTGGGCGCAATGGGCCGACGACCAGAAGCACAACAGGCTCTCAATCGAGCACTCCAACTCCAACCAAACAATCCCGAAGCCCTCCGAATTTTGGGCACCCTCCGCTAACCCAAAGCCTGAAGCGATCGCACCCAAGGCAAGTCCCGTCGCGATCGGGGTCGGCCTTGCGGGTGCCCTGTCAGCGGTGAGCTAAAGTAGGGTACAGTCCACCGAGAACCACAATGCAAGTGCGCCAGTATCTCCATACAGCCATCTTAGTGAGCGATTTGGCCCAGGCCGAGCATTTTTATAGCACGGTATTGGGTTTGCCCAAAGTGGAACGAGCCTTGCGGTTTCCAGGCCATTGGTATGAGGTTGGTGGGTATCAACTGCACTTGATGGTTGGTGCGGTGCCAGCCCTGGAAAATCCAGAGAAATGGGGCCGCAATCGTCATATTGCGTTTGGGGTGGTTGATCTGGCTGTGGCCCAAGCTGAGTTAATCGCCCACGGCTATCCTGTGCAACCCAGTGCCTCCGGACGAGCAGCCCTTTTTACGCAAGATCCGGACGGTAATGTGATTGAGTTGAGTCAGATATAAGGCAGCGTGGGGCTGGGAAGCGGCGATCGCCAAACGGCTTAGCAGTTCATGCAGCCCTCAATCTCCATCAACTCAGATTCACCATGAAACCCAACGTTTTTTTGACCACTGCAACGCTGGTTCTCGTCAGTACGGCATGTTCTGGGCCGGCAGCAACACCAGAACAGCCCACCGCAACGCAATCGCCCACTCCCAATCTCAGCCCCACTCCGAGCCAAGCAACGGCGATCGCCCGTCAGTTTTTGGCCCAACGGGAGCGGTTTGGCGCGTGTCAGGAAGAATTTCGGCCCATTGATAGCCAAGAGGCGGCGATCGCCTATCCCATCGATGCAGACACCTATTTTGTCCAAGTGCAGTGCTTTTTAGCGGCCTATCAAGGCAATTACGAATTTTTTGCCTATACTCCAGCCAACCAGACCGCCCAGCGCCTGACCGTGACCCAATACACCCAAAATGAACAAGGCCAGTGGCAAAAAGCCGAACAGACCTCTGTGGGTGGGCTACCGACCTATGCCCCAACGACCAAAACCCTGACCATCAACAGCAAATATCGAGGACTGGGGGATTGTGGCGCGATCGGGACTTATACCGTTGCCGCCAAGACGTTGAAATTGACCGAGTTTAAGGCCAAGCCAACCTGCGATGGCAAAATGGAACCGTTTTTACCCGTGTATCCTATCACTGTGTATCCCCAATAACGGGATCAATAACGGGACTCCACTCAGGTTCAGAGGAGCAAGCTGCCGCTGGTGCATCGCCAGACAGAAAGGGATTAGGCTGGGGTTGCAAGCGCACTTGAAACACCTTGGCAAAGGCGATCGCCACTTGCTGTTGCACCGTGGCCAAGTCAAGCTCAGGCACCCACTGGGCCAAACTGCCCACGGCTTTGTCGGCAATTCCGCAGGGCACAATCTGGTCAAAACCGCTCAGATCGGGGCACACGTTTAGCGCAAAGCCATGCATCGTAATCCAACGGCTGACCTTAATCCCGATCGCCGCCACTTTGCGATCGTCCACCCACACCCCAGTTAACCCAGGAATGCGATCGCCCACCAGCCCATACTCCGCCAACACCTGAATTACCACAGCTTCGAGTTGGCGCAGATACCAATGCAAATCTTTCTGGTAATGGGCAAGATTCAAAATCGGATAGCCCACAATCTGCCCCGGACAGTGGTAGGTCACTTCACCACCCCGCTCAATCCGCACCAAGTCATGGGAACTCGTGGCTGGGTCAAACTTGAGAAATTGCTGATCCGACCCTTGCCCCAGGGTATAGATCGGCGGATGTTGCAACAACAGCAACGCATCGGCCAGGGCGGGATTGGCTTTCCGCGCCGCCACTTGCGATCGCTGCCACGCCCACGCTACCCGATAGGGCACCAGTCCGGCCTGGAAAAAGTGACACTGACGCTGCATCCCCACCTGTATCTCGCAATTTTGGTTGCCTGCCAATGGCCTTATGGTACAAGTCTGGTACAAGGGCGATCGCCCCTACCAATCCCCGTTAACACGCAAACTAATACTTAACCGTATTCTTTAACTTGTCTATAGATTCTTAGAAATATAAATCCCCAACTATCCAGAATCCTTCAAAATCGGGTTAGAAGCAAGAGGGAATCAACGGAATTCCGGCCTAATTTGCCTCAGTTAAAATCAAGAATTATCAACGCTTGCAAATCATTTTAAAGCCGACTGTTGTAAAGAATACAAAGTGCTAGGGTGAAGTTAAGACCCACCTAGGGTTACGTTAAACAACCCAGTTTCTAGGGGAGGAAACTCCATGAAGCTTGTCATTCAGGGCAAAAACATTGAAATTACCGACTCCATTCGCGAATATGTCAATCAAAAAATTGAAAAGGCGATCGCCCACTTTCAGACCATGATTACGGAAGTTGATGTGCATCTGTCGGTAGCCCGTAATCCCCGAATAAACTCCAAGCAAGTGGCAGAAGTTACGGTTTATGTGAACGGTGCGGTGGTACGAGCTGAAGAAGGCAGTGAAACGCTCTACGCAAGTATCGATTTAGTCGCCGACAAAATTACGCGCCAATTACGGAAGTTCAAAGAAAAACGCCGCAGTAAGCAGCACCAACCCGTGAAAACGGCAGAAGCCCTAGGGGATCAACCCGTGGTGACAGAACTGCTGCCCGAACGTGAACCCGAATTGCCGAGTCAAGTCGTGCGCACCAAGTACTTTGCGATGCCACCCATGACCGTGCAAGATGCCCTGGAACAGCTCGAATTAATCGATCACGATTTCTATGTCTTTTGCAACGTGGAAACGGGTGAAATTAACGTCGCCTATGAGCGGAACCACGGGGGTTATGGCATTATTCAACCGCGTAAAGGGAACGGCCATACCCATCATCACAACAACCTGCAAACCAGCAACGGAAAGCATTCCCCCGCTGACGAGCTAGACAATGTGCCTTTAGCGCAAACCTGATGTTTAGTTGACTTGACGTTTAGTTGACGGGCAACCCTGTCACCTCCAGACCGTCCAAGCGATCGCTGCCCGATCAATGCCGCGATCGCCCCTTGGGCGGTTTCTTTAGTGGTCAAACACAAGCGGCATACCCAACGCTTTCAGAAACCGCTGACGGTTATTCTGTAGTTAAGCTGGAGTTAATCACCAACCCTACTCCGGGCTGAGAATAACAGCAATGATGATTGCAGCGATCGCAAATACAATAGCGGCCATAATAATTCCCGCAGCCACATTCCCATCCCGAATTTCAGCGCGATAATCAATAGGATCTAGGGTGTCAAACAAGCGCAAACAGCCATAAAAAATTACCACAGCGAAAATTGACCAACCCGTTGTTTCAGCAAGTTTGAGTAAAAAAGGCATAACTCTCCCTGGATGGCATTTTCTAGTCCGAATTATTATTGCACCATACGCCCTGCTCACTGCCTAAGATTATGGCCTCCCCTGCACAAATTCATCGCGTCGGTCGGTATACAGACCCATTCTTTCATCTCCTATGGCTCATTACAGGTGGCATGATCGCTGCCTTAATCATCGGAACAGGTTGGGGCAAAACCCTCCTCTCAACAACGGTGCGCGTCACGCCAGACCAACCCTATACATTCCCCCCCATCGAACTGCGGTCTAACGCGATCGGAGCCTTCCGGGCAGATGTCGAGGCGATCGTGCCCACCAATCGCTGGCTCACCTACGAACTCCAACTCAAAGACGCCCAAGGGCAAGTCATCCTCAGCGCCTTGAAGCAAGCCTGGGCAGAAAGTGGCACCTGGTCAGAAGAAGGCGAAAGCGGCAGTTGGGCCGAAAATGACCTGTTGGCGGGCTTAGATGTCCGGGCGGGCAAAACCGAACCCGTCACCCTAACCCTCGCCGTTTTGGACTATTCCGACACGAGCGGCCAAGAGTTGGAACAACCCGTCAGCTTTACAATCACCGTCACTGAAGGGGCCGTAGACACCCGCTATCTTTGGGCTGGCTTGGTCGGCACCACACTGCTCGGCCTGCTGGCCTCCTTTAGTTTTGGAAAATCTGGGCGCTTGGTCATCCAGCGGCGCACCCCGGATAGCGAAGTCGGAGGCCGCGCCATCTTAGGTGGAGCCAAAAATTTGGTGCGCGTTTATCTTTACATCAAAGCCGATCGCAGTGCCCCGCCAAACCTCACGGTGCAGCTATCTATCACTGACAGTAACGGCACAGAAATCTACAACAATCATCACACCGTGAACTTGCAGCAACAGAAATCCGATGGGAAGGTCACCTCGGCTCGAGGGCAACTTTGCAAGTTTTTTGAGTTAGCTCCCCGCGATTCTTACAAATTTTATGCGATCGTTTCTCCTGCCAACTCCATTGACAATACCAAAATTCAAGTGCGGGAAAAAAGCCGGACGCTGTGGCCAGTCGAGGTAACGACCATTCAAGCATCGCTATAATCTCCACGGTTCTTTCATCGATTCAACAGGTTATGATTACTAAAATTTTTGTGGCGATCGCGATCGTCATTGCAGCATTCACCCTCACAGCGGGATTCGGCCAACAGGCGGCGGTCGTCTTACGCCAAGAACAACAAACCCAATATTGGCCCCGTCGTGGCACCCAGTTATCCGGTGTGTATCAAGGGAACAGATGGGTTCCTTCTTCGGTTCGCAGTTCTTACAGTAACTTTCGGGGCGGCGGCCCTGCTTCCGGCAAATAATGCCGCCCTGGCGATGGGCTTCAGGGCGGCAGCGTTTGGGGCAAGGGAGCGGTGGTACTCAACCACTCCAAAAATCGGTCACTCAACTGTAGTCTATTGTTTATGATTTACCTGTTTTTATTCTCCTCTTATGGAACCAATTGGGGCGATCGCCACTGCTACATCCAAGGCCCACTTTAGTCGCCGCCAACGACGCTTATTACTGGTAACAGCCGCGATTTCTTCCAGTTGTAGCTTAGCGGTTGAATTACTCCTAGGCACTCTAGCAAGCTATTTAGTTGGCAATCAGGCACTCTCCTATGGCGTTGCCGTTGGTGGGTTTTTAGCCGCAATGGGCTTGGGTGCTTATTTGAGTCGATTTATTGCTCCAGACGAGCAAGAATCAGATTACTACAACCAATTAAAACAAGCGTTTATCCGCCTCGAACTGGGGTTAGCCCCATTGTGCGCGATCGCCCCCCTCGGCTTATTTACCTTGTTTGTTGTTGATGGCCCCTTTTGGCTGGCCCTGTTTCTTGCGACCCTCATTTTGGGCACCTTATCTGGCATGGAATTGCCCTTGCTGACTCGCCTGCTCGAACGCGATGAAGGGCTGAAAGATGCACTAGCCGGAGTCTTAGCCTTAGATTACGTTGGGGCGTTGGTTGGCTCCCTGGCGCTTCCCGTGCTCTTGTTGCCGTGGCTTGGCTTATTTCCTTCGGCGGTGTTAATTGGGGCAGTCCAGGCGGGGCTCGTCGTCGCGATCGGGCTTACCTTCCCCGAACTCAAACGCTGGGGCCGAGTTGGTTTAGCTCTCATGATCGGGTTATTGCTCTTCCTACCAATTGTCGTGCCCTTGGGCGATCGCCTCGAAAACTCCCTCTACAAAGCACCCGTTATCAGTCGCATTCAAACCCCCTATCAGCGCATTGTCCTGACTCGCCAGGGCCAAGATTTTCGCCTTTTTCTCGATGGTAATTTGCAGTTTTCTAGCCTCGATGAATATCGCTACCACGAAGCCTTAGTGCATCCAGCTTTAAGCGCAAATTTAAGGCTTAGACAAGTTCAAACAAACTCTTTAGATTCAAATCAGACTCCACTAAATCCAGGTCAAGCAAATGCTAGAAGCGTACTAATGTTGGGTGCAGGTGATGGTCTAGCATTACGGGAAGTTTTGAAATGGAAAGATGTCGATCGCGTTGTTTTAATTGATTTAGATCAGGCGATCGTTGACCTTGCTCGTCATCATCCCTTTTTAGTCAAAGCCAACGCAAACTCCTTTGCAGATCCGCGTGTCAAAGTGATTCAAGGCGATGCTTTTATCCAGGCTCCAGAGTTACCCGATAGGTTTGATGTCATCCTTGCAGACTTTCCCGATCCCGATCGCCCAGCCCTGGCCAAACTCTATGCCCAAGGTTTTTATCAACGGTTACTGAACCGCCTCGCTCCTGATGGCATCTTTGTCACCCAAGCCTCCAGTCCCTTTTTTGCGCCCCGAGCGTTCGCTTGCATTGCTGCCACCCTCCAGTCGCTCCACCTCCACACCTATCCCTATCTAGCAGATATTCCCAGCTTCGGCCCGTGGGGGTTTGTGTTGGCCGCGCGATCGCCCCTCACGTTTGATCAACTTGACCTTCCGGTGCCGACCCAATTTCTGACTAAAACATTAATTCCAACCTTGTTTGAACTACCCAAAGATATTGTTTTAGACCATGTAGAAGTGAATCGTCTGGCTCATCCAATCATTGTTAAGTATCAAGATGATCCCCGATGGTCAGCTTATGATTAACAATCACAGTTACTCAACTGAATTCAGCTTTGAAATCAGCTTTATAACTGAATTGGATAACGTCTAAATCTATTCAAAATTGTGTCGATTAAAATCAATTGAAACTGATTTAAGGAGAGTAATGGCAATGCTCACATTAGTGTGGTTAGGAATCGTCGCGATCGCGATTGGGGCACTGATGTTAGTGCTTTGGTATCAACAACAGCAAAATATTCCTATCGCACCGCCAACGGCCAACCAAATCCCCCTTAAACGGGGTTTCTTTACATTGCAACTGGGCGATATTGTGCAATACGAAGGGATTGATTGGGTCGTCGAAGAGCGCCTATCCTACGAAGAAGAAGGCGACGTCTGGTTTGACTATTTGCTACAAGATCAAGACACGATCCGCTGGTTATCTGTGGAAGAGGGCGATCGCGTGGAAATCTGTTGGATGGAAACCATCACCGATTTAGAAGTGAGCCACCAACCCCCCGCCCAATTGACCTACCAAGGACTCACCTATCGCCGCCGTGAATCTGGCGTTGCCCTCATGACGAAACTCGACAGCCGCGCCAGTCACCACTCTGTGACCTGTCATTACACTGACTACACCGCATCCAATCAGCACATTCTGTCCGTCGAACGGTGGAATGGGGATGTAGAAATTACCGTGGGCAAGCAAATTCCAGCGAGTGCATTAGTCTTGCTCCCGGGAGATGGCCACAGGGTTTACAATGACTGAGCAACTCCACTCTCATCACTGGTCAGCCATTTTGCAGGCTTCGCCAACACTGAAGACTTGGACAGAGACTCAGTTTTTAACCGCACTTAAAACCTCTGTTCAAACCGTTGGTCTAACGCCAATTAGCCAGACTGGATTTACCTTTGCACCCCACGGCGTTTCAGTGGTTGTTCTGTTAGCCGAGTCCCACGTTGCCCTGCACTATTGGCCAGAAAAAGATAAAGTAACAGTTGACATTCATATTTGTGATTATCAGCAAACTAATCGACTTAAAGCAGAACAATTAACCCATTTACTCACCCAATGGCTCAGCGAAACTTCTGGGCACTGGCATCGGCTTAGCCTGACCGAATAAGTTTTGAGTTAGCGAAATCAGCCTCATTAGAGCATCATTCAAGCCTCAGTTACGACTTACGATCGCAATCAATCAGAACTAGAAACTGGACTCACTTTAGCGCGATACAACAGAGTTAAACCTTGTCGATAGCCAGTATAGCGAACTCGCACCCGATCGCCGATCGCCGCCTGACCATCCATCAACTGATGCAACTTCGGATCATATTCCACCTCAGAACCAACCGGGGCGATCGCCTCAATTCCCCATGCTTGCAAAAGCTGATCGAGGGGTCGGAGCAAGGGCAGCAGGCGCACTGCCGGAGCCTGGGGATTTTGTTGGGCAGCATAGGCCGCTGTGGGCCACTGCAACAGCAGGGATTCCAGAGTTTGAATGGTCTGTCGTTGAAACTCCTGTTCTAACTGGTCGGCCTGGGTGGTCAGTTGCCCTTGCAGGCGATCGTACTCTTGGCGTAGAGCCTGGAAGGATTCAGGAGTGGGTACAGATGGAGCGCACACTTCGTGCTGGGCAGCGATTTTTGGGGATGCCGCCATGAATTCGTTGACCAACTCAAACCAGGATATTTGCAGACATTCACTCAGTTTCACCAGCGTTTCTACCGTCATTTTTTGCAGTTGGCCCTGCCGCAGATGCCGAATTTGCGTGCGCGATACGCGGGCTGCCGTGCTCAAGGCTTGGAAACTCGGTAAACCAACCCGTTCCATGTGGACACGCAGTTGGGCAGTGTAATCCGGGGTGGTAGCAGCCATAGAATCGCGATCGCCCTGGGCTAAATATCGCTATTGTGCAAGATTCCTGTCCCTTCCTCAAGCAGGGTAGGGGCAATGCCGCCACACCCCAGCCCATGCCCCAAGCCAGACAGAGTGTAGGAAGATAAAGATATCGAAAGTTCAAGATATCAAAAGTTCAAGATATTAACAGAACAAGACAGCAGACCCGTAAAAAGATAGAGGGAACGGATGACAGAGCGACAACCCAAAATCATCGTTGTTGGTGCCGGATGGGCAGGACTGGGGGCAACAGCCCATCTCGTGCGCCAGGGATATGATGTGACGCTGTTGGAGGCGGGAGCCTATCCAGGGGGCCTGGTGGCAGGTTGGCAAACCGCCCAGGGGCGCTCCGTCGAAGCCGGGATTCATGGCTTTTGGTATCCTTATCGCAATATTTTTCGCCAGGTAGAGCAATTGGGCCTGCGCCCGTTCACCCCGTGGACTCGCTCCTCCCAATATTCCCCCGCCGGCCTGGAAGTGGAATCCCCCATTTTTCAGGATGAGCCGCTGCTCCCCACGCCCCTGGGCACTTTTTTGTATACCCGCTTCAAACGGTTACCCTTGAGCGATCGCCTCTCGGCTTTACCCTTGCTCTACAGTCTGATCGACTTTGATCATTCAGACGAAGCATGGCGACGCTATGATGCGATCACCGCTCGGGAGTTGTTTAAACAATTTGGGGTCTCCGCACGGCTATATCGAGAAGCCTTTGAACCCATGCTGTTGGTCGGCTTGTTTGCCCCCGGAGAACAGTGTTCCGCCGCTGCGGCTCTAGGGATGCTCTACTACTTCATTTTGGCCCACCAGCCCAACTTTGATGTGGTGTGGTGCCGGGGCACTGTCGGCGAGCAGATTTTTCGTCCGTGGGTAGAGCAAATTGAACAACAAGGTGGGAAAGTACGAACGCATCGGCGGGTGACTGACTTAATCCTCAGCCCGGAAGATGTCGAATCCCTGGATAAAACTCATCCCCGCATCACCGGAGTCGTTTGTGGAGAGGAACGCTTCGAGGCAGATGCCGTCATCTTTGCTGTTGGTGTCACGGGAATGCAAAAAATCATTCAAGGGAGTGCCACGCTCCGGCAATTTCCTGAATTTTGCGCTGTCATGAACTTGGGCGCGATCGATGTCTTGGCGACACGCCTCTGGTTCGATCGCAAAATATCCGTGCCGCTCCCTTCCAATGCGTGTTTTGGGTTTGATGCTACTACGGGTTGGACGTTCTTCGATCTCAACGCCTTGCATGATGAATTTCAAGCTGCATCTGGCAGTGTCATTGAAGTTGATTTTTACCATGCCAATCAACTGCTGCCCTTGAGTGATGAGCAGATTCTGAGCAAAGTCCAGCGGGACTTAACAACTTGTATTCCCGCGTTTGGAGCCGCCAAAATTATCGATAGCAGTGTGATTCGGTTGCCCAAAGCCGTGACCCACTTTACGCCAGGGAGTTACCAGCACTGTTTAACTGGCACGACCGCGATCGCCAACGTGTTTATGAGCGGCGACTGGATTGTAAGTCGGCATGGTTCCTGGTCGCAAGAAAAAGCCTTCGTCACAGGGCTGGAAGCCGCAAACCGCGTGATTGCCACCTTTGGCCAGGGCCAACCAGCCCCCATCATCCCCGTCGAACCGGACGAACCCCATATTCAAGTTGCCCGCACCATGAACCAAGCCATCAAAGCGATCGCCGCCGCCCTCCTGCCCAATCCCTGGCTGCCCTAACATCCCGCGCGCTTGCCGCACCCAACGATCACCCCATTTCCCGCAGGGTGGAATGGGCGTGGAGCAGTTCGAGGACAACGCCGTTTGTCCAGCCAAAGCCCACTTCGTTGGAGCTGTAGCCAAAGCAAATTTCCTCAGACACGTTGGAGGAACAACGTTCCACGTCGTATTTTTCGACGATCGCCCCCGTCCGTTCAAACTCTTGGATCACCATTTGGAGGAACTTTGCCGCAATACGATCGCCCTCGGTGCGGTAGCCATAACGATATAACCCTTGCACCGCAATCAAGGTCAGGGGTGCCCAGCCAAATGGTGCATCCCACTGGTTCCCAGTCACATGGGTACTGGTTAACAAGCCCCCCGGAGCCTCGAACAACTCCAAGTTTTCCACCACGCGCTGAGCCTGGGCCGGTGTGGCAATGCCCAACCACAGGGGATAAAACGTTGTGGCAAAGGCATATTCGCGGCGGCAAGCCGAAGCAAAATGATAATCCAAATACAAACCGCACGTTTCATCCCAAAGGAGGCGGTTAATTTGCGTTTGGCGGAGATCGGCGCGATCGCGCCATTGTTGAGCAATTTCGCCATGCCCAAAATAATCATTAAACCGGGCCAAATCTCGCTCTACTTGATACAGCAAACTGTTCAGGCAAACTGGCGCATAGTGGACGATATCAACGCTGAAAGGGCCGAAGCGATTGGAAATATCAAAACCCGACTCCCGCATCGAGCGATCGCCCTTGTAGAACAAGTCAGTCAATTCTCCCCGCTCTGCGTCATAAAACAGGCTGAGGTCATAATCGGGCACCTCAAACCGCTGGTAATACTCTTGCACGCGATCGTAGTGGCTCTTGCCTGCGTCGTCTTGCTCTGAAAACAATACCTCTGGCGCAGGCCCGTTACCCAAGGCAAAATAGCGCGATAAGCCCGTGCCCGCATTTAAATGGGGCGGCACGACCCAATAGTAATAAAACTGCTCCAGCAGGGGCAAAGCTTCCGCCAGCCATTGATCATCTTGGGTGCGATCAAACACTGCCGCCACCATTTGAGTCAAAATTGGGGGTTGCGATCGCGACAACATATAGGTTCGGTTTGCATTCAACACCGTGCCATAGTGCTGCACCTCGTAGAGCAACTGATCGACCTGACTTTTGGCCAGTTCCAATTCATCATCTCGGAGCAAGCCCAACAAAATGAAATAACTATCCCAGCCATACATTTCATTAAACCGCCCACCCGGCACCACATAAGAACCCGGCAAATACAAAATCCCATGTTGGCGAATCAAGTCTGCTTCAATCGGTAACGTGCGCACCTCAACTTGCTTAATCTCATCCTCAGCCAGGGCTTCACGTAATTCTCGGTGCACTTTTTGGCAGTCTTCCCGAGGCGAAATGTAGATATACCAACGATCATTCACAGAGTGGGCCAACTTGGAATCTTGGGCGAGATCAAGCAAATGAGCTTGCGATCGCGTGAGTTTAAACCAAGTTTGTTTAATGTAAGTACGAATTGCTTGAATCTGTTCAGGTTGAATACTATGCATATCACTATGAGTGTTTTGACTTAAACCTTAACCGAACTAAGCCTGACCAATCATCAAAGCAACAGGGAAGTGTGCTAAAGCATCACCAATCATCAACACGCGATCAAGTTCAATCGCTTGATTTGTCAACACATTTTTCCAAGTCAATTTCGTGTCTGTTGGAATATACACACTGGTATCTTGCCAAACAGCTTCACCCAGGGGAGCGGCCCCCGCCGGGAGAAGGGAGGTTAGAAAACGCGGCGCGATCGCCACGGCCACTTGCTTCCCATAACGACGGGCAAAAGCAATGAGGTGATGAGCATGGGGGCCACGAATTTCCAGTTGCAGATAGTCCCCTTCCAAAAATAACTCGCGATAAGCCTGACGAGCTTGCAACCCTTGCCACGTCAGGAATAGCTTAATGCGGCCATCGGCTTTGTGTTCCAGCAAATTGTGCACCAGGCCGAGCATATCGGTTTGGGCGTGCTCCCGCAGTTCCTTAAGCTGGTGATGGCGCAGGGTGAAATCCACTGGGCGACGGTTATCCGGATCCACCAAACTCAACTCCCACAGTTCTGTGCCTTGATAGAAATCGGGCACACCGGGGGCCGCCAACTTCAGCAACACCTGCGACAACGAGTTGAAAATACCGTATTGGGCAATGCGCTGTTGAAAGGGCAAGAAAGTCGCCAAAAATTGCTCCGACACAGTTGGATCCAGCACCTGGGCAATGAACTGAGTCAAGGTCGTTTCGTATTCATCATCAGGACGCAACCAGGCTGTGTGTACCTTGGCTTCACGAATGGCTTTGATCGCATACTCCTGGATCCGCTGGATAAACTCCTGATCTGGCTGCTCAGCAAAGGGAAATGCACCCACCAGAGTTTGATAAACAAAATACTCGTCGTTGCGATCGGGCAGCGCCACACCATTACGATCGCCTCGAAACTGCTGATTCAGCTCGCTCCAAGTCGTTACCTGGTCTTCCCATTCATCGGGAATTTCCGACAACACATTCAAGCGCGATCGCACATCTTCTCCCCGTTTCGTGTCGTGGGTGGCCGTCGCATTCATCGTATAGCGCCACGTTGTCCGCCGCCGTTGATTAAACGCATGGAACTCTGCCGCCGAAATTCCAAAGTGATCGGGGTTGCCACCAACTTCATTCAAGGAAAGCAGCCGATTGTACACATACAACGTTGTGTCTTCCACCCCTTTTGCCATCAACGGGCCGCTGTATTGTTGCATTCGCATCACAAAATACAGCCATTGTTCCCGCTCTCGCTGGGGCACAGCTTCATCAAATTCCAATAACAACAACTTTTCAAGAAAGGTCAATTCATGTTGCAGCAAAGGAGCATGTTCTTTTGCTGTGCGAATCACCGCTTGAATACAAGCCCGATCGCGATCGCTGATCCCCTCCGGAGTGATGTATGTCCGATAAATTGGGAATTGCACCAAGACCTCGGCGATCGCCCGCTTCAGGCCATTCAGCGTAAAGTCATTGCCGTAGCGATATTGATTCGAAATCGTTTTCAATAAGTTAGCCAGATTGTCTAAGTCACCGGCTAAATTCTTATCTAAAATGAGGTATTTGTTCGCATTCACTAACTCATGATAAACCGATTGCTGATCGGTGAATTTGGCATAAATCTGGTTAAAGCGATCGCGATGCTCAAGCTGACAAAAAAGCCCATTCACATAATTCAAGAATTCATAGCCAGAAGTACCCTGAATTGTCCAATCATCGGGCAAATCTTCACTCAGCTCAAGAATTTTTTCAACTGTGATGTAAGTATCCCCTAGTTTTTCCCGAAGGCGATCGAGATATTGCTTCGGATTATACAAACCATCAATATGGTCAATGCGAACCCCAGTAAAAACCTTCTCCTCTACCAGTTTCTGAATGAGAGTGTGGGTGTTATGAAAAACCCGTGCTTCTTCAACTTTTACCGAAATCAGTTCATTCACCGTAAAGAACCGCCGATAGTTCATTTCTTCCGCAACAACTTTCCAAAAAGCAATGCGATAGTATTGTTCGTTCAAAAGGCTATCGAGCAAATTAAAACTATCCGGCTGACCAACTTGCCCGTTGAACGTTACGATGGTTTCTTGAATGAAAGATTGAATCTGTTCATTCACATCATAAAGTTCCCAAATGAGTCCTTTAATAAACGCAGTTTGATCGCGCCGTTGTTGCCCCACCAAGTCACTGGAAATGTTTTTAAGGATATACAAAATCCCCAGTAATTTAATGAAATCAGGATGATTACGGCCCAAACTACGGGTTAATTTGCCCAAATTATGGGTTAACACTTTGGGGTAGGATTCCAGTCGGAGCGGGAGTTTGAGGGTGTAATAGTTCACACTCAAGCCCGATTGATCGTACTGAAGCTGAATTTCACCATTTTCTAGACTTGCACCATAAAAATTCCCCAACAGTGGCACCAAAATGCGATCGCGACTGTTAGCAAAGGGCGAATTCCAACACAAATCAAAATAGTCTGCATAGTCCGAGTCGGGGCCATGCTCCAAAACATCCATCAAATAGGCGTTGTCGCTGGAGTAGGCCATGTGGTTAGGCACAATATCTTGCACCCACCCCACCCCCAAGGCTTGCAACCGCTGCACCAACCCATCAAACTCAGCCACGGTGCCCAATTCGGGATTAATCTGTGTCGCATCGACCACATCGTAACCGTGGGTACTGCCCGATCGCGCTTTGAAAATGGGCGACGCATAGAGATCCGAAATCCCCAAATCGGCCAGATAGGCCGCGATCGCCGCTGCATCATCAAACCGAAAGGCCGGAGAAAATTGAATCCGATAGGTCGCTGTAGGAATCTTCATAATCACCACCAGAAGGGAGCAAAGACAGAGGACGGAACACCGTGTTAGGCCGAGGGCGCACGGTCAAAGCGATAGGCCACCAGACTCATCGGCTGAATGGTGAAAGGTTCGTTGACATTCAATATCTCCGGTGCTTTCGAGCCTGGGCCGGCCCATTGGGTATCCGCCGAATCAACTTCCTTATAGGCCATGCGATCGCAAGGTAAGCCCAAAGTCGTCGGTGTAGGGCCAAAGTTGAGGGCCAGCGTCCACTCTTGGGTCGCGTTCCAGCGAGAGATCCACACAATGCGGTTTTCCTCGTCACTGCTGGCCTTGAGGCTGCCGCGATCGCGAGTCAGCAACACCGGATGGGACTGCCGCAAGTCAATCAAACGGCGATACCATTGCAGCAAAGCATGGTGGGTTCCGGTTTGGCGCAATTCCCAATTCAGCTTACAGCGCAAAAATGTTTCCACCGCTTCGGGATCGGGGGGATCGTCCGCATAATGGAACGGCTCAAATTCTCGCTTGCGGCCCGCCCGGACGGCCTCGATCAAATCAGGATCGCTGTGACTCACAAAGTAAATGAACGGAGCCGTTTCGCCATATTCCTCGCCCATGAACAACAAGGGCACAAACGGCGCTAGCAACACTGCACCCGCTGCCAGTTTCAAGCCTTCAAAGGAAATCCGTTGGGATAGCCGTTCGCCCTTCATCTGGTTGCCGATCTGATCATGGTTTTGGGCACAGACGACAAATTGCACCGGGGCGCGATCGCGACAGGGCATCCCATGCTGCCGCTGGCGAAAGGGGGAAAACTTCCAGTCATAGACAAAGGAATCTTCGTAGGCTTTAGCCAAGTCGGCACAGCGCCCATAATCGCTGTAGTAACCCACGCGATCGCCCGTCAACAAGGTATGCAAGGCATGGTGAAAGTCATCGCTCCACTGGGCATCCAGGCCATAGCCCCCCTGGCTCGGCGGACGGATGATCCGTGGATCATTCAAATCACTTTCCGCAATTAAATACCGCTTGTATCCCGTTTCGTGGGCAACCAATTCCACGGCTTCCGCCAACTCTTGCAGGATATGTTTAGCCCCAAAATCATAAATTGCCTGAATGGCATCCAGCCGCAACCCATCAAAGTGAAACTCCCGCAACCAGTACAACGCATTTTGAATCACAAACTGCCGCACCGCCGGACTGTGCGCCCCATCAAAATTGATCGCGCCGCCCCACAGAGTGTGATAGGTTTCGGTGAAATAGGGCGCAAACTGGCCACTGTAATTGCCTTCTGGCCCCAAGTGGTTGTAGACCACATCCAAAATGATGGCCATATCCAACCGGTGGCAAGCATCCACTAATTGCTTCAGCTCCGCAGGCGTGCCATAGGAATTTTGGACAGCGAAGGGATAAACCCCGTCATAGCCCCAGTTACGATAGGCCACTGCCGGGTCAGTTTGGGTATCGCCGGGAAATTGGGCGATCGGCATCAGTTCAATGGTGTTAATTCCGATCGCTTTGAGATCGGGTAACCGCTCAATCATGGCCGTGAAAGTTCCCGCCGGGGTAAAGGTGCCCACATGCACTTCGTAGATGATCATGGTTTCGAGCGGACGACCTTGCCAAGCTGCATCCGTCCATTCAAAGCTGGGATCAATCACGGCTGACGGGCCATGCACCCCCAACGGTTGATAGTAGGATGCTGGATCCGGCAGGCTAGATTCGTCATCAAAGCGATAGCGATAGTGGGTACCGGGGGGCACAGCCTCAACCTGGGCTTGCCAATAGCCCGCCGCCAGCGGTTGCAGAGGAATCAGCCGGGAGGGTTGGGTATCCAATTCAACAGCGATCGCTTGGCGCAACGGAGCCCAAACGGTAAATTCACACTGCTGATTGCCTAAGTAATTTGCGCCAATTCTCATGCGGGGTTCATGTTTCGCGATGTACGGTTTTTACCAAGTGACTGAATGTTGTAGATTTCGGCCCAACCGCTTAAGCTAATACATAAGCCAGCTTAAGCAATAGCTTCCGCCATCGAGCCGCTCTATTTGATTAACCTGACACACTCTTGCAAGCCAATCGCACGAATGCCTCAGCCCATTTGCCGACTGCCTTGCGCCTCTAGGTTGACCAAGACCAGATAGACAAATAATCGATGGGTATCGCCATTGATAGGAACATGGGCTGGGCTGTGACAGATCAAACAATTGATGTCTCAACAACTCAAGGAAAACCAGTTGTTGTCGCGATCGATGATGACGAAGATAATCTTTTACTATTGCGATATACGTTAGACCAGCTAAACTGCACTGTGGTTTGTTTAACCGATAGTCGCTTGGCACTACCGTTGATCAAAGCTAATCCTCCAGATTTGATTTTGTTGGACATTTTGATCCCCGAATTGAGTGGGTTTGATGTCATCAAGTTCATTCAGGCTGATGTTGCCTTACGCCAAATCCCTGTCATTGCGGTCACAGCGTTGGCTAGCATCGAAGATCAAGAGCGGATTTTGGCAGCGGGTTTTACCGATTATTTGGTTAAGCCCTTTTGGCTCGATACCTTGCTGACGATGGTGCGTGACTATTTAGGGCTAGAGCCTTATCTGTAGCTGAAGGCAGAGCTACGGGCGATCGCCCTCTCTGTTACCGCCAGCCCCAACCCCCACAACCCCGAAGCACCACTGCGTCCAAGCACGAGCCGCAATCCATCAAACAGGCTGAGATCAGGCCACTCGGCTTGTCTTCAACTTAGGAATGGATTCGGGATTACGCACGGGGGGCGTGCTCGACAAAATCACAATAATGCCGGTACGCCCCGTTTCCAAAGTGGCATCGGCCAGAAAATCAATCACTTGTACGCTTAAGATTTGCTCAATCAACGCTTTGAGTTGAGGTTGGATGGCATCATCAATCCCTTCTCGCAACTGTTTAACCAATTCAGCTTGACCATCTTCTGCTAACAGTTGTTCAGGTTGTGTAATCGAGTTTTCAATGATGATGGCCAACTTTTCATCGAACAACTGGCAGGTCACTTTACCTGGTTTATGCCCCAAATGTTCTCGATATAGGGCTTGAATTTGTTGTGAGAGCGATCGCTCCAGTTGCCCACTCGTTGGATTCATAGTTTGCATTGTGACACTCCATTAATCGTGGAAAAATAGTGAAGGACAAACGGGAGTGGTAGGTTTTGAGCACTCAACTTAGCTAGGATTTTCTAACTCTTTTGACTGAACCCAACCAGGTCATGCCGTCGGCCAGCCAAGAGTCTATCAACCCCAGATTTGTTGCGTGCTCTGGACAGTAAGCTTAAGCGCTCTATTTATCTTTCCCCAGTACCTTAGGGCAGATTTAGCCCCCTTTTTGACGAAGTGACCTTGACTGACAGCGGTATGTCATCGGTCTGTTGGGAGGGCAAAAGCCTGGGCCAGAGCACGCAGCAATTTCCCTCAAAGGTCAGTTGTCTGGGGGTCTTCCGTGATTTTGCCGTTGCCCGGGGGCAGGACGGAAGCGGAGGATTGCATTAGGGTGAGATGAAAAATCTTGGCTGAGCGAAAATTGACATGCTCTGAATGTCTCGGCCCTGGTGAATGCTGGCCCCCTCGCCGGAGAGTCAAGGGCGATCGCGGCCTATCTCTCACTGCCGACAACTTAATTACAGCAATCCAGCAGTGATCTCCGGCAAGTCAACCCGTAACTCTAACTAGAGAGTGAGTGAGTAAAGGAACGGCGTTCGGTACGCTAGTGGTAATCCCAAATATAAATAATGTTTAAGCTATCGACCCCAGACAACTTAAGAGTATCTGCATAATCCCCAACCTACTCCGTAAAGCCTTTTAGGCTAAAGGTTACAGGTATTATCCAATACCCTCGGCATCCGAGGCGTTGATCGCGTGTTATGAATGAAACCTTGAAAGTTCTAATTGTTGATGACGATGAAGTCGATCGAATGACGATCCAGAGAGCCTTGCGATCGCGAGAGTCTCCGCTCGCCTTCACCGAGGCTACCTCCTGTGCCACAGCAATGGCTGCCTTACAAACCTATCCCCGCTTTGACTGCTTGTTTTTAGACTATCGCCTGCCCGATGGCAACGGCCTAGAGTTTATTCAACAATTGCGCAACGCTGGGGTGCGGCTTCCTGTCATCGTCCTCACGGGCCAGGGGGACGAGGAAGTGGCCGTCGAGCTGATGAAAGCTGGCGCTTCGGACTATCTCACCAAATCGAAAATTTCTGCCGATACCTTGCCTCGGCTGCTGCACAACGCTGTCCGGCTCCATCGCTCGGAAATGGAAACCGAACGCGCCTACCAAATGTTGCGCCATACCAATGAACTTTTAACGCGGCAAAACGAGAAATTATTAGAACAGCAGCAAAAAATTCAGATGCAGAATTTGCAGTTGCTGGAGGCATCTCGGCTTAAATCAGAGTTTTTGGCGACCATGTCCCATGAGCTGCGCACGCCCTTAAACGCGATCATTGGTTTTTCCCAAATTTTATTGCGCCGCAAACAATCACTTGATGCGAAACAAGCTGATATGGTAGGGCGAATTCTTGGCAATGGGAAGCACCTTTTGGAATTAATCAGTGATATTCTAGATTTTTCTAAAATTGAGGCAGGTCGCTTAGAACTGTCTGTTGAAACTCTAGATATTAAACAATTAATTGAAAATACAGTTTACGATTTGCAGTCGTTGGCTGAGCAAAAACAATTGCCCCTCACAATTGAGATGGATCTATACGATCCCCAAATTGTGAACGATCGCCATCGGTTGCGCCAAGTTTTAATTAATTTACTATCTAATGCAATTAAATTTACGGATACGGGAGCTGTCAAAATTCTTGTGACCGAACCATCGCCCCAAGCGATCGCGATCACTATCCAAGACACGGGGGTGGGAATTGAGACAACCCAACTCCCGTCTATTTTTGAACCGTTTCGGCAAGTTGATCAATCCACCAGTCGCCGTTACTCTGGTTCTGGTTTAGGCTTAGCCATTACAGCTTCTCTGGTGCACATGATGGGTGGACAAATCACCGTTAAAAGTGAAATCAATCGGGGAACCGAATTTTGTGTGACTTTACCCCGGCATTCTCAAGATGTGACCAATGCCACAGTTGCCGATCATATTAAATACCTCGTTGAATCCAATCGTTCTTTTCAAATTGATCAACCTTCAATACAGGCTTCGATAAAACAGAATACATAGTAACCAACCCATCATGTTGTCATCTTTAGACTCTTTTGATAACTCTCAATTTTCGATTCTCGCTGTTGATGATTCCCTCGATAATCTAATTCTTTTACAAACATTATTAGAAGACGAAGGTTATACGGTCGAGCTGACTGAAAGTGGACAAGAAGCCTTACAAAAAGTCAAGCAAAATCCACCGCACCTCATCCTATTAGATGTCATGATGCCCACGATGGATGGGTACGAAGTTACTCAGCGGATCCGCCAGGATGCGCGACTTCCCTTTATTCCCATTTTGCTCATTACGGCTCACGATCGCTCCAGTGTGGTGAAAGGCTTAGACAACGGAGCTGACGATTTTATTCGTAAACCCTTTGACATGGAGGAACTGCTCGCCCGAGTGCGATCGCTCCTGCGCTTGAAACATAGCATTGACGAGCGCGAAGCCATGATTCAACAACGGGAAGATTTTGTCTCCCGCTTAACTCACGATCTGCGCACCCCCCTCGTTGCCGCCGATCGGATGTTTCACCTCATGCAATCGGGGTCTTTTGGCCCACCCTCTGATGATATGGTCGAAGCATTGAACTCAATTATTCAAAATAATCAGAATTTGCTGAGCATGGTGAATATGCTCTTGGAAGTGTATCGCCACGATGCTGGCCAAAAGAAACTCACCTTCGTTGCCTGTCATCTGCCCACTCTGCTGCAAGAAGTCGTGGGAGAATTAGCCCCTTTAGCAGAAGAAAAAGGGTTAGACCTGATTCTCGAATTTGCGGGTGAACCCAAAGGCCGTCCGCCCCTGGAGCAGGTGTTTGGCGATCAACTGGAATTGCGCCGCGTGTTTACAAATTTGGTTGGCAATGCCATCAAGTTTACGGATCAGGGCAGCGTTTTGGTGCGGATGCAGGGAATGGGCAACACTGAAGCGGGCGATCGCTGGGTCGTCATTGAGGTTGTAGATACTGGCCCTGGCATTCCGCCAGAGGATCTGGCCGAGTTGTTCCAGCGATTTCGCCACGGCAACCACCGACGGGCGGGCAGCGGCTTGGGGTTGCATCTGTCCTCCCGCATCGTGGAAGCCCACAATGGATCTCTCACGGTGCAGTCGGCAGTGGAGCAGGGCAGTTGCTTTACGGTTAAGTTGCCAGCGCCCTGAGGTAGAGCGATCGCGGGAGTCTGTTCACGGTGAATTCATCTCCCCTTGGGAATCTTCCAGGCGTAGATAGCCCCTAAGCCCGACCATAGGCGATCGCCACTATCCTCGGCAGTCTGGTTCCTGGTCGTCCGCAGCCTCCTGGGCCGAAATTGCTTCTAGCAACTCCTCGACGATCGCTTCTGCGGTGATGTCTGGGGGCGCGTGGCCCAACAAATCCGGGGCGATCGTTTCGCTCACGTTTTCCACAGGTTCGCCCACATTTTCCACAGCCTTTTGCCCGCTTTCCCCAGCAGCGTCACCAACCGCAGAAAGCAGGGCAGATTCAGGCTCAGTCAGAGTTTCCAACGCTGGTTCACCCCCTTGGGTTTCCCCAGTTGTCCCCAAATGGTGAAGCGGGGCGATCGCGTCTGGCCCGTTCTCCACAGGTTGGCTTGCAGCATCCAACGGGGTTGTCACCATTGACTCACTCACCGATGTAGCCCCCTTCAGGGCCGATGGCTCAATCGGTTCAAACGGCACTTCAATATCATCCATCGCCGTTACAGGTTGTCCAGCGGCAGCGTCCTGATCCCGAAACGCCTTCCGCACATAGGGTTTGCGGCCAGTCTGGCTCCCAGACGTCGCCTCCGCTGGCGATGCAGCCCCAGGCACCGGATCCCGAAACGCCTTCCGTACATACACAGGCTTACTACCTGGCTTGGCTGCCGTGGGAGCAGGAACCCCCGCCTCAGGGCCAGCAGTAACCTTCTCCCGAAATGCCTTCCGCACATAGGGCTTAGTCGCTGGCTTGGCCTCTGTGGAAGCAGCTACCCCCGCCTCAGAGCCAGAGACAACATTCTCCCGAAATGCCTTCCGCACATAGGGCTTAGTCGCTGGCTTGGCTTCTGTGGAAGCAGCTACCCCCGCCTCAGGGCCAGCCTTGTCCCGAAACTCCTTACGGACATATACAGACTTGTTGGGTTGCTTTTGGGTACGTCCCGGCACAAGCGCCTTCATGGTTTCGGTCACAGCCGCCACCACCGTCATCACAGTCTGCGGGAATGTCGCCCCAGGCCCAGTTGGCGTCCCAGATTTTACCTGCGGTACTCGGGGAGACTGCGCGGCGATCGCCCCAGGCCCAGTTGCCTCGCCTGCCTCCGGTGCTGGGGCCACCGGATTCCCTGACAGCGCCGCCTCTGGCTGAGTTGCCGCGATCGCGGCAGCATCCAACAGCTCATCCCTTTCTAGGGGCACATCTACAGCGGGCAAAGCATAGGCAGGCTCCGTCGCACCGGAATTTTTCAGTTGGGCGATCGCCTCCTGGCCTGCCGTCCCAAATTCCTCCAACTTAGGCGGCACATAGTCCTCATCAGCACTGAGGGTTATCGTCGCAGTCTGGGCTTTCCCTCTACGGGCGATCGCCCCCGCAACTCCATCCTTAATCTGCACCAGCGTCTTCGAAACCTGACTCACCACCTGCGATCGCCCCGCCGGTGAAGCCAACGTCTCCCAAGCCGCCTGCCACTCCGCCGAAGTCGGCATCGGAGTTTGCTGATCCAGCGGAGCCGCCTGCCGCCGTAACCACAGCGTCTGCCAACCGAGCCAGCCCAACAACGCTACCCCGGCCATCTGCCCCAGCAAAACCCCCCCCGTAATTCGCCCCGCACACACCCATAGCACCAACCCATAAAACAGCCCCACCCCACTCCAGAGCAAGTCATACTTACGGTGCATTTCCGGGAAAAAAAACGCGGCCATGTACAACGCGAAACTGCCCAAACCCACAATTAGTGCCAGAACGTATGCCAGCATACTGCCTCTCCCGCCAATACCTGCGACGATTGCCTCTAAATCAATCTAACAAGTCGAGTGATTACCTATTCACTCTACTCCGGGCACACCATTTTGGGCTTTGAGTTTTGCGACACCCGTCCTCGCCTCCCCTATCTCCCTAATCCCCACTGCCAAAAAGTAGATTTCCAGAGAGTCTTAATGTCTTCTTCCAGGCCAACCCAACTTGGACGGGCTAACCTGAAAGGGAAATGACCGCCCCGGCACCTTGCAGAGTTACCAGAGGGTTTTTATGACACAGCAATTTGGTGTAATTGGTCTTGCCGTAATGGGCGAGAACCTCGCATTAAACGTTGAAAGCAAAGGGTTTTCCGTCGCTGTCTACAATCGCAGCCGCGAAAAGACCGACACATTCATGGCAACCCGCGCCAAAGACAAAAATGTGATTGCAACCTACACCTTAGAAGAATTTGTCGCCGCCTTAGAACGGCCCCGGCGCATCTTAATCATGGTCAAAGCGGGTGGCCCAGTGGATGCCGTCATTGACCAAATCAAACCCTTATTAGATGAAGGCGATGTGCTGATTGACGGTGGCAACTCTCTCTTCACCGATACCCAACGCCGAGCCGCCGCCCTCGAAGCCGAAAACTTTACCTTTATCGGTATGGGAGTCAGCGGCGGGGAAGAAGGCGCACTCCTTGGCCCCAGCCTCATGCCCGGTGGCACCAAGCAAGCCTACGACAACCTGGAAGCGATTCTCACCAAAGTTGCCGCCCAAGTCGATGATGGCCCCTGTGTGACCTACATTGGCCCTGGTGGGGCTGGTCACTACGTCAAAATGGTGCACAACGGCATTGAGTACGGCGATATGCAATTAATTGCCGAAGCCTACGACATCATGAAAAATGTCCTGGGCTTGAGTGCATCCCAACTCCATGACGTGTTTGCTGAGTGGAACCAGACCGATGAACTGGATTCCTATCTGATCGAAATTACTCGCGACATTTTCAAAGTGGCGGATCCTGACACGGGGAACCCCTTGGTTGAAATGATCATGGATGCGGCGGGGCAAAAAGGCACGGGTCGCTGGACAGTGGACACCGCTTTGGAACTGGGTGTGCCGATTCCCACTATCATCGCGGCAGTCACCGCACGGATTATGTCGTCTTATAAGGGCGAGCGCGTGGCAGCCTCAAAAGAAATCATGGGGCCATCGGCCAGTTTTGATGGGGGCGATGTGATGGCCTATGTCTCGAAGGTGCGGGATGCCTTGTATTGCTCGAAGATGTGTTCCTACGCCCAGGGCATGGCGTTGTTGAAAAAAGCGTCTGAGGTATACGGCTTCAATCTAAATCTGGGTGAATGTGCGCGGATTTGGAAGGGCGGTTGCATTATTCGGGCTGGGTTCTTGAACAAGATTAAGAAAGCGTTTGACGAGAACCCAGGGTTGCCCAATCTATTGTTAGCGCCGGAGTTTAAACAGTCCATTTTGGATCGGCAGGCGGCTTGGCGGGATGTGATCGCAATGGCGGCAAAAGTGGGGATTCCGGTACCCGCATTCAGTGCGTCGCTGGATTACTTTGACAGCTATCGGCGCGATCGCCTACCCCAAAACTTGACCCAGGCTCAGCGAGACTACTTCGGTGCCCACACCTACGAGCGAGTCGATAAAGCTGGCGTTTACCACACCGACTGGATTCATATTGTGGACGAAGCCCCCGAACCCGCAATGGCGAAGTAGCGGCGTTTAGTTCATTCGTTTTTGTGCATCAACCATCTCTCAGCAAGTGCGGCCCGGACTCGTTCCACCGCACTTTTTTGCGGGTAATGAGTTATACGAGTGAGTTAACGGGCTTGTAGGAGTTGAGCAACAGTGAGATCTAGCGCACCGAGGAGGGGCGATCGCAGCTTAGCGGCTTCTCGATAAACCTGTTCCTCATACAAACCTTCCACCCATTCCAAAATCGTGACCTGTTGCTGTCCCGGATCAACAATCCAATATTCGGCAATTCCCCGTGCCGCGTATTCCGATCGCTTGTAGCGATAATCCCGCTTTTCCTGCCCCGGACTCACCACTTCCACCACCAATTCCGGCGGCGGCAGATCCACCGTAACGGTCGATCGCCGTGCCCCTTCTAAGGCGGTAGCTAATTCTTCAGAAAGAATAACCAGATCAGGGATACGGGCTGTAGACCGTCGCCCGCTGACAACGATTTCAGTCCCAATCCTCAGACGATAGGCTGGAATCCCCTGCTGCAAAAAGAAAGCAAATAGAAATGAGGCAATGCGCTGATTCAAATCGCTTTCTGGCGGCATTTCGAGCAGTTCTCCATTTTCCAGTTCGTAGCCACGCTCAGTTCCGTCGTCGTACTCCAAATATTCAGCGAGTGTCATGCGTTGCGTCGCGATCGCCATGACTATCCTGCCTCCCATTGCTAACTTGCCGTTGTTGCCGCCTCTCTAGTGTAGAGCCAGTGAAATGGGAAATAAGACTGGCATAATTTTGGGTGGTACGGGTGATAGATTGAACACAAACATTTTTCTCTCACTGCATTTACCATGCGCCTGCAACGAATCAGTCTTGCCACCGCCACCCTCCTCCTCTCGCTCCTCGCTCCCCTCCCAATGGCCCTCCCCCTTGCCAGTCTTCCCGCTGCCGCCCAAGCCCCCGACAGCCGCAAAGCTGAGGGCGATCGCTTAAATCAACAAGGCGTGCAACAGTACAAATCGAGCCAGTTTAAAGCCGCTCTTCAGTCCTGGGAACAAGCGCTAAAACTGTACCGATCCATCCAGGATGGTGCAGGCGAAGGATCGGCACTTGGTCATCTGGGCCTTGCCTACCATGCCTTAGGCAACCCCGTTAAAGCAATTGAGTATTACGAACAAAGCTTAGCGATATTGCGAGACGCCAAAAATCGTCAGGGTCAAGGTGCCGTATTGGGTAATTTAGGCAATGCTTACGAGTCCTTGAGAAACTATGCCAAAGCTATTGAGTATCTTGAACAAAGTTTGATGCTCGCTCGAATAATAAAGAATCGCCGGAGCGAAGGCAGCGCTCTGGGCAACTTGGGCAATGTTTACTTATCTCTAGGCAACTATGCCAAAGCGATCGAGTATCACGAACAAAGTTTGGCCATTCTGCAAACAATCAAGGATCGCCAAGCGGAAGGTACAGTTCTGGGCAATT
This sequence comes from uncultured bacterium, assembly GCA_964475335.1. Lineage (GTDB taxonomy): Bacteria > Cyanobacteriota > Cyanobacteriia > Leptolyngbyales > Leptolyngbyaceae > CAYYWG01. The sequence goes on from CAYYWG010000010.1 coordinate 224,148, forward strand.
TGGGCGTTGCTTACGAGTCCTTGAGAAACTATGCCAAAGCTATTGAGTATTATGAAAAACGTTTGGCGATCGCGCGGGAAATTCAAGACCTTCCGGGGGAAAGCGCGGCGCTGGACAAGTTGGGCAATGCTTACAACGCTCTTAGAAACTATAGCAAGGCGATTGAGTATCACAAACAAAGTTTAGTGATCGCACGGAAACTTGGCGATCGCCAAGGGGAAAGCAGTACACTAGGCGACTTAGGTATTGTGTACAATACTCTGGGCCAGTATGCCAAAGCCATTGAGTATTACAAACAAAGTTTGGCGATAAGTTGGGAAAGTAAGGATCTCCGAGGAGAAGGCATTATTTCACGCAACTTGGGAATTACCTACGGCTCGCTGGGCAACTATGCTAAATCTATTGAATATAGCGAACGAGGTTTAGCGATCGCGCGGGAAATTCAAGACCTTCCGGGGGAAAGCGCGGCGCTGGGCAATTTGGGCAATGCTTACAACGCTCTTAGAAACTATAGCAAGGCGATCGAGTATTACGAACAAAGTTTAGTGATCGCACGGAAACTTGGCAATCGCCAAGGGGAAAGCCTTTCGCTAGGCAATTTAGGCATTGTGTACTATTCCCGGGGCCAGTACGCCAAAGCTATTGCATATTACGAACAACATTTAGTAATCGCGCGGGAAATTCAAGACCTTCTGGGGGAAAGCGCGGCGCTGGGCAATTTGGGCGTTGCGTACGGCGAACTAAATCAGTATGCCAAGGCCATTGATTACCAGGAGCAAAGTTTAGCGATCGCGCGGAAAATTCAAGACCGTGACGGAGAAGGGATATCTCTCAATAATTTAGGTTTGGCCCGATTCCGGGTAGGCCAGTTGGTAGCAGCAGAGCAGACCCTACAAGCTGGGATTGAGGTGTGGGAATCGATCCGCCAAACCAGCGTGCAGAACGATGCGGATAAAGTCTCAATTTTTGAAGAACAGGCACGGATTTACCGCACCTTGCAGCAAGTGTTAGTCGCGCAAAACAAGACTAATGCAGCGTTAGAAATCGCTGAACGCGGACGGGCAAGAGCATTTGTGGAGTTGGTAGCGCAGCGGTTAGAGCAACAAGAAGCAGGAGCCAAAAGCCAGGAGATAGACCCGCAACCACCTACCATTCAGCAAATCCAACACATTGCCAAAGACCAGAATGCAACCCTAGTGCAGTACTCCATCATCTACGAAAAGTTCAAAGATCAGGGCAGACCGAGCACGCGGGAAGGCAAGCTCTATATCTGGGTCATCCAGCCCACGGGGGAAATTGCGTTTCGGCAGGTGGCCCTGGCTCCGGGTACTTCACCCAGCCAGACGGCCCAAGCCGCTGCTCAACCTGGCACCCGTGGCCCAACCAGCCTTGATGCCCTGGTCGCCCAGACCCAACGGGCTTTACGAGGCCCAACACGAGAGGGGAACCCATCCCGCAGGTCAACCCTGGCGTTCAGTCCCGATCCAGTATTGATTCAACAACAACTAGGCGAACTGTACGATCGCCTCATTGCCCCTATCGCTGACCTGCTGCCAACAGATCCCAATGATCAGGTGATTTTCATTCCCCAAGGTTCCCTGTTTTTTGTGCCCTTTCCAGCGTTGATAGACAACGAGGGCAAGTACTTAATCGAAAGCCACACCATCCGCACCGCTCCGTCCATTCAAGTGTTGCAACTGACTCGCCAGCAGCGGCAACAACTGAGCCAACAACCGCTGATTGCCCCCGGCACCAATGCCTTGATTGTGGGCAACCCTACCCCGTTGCCCAAAAATTGGGAGTCTTTACCCTATGCCGCAGACGAAGCCAAAACTCTTGCCCAAAACCTGAAAGCCCAACCCCTCCTGGGGGCACAGGCTACTAAATCCGCTGTTCAGCAAAAAATGGCGGCGGCGCGGTTAATTCATCTCGCGGCCCACGGTCAATTTGATGATCAGCAAGGCTTTGGTAGCTTGATTGTGTTGGCGGGTACTGACCCCAAAACTAGCTATCTCACCGCCGCCGAAATCTATGGCATGGACTTGCAGGCAGAATTGGTGGTGCTCAGTGCGTGTCAGTCGGGTTTGGGCAACTTGACCGGCGATGGGGTGATTGGGCTGTCCCGCTCCTTCATTGCTGCGGGTGCGCCGAGTGTGTTGGTGTCGTTGTGGAACGTCCCTGATGACAGCACCAATTTGCTCATGACCAGGTTTTATCAGCAGTTGCAACGCAACCCCGATAAAGCCCAAGCCTTACGACAGGCGATGTTATCCATGACCACGCGCAATCCTCTAGACTGGGCGGCGTTTACGCTCATTGGCGAGGCGGAGTAGCGCACCCGTTAGCCTAAGCGGGGGACAAAGGTGGGATCGTGATATTCCCAGGGGATGCCGTCTGGGTCGAGGTCTTGGCTCCAACTGGCAAAATTCGGGCGTTGTTTGTAGCGTTTGAGGGTGCTGGTGCGGACTCCTAAGCGGCGGGCCAGTTTACCAATGGAAAAGGGTTTGCTGAGGTCGGTTTCGTCCATCCAGTCCAGGTAGGCATCCCAAAAAACGAGCATGAGGGCCATTGCGACCATTGCCACCATTTCGGGCCGTGCCAACAGGGTATGTAAGGTGAATTCTGGAGTTGGGGCGGGGGTGGGCAGGGGAGCGGGTTCGGGTGGCCCATCGGGGGGATAGGTGGCGGCACCCGTAGTACTGGGGGGCGCGATCGCCGTCGTCGTTTCGACAAGCGTGGGAGTGGCATCCGTCATGGTGGGTGGATGGGGAAGAGCGAGTTCAATCGTCTGACTCCAGATTACCGTGCGATCGCCCCGCATCTGAGCACAAATTTCTAAGGTTGCGATACCATCAATATTTAAGTTTTGTAAGGTACTTTGGATGAGGGCAATTAACTGGTCATGGGCGATCGCATCCGGTGTGGTGATAAACACCGACAGGTAATCGCCCAGACGGATCACGCTGGCCGTTGTGTTATACAACCGCATCAGGTGGTAGGACAAGATCGTGGCGATCGCCGTTGGATCACCTTGCTTCGCCAGTTCGAGGGTATTGAAAGCAACCATGCCAAAATGAACAGTAAACAGCGACTAGGCTCGGATAACCAGACTCGGATATGGGGAATTATAAAGGGGCGAACCAATGATGGATAACCAAATGGATAGCGAAACATTGGCGCAGTTTATGGAACAAACTGACGCGATCGCCAAACCGTGGCTCTTGGTGCAATTGCGACTGAAAAAATTGCAAGAAACCCGCCATACCCTCACACCAGAAGCTTACGAAACCGCATTGGCAGACATTCACCAAGACCTCATGAACTTAGGCGAATGGTGGCAAGGTCAAGAAGATGAGGTGTTTGGCTGATTATGCCGAAACGCAAACCCCCTACTCCCCCCGCCCTCAATGGGGCCGATGCCCAATACTATCTCAACCGTGAATTGAGTTGGGTGGAATTTAACTATCGCGTGTTGCACGAAGCCCTTGATGACCGCACCCCCCTGTTGGAACGCCTGAAGTTTTTGGCCATTGTCAGTTCCAACTTAGATGAATACTTTATGGTGCGCGTTGCCGCGTTGAAGCAACAGGTGGAAGCCCAAGTTACTCAGCGATCGCCCGATGGTCGCACCGCTGCCGAACAACTCGCCCTGATTCGCGATCGCCTCTATCCATCCGTCCAGAAACAACACACCCACTTCCAGACAGTCTTGCGCCCGGAATTAGCCGCCCACGGCATCCACCTGAGCGATTTCAACGACCTCACCCCCCAACAGCAAGCCTATTTCAAAGACTATTTTGAAAGCCAAATTTTTCCCGTCCTCACGCCCCTCGCGATCGACCCCAGCCACCCCTTTCCCTACATTTCCAACCTCAGCCTGAACCTGGCCGTCATCATCCGTGACCCAGAACTCCAGATCGAACGATTTGCGCGGGTCAAAGTGCCCTCTAGCTTGCCCCGCTTTTTACCCCTCCCCGAAGAGTTATATCCCGCCGCAGGCAACGCACCCGTCGTTTGGGCTGGTACCCCCATCGAACAAATCATTGCCCATAACCTGGCCCAGCTTTTTCCGGGGATGGACATTCAAGAGTGCCATGTCTTCCGGGTCACTCGCGATAGCGACCTGGATCTGGAAGAGAACGAAGCGGAAGATCTCCTCTCGGCGATCGAGCAAGAACTCCGCAAACGCCGCTTGGGCGGCTCTGGAGTCCGCATCGAAGTGCACAGTTCCATGCCAGAACACTGGCACACCATGCTGTGGGAAGAAATTGGCCTCACCGCAGCCGATGTTTACGCCGTGGATGGGTTGCTGGGTCTGCGGGATTTGATGGTGCTGGCGAGTTTACCCGTCCCAGAGTTGCACGATCCAGCGTGGCGATCGGCCCTACCTTTGCCGTTGCGCCAACGCGATCGCGGCCTGGAACGGTTGGAAGTCGAAGAAGACATTTTCACCGTCTTACGGGAACAGGATATCCTGCTACACCACCCATATCACTCCTTTTCGCGCACCGTCCAGCGATTCATCACCGAAGCCGCCAAAGACCCCAACGTCCTCGCCATTAAACTCACCCTCTATCGCACCTCCGGCGACTCCCCCATTCTCAATGCCCTCATCACCGCTGCCGAAAATGGCAAGCAAGTTTCCGTCATCGTCGAGATTAAAGCCCGATTTGACGAAGAAAACAACATCACCTGGGCTCGCAAACTGGAAAGCGCCGGAGTCCACGTTGTCTATGGGGTCGTGGGCCTGAAGACCCATACCAAAGTCATTTTGGTGGTGCGCCGAGAAGCAGAAGGCAAAATTCGCCGTTATGTCCACATTGGCACAGGCAACTACAATCCCAAAACGGCCCGCCTTTACACCGACATTGGCTTGCTGAGCGGGCGGGAAGAGTTGGGCGCAGACCTGACGGATTTATTTAACTCCCTCACGGGCTACTCGCGCCAACGGGTTTATCGCAAGTTATTGGTGGCTCCGGTCAACTTACGCGATCGCATGATCGAACTCATCCAACGAGAAGCCGACCAGGCCCGTGCTGGCAACCACGCCCGCATCGTCGCTAAAATGAATGCCCTCATCGATCCACAAATCATCACCACCCTCTACGCCGCCTCCCAAGCTGGCGTGCAGATCGATCTCATCGTGCGGGGGATGTGTTGTTTACGGCCAGGGCTAGCCGGAGTCAGCGACAACATCCGCGTCATCAGCATCGTCGGTCGCTTTTTAGAACATTCCCGCATCTTTTATTTCCACAACCAGGGGCAAGAAGAGGTCTACATCGGCAGTGCAGACTGGATGCAACGGAACCTCGATCGCCGGGTTGAAGTGGTCGTGCGCGTCGAAGATCCGGCCCTATCCAAAGACCTGCAAGAAAGCCTGGGGATTATGCTGGCCGACAATCGCCAAGCCTGGGATATGCAACCGGATGGGCATTATGTTCAACGGCGACCCACCGACGACAGCGGCGAACAAAGTGCCCAGGTTTTATTAATGGAAATGGCGCTGTAAGCCTAATTGTGGGCGCGATCGCCCCTGCATCACACGCCAGCCCCGACTCTTCGGGACTGGCCTTTGGCCTATTTATGCAGCACCGGAAACCGTCTGCGGTCATTGCGCCATCGCTCGCATCCCCACCCCTCAGACACCGCGATCGAGGGCACCTGTGGGGGGCTTTCCCATTGCATCTAGAGCCGCCAGAACCGAGACAGGCAAGCCGCTGCGTCAACCGCCAGGCGGACAAAATCTGTTGCGACACCAATTCCTATCAACAATTCCTGCCACTTCCCTCAGCAGACCGCCATTTTGATCCAACTCGTTTCTAACAGTTATTTGTTCATTGATCGATATTGATTCACCTTCAAAACTTTTCCACAAAAGCAGCTTAATTTCTGTGGAAAACCTGTGGAAAGATTGGACAAACTGTGGGAAACAAGGATTTTGTAATAAAAATTCAGACTTTTTTGAATAGAAAAGGTTTCACTTTCAAAGTTTTTTGCTAAAGTTGGAGGCAATTTTACGGAACTTCTCGCGAAAAGCGTTATGTGAGTGTGTATGAGTGCTGAAGCAGCTTCGAATTCTGGACAAATTGATTCCATCGAAATGGAATCGATCGCGCAAGATTTCAACCCCGATATTGATATAGAAGATATTGATCTTGAAGTCGATGATTTAGAGGACTTGGAGAAAGACTTGGCCGGGGAAGGTTATGGTTCCCATAAACCGCCTGTCAAATTTTCCAAGGCAGAACGCTTAGGATTAACGGATGATTCAGTGGGTCTATTTCTCCGAGAAATGGCCCGTTATCCCCTGTTAACCCAAGCCCAAGAAGTTGAGTTAGCACGAGAAATTGCCAAAGGCGGGCCTCAAGCAGAAATTGCAAAACGGCGTTTAGTGCGGTCTAATTTGCGTTTAGTCGTTTCGATCGCTAAGAAATATTTGAATCGGGGGGTACCGTTTCTAGATTTGATCCAAGAAGGGGCAATGGGTTTGATGCGCGCCGCAGAGAAGTTTGACTATGAGCGGGGCTACAAGTTTTCGACTTATGCTTACTGGTGGATCCGGCAGGGCATTACCCGAGCGATCGCGTCTCAATCGCGGACGGTTAGACTCCCCGTTCACATGGTGGAAAAACTGAACCAGGTTCGCAAAGCGCGGCAATCTTTGTCGCAAAAACTCGGTCGGAAACCCACCAAACAAGAAATTGCCCGCGAATTGGATATCGATGAGGATAAGCTAGAACACGTTTTGGATGTCAGCCAGGGAACCCTATCACTCCATGCCTGGGTTGGGCGCGAAGAAGATACCGAATTGATGCAGTTGATCGAAGATTCTGATAACGTTGCACCCAACGATTGTTTGGATCATAAATTGCTCTGCGATCGCCTGAATTCGGTCTTGGAACATTTGAGCGATCGGGAACGGGAAATTATTAAATTGCGGTTTGGGTTAACTGACGGACAGCATTACACCTTGTCGGAAATTGGCGATATTTATCAACTCTCGCGGGAGCGGGTACGGCAAATTCAAGCAAAGGCGATGCGGAAATTGCGCCATCCCCGTCGGCAAGCTTTGCTCAAAGATTGGATGCGGTAATACATCCGCTGGGTAGCGGTTGGGAGTTCCTGATCAGGAGCACGGAAAATGAATCAAGTAACAGCAGATCAGCGCGATCGAGGCATTTTGAGGGTTAGCTCAGGTGCCTCGTTCTCGCGATCGCGGGGTGATCGCTGGGGCTTGGGATGCGGTCATCGTCCGGCGCTGGCCGCGGGGCGGCAGTCTCACAATCTGTCGTCGCAATCTATTGATTGAAATCTATCTGGTTGAACGCCATTTGTTGAAAATTAGCGTGTTGCAAGCTATCCGTTTACCGTTGAAATTGGCGATCGCCAGAACGCTACGCCAGATTTCGACCAATCGCTTTTAGAATTCAAGGGTGGTTGAATAGCGCCTTGAACTATGACAACGTCAGTGGATGCGATCGCAGAGCAACTGCTCCAGGCCCAAGCCCACTATCAGGCTGGTCGGTTTGCCGAGGCAGAGGCAGGGTTTCGGGCTGTGGTAGAAGCGAAGCCCCAACAAACAGAAGCCTGGTTTTGGCTGGCCTTAACGGTAGATCAGTTGGGTCGGCCAGCGGACAGCGTGAGCTATTATGAGCACGTCCTGGCGCTGGATCCACAGTCAGCAGAAGCCCACGGCAATTTGGGTTCAGTGTTCCTGAAACTGGGCCGCTATGAAGCGGCGATCGCCCACCATCGCCAATCCCTTGAGCTAATTCCAGACAATGCCAAAGCCCACTACAATTTGGCGATCGCCCTATATGAACACAACCAGGTAGACGAGGCCATTACCTACTATCAGCGGGCCATTGAGCTGATGCCAGAGTATGCCAACGCTCACCACAACTTGGGGATGGCGCTCTATCGGCAAGGCCAAACCCCAGAGGCCATCGCCGCCTACCGCACAGCCATTGAGCTAGAACCGAACCATGCCAGCGCCCGCAACAGTTTGGGGGTGGCGCTGTATCAAGCCAATCAAGTCACGGAAGCCATTGAGCAATATCGGGCGGCGATCGCCCTCCAACCGGGTTATGTCAACGCTTACGACAATTTGGGGATTGCCCTGAAGCAACAAGGCAACTTAGCCGAAGCCGCAGAAAACTTTCAAAAGGCGATCGCCCTGCGGCCCGGTTATGCCAATGCCTATGTCAATCTGGGCAACACCATGCGGGACTTGCACCGCTACCAGGAAGCGATCGCCTACTGTCAGGAAGCCGTGCGCCTCGCGCCGACCAATGCCGACGCCCACAATACCTACGGGTGCGTGTTAGTCGATTTATCCCGCTTCACCGAGGCGATCGCCTGTTACGAAGCCGCGATCGCCCACCGTCCCGACTTTGCCGACGCACACCTAAATTTGGGCATTATCTTGCTGCAAATTGGCGACTTCCAGCGCGGCTTTCAGGAATATCACTGGCGGTGGCAAACCAAGCAATGCCCAGATTTGCGCTACACCCAAGCCCTGTGGGATGGGGCCGAGTTGGGTGGCAAAACCATCCTCCTCACAGCAGAACAAGGCTTTGGCGACACCATTCAGTTTGCCCGGTATGCGCCGCTGGTCACTCAACGAGGTGGCCGGGTAGTGATTGCCTGCCAAAAACCCCTCCTGCGGCTTCTAGCCACCATTCCCGGTGTTACCTACTGCGCCGATCGCGATCGGGATAACGTGGAAATTCACACCCATGCCCCCCTGCTGGAACTGCCCTACATTCTGGGCACCACCCTTGCCACCATTCCCGCCCAAGTCCCCTACATTTTTCCGCCCCACGATACCGATATCCACCTCACGGCCCCGGCCCAAACGCGCTTAAAGATAGGGTTTGTGTGGGCCACGAATCCAACAAATTCCACTGCTAGTAAGCGATCGTGCCCCGTTGCTCACTTTTTGGGCCTACTCGATCTGCCGGAGGTTGCGCTGTATAGCCTGCAAAAAGACGTGACCGAAGCCGACGCGGCCCTGCTACCCGACCACCCCCACTTACAAACCCTCGCCCCCCAACTCAACGACTTTGCCGATACCGCAGCGGCGATCGCCCAACTCGACCTGGTGATTACCGTTGATACCTCGGTCGCCCATCTAGCCGGGGCCCTGGGCAAACCCACCTGGACGTTGTTGCCCCATGTGGCCGATTGGCGCTGGCTCACCGAACGAGACGATAGCCCCTGGTATCCCACCATGCGGCTCTTTCGCCAAAATCAACCCGGAGACTGGGCCGAACTCTTTAGCCGCGTCCACCAAGCCCTGGAAGCTGAACTAGCCAAACCCCAACCCCTGGCCGATGTGGTTCCCCTCGCACTACCCTCAGGAAATCTACCTTCCCCCAATAGCCCCCAAATATCCCAAATTGCCCCAACTGTCCCCATTAGTCCCAGTGCTTTACCTCCGGCCCCACTGTTCGATCTCCCTGGCTTTAACCGCATCAAGCCCTGTCGGCATGGGGTTTTTCTTTATGATATGAGTGATCTCAAAGTGGGGCGATCGCTGGATTTGTATGGTGAATGGCTAGAGAGTAACGTGAATCTATTTCAGTCGCTGGTTCAACTGGGTCATACCGTGGTGGAAATTGGGGCAGGCATCGGGGCAGAAACGGTCGTGCTAGCGAAAATCGTGGGTTTAAACGGCAAAGTCTTTGCGATCGAGCCGCAGCGAATGACCTTTCAAACGCTGTGCGCCAATCTCGCGCTCAACAGCATCACCAATACCTACAGCTACCAAGTGGCGATCGGCGAAACGCCCGGTTTTATTCCAGCCAGTCAACTCCAACGGCAGCTTCAACCCTCGCTCCGAGCAGGCGCAGGGCCAACCCTCACCCAGGCCGAACAAGTGCAAGTCGCCGTTCTTGACAGTTTTGGCATTCCCCAATGCCGATTGCTCAAGCTTGCAGTTGGCCCCATGCTAGAGGCCACGCTTCAGGGAGCCCTGCAAACCCTGGAACGGTGTCAGCCGATTGTTTACATCGCCAACAATGACGCGATCGCCCTGGAACCGAGAACCCCCCTCGGCCCGGCTCTGTTGCGGTTACGATCGCTGGGCTACGCCCTCTATGCCCACCAACCCCCGTTGTACAATGCCAACAACTTTCGGCAAAACAGCCACAATGTTTTTACAGGGATAACCCAGCACAATGTTTTAGCCTTTCCAAGCACCTTGAATATCACTGTGAATGGTCTTGCCGCGATCGCCCTGGATTAAGGCCAACACCAGGCAGGAACAGAGCGATCAACAAGCGGGCAAGCCTGACCTTCCCTCCTCAGTTGCGAAGAATTGTAACAAGCTGTGCCGACTGATCTGAAAGTGGTGAGAATGCAAACCAGAGTTTCGAGGCCAGGGTTTTAGCACCTTCAACGTGATGAACAAAGGGCTTGCATTAATCGTTGGCGGGGTGGCAATATCGGTTGGCCTGTTGAGCCATGTTGCCCTGACTGCACCGTCTGAACCCGCGATGGCCCCAGGTGGGTCTGGATTGGGCTTTTGTAACCGCAGTAATCGGGGGCGGGTAGCGATCGCGGTAGCCTATCCCGTCGATGAGAAAAACTGGAAAACCGAAGGCTGGCTCAGCTTAGCCGAACAAGAGTGCAGCACCATCATTCACGGCGAGCTAAAAAACCGCTACTACTACTTCTTTGCCGAGTCGGATGATGGCTACGCCTGGAAAGGCACTCACCAGTTTTGTGTGTCAGATAACAGCTTTACCTTGATTCAGGCCGATCGCGAATGCGAGGGAAAAGAAATGCGCTGGGCCGGCTTTAGAGAACTCGACACCGGGCGACGAGTCCCCAGTTTGATGCTCAACCTAGAATGATCTGCGATCGCCCATGAAGCCAGCCATCATCATTGAAATAGTCTGCTTCAGAGGAATAAAGTACGCAATTAGCTCAGTCTCTGGGTTTAACGACATTATGGGCTGACCTATACTTAATCTATGCCCAAACTAGACATCATCCACAATGCAGTTAAAAATGCGCTAATTAAGGATAACTGGGTAATTACTGATGATCCTTATGTCATCCAATATCGCAGAACGGTGCTGTACGCAGATCTGGGTGCAGAACGTCCGATAGCAGTTGAACGGCAGGGGCAAAAGTTAGTTGTGGAGGTCAAAAGCTTCGTTGGTGCCTCTAAGATCCAAGACTTGAAAGAGGCACTCGGCCAGTACGATATTTACCGCTATCTCCTGGAAGAAATTGCCCCAGAACGTAAGTTATATATCGCTATTAGCCAAATCGCTTACAAGACCTTTTTTACACAGGACATTACTCGACTCATTCTCAATAAACATCAACTGCCAATCATTGTTGTAGACACAGAGAAGGAGAAAGTTTTGCAATGGATAAATTAACTGAATATCCCAAGTTAATCGAGCGAATTTTGACCGAGTATGTCGAACTGAGTCATCGCAATCCCAATCCAGACATTGAAACGTTCTTAATTATGGATGAGGCCAAAGCTCACTATATCTGGATGAATCTTGGCTGGCAGAATGGCGATCGCGTCAGTGGGATGACCGTTTATGTGCGAATTCGGGATGGCAAGTTCTGGATTGAAGAAGACTGGACTGAACAGGGCATCGCCACTGAGTTAGTGCGTGCAGGGGTGCCTCAAGCGGATATCGTGTTGGCCTTCCAAGCACCTGAGTTGCGGCCTTATACAGAGTTTGCCGCAGCGTCGTAGTTTTGGGTTCGACCATCGCGATGATGGCCCAACAGATTCTAGTGCTTGAGACTCCCAATCAGCCAGTCACTTTGCGGTATAAGGCACGATACACCGGATCGTTGAAGGAAAGCACCAACAGTTCTCGCTCCGTGGCGATCGCCATCGGGTTAGTCGGGAGCCAATCGGCACTGGTGCGCTGGAAAGCCGGGTGTTCATCAAAGCGATCGCGCATTTCAACGGCCACTTCTTCCACATCTGACTGAATGAAAACTTCACCCTGCGGGGCCAGGAAGTCTGCCAGAAGCGCCACAATTTCGGGTTGCAGTACCCGGCGTTTTTGGTGCCGCCGCTTAAACCACGGATCAGGAAACTGAATTGTCACGGTCTGCAAGACTCCGGCAGGGAGCGATCGCAACAACGCTGCTAACGACGTATTGACATTACAAAACAGATAAAACAAATTATCCAGGCCAAACTCAGCAGGCCACTCACTGGCTTGCTCGACCAAGGGTTCCCGAATTTCCAGGCCCAGAAAGTTGCGATCGCGATAGTGTTGGGCCATTTCCAGCACAAACCGCCCCTTCCCGCAGCCAATATCCAGGTGGAGCGGACGCTGGCGATCGCCATAAATCGTGGCCCAATCTGGCGGATCGACCACAAACTGATACTTTTTGCTCAGCGGATTGACGTGCTCACGCACTCGGACAATAGACAACTGTTTGCCTCCAACGGAAACAAAGCAGGGGACACTTGGGCAAAAGCAACCGAGCGAGCGGGCTTCCTCAGCCCCCAAGGACAGCTACCCATCCAATCCTGCTGCCTTCAATTATGGCGCATTCCCGTCGATCCCCAAACTGACCGAGCGTATACCGACGAAGCTAGGGACGGGGTGAAACGCTACCAAAGTTCACCCCAATCAAGCCCCCAGATTATTGCGACCCGTCAATGCCCGATCAGCGAAGGGCTAGGGTTGCACCTTAAAAGAGGTAAAAAACCGCTCCACATCTTCCATCAGGGCCACTTCTTGGGCCACGGGATGTTCGACCACCACTTGATACAGCCGATTTTTGACCAGATACGCATGGTGGTGGGTCAGTTTATCGCCAGGGGTCGAGAGCTTGAAGGTGCGCCCAGGATGCTCTTGGAGCTTGGTAGCTTGCTCTTTCAGCACTTTCACGTTGTCGTTGTTAACCAAACCGCTGGCGACCATTTCTAGCACCAGGGCCGCATTCATGCTGGTCACGGCTTCGGGTAAATCCACATAGGAAACGGAGTAAGTCACTTTGCCGTCTTGCTGTTTGCTGGTGAAGGCGTAGTTTTTAATCTCGCCCATTGGAGTTTCCAACGGCTGCACACTTTCGGCAGGGGCTCCCGGCATGGCGATGGTAAAGCTGCCTGTCTTAGAGGAAAAATCTTGCCAGGTTGGGGTTTTGGCCTGGGCCACGGTAAGCAACTGGCCGATCGCGGGGGATAGGGCTAAAGTCATCCCCACCCCACTGACGAACAAGGGTAAGACTGCGGCGATCAAAGTTGGTTTCATACAGGACGGGTTCCCAATCGTTAGCTGTTCTATTTTGGCGTGCTTTGGGCATGAGTGCGATCGCCCCAGAGGCTGCGCATCCCTCATGGCGTTAAAGCCTAGCAGGAGGCTAGAGCCGTTTTATCCCCTTTGTCGCGATCGCCGGAGGATTGGTTCCCCGAATCGCTGAGATTTTTTGTCGTGTTCTATGGGTTTAGTTCGGCAAGGGCGGTGTGAGGTGTGAGGTGTAAGACTTTTCTCAGCCTGTTACAACCGCTCCTGGCTTAGGGTTACGGCTCGGTAGGGCAACCGCGATCGCCCCTACTGGGGGAGTTTATCTTGATACCGCTGAAAGACTTGGAACTCTTGCCACGCCTGAAGCAGATTGCCCCGCATCAGGGCGGCGATCGCGTTCAGGCCATGCAATTCCGGTAACTCTGGGTTGAGTTTCAGGGCGGGGGCAAGGGCGGCTTGGGCGGCTCCAGCGCGAAAGTCATACAAATCGACAAAGGCAAGATAGGCGTAGGCGTAGGGATTTTTGGGGTCAAGCTCGGTCACTCGTTGCAGGGCGGCGATCGCGGCATTCACCTGGCGATCGAGCACGGTCGCCAACGCCAACGTATAGGCAAACTGGCGATTTTTGGGTTCGCGCTCTAGCCGATAGGTCATGGCTTGCTGGGCTTGCTTCAAATAGTCTTGAATCGGGTCGTACTGGTTAATCCGACTGATTTCGTTGGAAATATTGGTTAGGGCGGCGGTGCCCTTTGGCAGGGTGCTGGCCATGACGGCCAGTTGGGTGCCCAGATCCAACTCTGGGGCCGCGACAGGTGGCGCAGTCGGGCTAATTTGTAGCGTCACGGAGGGAACAGCGATCGCGGTGGTTTTCCCGGTGCGGCGATCGAGATACATCGCATCCAACCGATAGGTGCCGGGAACCAGGCCCGCTGGGGGCAAGGTAGCCAGTTGTTCTGTCACCTGAAACGGCGTTGTGGCTTCAGCTTGGGGCGGAATTTCGGGGTGCAACTCACCGAGGGCAATACCATGATCGTGGAACCAACGCTGGGGCTTCGGCTCCGTTGTTTGGGTTTGTCTGCGCCAGGTTAACAGCACCAGCCCCGATCGCAATGCTTCCCAGGAACCCTGCCATTCATAGGTCACGGGAAAGGGCTGACCGGGGGGCACTTGGGGGGGCACCGTCAGTTGGGTCAGGCGGATAGGCGGCTGGGAACTGGCTGGTGCTTGGTCGAGGGGGGCCACGGCGATCGCGGGATTCGCTCGATGATAAAGCCGGAGTTGGCCACCATCGGGGCTATCCCAGGCTTTTTGCAGCTTAAAGGCCCCTGGTTGTTCCACGGCTTGCACCATCTGGGCCTGGAGTTCGGGCCGACGAAACGACCCCTGTTCCCCCGTTTTAGTCAGAAACCAGGGCAGCGATCGCTGATCTTGCTGCAAATAGGCTTCGCGGGTGCCCACCTGTCGCCCATAAACCTGGAAATCGGCCAGGAGTCCGTAATAGTTGATATTGTGCTGATTGACCTCTGGCGTAGAGGGCAACACCCCAATGGTCGAACGGAGATAGGGTTCCGTACGCACCACTTCTTCGATGATTTGCGCGTGGGGATAGGGCGGCCCCTGATAAGGATGGTGCCAAAGCGGATGGGACTGGGGGCGATCGCGACTGGGGCCAAACCAGGGAAACAAAAACGCCACCATTAACACCCCGGCCAGGGCGACACTACTCCATTTCAGCCACCGCCAAGAGCGGGGCAACAGCGTCAAGCCATAGGCCAAGATCACCCCCAACACGGGCAGATAGGGCGCAACATACCGCTCGGCCTTGTTGGGGTTCAGGGTAGACAGCACATAGGCTCCAATCATAAAGATGAGCAGCCAACCCAGGGCATGACGAGACGCCGCATAGACCCGATCGCGATATTCCCGTGGTTTGGGTTCGTAATCGGTGCGATCGCTCCACTGACTGCTCACCCGCGATCGTCGCCAAAACAACAGCAACCCCAGCACGGGCACCAGCAGCAACGGCCACGACACCATCCCCGGTAAACGCGAGGGGTAAGCTATCCAGGCGGCAGGAGAGAGGATGGACGGATCCCCTTGAATCGCCGCTGAATCTACCGTGGCCCGTTTCCCAGAGGTCAAGATTAACAACCAATTCGTGCGATACCAGGGCAACCAGACAACCAACGACGCCAGCACCGCCAGCCCACACTGGGCCACCCGCCACCACTGCCGCGCTTTCAGGCTTTCTCCCAAAATCCACAGCATGGGCAACAGCAGAAAAAAGAGGGCCGGTTGTTTGGTCATCAGGGCAAACCCCAAACTCAGACCAAATAGGATGGCCCACACCCACGATCGCAGGAGGATCCAGGCTGCTTGCGGCGATCGTAGATCGTCCCGCCAGGTCTGTTGAGCAGTGTGCCACTGGCGTAGAAGATGGGTTTGCCAGGGGGCGCGGCGGGGCAACGGCGGGGCATCAGCAACCATCGCTGGGGCGATCGCGGTGGGAGTGCAATCCTCCGCCTCCACCACAGCCAACTCAAGGGGGGCAATGGGGCGATCGCTGGCCTCTGGAGAATCGGCAGCACCCGGTTCAGGAGCCACCAGGGCGATCGCCGTGAGTTGGGGCAGGGCCGTGGCCTGGGGGTTAACTGACCGAGGCTGGCTCTCTCGTAAGCAAATTTCGCGCCACACGGTCAAACACAGAAACGACAGCGTGACCATTGCCGTCAAGGGATAATCCAGCAAAAACTCTAATCGGGCTTTGTACAGAGTTGGCATCAGCACGCAAAATGCAGCAGCCCACAACCCCACCCGGACGCTAAACAGATATGTCCCCAAGGCGTAGACCGAGGCCAACAAAATGGCGCTGTAGCCCAAAAAACTCAAAATAATTTGATCCGGCGCACCGCCAAATAGGGAAATGAAGGGAGCCGTGGAAATGTATACCAGGGGTGGAATTTTGGAGGAAAGCAACCACAGATTTGTCCACCATTGCGCCGAAAACCAATGGGGCTGTTGCAGGGCTTGCCAGTAGTTCAGGCTCCCCGTGAGGTAGTCGGCAGCATCCCAAGCGGGGGTCGAGCGATCTAACGCGAACCAGACGCGATCGCCCAAGCTACTCGTTAACCAAATTGCCCCCAACCAGGGTAGACCCTGCACCCAGCGCGGTCGTTTGCTTTTGAGGATTTGCTCTACCACATCCCAACCCACCCGCTGTTTAACTCCGCGATCGCAACTGTTGACCCATCGTGATATGCGGGATGCCTGCTTCTTCAAACAGCTCTCCCTCTGGCACAAACCCCAACTTCTCGTAAAACGGGATCGCGTGGGTTTGGGCGTGCATGGTGACGGCGATCGCCTGCTCCTGCTCCAGAAACTTTAGAATATACTCCATCAGTTGCCGTCCGATCCCATGTCGCCGATATTCCGCTAACACAGCAAGGCGCTCCAGTTTCGCCGTATGCGGGGCAACCCAACGAATGCGCGCAGTCCCTACTGGGGTTTGCTGCCACACTGCCAAAAAATGCTGGGCTTGGGCTTCAAATTCATCAAACTCCAGGCTGGGATCAACGCCCTGTTCCTGCTGAAACACGCGCTCCCGAATTTGGGCGATCGCGGGAAAATCCTGCGGATAGTCAGCCAGTCGAATCTGTAAGGTATCCACGGTATCCATACGCACTAGACAGTGAGGTCTACATTGGGGCCACGGTGTACCGCCGCCGTGCACTTCGCCATCGACGGTGTTCCAGGCCCTCCGGTGACCTGTTAATTAAGCCATTCAGTAGCATAATGCAGTCTGGGCTGTTCTGCTGTGTTCTCTTGGGCAAGAATTCGCCAAGCTTCTAGCTCTGTTTCTTTCCTCCGCCAGTCAACGGTGCACGTCCGTAGAAAATGGGGAAAATCGGTCGCAGAGCCATGAGGCTTTGGCTGCCCAGGTGGGTATGCTGAAGGGGATGGAAACAGAACGTGCTTACTGGGTGGCCTGGTTACAAATTCCTGGCATTGGCCCCATTTTGGTTCGGCGGATTCGTGACTATTTTGGGTCACTGGCGATCGCCTGGACTGCGGCAGGCGGCGACTTATTGGCCGTTGAAGGGTTGGGCCTGCAATTGGTCGATACAATTTTGCGGCACCGGGCAGCGATCGCTCCCGACGCTTTGCTCGAAGAGCATGAACGCGCTAATCCCCACTTTTGGACCTTGGCCGACCCCGACTATCCCCGCTTGCTGCTGGAACTGCCCGACCCACCGCCTGTCCTCTACTATCGTGGCACTGCCCCTGCCGCCATCCTCACGGGCACCGCCCCCACCATCGCCATTGTAGGCACGCGATCGCCCTCCGACTATGGCCGCAAATGGACAACCCGCATCACCAAATTACTCGTCCAACACGGCTACACCATTGTTTCGGGCTTGGCCGAAGGCATCGACACCGTGGCCCATCGCAGTTGCCTTGAAATGCAAGGCCAGACAATCGCCGTCCTCGGCTGTGGTGTTGATATCATCTATCCCTGGTCAAATCGCAGCTTGTACCGTCAAATTCTAGACACCGGGCTCATTCTCAGTGAATATCCCGCAGGCACCCAACCCGATCGCACCTACTTTCCCCGGCGCAATCGCATCATTGCGGGCCTCTCCCGCGCCACCCTGGTCATGGAAGCACCAGCCAAGTCGGGGGGCTTGATCACCGCCCACTATGCCAACGATTATGGCCGCGACGTGTACGCGCTTCCCGGCAGCCTCGATAACCCCAAAGCCCTAGGTTGCCTGAATTTAATCGAGGCCGGTGCGAATCTCATCCTGGAGCATACCCTGCTCGATAAGTTGGGAATGCTCCCTCCGGTGGACGCAGCCCCCGCGCCAACCACCGCCCTGCCAGTAGATTTGGCCCCCCATCTCACCGTCATTTTGACAGCCATGAGTGAACTGGCCCTTGGGACTAATGAGGCAATCGCCTTTGACCACCTCGTCCAAAGCACCCAACGCCCCGCCAACGAGGTTTCCAGTGCCTTGCTAGAACTGGAATTAATGGGCCTTGTGACCCAGCTACCGGGAATGCGCTACCAACGAGTGTGATAACCCAGGGGCTTACCGGGTTTCAAATTGCTGGGCATAAAACCGGGCATAGCGCCCCCCAAAATTCAGCAATTCCGTGTGGGTTCCCGATTCCACTACGCGGCCCTGTTCCAACACGAGAATGCGATCAGCACGGCGCACCGTCGCCAACCGATGGGCAATGATGAACACTGTGCGGTTTTTCATCACCCGTTCCAACGCCTCTTGCACCAGAGCTTCCGACTCAGAATCCAGGGCGGAGGTAGCTTCATCCAAAATCAACACGCGGGGATTGAGCAAGACCGCACGGGCGATCGCCAACCGCTGCCGTTGCCCACCGGATAAGTTCACACCTCGTTCCCCGACCCAGGTGTTGTACCCATCAGGAAACTCAATGATGAACTGGTGCGCGTTGGCAATTTTCGCCGCTTCCTGAATCGCGTCCACATTACCGTGGTGTTGCCCAAAGGCAATATTTTGGGCGATCGTCCCCGAAAACAAGATGGTTTCCTGAGGCACAATGCCAATCTGACGCCGCAAACTCTGGAGCGTGACATCTCGAATATTGATGCCGTCAATAAAAATGCCCCCTTCTTGGGGATCGTAAAACCGAGGCAATAGGTTCGCCAGAGTCGTTTTGCCCGCACCCGAATGGCCCACCAGGGCGATCGCCTCTCCCGGCATGGCCAGCAGGGTCAAGTTTTTGAGCACAGGCTGATCGGGCTTGTAGGCAAAACAGACATCTCGGTATTCCACTTTCCCTGTGACAGGCGGCAACTCTAGGGCATTTGCCCGCTCCACCACCGTCGGCTGCATGACCATCAGTTCAAACACGCGATCGAGGGAGGCTTCTCCCTGCTTAAATTCGTTGTAGTTGCTGGTCAGGAGCGAAATGGGATCAATCAACATCACCACCGCCGCCAGATAGCTCACAAAGGCGGCACCCGTAAGGTTTTGGAGGGAGACTTGCCACCCGCCCAACAACAGCAGCAACAGCAGGGCAAAGGCTTCTAAAAACCCAACAACGGGCGCTTGAATAGCTTTGAGCTTTTCGGTTTTATAGCGGGCGAGGCGGTTGCGCTCCGCTTCCTGGCTAAAGCGATCGAGGGTGTAGTCCTCGGCGGCAAAGGCTTGCACTAGCCGCATCCCACTGAAGACTTCGACGAGCAGGGCCGAGAGGTTGGAAATGCCGCTTTGACTGCGATAGGACAGCTTCCGAATTTGTTCACCAAACCAGGTGATTAGCACCGCCATCACCGGGGCAATGATCAGGGTCGTCAGGGTGAGCTGCCAGTTGAGGTACACCATGTACCCCAAGACAACGATTAGCTGCAAGACACTCGGCAGAAATTGGTGGAAGGCTTTGTTGATGACTTCGCCAATGCGATCGACATCCTCAGTCATGCGATAGGCCAGGTCACCGCTTTGGGCCGTTTCAAAATAGCTCAGGCTGAGGCGTTGGAGATGGGCATAAACTTGAGTCCGCAATTGGAAGGCAATATTCAATGCGGCTTTGGCCATGAGGGTGTCTTGACCGTACTGGGCAATTTTTTGCACCAGAAAGATCAAGGTTCCGACTCCGGCTAATCTAGCAATTGCCAACACTTCCCCCTGAGCAATGGGCCGTGCGATCTCGCCTGCCAACCACGCTAGAGCAGGCCACATAGCCGTAAAGACCAGCGTGCAGACTAAGGCTTGAAGGATCGTACGAGTCTGGGGTTGGATGTAAGCAACAAGCTTCCAGTAGCGATCGCGATCGTTCAACGTTTGCTGGCTTCTAAATTTTGGGCAAAAAAGTTGTGGTCAAAAACAGGAATCGGGGGTGGGGATGAAGAGATGGCAACAAGCATCGGGGTCATAAAAAAAAGAGCTAAATTGGCACTTGAATAACGCTGCCCCAACACTGCTCTTTGCATCACGAGTGCATAACAGGTGGCTGAATCTAGGGATTCGGCCCCGCTCAAGAGCAGTACGAGAGACTGAGGATATGGTGCGGACACCTGGGAACCGAGTGGCTGATTAACAGGGCAAAACAGAATCTGCCTCGGTTAACACCGACAACCAGTCATCTAGCCAACATTATCGCCCACAATGGCACCGTAACAGTACCGGAGCGGCGGGGGGGCACACTAAGGAATACCCTTAACACAAAAAATGGTGAAATCGAAGATTTTGCACAACTCAAATCACCGTTTTGATGGCTGGCTCCACCAGATGGAGGCTGTGAGTCCCTAGACGCCGATCGCGGGGAGAAGTGCCCGCGGCTTGGCAGCTTTGGGGCGGGGGCAACCCCCAACCGTTGATCTAGCCACGGCGACGACGTTTCGCTGTGCGGCGACGTTGCCACACCCAGAGGCCAAAGCCCACCACGATCGCGATCGCAATATATTTGGCGATCGGGCCAATCCAAACTTCGACCAGGGCATAGTTTGCCCCCAAAATCAGCCCTAGCCAGGTCAAAAACCCGACCCAAATCGCCGTTCCCACCGTGGAATATACCGTAAACGGCAGCAGCGGCATTCGATTAATTCCCGCTGGGAGGGAGATCAACGTCCGCACACCGGGCACCAACCGGCAGAGAAACACCGCCAACCCCCCGTGGCGCGTAAACCAGAGATTGGCTTTGTCAATATCCCGCCCAGAGAGAGTGAGCCATTTGCCATAGCGATCGGCCCAGTGGCGTAAGCGGGGTTCCCCAATCAATTTGCCGGCAAAGTACCAGGGATAGGCTCCCAGGATAGTGCCCAGGACGCCCGCAACGACCGCCGGGACAAAATCCATCTTGCCTTGGGAAACCGTAAACCCAGCCAGGGGCATGATCAGTTCCGAGGGAATAGGCGGAAACAAATTTTCCATAAACATCAGGAAGCCAATGCCCCAATAGCCCATTGAGGCCATGTTGGTGGTAATCCATTGGATGATCATGTCAGACATAGGGTGTACTCCATTGGCGGGCTTCAGACAGAGTGAGCAAGGGCCACAGGGCCACAGGGCCACAGTTAGGCAAGCTGGGCGGGCACCTGGGAATCTGGCATTGAATTCACCGGGAGGCGGGGTGGAGAATCAAACAATCTCCTCTAGGGTGCCCCGGTTGGTTGCCCCAGGCAAACGTCCAGGTGGAATCCAGCGATGAGCAGGGCTCCGGCTTGGGCAATTAGCAGTTGGGGCCAGGGCGATCGCCTAGTTTCCCATTCTGCGACAAAACGTGAAGTTTTATCTCATCCACACCGTTGGGTTTATCACCCGGATCCAGGTTGATGAAGATTTAGCAAGGAAGGGGCTAAGGTTGGAGGGAATTGGTATTGAGCGATCGCGATGCCTATGTCTTTAGATGTCACTCAGTTTTTTAAAGCCTGCAATCCCACTTATCCTCTGGTTTACAGCGATCCGGGCGATCGCCGCTATTACATCAACTTTGCCCCCGTGCGCGGCAGCAACCACATTCGGGAACTGAAACGCACCATTCAGCTTTTGGCCGATGAACACACCTGCCAACTGTTTACGGGCCATGTGGGCTGTGGCAAATCGACGGAATTGCGCCGCCTTAAAGGCGAACTAGAAGAGTTGGGCTTTTATGTGGTGTATTTCGAGTCCAGCGAATTTCTGGATATGTCCGATGTGGATGTGACCGATATCTTGTTGGCGATCGCCCACCAAGTCAGCGCCGCCCTGGAAGCCGATCAAATCCGCCTCAAGCCCAACTATTTCGTTAACCTGTTTCAAGATTTAGGGGAAATCCTCCAAACCCCCATCGAAATCTCTACCATCGACTTTTCGGTAGGCATTAGCAAAATCACCGCCAAAACCAAAGACAGCCCCCGCTTGCGGAGTCAGTTGCGCCAGTTTATGGAACCCCGCACCAACAGTATTTTGCAAGCCATGAACCAGGACTTGCTGAGCGAAGGCAGCAAACGCCTCCAACAGCAAGGCTATCGGGGCTTAGTCGTGATTATTGACAACTTAGACCGGGTGGATGCACGGCAATTGCAAACGGGCCGGACACAACCGGAATATTTGTTTATCGATCGCGGCGATCAACTGTCGAAACTCAGTTGTCATGTGGTCTACACCATTCCCCTGGGGCTGGTCTTTTCCAACGAAAATGAAACCCTCAAACAACGATTTGGCGGGGGGATTGCCCCCAAAGTGTTGCCCATGATTCCCGTGCGCGATCGCGCTGGTGCCCCCTTCGTGGAAGGCATCCATTTATTGCGCCATCTCATCCTGGCGCGGGCCTTTCCCACCGCCGCCCCCCACGAACGCCTAGAGCAAGTCAGCGCCGTGTTTGATCAACTGGAAACCCTCGATCGCCTGTGTTTAGTCAGTGGGGGCCATGTGCGGAATTTGCTGGGCTTGGTGCGCAACTGCATCCAACAAAGTGATCCTCCCTTTAGCCGGGAAGTCGTGGAACAAGTGATTCGGGGCCAACGGGATGCCCTGGCACGAGCGATCGATGACGAAGAGTGGCGATTGATTACCCAGGTCGTCCACCACCAAAATGTGCGCGGCGAGGCAGAATACCAGATTTTGCTCCGGAGTATGTTCATTTTTGAATACCAAGATGCGACGGGCACCTGGTTTGGGATTAATCCAGTCTTGGCGGAAACGAAGAAATATCAAGACTGGGTGAAAACAACCCAGTAGGTCTGGGTGATGCCTGGGGCGGGGCCACAGCGGAAAAAACCCAAAGGAGAGCGGCATGAACAATCAGGTTCAGACCATGCAAGCGGACAATGAACGATCGCTCAAAACCTTGGCACGGGCGATTTTGCTCTCGCAACATCAATTTGCGCTGATTCTGGTGCGGTGTAACTATGCCCAG
The DNA here is from genome assembly GCA_964475335.1 of uncultured bacterium. Classification (GTDB taxonomy): domain Bacteria; phylum Cyanobacteriota; class Cyanobacteriia; order Leptolyngbyales; family Leptolyngbyaceae; genus CAYYWG01. Next base: position 247,271 of record CAYYWG010000010.1, read on the forward strand.
TTGCGCGATCGCCTGACCCAACAACTCCAAGCCCGTGTGCCCTTTCCCATCAGCATCTTGACCCTACCCGAATCGGCCAAAACCCTCTACACCACGATTCAAACAGCCCTGGCGACCCGCAGCCCCGACCCCAACCAGGGCACGGTGCCCATCCTCCGTGTGCACCAACCCGCCGCCCCCCCCGAAGCGGCAGCAGAAGCAAACCCCGCCTGTCTCTTTCTCTTTGGGTTAGAAAGCTTGCAATCCCTGGATCAGGCATTGATCGCCACCAACATTGTGCGGGAAGAACTGCGGCGGCAATTCCAGTTTCCGATTGTGCTTTGGGCAAATGATGAGGTGCTGCGCCAACTGGAGCGGCTGACCCCCGATTTGTATAGCTGGGCGGGGAATACCATCATTGCGTTTGAGCTGGCCCCGCTGGAACTGGTGCGATCGCTGAAAGACCATAGCGATCGCCTCTTTAGCTCCGTGCTGGATATGGGCGACGAACAAGTGTGGGCGCGGCAACACCCTATCCGCATGGCCAACGCCCTCCGCACATCGGAATTAACCATCGCCATCACTGACCTCACGGCAACGGGCTACACCATTGACCCCGAACTCCAGGCCAGTTTGGATTTTTTGGTTGGTCAACAAGCCTATGCCAAAGGCAATATGCCCACCGCGCGGGAGTGCTATGAACGCAGCCTGGACTTTTGGCTGCACCATTTGGCCACGGCCACCCCACCCACCCCCGCCCCCAGCGATCGCCCCACCACCGCGATCGCCACTGGCCCCCATCCCCTACCGCCCATTCCCTATTTAGAACGGGCCGCCTGTGTGTTGTTCTATCTGGGTTTGTGGTGGCGCTCCCATGCCGTCATGGAACGAGCCAGCTATACCGCCGCCTGCCAGCAAGCGTTGTACTACTTTCAGCGCAGCCTGGAGCTTTTTACCCAGGAAAATCGTCAAGATTTGGTAGCGCGATTCATGATTGCCCAGGCCGAAACCCTGCAAAAGCTGGAACGGTGGGACGAGTTAGCAGCCCTCACCAAACAGGCATTGGTGCTGCACAAACTCTATCGCGATCCAGTCCGACAGGCACGGGATTATGGGTTTTTGGCAGAAACGGCGATCGCCCGCCAAGACTGGGCCACCGCCAAGCAATCAACCTATTCTGCGCTGCAAATCCTCCGCGAAACCGAAGCCGAACTTGACGTGGCTGGCGAACCCCTCGACCCCCAATTAGCCGCCAGCCTGGAACTGGCCCACCGCTACCATTGCAATTGGTATCTGTATTTGTTGGCGCGGGCCGAAGAGCATTTGGGCAACCGGGATGCCGCGATTTTGCACCTGGAAGCCGCCCGCGATCGCGGCCACCCCCAAAGCGATCCCACTCTGTATATTCAAATTTTGCGCCATCTTCGCGATTTATACTTTGAGCAAGGCAAATATCTCGAAGCCTTTCGCACCCGGCAACTGCACCGCCTCATCGAACATCAATATGGCTATCGGGCGTTTGTCGGGGCTTTGCGGCTCCAGCCCTTGGGTAACGGCGACACGGCTGGGTTTCCGCCGCCAGTGGCGATCGACCCCAAAGCCTTGCTGAATCAAGAAATTCGGGCTTCGGGCCGCCAAAAAGATCTAGAAAAACTGCGCGATCGCCTCACCCAAGCCCAATACAAACTCATCGTGCTCCACGGCCCCTCCGGTGTGGGCAAAAGTTCCATTGTCAATGCGGGGCTAGTGCCCATGTTAGCCGCAGACAACGTAGAAGGACGGCCCTTTTGGCCCATCGTGGTCGATGTGTATACCGATTGGCAAACCAGCCTGGAACGGAAACTGACCGAGGGCCTCAAAGTCTTACCCGCCCTTGATCCAGACCCTACTGCGATCGACTTTTCAATCTTCTTAGAACCGCCCACCCTGGGCAACGGCACCCGCGATCGCGCCCCCGGCCCCGCCCGTCCAGCCCCTAGCCAGCCCCCCACCTTCTATGCCGCCACCCTGCTAAACCACCTGCGCACCGCCACCGAGCGCAACTTACTCCCCGTGCTGATTTTTGACCAGTTCGAGGAATTTTTCTTTGAAGGCACCACCCTCCAGACCCGCCGCCCGTTTTACTACTTTTTGCAAGACTGCCTCAACCAACCCTTTGTCAAAGTCATCCTCACCCTGCGGGAAGACTACCTCCACTACCTACTGGAATTTCAACGCCTGACCAAACTCGACATCATCAACAACGACATTTTGGGCAAGGACATCCGCTATCCCCTCGGTGACCTCGCCCCAGAAGAAGCGAAAGCCGTGATCAAAAACCTCACGGACAAAGCCCAGTTTTATCTGCCCGATGATCTGATTGAGGCTCTAGTGGCTGATCTGGCGGGAGAACTGGGAGCCGTGCGGCCCATCGAGTTGCAGGTGGTGGGAGCCCAGTTACAAGTCGAGGGGATTGACACCTTAATCGCCTATCGCCAAAAAGGCCCCAAAGAGCGGCTGGTGCAGCGGTTTTTGGAAGATGCAGTGAAAGACTGTGGCCCAGAAAATGAGGAATTGGCTCGGGTAGTTTTATATTTGCTGACCAATGAAAATGGCACCCGCCCCCTCAAAACCCAGGATGATCTGGAAGCGGATTTGATTGATTTGGGGCTGATCCAATCGCCCACTACGCTGAATCTCGTCCTGGAAGTGTTGGTCGGTTCGGGGCTGGTGTTTTTAATTCCAGAATCGCCCGCTGCCTGCTACCAACTGGTGCACGATTATTTGGTGAGTTTTATTCGCAGTGAGCAAGAGAGCGAAATTACCCACCTGCAATTGGAATTGGAGCGGGAACGCCAAAAGCGCCAAACCGTGGAGGAACAACTGCAACGGAGTGAGGCTCAGTTATCGGAAACGCGGCAGGCCACTCGCTTGCGGGTGCGCCAAGCGTTATGGGCCTTGGGCACGATCGCGATCGCAGCGGCCATCATTGTATTGTGGGCGTTTTCTGCGGCCCGCCGCACCATTCAGGAAGCCAAAACTGCCGAGATTAGCGCCGCCCTCACCAGCAGTTCCCTCACCAGTGGCACCTGCATCGCCCAGTGGGCCAAGGCGGCCAGCCAAACCGGAGGCCCACCGCGATCGCTCAACCGTTGCACCTACACCTATACCGTCAGGCTCGATCGCCAACAAATTAATCGCCTCGATCCAGAAGTATGGGCTTCCCTCCAGGCATTCGCCCCCGATGCCGCTTTGCAAGCCGCCCCCACAGGGAATGGGTTCAATTTTGGGCGCTTCCAAACCCTGGAGGGAGCCGTGCTGTTGGCCAGCTATCTCCAAGACAATGGCGTGACCGCAGAAGTGGTACCCCTGGTTGAAGTGGAATAGGCCGCGATCGCCCCCAACCAGCGGGAAAGCCAGACCACAAAAGCCGGGGGAGAAATGTTCGAGGGAAGAAAGAAGCGATTAGACTGGGAGGACGATCGTACCAAGGAAAGGGGCAACATCGTTTCTTGGCACTCGGTTTGATTCATCCATCCGCAGGTCAGAGATATGGAGTCGATTATTGCGATCGCGACATTGGCGATCATTGGCTACATGGTTGGCTCAGTCAAAGTGATCAACCAGGGCTATGAAGGCATTGTGGAACGGCTAGGGCGCTATCAACGCACCCTCAAACCCGGCCTCAACTTTGTGGTGCCCTTGCTGGATACGGTCTTGGTGGAAACAACCCGAGAGCAACTCCTTGATATTGAACCGCAGTCAGCCATTACCAAAGACAATGTGACCATCATTGTCAACGCGGTGATGTACTGGAAAATCATCAGCGTAGAACTGGCCTATTACGAAGTGGAAAATCTGGAAGCAGCCTTGAGCAACCTGGTGTTAACCACGCTCCGGTCAGAAATCGGCCAGATGGATTTGCGCCAAACCGTCTCCTCGCGGAACGAAATCAACAAAGCCATTTTGGAAGCGCTCAAAGAAGCCACGAAGTCTTGGGGGGTGGAAGTCACGCGGGTCGAAGTGCAAGAAATTACCCTGTCAGAAGAACTACGCCGGGCCCTGGAAGCGGAACGCACTGCCGAAAGTAAACGGCGGGCGGCCTTGTCCGAAGCGGAAGCCACGGTGGAATCCATTCGGCGGATTTCGCGGGCGCTGGATGAGAAAAACGCAGGCGATGTGTTGCGCTATTTGGTGGCCCAAGATTATGTCGAAGCTAACCATAAACTCGGAGCCAGCAACAATGCCAAAATTGTCTTTATGGATCCCAAGGCGCTGACCGAGGCCATTAACCATTTAATGGAAAACGACTCGACCTATGGGGGTGGCGGTTCTGAGTCGGCTCCCAGCAGCGATTCCACGCCTTAAGACCACCCGGCCCAAACTACGGAGCCTACTCAAACTTTTGATCCTGGCTTGACCACTGCAACAGGCGCGATCGCCCTCCGGCACTCACCACCAATCGCGGCGTTTTTTCTCCCAGATCCGCGATCGCCCGATACACCTGAGCAGTTGTGGTTGCGCCGTCGCTATAGAGCAGTTGGCCCGTCCCCGAAAAGATGAACGTGCGGGGGCCAGAGTTGGGAAGGGCCACTTTTTTCCCCGCGATCGCCTGGGCCACAGGGGCCACCGCCGCCGGGTTCAGGGTCAAAATAAGGTCAGGCTGGGTCTGCCCGGTCAAGTGGATAGGTTGAATTTGCCAGTCCCCCAGGCCGGCTTGGTCGAGGGTGGCCCAGGCCATTTGAGGCGAGAAGGCAACCGGGTAAAGCCGCCGCAATTCTTGTAGGAGCTGAGGCAAGGCGCGATCGCCCCAGGCTGGATTTTGACCCATCCATTCGCGGAGGGAAATCGCCGTGGGCGCAAGCCATTGCACCGCCGTTTCTGTTGTTGCGAGCCAGGAAGTGGGTAGTTTCCCCTCGGACGTGGCCCCAGGGCCAGAGACCAACAATTCAAGCTGATTGGCCCCAACGCGCACCCCTCGCACCTGGGCGATCGCGGTCTTTTGATCACCGTGAGTGTCCCAGGCGGTCAACTGCACCGTGGAATCAATACTCAAGCCCAATTTCGGCCAGAGACTATCTCCAGCTTCGGTCGCAGACAGACCAGCAGTGCCCGTTTGCCAGCGATCGCCCAGCCACAAGCGATCCACCTGGATGCGATACCAGCGATCGCCCGCTGCTAACTTCAGGGGGGCCGCCGAAGACAAGGTTCGCCAATCCTGGGGCTGGATTTGGGCGATCGCTGCCCCATCCCCAATCAGGCGACCGGGGGCAAAACTCACAACGGCAGTTTCCACAAAGTTTGGATCTAGCCGCTGGAGCAGTTGGTGAATCTGGGCGCGATCGCGGGCCGTCGTTTGGGGTTGCTTTTGGAGCCACGCGATCGCCACCTTGGGGGACTGTTGCGCGGCCACTAACAAAGCTCCCCAGGTTTTGACCGCCAGGGAGGTCGGCTTCACCCGCAACGCTGCTTGCACCCGCTTTTCGATCCGGCCCTGGTCGCCCTCTAACAACACCGCCGTTTCTTGGCTTGCCGCCAGCGATCGCTGAAAGATCGTCGTCGCCCGTTCCCAGCGACCATCCACCAAATTGGCCAACACCTGCTGACTGGGGGCCGCCCACGAGCCATCAGCCTGGGTTTTGGTCGCCTGGGCGTGCCACCGCACCACATCAAGCTGCGCCTGGGCCGTCGCATTCCACTGTTGCCCTTGGCGTTGCTTGACTCCCTGTAGCCAGCTCAAGCTGGTCGTCCACAGGCGGTTTCGCGCCAGCATCAGCCCACTGCGATAGGCCGAGTCATCCAGGGCCGTTTCAGTCAGCGCGATCGCCTCAAGCTGCACCGGACTGGGGGCAAAGTTCAGGGGCTTGACTTGGTAAATCTCAAACAGCGGCTCCATGCCAATGGTGTGGTTGATCACCAGTTCAGGGGAGCCTTTGCCCGTCACCTCCTGCCACAGGGGCGGTTCTCCCGTGGGGCTAGTCCATTGGGTTTTGATGCTCAAGTGCAAATGGCGCGGGTGGTAGTACAACACTTGGCCATAGGCGATCGCCTCATTGCCCTGGTGCCGACTGCCGCGCAAATTCAGCCACACCCCATCCGACGGTGCCTGCTCAAACGGGTGCAGCTCGGTCAGGGGCAACGCCCGACTTGACCCCTGGTTATCGGCCTCAGCATCCACCAGGGGCGCAATCACAAAGGATTCTTCCAACCCTGCGATCGCCAGTTGATCTACCAAGTAATAGGTGGGGGTAGGAGCTTGGGGTTGGTCAGTGGCCTGTTGATATAGCCGCAACGCAACAATGCGATCGCAAGCACCGAAACAGAGCTTCTGAGTTTCCCGCACGGGCACCAGCCAATCAGTCGTAGGGGTTTTGCCATCCCACCCGCTTACGTTATTGCCCAATTTCAGCCATTCCCCAGGTTGCTGCCCCGCCTGGTGCAACTCTTGTTGAATCTCGGCCTGGGATTGGGGCCTGTCTTCGCGCGCAGTTGGGGGGCTCCATCCCGGTAGCCACTGCGTCACCCAGGCCACCCCTTGGGGTTTAACAATTAACTGAGCCGCCACCCAACCACAGCCAGCAATGCCACTGCCCGTCAGCAAAATCAACACCATCGCCCCCAACTTCCCCAGCCAGGAGGTGGTTGCCGGAGGCTGCGATCGCGCCCTTCTGCTAATGGGTGGGGCTGACACCCGGCGGGTGGAAGGAGTCGGCTGCGGGGGGCGATCGCGCCGAGGCTCCACAGTGCGTTTACGAACAGATTTGGGCGGTTGAATGGCCATAACTCAGGAAGCGGGAGAAGGGAACCGCGCCAAAGGACGCAACAGAATGCGCCCTACTCTAACGACAATCCGGGCAAATCCTAAAAACTGTCACAAAATGTTGTGTTTTCTCGGCGTTAGGCGGTTTTGCCGTGGTACCGCTCGACTTCGGTTTGCAAGTGAGTCCCCCACTTGGCCGCCAGGGGCGGTTCAGTAAACAAAATTTGAATTGGCGTTGGGCGATCGCGCAGCACAAACTCCAATGCCGCTTTGCCTTTGGTGGGTGGATCGGCGATCGCAGCCACCTTGCCATTCACCAAAAACCGCAGTTCATCCACCATCGCCAGGGAAAACGTTTCTAAGTTCACTGGCCCTTGGCGGGTGGGTTGCCCCCAGGTGACGGTATCGCCCTTTTGGCCCAACACCGCATAGATATCGTATTTCGCGCGGTCAAAGTCCGCCGCCCACGCCTGATACGCCTCGACCTTTTGGTATTCTCGCCAGCCCGTCCAGGCCAACCAGAAGAAAAATGCCAACAGCGGCAACCACAACAACCCCCGTTCCATAAGCTCTCCCCTTCCAATCGCAATCAACACTTCTCCATTATCCAAGACGGCGGCCAGGGAAGGCGCAGAGTCAGCCGGAACGCTGGGAAACTGGGCTGCTGACCTGTGACCATCCGCGATCGCAGCCCCAGAGTCTCACTATCCAAGGCTTAATAATCTGCAATATGCGCCCCTCTGCACAGTTCAAAGGTGAGTAAGCTATGGTGGTAAGCAGTCTTAACCGTAGGCGCGGGATATGAAACGGCTTTTGTTACTGGTCTTGTTTTTGGTCGGGTTGGGCTGGGCCTTAATGAACTACCAGGGTCTCGCCGCACAAGGCACCTACGATTCCCTCATCTTGGATTTCCGCGAAGATATTGGGGCGGCCCAAATCGAAAATCAAGTGGAGGCGATCGCCAAAACCTTCAATGCGTCCCTCCGGTACAACAGCGAGTTTTCCTTTGATGACCATATTTTTGTGGTGCAGGGAGACGCCAAGTTGCTGAACACCCTGAAGCGATCGGGCATCAAGCAATATGTTGAGTACATTGAGCCGAATTATATCTACCACGCCTACGCCACGCCCAACGACCCGGAATACAACAAGCAATGGAACTTGCGGGGCATCAACATTGAGCCAGCCTGGGATGAAAGCCATGGGAAAGACGTAACAGTAGCGGTAATTGACACGGGGGTGAGTGCCGTTCCCGACCTGGAAAATACCAAGTTTGTAGTGGGCTATGATTTTGTCAACGATCGCGCCGATGCGAGTGATGACAACGGCCACGGCACCCACGTTGCCGGAACGATCGCCCAATCCACTAACAACAAGTTTGGGGTGGCTGGTATTGCCTACGAAGCGAGTTTAATGCCCCTCAAGGTCTTGAGTGCGGGGGGCGGGGGCCAAGTCGCAGATATTGCCGAGGCCATTCGATTTGCCGCCGATAACGGAGCCCACATCATCAACATGAGTCTGGGCGGTGGGGGCGAAAGCCAACTGATGCAAGAGGCGATCGCCTACGCCCACAGCAAAGGGGTCACGATTATTGCCGCCGCTGGCAACGCTAACCGCAACTCGGCGGAATATCCCGCCCGCTATCCCCATGTGATTGGGGTGGCCGCTCTCGATCCCGCTGGCAGCAAAGCTCCTTATTCCAACTTTGGGGCCGGGGTGGATATCTCAGCACCGGGCGGGTTGATCAATGGCGACAATAAGCTGGGTGGTATTTTGCAAAATACGGTCAATCCAGAAACGGGAGAATCCGTGTTTGAAGCCTACCAGGGCACCAGTATGGCGGCTCCCCATGTGGCGGGTGTGGCGGCGCTGGTGCGGGCAATGGGGGTGGAAAAGCCGGACGAAATTGAGGATGTGTTAACCCATTCCGCGATCGCCGTGGGGGATGACGAACTGAACCACTATGGCGCAGGCAAACTTGATGCGGCTGCCGCTGTTAAACTGGCTGGCCAAGGGAAATTCTCCTTCCGCGACTTCTTCCGTTGGCTTCGGGATAACGGGTATCTCAATCCCAAATTCTGGATCGACGGTGGGGTCATCGCGCTCTGGCCCAAGGTATTGATGGTGCTGGGCTCCTATCTGTTGGCCTGGGTGTTGAAGTACTACTTTCCCTTCGTGTGGACAGGTTCCCTGGCAACAGGCTTGGTGATGGGCAGTTCTGGGATTTTCTTCCTCAAAGGGATGTATTTATTTGATGCGCCGCAGTGGCCATTCCGTCTAGCAGGCAGCGCCATTCCAGAAATGGGGAGCGCGATGCAAGCCAATGGGTTACTCAATCCGTTCACGGCCAGTGTGCTCATTCCGCTGGGGCTGACGCTTTTGTTCCTGGGGCACACCAGCTTGAAGTGGTTTGCAGTGGGCATTACGATTGGGATGACTGTCTTCCTCGCCGCGAATGTCTACCTGAACCCCGCCTTGATGTGGATTGGGACTGGGGCGATCGCCCAGGCGTTCTTGGTTGTCAATGCTTTGCTTTGCCTTGCCTTAGTTCGTTTAGTCTTGAAACCGGGAGTATCTAGCACATGAGCATTCACGTTACGGGCACCGTCGAACGGAAGGGCTTTGGCTCTGGCACCTGGGCATTAGTCAGCACAGACGGCGAAACCTACGAACTCCACGAAGCCCCTAAGGAATTGCGGCACGATGGCCTCAAGGTCAAAGCCCGTGGCCAAGTGCGGGAAGATGTGATGACCATGGCAATGATTGGCCCAGTGTTAGAGCTTGAGCACTACGAAATTCTCACCTAAGCAGCACAGCGTAAAACCTCCAGACACTAGAGCCGAATCAACGGAGCTATGCTGGACTGAATGCGAATAAACTGAGGGCGGGCGAACGAGCGCGATCGCCTAGCTGTCATCAATCATCACAATCACAACGGTAATATTGTCGCGTCCGCCGTGCTCTTTGGCCGCTTCCACCAAACTCGTAGCCGCCTTCTCACACGCCCGGATATTCTTCAAATGGGACGCAATAATGTGATCGGCAAGCTCTTCCGTCAGGCCATCACTACACAGCAAAATGCGATCGCCCCCCTGCACCTGAAACGGCTGAATATCGATCTGGCGAATATCTTCCCGGCCCAAACACTGAGCCAAAACGTGCCGCCACGGATGAACTCGCGCTTGATCAGCGGTAATCTCCCCCATCCGTGTGGCCAGCGCAACCCAAGTATGGTCTTCTGTAATTTGCTCCAGCTTGGCTCCCCGCAACCGATACAACCGTGAGTCCCCCACATGGGCGCACCAGGGCTGGTCATCCCGAAAAATAGCCGCCACTGCCGTCGTCCCCATATCCGCTCGCACAGGGTTCGCCCGTTGATCAGCCAAAATCGCCTGATTCGCCTCTAAAAACGCCTTCTCCAACAGCGTCTCAGACGGCATATCCGTCTCCCAATGGGTTTCTAAATAGGCTTGAATCACATCCGTCGCGATTCGGCTTGCCTCTTGCCCCCCCGCATGGCCGCCCATCCCATCTGCCACCACAAAGAAACGCCCTTCAGGATCAACGTAATAGTCATCCTGATTCACAGTGCGCTGCACACCAACATCAGTCAATCCTGTAAACAGGCGTTTCATACCTTAGCTACCAGAGTATTCACAAATGGTAGATGCATTATGGCATACGGTCTGCCCGGTCAATTCGTATCATTAAACGAATGAGGACAAAGCTGGTCAAAATGGCAGCTACGCCTGCCACCAGCGCTGCCCACATCAAACCGTTCACTACTAAGATCGTAGCCGACAAGGTAAACGTACACACTAATAAGGTGTAGTTTGTGCCCATGTTGACCCCATTCATCCGCCGCAGCAAGCGATCAGTCTCAATCGATCGCACCCGCACCCGAATGTCACCCCGCTCCAGCTTTTCCAACGTATCTTCAATGCGCCGGGGCAACGCTAACGCCGTGCTGCTAACTTGGGCCGCTTGCCGACCCAACTCATTCAACAACCCACTCGCTGCTTCCGAAGTTTGATTTCCATTGGCCATAAGTCGCATTGCAAAAGGTTTTGCAGCCTCCATAAAGTTAAAGTCCGGATCCAAACCTTTTCCCACCCCTTCCAGAGTCGAGAATGCCCGCATCACAAATGTAAAGGTTGCCGGAAACCGAAACGGTTGCCCATAGGCAATCTCATAGAGGTCATCGCTAATCGCCGCGACGGACTGGGCCTCAAAGGGCTGATCCATAAAATTGTCCAGCATGAATTGGATCGATCGCCGCACAGGTCCCATATCACCAGTTGGGACTAACGCCCCCAGGTCAACCAACGAAGCAACGACCTGATCTGCATCCTTTTGAGCAATGCCAAAAAAGGTCTGCATGAGCTTTTCGCGCGTTACCGCTTGCACCCGCCCCATCATGCCGAAATCATAGAAAATCAACGAGCCTTCTGGGCTAACAGCAATATTTCCGGGATGGGGATCGGCATGGAAAAACCCATTGTTCAACAACTGATGCAGATAAGCCTTGGCCCCCAAAACAGCCAAGCGACGGCGATCCAACCCCGCAGCTTCCAATGCTTCATAGTGGCTGATTTTGATACCCGGCAAATACTCCAGGGTCAGCACGCGAGGCGAGGCATAGCGCCAATAGACACGGGGTACATGCACCCAGTCTTCATCCCGAAAGTTCCGCCGAAACGTGTCGGCATTGCGGCCCTCGTTGAGGTAATCGATTTCTTCGTAGAGAATTTTGCAACATTCGTCATAAATACCCAGCCAGTCGCGGCCTTGACCCCATTTGGGATGATTTTGGAAGTAGCGCGCAATCCCCTTGAGAATGGCCAGGTCGATCTTGAAAAGTTTCGCCAAGCCAGGCCGCTGGACTTTGACCACGACGGCTTCACCAGAGTGCAACTGGGCGCGATGCACCTGCCCCAAACTGGCAGCGGCGATCGGCACTTGTTCAAAACTTTGATAGAGATCGGCGATGGACTTACCGAAATCTTGCTCGATGATAGCTTTGGTTTGTTCGTAGCCAAAGGCTGGAACGCTGTCTTGTAGTTTAGACAGTTCTTCGACGTATTCTGCCGGAAACAAATCGGCCCGGGTTGAAAAGAGTTGCCCGACTTTGATGAAGGTTGGCCCCAGATCCAGCAATGTTTCCCGAATCCAGATCGCTTGCGATCGCCGCCGCTTCGCCCGCGTTTCCTCCGTCATGCCGCCGCGATAGCTCCAGGGCTTGTTATACAGCCATTGAGCATAGAGCAGGGTCAGAACAAACGTCCAAATATCAATAAAGCGGCGTTGGCGCGAGTAATTATCCCGATTCCAGCGATAGGATTTATCCCCATAGGAACGCTGTTTGGTGCGACGTTGACGGGGCGATCGCCCATTCGCCACCACCTGTGCGGTCTCCACAAGTGGGGGGCCAGCACTAGCGGCCAAACCATCGGCAATCCGGCCCTCTGGGGTATCATCGACCGATTGCGTTAAGTGATGTCGAAATCGCTGATGTAAATCATGCTCAGGAGCAGAGTCTGGCGCTGCCAAACCAGAATGACTGTGCTGATCAGAGTGCAAATGACGACGCGAACCATAGTCTAAGTGCTTGTCAGCCACACCGATTTCTGTCAACACCTCAGCAGAGTCGGAGTTATGGGGTAAAACAGACACTCGGTCTCCCGTTCTCAAACTTAGAATGTTATAGATACTTTACAATGTATCAAAAAATGCCTGGACTCGGCTAGGCAGTGGGACTGCGGTATTGCTTCAGCTCAGAGCGCAATCGCGCGATCTCAGCCCGCAGTTCATCAATTACTGTTTGCAAATCAGTGGGTTCTGTATTAGTCGTGTTGCCCGTTGTGCCTGGCTGGCCATCATACACCCGCGCCTCTTCTTGGGCCGCCCGTTCCAACACTTGTTCAGTAAACTCGCGGAGTTGTTCTCGTAATTCAGCATCCAATTTACCCAGGTCGCTCAGGGCATCAGTCATGGATTTTTCGGCCCGCTCATAAAGAGTATCAGCCAGTGCCCTGCCAACAAAGAAGGCATGAACAATGGGGTTGGTCATAGAAAACTCCAATGGATTCCGCCTGAATTATAGCGTGATTCGCCTGTGGAAAAGGGAGCCGCGCCGAGCTTCCCTTGGCTAAATCCGGCCCCGGGCGATCGCCCCCGTGCCCCAACTGGCTATCCCTGGCTGAATTTTGCAGCCTTTTCACCCGCACCCCAGCCAACAGCCCCGCCCCTGTTTTATAGTCAAAAGTTGGTATGGTGCTGATCACGCAAGCCACCGAGTGAGCCATCGCACCGTTGTTGGGGAATCCTTCCGGCTGGGGCGTGAAGCCGTCCGCCTTCACCACCACGCAATTCTCCGCGACCCAGCCCGCACCATCCACTGTAATTGCCGTTGACGCTTACCGCCCAGAGCAAACCCATGCAAGACATTTACGACTATGAGGTCTTTCGGGATGAAGTTCGTTATCTAATCGAGCAAGGCCAGATTCGTGCCCACCAGCCCCTCTATATGTTGTGTAAATACATGCCCACGCGGGATTGGCCTTGGATCGAACAAGAACTAGAACACCATAATCTGTTGCCCGGAGAGCCAATTTCCGAATTATTGGGAAACCACCGCTGGGACAGCGACTAGACAAGGAGCCAAGGGCAAAATCAAGCCCAGCCCCGATCACTGTTCGTTCCGCTTTATCAGCAATCTGGCACTGGGAACGCCACGATTAGACCGCGATCGCCACCACCCTCCATTGATTACCACGCAAGAGCTTTAGCATAAGCTCTTTTTTTTAGCAATTTCTGTTGACATTTTGTAACAAAATGGTTTACATTTGTTTACATCGAGATACAGAGAGTTTCCAATGCGTACCCAAACTCAAGACGGCTTGCTGAACAACTATGCGACTGAACCCGCTGTTTACTATGCTGAGTTTCCCTCCGAGTT
>CAYYWG010000010.1:261046-261248 GCA_964475335.1 uncultured bacterium
TTTGCAACAAGCCGCGATCGCCCTTGGTGTTGTGAGCGCCCTTGTCTTTACCGCTTTATCGCTGGGCTAATTGCCGCTTTCTAGACCGAGACCAACATCACCAATACGGAGAGTTTCCAATGCGTACCCAAACTCAAGACGGCCTGTTGAACAACTATGCGACTGAACCCGCTGTTTACTATGCTGAGTTTCCCTCCGAGTT
>CAYYWG010000011.1:0-193694 GCA_964475335.1 uncultured bacterium
ATATTGATGGTAATCAAGCGATCCATCAAGGCATCTTGCGTATCGTGAACCCCGCAGTACTCTTCGGGATTGGAGGTCAAAATTGCCCGGAAATGGGGATTGACCCGCAAATATTCGTTGCGGCTGTTGCTCGGTGGCAGGACTAGCAGTTTTTCTTCTAAGGCCGACAGCAACACATTGTTGACCTCTGGGCGGGAGCGGTTGAACTCGTCATAAACCAGGGTAAACCCTTCGCGACAGGCAAGAGTTAGGCGGGAATCGACCCAATTTTGCCGTAATTCGTCTTCCACTTTGACCACACTGTGGATGAAATTATCGACGACTTTTTTGCGGGTGTAGCCCGTTTGGTTCCCGATTAAATCAGAGGTTTTGAATTCGTCGTCGCCGTAGATCAGCATGATGGGGCGGGCCATCAGATCGGCCAAGTGCAGTGCTAGCGTTGTTTTGCCAGTGCCAGCGGGGCCACGCAAGTGAACTGAAAACCCAGATTGTAAATAGCGTAAGGCGCGGACAACGATCCGTTCGATCGCGGGGGTACTGACAAAGCGGCGAGGGCTAGCGCGCAGAATCGTAGTCATGGTGGCAATCACAAGAGGGAATGGGTGGAACAAACAAGGGAAACGTGAGGTATGACGCAGGTCAGTTGCAGTGGGTTGGGACTAAGGGGCGGGGATTGCACGGCAGGAAAATTTTAGACCGTGGCCAGGACGGGTTGGATGAGATAGACCCGATCGCGTTGGGTGACTAAGCCTTTTTTAATCAGCGATCGCAGGGCATCTACCGCCTGAAAGCGATTAATACCCAAACTGGTTTCGATTTGGGTCAATCGGCCCCCGTTATTGGCGTGGAGAAAGTTGTAAACCGCTTTTTCGTGGGCGACTTCTCCGGCTGGTTGGGCCGGTGCACTGGCCGGTGTGGCATTGCCAGCAACTTTCCCGCTGGCCGTCGGTTTGACGATGCCTTGCGGCGGAGCGCTGATGGATCTGGCGGACTTTGTTGTCAGTTTTGGGTGCACCATTTTGGGTGGGGCTGCTTTGGCCGGCGGCGTGGCAACGGCAGCCTGAGACCGCAGGGCACTGGGCGTGGTGGTAGGTGGGATACTGCGTACAACGGTCGGGGTGGCGGCTCCGGTCATGGCGGGGGAATGGTTCCCCCAAACGGCAGCACGGAGGTTGGCCCGGTGTTGTTGGCGATCGCGTTTGGCAGTGGCAAATTGCTCAAACAAATCGTTGAGTGCAGCGTTGCGGCTGAGGCGGTTGGCCTGGAGGCGATCGCTGGTGGCGGCAGCCGTCTGGAGTCGCCACTCGGCACAATCTCCCAAAAATTGTTGCACGGTCGCTTGGCGCTCAGCGGTGTCGGCTTGGATGAGAGCCCGGAGCGATCGCACTGATGCTTGCAACTCGGTATGAAACTGATGTAAGTCTTGGCTGAGTTGTTGGGCCATTAACAATCGATCGGCTCCAGCATCGGCCAGAAAGGCTTGAGTTTCCTGCCGGACTTGGCTCACAAACGCAGCTAACTCGGTGGCTAAGGCTTGGGCTTCGGCCTGACGGCGATCGCGACTTTGGGTTAGGAACACCTGCACATCGGCCTGGACGGCCTGACAATAAGCTTGTAGCGCTGCGCGAAAGGGTTGTAAATCGGCTTTGCGGTGTTGGTCTTGCTGGGCGATCGCCTCCCGAAATAGCCGTAAATTCTGTTGTTGTTCAAGGGCCATACCCTGGCGTGTTTGCTGAAATTCGGCCAGGATTTGCTGCACCGCCTCTTGCCGGAGAGAAACATCATGGCGGCGTTGCGTTCTAGCGACTTGCCAGGACTCTTTTAGTGACATAGCGTTGATCCTTCTCCCCAAGACTTGGGACTGACGACCAGGAAAAGCCAGCATTCAAGATTGACTTAAAAGTGAGGCTGCGTGGCAAAGAATCCCCCCGTTCTCTGGAGAACTTGAAGAAGGGGGGATTTAGCCACCGATAAACCCAAGCTGGGTTCATTACAAATCCCCCGATACCGCTGGTTTAAGACGCAGGGACAGCCGCTTGCGAGGTCAGACCCACAGCTTCGGCATACTTCAGGTAAGTTTCAACAGAGGCGATGACAACTCGTGCTTCAATTGCTAGTAGTTCGATACCGACGAGAGAAACGCGAACCCAAGCATCAACCACAATGCCTTTGTCCAAAATGCGATCCACAACTTCGGCCAAGCTAGACGAAGAGTTTACTTTTTCAACAGCCATTGTTCTATGTCCTCTATCTATCAAAGGTCAGGAACTCGGTATGTACGCCTCGACAAATCAAACTTGAGTTGTTGAGGAATCCGCTTCCGATCTCAGAATAGACAGCTTGATCGGGGGAATAACGTGGCACAAATACGGAACCCCGCAGTTATTAATCCTGGCATTCAAGTAAAAATACGGTTTTGTTTAATGTTTTAGTTTTGGCCTTGGGCCGAATTATATTTCGTAATAGTTGGGCAAAGCGTTAGCTATCAAGATGTAGGGGCGATCGCGCACTGGATTACGGAATAATTATGGGCTTCAAAAAGCGTTATGTTACGTAGGAAGTGAGTGACTAACTGACACTATTCTTAATAGTTTGCGTGGGGTTTGTGCCTGAGGTGAAAGTGGAGGAAGGGATGGCGATCGCCCTGGTTTCTGGGGCGGTGGTTGAATGCATTGTGGGGCGAGAACCTATCGATTGAGCGTTACCAAAATATCGATTGAGCGTTACCAAAATGTAGTTGAAGGTGGTTTTTTGAACCGCTGCCTGGGTGCGCCAGGTTGGTAGGGGGGCGATCGCCGCCGCCAGAAAAATTACAAAAAAAATCCCCAGCACGAGGCCGGGGAACTTAATCAGGGTGCATCTACCACCCCTTTATTCCGTGACTTGGGGGCGTTGTCAGGATGACAGTGTGTAAAGTTTTTGTAAAGAGAAATGGGGATGGGCTTGGAAAGGGCTGGTAACTGGGCGTTGTGGGGCGATCGCCCGTTGGCAAAACGGGGGCCTAATCGTTGAGTTCTTCGAGTAAGAGGGCGAGGGCGGTTTTCATTTCGGTGGGGTTGGTGGTGGTGGTACCAAATTGGCGGACAACAATGCTGGCTGCCAGATTGCCTAAAACGGCAGCTTCCCAAGGGCTGGCACCCAGGGCTAACCCCAGGGTGAGGGCGGCGGCGACGGTATCTCCGGCTCCGGTGACATCAAACACGTCGGTGCGGTTGAAGGCGGGAATATGGTACTCGGTGCCATCGTTTTGGAAGAGGCTCATGCCATCTTCGCCACGGGTAATCAGAATTTTTTTGGCTTGGGTGAGGTGCAACAAATCGGTGCCGCCTCGGCGGAGAAGGGCGAGATCGGCTTCTGCCCCTGCTTGGATGAGGGGGTAGCCGACGGCTTTTTCGGCTTCGGGGAGGTTGGGGGTGAAGATGGTGGCTTGTTGGTAGCGATCGAGGGCGGTTTGGGCATCGACGATGCTGAGGGGATGTTCGAGGGCGGCGGCAATCACAGGGGCGGCTAAGGTGCCATCGCCATAGTCGGAGCAGACGACGGCATCGACGCTGCCAATGTTGGTGCGAATGTAGTCGGCGAGGGCGGTTTGCAAGGCGGGGGTTGGGGGGGCGTCGGATTTGCGGTCAACGCGGACGATTTGCTGGGTAACGGATTGTCTGGCGTGGCCGGAGATGCGGGTTTTGGTGACGGTGGGGCGATCGCGATCGAGCAAAATGCCGTCGGTGTTAATGCTTGCTTGTTCAAAAATGGAGCGTAGGGCGCGTCCCTGTTCATCGTCACCAACGAAACCGACGGCTTTGACTTGGGCCCCCAATTTAGCCAGGTTGTACACGGCGTTGGCCCCTCCACCGGGAACTTGCCGGGTGCCTTCGTGGCGAATGATGAGCACAGGGGCTTCGCGCGAGAGCCGTTCGACTTGCCCGGTCAAAAATTCGTCCAAACAGAGATCGCCAACGACTAACACACGGGGTTGGTGGAATTGGTTGAGGATGTGAAAGAGGCGATCGGCGGCTTGGGTCAGGGTTTGGGCAAAGGTGGAATCAGTGGAAACAAATGTCATAGCTCACTGCATCATTTTGGTGCCCTATTGTCTCTCAAATTGTCCAGATTTGATCGTTCATTCTGGGAATCTGGGTTGAGAATATACAAAGCCTGGAGTGGGCTGTCGGGGATGGGTGTGACGGAGTGATGGCATGACGTTGGGCGCAGTCTGGGCATGGTGGAATTAATGCTTTGGAGTTTAATGGTCGGGAGTGTGGGGTTGCAGGCGGCGATCGCATCGGAGTGGCTTCAGGCTCTCGACAAAATCCACAAACAACGGAAAGAGGAAGAAGAAATCTTGACACCCTATGATGCTGATGAATTAGGGGCAGTGGCCAATGCTTCCCCCGGTGACTCGTCTAAGCAACCATCGTCGCTATCGACCCCAGGGACCCGGCAGGCAGGGACTCCAACGCAGACCCCAAGAAGTGCCGCAGGCAAAAGTACCGCAGACAAAAGTACCGCAGACAAAAGTACCGCAGACAATGGGCGATCGCGACCAGCCCAGTCTACGCCGCGATCGGGGGGGAAACCTGGGATTCCCAGGCCCGAGTGGGAGTTTAAGCTCGTACACGCTGATCGAGATTTGTTTCAGGATCCGGCGGTGTTTCGGCAGTTGTGCGAAGAAGAAGCCCAGGCGGGTTGGGTGATGTTGGAAAAGTTGGACGATCGCCGTGTGCGGTTCAAGCGGGCAATTGTGCTGCGCGATCGCCTGCGGCTGGAGCATTTAGGGTTTGATCCCTATCGCACGTTTTACGGTCGGCCTGCGACCTTGCACCGGAATCTGGTGTGGGTGGGGTTACTGTTGGGGGCCACGTTGCTGCCAGCCTATTTGGGATATGCCTTGGTGCAAACAGTGCTAGGGCCAGAGCAGCCTGTCAATCCTGCACCTGCGCCAACGCTCCAGGCTCCGCCAACTCCTGCGGCGAGTGCATCCCCCACGCCGCCGCTGGTGCTGCCCAATGCAACCACGCCACCGTTGCCGGGACAGTTGGCTGTGCCTGGTGGGGCTGCGCCGACTGGAACGGAACCATAAGCTGCGTATTTTTAAGCTGCGTATCCTTAAGCCCCGTGGTTTTCTGGGTTGATGGGGCAGGGCCTTGGCGGGGGGCGAAGTTGAATAAAACGGCTGGGCCAAAGACTCGATTCAGCCGGAGGGCGATCGCGACTTTGGGGAGGATAGAAAGGAGCAAATTGGGGGCATGCTAAAGCCAGTCGCGTAATTTTGGTCGAAGACGGAAAGGAGATCCTGCGATGTTGGCTGGGTTCAGGGAGTGCTTATCAGTGCTATGGAAGCGTAAGGCCCTACGTTGGCGCTTCCGGCAGAGGTCGTTTTCTCCTGAATTGGGTGGGTAACCGCGAAAGGAATAGTATCGAATCTGTTTGAGCGAACACCCTGTTGGAGGTTGAGGATATGGCCCTTGAAGACATCAACATTGCCCTGGGCGATCGCGCGTCGATCGCGGGTTGCTGTTTACTGCTGGGGCCTGTTGCCTGGTGCGGCTTGTCGTGTCCAGGTGTGGGCGGCGTGGCTCTCGTCTGACGTTGCCTTCAGTGCCTCACTCAGATGGGTGGGCCGAGGGCAGCTGGTTTAAGCTTCCTGTTCCTGCCCCAAACGCAGGGTGGCGGCGGTGCTGGCGGAGGGGGCGATCGCCATTGGCTTCCCGAAACTCACCCAAACGAGGGTGTCATCCGAAGGCTACGCGCCTACAATTTGGCTATTGGGTATCTACTAGGGGCTGCATTGTCTGCTGCCATCGGGGTCAGGAAAAGATCAGGGCGTTGGAACGGGTTGAAGCAAACGCGCGATCGTGGGTGCAGCAGCCTGGGTGAGGAACCACGTTGCTACAGCCAGGGTCAAAAGCTGGATGAGCCATTGCATCATTCCGTTCGTTTGATCTAGGGATCTGTTTAAGCGACTTGATTTTGAGGGACTTGATTCAGCCAATCTAAATGTGTGCCTGGATTGCGATGGCCGGATCTGGCCACGTCGCTCTTGAATTTAGGAAAAACCGGAGCTAGATCCTCAAGTCTGCCGCTAGAACGGAGATTGAGAGCGATCGAAACAATTGTTTATACATCAATTTTTAGATGACACAACCCCAAAGTAGATTGGTTAAAGCTTGGCGCACAAAGCGGCGTACCGTGGGTTTTTGGCTTCGCCATCCCGTGTTGGTCACTGGGTTGGTTGTGGCAACTGCGGTTTTGGGGGTGCGTCATATTGGTGGAACCCAGCCCTGGGAACTGTTGATCCTTGATCAAATGTTGCGTCTCCGGCCTGAAAAAACCGAAGATCCCCGGTTGTTAATTGTGGCGATTACGGAGGCGGATATTAAAGCCCAAAATCGCTGGCCTATCTCTGATGCGGTGTTGGCCCAACTGTTGGCGAATTTGCAACGGCAGCAACCCCGCACGATTGGGTTAGATATTTATCGGGATGTGCCCCATGCACCGGGCCATGCAGAGTTGCTCAAGCAATTGCAGGCTGAGAATGTGATGGCGATCAAGCTATTGGGCACAGCGGATAAGGATGCGGTTTCGGCTCCCCCAGGGATGCCGGAGGCGCGGGTTGGGTTTAGTGATATTGTGCTGGATCCGGATGCGGTGGTGCGGCGGAATTGGTTGTATTCCCATACCCCTACGGAGGAGCTGTATTCATTTTCGCTCCGGTTGGCGTTGCATTATATGGGCAATCCACCGTTGGCCGCGGAGGCAAATCGTGGCTTACGGATTGGCTCAGTGTGGTTGCCGTCTTTGCAGGAAAATTCGGGTGGCTATGAGGTGCTGGACGATCGCGGCTATCAGATTATGTTGGACTATCGATCGGCCCATTTGCCAGCACGGTTAGTGACGTTGACCCAGGTGTTAAACGGTGAGGTGGATCCGGCATGGATTCGCGACAAGTTGGTCATTATTGGGACGACGGCCCCCAGTGTGAAGGATTTGTTTGTCACTCCTTACAATTTGGCGAATGGCAAAAATCCTGAGATGTCAGGGGTGGTGGTTCACGCTCACAAAACGAGCCAGATTTTGGGTACGGTGTTGGATCGGCGATCGCTGATTTGGTACTGGCCGGAGTGGGGCGAAAGTGGGTGGATTGTTGTTTGGGCGCTGCTAGGCGGGGGCTTGGGTTGGCGCGTGCGGCATCCCCTGTCTCTGGGTTTGGCGGCGGCATCTGGGTTTGGTGGGTTGTTTGCCCTGTGCTGGGGGAGTTTTTTGTTGAGCGGGTGGATTCCGTTTATCCCAGCGGCGATCGCTTTTGGGGGGGCCAGCATTGCCCTGTTGAGCTATCGGATGCTGCATGATGCTTTGCATGACGACCTGACGGGTTTGCCCAACCGCACGTTGATGACCAATCGGTTGCAATGGGCGCTCAATCGCCACTATAAACGGCTGCCCTTGCCCAAGACTCAGGTGGATGAAACGTCGATGGCGTTGTTGTTTTTGGGGTTGGACAACTTTAAGACGCTGAATGATAGCTTGGGCCACCGCATTGCGGATGAATTGTTAGTGGAAATTGCCCAACGGATTCGCTGTTGTTTGCGATCGCGCGATCAATTGGCCCGGGTGGGGGGCGACGAATTTGCTGTGTTGCTCAACCCGGTGCGCGATGCGGACGAAGTGGCTCACATTGCCGATTTGCTGCAAAAGCAGGTGAAGGTGCCGTTTGAACTCAATGGGCAAAAAATTGTCACAACGGCCAGTGTGGGGATTGTGCTGGATCAACTCAACCAGGCGGCCCACCCCGAGGATTTGCTGCGGGATGCCCACACAGCGATGAACCAGGCAAAGGCAGCGGGCAAAGCCCGATATCAGGTATTCCGGGCGGGGATGCGGGAACAAGCCATGACTCGGTTGCAGTTGGAATCTGATTTGCGGGGGGCGATCGAGCGACAAGAGTTTGAACTGCACTATCAACCTGTGATTACGTTGGAGTCAGGGCAAATTGCCGGGTTTGAAGCGTTGTTGCGCTGGCATCACCCGCAGCGGGGGTTTGTGCATCCGGTGGAATTTATCCCGGTGGCGGAAGAGACGGATCTGATTATTCCCATTGGGTTGTGGGTGACGCGGGAAGCTTGTCGCCAGCTCAAAGCATGGCAAGAGATGTTTGTGATGGAGCCGCCGTTGATTGTGAGTGTGAATTTGTCGGGGCGGCAGTTTGCCCAAGCGGATTTGATTGAGCAGATGGAAAAAATCCTGGAGGAAACGGGGTTAGACGGACGCACGCTGAAACTGGAAATTACTGAAAGTATCGCGATGACGGATGTGGAGGCGACGATTGACTTGTTGCTGCGGTTCAAAGCGTTGGATTTGCAATTGAGTATTGACGACTTTGGCACGGGCTATTCTTCGCTGAGCTATTTGCATCGGTTTCCGACAGATACGATTAAGGTCGATCGCTCGTTTGTGAGCCGCATGGGGGATGAAAGTGAGGATGCCCACATTGTGCAAACGATTGTGATGCTGGGCCACAACTTGAATATGAGTATTGTGGCGGAAGGGGTGGAAACGGCGGAGCAACTGGCCCAATTGCGATCGCTGAAATGTGAGTATGCCCAGGGATATTTCTTCTCAAGACCTGTCGCCAGTAGCAAGGCCGAAGAGTTGCTGAAAGACAATCCTCGGTGGTGAATCGGGGAATGGCTGGGGGCTGCGATCGCGCTGCTTGAGACATCCGCTCATCCTTCATAATGGAAAGCGGAGATGCGCGGGTGAGTAGGGTTGATGAAAGCGGGCATAGGGCGAGTGATTAGCGCGATCGTGTTGGCGGTGTGGCTGGCGGGTTGCGGTGTGGTGGGCGGGGGGCCGCCAGCGGAGATTGTGCAAGGGGCGATCGCGCTCCAATTGGAGCAGATTCAGCAAGAGTTGGGCCAGGAATTACGGTTGGGCGAGGTGCCGACGACGATTGCCATTAAAAAAGTCCGCATTCGCGATCGTCAGGCTCTAACCATTCAGAATTTGCCAGCCTACCAAATTACAGGCACCTGTGATTACACCGTGCAACTGCCCCATCATGCATTTCCGCAAAAAAATAATCCCTTTGAAGTGTTTGTGCAAAGCCAAAGCGAGGGAAAAACCTGGCGGGCGGCGTATTTGAAACTGGATGAAAGCGGCGAACCGATCTGGGTGACGCAACGGATTCCGACTGAAACCTATGAGTAAGGCCATGACACCAACTTGGACTCACGCAACGTTGACGAGCGATCGCATTTCCCTGCACTACGTGACCCAGGGGGAGGGGCCATTGATGCTGTTTTTGCACGGCTTCCCCGAATTTTGGTACTCCTGGCGGCACCAGATTCCTGAATTTGCGCAAGATCACAAAGTGGTGGCGCTGGATTTGCGGGGCTATAACGACAGTGATAAGCCGACTGACCCGGCGGCCTATCGCATGAGCGAACTGGTGCAAGACGTGAAGGATGTGATCACGGGGTTGGGCTATGACCAGTGTGTGTTGGTGGGGCATGACTGGGGTGGGGGCATTGCCTGGAGTTTTGCGGAAACGTTTCCGGCGATGGTGTCTCAGCTGATTGTGTTGAATATTCCCCATCCGGTGCGCTTTTTTGAAGGCTTGCGGGGGCCGCAACAGTTGCTCCGAAGTGCATACATTTTTCTGTTTCAACTGCCAGTGTTGCCGGAGTTGCTGTTTCAACTGGGCGATTATCAGGTGTTTGATTTGACCTTTCGCAAGACGACGGTGAACAAGGCAGCGTTTACGGATGCGGATGTGGAAGCGTATAAAAATGCGTTTGCGAAACCGGGGGTGTTAACGGCGGCGTTGAATTACTATCGCAATATTTTTCAGGCTCCGGCGGTGCGATCGCCCTCGGTCTTGGAGGTGCCGACGCTGTTGATTTGGGGTGAGGATGATTTGTATTTGGGGAAAGAACTGACCTACGACACAGAAAAATATGTGCGGGATTTTCAGGTGCAATACATTCCCCATTGCAGTCATTGGGTGCAACAAGAACAGCCGGAACTCGTCAATCAATATATTCGGGCGTTTTTGTCGCGCTAAACTCTAGGTTGGGCAAAGTCTGGTACTGAGTCGATGGTCGTGGTACGCTTTGCACGCCTGGGGCGGTGGGGCCGCATTGGGTGGCGATCGCCCCGTTTGAGCAAATGATTCAGAGCAAAGCAGGGGAACGATTGTGTTTTTGAGTGTGGTAATTCCGACGTATAACCGCAAACCGATTCTGGAAAAGTGTTTGGCGGCGCTGGAACAACAGACCTTTGACCCCACCCTGATTGCTGGGTATGAAGTGGTGGTGGTGGATGATGGGTCAACGGATGGGACGGTGGCGTGGTTGCACAGCCAGGGCGATCGCTTTGCCCATGTGCGGTTGTTTGAACAAGATCACATGGGGCCATCGGCAGCTCGCAATTTAGGGGTCGCGAAAGCTCAGGGTGACACGATTATTTTTATTGACAGCGACCTGGTGGTGACGGAGGAGTTTTTGCAATCCCACGCGTTGACGCTGACGACGGCAATGCAAGCTCAGGGGAGCGATCGCCTGTTTACCTATGGCCGGGTGATTAATACCTGCAATTTTGACCATCCTACGGCGGAACCGTTTAAAGTCACGGATTTTTCGGCGGCGTTTTTTGCCACGGGGAATGTGGCGATCGCGCGGCACTGGTTGGAGGAAGCCGGGTTGTTTGATACCCAATTTCAGCTCTATGGCTGGGAGGATTTGGAACTGGGGGTTCGCTTGAAACAGTTGGGCCTCAAGTTGGTCAAGTGTCCGGCGGCAGTTGGTTATCATTGGCACCCGCCGTTTACGCTAGAGCAAATTCCTAAACTGATTGATCGGGAAATTCAGCGGGGGCGGATGGGCGTGTTGTTTTACCAAAAGCACCCCACCTGGGATGTGCGGATGATGATTCAGATGACCTGGATTCACCGCCTTTTGTGGGGGGTGTTATCGGTGGGCGGGCGGCTCAATGAACGAACGATGGCTCCCTTCCTCCAATGGTTAATTGATCGCGGGAAGCCACAATTGGCGTTGGAAATTGCCCGAATTTTCCTCAATTGGTACAACGTGCAAGGGGTGTATGCCGCTTACCGAGAATTGCGGGTGGTAGCCCGCTAGGAGCGCGATCGCGCTAGAACCTGGGGTTAGTTCTGGAACCGTTTTTGGCGTTTTTGTTCGGTGCGGTAGCGGAGATATTCGGCCAGGGCAAAGAGAAACCCCGTCACGGTGATGAGGATGACGCTGAGGGCGTTGATATCGGGTTTGACGCCAGTCCGAATGCGGCCAAAGATCTCGATAGGCAGGGTTTTGACGCCGCCACCTGTGGTGAAGCTGGAGATGAGAAAGTCATCTAGGCTGAGGACAAAGGCCAGGAGACAACCGGAGACGATCGCGGGCATTAGTTCGGGCAAAAGCACCTGGATAAAGGCTTGGAAGGGGGTGGCCCCCAGATCAAGGGCCGCTTCTTCCAGGTGGGGATCGAGGGCGTTGATTCGGGTGGAAACGACGATCGCGATGTAGGACAGACAAAAGACGACGTGGGCGGCGATGATGGTGCCTAAGCCCAGTTGGACGAGGCCGCCACTGAAGGGAATGGCGACGGCGGCCAGGAAGACCAGGGTGGCGACGGCGATGGAAATGTCGGGCACGATCAGGGGCAGGTAGGCCACGCTTTGATAAAGTTGTTTGCCGGGGAAGCGGTAGCGGGCGAGGCCGACGGCCATGAGGGTGCCAATCACGGCGGCGATCGCGACAGCAAACCCTGCGACTAACAGGCTGTTGGCCAGGGCCGTGAGAATGCGACTGTCGCTGAGAAATAGCTCATACCATTTCCAGGTAAAGCCTTTCCAGCCTGTGCTGTAGCGGGAATCGTTGAAGCTGTAGAAGGCGAGGACGGCAATGGGCAGGTACATGAACCCAAACATGAGCAGGCTGAACCAAGCCATCCACGAGGGGAGCCGGAACCGAAATGATTGAGCAGGGGGGCGAGATTGGGCCATTGTTGATATTCTCTGTTGGGGGGTCTCCGCTGGGTTTACACGCCGCTGGCGGCACTGCGATCGCCGTATTTCAGCAACAGGGCGATCGCGATACTCACAACCAGAGTCAGGATCATACTCAGGGCCGAGCCAAACCCCCAATTTTGGGTAACTCCCAGGAATTGGTTATAGACCAGGCGGGCGACGGTCATGCTGGATGCGCCACCGAGTAATTCGGGATTTACAAAGTCTCCCATGCTGGTGATAAACACTAGCAATGCTCCGGCAGCGATGCCCGTGAGGGATTGGGGCACGGTGACTTGCCAAAAGGCTTGGCTGGGGGTGGCACCCAGGTCGGAGGCGGCTTCTAGGAGGCGGCGATCGAGTTTTTCGAGGGCGGCATACAAAATCAGCACCATGTAGGGTAAAAGGCTATAGGTCATGCCAATGAGAACGGCGGGTTCTCGGTTCAGGATATCCAGGGGGGGAATTTTGACCAGGCTAAGGGCGGTGTTGAGCACGCCAGTGGGTCGCAGAATGGTGATCCAGGCATAGGAGCGGAGGAGGGAGGAGGTCCACAGGGGCAGGACGAAGCTGAGGAGGACAAAATTTTGCCACTGTTTGGGGATTTTGAGGGCAATCCAATAAGCGACGGGAAAGCCAAGCACAAGGGTGAGGA
This sequence comes from uncultured bacterium, assembly GCA_964475335.1. Lineage (GTDB taxonomy): Bacteria > Cyanobacteriota > Cyanobacteriia > Leptolyngbyales > Leptolyngbyaceae > CAYYWG01. The sequence continues at coordinate 12,678 of CAYYWG010000011.1, forward strand.
AGGTGGTGCTGACGGAGAAGAAGAGCGATCGCCACAGTACGGGTAAATAGTCTGGGTGCAGGATGCGAAAGTAGTTATCCAGGCCGGAGGGGTTGACGACTTGGCCGGGGCGAATGCCGGGGACAAAGCTCAACTCAAAGATCAGCAGGGTGGGTAGCACGAGCAAAAGCAAGAGCCATAGCCCCGCTGGCATGAGGAGAAAAAAGGGTTCAAGCCATTTGGGGAGTGCTTGGGGCGGGGTGGGCTGCGAGGGGGTGTCTGCGGTCATCGATGAGGTTCGGTAGGGTGGATAAGCTCAGGCTGGGGGCGGGTAGACCGCATGGCGAAATAGGGCGGGATGCGGATTATTTGCTGGTGAGGCGAGTCCAGTAGCGATCGTAGAGTTCGGCAATTTTGGGTTCCAGGTTGGTCAGCCGTTCGCAGGGTTTGAGGATGGCTTCGGGGGGAAAAAGACTTTGGTTGTTGCGGAGTGGGTTTGGCAGTTGGTCATAGGCGGATTGGTTGGGGGTGGCGAAGAAAAGGCGTTTGGTGATGTCAACGGCGATCGCGGGTTGCAGCATGTAGTTAATCCACTCGTAGGCTGCATCCAAGTTGGGGGCGGTGCTGAGGATGGCCATTGTATCGTTCCATAGCGATGTGCCACTTTTGGGAATGACGTACCGCAAGTTGAGGTCGGGGTTTTCCTGCATCACGCTCACGGCGTCCATCGAAAAGGCCATACACAGGAGATAATCGCCTGCAATCAGTTGGTTTTGCCAAGCATCGGTGGTGAAGGTGGCCAGGGCGGGTTTGAGTTCGGTGAGTTTGTCGTAGGCTTGTTGAATTTCAGCGGGATTGTTGGAGTTGTAGGAATAGCCCAAGGATTTGAGGGTGGCCCCCATGACTTCGCGCATATCGGCTAGCATGGTCATCCGGCGGGTGAGCTGTTGTTTCAGGTTCCACAGGTCTGACCAGTCGGTGATGTCGAGTTTGAGTTCGTCGGCGTTGTAAATTAAGCCCGTGGTGCCCCAACTGACGGGGATGCTGTAGGCGTTGTTGGGATCAAAGGTGGAATTTTGGAATTCGGGCATGAGGTTTTCAAGCCCGTTAATGCGGGATTTGTCGAGGCGGAGGAGTTCTTTTTTGCTGATCATTTCGGCGACGGCGTAGTCAGAGGGGTAGACGACGCTGTAGTTGGTGCCTTTGCCGCTGCGGATGGTGGCCATCATGACTTCGTTGGAGTCATAAATGTCGTAGGCGACATCCAGGGCGGTTTGGGTGCGAAAGGTTTGAATGAGTTCTGGGTCGATGTAGCTTTCCCAGGTGTAAATGCCGAGTTTGTCTTGGTCGCCTTTGGCATCGGCGGGGCGGACTTCGGCGAGAGTCCAGCCACACCCAGGGGAGGCAAGGCCAGCGGCGATCGCAGCAGAGGTTTGCAAAAACCGTCGCCGGGAGATGGCAGCAGATGAAAAACGACGAGGTGGCATGAGCATCAATCCAGCACAGCAAGACACAAGGTGATCAACGGGCAACGGCTAGCGCCCTGGGTGGGGCTGTGGTTGCCTAGTGTCCCTAAACGATGGGGAGGGCTAAACAATCTGCCGCTTGCCAGGAGACGTATAACGGTGTGTCTTGGCCTGGGGCAATGGGCAAATTGTTGGGTTGTACCACCGTGAGGCGATCGCCCGATCGCAGTTCGACGACATAGCGTAAATGGGTGCCCAGGTACATCACATTGTGGACTCGCCCTTCAAAGGTGTTGACCTCCTGCGGGGCAGGTGTGGTGCTGACCCGAATTTTTTCAGGCCGAATGCTAAGCACAACCGGGCCAGAGGTGAGCTTTTCATGACCGTCGAGGGGAATGGCTTTAACTTTCAGCCCCGTGTCGGTGAGCACCCACAGGCTGGAGGAATAAAAGCCCTCGATTTTGCCGTGCAACAAGTTGGTATCGCCGATGAAGTTGGCAACAAAGGGCGTTTGGGGGCGGCGATAAATCTGTTCGGGGGGATCGACCTGTTCTAGTTGGCCCTGGTTCATCACGGCGATGCGATCGGATAAGCTCAGGGCTTCTTCCTGGTCGTGGGTCACCATGACGAAGGTTAAGCCCAGTTCGCGATGGAGGTTGGCCAGTTCCATCTGCATTTCTTTGCGGAGCTTGAGATCAAGCGCGCCCAAGGGTTCATCTAACAAGACGACGGCAGGCCGATTGACGAGGGCTCTGGCCAGGGCGACACGCTGTTGTTGCCCCCCGGAAAGTTGTGCGGGAAACCGCTTCACAAACCCATCCATTTTGACCAGCTTGAGGGCTTCGTCAACGCGCTTTTGGATCTCGGCTTTGGGGAGTTTTTGCAGGCGAAGCCCAAAGGCCACGTTTTCCCAAACGGTGAGATGGCTGAAGAGGGCATAACTCTGGAAGACAGTGTTGACGGGCCGACAGTAGGGCGGGGTGCGATTCATGAGTTGCCCTTGAATCAACACATCCCCGGCGGAGGGGGCTTCGAAGCCTGCAATCATCCGGAGTAGGGTGGTTTTGCCACAGCCTGATGGCCCCAAAATGCTGAAGAATTCACCCCGGCGAATGCCTAAGCTAACGCCCCGCACAACGGTGTCACTGTTGAATGTCTTGATTACGTGCCGTAACTCAACATCTAGGCTGGTGTCGGCTTTGGCGATGGATGGATTGGGTGTAGCAACCTGAGACATAAGTAGCGGCTTCTGTGTATGGGCCGGAGAGGGCGTGGCTGTCTGCCGATCGCGGGACAGGCCAGCGTTGGGTCTATTGTATCCGTCTAAAAACAAATTCGAACTTGGGGAAGATGTCCCAAGGATGCACCTCAGTGTGGATGAACAGTATTCTAGATCGGCTGGTCAGCGAACTCACGTTAATCTGGGGGCCTGGGACTGGTTTTGGGGCTGGGGCTAGCGCGATCAGCGTTGAGCCAGACTATACCAAATAGTTGGTCTTGACGCGGGGAAGGTGTTGTTCAAGATACAAAAGTAGATTATTCTGTAATCTTTGGAATTCTTAATCTTTGAGATTTTAGGGTGGTATGGAGCGATCGCTCCGGTTCTGGGTGGTTGGTGTGGGCGTTGACCCAGTGCCCAGATGCCATCTCGGGGGATTCCACCGCTTGTGCTTCGCTGATAAATTTTACATTTTTTGTATTTCTGTAAAAATTTAAACTGATCTGGTTCGCACCGCATTCTGGTCAAGCGTATGACAGTCCTTTATCCTTTTGAGTCAACGACGAAGTCACGGCAAGCTGACCACCGGACGGTGGGGAAGAAATATCGTTCGCTGTTTTTGCTGTTGATTGTGTCGGTGTTGCTGCTGGGTGGATTGGGGGGGCGGTTAGTCTACCTCCAGATCATCGAAGGGGCTCGCAATCGCCAGTTAGCCGAAAATAACCGGATTCGGTTGATTCCACGGTTGCCCGAACGGGGCCAAATTCTTGACCGCAAAGGGCGGATTTTGGCCGGTAGCCGATTGTCTCATGCGGTGTTTCTCTGGCCGTTGGCGCGGAAAAAAGGCGATTGGACTCCAACTATCAAGCGCCTATCCCAGGTGTTGAACATTCCCGAAGCGTCGCTGTGGAAACGGCTCGAACAGGCGGGGTACAACTCGCCGTTTTTGGTGCGGATTGCCCGGGGGATTAGCCCTGCCCAGATTACGGCGTTAACCGAATACAGCAGCGAGTTGGAAGGGGTGCAGGTTGAAGCAGAAGCGGTGCGCTACTACCCCAATGGCGATCTGGCGGCCCATGTGATTGGGTATACGGGGGAACTGACCGACGAGGAACTGGAAAAGCGCCGGAAAGAAGGCTATCGCCTGGGGGATGTGATTGGGCAGATGGGCATTGAGCTGGCCTTTGAGCAATCGCTTCGGGGTGAATGGGGCGGGCAACAGGTGGAAGTGGACGGGGCGGGCCAGGTGTTGCGTATTTTGGGCCAGAAGCCAACCCAAGCAGGGCGGACGGTGCGCCTGACGTTAGATCTGGATTTGCAGAAGGCGGCAGAGGCGGCGCTGGGGGAACGGAAAGGGGCGATCGTGGCGATCGATCCACGCAATGGGGCGGTGTTGGCGATGGTGAGCCGGCCTGCGTTTGACCCGAATTTGTTTTCGACGCGGATTACGGATGAACAGTGGCAAAACCTACAAAGTAAGGATCACCCGTTTGTGAACCGGGCGTTGCAAGCGTTTCAGCCTGCAAGTACGTATAAGATTGTGACGACGGCGGCGGCGCTGGAATCGGGGAAATATTCGCCTGATACAGTCTTGCCGACTTATCCTGCGATTACGGTGGGGGGCATTCAGTTTAATGATTGGAACCGGGCGGGGTTTGGGCCGTTGGATTTTCCGGGGGCGATCGCCTGGAGTAGTGACACGTTCTTTTACCAGGTGGCGATGACCATTGGGGATGAGACGTTGATTGATTGGACACGGCGCTTTGGCTTTGGTTCAAAAACGGGGATTGAGCTGGCGGTGGAAGAGTCGCCGGGGTTGGTGCCGGATGATGCCTGGAAACGGAAAGAGCTAAATGAGGGCTGGTTTTTGGGCGATACGGTGAATATGTCGATTGGGCAGGGCTTTTTGCTGACTACGCCGTTGCAAGTGGCGGTGATGTTTGCGATTCCGGCGAATGGCGGGGCCAGGGTGAAGCCCCATTTGCTGAAGGATGATGAAGAGTCAAAGAGTTGGCGGGAAGATCTGAAAATGAAGCCGACGACGGTGGAAAAAATCCAGGATGGGTTGCGGGAGGTCGTGACCTATGGAACGGGCGGAGGGGTGAACGGGCCGGGTTTGCCGCCGATCGCGGGTAAAAGTGGAACCTCGGAAGACATGGGCGACGGTTCCGACACATGGTTTGGGGCCTATGCTCCGGCGGAGAAGCCGGAAGTGGTGGTGGTTGCCTTTGCGGAACGGTCGGGCGGGGGTGGGGGCTCGGTGGGGGCTCCGATGGTGCGCCAAGTCTTGCAGGCCTATTTCAATCGCAAAAACCAAAGCAAACCGCCGACCCCGTAAGGTGGCGCGATCGCCCTGGCGTTGGCGTTATAAGGACTCGGTGTAGTGTTTGAGTTCCCAGGCCATGCGCTGAATGCCGTTGTGTTCGTCTGTTTGAATGAAGGGGAGCACGACCCGTCCGAGTAGGCCCCGGAAGGAGTGGTGGTGGCGATAGTAGGTGCGATCGCGCCCCAGGGCTTGTAGCTCAAAGGTTTGTTTGTGGCGCAAGCCGGGAATGGTGCTGACCAGTTGAAGGCAGACTTCTGGATGGATGACGGTGACGCGGGATTGGAATTCGGTTTCGGCTTCGCCGGGGAGCCGCCGCACGGAAAGTAAAACATCGTTGCCTTCGATGAAGGGGCGGCGGGGGTCGCAGTCGTAAAGGTAAGTGTTCCAATACATCCAGCCTTCTTTGTGAAAGAGGGCACGCCAGACCTGCCGACAGGGGGCGTTGATTTCAATTTCGGTATACAGGGAAGGCATAAGCACAGGGCGGGAGTAAAAGAGGGCGGGAGTAAAAGGCAGAGGTGGCAGGGCGGTGGCTGCCAGGGGGCAAGGGGCGATCGCCGGAATCTGGGAAAAACCCAGGACTTGGTGTGGCTAGGTACAGTTATGGGGCTTATAGTTTCTTAAGCTAAATAAACCGCAACCTTAGTTGAGGCGCGAAGCCGCAGGGGGTTTGCCCGGTTGCGGTGTTTGCGCTGGGTTTGAGCCTGGTTAAGCCATTGTCCATTGTTTGCGATCGCATTTTTACCGCCGAGACTTAAAGCACATGACAGAATTGACACCGACCTCTAGTTTTAGCCTCACGCTGCGTGTTCAGGTTCCCAATCGGCCTGGAATGCTGGCTGCGGTTATTTCCGCAATTTCCTCGGCAGGTGGCAGCATGGGCCAAATTGACCTGATTGAGCAAACACGCCATGTGTCAATTCGGGATATTACCGTGGATTGCACCAGCACTGAGCACGCTGAACGTCTGGTGGAGATTGTGAAGGCGCTTCCTGAATCCAAGGTGGTTAATGTTTACGATCGCACGTTTAACTTGCACCGGGGGGGCAAAATCAGCGTCCACAGCCGCATTCCGCTACGGGGGCAAGAAGACCTGGCAATGGCCTATACGCCTGGGGTCGGACGGATTTGTACGGCGATCGCCCAAAATCCGGATGAGGTCTACAACCTAACAGTGAAGCAAAATATGGTGGCGATCGTCACCGATGGCAGTGCGGTCTTAGGGTTGGGCAATTTGGGGCCAGCGGCGGCGTTGCCTGTGATGGAAGGGAAAGCCATGCTGTTTAAGGAATTTGGGGGGGTGGATGCGTTTCCGATTTGCCTCGCAACGCAAGATACAGATGAAATTGTGGAAACGGTGAAGCGGATTGCCCCGGTGTTTGGGGGGGTGAACTTGGAGGATATTGCGGCCCCCCGCTGTTTTGAAATTGAGGCCCGGTTGCAGCGGGAGTTGAATATTCCTATTTTTCATGATGACCAGCATGGCACGGCGATCGTGAGTTTGGCGGCGTTGATCAATGCCTTGAAACTGGTGCGCAAGCCCATGCGCGAAGTGAAAATGGTGATCAATGGGGCGGGGGCGGCGGGGGTGGCGATCGCCCGGTTACTCCGCAAAGCGGGGACTGAGAACATTGTGATGTGTGATTCTCAGGGGATTTTAGCCCGCGATCGCGCCGATTTGACGATCCAAAAGCAGGAGTTTGCGGTTGCAACTGGAGGCTCGCTGGCCGATGCGATGCGAGGGGCCGATGTCTTTTTGGGGGTGAGTGCGCCTCGGGTAGTGACCCCGGAAATGGTGCGATCGATGGCTAAAGATCCGATTGTGTTTGCGATGGCGAACCCAATTCCTGAAATTCAGCCGGAATTGATTGCCCATGAGGTGGCAGTGATGGCCACAGGGCGGAGTGATTACCCGAACCAGATCAATAATGTGCTAGCGTTTCCGGGCATTTTCCGGGGAGCGTTGGATTGTCGCGCCCAAACCTTGACTACGGGGATGTATCTGGAAGCGGCCCAAGCGATCGCGGAACTGGTGAAAACCTCGGAGTTACATCGCGAACACATTGTGCCGTCGGTGTTTGATGAGCGGGTGGCGATCGCCGTATCGGCAGCGGTGCAACAGGCGGCCCGCCACGATGGGGTGGCCCTAAGCTAAGAGGAAGCAGCCAGGTGGGCCAACCCATTGTTTGGGGAGGAGTTAGAGGGCGATCGCGGGGTGGGTCAAAGGCGGCGGGACAAGGCTAAACCCGGAGCCGGAGGCTCACTCTGTCAGGTGCAAAATGCCCCGGCGCACCCCATACAGGAGGCGATCGACCAATACAAGATCTGCTTCACTCAGGGCATCTTGGAGGAAGGCGTGCATTAACTTGAGGCGATCGCCCATCGTCAGACGGCGCGAAATGAGGGCTTCTGACACTAATTCTTCGAGATCAATCCCAGCGACGAAGTGTGGTAGATACATTATTCAACCAGCCATTAACTTACTTAAAAAAACGATCTTAACGAGGTTGGGTTTGGGCTGAGCGGCTGGGCTGGCGGACGATCGCGATCGGGGAAGAGGGTTCTCCGTTGCGCTGAAGGCGTGCCAGGTGCCTGTCAGTCAGCACCCAATAATCAACTTAAAGGGATTCCACAGTGGCCTTAGAATGCCCCAGTTGCGCTGGGAGTTTTACATGGTGTCGCCAAAGTTTGTAAAGGGCACTTGGGGGCCAGCCAACCGTGCCGGGGTGGTGGTGGGAACGGGCGATCGCCCCGCAACAATTTTGAGCTTAGGGATAGACAAAGGGGGACAAGGTGTGGTCGATTGGATCATCTCTGACATCCGTTGATGAGGTGATCATGGTGCGATTTACTCAGCCCCAATCCTGGACTTCCGATCCCCACGACCAGTATGTGGCGATCGCGGAAAATGGCAAGATCGTGGGGTATGTCAAGCCAACCCATGCCCCGCAGGTTTTGGCCGTTCTGAACGATGCTCAGTTGTTCCGCAAGGCGCTGCAATTGGCCTGTGCCGATTTGGCCAGTAGGGTTGGAACTGGCTCAACCCAAGTCTCGGCCTTGATGGAGCAATATTTAGCGAAAGTCCAGCGCCCAACGAAAGGGGTGGCCGCGATCGCGTTTTATCTGCAAGAACGCCAACGCGAACTGGATTTGACCAACGACGAATTTGTGAAATTTTGCGATACCTTTCGCCTGTCGGCTGCCGAGTTAGACCGCATTCAAAAGCATCAAGAGATTGAATATAAACACTTGAATCCGTTGGCTCGCATTTTGGGCTTATCAGTGGATGAGTTGCTTCAGGTGTGGCAGGGGGAGGCGTGAACGGCTTGAGCCGTGGGTGCTAGGCTGGGTACCCAATTCTGTGCGGCCCAGGTGGGGATTGGCCAGCCCCCCGCGATGCCCGATTCTCGGTTCCTGGGACAGCGGCTCCGTGATGCGTTACCAAAATCCAGCCTGTGTTGCTGAGCCCGCTGGGTATTGCTGATGGCTTGAGGCGGTTGAGGTGTTGGTCTAATCTGTGTGAATCAGGCCGGGTAAAGCGGTGGTGATGCTGGGCGATCGCCAAGGCGTGGTGCAGCGGTGTAAACCAAAACTTAACCTGGTAGCAACCTGACAATTAACTCCCCTTGATGCTGGGACGGTAGCCTAGCAAACGTTGCCAAGGAACTGGAAATTGCATATGTTGCAAGCCCTACCGCCTAAATCCTCTGTCCAGCAAGATTTCCGGCACTTTTTAGAAGATGTCTATCAAGGCCGCAATTTACAGGCGTTTCGTGCGGGCCAGGGCATTCCGCTGCAACCTCAGGTGATTTGGGTGGTGGCTCGCGGCGTGGTTCAACTGAGTACGTTGTATCCCAATGGGGATGAGGCGTTGATTGGGCTGGCCTGTGCTTCGATGCCGTTTGGGATGCCGCTGTCGTTGATTCAGCCTTATCAGGCGATCGCCCTGTCTGATGTGGATTTGATGCGGTTGAGCTTGGGCGAGGTGCAACAGTCGGCGGCATTGAGCCAGGAAATTTTTCACCATCTGGCGCGGCGGCTCCGGCAAACGGAAGCGATGTTGGCGATGGCGGGCTATCGGCGGGTAGAAGACCGATTGCGGCAGTTTTTGCTGTTGTTGCAGATGGAAGTGGGGCAACCCATTGAGGATGGTACGCGGCTGAGTGTGCGGCTGACCCATCAACATTTAGCCAGCGCCATTGGCACCACTCGGGTCACGGTGACGCGGCTCTTAGGTAAGCTCAAGGATGAACGGTGGCTACGACTTGATGGCGATCGCCACCTGGTCTTGTTGCATTAGCAAGTTGGCAGCAAGCAACTGAAGTGGCAAGTGGGGCCGCGCCGAGTAGAGGCCGATGGTTTAGCCCATGTCTTTTTGGCCAAAGCGGTAGCCCTTACCGTAAACCGTGCTGATCAGGGGTGTTTCACCCGTACGTTCCAGCTTCCGGCGGAGGAGACGCATTTGGGCTGCCAGGGCGTTGCTGGTGGGTTTTTCGGCACTGTCGCCCCACAAGTGGTGATGAATTTGTTCGTGGGTTAAGAGCTGATTTGGATGGCGCATCAGGTATTCCAGCAATTGACTTTCTTTTTCGGAGAGTTCAATTTCTTGCCCTGCCCGATAGACGAGTTGATTGTCTACATCGAGTTCCAGGTCGCCGACCTTGATGCGATTGGTGGGTGCTTCCAGGCTGGAGGGTCGCCGTAGCAAGGCGCGGACTCTGGCGAGCAGTTCTCGCAGTTCAAAGGGTTTGATCAGGTAATCGTCGGCTCCGGCGTCTAAGCCTTGCACACGGTCATCGATAGTATCTTTGGCGGTGAGGAAGAGGACGGGGGTGACAATGCCCCGCGATCGCACCTGCTGACAAATTTCTAACCCGGATTGGTGGGGCAGCATCCAGTCGAGAATGAGCAAGTCGTAAGCATTGTGTTGGGCGAGTTGACTGCCGCGATCGCCATCATAAGCAACATCGACGGTATGGCCTTCGCGGGTCAAAATCCGACTGAGCGGTTCGGCCATTTCCACTTCGTCATCTACCAAAAGAATCCGCATAAGGTCAGAAATTAGCGTAAGCTTTGAAAGCTGGGCATTGCCCTGGCTCAACTCATTTTAAGAGTTAAATCCCGTCATCCCGCAGGTTTATTGGCCTGGTTCATGTTCTTATTTCGGTGACTCTGTTATGTTGACCGTCGCACTTCCCAAAGGCGCATTGCTCAAAGACAGTATTCGCTTGTTTCAGGCGATCGGGCTAGATTTTAGTGCGTTCCTCGAAGCGGGCAATCGCCAACTGCAAATCACAGACCCGACGGCAACGGCCAAGGCTTTGCTAGTGCGGGCGCAGGATGTGCCAGTGTATGTGGAATATGGGCAAGCGCAGTTGGGGGTTGTGGGGTATGACGTGTTGCGCGAAAAGGCTCCGCAAGTGGCGCAAGTGGTCGATTTGGGGTTTGGGGGTTGTCGGATGTCGGTGGCGGTGAAGGCGACCAGTCCTTATCGTTCGGCGTTGGATTTGCCATTGTATGGGCGGGTGGCCTCGAAGTATGTGCATTCCGCGCGGGAGTATTTTGAGGCGTTGGATTTGCCAGTCGAAATCATTCCGTTGTATGGGTCGGTGGAGTTGGGGCCGATTACGGGGATGTCGGAGGCGATTGTGGATTTGGTGTCTACGGGCCGGACGTTGAAGGAGAATGGCCTGATTGAAGTGGATGTCTTGTTCCAAAGTACAGCCCAGTTAATCGCCCACCCGTTGAGCTATCGGTTGAATTTATATGACTTGAATGAGCGAATTCAGCACATTCGGGCAGAAGTGGTGGCGGCGGTATCGTAGGGCCAGTTTGCACTTGGGGGCGATCGCGCTGTGGCCTGGGCGGGGTCTCGCTGCCGGGAACGCAGGGGGGCGTGCTCGGGTTAGCAGGGCTGCGTTCCGGTGATTTGGGCTGGGGCTAGTCTGAGGTTTCTGGCTGAAAATGGCTGGGGCCTCGCGCCAGTTTAGCTGACAATCACAGTCAAAAAGAATTCGACAATTTACACGGTAGCGGCTCGATTGCCAAATTTCGTGCGATAGGGTGGAACCGAAGGAACGACCATTGGAGAAAGGGATGTTTCTGAATTCCATCAACTATTTCAGAGGGATTGCGATTTTGGCGATCGTCACGGGGCACTGCTACACCCTTGCAGGGTTTGATCCGTGGCATGGCAATGCATCTGTCTGGGAACGGGCGATCGCGAATCTCATTTCCGGTGGAACAGTATTCTTTGTGTTCATTTCTGGTTTTATGTTTCACCATGTTTTCTATCAGCGTGGCTTTCAGTATTGGCAATTTCTGAAAAGTAAGTGGCTGAATGTTGGTGTGCCCTATCTGGCGATGTCGGTGTTGCCCATTAGTTCTGCCCTTTGGGTGACACCACCACCGCTGCTTGCCCAATCGACTGAACCGAGTGGCTGGGCGATTTTGGTGTATTTAATCACCGGTCAACATTTGATTGGCTATTGGTATATTCCGTTTGCGCTGTTGTTATTTTTCGCTTCGCCTGCTTTTCTGTGGTTTTTGCGATCGCGCTATCAACTGTTAGTCATGGGCTTGGGCTTTGGCCTGTCGCTCTGGGTGCATCGGCCCTGGCTGAATCTCAATCCGTTCCATTCGCTGCTGTACTTTACCCCTGTGTATTTGTTTGGGATGTGGGCTTCGTTGCATCGGGGGCAAATTTACCAGCGTTTGCATGGCAAAACTATTTATCTGTTGTTTGTGGTGTTTGTCCTCGCGATTTTACAAGCGTTGCTCCATCAAGAAGTGGGTAGTTTGCACCGCCAGGATAATTGGCAACTGTTTTCAGGGGTGGATATTAACTTGATTCAAAAAATATTGCTCTGTCTCTTTTTTATGGTTTGGTTGCACTTTAATGCGGAAAAACAGCAAATTGTATGGCTGGATCGCTGTGCAAAATTGAGTTTCCCCATTTATTTTTTACATGCTTATTGGGTGACTGGATTAGAACGATTGGGCTTGACTTTGCAGTGGGGCAATGTGGTTGGGGCGATCGCAGTGGGCTTGGGCATCACCGTGCTGTGCATGGGCCTAGCACGAGGGATTCAGCGCTGTTTCCCCACGTGTAGTCGGCGATTGATTGGGGCTTAGGGTCGCTGGGTTCCGGGGCGGTTGGGGCCTGCCACCCGCGATCGCCCCAGGTTGGGATAAAAAGAGTTTTGAACCAGGCGTGCGCGGCGTTTTCTAGGCCAGTAGGATAACAACAGCAATTTATAGGGTGTTCAGGGCATGGGTCTGCTGAAAGCGGTGCAATCAACTGTCCTTAAATTGGATCCGACGAAACAAGCGAGTGAGTTGTCTGCTGCACAAAAGGCCCCTTTGGTGGCGGGGGCGACGCTGTCGGTAGAGGCAGCCAGTCCTACGACGGGGAATCATCTACAACTGACGTTGACAACGCCGCTGCAAGGTTATACGACCTGGTTTGCCTATGGGCCTCATGTGGTGGTGGCGTGGTTGGTGTTGGAAGGGGTGCAGGAAACGGTGTTGAAACGTGACCCCACGAAGCAAGCGAGCCAGTTGGCAGAGGCGGATAAATATTCCTTGCCGCTTGGGACGAAGTTGGGACTGGCGGCGACGGCCCCGGCGGCGAATAACCATGTGCAGGTGACGTTACTGGAGCCGTTGAAGGGGTATGTCACTTGGTTTGCCTATGGGCCTCATGTGCGGATTGTGCAGGATACGGGCGGGAAGTTGGAGGCGGCCCGCGATCGCCAAAAGGTGTTCAATGCTTATCTGGCGATCGAAATGCAGGAAGGGTCTGACTTGAACCATTTGTCGTTTTTGGATCGGGGGTTGGCCAGTTCTGCCTACAAAGACCAGGTGAAGTTGTTTGCCGATCGCCTGCGCATGGCCCCAGATGGTAAAACGGTGGTGTCTTTGGGCAGTGCAGTGCAGCTCACGGGGTCTGGGCAAACGGTGACGTTTGGGGCTTTCCCAAATCGGGGGGTGGTGCCTGCGATCGATACGCGCGCCCTGGACTTTTTGCACCCTGAGATTACGGAAGCCTGCCTGTGTGTGGGGAGTGTGGTGGATGGGCAACTGCGATCGCGCTGGTTGGGGCGCAATGCTTTGAGTAATGCGCAGTTTTGGAGTGCGACCAAAATTGTGGCGATCGCGAATTTGCTGTGTCAGGCCAATACCAAAGCCGCTAGTATTCCGATTGGTTCCTGTACGATCGTGGATTCCCAAGGGGCGGTGAGCGCCAGAAGTTTCACCGATGCGGCGATCGATGTTGTCAGCTATCGCAAAGATGATGCGGCGGCAGGGCAGTTTATTTCCAATGCTACCGCCGCCATGTTCAAGCGGTTTAACTCGCGGCCTGGGTTAGAGCAATGGTTCCGGGGCTTGACGGGCAGTACGCTGCAATTTCGGGGTTATTACGGTGAGTCGCCGTTGATGGCGTGGCCCCAGTTGAAAGCCGGGACAACCGCACTGATCGCGGCTCCATCAGAAGGGACAGGGGGCGAAAATCTGGTGTCGGCCTATGACCTGACGCGGCTGATGGCAATGGTGGGCTGGCACTTTTTTATTCCCACGAGCGCAAAGTTGCCGGGGGCGCAGTGGCACAGTCTGGCGACGTTCGTGGAGTGTTTGGGCCATGATGCGGCGCGGTATTTGGATGCGGCGATCGCCACGTTGGGGATTGCCCCCGATATTAGTAATGTGGTGTTGCTGTCGAAGTTGGGGTTTGGTGCATCGGATAGTCGCGATCGCACGGAACTGACCTATACGGCCCTAGTGCAATTTGTGGATGCTCGGCTCCAAACGGCGAGCCAACCGGCAATCCTGCGTACTGTGGCGTTGACGCTCCGGGCGGCGGTGCGCAGGGTCAGTGCATCGGGCAGTCGGGATTTGAATGAAGAAGCACGCCAAATTGATGCGCGAATGGCGGCGGAAGTGACGGAAATTTTGCGCCGGATTGTGACCCAGGAATTGGCCTAGCCTGCATTCTTCATGAGAGTTGAACCAAGGCTCCAAAACCCTTCACCCATCAGCAATCCCCGACTCGTGCAGAAAACAGTCTGTATTTTTGACGGTGGGGGCAGTGCTTGTGGGTGCCCCAGTTGCTGCGGGTAGAAGCCCTACCCCTACCATCCATCGGTGATGAATGATCCTCGCGAGATGGGACTGCGGCGGAGTTGGCTCAGGTGGGGCCGGAGTGGGCGATCGCTTGGAATCGATTGCCCGTGCCACAACACTCCCCAAAACTCTCTACACTAGATAAGGCACTGCAAAGAAGGAGAGTTTCATGACCGTAGCGCAGTTAACCGCCCAAGAACTGTTTCAGGCTGCCTATGAAAATCGGTACACCTGGGATAAAGCCTTTCCGGGGTATACCGCTGATGTCACCCTGAAATGGGACGATCGCGAGTTTCACGGCCAAGCCACTGTCAAGCCCGATCTCACCGCTGAAGTCACGGGGATTGACGACGAAGCCGCGCAAAAGTTGATCCACGGTCAAATGTGGGAGATTGCTATTCACCGGGTTCGGCGCACGTTCGAGGAAACCCACGGCAAAAATACCTTTGCTTATGGGGCCACGGATGAAGCGGGTGCCGTCGAAATTTTGCTGGGTGGCAAAGCCGAGGGCGATCGCTACAAAGTGAAAGACAACGAAGTCACCTTGGTGCATCGCCATATTCACGGGGTCGTCGTGACGATTAACACCTTCAGCACGTTTGATACGGGCGCTGGCTATTTGTCCCACACCTACGACTCGGTCTATCACGATCCCAAAACAGGGGAACAAAAAGGCGGCAAGAGTGATTTTGAAGACTCCTATGAGCAAGTGGGGGATTATTTCATCCTCAATCGGCGGGTCATTCGGACGGAAGTGAATGGCAAGCTTTCGACCCAAGACTTTTGCTTTACGAATCTGGCGCTGTTGGGGTTGGCGGGTTAAGCCCGGTGGGGTAAGGGTAACTCAATGACTTGAGGCCCTTACCTCGAATGGGGCAGCATAGATCGCTGCCAATGTTCTCTCTCGACAGACTGAATCGTTGCAGTCCGCAGGAGACGCGCTAGGATCGATAGGCGAGATTGCGGTTGGCCCGGTTTTGGCTGGCGTGGCGATCGCCCAGGCGCAAAAGTGGTCTTGTCCCACTGGGGGCATTCCACAAACTTCAATGTGTAAAAGCTCAATGTGTAGCAGGTGAATTATGGCTGAAACCCTAACTTTGTCTCCCGAAAATGTGGAAACTGTGTTGGATGAGTTGCGCCCGTATTTGATCGCGGATGGCGGCAACGTGGAACTGGTTGAAATTGATGGCCCGATTGTAAAACTGCGGCTGCAAGGGGCGTGTGGGTCTTGCCCCAGCTCTACTATGACGCTGAAGATGGGGATCGAGCGCCGTTTACGGGAATTCATTCCTGAGATTGCTGAAGTTGAGCAGGTCGTGTGAGAGGATTTAGGGGCTAGAGCGATCGCCGTGTCTGGTGGTTCTTGGCCCCCCACTTCTCTGTCGATCCCATCTGCATAATTTGCCTATGTCTCATCCGTTATACGTGGCGTTCATCTGGCATCAGCACCAACCGTTGTATAAGAGTCGGGCTGAATCCGGTATTGATGATGGACGGTATCGGTTGCCCTGGGTGCGGTTGCATGGCACCAAAGATTATCTGGATTTGGTGTTGCTGTTGGAGCGCTATCCTAAGTTGCATCAAACGGTAAATTTGGTGCCGTCGCTGATCTTGCAGATTGAGGATTATGTGGCTGGGACGGCGTTAGATCCCTATCTCCGCATTGCGCTGACCCCGACCAAGCACCTGACCCTGGAGCAAAAAGAGTTTGCGATCGCGCACTTTTTTGATGGGCACCACCGCACCCTGATCGACCCCCACCCCCGTTATGCAGAACTGTTTGAGCAACGGCAAGACAAGGGGCCAGCCTGGTGTTTAGCCAATTGGACAAACCAAGACTATGGTGATCTGGCGGCATGGCATAACCTGTCTTGGATTGATCCGTTGTTTTGGGATGATCCAGACATTGCGGCTTGGCTGAAACAGGGTAAGGGGTTTACGCTGAGCGATCGCCAGCGCATTCACTCAAAGCAAAAAGAAATTCTGGGCCGGATTATCCCGCAACACCGCAAGATGCAGGCTGCTGGCCAACTAGAAATTACGACAACGCCGTACACCCACCCGATTTTGCCACTCTTGGCCGATACGAATGCGGGGCGGGTTGCAGTCCCGGAGATGACGTTGCCTGATCGCCGCTTCCAATGGGCCGAAGATATTCCCCGGCATTTGCAAAAAGCGAAGGCGTTGTATTGCGATCGCTTTGGCTGTGAGCCACGGGGGCTGTGGCCTTCGGAGCAATCGGTGAGTCCGGCGATTTTGCCCTCCATTGCCGAGCAGGGGTTTCAGTGGATTTGTTCGGATGAGGCGGTGTTGGGGTGGTCGCTGGATCATTTCTTTAGTCGGGACGGGTCGGGCAATGTGTATGAGCCGGAGTTGCTCTATCAGCCCTATCGGTTGCCCACGCCCCACGGCGATCTGGCGATTGTCTTTCGGGATCATCGCTTGTCTGACCTGATTGGGTTTACCTACGGCAACATGGAATCGGGGCACGCCGCGCGGGATTTGGTTGGCCATTTGGAGGCGATCGCCCGTTCCCTCAAAGTGCGCCAGTACAGTGGTCACACCAGCCTGGAGCAACCGTGGTTGGTGACGATCGCCCTAGATGGCGAAAATTGCTGGGAGTTTTATGAACAGGATGGGTTGCCGTTTTTGACTACCCTTTACGAGATTTTGAGCGACCACACGGATATCAAGCTCGTCACGGTTTCCGAGTATCTCGATCAGTTTCCGCCCCAGGCTACGATTCCGGCAGATAAACTGCACAGCGGTTCCTGGGTGGATGGCAATTTCACCACCTGGATTGGAGATCCGGCCAAAAATCGGGCGTGGGATTTGCTCACGGAGGCGCGGCTCACTCTAGCCAAACATCCCGAAGCGACGGAAGAAAACAATCCCGAAGCCTGGGAAGCCCTTTATGCAGCGGAAGGATCGGACTGGTTTTGGTGGTTTGGCGAGGGCCACACATCCAACCAGGATGCCATGTTTGATCAACTGTTTCGCGAGCATTTGGCGGCGTTGTACCAGGCGTTGAATGAACCCGTGCCGCCGGAGGTGCAGCGCCCGGTGGAAGTTCACCTGGCAGGGGGCGATCGCGCTCCCGAAGGGTTTATTCATCCCTACATTGACGGGCGGGGCGACGAGCAAGACTGGGATCGGGCCGGACGCTTGGAAATTGGGGGCGCACGGGGCACCATGCACCGAAGCAGCGATGTGCAGCGGCTTTGGTACGGCGTGGATCACCTCAATTTTTATCTCCGGTTAGATTTCAAAGCGGGGGCACGTCCGGGAATTGACTTTCCGCCTGAGCTGAACCTGTTTTGGTTTTATCCGGGGCAAGCCCTTTGCAATAGTCCCATTCCGCTGGTGGATGTGCCCGATGCGCCGCCGCTGAACTATCTGTTTCGCCATCATCTGAGTATTAATCTGTTGACGCAAACGATCTGGTTTCAGGAGGCGATCGCCCATTCCCAGTGGCATACCCGGATCAGCCGCGCGGAAGTGGGTCTGGATTCGTGCCTGGAATTAGCGGTTCCGTGGGCCGATCTCCAAGCCGAGCCAGACTGGTCGTTGCAACTGGTGTTGATTTTGTCGGATGGGGGGCGCTACTGCACCTACCTCCCCGAAAATGCACTGGTGCCGCTGGGAATGCCCTAGGGGCGGCTGGTGCTAGGGGGGGATTCCCAACGGTGTCGCCCAAACTATGGGGGAGGCTGTTAACCTCACCCCTTAGACTAAAAGCGACGTTCAATAATAAATTCCAGGGAGGTTTGCTGGACGGTGGGATGTTGCCAGTTGCTCAGTGCATTGGGGGCGTTGCTGGCGGCGGGCCATAGCGCGATCGCGCTCCCCAGGCCAAAAGTTAACATCATGAGCCGCACGAAGAATCTTTGTTTGGTTTGTAGCGTATACATTCGGTGCTCCTTTGGGCGATCGCCCTTGAACCGATAGCGGCTGGGTCACCGATCTGCTGTTGGGGGGTAATGCATCCTGATCGGTTTGACCATGCCTAAAATTAGAATTCACCTCTGGTGAGGGATTTATGCACTCCGACCTCTATTGTGACAGTTCTTCAACTTGCATAGTTCCTGTCGGCATTGGCAAAACCCAAGGGGGTTGCTAGGTTGGGAGGGTGATTGTTGCATTCTAGATTGGGCTCAGAGTCCTTGCGATCGCCAGAGTGGGTGGTAATGTGTATCCAATGTGGTCGATAGCGCGATCGCTCTGGGCTAATTCCCTACTTGCGCTGGCCATGATGAAGAAACAGCTCCCGCTTTCCACGGTTTCATTTGCCTTAGGTTGCAGTCTTTTGGGCCTGGGCGGTTGTGCAGTGCCCTGGGCGACTGTCCCGCAACCCTCTCCACCCGCAGTGGATGCAACCCCGAAACCAGTGGCAACGACATCCCCTACTCCAGCCCCGCTGGACTCGCCGCCCCAAGCCGAGCAAGAAGAAACCTATAAACAAGGGTTGGCAAAGGCGGAAAGTGCCGAAAATATTAGTCGATCAGCGTTAACGGTAGATGACTGGCGGTTGGTCGTCGTGCGTTGGCAACAGGCGGTGCAGTTGCTGAAGTCGTTGCCCAAGTCGAGCCCTTATGCCAGTTTGGCGCGGGAAAAAGTCCCTCAGTTTGAGCAAAAGCTGGCTGTGGCAAATAAAAAAGTGGCCCAAGCCCAAGGCCAGAGCGATCGCGATCGGGGGGCGGGATCAGTGGCAACGGCTGTGCCGTTCACCGTGAGTAGCGGGGAGGGGCAAACGGCGGGGGCGGGGCAAGTGTTCCGGGCACCCATCAAACGGCGGGCGGGGGGAACTCCAATTATTGATGTGTTGTTTAATGGCAATCAAACCTTTGAAATGATTGTTGACACCGGCGCAAGCAGCACGGTTATCACGGGGGCAATGGCCGAGGCGCTGGGGGTGCGGTTTGTGGGCAAAACGAAGGTGAATACGGCAAGCCAGACTGGGGTGGAGATTCCGTTGGCTTATGTGCGATCGATCGCAGTGGGGCAGGCGGTCATCGAGGATGTGGTGGTGGCAGTGGGGAATGACGCTTTGCCGATTGGGTTACTGGGCCACGATTTTTTTGATGATTATGATGTGACGGTGAAACGGGATGTGGTGGAATTTCGGCAACGCTGATCTGGGTTCTGGAGGGCAGGGGTGGGCCACCGGGGATGACTGGCGACCCAGTTTGTGCCCAACAAAAAACCGACAATTTCCAAAGAAATTTGTCGGCCAGTCGTGTGTTCCCTGTTGATGACTCGGCTATAGTTGAGTCTTCTTTAGTATGTCTGTCGGGATTTGAACCTGGGGCGATCGGAATCAGCTTAGATTGTGATCTTTGTCACTGCATAACAGTTGGTTGCGAAACGATTCGGGGTTGTTACAATCAGCGGCGATCGCGGGAAAAACGGGGTGATGCCGGGACTAGGCGAGAGCGGCGATCGCCACGCCGAGGAGCAGAATGCTGGCTCCAAGCCCAACGGTTGGCCCCGGAATTTCGCCAAACAAGAGATAGCCCATGAGGCTGGCGAGGGCGGGTTCAAACAGAATGAGCAAGGTGACGAGGGTGGGGGAAACCCAGCGTACAGCCCAGTTAAAGCTGGTGTGGCCGATGAGCTGGGGCAGTAGGGCGGTGAGGGTAATGTACCCATACACGCTGAGGGGGAGGCCCTGATAACTCGCCCCGACCAACCACGGCAGGGGCACCAGGACGATCGCGGCAACGGTGTAGGCGATCGTGGTGTAGGCACCCAGGCCGACTCCCTGACGTTGGGCTTCGCGACCCAAGAGAAGATAGCCACTCACCATCCAAGCGCCGAATAAGGCGAGGCTGTTCCCTAAAAGGGGTTGGCTGCTGGTGGCGCTGGTTGTGGATTGACCCAGGCCCAAGATGAGGCCGCCACTGAGGGCGATCGCCATGCCGAGCAGGGTTTGGGCTTTGGGGCGTTCGCCATGCCACAGCCACGCTAACAGGGCAATCCAAATGGGATTGGTGGTGACGAGGGCCGTGGATGCCGTGATGGAGGTGTAGGACAGGGAGGTGATCCAGGCGGCAAAATGGCAGGCCAGGGTGACTCCGGCGGCGATCGCGAATTTGACCCCTGTGATGGGGAGGGCTTGTTGGCGGACTTGGCCCCAGGTTGGCAGCAAGAACAGGGAGGCCAGGGCTAGCCTTGCACCAGCTAAGACCAAACTAAAGCCCAGGCCCCGTTGACCAGCAGCGGCGATCGCCAAGCGGATGAGGGGCGCAGCGGTTGACACGGCAAGAATGCCAACCAGCAAAATACTGCCAATTTTCCAGGCGGGGGGAGATTTATCGTGCAAGGGGTTGTTTCGCGAGGGTGTCGATATCGATGTGTTCTCGGGCCTCGGGCGAGAGCACCATGCTCTTCAACAGCGTAGCCCAGTCGGCTTGGAGGGTTGGGTCTTCGGGGGCTTGCTGCCGCAGGGTGGCGAGGGTGGTGAGGGCATCATACCAAAACCCATTCTGAGCATAGAGGGCGGCGTTTTGGCGAGATGGGGTGGGGGTGAGTTGGTTGGCGATCGCTGAATCTAGGGGTTTGTAGAACACGCTTGCTTGGATATAAACCGTTTCGATCTGGGCACTGGAACCCGTGGTTTGACCCGTAGTGGGCGCTTTGCACCGAAAGCTCAACGTCCATTGATATTGTTTGTCGGGGGTCAGGGCTGTTGCTGTTGTGGGGATGGGAATGGCAATGACTCCGCCTTGGCCGGGGGCTTGCAGGGTGGTTCGGTGGACAAGGTTGCGCCCTTCTGTCAGCAGGAATTGCAGCTCAATCGACGGATCGAGGGGGGGAACATAGGCCCATAGGGTGGGGTGGGCTTGGGTTGTTGTGCCCCAAACATTCATGGTGATGGGAATGGTTTTGCCCTCTGGATAGGTCGCAGTAAAGGGTACGAGCGCCGTCAAGGGGACTTCCGGCGTGGGACAAAAGGCGGTTTTTTTGCCGCGCACACCGCCACCCTGGGCGCGGCCTCCAGCCCCAGCCCCAGAGACACTGCGACTGGCATCATAGGTAAGATCAATCAACTCTGTGCCACCCCCGACTGAACGACCTGTGGCGGGTGAGCCGGAAACTGTTCGGCTGGCCTGGGCGATGAGCAGGGGGGTGGGTTGTGGGGTTTGGGCATGGCTAAATGATTGGGGCGGTTGGGCTTTGGCAATGGTGGGCAGGAGGAGTGAGACCAGGGTGATTCCACTGCCGAAACAACTGAAGATGATGGATTTCAGACCAAAGTTCATTGCCGCAACTCCTAACATTTAGTGAGAGTAAACAAGATCTAACCTGGGATCGGGCTGGGGGTGAAGGGGGAAAAGCGTGACGGTGAGACTGGTTGCGGTGAGGGCGATCGCTGCCGGGACGAAGGGCAGCCACCCACCCACTAATACCAAAACTCCGGCACAGGTGCCATACAGAAGCCCAACGGTACAACCGACTGCTAGAGCTATCGGGGGAATTTGTTCTTTTTGTGCAAAGGGTTGGGTGCGGATTCCCAACACCACGGCTCCACCAACAATGGCCCAACTTCCAATCCACAGCCATTCGCCCCAGGCGGGCCAGGTCCAGAGGAGGGGCCGCCCGTCTAAGGTGGTGCTGAGCAGTTGGCTGATCATGTGAGCATGGACAAAGACTCCGGCCATTTCGCCTTTGGCGTTGATACTGGTGGGTACTTTGGCGTAGTCGCGTTTATCCCAGGCGGTGACGCCGATTAAGACGATTTTGTTGTGAATGAGTTGTTTTAAATCGTCGTCAGAGGGTGGATTGGTTGGATCTAGAAACCAGCGGAGGGGGCGGTAGTTGGCAATGGGCTCGGCGTTGGCGATTTTGCGGTAATTCAATAAAAGCTGCACGCCGTTGGTGTCTACCCCTTGGCCCTGGTAGGTGCCGTGCTGGGAGGTGAGGCCGGGAAACCGGATATTGTAGGGGGCGGGTTGGAGCGATCGCCCAGGGGCCAGGGGATAGCCGTGGGGGATAGTCGGCAAGGCGGTGGTTGGGGTTGGGAAATGCAGTTGCAGGGCATTGCCCCAGTCGGGATGGAACCCCGTTTGCGATTCATTCCAAACTTGAAAATAGCGCAGCACCAGCTCAACACTAAAGGCGGTGGGAAAGTGGCAATGAGAGTCGATTAAGCCTTCTGTGTTCATGGCTAACAGGTGCCGCCGGATGGTGCCATCGGGATCGGTGACAAAATCGCTGAAACCTGTCCGAAAGCTGGTGGGGGGCACGTCGGGGGGGGCGGGGGTGCCGTAGGGGTTGGCTTTGGTGTAGCCCAGTTTGCAAATGGTGATTAAGGTGTCGTTGGTTTTGAGTTGACGGGCGAGGTCGGGGTATTGGCGGGTGTTGGTGGCTGCGGTGCGGTGCAGGTCGAGGCCGATCGCGCGGGGTTGGTAGCGGTTTAAGAGGGTGAGTAGGCGTTCCAGGTTGGCATCGGAGATGGAGGCCCCGCCCAGGTCGCTGGTTTGGCGTTGGGCTTCGAGGTCGGCATCGTCAATGGTGACGACAAACAGGCGGGGGTCGGGGGGTTCGCTGGGGCGCAATTGCAACATTTGGTCATAGGCGGCCCATTCAGGGCGTTGCAACAGGCCGAGCGATCGCAGCCCAATGGTCAACCCGGCGATCGTCATACTGGCCAGGGCCGCTGCAAATAAGCGCCGTTTGGGGACGAGGGGCTGGGGCTGGGGGGCAGGCGCAGGCAACAAGTTGGCCCAGGTGGGGGGAATGGCGGTTGGCGGTTGGCAAATGAGGGGCAACCAGGATGCGCAGGGAAAGCGGTCTTCCATGCCTTGTAAGCGTTCTCGGGCTTGGCGCATGGCCAGGGGCAACGAGGTGCCACGGGCGTAAGCGGTGAGAAAGGCTTTCAAAAATTCTTGGGCGATCAGGTCGGGCACGGGTTCCCGCATGATGATGACGTGGGGGATGTGGAGGTCGGCGAGTTCGCGGGCCAGGCCCAGGCCATCGCAGGAGTTGAAGATAGCGAGGCGTAGCCCATTGCTGACGGCATTCCGCAGGGCGTATTTCAGTTCGCTGATGGTGAGGCTGTCGGTATGGTTGAGGAAGATGCGGCCTGCTTCGCGATCGTTGAGGCTGGAGCTATGGCCAGCGAAGAAGAGGATATCCCACGATCGCTTCCAGAGGGTATCGGTGAGGGTTTTGCGATCGGGTTCGACCAGGGTGGTGAGGGCAACGTTTGGCAAGGATTGGAGAAAGGCTTTGTCTTCATCGGTGTTGATGCCGTCGCTGTTGCCGAGGATGGTCAAGATATTGACGGCGGCGCTGGTTTTAGGGGGTGGGGGCGGGAGTTCTTCGGTATTGAGGGCGCTGAGGGCGATCTCGGCTTTGGGGTAGCGTTCCAAAAAGTCGAGTAGGTTCCACGGTAACTGGCGGAGTTGGCTGTTTTCCGTTTGGACGATGACCCGCAACTCTTCGTCGGGGGTGACGCGCTCCAGCCATCGTTCGCGGATGGTGCGAAATTCTTCGGTTAATAACCAGCCGTTGAGTCGGGCTTTGAGGATTTGGGCGGTATGTTGGCAATCGGCGATGAGGGAAACGTTGGCTTTTTGATTTTTTTTGGCGGTGATGCGGTAGCGGGCATCGAGTCGCCAGTAGGTTTCTCGCCAACGGCTGTAGTAAAGGGGCATTTCGGGCAGGGCGGGCAATTTACCCAGGATTTCCAGGGTGGCTGGGGCTCCTTCCTCACCAATTTGCATCATGACACTGAAGCCTTGTTCGAAGCTGCCGTCGATGATTTTGAGAACAATTAACTTACCCATATCCGGTGGTTCATCTAAGCGTTGTTGTAGCGGTGCTGGGGGCGATCGCGGGGCACCCGGTGGTGTGGCTATTGAATTGTTGGAACAACGGTTTAGATGAGGAAGGTCTGGGTGATTTGGCGATCGTTGTAACAGACTTGCACGCTAAATTGTTCGCCAAAGGTGCCGTCAATTTGCAGTTCTAAAAAGTCTTCGGTGCCGATGGCGCTGGCGGTCAGCACTTCGGTTTGGGTGGCTTCGTCGATGATGTTGAGGGTGAGACCACTGGGTAATTGGGTGTGATCTTCCAGGGGATGGAGCTGGAGGACGATTTCGACTTGCTCGTCTTGGGGGCGAATTTCGACAATGAGGGCAATGTCGGGGCTGTTGTTGCCGAGGATCAGGCGGCGACCTTGCCGGACGGCGTTACCACGGCGACGAAAGCGGAAGGCGTAGGCGGGTTCGAGCTGGGGGGTGTTGAACAGGTCTTCGACGGTTTGCCAGCCGGTGTCGATCGCGCCTTGGAGCCAGGCCCCCAGGTGGGCGATCGCTTGGCTGAGGGGATGGGTGAGATGGGTTAACAGGGCTTCGGGGGCGCTGAGTTCGGTCAGGGCAATGGTTTCGCGATCGATAACGGTGGGCACAAACCCCAGAATGGTGGCTTCGGCGGTGGCTTCATCGATTTGGACGGCGACATACCCTACCCGATCTTCCCAGGTTTCGGGGGGGACGGGCATCACTGTGGCACCGGGTTTGACGGGCCGACATTCCAATCGCCCTTTGTTGGGTAATTCTAAATCAGCGACATCGGTGCAGACGCGCATGATGGGGTTCCAGCTATCGCTCTCGGTGAGGTCGGTGGGGATATCCATCAAAGTGAGGTATTGCTGGACAGCCAAGACTGCCAGGGTGTTTAAGCGAACTTGCTCGGCTTTGCTGGGGGTGGGTTGCTGGGCGGCAAAGGTTTGGGCAGTCTGGCGATCGCCTTGGGTGAGCGGTAGGGAGAGAGCGGAGTCGTAAATACCGTATGTCATCGCGAAGCGTCCTCATTCTTCACTGAATATATCCCTCGGTTTCTCCAAAGTTACGCAAACGCGGCATACATTGTCGGCGATAAAAACTGCTGAGGGTCGGAATGGCGATGCCGTATTCGTCGGCCAGGGTTTGCCAGCTTGTTTCTGACAGGAGCCGCCGGAGGATCAGGACTTGGCAGGTGACTTCGGGGTGCCCCTTGATGTGGATTTGGCTGAGTTCCCCGGTGGGGTCGGCTTTGGCCCACTCGCGGACTTTTTCCCACAAGGGTTCTACGTCGCCCCGTTGATCGGGGATGTTGTCCATGACATCGACCAGTTCGCCGTTTTTGTCTTGCCAAACGGGGGGACTTTCGTTTTGTTGTTTTTTGATGGCGTCAATGTAGCCATCTTGCAAGCGCCGTTTGAGGTAGGCATTGAGCCAGGTGGGCACGCTGCCCAGGTTGGGGTCGTAGCCGTTGCAGATGTTTTTGCAAAAGTACAGCCAGGTTTTTTGCAGGGCATCTTGGTAGTAGGGCACGTTTTCGCGCCAGAGCCGGGGGGTGACCAGGCGGATGATGTGGGTGAGGTGCCGTTGGCGAGGCAAGCTGCCAGGTGGGTGTTGGCAGGCTTGGGTCACTAGGTCACGAAGCTGCTGGTCGCGATCGCTCATAAGGATTGGGACGCTGTGGGAGACAGGAAAAAAGGAGGCAAGCTCTGGGGGAACTGCTGGGAAGGGGTTATTGGGTGGAGCGGGGTGTGGTGGTTTGGGTTTTATCCGGCGTGGTGCCCGTATCGGGTGGGTTGGTTTGGGTTTGCTTGGTGGTGCAGGCATAGTTCAGCACTTTGACGGTGCTGCTGCCGGTTTTGGGCTGGGTGAGGTCGCCGGTGTCGCCATAGCTGAAGCGTTTGATGACTTCTCGGTCTTTGTCGTAGGCGGTGACGTGGCGCAGGCGTTGGGTTTTGCTGGTGCAGTTGGCTGACCAGTTGAGGACGACGCCGTGGATCGGTTTGTCCACTTTTTCGTCGAGGAAGGCGTTGTTGGGGTCGGGAAATTCGCGATATTCCCAGTACCAGACGTTGTCGTCTTTGCGGAGGATGGAACTGGTGTCGATGAAGAAGCGATCGCCGACGGCATTTTGGGTGACGCTGACCCACTCAGCCGCGATCGCCGAGGGGGCAAGGGTACAGAGCAATCCGGTTAGACAAACGTTGGCAAGGTATTTCATGGGCCTTTGAACGCGAACAACCAAGTGCAATAACAACTTTTCACACCTTACACTGCCCTTGGAATTTTGTGCAGCTTGAAGGCTGCTTTGGGCCGTGGTCGCGCCAAAGTTCTGGGCGTTGGGGCTTATCGCGTGGCTGCGTCGCTGGCTTCTAGCACGGAGCGTTCTAACAGGAGGCCATCAACGGTTTTGTAGTCGGCAATTTTCCAGGTGCCTTCTGTGGCCGCGAGGGTAAACCGGACTCGTTGGGTGGAGAAGTCGGTGCGATTTGGGTCGATGGTGCCGTTGAAATAGAGGGTGCGGTCTTCGACGAGTTTCACTTCGATGGTGGCGCGATCGCGGGCGACGGCAAATCGTTCTACGGATTCCACCTTTTGCACCCCATAACGGTAATAAGCCTGGTTGGTTTTGAGCCAGTTCAACACGCCGTTGGGTTTGACCAGGGAGGCCAATAGTTCGCCTGTGGTGAGATTGAGGGCTTGTTGTTGGTCAAAGGGGGGCGCAAAGATCTCGACTTTGGCTTGGAGCCAGCGTGTCACCAAGTCAACGGCTTGTTGTTCACTGAAGGCGGCGGCAGGTGGTTCGGCGGGAATGATGACTGTTGCCGTGGGGCCACCCGTGGCGGCTGGAAGGGCGACGTTGGGTGCAGTTGGCGGCGGCGCAAGGCGGGCGTTGGGGCCGGGTGGGGGAGCGGTAGATTTTTTGGGGGGCTGGGTGGGGGGGGCCTTAGCTTCGGGTTGGGTCTTGGTGGGTGGGGGGGCGGGTTGGGCGTTGCTGGCTGGCGCAGTGCTGGGAGGAGTCGTGCCAGTGGGGGTTTGGGGTTGTTTGAGATACGCTTCGACGTTTTGGATGGCTTGGGTGGCGTAGGTATCTTGGGGGCGCTCGTCGAGGGCGCGTTTGAAGTATAGGAGGGCGATCGCATGATTCCGCTGGTTGGTGGCTGCGTAGCCCGCTTGCATATAGCGATCGTAGAGATCGGCGGTGGGGGCCGTGGCTGTGGCGGTTGGTTGTTGTGCTACGGGAGGGGTGGCTTGCTCAGGGGGTTGGGGTTTGGGACTTGGGGTTGGGGCGATCGCGGGGGTGGGTTTGGCGGGGGTGGCTGCGGTCGCCGCTTTGCTGGTGGCAAGGTAGCGCTGCCAGACGGCTTTGGCATAAGTGGCGGTGTCGCCGTTTTGGTAGCGATCGGGTTGGCCGTTGAACCACCAGGCGGCAGTGCGGCGAACTGCGGTTTCCAGGTTGTTGTTGCTGGCTCTCAGTTGTTCGGTGAGGGCCGTGCGGACGGCGCAGACTGAAATCCACCGGGCGGTGACGGGACTGGCGGCAAACTGGCTCACGGTGAGCGATCGCCCAATGCATTGGTTAGACCAGACTGGGATGTTTTGGGTTTGCCATTCGGTGTATTTGGGGGGTGTGGCGGCGGGGCCAGCGGCAGCCACGAGGGCATCGACTACGGCGGTGACTTGCGCGTCAGAAACGGTCGGTGTGGGTGTCGTAGTTTTGGCTGGGGGACTTTGGGCGATCGCAACCCCCCCGCTAATTTCTAAGGAAAGGCCCAGGAGCAAACTGAGTGCAAACCGTAACCGCATAAGCCCAATACTCATCGCGTGTGCAAAGTGTTCTCCATCGTGCCACAAGTCTTGGGTTGGTTGCCACTGTCATGGGGCGGGCTGCCCCTGGGTGGGGCGATCGCTAGATGCCGGGGGGCAAAATTGGCGGCGGCGATGGGGCCTGGAGCAGTAAGGAGGGGGCTGAGTTATTTTTGTTCTACTTTTAAGAGGTTGGCGGTTTCGGCGTGGATGAAGGCAATATCGGGATTGCGATGAATGGCTTGATAGTAGCGTTGTTGTGATTCGGTGCCGCTGTCGGAAGCTTGGAGCAGGGTTTGGGCGTGGTGCAAGAGTTCAGTGACTTGGGCTGGGGCGATCGCCTCTTTCTGGTCGAACAATTCGTCTACTTGGACGATGAATTGGGACATGGGCCGCAACCATTCAAACCAGGGGTGGCCAATAACCAATTGAAAAAACTCGCCACTGTGGGCAATGGCACCGTGCCGCATTTCGTAGGTGTCGCGCTCGGCATCAAGCAAGGCTTTGTGCAATCGCAGGAAGGAGTGGCGAACGGCCCGCAAACGTTGAATTTCAAAATTGAGGGAGGAGTCTGGTGCAGCCATGAACACGGTAACGGTAAACACTAGCCCTCATCATGCCATACGGGTCGGGGGAACGGGATACTGTGGCGGTGGATCGGGCGCGGGGAGCCAGTCAAGTGTGCCGCTCAGCCTGCGAAGAGCCCATCGAGTTCGGTGTAATCGGGCAGGGTGGTGTCGATCGCCTGTCCCTGGCGGAGGACGATGCGGTCGTGTTGCGATCGGGCAAACAGTTCGCTGTATCGACGGGCTTTGAAAATGACGAGATCGGCTGGTCGCCCGACGCCAATCCGCCCGACTTGGGTTAAGCCCATCAGGTCGGCGGGGGTGCTGGTAATGGCCTGACACCAATCGCCGTAGGGATGATCCAATTGGGCAATTTTGGTGGAGAGGGTCAAGACTTCCAGAGCGTCGTGGTCGCCGTAAGCATAGAAGGGATCGCGGCAATTGTCGCTGGCGATCGCGACGGGCACTTTGGCCTGGTGCAGTTCGTGTAAGAGGGTGATGCCGCGCCAACGGGGGGTACGGCGGGCTTGACGATCTTGTAGATACAGGTTGCACAGGGGCAAGCTCACAATGCCCAGTTTGGCTCGTTTGATGAGGGCGATCGTGCGTTTTACTTCTTTGGGCGACTGAACTGCAAGGCTGCAACAGTGGCCACACACAACTTTGTCTTGATAGTGGTGGCGCAGGGTGGCTTCGGCAATTTGTGCGAGGCAAGTGGAGTCGGGATCGCCGTTTTCGTCGGCATGAAAATCGAGGGGGAGCGATCGCTCTTTGGCGAGGGCAAAGACTCGTTCGATCTGAGCGGGCAGATCGGGATTCATGAAGGCAACCCCGCCCAAAATGCCGCCCAGGTCAGCGACGCGATCGGCCAGTTTTTCCCCCGCAGGAGTTAAGAAATAGTCCAAAGAAACTAGACAAACCCCTTGGAGGTGGAGGCGATCGCGCCAGGTCTCGCGCAAGGATTGAAAGACTTCAAAACTCGCGGTGGCAAAGGGGCCAGCGGCATCTAAGTGGGTGCGGAGGGCCTGGGTGCCGTGGGCATAGCTACACTTGAGGCCAAAATTCATCCGCTGGTAGAGATCGTCTACATTCCAATATTGGTGGGCATCGTGGTGGACAGCGGCGAGGGCTCGTTGAAAGGTGCCATCAGGATTGGGGGTGCGGGGTGAAATGTGGCCTTTGTCCAGGTGGGTGTGCAGATCGACGAAACAGGGGAAGACCATGCCTTGGCGCAGGTCGATCGACGGGTGGTGGTAAACCTTGAGGGTGCCAGCGGTGGCAATGCTGGCGATCGCCCCATCAACAATTTCTAAGTCTACGGCGAGGAGTTGGTCGGTGTCGTTTCCGGTTTCAATGGCGGACCAATCTTTGTGTCGCCCTTGCTTTTGGCGCAGGACAAGGGCTGCTGGCACCCGCGCATTGCGTAACCAGTAATGATTGGAATTCGGAAACATAACGTTCTATACGGTTGCTGTCGGTGCGGCGGCTGTCTATGCGGCGGCTTGTTTTGTTATTGTATCGGCCAAGTCTGAGTTCTCGTTAGTCGCCGATGGTTAAATCGTCGGTCTCATCGTCAGGAGCGATCGCGGCATCGGGTTGGTGAATGGCTAAGTGAATGATAAATTCTGTGCCTTTCCCTGGCTCGGATACAACATCAATAAAGCCTTGATGATTTTTGATGATTTGCTGGCAAATAGATAAGCCTAAGCCTGTGCCTTTGCCAACAGGTTTAGTGGTAAAAAAGGGTTCAAATAATTGAGATTTGATACTGTCTGGAATGCCAGGGCCGTTATCAAAAATCCGTACTTCAACTTGGTTACTGCTTGTGTGCTTAGTTTGGATAGAAATTTGTTTATGAACTTGCTCTTCTTGTTCCATTAAGGCATCGATCGCGTTGTTCAAAATATTCATGAATACCTGATTCAACTGGGCTTGATGACATTCAATCAGGGGAAGATTCTCGTATTCTTTGTGAACTTCGATGCCTTGTTTTAGCCGATGGCTCAGAATCAGGAGTGTGCTGTTGATCCCTTCATGAATATTAGAAAGTTTCATATCGGCATGATCTTGCCGAGAAAAATTGCGGAGTGACAAGACGATTTGAACAATCCGTTCTGTGCCAATCCGGGTTGATTGTAGGGTTTTGAGTAAGTCTTCTTGAATAAATTCAAAATCAATTTCGTCTTGATAATTTTTGATGCTGATATCGGGGTCGGGATAAACGGTTTCGTAGAGTTCGATTAATTTCAAAAAATCATGTACATAATTATCGATATAGGTCAAATTACCAAAGATAAAATTGACTGGATTGTTGATTTCATGGGCGATTCCCGCCAGCATTTGCCCCAGGCTAGAGAGCTTTTCGGTTTGAATGAGTTGGGTTTGGGTGCGGCGCAATTCGGCGAGCATTTCTTCCAGTTCTTTGGCCTGGGCTTGGGCGACGAGGGCGGCGGTGCGGGCTTGGCGGTTGAGGTAGGCTTGGGAGTGATAGCGAAGGCGGGCGACCAGTTCGATGGGGTCGGGCAGTTTCACCAGGTAATCATTGATCCCGATCGCAAAGGCTTCGGCTTTGGTTTGGGGGTCGTCGTTGGTAGACAACATGATGATGGGGATATCGCTGGTGTCGGGATGACTGCGAAATTGTTTGACTAACTCCATGCCGCTGGTGCTGGGCATGATCAAGTCTTGCAAGATGACAGTAGGGGCGGTGGCGATCGCCATTTCCAGCGCGTTGGCCCCTTTGGCGCAGTAGTGACAGGTGATATCGGTGTCCGCGATCATGCATTGCACGGCTTCGTTTACCGTACTTTGGTCGTCAACGAGGAGCACTGTGGCCGATGGGGGGGCGGGGGCAGCGATCGGGGTTGGGCGGTGGGCAGGTGTCTGGAAAGCCGTATCCATAAGTGACGAAGCATCGGTAGATCACAGCCCTAGTATTCCCTGCCTCCGGACGGGAACTCCTACTCCCAAATGTTAAGTTCTCCCGGTGGTGGGTTGGGTGGGGGCTAGGATGTTGCAGGTGGCTGGTTAGCGGCGTTTTTTGAACTTGGCCTGGAGATCGGCCAGGGTTGCGGCGGATGAGTTGGCTGGGGGTTTGCCGGGGGCTTTGGGTTTGGGGTCGGTGCGTCCGGTGGCGCGGTTGGGCTGGTCGGGAGATCGCATGGATAGGCTGATTCGCTTGAGGGGGGCGTTGACTTCCAGGACGCGCACTTTGACGACTTGCCCGACTTTGACGATTTGTTTGGGGTCACTCACAAAGCGATCGGCCAGTTGAGAGACGTGGACGAGGCCGTCTTGGTGGACACCGATATCAACGAAGGCCCCAAAGTTGGCAACGTTGGTGACAATGCCTTCCAGTTCCATGCCTTCGCGCAAATCGCTGATTTCTTTGATGCCTTCTTTGAAGGTGGCGTATTTAAACTCGGCGCGGGGGTCGCGACCGGGTTTTTCCAGTTCGGCCAGAATATCGCGGAGGGTGGGTTCACCGACGCGATCGGTGACGTATTTTTGGATGCCGATCGCGTTGAGTTTGGCGGCAATTTGGGTGGCCTGGTGGGGGGAAACCTGGAGATCTTGGGCGATCGCTTCTACGACGGGGTAACTTTCGGGGTGAACGGCGGTATTGTCGAGGGGGTTTTCGCCATCCCGAATGCGTAAAAAGCCCGCCGCTTGTTCAAAGGCTTTGGGGCCAAGTTTGGGTACTTTCAAGAGTTGGCGACGGTTGCGAAAGGCTCCGTTGGTGTTGCGATAACTGATGATGTTGTTGGCGATCGCGGGAGTGATTCCAGAGACGAATGTGAGCAATTCTTTTGATGCGGTGTTTAAGTCTACACCGACATAGTTGACGCAACTTTCGACGGTTTCTTCCAGTTTCTTTTTGAGTAATTTTTGATCTACGTCGTGTTGGTATTGACCTACGCCGATGGATTTTGGATCAATCTTGACTAACTCCGCCAGTGGGTCTTGTAAGCGGCGACCAATGCTAATTGCACCCCGCACGGTCACGTCTTGTTCGGGAAATTCGGCGATTGCAACTTTGCTGGCGGAATAGACGGAAGCCCCGGCTTCATTGACTATGACGGCGATCGGCTTGTGTTCTAGCGGTTGCAACACTTCCCGCACAAATTCTTCGGTTTCGCGGCCTGCGGTGCCGTTGCCGATCGCAATCAACGCGACCTGATACTGCTGAATAAAGCGGATGAGGGTTTGGGCGGCTTGCGATCGCTGGTTGGCCGATTGGTGCGGAAAAATCGTTTGATATTCTAAAAATTGCCCGGTTTGGTCTAAAACGGCCACTTTGCAGCCCGTGCGAAAGCCGGGGTCAACGGCGATCGTGGGTTTCATGCCAGCGGGGGCCGCGAGCAACAATTCCCGCAAATTGGCCTCAAAGGTTTTGATGGATTCAATGTCGGCTTCTTGTTTCTTCAGCGATCGCACTTCACTGATGAGCGAATTTTTCAGCAAGCGGGTAAAGGCATCCTTGATCATGTCTCGGTAGAACGAGCGCAGGGGAGCGTGTTTGGTGCGAATAACAGCGTCTTCCAGATAGGCCAGGGCCTGGTCTTCGGCAAACTCCACATCCAGGGTCAAGATGCCTTCGGTTTCACCCCGATACAACGCCAGCAAATTGTGAGATGGAATTGACTGAATTTTGGCCTGGTAGCTGCGGTACATCTCAAACTTGGTGGAACCTTCGGGATAATCATCTTTGATCCGCGACACAAACAGCCCTGTGGCCAACAACCAATCCCGCAAGTAAGCGCGATATTCGGCCCGCTCGGCGACGGCTTCTGCCAAAATATCGGCGGCTCCGGCGAGGGCTTCTGCTGGTGATTTCACTCCCTTTTCTGCATCTACGTAGCGGGCTGCTTCGGCCTCGAAATCCTGGGGTTGGGCTTTGGGTTGGTTCAAGGCTTGAATGAATTCGGCCAGGGGTTCTAACCCTTTTTCGCGGGCGATCGTGGCTCGTGTCCGCCGTTTGGGGCGATAGGGTAGGTACAAATCTTCCAGTTCGGTTTTTTGGAGGCAAGCGGTGATTTTGGTTTCCAGTTCCGGGGTGAGTTTGCCTTGCTGGGCGATCGCCGCCAAAATGGTTTGCTTCCGCTCTTCCAACTCCGTCAAGTAAGCATGGCGTTCTTGCAAATCCCGCAGTTGGGTTTCGGTCATTTCGCCGGTGCGCTCTTTCCGGTAACGCGCCACAAAGGGAATTGTGGCCCCCTCGGCAAATAACTCTAGCGCATTGCTCACCTGAAACGGCTTCAGTGACAGTTCTTCAGCTAACAGCTTCGCAATATCCACCATAACCATGCTCGTGAAAACCTGTTCTAGCATAGCGGTAATCTCGCCTCGCTAACCTTCCAGCCGCCTAAACAGGGGCGATCGCTGGTGAAATTTCCCTAAAGTGCTCTTTTCCCTGGGCTGGAACTGACTCCCGCGATCGCGACTCTAATGCTTTTCCAATTGGGCTTTCGCTGAATGCAGCATGCTGGCCAGTTCTGATGCGGTCTAGCGCTGAATTAGGTGAATCTCTAATTTGGCGATCGGGGTCTCTGTCTTTGTAACGATTTGGCCCCCAGTCGAACTGTCTACACTCAGAGACGTGTTCTGAATCCTTTGAGTAAAAATGGCGGTGGCGATGAGTCCTTATATTACGGGCTGTTTGGTTATAGGCTTGTTGCTACTCACCGTAAGCTGGGGCTCGCAATGGATTAATCGGTTGCCCCTTTCCTACGCCATTATTTATTTGGTCCTGGGCGTTATCTTAGGCCCTTATGGTGTTGGTTTGATCAATTTGCAACCTGGGTCGGAAGTGTTAGAGCACTTCACCGAATTAGTGGTGATTGTGTCGTTGTATGGCTGCGGTTTGAGAATTAATCGCTCTCTCAAAGCGTCTCATTGGCGATTGACGGTTCGGCTTGTCGTCTGGCTCATGCCGTTATCTATTTTAGCGGTGGCAGCCGTGGGCCATTGGTTGCTCTCGCTGTCGTGGGCTGCTGCGTTGTTGTTAGGGGCCATCTTGTCTCCTACGGATCCGGTGCTTGCCTCAGATGTCCAACTTAACCATCCCAAAGATCAGAGTAAGTTGCGATTTGGCTTAACGTCTGAAGGTGGCTTAAACGATGCGCTAGCTTTTCCCTTTGTTTATTTTGGGTTGCATTGGATCCATGATCCAGATTTGAGGCATTGGTTGCGGCAATGGGTGTTAATTGACTTGCTGTGGGCGATCGCTGCGGCGATCGTGGTTGGGTTTGGTGTTGCCAAAAGCGTTGTTTGGTTAAACCACCAAGCTCAAACGACCAAAGGACTTAGTGAAGAAATGGCCGATTTGGTGGCACTGGGGGTGATCTTTCTTACCTATGGCCTCACGGAACTTGTCAACGGCTATGGATTTCTAGCGGTATTTGTTGCGGGAATGGTGGTGCGAATCCACGGCTTTTATCCAGAGCAACAACAATCCCAGTTACGCTTCATTACCCAAATTGAAAAGCTCCTGGAAGTCGGTGCAATTTTGCTATTGGGGTCATTGTTGCGCCTTGAACAAATCTCCGAGTTTGGGTTAGAAGCGATTATCCTGGCGGCGTTTTTGCTCCTGCTGATTCGTCCGCTTGGCACCTGGATTTGTACGGCAGGGACGCGCATCCACAGTTCGACTCGCCTCTTGAGTGGCTGGTTTGGCATTCGTGGCATTGGCTCACTGTATTACCTGTCCTATGCTGTGAGTGAAGGTCTGCCAGGGCCAATCATTGCTGAACTCCGATGGGTTACTTATCTCACTGTCATCATTTCTATTGTGATCCACGGGATCACCGCAACGCCCCTGGTCAACTGGCATGAGCGGCAACTTGGCAAGCACCAGCCTGAGTTGAGTTGAAGGATTGAGCGGTGGTTGAGTTCTGTCGCAACACATGAAGTAATTCAGTGAATGAATGATGAAATAAAGGCGCGAGTAATTTTCTCCATATTGCTGCCTATTCAGCGTGCTCTACGCTTTAAAAAAAATTACAATTTGGCTATGTTAAAAATTATTTTTTGACCAATTTTTAACTTAAAGATAAGTTATATTTTGGAGCTTGCTAAGTACCTTCTGAATTGAAACATGTATTTTCAGTTCTTAGATATTCTCAAAAAATGAAATGAAAGTTGATGAACAAAAAACCTCAATTAAGGAATGATATTGCAGAGTAAAATACGAGGATTATATAGAGGCTCGAAAAGATAAATGTTGATAGTTGCTCAATTGTTGAAACCCTTAAAGAAAATATAGGATGCTGTTTTACCCTTTCTAATTCTCTTAAATGCCCTTCCTTGATATAGCAATAAAAGGGCAGATACTTCTCTATTTCTCGGATGACAGTAAGTTTGCGATCAATTAACCGTGCATATACGCGAATTGTATATGCCCATAATAAACATAGAGATAGACCTAGGATTCCCATAATGATTCCCAGGAAAGAAATACCTTTAATATGGGTTTTAGAAACTAAATCTTGATTTGTTAAAAAGGAAAGTAAGCCAAGTAGGCCAGAAAGTAATGAGGTATAAAAATTATTCATTTTATTTCTTCTTTCGCTGATTCGATCATGCATTTCAACGTAGATTTTGTATTGCTCAAGGAGTAGATTTTTGGATGACTCGTCATAGATAGAGTTTAAAACTTGAAATGTATCTAAGTCTTTATCTTGCATGAGTGATAGATGGCTTTGACTTGAAATGAAAGACTATATTTGACGGGTGGTGGAATGTTTTGCTGTGTTGGCTCATTCTATAAACAATCACTACTTTTGACTGAATTTATTTCGCTAAAATAAGAATTTCCATGCAAATGATTTTATCGGCGACACGATCGCAGCGATTGGTGGCACTATAGAGACTTGTTGATTTGCCCAGGGTGGTTGAGGGTATGTTGTCTCTTTTGCCTGTGTTGACGTTGGCGCAAGCGGCTCCGGTTCCGGCTCCGGCCCCAAGTCCAACGGAGTTTAAGGTGCCGCAGGTGGTGCGGGTGTTGCCTGGTGGGTTGGATGGGGTGCCTGTGTTTAACAGCAACAGTCCGGAGTTGGTGCAGGAGGAGGGGATTTTGCTGTCTACCTTTCCGCCGACTGGGAAGGCGACTCCGGCGGCCCATTTGAATCGGGCTTTTAATGGACGGTTTGATGTGTTTGCCCACCACATTGCAAAGGCTAAAACGCCAGAGGATTTGCGATCGCTGTATTTGGGGGTGGTGTTGCACAATCCGGGACGGCAGCCAGTGACGGTGGATGTGTTGACGGCTGCGAGTTATTTGAGCCAGCCTGATGCGCCGTTTGTGGCGTTGCCGCCCTATGTGGATAATCCGCTAGGGACGGTGTATGCGGGGCCGGGGAGTCGGGCGATGAGTGATGTGTTGCGGGGGCGGCGGCAGGAGGGGTTTCCGGCGCAGATTGTGATTCCGCCTCAGTCGAGTCGGATGTTGCTGAATTTGCCGATTCCGGTGAAGACGTTGGAACCGCCGATCAATGGGCGATCGACGTTGATTCGGGCGCGGAGTAGTGGCCCAATCTATGTGGCGAGTTTGGCGCGGTTTGCGCCGACGGATGGAACTGGGGCAGAACGGGAGCCGACGGTGGCGGAATGGGAGGAGTTGTTGCAGGCGGGGCCGTTGGCGGGGCCACGGGATAAGGTGCCGACTCCGCCGGATCAGAAAGCGGGGCAGATTATTTATGGTCGGGTGGCCGGCGTCGCGGAGGGATCGCGGTGGACGGCGCGCATTGTTGAGCCGCCGGGACTGGTGCCAGATGACCCGACAACGTGGTATTTGATTACGCCGAGGGTGGGAAAAGCGTTTTCTTATGGTCTGAGTACGCTGATCGGGGGGACGCTGGGCACGGGGCAGGTGCAGACGGCGAAGATGTTGGCGCGTTATCCTGATACGGCTTATCAGGCGCACGGGAATTATGCGATTGAGTACAATTTGACGTTGCCGTTGTGGAATCGGAGTGACGAAACGCAGCCGATCGCGATTCTGTTGGAGACACCAATTAAAGAGGATAAACCTAAGGATGGGCAGTTGCGGTTTTTGGCCCCACCAGCGAAACAGGTCTTTTTCCGGGGGACAGTTCGGGTGCGTTATACCGATGATGAGGGGCTTCCCCGAACTCGGTATGTGCATTTGGTGCAGCAACGGGGGCAACAGGGCGAACCGTTGATTACAATGACGATGCCACCGGGCGATCGCCGTTTGGTTAGCGTTGATTTGTTGTATCCGCCGGATT
The DNA here is from genome assembly GCA_964475335.1 of uncultured bacterium. Taxonomy (GTDB): domain Bacteria; phylum Cyanobacteriota; class Cyanobacteriia; order Leptolyngbyales; family Leptolyngbyaceae; genus CAYYWG01. The sequence continues at coordinate 50,200 of CAYYWG010000011.1, forward strand.
CCACGCCACCGCAAATCCTGACGGTGAAAAACCTGGAACAGCCATAAGATTCACCTGCTCTGGAGATGCATGATTTGATTACTGGTGATGGATGAGTGAATTTATGAAACTACAGCGGATGCCGTTAATCTTGGTGGCGATCGCCGGCTTGTTGGGTGGGGTGGTCTATCTGCAAGATTTGACCCAGCGATCGGCCCAGGAAAGCACAGAAGAGGGCAGCAAACCTTTGTTTGGCTTCAAAGAAGGTGATATCCAAGCCTTTACACTGAAAACCGACGACCAAACCCTGGCATTTGTCAAAGTTCCAGCGACGCAGGCGGAGACCGGGGCCAAAGCACCAGGGACGACTGGTAACAGTGCAAAAGCAAGTGCAACCGCGACTGCGCGTGCCAGTGTGACTCCATCGCCCCTGTCGAGTCCTGGCCCCCAAGTTTGGCAGATGCAAACGCCCAAAAAAGTGTTGGCAAATGATGCTTCCGTAGCCTTTTTGTTGAATTTAGTGGCGACGGGCAATAGCCAGAAATCCTTTACGGCCCCCATTAACCAACTAGCGGAATATGGCCTGGACAAACCCTTTGCCACCGTTGACGTGATTTTGCAGGATCAGAAAAAGCATCGCCTCGTCTTGGGGACTTCGGACTTCAACCGCTCCGCCATGTACGCCCAAATTGATCCTGCCGATAAGGCCGACAAAGAAGCTACCATTCATCTGGTTTCCCTGGACTTTGAGAACGCCGTGAAACGCCCCCTCACCGAATGGCAAGAGCAACCTGAACCAACTTCCAAAAAGCCTCCAACCAAACCAACCCTGCCTTCACCCCCCACGCCCTAACCTCCCCAAGCCCAGCCACCCGTGCGATCGCCCACCAGCCCACCCAACCCCGCCAAAAACACCCAACCTGCGCCCCCAACCCACCCCCTGCAACGCCCACAGATAACCTAACCTTCGGGGGGCGTGGGGGAGTTAGGCCCCCACAAAGCGGGGGAGCCGGGGGAAGTCCCCCGACCCAAAATCCCACTTTCATACCTAACCTCTCCAAACAACACCCAACCCACCCCCTGCAACGCCCACAGATAACCTAACCTTCGGGGGCGTGGGGGAGTTAGGCCCCCACAAAGCGGGGGAGCGGGGGGAAGCCCCCCGGCCCAAAATCCCACTTCTCACCCATCAACCTCAAGTCGCCCGATCGCCCACCCAAGATAACCCCATGCAAACCCTGCACACCGAAATACTCATTGTTGGCGGCGGCACCGGCGGCACCGCCGCCGCCATCCAGGCTGCCCGCCGAGGAGCCAAAACCATCCTGGTAAGCGAAGGCCCGTGGTTAGGCGGAATGCTTACCAGCGCCGGAGTGACAGCCCCCGACGGCAACGAACTCGCAGCCTTCCAAACCGGACTGTGGGGGGCCTTTCTGCGGGAATTAGAACAGCGCCAACCCGATGGTCTAGATCACGGGTGGGTGAGCTTTTTTACTTATGAACCCAAAATTGGGGCTGCCATCTTTGCCGATTGGGTGGCCGCCTTGCCAAACTTGCAGTGGATTGCTGGACAAGTGCCCCGTGCCGTTTTGCGTCAGGGCGATCGCGTTTTGGGCGTCCAATTTGACAACTACACCATCCACGCCACGATTACCATCGACGGCACCGAACTCGGTGATCTCCTGGCCCTGGGTAACATTCCCCATCGCTGGGGTTGGGAATTGCAAGCTGAATTTAACGAACCCAGCGCCCCCGTTGCCTCTAATGAGTTGACCCAAACCTATCCCGTGCAAGCGCCGACCTGGGTGGTCGTGCTGCAAGACTTTGGGCCAAATGCCACTGCTCCCCAAATTGTGGCACCACCGGGACACGATCCTAATCGCTTTGCCGGAGCCTGGACGAACTATGGTGGCGAAGCGTTTTTGAACTACGGACGCTTACCGGGCGATCGCTTCATGATCAACTGGCCGATCCACGGCAACGATTACGGCGAAGGCGTGCAGCGTCTCATTGGTTCCCCTCAAGCGCAACAGCAGTTTTGGCAAGAGGCCCGCTGGCATTCCCAAAGTTTTGCCTGTCATATTCAGACGCAACTGGGGCGGCGCTATGGCCTCGCGACCGATACCTTTCCGGTTGATCCCAACGGCCTGGGGGGTGGGGCCTTTGCCTTGCATCCTTACTATCGCGAAAGTCGGCGGCTCGAAGGATTGACCACCGTGCGGGAACAGGATTTGTTGCCCCGGCCTAAAGGCGCGATCGCCCCGCTGCCGTTAACAGTGGCGATGGATGGCTGTGTCTATGCGGATAACGTGTGTGATGCGATCGCGATCGGCAACTACGCTAACGACCATCACTATCCCAGTGGCGACATTCAGCTCGCCCCAAAATCCTTCCGGTGGGGGGGGCGCTGGACGGGTACTCCCTTCACCATTCCCTACCGGGCTTTGGTTCCGAAAACGGTGGATGGCTTTTTGGCGTGTGAAAAAAATATTTCTGTTACTCACATGGCTAACGGTGCAACGCGCTTGCAACCCGTGGTGTTGGGGATTGGTCAGGCGGCGGGCATGGCTGCTGCATTATGTATCGAACAGCAGTGTCAACCCCGTCATTTGGCAGTGCGATCGCTCCAACAGGCGCTTATCGAAGAACCCACAGCCCCGGCGGCAGTCGTTCCCTTGTTGAATGTGGAACCCAATCATCCAGAGTGGGGTTTTTGGCAAACGTATTATCTAGAACAGCCGGAAAGCTTACCCGCCACTGGCAATGCGCCTCTATCGTCGTCGGGAGAAACGGTCAATTTGAACTCGCGATCGCCAGAGACATTACTACAGCCAACCCAGCTTGAATCCTTCGTTGGCACAGTGAACTGTGTTGGGCCACAGGTGTATGGCTTAAAATTAGATGTCCCTCAACATGGGATGGATAGTCTGGCCCTGGTTACTTTGGCGGCTGGGATTGACCAACAATTAGCACAGCTAAACCATGCCCAGCGTCTCCTTGTCAAAGGACGTTGCAACGTCTCAGGCCAGTGGTTGGTCGTCACAGAACTACAACTACTGGCCTGAGACAACGGCCCAATCAAATGGGAATGCGGCAAAGTTAAGAGATTGGGCTAACGAGTGAACGTGTAACTTTACCGCCCATCTCCCCCAGTTCATCTTCGTCGGAAATGGTTAGGATTTCTGGCTTACACCGTTTGACGCAAACCTGAATCCCTTGCGCGCCTTCGCCTTGTAGATCTTCGATGTAGCCTGGTTTGGCTTCGCTTGCTTCCTCTTCCGAGGTGAAGGGGCCAAAGTAGTAGGTACATTTGGGGCTATCTGTCCTGATTTCGACCCACCAGGCGAACCCCAGAAAGTTCATAAAATTTGCAAAGGATTTATGCATCTTATACCTGCGATTTCATTTCCAACCGAGAGAGTTTTGCCACCTGAATCAAACCAGGCATCATAGTTACTTCATGATTTGTTATACTCTGCCACCTCTCCCTTTTTCAACCATGCAGCGGGAACTTTCTCTAGGTGCAAGGTTTTGGCGTGGCGTTGGCGGAAAATTTCGTACACAGCCATTCCTGTGGCGACGGAGGCGTTGAGACTGGGGGTTTGGCCTGCCAGGGGAATGGAAATAAGATGGTCGCAGGATTTTTGGACGAGCAAGCTTAAGCCTTCGCCTTCGGCCCCGATGACGAGGGCGATCGCCCCCGAAAATGAAACTCGATGGACGGGTTCATTGCCTTCAGCGGCAAGCCCATAGATCCAAAATCCGGCAGCTTTCAGATCTTCTAAGGCGCGGGTGAGGTTGACTACGCGGGCGATCGCAAAGTTTTCCAGCGCCCCTGCGGCCACTTTGGCAACCGTTGCTGTTACTCCGACGGCACGACGTTGGGGAATGATCAACCCCTGGGCACCCATTGCTTCGGCAGTACGAATAATGGCCCCCAGATTGTGGGGATCGGTGATGCCATCTGCAACCAGGATCACAGGTTGTTCAGCCATGATTTTGGCATCTTCAATCAACTGGCCCAGTTCTGTGTATTCGTAGGGAGCGACCTGGGCGATGATGCCTTGGTGGTTGGCTCCGGGGGCAATTTGCTCGAGTCGTCGGGGTTCTACTTCGTCAATGACAGTGCCGTTGGCTTTCGCTTCGGTGAGCAAGCTGTGGAACCGGGGATCGTACCGTAGCCGTGCTGTAATCCAAATACGGTTAAGGGTATGTTGGGCTTCCAAGGCAGCAAGCACTGGATGCCGACCGTAGATCAGTTCAGAATTTTCGTTCTGTTCACTAGGTTTTTCGACTGCTGGGGTGACCGCAATCTGGATAATTTTTTTCGGTTCCGTCGTGCGGGGAGCTGCGTCTGTGGTGCGGGGGCCTGCATCTGTCGGGCGGGGTGTGGCGATCGCCGGTTTGGGTGTGGGCCGCCCCCCACTGGCTCGCTCTGATCGCTCTGACCGCTCTGGCCGCTCTGACCACTCTGATCGCTCTGACCGCTCTGACCGCTCTGATCGCTCTGGCCGCCCTGACCACTCTGCTCGCTCCGTTCGCTCTGTCCCGTGATGCTTGCGGGGGGGACGGGAGTTATCTTTGGCTTTCCCTTTGAGCTTGGGTTGAGTGGTTGGTTTGCGGCGGGCAGAACGAGAGGTGGAAGGCTTGGGCTTGTGGTTTGCCATGATGATTTAGATGAGAAAAAGGTAGCAATGGGCAGGAAGGAGGGAAACAGTCCCTCAGAACCGTTGGAATGAATCAGTGAAACAAGAGCGGGCAGGGGTAAGGAGCAAAAACTTGGTCAAGGGTTGTCACTTTGTCGGCGTTGGGCTACTCGTTCGGTGTTGGGGTGGGAACCGGGGGCGAGGCTGCGGGCGACGTAATATTTAGATGTTGGAACAGTTCTGCAAGGCGCGGCGGGTTGGTGAGGTATAGGTAGCCAATCAAGGTTTCCAGGCTCGTGGCTTGTTGATAGAGATCGGCAGCGAGTCGCTTGGGGCGGCTACCTGTGGCATTACGGCCTCGTCTGACCCAATCAATTTCTGTTTCGGTTAGGTGGGGGAGTAAGAAGGCCAGGTATTGGGCTTGGGTTTCGGCCCGGACGTGGGTAACAACATGCTGATGGTAAGTTTGAATTCGCTTGGCTGGCAATAAGTAGGTTTGACGAATATATAACTCGTAAACGGCATCACCGAGATAGGCTAACGCAGCGGGGGAAAGCTGTTGGAGGTCGCTGGGGCTGGGAGCAGGGGCTGGAAACATGGGTTGTTAGGTCAGCGATCGCTCACTGATGCGGTAAGGCTACGGATCGGACGTACCCGATCGGAAGAAGGCACAAAACCCGATTGCAATCGATCAATTTTCAAGGGATCAAGTCAGTGAGTTGAATTTCAGGGAGTGCAGCGATTGTTGGAAGGGGCGGGACTTGGGCGATCGCGCAATCAGCGCAGAGCTAGAAATCTGGAAAGTTGGTTTCCATTGTGGGTTGGCGTAGGGCTTTGTTGCGATTGGGGGTTCTGGGCGATCGCGCTAGCTGGGTATGGTCAAACCGCTCATGGCTGTCACCAAATTAGTACCCCAAATTGCTATAGCGCTCCTCGGCCCAGGGTTCCCCGCGCTGATGGTAGCCATTTTGTTCCCAAAAGCCAAGTTCCATCTGGGCGGTAAACTCAAGCCCATTAATCCATTTCGCACTTTTCCAGGCATAGAGATGGGGGACAACCAACCGCAGAGGGCCACCATGCTCCGCAGACAGGGGTTCACCAAACAAGGTATGGGCGAAAAAGTTTTCCTCTCTCAGGAAATCATCTAAAGACAGGTTGGTGGTGTAGCCTCCGTAGCAATGTTGTAAGACGTGGCGCGCACCGGATTGCAATGGAATCTGCTGCATGAAATCGGTGACTTTGATCCCGACCCATTGCACATCTAGTTTTGACCAGGTGGTAACGCAGTGAAAATCTGCTGTGAATTCGGTTTGGGGGAGGGCCATCAGGTCTGCCCATGTGAAGGTGCGGGGTTCTGCGAGGCCCCAGACCCGGAGTTGCCAGGTTGCAGGATCGATCTCTGGGGTTTCGCCGTAGGTCAGGACTGGAAACCCCTTCGCCAGGTGTTGCCCCGGCGGGACGCGATCGTGCAACTCTGGGCCTGGTTTTTGAAAGAATTTGCCAGCCATAAACAATCTGCTTTGGTGCAAAGACTAAAGGTGTGCGACTCCCCTGGGTGGGGGCGAGATTGGTGGGTTGGTGCGCCCCTAACTCCCCGTCAAGCTGCTGAGGATGAGAAAGCAGGCGATCGCCCAAGCCATCTGACACCCAAACACCCAAACCTGATTTTTATTCTTCTTCGTCTTCTGCGTCATCTTGAGGATAGACGAACCCTTCTGCCCGTCCGGTCAAAATCGACTTGCCAATGGAAAGGGCCCGTTGGGCTTGGAGATCTGCTTTGCGTACCCAGGTGGCCCGCCGTTGATCGCGCTTCGCTTTAGAGGTTTTCTTCTTAGGAACTGCCATAGCCGGATTGGTCTAATTTCTCCACAACCTTTCTATTCTAGTGCAAGATCTCATTCTCTCAAAATGCTAGACAGGAATTGTTGCGATCGCAATTGTGCGGGATTGGCCTCGTGGATTTTGCACTATGACACCAACATTATTATGGGGTAAACTACAAAAAATCGACCAGAAAACCGTAGTTTCAGTCGGCGGGTTCCACCCAAATCCAGGATTCTAAGCTAAAAGATCAATCGCTGGTTGAGGTGAAGGCGATCGCTGCCCCTGCCCCAGGCGCAACCCTGCTTGTGGCCTTCTGAGGGGGCTGCGTTGCAACCCTGCAAGTCAGTTTATGTGCCGAGTGGGAGAAATGCCGTGGGCATCATTGTAGAAAATGTGTGCAAGCGCTTTGGCAGCTTTGATGCTGTGAGCCAAGTGAGTTTAGAGATCGACAGTGGTTCATTGGTCGCATTGCTGGGGCCGTCGGGATCAGGAAAATCGACCTTGTTGCGGCTCATCTCTGGGTTGGAAATGCCCGATTCGGGGCGCGTTTGGTTGACTGGCGAGGATGCCACCTATCGCAGTGTGCAGGATCGAAACATTGGCTTTGTGTTTCAGCATTATGCCCTGTTTAAGCACATGACTGTGCGGAAAAATATTGCCTTCGCGTTGGAAATTCGCAAAATCCCCCCGGCCAAGGTGAAAGAGCGGGTGGAAGAATTGCTGCATTTGGTGCAGTTGAGTGGCTTGGGCGATCGCTATCCGTCCCAATTGTCAGGCGGGCAGCGGCAGCGGGTCGCCCTGGCTCGGGCCTTGGCCGTGGAACCCAAAGTCTTGCTGCTGGATGAACCCTTTGGTGCGTTGGATGCCAAAGTGCGGAAAGATCTCCGGGCCTGGTTACGGCGCTTGCACGATGAAGTCCACGTTACGACCGTTTTTGTGACCCACGACCAGGAAGAAGCAATGGAAGTGGCCGATAAAATTGTGGTCATGAATAAGGGGAAAGTGGAACAGGTGGGTACCCCAGCGGAAATTTACGACCATCCCGCTTCGGCCTTTGTGATGAGCTTTATTGGCCCGGTGAATGTGCTGCCCAGCACCTCCCGCATTTTTCAGGGCAATGGGTTTGATTCGCCCCATCCGGAAGTGTTTTTGCGGCCCCAAGATGTGTTGATTGAGACGAATCCAGGGGACGCTTCAGTCTCCGCGCGGGTGAGTCGCATTATTCATTTGGGTTGGGAAATTCAAGCTGAAATTACCCTGGATGATGGGCAGGTGGTGACGGCCCATTTGACGCGGGAACGGTTTGACGAACTCCAGTTACAGCCCCAACAACGGGTGTTTGTGCGGCCTCGAGAGGCGCGGGCCTTCCCGTTCTACTATTCGATTTAATGGGTTGAATGGTGCAGGGCGGGAGCGTTTGCAAGCGATCGCCGCAATTTAGGCAGGATGACTGAATTAAGCAGAATGACTCAGAACCTCGAATTGCACCGCTGTGAATGGGCGACATCGCCCCTGAATATTGAGTATCACGATCGCGAATGGGGCGTTCCTGTCCATGACGATCGCACCTTGTTCGAGTTTTTAATTTTGGAAGGGGCGCAGGCGGGGCTGAGTTGGGAAACGGTGCTGAAGAAACGGGCTCACTATCGGCAGGTGTTTGACCAGTTCGATGCGGAGCAAATTGCCCGCTATGACGATCGCAAAGTTGCGGCCCTACTTCAGGATCCCGGCATTATTCGCAATCGGTTGAAGGTGCAGGCGGCGATCGCCAATGCCCAGGTGTTTCTGACGGTGCAACACGAGTTTGGCAGCTTTGATCACTACGTGTGGCAATTTGTGGATGGTCGGCCCCAGCAAAACTGTTGGCACACCCTGAGCGAACTTCCCACGCGCACCCCCACCTCCGATGCCCTCAGTCGCGATCTCAAACGGCGTGGCTTCAAATTTGTAGGATCCACGATTTGCTATGCCTTTATGCAAGCCGTGGGAATGGTGAACGACCACACCCAAACCTGCTTCCGGTTTGCCGAACTCAGTGCGCCTCTCCCATCGCTGGAGTCTGGTTCCACAGAGTCGGTATAGTGACAATACCAATAGCTTGGGGTTCAGTTTGTTGTATCTAAAACCACTCCGGCCCTATATACCGCTGGGTCTGGCGTTTTTGAGCGGTATTTTGATGTCGTGGGCGGCGGCCCCGTTGAATTGGTGGTGGGTCGCGTGGGTGGCTTTGGCCCCGTTGTGGGTGGTGGTGGTGGGTCAGCCTGTGGCTCAGCGGCAACCGGGGCGATCGCCCAATCTGGCGCAGGGGTTAGCCCGGTTTTGTTTGCGCCCGACGACCTATGCCGCGGCCTGGGGGTTGGGCTATCACGGCTGTACCCTGTGGTGGATCACGGGGTTGCATCCTCTGACCTGGTTGGGGATTCCCTGGCTGGGCAGTGTGGCGATTACAGGATTTTGTTGGTTGTTTATTACCCTCTGGGGGACTGTCCCGTTGATGGGTTGGGCGTGGGTGTTGTCTCGCCAGCGCGATCGCCCCCTTGGGTTTCGGCTGTTGCTGGGGGTGGCGGGCTGGTGTGTGCTGGAAACCTGGCTTAACCTGACTCCTCTGAGTTGGACTTCGCTTTCGTTTACCCAAAGTCCCGGAAATTTGGTGATTTTGCATTTGGGGCGGTTGGCGGGGCCGCTGCTGGTGACGGCGGTGATTGTGGCGGTGAATGGGCTCTTAGCCGAAGGCTGGGGTTTGGCCCGGAAAGGCGATACCGCAGGTAGTCAACGGCTCGGCGCGATCGCCGTTGGTGGGTTGCTCGTGGCCCATCTGGTGGGTTTTGGGTTGTATGCCCAACCCTTGGGCGATCGCCCAGCGGCAGCGTTGCAATTGGGGGTGGTGCAAGGGAATATTCCCACCCGCGAGAAGTTGTCGGCGATGGGGATCCGGCGGGCGGTGGACAGATATATCAGTGGTTATGAAACGCTGGCCCAGCAGGGAGTTGATGGTGTGCTAACCCCAGAGGGCGCGTTGCCCTTGTTTTGGAATCCGGCGACGAATCCAATGCGGCAAGCTGTGCTGGAGCGGGGAGTGCCCCTGTGGCTGGGGACGTTTGTGAAAGACGATCGCCAAATTACGCAAAGTCTGCTGGCGATCGCGGGTGATGGTGCCGTGGTGGGGCGGTACAACAAAGTGAAATTGGTGCCGTTGGGGGAATACATTCCGTTTCAAGAGACCCTGGGCAAGTTGATTAATCGGCTTTCCCCGATTGAAGCAAATATGATCCCCGGTACGATGAGCCAGCAATTTGCCACACCCCTGGGGCGGGCGATCGCCAGCATTTGCTATGAATCGGCGTTTCCGGCCCTGTTTCGGAATCAGGCGGTGGCCGGGGGAGAATTTATCCTCACGGCCTCGAATCTGGATCCCTATAGTGAGGTGCTGATGGCCCAACACCAGGCCCAAGATTTGTTACGGGCGATTGAAACCGATCGCTGGGCTGCTCGCGCCACCAATACGGGGTATTCCAGTTTTATCGATCCCCACGGGCACATCATTTGGCGATCGCGTCCCTTCACGTTGGTCAGCCACGCAGAAACGCTGTATCTCCGCCAAACCAAAACGCTCTATGTCCGCTGGGGGGATTGGCTCACCCCCACGTTGCTGTTTAGTACGGTGATTTGGGCGATCGCCCTGGGGCGGGCCGACCGTCGGTTCTCGCCGCCAAGCTGATGGCGATCGCGACCTGTTGCTGCGGTTCCAGGCCCCCGCGCCTGAGGGCGGAACCCCCTCCAAGGTGTGGTGCTGGTGTATATCTCCGCCTCGGCCTCAATCTTGGGCACTCTCACCCTAGATTCTTCAGGGCAGTCACGATAGGATCAACAGTTGAATCATCTGAACTTATGTAAACGTCCACTGGGTTGATTGTGATCATGTCTACGCTGAGTTATCCCACGGTGCAACTCACGGTTGCAGTAGCCCCGACCGCCGCTCCGACTCGTTCGAGCCAAACTACGCAGAAGCCCTATCCCAACTTCAAGGTCATTGTCTTAAACGATGATTTCAATACCTTTGAGCATGTGGTCTACTGCCTCGTGAAGTATGTTCCGGGCACGAGCACTGATCGGGCGTGGGAATTGGCTAATCAAATCCATCACGAGGGGCAGGCAATCGTTTGGGTTGGCCCGCAAGAACAGGCTGAGCTATATCACATGCAGTTGGCCCACGAAGGTTTGACGATGGCTCCCCTGGAGGCGGCTTGAGGTGATGAGTCAGTCTCCCAAGGGGCGGTTAGTCCTCACTCACTCTACTTATATTCCTGGTCTGATTCGGATTTTGGAAAAACTGGCCAAATATCCAGGGATTCAAACGATTACGCCAGCGGTGATTGGCCGGGCGCGATCGCACAGTCCAGAGTTCAAGCTGAAAGTCTCGGTACCCATTCGCAGTGGGTTCAAGCTGATTGCCCGCCACGGCAAAACGGTGCAAGAGGTGTTTATCATTACCATGTTGCCCCAGGCGGATCTAGAGGCAGCGATCGCCCTGTCCCTGAAGGGCAAATAAGCACGGCAAAAGCCTTAAACGGGTTTACCGGGTGCGGTTACGGGCAGGGGCGATCGGCTGAGGCAGTCAGCGGCGTATTGCAGCTTGGCCGGATGGCTGGCTACTCTTCGAGTTGGCGGCCCGAAACCCGGTTTAGGGGTAAACTCAGGACACAGCTTGCCGTCAACAAATAGGCGATGACGCCCGTGAGTTTAATGCTCAATAGTGCTACTTCCCATTCGGGTAAAATTAACGGTTTGACTAAGACCGCAGCACAATAGACCAACCAATAGACAAACGTCATCAATATCAACAGGCGATCGGCGGCTTCAACGTGATCTTTCGCAACGTTTTGATCCGTTACTAAAAGCGCAATCCCCGCAATGGATGCAACAACTGAAACGATAACCAGGTAGTCATGCCACGAAAAATTACCCATAGCTTACTCAACTCAGTCTAAATGGCGCTCGAAGCGTGAGCCTTAGTCTAAGGGATGAGCTGCGGGAGATTACAGCGATTCTTACAAAGAGACATATTCCAACTGAGTTTCGTTAAAAAATGCAACTAATTGCGGGGTGAGCGATCGCGCTCATTTTTAGTTAAGAAACCCCCGATATATTGCCTGTAAAGCCTTTGGTTTATTGCGATTTCAGAGGGCTTTGCCGTTCAAGTATGTTGAGTTTTGTTTTAGTCTCAATGAACTTGCCGTTCTTCCATTCGCCCTCAACCAGCGAACCCGAAGACGTAGTGTAAGTCCCTTTGCCAACTTGTTTCCCCGCCCGGAACTCACCGCGATATTGGGTGCCACTGGGATAGGCGCAAACAGCAGTGCCCTCTAGCCAATCATTGGTGAAATTACCTTCGCAGCGGGTTCCATTCGCTAGTCGCAACACCCCCTTGCCTTGTTTCTGGTTATTCCTAAAATTCCCTTCGTAGCGATTGCCACTGGGATAGGTACACACTCCAGCACCGTTGAGGGCATCATCCTGGAAGAGCCCCTGGCAACGGGTTCCATTTGCAAAAACAAAGGTTCCTTGCCCTGCCCGTTTGCCATCCCGAAATTCGCCAGTATATTGGTTGCCGCTGGCGAATTTGCACGCGGCTTTGCCATGTAGGACATCATTCTGAAAGGTGCCTTCGCAACGGGTGCCATCGGCAAAGGTAAAAACCCCTTGTCCGTGACGAACACCGTTTTTCATTTCACCTTCGTAACGGTTGCCACTGGGAAACTGGCAGCGAACTTTGCCATTCAGAACCCCATCCCGCGTTTTGCCTTCACAAAAATTCCGTGCGGAAGCGGGAGTTTGGGCAGTAGGTTGGGTCTGCGCGTTGGCGCTGGAGGGTAGACTGCCAAAGGCGATCGCACTCGCGGCCAGCACAATGATCCCAGCCTGCCCCAGGGACAGGGGGCGGCCCTTGGAAAGGCGGCGCGGTTGAGTCTGGGCTAGGGCCGTGGTTTGATGGGGTAGATACAAGCCATGAGAAGTTTGACGCATGGGGATCGTGACCTTTTGAGCGATTTTAGTTAAAATGTTGCGTTTGATAAAGAGTAAGCTATTGACTAAGCTGGTTGCCAAGGGCGATCAGTGGAACGTAATTCACTTGGTGGGCGATCGCGCTGGTCATTTGTCCCATTCCTTCGAAATCTCATCCTGATTGTTTGTCCTATGTTCACAGTTCCGCTCCGCTTCACACTCCCTAGACGGTTACCCACAACTTTGGTTTCGGGTCTCTCCTCTCAACTTAAACTGCAATGGCCCGACTTGACCTCTACTCCAAGCAACAAATGCTTACATCAAGTAGTGCATTTTTTACATGATTTTTCAAACAATTTTGAGCAGCTTAGGGTGTTTGTCAAGTGATGCGACGACTAGAACCCCTGCGGCCCAGCTTGTTTTTATTTAATCTAGAGACTTGCTTGTCTCGACTAGATTGTTGGATGCTCTTCAGCCTGAATCTGAACACTCATCATGACTCGTTTTGATTTGAGACGGTCGGTTCAGCCGATTGCCATCAACACCCCTTGTTTGCGTTTGTTATCAACAGTTCCTTCCAACTGGCTCATGCTGTCGCTGTTATCCTTTGCCACGCTGGCCCAAACGCTGCCAGCTACCCCCTTACCGGCCCAAGAACTCACCATTCCAAAGGAAACGCTGCCAGCCCCAGACATCCTGCAAATCCAGGAGGTCTTTCAAGCCCAAGAGGTACGCCCTTTACCTGGCCAGCTAGACTCAGTTCCCGTTTTGAACAGCAACAGCCCGGAGGTTGTCCAAACGGAAGGAGTTTTGCTTTCCACTTTCCCGCCCCTGGGCAAACGGTTTCCCAGCGCCCATTTGAACTTTGCCTTTGAAGGGCGCTTTGACGTGTTCTCCCACCACATTTCGCGCTTTCAAACTGGGACTCCTCGCACATTGTTTCATGGGATTTTGCTCAACAACCCCACCTCGAAGCCCATCCGGGTCGAGATTTTGCAAGGTGCCAGTTATTCCACGCGCCCAGATGCATTGTTTCTGCCGTTACCGTCCTATGTGGATGATCCCCGAGGTACGGTCTACGCAGGGCCAGGAAGTCGCGTCATGAATGATTTATTGCGGGGCCGTCGCCAGGGTTGGTTACCCCGAGAACTAACGATTCAACCGGGGCAAAATGCAATGTTGGTCAATTTGCCCATTCCGGTGGCTGGGACGCCAGGGTCAAATGGACGTTCCACGTTGATTCGCTTACGGAGCAACGGCCCAGTGTATGCGGCGAGTTTGGCGATGTTTGCCCCCCTTACACCGGATGGGCGGGAGCGCACCCCGACACTGGAGGAGTGGCAATCGTTTTTGGTCACGAGTGATTTGGCGGGGCCACGGGATACGCCACCAACGCCCTTGAATGCGCGGGTGCCCAGGGTCTTTTACGGGCGGGTTGCGGGTGTGGCTGTTGGGTCGCAGTGGGAAGCAAAGTTAACAGACAATACGAAAAGTAGTTTGCTGACGATTCCGAAGCAGGGGCGGGCGTTTTCCTATGGTCTGAGTACGCTATACAATGGCACGCTGGGCACGGGGCAGATTCAAAGTGCCAAGTTGGTGAAACGCTATCCTGATACGGCCTATCAAGCCCACGGTAATTATGGGGTGTTGTATCGGTTGCTGTTGCCGCTGCACAATCCGACGAAGCAAGTGCAAACGGTGACGCTGGCGATTCAAACGCCGCTGAAGGATGACCGGAATAAGGGGGGGTTGTTGTTTTATGAGCCGCCGGAGGAGCGCGTTTTTTTCCGGGGGCCAGTGCGGATTCGCTATAAAGACGATAAGGGGACTGTGCAAACTCGGTACGTGCATGTGACGCAGCAGCGGGGCCAGCGAGGCGAACCGTTGTTAACTTTGACTTTGCCGGGGGGCGATCGCCGCGAGGTTGAGGTTGAGTTGCTTTATCCACCGGATTCGACTCCACCCCAGGTGTTGACGGTGCAAACCCTGGATGGGGCGGTGCGATCGTCTTCGACGGGGGCGGATGCGGCGGCGGCAAAGCAGTAGTTAGGGCGGGTGCAATGATGGGCTGTATGCTGATTCGAATCCCTGGGCAAGCTGTGTTACCTGACGGTTGGCTTGGGGCGGATGGGGTTAAATTGGGCTCTCGAAATAGGCGCTTTAACCCGATGGTGTTACGGCCAAAATCATCGCGATCGCAACGACAATGACTTCTCCGCTTCCGATGCAGGCTTCGGTGCAACTGTGGCTGTATAGTTTGTTACTGCCCTGGCATCGCCTGTTACTGAGTCTTTATTTTCGCCAAGTTGTCATTCATGGGTTTGACGATTTACCTGTGAATGGCCCAGTGGTGCTTGCGCCGAAGCATTATAGTCGGTGGGATCCGGTGGTGGTGTCGGTGTTAAGTGTGGAACCGCTGCGGTTTATGACCAATGCGAATCAGTTTGATGGTATTCAGGGCTGGTTGATTCAACGGTTGGGGGCGTTTCCGGTCGATTTGGCGCGGCCTAAAGTGTCGAGTTTTCGGTATGCGGTGGATTTATTGCGATCGCGCAAAAAGTTGGTGTTGTTCCCAGAGGGGGGGATTGTGCGGGATCAGCCTGTGCGATCGCTGAAGTTGGGGTTGGCGCACTTGGTGCAGCAAGCGGAAGCGAGTACTGGTTTTCAAATTCCAGTGGTGCCGATCGCTGTGCAGTATGAGCCAGGGCCTCGGTTTCGGGCGAAGGTCTCGATTCAGATTTTGCCGCCGCTGTACTTCCAGCACTATTGGCAAGGGGATAAAAAAACAACGATTGAGGTCTTTACCCAGGCTGTGGAGCGATCGCTGCGAGAGGGGGTGCAACAGTTAGGGGCACCTGCGCCGCTGACGACTCACTGACGTAATGGCTCATTTGATAAGGAGTTTGGGTCTGGTTTTAGGCGTTTGCTCATCCAAACAGCCTGGGGTTGATAGCCCCGTTGGCGATAGAGCTGTATGGCCGCTTGGTTGGCCTGGAAGACTTGGAGCCCGATCTGGCGATCGCCTCGGGCTGTGGCCCAGTTTTCGGCTTGTTGCATCAATGCCGTCCCCAAGCCTCGCCGCCGATGGGCCGGATCGACATAGAGCAAGAACACATGACTATGGCGATCGCCCGTCAGTTGGTCAATGGCGCTACCTAGCCAAACACAGCCAATCTTACAGCCGGGTTGTGGTTCGGCGTGGGGCATTGGGGCGATCGCGCTGTCTTGTGGTGGAACATGCTCGATCCACCAGAGCGGTGTGACTTGGCTAAAATACTGATCAACCGTCGTTGCAAGGTGCTCAAAGCTGTTGTTGGGCTGCAACTCAGCATAGGTGCGCTGCATGAACTTGAGCAGCGTTGCTCGGTCAAGGGGGGAACCCAAACCCAACCGATAGTTGGCTGGCAAGGAAATTGGGGGCAAGTCACCCATCATTCGGACGCATCATAAAGTCGCAACGATAACCCTAGTCTGGAGCGATGGAGGTGGTGGCGATGGTTCACAAGCGGGGCACTGCGAGGCGCGATCGCCCATTACAGTGCGGTCTCTTCGGTGAGGCCATGCATCAACGCGGAGAGAGACGGGGGCAAACTCGAGACTTTCTCGGCAGGCGCAATGGAGGCTTGTCCGGTGCTTGGTGCTTCGATGGGGGCCGGAGCGGCCATGTCTTCTGCCAAAAAAATACGGGAACTGACCGCGACCAATGCCACCAAAAACACCAGCACAATCAGCAAGGGCGCAATGTATTGTCGAAAGATGGCCATAACAGCAACGTGGGTGATTGAAGACGAGTTCAAAGCCGATGGTTACAATTCTGAGACGACTTTCAAGAATTGTGAACTTCTCTAATGTCATCCTACATTACCTGGCTGAATCTGCATCATCCCCGCTTGCTTTTCTTAGAGCGACCGTTTGACTCCGCCACGGAGCGACGATCGGCAACAACAGTAACCCCGGTACTGAGGCGACTAAGGTGAGGAGGAAAAAGCTTGCCCAGCCGACTGTCTGTGCGATTTGCCCTGCGGGTGCGGCGAGAACAATGCCACCGCTTGCCATAAGACTGGATAGGAGGGCGTATTGGGTGGCGGTGAAGTCGTGATTGCAAAGGCTCATGAGGTAGGCCACGAAAGCGGCTGTGACTAAGCCTGCACAAAAGTTCTCTAAGTTGATGGCACCGAGTAGCCACAAACTGTTGACTGGAAGCTGGGTCAATAAGAAGTACCCCAAATTGCTGAGGGCTTGGAATAGGCCAAATACCCACAGCGATCGATACAAGCCAAGGCGGGTTGCCAGAACGCCACCACCGACGACACCCAAGGTAGTCGCCAAAAAGCCAAAGCTGCCCTGGATAGCCCCAATTTCAGTTTTGCTATAGCCGCGCTCTAGTAAAAAGGGGGTTGCCATATTGCCGACGAGGCCATCTCCGACTTTGTACAGCAGGATAAACAGCAGAATCACGATCGCGGAGCGCCAGCCAAGCCGTTGAAAAAATTCTTTGAAGGGCAGGTAAACGGCGTTAACCAGGGATGTGGGCGGGTGCTCTGGTTGTCGCGGTTTGGGTGCCCAGAGAGTGGTACTCAGGCCGACGAGCATGAGCGCGGCCATGAGGAGGTACACCCCTTGCCAGGGAAGCAAATCTGCCAGGATGAGGGCCAGCGACCCGGAAACGAGAACGGCAAAGCGGTATCCGAGTACCCAGGTGGAGGCTCCGGCCCCAAATTCAGAGGGGGCCAAAACGTCGGTGCGGTATGCATCGCCGGCGATATCCTGGGTGGCGCTGAGGAGGGCGATCGCCATTGCATTGATGGCCACCAGTTGCAGGGCGGCTTTGGGTTGCTGGAGCGCCATGAGGGCGATCGCGATCGCTAACCCAAACTGGGTGATGAACAACCAACCCCGGCGACGGCCCAAAATAGGGGGCACGAACTGATCCAGAAACGGCGACCACAGAAATTTCAGCGTGTAGGGGAGCCCGACCAGACTAAACCAACCAATGACACGGAGGTCTACGCCGTCTTCCGTCATCCAGGCTTGGAGGGTGCGACTGGTTAGAAACAGCGGCAACCCTGAAGAAAAGCCCAACAACAAGAGGGCCGGAAGTTTGCGATTCTGAAAAAAACTGGAGGCGGTGTGGCTGGCTTTCATTCCCTCAGGACTCGTGTTGAGACAGTGGCACGGTTTGTATGCAGCCATCATGCCATAGTCTTGCTGAGGAAAAGCGCGGCCTCCGGCGTCAGAACAGGCAACTTGATGAGGGAGCGGATTTAGCCATCACCACAGGGTATTGGAACAAACCCCTGGCACAGAGCACTAAGCTGGGAAGATCGCCTGGGCCAAGGGCTGAGTTGTCTGTGATTGCGGGAAGGCGGGCGATCGCGCTAGTTGTAATCGCGCCATACATGGACTAACTGACCTTGCACATCGATCTGGGATGCCGGGACTTCGATGGGGTCGTATTTTTTGTTAGCGGGCTTGAGGGTAACTTTGCTGCCTTTCCGATGGAAATACTTGAGGGTCGTTTGATTTTCAACACGGGCGGCCACGATCGTGCCATTTTTCAGGGTTTTGGGATCGGCAACAGGTTTCAGAATCACAATGTCGCCGTTGTCAATCATGGCATCGATCATGCTGTCGCCACGAACGGTCAGCGCGAAGTAGGTGGGCTTGAGGAAGAGACCAGCTAGATCCAGGTATTCAACGTCGGCTTCGGGAAAGACATCGACCAGGCTACCTGCGGCGATCGTGCCACGAATGGGGACACCCCGCTTGACTTCCTGGGTCAGCCGAATTGTGCGGGCTTTGCCTTCAGTCCACTCAATGTATCCTTTGGTGCGTAAATGTTCTAGACGACTTTGCACTGGGGCGGGCGATTTGAGCCCCATCGCGTGCATCATTTGGCGAATGGAAGGGGGGTACTGGTTGCTTTGGATGTACTCAACTAGCCAATCGTAGAGCTCTTGTTGAGCTTCGGTAAGGACTTCCATAGGTGGATCAGCGCCAAACGACAAGTGTACTCAAATACACTTGTATCATTTGCGCCGAGTTCTGTCTACCCTTTCCCATCATTCTTATGTGAATGTTGGTGAAGGGGGCTGGCTAGGGGCTCCTGCTGCCAGGATGGGCGATCGCCCAGTTAGTCTACCCCCAGTAAACTGGCGATGAGGGCT
Source organism: uncultured bacterium (assembly GCA_964475335.1). Lineage (GTDB taxonomy): Bacteria > Cyanobacteriota > Cyanobacteriia > Leptolyngbyales > Leptolyngbyaceae > CAYYWG01. Next base: position 68,819 of record CAYYWG010000011.1, read on the forward strand.
TGTTGGGCGTGCATTCGGTTTTCGGCCTCGTCCCAGACTTTGGATTGTGGCCCTTCAATCACACCGTCTGAAATTTCTTCTCCCCGGTGGGCTGGTAGGCAATGCAGGACGATCGCGTCTTTGTCGGCGTAAGCCATGAGGGCTTCGTTCACCTGATAGGGTTGGAAGATGGGAATGCGGGATTCGGCTTGGCCTTCTTGGCCCATGCTGGCCCAAACGTCGGTGTAGATCACCTGGGCATCTTTGGCACCCACGATGGGATCGGTGGTGAGGGTAATGGTGGAGCGATCGCCCGCGATCGCTTTCGCCTTTTGCACAATGTCTGCGGCGGGTTGGTAGTCAGCGGGAGCGGCGATGCGGACATTCATGCCAGCCAGGGCTCCACCCAACAAGAGGGAGTGGGCCATATTGTTGCTCCCGTCACCAACGTAGGTGAGGGTGACATCCGCCAGGGTGTGGAAGGATTCTTGAATGGTTTGCAAGTCGGCTAAGACTTGGCAAGGATGTTCTAAATCGCTGAGGGCGTTGATGATGGGGATATCGGTATAGTTGGCAAATAGTTCCAGATCGTTTTGCTCGAAGGTGCGGATGGCGAGAATATCCAGGTAGCGATCGAGCACACGGGCGGTATCAATCAGGGGTTCGCCCCGGCTGACTTGGGTGACATTGGGATTGAGGTCTAGCACTTGGCCACCCAACCGATACATCGCGGCGGTAAAGCTAACGCGGGTACGGGTCGAGGCTTTGTAAAATAACAGCCCTAGAATTTTTTGGCATCTGAGATGGATCTGGCCAGCTTTTAATTCCGCGGCTAACTGCAACAAGCCGTACAATTCGTCGGTGCTGAGGTCGGCCATGCTCAACAGATCCCGTCCTTTCAGTCCCCCCATGCCAGTCCATCCTTTAACAAAACTGTCTAAAACCCTAGCAAATCCCGGTCGCTTAGCCTAGTTGCCAAGACCAATAATTCCATTCTTTTTTGCTCGGCAGGGAGTTGGCGATCGCGCACCTACCTCGGCTTTAAGGGGCACAGAGGGGCTTGGCTGGGGGGTGGTTTAAGTCATCGTTTGCCAATGACGGGCTTACCAATTGCTGTCGGAATCATCGTCTGGATCGCCGTTGACCGGATCGGGGAGAAACTCCTCCTGGGGGGCTGGGGGCTGGGGGGGACGGCGGGGTGGGTTGGCATTCGCCCGGAACCGTTGGCCCGGAGTCCGTTTGGTGGCCGTTGGTTGGCGGGTGGGTGGGGTGCTGTCGGGTTCGGCACTCCACGGATCGGGAATGAGGGGGGAATCAATGGGGGTTGCGATTAGCTCTGGGGCGATCGCATCTGGGGCTGGGCGATCGCTCGATTGGCGACCCGTCGCCGACACAATTTCCAGGTCAATGACTGGGGCAAACTGGGCAGACGGTGGTGGAACTGGGGGCTCTTTGGGGGCAGGGCGATTGGACTCCGCCGCCTCTTGATCCGGATCGTTCGGAACAATTTCCATCTCAATCACCACGGGTTCGGTGTCTGGCTGCGGGCGCTTGATGGGGGTGGTGTCTGGTGGGGCGATCGCGGGTGCGGCGGTGCCTAACGCGGCAATCTCCAGGTCTGTGGCGTCTTCCGGGGGATGTTGGTCTACAGGCTGGGGGGCGGTGGTTTCCGCAGGAGGAGCCATTGTCGAGGGTGCGACTGGGGGCTGATCGCCCAGTGCAGACTCTGGCTCTGTCTGGTCGGGGTTGTCTGGTGCGGTGGCGGTGGCCGGGGCGATCGCGGGGGCAGGGCGATCGGCTGGTTCTGGCTCTAGAGGGCTTGACTCTAGAGGGGCCGTCTCTGCTGTCTCGGCGGTTTCTGCTGGCGAGGCCGTTGGCTCTGGTGGCGCTATGGTTGGGCGATCGGTGGTCTCTGGGGTCTCTGTCGAGGGGGGTGCCGTGGCCTCAGCCTGGGGCGTTTCCGCCTCAACGGTCGGCTGGGTCTCGGGTTCCGTGAGTTCGGGGGTCGCCTCTGGGGGTGTTTCTGCCGCTGGGGTATCGGTTTCTAGCTCGGGTGGCGTGGAACGGGCGGCCCATTCGGCGATCGCCTGGGTCAAGCCGTCCAGGGTATATTCCTGGGCTTCCACATCGACCCGACCGAGCAAGCTCTGGCAAGTTTGGCTGGTTTGGGGGCCAATGGAGGCAATACAAGCCTGTTCGACCCAGCTTGGCCAATCGGGGGCCGCAGCCTGGAGCAACTGACAAAAGTTCCGCACGGTTTTGGAACTGGCGAAGGTAATCACATCAATGGCTTTGGCTTGCAAGGCGACTAAAATTGGCGGCGCGATCGCGGGGGGACAATAGGACTCGTAGGCTGCAACTTCTTTGACTTTGGCTCCCTGATTGCTAAATTCCTTGACCAAAACTTCCCGCCCGCCGCTTTCGACTCGTGGGAAGAGAATTCGCAAGCCACTCAGGGGTTCGGGAAAGGTGGCGACGAGGGAATCGGCCACGAAGTCGGGTGGAATGAAGTCGGCGGGAATACCCATCCGGCGCAAGGTTTTGGCGGTTTTCTCGCCGACAACGGCCACTTTAATGTTGGTGGAAAAGGCCCGTTCTCCGGTCACGGCTTCCAGGCGATCGAAGAAGTATTCCACGCCATTGGCGGAGGTCAGAATCAACCAGTCAAAATCTTCCAGGTGGGAAATAGCCCGATCTAAATCACGCCAGCTTGACGGGGGGCCAATTTCCAGGGTGGGCATTTCAATCACCGTGGCTCCCTGGGCTTCGAGCAGGGCGGTGAATTGGCTGGACTGGCTGGCCGCGCGGGTCACCAAAATCGTTTTGTGGGTTAGGGGGCCAGGTTCCCTCGCTTGTTCGGAGGCGGGGGCAAGGGGTTCTGGGCTGGGAGTCGGTGCAGCGTTGGTGATGGCTGGGGCATTGGGGTGCCTGCCGGGGCGATCGCGCCGATCTGCGGAGGCTGTATCAGGAGTGGGGCGGCGGCGTTGGGGCGATCGCTCATCTCTGGGGATTCCCTCAGTTGGGACAGGCCCCAAGCTTCCATTCGGTGCAGTGGTGGCTGGCGCACCATTGGGGCGTTCCCGTTGCCGCCGCTCGCTTCTGTCGGTGGAGGGCTTGGCTTCCGGGGGCACGGTTCGTTGCTTCAGGCCCTGTTCACCAATGTAGGCCCGGAGTTTCACCACTTCGCCCACCACAATCACGCAAGGCGACAGCGATTGATTCGCGGTGATCTCTAAAATGTTGGCGAGAGTGCCTTCCCAAATCTGCTGGCGATCGCGGCCTGCGTAGCGAATAACCGCGATCGGGGTATCGGGCGATCGGCCATGCCCGCGTAACCGCCGCACAATTTCCGGTAGGGTGCGGGCTCCCATTAAAAACACCAGCGTATCTAACTTCGCCAGCGACACCCAATTCAAAATCTCTGGATCGTGGCCACTCACCACCATAAAGCCCGGACTCAAGCGCGGGTCGGTGAGGGGAATGCCAGCCATCAGCGGGGCCAGCAACGACGACGACAACCCCGGCACCACTTCAAAGTCGCAGTTTGCCCGTTTCAGTGCGCCAATTTCGGACTGCGATCGCCCAAAAATAAACGGATCACCATTTTTTAGCCGCACGACCAAATAGCCCTGCTGGCAATAATCCACCAGAATTTGATTGATCTCTGCTTGGGGGGTGCTGGGTTGGCCGCCCCGTTTGCCCACATCCAACTTCAAGCACCCGTCGGGCACCAGCGTCAACAACTCCCCATCCACCAGCGCATCGTAAACCAACACCTCGGCCTGCGACAGCACAGCTTGCGCTTGCAGGGTCAGGTAGGCAACGTCTCCAGGCCCAGAGCCGACGAGATAAACTTTTCCTGCACGTTCAGGCATAACCATCATCAACTGATTCTCTGCTGTGTCCAGTTTAGGCGTTTCAGAGGTGAATCCACCGACGAATCCCGGTAAATGCAAAATTCAGCAACACACGATTGGTGCATTGCCGGGGCGATTGCAGGAGCGAAAAAATTGCGGTTGATCCGTAATTTCTTCAATTGGGACTGCCATTCAGCCTGTGGCTCAGGGATGTGGCTTTGCCTAAAACAGAGGGTAATTCGGTTGATGCATAAGGCTATTCTGAGTAAATGTTTGCTTGAGAAAAAGGGCGATATAGATTGTTTTTATTACCTAGAAAAATATCCCCCTTTATCCCTAAAACACTGGGTTAAAACGTGCAAGCTAAGAAATTTGAAAATGCTGAAATCTGAGAAGTTGATTTAGCTCTTTTTGTGGGTTGCGTGCCCGGTGACTGGTGGCAAAGAAGGGAGCGATCGCTCCGGTTTGAGTGAGTCGGAACACGATGAATTCAACAACGGAAAGAAGCTGATGTTCACTTATAAAATGGGCTGGGATGTTAGGTGGCTTGAGGCGATCGCGCAGCACCAACTACGGCAGCAACGAAGGGGGCGATCGCTCACAATCCGTGCCTGGGTGAGCGGGGTTGTGGGCCAAGATGCCACAGGAACGGCCAGAACCCCACGGGAATACCCATTGCTTGATAAGCTTATAGACGGAATTTAGCGAACTGGATGGGCATGGTAGCAGTAGCAATCTTGGCGGCGGGGCGGGGTACGCGAATGAAGTCGGATTTGCCCAAAGTATTGCATCGGTTGGGTGGGCGATCGCTGGTGGAATGGGTGCTGAAAGGTGTGGAGCCGCTGGAACCTGTGCGCCGCTTGGTGATTGTGGGCTATGGGCAAGAGTTGGTGAAAACGGCGTTGGGGAATACGGAAACAGCGATCGCCACCCCCGCCCTAGAGTTTGTGGAACAGGCTGAACAGTTGGGGACAGGCCATGCCGCGCAACAGTTGATTCCCCATCTCGCTGATTTTGACGGAGATTTGTTGATTTTGAATGGGGATGTGCCCCTTCTCCGGCCCGAAACCTTGGAACGGTTGCTCCAAATCCATCGCGAGAGCCAAAGTCCGGCCAGTATTTTGACGGCACAATTGCCCGATCCCAAAGGCTATGGACGGGTGTTTTGTAATAGCCAAAACCAACTGGAACAAATTGTGGAAGATCGCGATTGTTCCCCCGCCCAAAAACAACATCGACGCATTAACGCGGGGGTTTATTGTTTTCGGTGGCGTGATTTGGCGGCAGTGTTACCCAAGCTAACGACTGATAATGATCAGCAAGAATATTACTTAACCGATGCGGTGAATCATCTGTCGCCTGTCATGGTGGTGGATGCGGATGACTACCAAGAAATTTTGGGCATTAACGATCGCAAGCAATTGGCCGAGGCGTATACCATTTTGCAAACTCGGATTAAGGATGAGTGGATGCGCCGGGGAGTCACGTTGATCGATCCAGCCAGTATTACGATTGACGACACGGTGCAGTTGGAACCGGATGTGGTAATCGAACCCCAAACCCATCTCCGGGGGCAAACGGCGATCGCGGCGGGCAGTCGCATCGGCCCTGGTAGCTTGATTGAAGACAGCCAGATCGGGCCGGAGGCCACGGTGTTGTATTCGGTGGTGAGCGAAAGTTGCGTAGCAGAAGGAACGCGCATTGGCCCCTATGCGCATTTGCGGGGGCATGTGGAAACGGGGACTGGCTGCCGGATTGGCAATTTTGTTGAGTTGAAAAATACCAAGATTGGCGATCGCACCAACATTGCCCACTTGTCTTATCTGGGCGATACCACGGCGGGCGATCGGGTGAATATTGGGGCGGGGACGATCACGGCCAATTACGACGGGGTGAACAAACACCGGACGACGATTGGCGATCGCACCAAAACAGGTTCCAACAGTGTCTTGGTCGCGCCCTTAACCCTGGGTACAGATGTGATGATCGCCGCAGGTTCTACCGTGACCGACGATGTACCCAACGACAGCCTGGTCATTGCGCGATCGCGGCAAGTGGTTAAACCCAATTGGCGGCTCAAACCCCAGGATCAAAGCTGAGTCGCAAAATCGGGCCGCTGTGTCCACGGGTGGGCCTGCTCGAACTGGGCGGCTAGGGCAATCAACGTGGCTTCCCCGGCGGGCTGCCCCACCAGCTGCACCCCCACCGGCAAACCAGTGCTGTCTAATCCGGTGGGCAGGGCGATCGCGGGTTGGCCGCTGGCATTAAACGGGGGGCAAGGGGCAATCCAATCAATGATTTTTTCTAAAGTCTTGGCCGGACGATACCGCGCCCATTCTTTGAGCCGAATGGTAGGGTGCATATACGTTGGCAACAGCAACACATCCATTGTTTGAAACTGCTGCACCAGTTGACGGGCAATCACCTGCAATTTGGAAAGCGATCGCAAATATTGCCCACAGGAGCAAAACCTGGCTCGTAGCGCAAACCAGCGATTCATCTTGCCCAGAAAAATCTCCGGAATTCCCGCCTCGTTCAAAATTGACTGAAACACAATCGTAAACGGCTCAATCAACTCGGTGAGATCCATCAAATCCACGGGGAACACTGTATGCCCCAGGGCTTCTAACCGCTGGGCTGTCTCTAAAACGGCGGTGCGACAGGCTCCCTGGGCTTCCCCAACGGGCGCGATCGCCGTCGTAAATCCAATGCGTAATTTCCCCGGTTCACCCCGCTGGGCCACCGCCTGAAACGACGGTTCCGGGGTCGCCAACCAATAAGGATCACCCAATTCATACCCGGCCATGATATCCAGCAGGGCCGCTGCATCCTCCACCGTGCGGGCAATTGGCCCATTGGTTGCAATTCCACCCAACCGTTCGCCCAAGGGGGCATAGCTGATCCGACCTCGCGAGGGCTTAATCCCCACCAATCCACAACAAAAGGCTGGCCCCCGCACCGAGCCACCCCCATCGGAACCCTGGGCGATCGCGCACAACCCCGCCGCCAGGGCTGCCGCTGCCCCCCCGCTGGAACCTCCCGGTGTATAGGCCAGATTCCAGGGATTCCGCGTCGGCGGAAAGCCATCCGGTTCTGTGTAGGGCAAAATCCCGGCCTCTGAGGTGGCTGTTTTACCGAGAATCACACAGCCCGCGGCCTTAATCCGCTGCACCACGCCATCGTCGGTGGTGGCCATGCGGCCTTTACTCCAGCGCACCCCATAAGCACAGGGTAACCCCGCTACCGGATTCAAGTCTTTAATCGAAATTGGCACCCCAAATAGGGGGGGTAATTCTTCGGCTGGTGTGGTCAACAGTTGGTCGGTTTTGGCTTGGGCATCGGCGATCGCCTGCTCTGCCGCCACCACTACATAACTCCCAAGCTGAGCGTCCAATTGCTGAATGCGATCGAGGTAAACCTGTACCAAATCTAATGGAGTCACGCCTTGGCTGCGTACCAATCGCGCTTGCTCAACCGCAGACATCAACGCCAGATCCGTCGGATTCATACCTTTCCTGATATGCAGCACTGCTCCCCACCCTAGCGGAAAAGTTGGGCGATCGCGCAAGTCTCTCCACCAGTTTTTTTGCGAAATCCTGATTTGCCAATTCACGACAGATGTTATGCTAGGAAAGCGCGAATTCTGCGCAGTCATTTTCATGTGCTGAATTTGAGTGGGTACAGCCGACTTGTAAGCGATCGCCAACCCGACCACCCACCCTTGCAAAGACAGAAGCTTGAAAGGAGCTAAAAGCAACGTGGCTAAAAAAGACACAGCTAAACCAGAGGTTGCTAAAAAAAACGCGGTTGACATCCAAAAAGCTGAACCAGGCTTTCAAGTAAACACCTTTCTTAAAGAGTCGAAAGAAGAGCTTGATAAAGTCGTTTGGCCCAGTCGGCAGCAGTTGATCAGTGAATCCCTGGCGGTCGTCCTGATGATCACCCTCTCAACCACACTGATTTACCTGGTCGATAATTTCTTTTCGTGGGCAGCAAAGCAGGTGTTCGGATGACTTATTCAGATGAATTCCAAAATGAGATGCCGTTTGAAGAGCAGGGTGACGCTGAAACTTCGGTTTCAACCAAAGTTTCGCCTCGTTGGTATGCGATTCAAGTTGCTTCCGGTTGCGAAAAGCGCGTCAAAGCCAACCTGGAGCAGCGCATTCAAACCCTAGACGTGGCCGATAAAATCCTGCAAGTCGAAATTCCGCAAACTCCAGCAGTCAAAGTGCGGAAGGATGGATCGCGCCAAACGACAGAAGAAAAAGTTTTTCCAGGCTACGTCCTCGTGCGTGTAACCCGTGTTTGGAGCGAGCAGCGCCAACAATGGGAGATGGATGATGAAGCCTGGTTAATCGTGAAAAACACCCCCAACGTAATTAACTTTGTGGGTGCGGAACAGCGCCGTCCTGGTCGGGGGCGGGGGCACGTCAAGCCCATGCCGTTGAGTCCCAGCGAAGTCGAACGGATCTTCAAAGAGACTCGTGAGCAAGAACCAGTTGTCAAGATCGACATGGCATCTGGAGACAAAATCCTGGTTCTGTCCGGGCCGTTCAAAGACTTTGAAGGTGAGGTCATTGAGGTTAGCCCAGAGCGTAGTAAGCTCAAAGCCTTGCTTTCAATTTTTGGTCGCGATACCCCGGTCGAACTGGAGTTTAATCAGGTTCAAAAGCAGAGTTAACCAATGGCAAAGAAGGTTGTTGCAATGATTAAGTTGGCCTTGCCTGCGGGTAAAGCCAACCCAGCTCCTCCTGTTGGCCCTGCCTTGGGTCAGCACGGGGTGAACATCATGATGTTCTGTAAGGAATACAATGCCAAAACCTCAGATCAGGTTGGCATGATTATTCCGGTTGAAATTTCGGTCTATGAAGATCGGAGTTTCACATTTGTGTTGAAAACGCCCCCTGCGTCGGTTTTGATTCGCAAAGCGGCTGGGGTTGAGCGGGGTTCTGGTCAGCCCAACCGAGATAAGGTGGGTGCAATTACGCGGGATCAACTCCGGGAAATTGCCACGACGAAAATGCCGGATCTCAATGCCAATGACATTGAGGCTGCGATGCGGATTATTGAAGGTACTGCCCGCAACATGGGTGTGACGGTCAAAGATTAAGTCAACGTATTCGGGGCAGAGGTGTGGCCTCGCTATGACCCCAGGAGAATAAACAATGCCAAAAGTTTCGAAACGATTAAAAGAATTACAAGGGAAGGTTGAAGATCGTCCCTATGAGCCGTTAGAGGCTTTGCAGTTGCTGAAAGAGACTGCAACAGCTAAGTTCTCGGAATCGGCGGAAGCTCACATTCGCTTGGGGATTGACCCGAAATATACTGACCAGCAGTTGCGGACAACAGTAGCACTGCCAAAAGGGACGGGCCAAACGGTGCGGGTTGCGGTCATTGCCCGTGGGGAAAAGGTGACGGAAGCGTCTAACTCGGGTGCTGATATTGCCGGGTCGGAAGAGCTGATCGCCGAAATCCAAAAGGGTATGATGGATTTTGATCTGTTGATTGCGACGCCGGATATGATGCCGCAGGTGGCCAAGCTGGGTAAGATGTTGGGGCCTCGGGGTTTGATGCCGTCTCCCAAGGGTGGGACTGTGACCTTTGACTTGGCGCAGGCGATCGCAGAATTTAAGGCTGGGAAATTAGAATTCCGAGCTGACCGAACGGGGATTGTCCATGTTATGTTTGGTAAGGCTGCATTTCCTGCTGATGACCTGCTTGTAAATCTAAAGGCTTTGCAGGAAACCATTGACCGAAATCGGCCTTCTGGTGCGAAGGGGCGCTACTGGCGTAGTATTTACGTTGCGGCGACAATGGGGCCTTCGATTGAAATTGATATCAGCGCATTACGTGATCTCAAGTTGGCTTAGGACTGGGCTCCGGTAGAAACACTTCGCTGATTCAACGTTGGTTTTTGGTTTTTTCCGTTTATCCATATCGCAAAGGATTACGTATCAAGATTCAATCTCTAACAATGACATAGCGAAGCCGGAGATCGCAGGGGCCAGGGCTTAATCATCCTGCTGAGGTTTCATTCAAGGATTGGGCAGACCTGTGGTTGTGTTTGCACGCCTTGGATTGAAGAGCCTCAGTGTGACTGCTGGGGCTCTTTTATGTCGGAAAAAAGTTTCGTTCTATAAGACCCAAATAGCTGGGAGGTGATTACGAATGGGGAGAACGTTAGAAGGCAAAAAAGAATTGGTGACTGAGCTCAAAGAACTTTTGAGTGAAACCCAATTGGCTGTTGTCATCGATTACAAAGGGTTGTCTGTTGCGGAAATTACGAAGCTGCGGCAACAGTTGGCGGAGTCTGGCAGTGTTTGCAAAGTAGCCAAAAATAAGTTGATGGGCGTTGCGATCGCCGACGACGAAAATTGGCAGCCGATGGAACAATTCCTGCAAGGTTCTAATGCATTCCTGCTCCTGAAAGATGATCTGGGCAGTGGCCTCAAGGCTTATCAGGATTTCCAAAAGGTATCCAAAAAGACTGAACTCCGTGGCGGTGTCATGGAAGGGCGGGCTTTAACGGAGAAAGAGATCAAGGCGATCGCCGATCTGCCGTCGAAGGAACAACTGATTGCTCAGATTGCAGGGGCGATCAACGGTGTCGCCACCAAGTTGGCTGTGGGAATCAACCAAATTCCAACGTCTGTTGCGCGGGCGATTCAGGCCAAAATCGACAAAGACAACGAATCCGCCTAATGCGGGTTGCCTGAACTGACTAAGTTTGAACATTACACATACACGGAGTTAAACCATGTCTGCGGTTACTGAGGAAATTATTGAGAAGTTGAAAGCGATGACTCTGTTAGAGGCATCGGAACTCGTAAAAGCGATCGAAGATACCTTTGGTGTTAGCGCTGCGGCTCCGGCTGGCGGCATGATGATGATGGCGGCTCCTGGTGCTGCTGCTGCGGCTGAACCCGAAGAAGAGAAAACTGAATTTGATGTCATTCTGGAAGAAGTTCCGGCTGACAAGAAGATTGCAGTTCTGAAGATCGTTCGGACTCTGACCGGCTTGGGCCTGAAAGAAGCGAAGGATCTGGTTGAAGCAGCTCCTAAGCCGATCAAAGAAGCTGTTGCAAAAGATGCTGCTGAAGATGCCAAGAAGCAGCTTGAAGAAGCTGGTGCAAAGGTTTCTATCAAGTAAGCTCATTGCAGGGAAACTCAGGAATGCAGTTGTCTTGATTTGAGTGATTCAAATCGAGTCAGTGATCAGGCTTGCCTGAGTTTTCATTCAGTACGTTAAGGATTGCTCCAGGAGATTGTCTGATCTCCTGGTTTTTTGTTATTACGCACTGATAGATGTGCTTGGGAACTGGTGTTGGTGTGATGGCGCGATCGCCGCTACTCCTGTGCTATTTCACCAATAGTTCAGTTTTTATTTGTTGTCCTTCACTGTTACTCAGCGACTCTACGATGCCTCAGTCTGCCGATGACCGCTTGATGATGCAGCGTTGTCTTGCCCTAGCCGCCCAAGCAATGGGCAAAACAGCTCCCAATCCTTTGGTGGGTTCCGTTGTGGTGCAGCAGGGGGCGATCGTGGGTGAAGGATTTCATCCCAAAGCGGGGGATCCCCATGCGGAAGTTTTTGCGTTGCGGCAGGCGGGCGATCGCGCTCGTGGTGCAACGCTGTATGTCAACTTAGAACCCTGTAGTCACTACGGTCGGACGCCCCCCTGTGCCGATGCGGTAATTGCGGCGGGGGTGCAACGGGTCGTGGTGGGCATGGTTGACCCGAATCCCCAGGTGGCTGGCCAGGGCATTGCGAAGTTGCGGGCTGCTGGCATTGCGGTGACCGTGGGCGTAGAGGAAGCGGCCTGCCAACAGTTGAATGAAGCGTTTGTGCATCGGATTTTGGCCCACCGCCCGTTTGGGATTTTGAAATACGCGATGACCCTGGATGGGAAGATTGCCACGACGACAGGGCATAGTGCGTGGGTGTCGGGGCCAGAATCGCGATCGCGGGTGCATGAGCTGCGGGCGGGGTGCGATGCGGTCATTGTCGGGGGGAATACGGTGCGCCAAGATAATCCCCTACTCACCAGTCGGCGGTCGGATATTACGCCGTTACGGGTAGTGATGAGTCGATCGCTGGAGTTACCGCTGGACGCTCGTTTGTGGGATACCGCGATCGCTCCGACCCTTGTGTTTACCCAGGCTGGCACCCGCCCCGACGTGCAGGCTCAACTCCGCCGCCGTGGGGTTGATGTTGTCGAACTGGAGCCGTTAACCCCTGATGCGGTGATGGCCCATTTGTACGATCGCGGCTTATTGAGCGTGTTGTGGGAATGTGGGGGAAATTTGGCGGCTCAGGCGATCGCCGCCGGAGCGGTGCAAAAACTCTGGGTCTTCATTGCTCCCAAGGTCATTGGTGGGGTGACAGCCCCCGGCCCTATTGGCGATCTGGGCTTAACCCAAATGACTGACGCCTATTCCCTGGAGGGTGTTCAGTGGCAAGTCAGCGGGCCAGATCTGTGGCTGACGGGGTATTTGCGATCGCCTGCCCCTCCCCAGCCCGAATAACCCCTTAGTCCTTCAGACTCAACTGTTCATACAGAGTAATCATGGCGGCATTGTCTAAATCCCCTTTACCCTGGGCCAGTAATGCATTCATGAGTTCCGTCACTTGCGCGGCCCCCAGCAAGGGCACTTGCACCTCGCGCGCCGTCTGCAACACAATGCCCATATCTTTGCGGTGGAGTTGGAGCTTAAACCCAGGGTCAAAGCGCTCTTCCAACATGCGCTGCCCATGCACATCCAGCACGCGGCTCTGGGCAAACCCACCGAGCAAGGCCGATCGCACCTTGGCGGGGTCAACACCCGACTTTTTCGCCAGGGTCAAGGCTTCGGCTACGGCCTGGATGGTCAGAGCTACCACGACTTGGTTACACGCTTTGGCGACTTGTCCGGCTCCCGCAGCGCCAATATGCACAATGTTTTGGCCCATTGCCTGCAAGATTGGGAGGGCGCGCTGCAAGGCTGCTTCGGAGCCGCCAACCATGATCGATAAGGTGCCCTGTTGCGCTCCGATATCGCCGCCGGAGACTGGCGCGTCTAGGGCTTCGACTCCTTTCAGTTGCAGGGCGAGATGGACTTTGCGGGCGACAGCGGGTGCGATGGTGGAATGGTCGATGACCAGCATTCCCGATCGCGCCCCGGTTAACACGCTGTCTTGGCCGAGGATGACTGATTCCACATCCGGCGAATCTGGTAAGCAGGTAATGACCACATCTGACCCTTGGGCGATCGCGGCGGGCGACTCGGCCATGACTGCTCCTTCAGCGGCTAATTCTTCCATCGGTGCGCGACTGCGGTTGTACACCAGGAGTGGATAGCCTGCCTTCAATATATTTCGGGCCATCGGTTTCCCCATCAGGCCCAAGCCAATAAATCCAATCCGTTCCATTGTTTAGGGTGATGTGAAGGGCAACGAACTTCTTCATCCTAGGGCGATCGCGGCCCGTTGGCGTAGAAAATTTTGGGCGGGGGAACTGGAACCCAAAATGCTTGGAAGGGCGTAGCTCTGGGGCTTTGGCTGAGCCGTGTCACCCCCAGAGGCCCAAAGGTTTAGGTTTTCGTTAAGACAAATTGCATCCCGGCGCGCTCAGGGTATGGTGACGAAGCATACCTTTTATATCGCTGGCGGCAGGGCACCGATGTCGATGGACGAAAAGATTTCCGCCGTTGTGGAGGATGGGAAGCCAAGGGTTTGGTGGCAAACCCCCAACCATGAAATGCGGGCCTTAATTTTTGAATATGCTCTGGTTGCTGCAATTTTGGGGTTGAACCCGTTTCCTGGCTGGTTCAGTGCTTCGTTGGTGCTCGTGGGTGTGCTCAGTTTTAAGATGATGCGCGACGTGGGGGCAAGGTGGGGCTACCCCAAGGGGCATGACATCTTGGCGATCGCCGGGAATTTGGCGGGTGGGGTCGGCGCGTTAATCATGGCGGGGTTGGCCTGGGGGTTGATGATCGTCATCGCGATCTATTTCCCTATATGCAAGGCGTTTGCGTTGGCGGCGGCCTTTAGCACCTTCACGTGGATTGCTGGCCAAGCCACAAACCAGTATTACGCGAGTGGCAAAGCGACAGAACTGCGGGATGAAAGTCAGCGTATGCAACCGATGGGGCTGTTTGCCTTGCGGGCCGGTGGGGGTGGCAGTCGGGAACGGCGGCAACTGCTGTTGGGGTTGTTTGGGGCGATCGCGGCCAATACGGGATTGTACTACTACGCTAAGCAGCGGGAATTTACCTTAGATCAGGCGCAACTATCAGCGTTGGCCCGTCAGTCGCCAGCCTATGTCGATCGCTATCTCGAACAAGCATTTAGCGGCGATACGGTGAGTTCGGAAGCGGCGCAGGCGATTAAAAATCAGTTGCGGTTGGTGCCGCCGACAGTGCCCTACGACCGCAAGATGTCGAAACTACTGATTCGGTGCGATCGCCTGGGAACAGAGCAGTATCTCACCGGGACGATCGTGGAGGATTATGACGGCGCGATCAATCGTTTGCCCAGCTTTGATGCCAGCCTCGCGCCCTACACTCAGATCGCGACGATCATCGGGCCAGAAGAAGCCACCACCACCCGCAAGTTAGAGCTATCGACGAATGCGGCAGATCCCGCCTTATTGCAGCCCGATCCCCTCCGGGAAAACTTGGACCAGGTGGAAAGCATCGTCAAAAGCATTGGGGGGCAAGTGGTGACGGTCAAGTGGCTGAATCCGGTGTATTGGGGGTTTGTGTTGCGATCGCCAGAGCACAATATCCTGGCCTTTCGGGGCACCCAGCAAACCAATGAGTGGATTCAAAATGTCTTGGCCCAACAAATTAGCCATAGCGAGTTATCCGCGTTTCAGTTTGTGGGGAAAGTGCATCGCGGCTTTGCCACCATCTACGGCACGATCGCCCAACAAGTGTTAGACATTATCCAAACGTTGGATAAATCTCGCCCGTTGTACATTACAGGTCATAGCCTGGGGGCCTCGTTGGCGACGTTGGCAGCAATGGATTTGGCGATTCGGGTGCCTGAGTTGCGGCCTCAATTGCGTCTGTATACCTATGCCAGTCCGCGAGTTGGCAATGTGGAGTTTGCAGAGGCTCACAGTCGGCTTGTGCCCAACTCCTATCGCGTGGTGAACATGGCCGATGGCATTCCGACTGCGCCACCGACCCAAACGGGCCAGTTGGTCTTTGCCCATCCCGGTCAAGCCTGGGGCTTTGTGGACTACAACGGGGATGTGATTTTGGCCCATTTTGTGAGTGTCTATAAAAAAGCGATCGAGGCGGAGCAAGAACAAGTGTTGAATCGCCGCACTTGAAGCTGTTTTGCTGAACCGCTCCATTCGTCCCAAAGTCGCCTAAAATTCACCCAGATTGCTCCTCCCGAAGAGGCCCTGTATATGTATTCCTGGCGATCGGCTTTCTCTCTGCGGTGTGTGTGGCGGCGATCGCGCAAATGGTGGGTGCGGGTGGGGCTTGGGGGCGTGGTGGCCTGTTGGTTGGGGTTTCTAACGATCGCGATCGCCCCGGCTCAGTCTCCGGCGATCGCCTCGGCTCCGTTCAACCAGCTCAGCTTTTATCCCTTAACCCAAACCCTGCCTACGGATCTCTACCGTCCGACGGCGCAATGGTTGGGACGGCTGATTCTCCCCAAACCAGGACAATACCAACAATGGCAGCGATCGACCCAGGAAACGGACTGGGCATGGCTAGAGGTTTATCATGCACCGCCGCCTTATCAAGATTTGGCGGGCAAAATCGTGCGGCTGGGCTGGAGCCAGAATCCCCGCACTCAGACCTATGTGCAGACTGCAACCCAGGATGTGCAATTTCCCCCGGATGTGCAAAAGAGCATTGAGGCAGGCCGGATTCATCCTGTGCGGTTAAATGGGCGGCAGCAGGTTGGCCCGTTGCAATCGCTGGCTGGCTTTCGGCCCCAGGATGATGTCACGGTGGGCTTAGCGGGGGATATCCAGTTTGAGGGGAATGCCCTAACTGCACCGCCGATTCCGGGGCCGGGAACCCCGACAGTGCGCATTAGCCAGGAACCCGTGATGACGACGGGCCGTTATGTGGCGCTGGTCAAGGTAGTGGAGGCGATCGCCCCCCCGGTGGGCTATCCCTTGCCAACCCAGTGTCCTGGTGGTGCGCCCTGTGCGAGTGAGTTTTTCCGCACTCAGCATTACAACCCGGCAACCCAGCAATTTGATGGGCCAATGGCGGTCATGCGGGTACCGCAGCAACCATCTGACAGTCGGGGAGTGTTTGCCTCGACGCCGCGTGATTTAGCGAAATCGCCAGCGGGCAGTGCGGGCTGGTATGTCTATGGTGCGCCCGATCGCCAGGGCTTGTTTACGGTGCAAGCCTTAAAGCCGCGATCGCTGTTTCAACTCAAACCGACAACGGTGGTATTGGGGCAAGCCAATGCCTTGAATTACATTCGCTATGACAATTGGGCGGAGACAGAATCTCGCAAGGGCACGGTTCAGTCGGTGGTGGTGGATGCCCGTGGAAAGGAGGCTGACCGCGCGATCGCCCCCTGGCAAGAAGACTTGACCCACCAAGGCGCGATCGGGACTCGTGCCCTTGTGCTGCACCTGTTTGGGGCGCGGGGGGGAGACGGCGACCTGGGTGAAAACGGCCCCCTGGGGACATACACTGGCCACTTTGCCTATGGCTTGGCAGAAGTCGTGCGGGATGAATTTACCCAAGAACCCCAGTTTGATGTGACCTATGTGCAGGTCTACGCCAACAATGGCCCTGGCATTATGTCGGGGGTGAGTACCTGGGCCAATTACATGGGCGACTTGCAGCGGGGCAAAATGGGCACCCATCCCACGTCGGATATTTTGGTCAACTTTGAGCCCCTCACTGAGGACTATCAATTTGGCTCGGTGACGTTTTCGCCCCTGCGGGAACTGTTGGCGGAACTGAGCCTGGTGGCGGCGCGGTACCGCATTGGCGATGGGACGGGCAGTGCGCTGATTAGTGCGGCGACCTCTTGTGTGCAAGATTCGAATCAAGCTCTTTACAACACCTTGCGCCGCCTCCAACAGAAGGTGGAACAGACCCCGGAAGCGGTAGCCTGGATGCGGGCAAATCCTTCTGCGCCTGATTCCCAACGGTTTCGGCGGTTGGTACGGCTGACTCGTGATCTCTATGAGCAACTGACGCCGTTGGGGGTGGTGCGGTGGGATTGGGATAATAACGCGGATGTGGTGTTGGGCACGCAATCTCAATTTGTCAGCTTGAGCCAGTTGACGATACGCAATCTGTTGACGGGGTTGCTGACGTGGCGCACAGCCTTACCCCGGCAGGGGCAAGATGAAATTGCAATTTTGTATTTGAAAAATCGGGCGAGTCTCTGGGTATTGCGATCGAACCAATTAGGGGGCTTTGACCCGACGATTTATCCGATCGCCCCGACGCTGGCCTTGGGTGCCTGGACTTTGCCCTGGACAAATATTCCGATTTTTTCTATCCTGCTCACGCAAATTTTGGGGGCACTCCGAGTCCCAGCCTTACCGGGTTGGGCTTTCACGGCGGGAACGGGGGTGATCTTTGGGGCGATCGCCTATGGGGTGGGGCGACGCTTGGGGGTGGTGCGGTGGCAGCCCTGGCCTGCTCCCTGGCCCCGGCAATTGCGACGGGCGATCGCCCTATTCTGGATGCCAGCCTTGGTCAAAGAGTTAATCTTTCGGGTGTTGCTGATTCCGGAGCCGGGGCGGACTGGCCCCCTAGAACCCTACTGGTGGCTGTTTGCGTTGGTGAGTCTGGGTTTGTACGTGGCCCATTATCCCCTGTGGGCTCGGTTGACGCGATCGCCCCAGCCCACCGGAACGAAACCTGGGGTGTTGGTCTTGTATGCGCTGCTCGGTCTAACCTGTACGGTGGTGTATCGGGTAACGGGCTCCCTGTGGACGATTACGCTGCTGCATGGGTTGGCGGTGGCGGTCTGGGGGTTGGGCCTGGGGGGGATGGCCTATCTGCGACCGCAGGCACCTGGCTGGGAAGCATCGGGGCTGGCCTCACCCTCTGAGTCTTCTTGATTTAAGGGCTAATTTAACGGCTGCGTTGGTTCTGGGGAGGGGCGATCGCGGTGAACTGTTGCCTCTGGCCTCAGCGTGGGAATACTGAGGAAGAGGGTTTGGTGGCAAGGTCGCTTAACCGATGGGTGCAAATGGGTGCAAGTGGGTGCAGACCAGGAGCAATGACGCTTTCCCGTGCGATCGCGATATTGCTGGAGACGTGAAATCTGATGGGAGGAACCCAATGATGAACTCTGGAGATTTCAGGGTGTTGCAACCAGAAGGCATTTTGTCTGCCAATGTGGCCAAGCAATTACTGCAACAATTTCATACCGATTGCGAAGAAGGCGCTCGGTTGATTTTGATCGATCTGCAACATGTTTCGATGATTGACAGTTTTGGGGTGGGCACCCTGGTGTCAATGCATTCCAAATTTCGGATGGTGGGAGGCCAGTTGTATCTGTGTGGCCTCCAAAAGCAAGCTCGATTTTTGTTTGATATTTCCGCCCTTGATCGCATGTTTGATATCTTTCCCGATCAGGCGGCGTTTCAGGTGGCGATGCAGTTAGAGGCGACCACCTCGTGAGCGATCGCCTCTAACCCTCTAACCGGATGTCCCCTGGCCTCAGCGGTGATTAGGCGAAGCGGATTTTTAGATAATCGGCTTCCATCTTAGCTCCAGCGGGTTGCAGAGCGGCTAGGGCTTGGGGCAAGACCAGGTTCCGGCGGTGGTTCCCAATCCGCACATTCAGTTCGTCTCCTGTTTTGCTGAGTTCGATCTGGTGTTTTTCGACGCCGGGTAAATACAACTCCAGGCTGTATTGTTGCTGTTCTTGCACCACGCGCAAAGTGGTTTCTTTGTAGTAAACCTGGGCCGGATCTTCTCCCGCTGGGAACAGGGTTTCCTTCAGGCGATCAAGGGCGGCGAGCCCACACATTTCCTCGGAATATAGGGGCACTTCCTTGATGGGCAAGGGGCTAAAGTTTTGGTGGATTTCTTGCCGATATTGGTATTGTTGCTCTTTCCAGCGTTGGAAAAAGGGATCGCTGACACTTTCGGGGATGATGCGATTAGCGACGACTAAATCCGTGCCCACGTTGTACAGACTCAGGTAAGCGTGGGCGCGGAGGGACTCCTTAATCACCATTTTTTCGGGGTTCATGACCAGCCGCACAGACGTTTGGGTGGGGTCGGTCAGCACTTTTTCCAGGGCTTCAATTTGCTCGTAAAATTCGTAGGGTGCATCCATGACCTCTTTGTCGGGCAGGGAGAACCCGGCGATCGGGCGAAACAGGGGTTCGACCAGGGGGCGTAAGGCAACCGAAATCCCCTGCAAGGGTTTGTAAAAGCGGCGCATGTACCAGCCGCCGACTTCGGGCAAGCTGAGCAGGCGCAGAGCGGTGCCGGTGGGGGCTGAGTCGATGATCAACACGTCGTACTCGCCTTCGTCGTAGTGGCGTTTCATGCGCACCAGCCCAAAGATTTCATCCATCCCCGGCAAAATGGCGAGTTCTTCGGCTTGCACCCCTTCGAGGCCACGGGCTTGCAGCACTTGGGTAATGTACCGTTTGACGGCTCCCCAGTTGCCTTCTAACTCCATGAGTGCATCCAGTTCTGCCCCCCACAGGTTGGGCCGCACGAGCCGGGGTTCATGCCCCATTTCCAGATCAAAACTATCGGCCAGGGAATGGGCTGGATCGGTACTCAGGACAAGTGTGCGATAGCCTAATTCAGCGCAACGAAGACCTGTTGCGGCGGCAACGGAGGTTTTGCCAACGCCACCTTTGCCGGTCATGAGAATTACACGCATGGATGAGGAAACCCTTCCTGAGAATTTAGTTACATTCTTTTACTTTACACACTGTACCACTTGGTTTCTAGAGCAAACCAATGGATAAGGGTTTGGGCGATCGCTCAGGCCATTGCGAGATAAACTACGGTTTGTCGGTCGGAAAACCGTTATTATTTGCTTGACTTTAGGATCTGGTCTGCGTAGGATAGTCTGACGATGTAAATGCTTTAATCTCGATCGGGGAACCGGGTTTTGGGAGGGGTATGGTGAAGTGGCAGCAGACTGGGCTGAAGGGGCTGAAGGTGGGGCGGTGGTGGCGATCGCCCCTGCGGCGGTTTCTGAGTCTCCTGTTGGTGGGGCTGAGTTTGGGGTTGGCGATCGCGGCCTGTTCCGGGAGTGGCAACTTAACCCCCGATGGCAAACCTAAAAAAGTCGAAATCTCGCTGGTTTCCTTTGCGGTCACGAAAGAAGCCCACGATGCCATCATTCCCAAGTTTGCGGCCAAGTGGAAGCAAGAGCACGGTCAAGATGTAGTTTTCTACCAAAGCTATGGTGGTTCTGGTTCCCAAACCCGCGCCGTGGTGGATGGGTTAGAAGCGGATGTGGTACACCTGGCCTTGGCTCTGGATGTGGAGAAGCTGGTTTCGGCCCAGTTGATTGCGCCCGGTTGGGAGCAAGAATTGCCCAATAACAGTATTGTCTCTAAATCGGTGGCGGCCCTGGTGACGCGAGAAGGTAATCCCAAAAATATCCAGTCCTTCGCCGATTTAGCGCGGGGCGACGTGAAGTGGATTACGGCTGATCCCAAAACATCTGGCGTGGCTCGGTGGAACTTTTTAGCCTTGTGGAATGCGGGAGTCAAAGCGGGGGGCAGTGATGCCGCAGCGACTCAGTTTGTGACTGAAGCCTACAAAAATGTGCCGATCTTGACTCGGGATGCGCGGGAAGCCGCAGATGTGTTCCTGAAACAAGAGCAGGGCGATGCGATGGTGAATTACGAAAACGAAGTATTGTTGGCGGCGCAAAAAGGGGAATCGTCTAGCTACTTTATTCCGGATATCAACGTTTCGATTGATAACCCGATCGCCGTGGTGGATAAAATCGTCGATCAACGGGGTTCTCGCGAGGTGGCAGAAGCCTTTGTCCAGTATCTCTTTACTCCAGAAGCCCAGGCCGAATTTGCCAAGGTGGGGTTTCGTCCGGCGGATGCCCTGACGGTCAAGGATCAGACGTTGGTGGCTCCATACAAACCAGTGCCAACTCTCAGCACGGTAGAGACCTATGGAGGATGGGCGACGGTTCAAAAGAAATTCTTTGATAATGGCGCGTTGTTTGATGAGATTCGGCGGCAACTGACGGCCTGGATGGAGGGGCGATCGCCCCACGCCTGACCGGAAGATATGGTCTAAATACACTTAACCGTACACCAACAAAATACTTGGGAGAAACTGACAATGTTACTGAATCAAGACCGGATAACGGAAATTTCGATTCGGCTGCGAATTCCAGAAAGTTTCCATCAAGAACCCATCATTTCGCACTTGATTTCGCACTATCATCTGACTGTGAATATCAAAGCGGCAATCTTAGGGGCAAATGCGAGAGGTGATGGCTGGTTTACCTTGGAGTTAAGGGGGCAACAAATCCAGATTCAAGAAGCACTGACTTATCTCAAAGATCGGAATCTGGAAATTTGGGACGAAACGGAGATCGATGGCTGGTAGGAGTTGCGATCGCACTCAGGTTTGAGTTACTGAAAAACGGAATATGTTGCTTGATCACATCCAGTTTGGAGCAATGCCAGTAGTCGATGTGGGATGCAATTAAGCCCTGATCATTGAGGGTGAGTTCGCTCCAACCGGGGATGGCGATGCGGGGTTGCCAGGGCAAGGGCGTATTCCACCGGAGAGTCCAATCGGTGCGAATGGTGTTGCCGTTTTGCTGAATGGCGTGAACTTCCATCTGGCAGTTGCGAAACCAGGTTTGGATGAACCCGATCATTTGACGGTAGCGATCGCACCCCCGAAATTCATTCATCGGGTCTTTGAAATACACGTCTTGGGCGTAGATGGCGTAGGTCTGATCCTGGGGAAACCGGGCATAGTCGGCGGTGAGAATCTCGATGATGTCTGTCATGGCTGGTGTTTAGATCCGTTAGTCAATTTCCAGTTGAGCACCCCACACATTTTGCGGCAGAAAAGCGCGATCGGGGGCGATCGGGGCAACGGCTTCGGTCAACTCAAAGCGCCCACTTTCGATCCACTGCTTGAGTTCTGTAGCGACGGCACGAGATAGATACAAACTGGCTAAGGGGGCGACCCGCACAGTTTTGCCATCGATCGCCACACGACCCGATTTCAGTTGGGCATAGCTCACAAGGCCAAAGGTGGGGCGGACTCGGCGGGGAATGGAAAAATCGACAATGGGGGCAACCAAGTCGGTATCCTGAACGGCACAATGGGCGACCACCGCTTCGGACAAAACGGGCAACGGTACCCCCACTCCCAACATTAGGGATGAGCCATAACTCTTGAAGTAACAGCCCCGTACCCAGCGCGGATCCATTTGCTTGGCGTCTCCAATGAGGGCGAGGGTGGCCGCCGGCCCGATGGGTGTGCGGTTGGGGAGGCGCTTTTGCAAGGGGAAATGTTGGGTGCCTTCCCAGGCTACATAGCCAATGCCGCCGCCAAGAAAAATGCGGGTGCCGATGCCGACCAACTGCAAGTCGGGATCGTTGAGCAGGGGGGAAAGGGCACCGGGATTCGAGTAAACGGCATTGCCTAGTCGGGGTTGGAGGGGGCCAAGATAGGTATGGAGCAAGCGATCGCCGCCATTGACCCCGACAATAAAGTTTTGGTAGAGATTGCGTGGATTGAACAGGTAAAACTGGTTGATGGTATCGCTGGTGATGGTGGTTTCAAAGGAGGCCCGTGGATAGCAATCCGTGACCTGGCCGATCGCTCGCAAATGCACCGCTTTGCCCGCAATCAAATCGGCAATGACGTGGCCACCGCCCCGTTCACGTACTTCTTCCCCATCTGCGGCCTCGCTGACCTGGGTTGCTCCTAAATACAAATCCACTGCCCCAAACCCAGAGTAGGTGGGCACTCCATCTAGCCAGCATTGCCGAATTTTGATGGGGGGGTCGGTATGGCCTAAGTTGATGATGGCCCCGGAGGATTCCATTGGCTCAAAGGTGCCTGTGGTGATGACATCAACGGTTTTTGCCGCCTGGGTAACGCCGAGTTCGGCTACGCGGGCTTTGGTTTCTTCCACCGTCCACACCACAGCAGACTGGGAGCGAATTTTCTCATTGATTTCGGCAATTGTTCGCATGGAACCGCCTTCCAAAAATAACAGCGCGCTAGTTCATTAAACTGCAACTTGGGGGGGCGGGCACAGTTGAGCGGTGGGTGTGAGGAGGTCAGCGTTTGGCCAGGTTAGGCGATCGCCCCAGTAGCCCCGTCATTAACCGGAGGGACAGCACTTTAGCCAATTGGACATGGCGCAACACCCACAAGCCTTGATGGCGCAGCAGCATCACCGGACGGATAGTATTGGAAAACAAGCGATTGAGGGTATCCGTAAACGCCAAAATCACCAAATTTTCCGGCGATCGCCAACGGGCATAGCGCCGTAAGACGGGTTCGCTGCCAATGTCTAAGCCCTGGTGGTGGGCCTGGATCAAGACTTGGGCCAGGGCTGCTGTATCCCGAATACCCAGATTGACCCCTTGCCCCCCCACGGGATGGCAACAATGGGCAGCATCACCGATCAGGGCCAAACGGGACTGAGCATAGCGAGTACTTTGCATCAACTGCACCGGGAAGAGATAGCGCTGCCCAACTAATTTCAGGTCGCCCATTTGGTCGCCAAACCGCTGCTTGAGTTTGGCGAGAAAGGCGGTTTCATCCAGCGCGAGAATGGCCTCGGCCTCGGCTTTGGGGGCTGTCCACACAATGCGGCACAGATTCCCCGGTAATGGCAAAATGGCAAAGGGGCCATCGGGTTGAAACCGCTCGTAGGCAATGTTTTGGTGGGGTTTTTCGGGTTGGATAAAGGCGACCACGCACGCTTGCCAATATTGCCAACCGTAGGTTTGAATGCCCTGTTGTTGTCGAATGGGCGATCGCGCCCCATCTGCCGCCACGATCAACCGCGATCGCACCTGCCAGTCTTTCTCGCCCTGCCGCAGAGAAAGGGTCACTTCTGCGGGGGTAAATTGCGTTTCCACCACTTCCACCGGGCACAGATAAGTCAGGTTGGGACACTGATGCACCCGTGCTTGAAGCGCCTCTAGCAACACTCGATGCTCTGCCACATAGCCCAACTCTGGAGTGCGCAGATCTTGGGGCACGAACCGCACCGGATGAGGATAGGTGACATCGGAGAGGTGAATTTCAGCAATGGGATTTACCTCAGGCCGCATGGATTCCCACACGCCTAAGCCTGCAAAGATGCGACTCGACATCAAATTGATGTGGTAGGCTTGGCCCCGCGCCACGGCTGCCGAGGCGGCTCTGGCTTCGATGAGGGCAACCCGCATCCCAGAATCCTGAAACGCGCAAGCAAAGGTCAGGCCAACGAGCCCACCCCCAACAATGACCACATCGTAATCGACTGGTGCGGCTGCGATAGATTGGCGGGTGGTTGCAGTCTGCGGTGGCGTGTCGGGCCTAGAAGCGACAGAGGTAAGGGCTTGCTGTTCCGGCATTCGATGAAAAGATTGTAACGAACCTTGAAGCAATTCACCCTTTTATTGTGCCGCGATCGCCCCAGCCGCGCAAGTTTTCCCCAATCGAGAACGGTGAGGATGGAATCAGCCGCGATCGCCCGTTTTAATTTGCCCGTCCAACCTGCATGGCCAAACCTGAATCTCCCATGCTCCGGCCCCAATTGGAGCGGGATACCGTAAGATGTTGATTTAAGATTGGTATACAGAGGTGTACTTATGGCTCGACGCTACACTCGGCGAGAATTTATCTGTGATGCCATGTTTATGTTGGGCACCAGTGTTTTGTTGCATTTCCTGGCACCGCCAGCGATTGGAGCGACCCCGACTGACCCGATTGCAACCCCTCCAGTGGCCACCCGCGATCGCCCTGAAGATTAGGCAATGAAACAGAACCCGCGATTCGCCCCTTAAGGTTGCCGACCTTGCACATAGTTGACAATGGCCAGAGCTAGCCAGCCCAGCAGGGCATACACGAGCATCGCGATTAAAATATTCACATCAAAAATGTAAGCCCCGTCGCCCTTTACGGGACTGATGAAAAGCGTGGAAAACGGCGCAACAAAACCCTCAGAAAGATTGTAAATAAACTGAGCGAAGGCGTTGCTGGTATTCGCTCCAGCTACCCGCAAAAAGAAGCGAATGGCTAACAAAATTTCTAGGGCACTTACCAGCAGCAAAATGCTATTGCGGATCCACGCAAACGTTGAGCGGCGTTCAGCATCTCGCAACCGTTGTTCTTCCTGTCGCAGTCGAAAGGCTTCTTGTTCTTGCTGAAGTTCTTGCCGCTTGTCAGCGTTGTTGAGTTCATGGGGTTCGCGATTCATGGCAGCCTGGTTAACCTTATGTGAATGCCGGATGTAAGGCCGTTACGGATCTGTAACAGGCTGCCCCAGCATACGACTTGGGAGTGGTTACCAAATCTATCGCTTGAAAGAAATTGGGCTGGCAACTGGGTGATCTTTGGGGCTGAATATGTCCCCGTTCCCAGCCGCTTGGGCGCGATCGCGAACCCGCGCAGGTGGTTTGTTTAGGCGGCAAAGAGGGCTGCGGCTCGTTGTTTCACGTCTTCCGGCGACACGGTTTCAACCTGGGTGGCAAGAGACCATTCATGCCCAAAGGGATCGACGATGCGGCCATAGCGATCGCCCCAAAACATTTTCTCCACTGGCATGGTGACCGTTGCCCCGGCGGCGATCGCTTGCTGCATCCAGGTATCAACATCATCGACTTGCAAATGAAGGGTCACGGGTGAACTGTTGAGCGCACTGGGTGGTTTACTGCTCATTTCAGGAAACTCGTCATTCAAGAACAGGAGCATATCCCCAATTTGGATTTCAGCGTGCATGATTTTGCCGTCTGGGGTGGGTAACCGAAAGTGCTCTACAGCCCCGAAAGCTTGGGTGTAAAACGCGATCGCGGCTGCCGCATCATTGACAGTCAAATGAGGAGTAAGTGTCGCTGACATAGGTTTTCCTCCAAAATTGCTATCGTTCAAATGTACTATTCGATCGTGAGGCTGGCAACTACCCGATTGGGTGATGCTGTTCATCGGGGCTATCTGTTGGATAGAAAACTGACGAAGATGGTTGAGCAACACTCAAAAAATATGTAAAAAATCCTCGCTCAAGTACCGCAAAATTTTAATAATAAAACTGATGTCAGACTTTATTTGATTGCTTCTGAATTTCAAAATATGAGGTACTAAAATCGTTGATTGAATGATTGTATTGACTTGAATTATTCTTGTCCTATGTCGCTATCTATATGAATGATTTAGATTCATGCAAGATGGCAATGAAACGGCGAGCCGATCTGCTTGAGCGGATTTTATAATTTTGCAAAAAATAACTCAATGGGAAGTATCACCATTGAGCATTAATGAACCCATCAAATGTGATGGAGATTATATTTCAGTGAAGTGTAAATGCACTTAACTCACTGTGCAACAGGAAGCACGATCGCGGGTTAGGCGTCGTGCTATCCAGTTGATTTTATGTGGCGCTGTTCCATTCATTCGCGGCATCGGCGATCGCCTGGTCAACGGTCTTTTGCCCCAACATTGCAGCTTGCAAGTTGCTGTAAATCGCTTTTTGCAACTGTTTAACGTTTTTCATGGCGGGTACCAGAACTTCTGCCTTTTCCATTTGCTTGGCGCTGATTGACCGTGCCTGATCAACTGGGGTGGCGTTCGCTGGCAAGGTGGTGAAGTAGGGATCTTTTAAGGCGTTGATCGTGGAGGGCAGTACGTTAGCGGCTTTGGCAAAGGTGAGTTGGTTGCTGTCATTGGTGACGTAGAGGGCAAACTTCAGTGCGGCATCGGGCGTATCGGTATCTTTAGGGATGACCACATTCATCACGGCGACGTTGACTTTGCCGGTTTCCCCAGTGATCTGGGTGGAGGTGGCGGAGGCTTTTGCGATCGAGGGGGCGTTGGTGGCAATGTTATTCAGAAATTCTGCTCCAGAGGCTAGTACGGCTGTATCCCCGCGTTGGTAGAGATCGATCGCGTGCCGATGTCCTTCGGTCAACACTTCTTTGGGTAGTAGCTCTTGCTGATACAAATCCACCCAGTATTGGAAGGCGGCTTTCCCTTGGGGCGTGTTAAAGGCGGCTTTGCCGTTGGCATCGACCAATTGCACACCCATTTGCACAAAGGATTCTAAAACTTCGGCGGAATCTTCGGGCACGACTGTTGCAAAGTAAGCGTATTTCCCGGTTTTTTCCTTAATTTGCTTTGCGGCGGTGGCCAGTTCTGCGTAGGTGCTGGGGGGTTGGCTTAAGCCTGCTTGTTTAAAGATATCAGCGTTGTGGATGGCGATACGAGTTGTGAGATACCAGGGGAGGCCAAAGGTTTGGCCGTTTAGGGTGCTGGCTTTCCAAATGTTGGGTAAGTAGGCTTGGCGCTGTTCGGGGGTAACTTTGTCGTCTAAAATCATCCAGGCGTTGCGCTCGGCGAGTTGGGAGGCAAACCCAGGATTCAAGTTCACGACATCGGGGGCGGTTTTGGCGGAAACGGCGGTGAGAATCTTGCGCTCCATATCGGCCCAGGGCACGTCTACCCAGCGGACTTTGACGGTTGGATTTTCCTGCTCGAAGTTGGCAATCAAGGTGTTGAAGTAGTCGGTGAATTCGGGTTGCAACTGCATGGTCCAAAATTCAACTTCTTGCTTGCCGTTGGCGGTTGTGGGGTTGGAGCTGGAATTGGGGGCACCGCCGCAACTGACGAGCCAACTGAGGAGGATACCGAGCAGGGCAAACAAGATGCCTTTTTTCCAAACGCGCGTCAGATTCATGGTTCCGGGATTCCAAAGGGGGGTACGGAGCGATCGGGTTGACTCCAGCTTTCGATCATACATGGCGACGGGGGAAGCGTGGGCGATCGCGATCGGGCCGCTGGAATCTTCCAAGTTCTTTAAGGTGGTGTGTGGCTTGTGGTACGCTCGAAGGCTTGGGTATGGGTTAGTATCTCTAAGGCTCTTTGGCACACCGATGCCCACAGCAATAACCCAAGGATTGGAGGATTGACCGTGATGTATGTGAATGAAATTGAGGATATTCAAGCGTACGAGGTTTTAGACTCGCGTGGAAATCCTACGGTGGAGGCCGTGGTGTTGTTGACCGATGGCACGGAAGCATCGGCGATCGTGCCGTCTGGGGCCTCGACGGGGGAAAAAGAAGCTGTGGAACTCCGGGATGGCGACAAGCAGCGATACGGTGGCAAAGGGGTTTTGCAAGCTGTTGAAAATGCCAATACGAAGCTAGTGCCAGAGCTGATTGGAATGAATGCGATGGATCAGCGGGCAATTGACCTGGCGATGATCGAAATTGATGGCACACCCAATAAGGCGGCGATCGGTGCCAATGCCATTTTGGCGATTTCGTTGGCTGTTGCCAAGGCGGCGGCTAGTGCTGCGGGGATGCCACTCTATCGTTATCTGGGGGGCGCGAATGCATCATTGTTGCCCGTCCCTTGTATGAATGTGATCAATGGTGGGAAGCACGCGGATAACACGGTCGATTTTCAAGAGTTTATGATTGCGCCCCACAATGCACCTTCCTTTGCGGAATCAATTCGGATGGGGATGGAGACGTTTCACGCCCTGAAGTCGATTTTGCACAGTAAAGGGTTGAGTACGGGAGTCGGTGATGAGGGTGGTTTTGCACCGGATTTGAAGTCGAATGATGAGGCGATCGAGTTTATTTTGGAGGCGATCGTCAAAGCGGGCTACAAACCAGGTGAAGACATTTCCATTTGTCTTGATCCGGCTAGCAGCGAGATGTGGGAAGACGGTAAATACCTCTTTTTCAAATCCACCAAAGAAACCAAGACTCCAGAACAAATGGTGGAGCTATGGACTTCCTGGGCACGGCAATATCCCATCGTTTCCCTCGAAGATGGCATGGCCGAAAACGATGAGGCAGGTTGGAAAATGCTGACCCAATCCATCGGCAGTACTGTACAACTGGTAGGCGATGACCTGTTTTGTACGAATGCCAAAATTTTGGCCGAAGGCATCAAAGCTGGGTTGGGCAATTCCATTCTGATCAAGGTGAATCAAATTGGAACGCTCACCGAAACCCTGGACACCATTGAATTAGCCCAAAAGCACAACTATACCTATATGGTGTCTCACCGTTCTGGCGAATCAGAAGATACCACGATCGCCGATCTGGCGGTCGCGACGGCTGCTGGCCAAATCAAAACTGGCTCAGGCTGTCGGGGTGAGCGGGTGGCCAAATTTAACCAACTTCTGCGGATTGAACGGAGTCTCGGTAGTGCGGCTCGGTTTGCTGGTAAATCAGCGTTTAAGGCATAGTGCAACTGCCAAGCTAGGCACCTGTTGACGAACGCAAGGGCTAAGCCAGTTGGTTCTTGCGTTCGTCTTGCGGATCTCGGCTCTGATGGCCGCAGGGGTATTCCATCCAGTTGAGCCCAGTCTCTGGCAATAATCTCGCCAGAGGTGCGAAACCAGACAGTAAGTATGCTAATCTTATAGACCGAAGCGTACACACCACGCGGGCATAGTTTAGTGGTAAAACCATAGCCTTCCAAGCTATTGATCCGGGTTCGATTCCCGGTGCCCGCTTTAGAATTTAAGCAGTTGATGTCTTAGCGTGTTCGGCTCTGCGAGGCTTTATGCTGTCTTGGCCTGGGCGATCGCGCTTTGCTAGGACGATAATGGCAAAATCTCCGTTTGCCCCGCCGTAAACCTGGGGCTCGTGTCCTGTGGCTTAAGGCGTGTTGCGTTGGAATTCTTGGAGCAGGCGTTGTTTGCGGGCTTCTTGTTTGGCCCGTTTTTCGGGGGTGAGGTCTGCGTAGCAATGAGGGCAACAAATGCCAAATTCATAGTGGGGCGAGGTTTTGTCAGCGTCAGAAATGGGATGACCGCACCCTGCACACAGGTCGTAAGAGCCGGTTTCTAGGCCGTGGCGGACGGCGACTCGTTCATCGAAGACAAAGCATTCTCCTTGCCACAGGCTTTCGGCGGCGGGCACTTCTTCTAGATATTTCAAAATGCCGCCTTGGAGGTGGTAGACCGCTTGGAAGCCCTGGTGCAGCAAATAGGAGGAGGCTTTTTCGCAGCGGATGCCGCCGGTACAAAACATGGCGACTTTGGGATGGTGTTGGGGGTCGAGGTGGGCCTGGACGTATTGCGGAAATTCGCGGAATGAGGTGGTGTGGGGGTTGATCGCGTTGTGGAAGGTGCCGATGCTGACTTCGTAATCGTTGCGGGTATCGATGACGATGACTTCGGGGTCGGAGATGAGGGCGTTCCAGTCTTGGGGTTTGACGTAGGTACCGACTTGGTGGCTGGGGTTGGCAGCGGGTTGGCCCAGGGTGACGATTTCGCGCTTGAGTTTGACTTTCATGCGTTCGAAGGGCGGTTTGCTGGCGGGGGATTCTTTGTGTTCCAGGTTGGCAAGGCGAGGATCGGCGCGTAACTCGGCCAAGATGGTGTCGATCGCGCTCTGGGTGCCAGCAATGGTGCCATTGATCCCTTCGGTGGCGAGCAGAATGGTGCCTTTAATGTTGAGGGTGCGGCAGCGTTCTAAGAGGGGCGATCGCCACTCGGCGCAGTCAGGCAAACTCACAAATTGATAGAACGTCGCGACAACAAGGGGTGAGGGAGTCATGAAGATTTTTCCTGCTAGCTAGAGGCGCTGGTGTAGAAGCGGAGGGCAAATTGCCAAAAGCGATTGGCAACAATCAGGAGACCAATGGCAAGGGCGGCAGCTCCCAAGACCCAACTGAGTTCGCTACGGCCTAAAATCACTTCGGCGGGAATCGTGGTGAGGAACGCCACCGGCACGACAAAGGTAAAAAAGATGCGGTATCCCATCGGGTAGGCCACCATTGGAAAGCGTCCGGCTTCGAGCAAGCCCCGGAGGACTTCCGTCACATTGTAGATTTTGACGAACCAAATGCTCAACGCTCCCAGAATAAACCACAGGCTGTAGAGAATAGCCAAGCCAAAGCTCAGGGGAATGCTGCCCAGGAGATAGCTACTGAGGGGGAGGCCCAAGCGGTTCCCGGCGTAGAGGACGATCGCGCTACCAAAGAACAGGTCGGGCAGCCCCCAGGGAGAAATGGTGTGGGTGGAGAGCCAAAATTGGGAACTGATGGGTTTGAGTAAGACAAAATCCAGGGTGCCGTGCTGAATGTGTTTGACGATGCGGTTGAGGTTGGGGGCCAGGAAGGTGCCAGAGAAGCCTTGGAGGAGGGTGAAGATCCCCAATACGATGAGGGCCTGGTTCCAGTTCCAGTGCTGAAATTGATAGCCGTTGCCATAAAACAAGAAGAGGCCAAACAGGCTGCCCAACAGGCCGGCAAAGCTGGTGAGGGCGGCAATGAGAAAGTTGAGGCGATATTCGAGTTCGGCGGCGATCGCCGTGGCCCAAAAAAGTTGTAGTACTCGAAAATAGCGATGCATGGAGACTGAATACCCAACAGGTCTATTGTCGATTGTAGAGGCGGGATGGGGCGATCGCGGCCAACCGTGGCGAGATCTGCCAATCCTTTCAGAGGGCGATCGGGCAAAATTAGCCAGTCATAGCAAGATTTGCCCTTTGTCTTTGTCCAGGTTTGAGCTAATCTCTAAAAGCGATCCTCCAACCCAGGATCCCAGGATCCTTCAACCCAGACTGATTGCGGTCAACCAACTCCATGCCACAGTTTGAACAGGTATCTGATTTTGAAAAAGTGCTGATCAGCCTTTTTGAACAAGATGGCTGGACAGTCGAACTCGCGCCCCCCGGCACCAAAGGTTATAACTTTGAGCTTGCTCGCGACGGCGATTGTGTGGCAGTGCAAGTGCGCCATCAACGGGCCAAAGTTCACGCCGGACAACTGGAACGGTTTATTGATTTCCTCGAACAACCGATGTCCGCCCGCTTTACCCGTGGGTTTTTGATTTCGGCCTCTGGGTTTACGCCGTCGGTGTTTACCTTCATGCGGACGGAGGAGATCATCGACGTGGCGCTGGGCAGCTTTCGGGATAACCAAATCATCTGGGAGGATGGCGAAATCCCGCCGCCGCCCCAACGCCCAGAACTGACCTACATCGGTGTGTTTACCTGTAAAGGGGGGGTGGGCAAGACGACGATCAGCGCCCATTTAGCGGGGGCCTTTGCCCTAAATGGGTATGACGTGGTGTTGATTGATCTCGATCGCCAAAGTAATCTGCGGAAATTATTGGGAGATGGGGTCTATTTACCGGGGCCAAAGGGGCAGCTTGGGGCCACGATCACGGTCTTGAATTACACGGAATGGAATGAGGATGAATATCCCGAAGCGCGGATTGTGATTTGTGATTGCAGCCCAGAGTACGATGCAAACCCAGAAGAATTTCTGCGGAAGTTTCACTATTGCATTATTCCCACAACCCTCAATCCTTTGGGGATAAACAAGAATGCGGATGTGATTAAGCGGACGTTTTCTGCGATTCGGCGGGTGAATGAGCAGGCGGAACTGTTTGTGTTGATCAACAACTATCACAGTGAAGAAGAGCGGCGGAATGGGATTTTAAATGATCTGCTGAAGCAAGAGTTTGTGGCGATGATGGTGGATGATCAGCGGTGTCATTATATTGATCCCGATATTGTGGCGGTGCGTTACAGCAAGCAGTTGTTGTACTGGGGCTATCACATTGTCGAGAATGCGAAGCCGCAACTGGCATTTCGGGAATTGGGGGGGCGATCGCTCCCGCGCACGGATTTCCTCAAGTTGCTGGATTATTTAGAAGACCACACCAATATTGAAGCGATGAAAGAGCAGGAGCGCCAAGCCTATCCGACTTCGGTATAAGGGGTTTGATGCCGCTGCATTCATGGATCAGGTTTGCGATCGCAACACAACTTCACCCTGGTCGAGGGCTTCAAACTGCACCGTTAACGGGCCAGCGGTGTAGGTACGTTCGGCGGCAACGGCTCTCACTTCCAGGGTGCGATCGAAGGCTTTCAGCTTTTCGATAAACGTGATCAAATTTTGAACCCGGCCAATTTCTACAGAATCGGTGAGAATACCAATCCGGCGAGCCCGGAAACTAGCCGCTGCCAACAAGAGATTAATGCGCTGCTGGATTTCGGCATCAGACATTTCCCCAGGGTTCAAACTGCTGGAGGCCACCATTTCCCCCGCCTCGAACAAGACCCGATTTTGCACGGCTTCCGTCACAACTTGGATGGGGATCTCTCCGGTTAAATAATTGGCTGCTGCCAAGACGCGCACGACGTAATCTTGGCCATCGTCGATTTGATTAACCAACTGCTCGACATTGGCCCGGGTGATCAAAATCACCTGGTCTTTGCGGCCATTGCCGGGGCGGGCGAGTTGGTTGGCCATCCGGTTGGCTTCGCGCAAGAGTTGATCAACGCCAGATTGGGCGGCAGTGGGATTTTCAATTCGCAAGACGGCGGAAGATAACACTTGCCCCCGTTGGATGGCGACATTTCCCAACCGCAACCCTTCGGCGGTTTGTTCGAGGCGGGCAATCTCGCGGGCGAGAAAGGCTTGCTGGGCTTCCAGATTTTGAACTTGTTTTTCCCGCTCTTGAATAACGGCGGTTTTGGCTTGAATTTCGATGATTTTGGCTCGCAGTTCTGCTTCGCTTTCGGTGATGACTCGTTGCCGTTCGGTTTGGAGTTGGGCAATGTTTGACCGGAGGGCGGTGGCTTGGGCGGAGACGGCGGCGAGTTGTTGTTGGTTAATGTCGAGTTCGGCCTGGGCTTGTTGGCGGGTGGTGTTGGCCCGATCGCGATCGGCATAGGCTTGTTGCAAGGATTTGTTTGTTGCGGTGAGTAGCTTTTGGGCCTGGGCTCGTTCGGCGCGGGTTTTCGCCAGTTCTGCCTCGGTAGTGACTTTTTGGCCACGGGCAGTCAGCAATTCCTGGTTGATGTTGGCCAGGGCTCCTTTGGTGCGGCGCAAGTCCCGTTGAATGCGCTCTAACTCGAATAAGCCTTTGCGGAGGGGGCCACTGGTGGCAAGCAAGATGCCCAAGGTGGAGGCCGCTACGACAACGCCAGTCAAGATCGTGATGAGGGTGGCGGTGTTCCGGGGACGAAGATTAAACAAGCTCAAGCGGGCTTTGCCGACTTTGGTGCCAATGCGATCGCCCACTGTCGCAATAATGCCACCCAAGACCAAAACCGCCAGAATTAGAATTAACCCACTCTCGCTCACCCAAGCACCTTGGTACGCCAATAACTGAATTGCCCTGCTTTGCGGCAGTTCCCTACAGCCTATCGCACTGTTTCCGCAGTTGTGGGGCTGCTGGGAGGGGCGTGTGATGGGGATCGAAAACCCACGGAGCGATGTAATAAACCCGAACTGCCTTAAGACTATGCCATACAGCCACGCATTCGTCACCCCTTTACGGCGATATTTTAGCGGGTGGTAGGGGGGAGGTGGTTAGGTAAATTGCTGGCTCAAGGTAACGGGGTTGTGGACGGTGATCTTCTTCTTGTGAATGGAGATCATGTCATCTTGGCGCAAGTCGCCTAACAACCGGGTGACGGTGACACGGGTAGACCCGATCGCCTCGGCGATCGCCTGGTGGGACAGTTTCAGATCAATCGTGATCCCATCTTGGGTGGGCACCCCAAAATCGCGACAGAGAATGAGCAGAAAACTGACCAAGCGCGATCCCATATCTCGGTGGGCGAGGGTTTCAATCATCATCTCGGTTTGCAAAATCCGGGATGACAAGCCCTGTAACAGCACCATTGAGAGTTCGGGGTTGTCTTTTAGCGATTTTTCCACCTGTTCGATGGGAATGGACAACAACTCAACGGGGGTAAAGGCCACGGCATGGTAGAAGCGATCGGAACGGTGACCTGTCATGAGCGACAACACCCCAAACACACTGTTCTCCCGGAGGAGCGCCACGGTGATTTCTTCACCCGCTTCATAGACCCGTGAGAGCTTGACGGCCCCACGCATCAAAAAGTACACGCGCTCGGCGGGGTCGCCAGGAAAAAAGATGGTCTTTCCGCGCTCAAAAGTTTCGACCACGGGGGGAAACGCACCTCCCCCAATTTGCCGAAATACGGATGCTAGCGGTTTATCTTGCGTCACGACCATGTTTCCTTACTCAGAGTCCTCGGCACTGCTCACCTAAGAATTGCTAACAAACTTAACGAAATCTGTGACTTAGAATACTAAAACTACTCCGTGACGGTTTTTTGTACCGATGGATACATAATGCATGCCTTCAGCCAAACTTAATACTAAGTTTTGGCGATCGCCTAAAGTGGGATATCAATGGCTGCTAAGGAGTCCTGGCCCTGCTTCTAGGCGGAATTATCAGTATATTATCCGGCTCTGGATAAAATGGACGAATTCTTCTGGCCCTGTTGCCAGGGTGAATTAGGCGCGATCGCCAAGGTTGGCCGTACCTGTGCCCTGCGCCCCGCGATCGCCCCTGGCCTTTCCGGCTAAGCCCTTACTGTTGGCCCCTATCTTTGAGATGATGGATAGTTGCTTCTAAATAATGGATAGCTATGCTGGATCTGACTGGAAAAAACGCCCTTGTGACTGGGATCGCCAACAACCGCTCGATCGCCTGGGG
The DNA here is from genome assembly GCA_964475335.1 of uncultured bacterium. GTDB lineage: Bacteria > Cyanobacteriota > Cyanobacteriia > Leptolyngbyales > Leptolyngbyaceae > CAYYWG01. The sequence goes on from CAYYWG010000011.1 coordinate 104,276, forward strand.
CATCGCGCAACAACTACACAAGGCCGGGGCCAACATCGGGGTCACTTACCTGCCGGATGACAAAGGCAAAATGGAAAAAAAAGTGGCTGAACTGGTCGCCCCCCTCAACCCCAGTGTGTTCGTTCCCTGTAACGTGCAAGACGACGCCCAGGTGCAAACCACCTTTGACACCATTCGGGATAAATGGGGCCGCATTGATATTCTGATTCATTGCCTTGCCTTTGCCAACAAAGATGATTTGTCGGGCAGCTTTGTCGATACTTCCCGCGATGGCTTTTCCCTGGCTCTGGATATCAGCGCCTACTCTCTAGTCAAACTCTGCGCTGCGGCCAAACCCCTGATGACCGAGGGTGGCAGTGTGGTCACGCTCACCTATTTGGGTGGGGTGCGGGTGATCCCTAACTACAACGTGATGGGGATTGCCAAAGCCGCGCTGGAAATGAATGTGCGGTATTTAGCCTCTGACCTGGGGCCTCAAAATATTCGCGTCAATGGTATTTCGGCTGGCCCCATTCGCACCCTGGCTTCCTCGGCAGTGGGTGGCATTCTGGATATGATTCACCACGTTGAGGCGGTGGCCCCCTTACGCCGCACGGTGACCCAAACGGAAGTGGGGAATGCGGCAGCGTTTTTGTGTAGTGATCTGGCCAGCGGGATTACTGGGCAGATTGTGTATGTTGATGCGGGCTATGAAGTGATGGGGATGGGCTAGGGCGATCGCGCCATTACTTCCGAGGGTTTTCCGCCGAACCCGCCTAGACCCAAAAGCGGCATCCAAAACCTGAAGCCAGGGAGGTCAGTCCTCTCTGGCGGCGCGCTGCTGTTATAGGGCCGCTACCCAGTCTGCACAATACACAACCCAATAGCGATACACAACTCAATAAAGAGAAACAAAAAACCCCAGCGATCGCCGGGGTCTCATTGCTTATTTTGTGAAAACTGATCGGGAATTGGCTTACAGCCCCATGCTTCTGGGGTCAACTGTAAAGTCATTGAGGATCAGCGAAGAATTATAAATCTGGAGGATGATTAAGAGGAAGACAAAAAACAATCCCATAAAAACCGCCATTAGAGGGGTGGTACCCCAACCAGGAACGACCTTCCCGTATTCAGAATTTAAGGGCTTTAAAACATCACCCAACCGAGTCCGCTGTGCCATGGGTCTCCTTAAATGAGAATCTCTACAGACATTGTTTACGTTTGTAACTTAGTATAAAGGGTAAGGGACTCTTATTTTTGACGCATATGGAACCCGCAATAGCTCTTAACATTTCTATTCTTGCGATTCTAGTTGGTTTGACTGGATACGCTGTCTACACTGCCTTTGGGCCACCCTCGAAGGAGTTGGATGACCCCTTTGAAGATCATGAAGATTAAACGATTAAGGGGTTGAAAGCTTAATACTGACAATTTCCCAGGGGCGAATCGTGATGGTCTGTCCCTGGTTTTTGGCATCCGGCTCGGTGGAGGTTGGGTCGAGTGGTTGCTCTAGCCCGTCCACCACCGCTTGAACCTTTAAGCCCAGTTCACTCTGCACCTGTAACTCGGCAGTTTGCCCATGACACTCGTAGCAGCGCAAAATCCACTCATTTTCTGAGTCTTCTGCCTGCTTAAACGCCATTAACACTAGATTCTCATCGCCTAGATCTAGCAACGAGGCCACAGGCGGCAATGTCCCCGCTTGAGCAATTTTGTCTGCACCCAACTCAACAACATGCAGCGGCAGATTTAACTCGTAGCCTTTTCGTACGGTTTGGGCCTGCTTCCAGTCGCCCGCATGGGGATAAATCGCGTAGGTAAACTCATGGTAACCTTCGTCAGCTTCCGGGTCGGGCCACTCAGAACCTCGCAGCAAGGTGAGCCGTAGTTGATTGGGTGTGGCATCGTAGCCATATTTGCAATCGTTGAGCAAACTTACCCCATAGTTGCCATCACTCAAATCTGCCCAGCGCATCGCCGGAACTTCCCACTGCGCTTTTTCGGCTTCGGTTTGAGGTTTGGTAGTGCGCTGAATCGCGCCACAGGGGATTTCATAGGTTGCAAAGTCCGCTTCCAGGTTGAGGGGAAAGGCTGCTTTGACCAGTGTGTGTCGTTCTTCCCAATTAACAAAATTTTCAATTTTAAGTATCGGTGCCTCCTTTTCCAAGGCATAAACCTGAGTGAATGTGGAATTTCCGATTTTTCGCTTAACGCGAATGCGCGTTTCTAATGAGCCAAAAAACTGGTGATCAATACTGACAAGTTCACAAGGTTTCAATGGAGAGCTATGGTAATCCGGATCAATGTTCCAGGCATCCCAATACTGACCCTTATCTTCAAATGCTTGTAACTGATTACCAGATCCACTCAATACTTCTCGCTGGTTCTGCTTATCATAAATACTGGCTAAATCTCCTGTCACAGGATCAACGGTGGCGCGGAGAAAATCGTTTTCTAGAACGAAGGAACAAACTTGCTGAGGGGCTGTATCTTGCTCTGGAGTTTTGCAATAAAACCAAAAACAGCGGTAACCAATCGGAGGAATATCTTTTGCAAGGAAAGATATTCTCCAACTTGTTCGATTTCCGCGTGATAGATAACGTCCGTAAGCATAAAATTCAACGTCCTGTCCATTCAGGTCACAAATACGGCAAGGAGATTCATTTTCCCAGTTTCCGGCAACCGATCCCATCGCCATTAAATCAACGACTTCTGTCCGTTCCCAATTTGTGGGATTGAAAACAATCAATGGGGTGGCATTTGGATGAGGAGATGGAGGGAAAGCAATTTGGGCTGCGATCGCTTCTAATGAATCGTTCAAAATTCTATACCCGATTCGATCTACCTCCTGCCATTGCTGATTTGCTTCCTCAAAAACTTGAGTAATTGAGGAACCTGGCAAAATGTCATGGAATTGATTGAATAAAGTTATTTTCCAAAGCTCTTCCAGTTGCGCTTTTGGATAAGGCGTTCCCGTTGTGATGTTCGCTAACGATGCCAGCAATTCTGCTCCGTATAAAAGATTCTCAGCCTCTCGATTACGTCGCTTCTGATCGGCATGGGTCGTATAACAACCGCGATGATATTCCAGATAAAGTTCAGAATTCCAGATGGGGAGGGACGCGATCGGCGATAGATCTTGTCCTTTGTTAGGGGCTTGTCCTTTGTCCTTTGTCCTTTGGGCGTTGCTTTCCCGCGACGAATGGCTAAGGCTCGATGAAGGGTTGTCTTCTGCACCGATTGCTGCCAAATACTCCAGCGCCGTGCCCCACTCTAGCTGCGGGAAAAAGGGCGATCGCTGCCACCGTTGCGCCACTTCCACCATATCGCGGGTTGGCCCACCGCCATGATCCCCCACACCGGGCAACCAAAGGGCGGTTTGCAATCCGGTTTTTTGCTCCAACTCCCAGGCAAAGTTCGCCATTTTTACTGGGGTAATAAATTCGCCAATGGGGGCTGACATCAGGCTGAGAATTTTGGTGCCGTCGGGCGCTTGCCACCAAAAGACTTCGTGGGGAAACTTGGTTGTGTCGTTCCAGCGCAACTTTTGGGTAACAAAATAGTCCACGCCGCCCTGTTTCAGAATTTGGGGCACTTGCCAGGTAAAGCCAAAGGTATCGGGCACCCAGGCGATCGCGCAGCGTTGGCCAAATTTTTCCTGAATGTATCGCTGGCCATATAACACTTGCCGCACAATGGATTCGCCGCTGATCAAGTTCAATTCGGGTTCAATCCAAAACCCGGCGACAATTTCCCATTTTCCCGCTTTGACCTGTTCCTGGATTTGGGCAAACACATCGGGGCGCTGCTGCTCCATCCATTCATAAAGCGCAGGGGTAGTATGGGCAAAGGTCAATTCGGGAAAGTCAGCTTGCAGGTTCAGCACTGAGCGAAAGGTGCGTTCGGCAGCGATCCAGGTTTCGGCTACACTCCAGAGCCAAGCCATATCCAAATGAGCGTGCCCCAATAGCTTGATCTGGCGCTGTTTGAGCGGTTCCGCCAAGGGCATCAGATTGTGGCGGAGGGCGGTGAGCGATCGCGTGAAGGGATGATCTGCTCGCAGGCCATTACCATCCAGCGTATCCCAATCGAGTTGGGCGATCGCAGTGGCTAAAACTTCCAACTGATCGGGTTGAAATTGCCCCAGAAAGGAATGCAGCACGGCCAATTCATTGGCAATGAAAGCGGGTTCTAGCGGCGCATCGGGAGTCAAGGCTTCGTAGTGGCAGATGGACTTCATCAACGCGCCATCATCATGAATCGGGCTGACCATGCGGAGTGCGATCGCAAAGGTATCCCCCGGTTGCACAGCGGGACTCAACAAAATTCGGGGGGCACAATCAAATAGATCGCCCTCTTGCACCAGTTGACCGTTGACATAAACCTGAGTGTCTTCTGACCACCACAGCAACTCCAGGCGCAGACACATTCCCGTCAACGGATAGCCCTGGAGATCGGCGGGAACGGTGATGTGGCGGGCAAACCACCGGACTTCTCGCCCTTTGACCCAGGGATGGTGATCTTTGGCGTTGACTGCGCCCTCTGACCAGTTCGACCAGGAACCAGGATTCAATGCCTCGGCCACGGGCAAATCCCCGGCCCAAAACCGCCAGCCCGGTTGCACACTGACTTGGCTCAGACTGCGTAAACGGGCGATCGCCGCCTCAATCGTTTCTGCCAGGGGAGAAGAGGGAGATTCAACCAGATTGCTCACAGGTGCCCCACCACAACAATGCACCCTCCATAATAGACGTACATTGAGTTGCACGTTGTTGTATGGTGACTCCGAATCCCGCGATCGCGCCCACTAATACCGAGCTGGAGCCTGAAGATGACTATGATTACGATGCTTCGCCGCTACCCCCGGATCGCTACGATGAAGTGCCAGAAGGCATGGAAGAAGTAGACGGGGTGCTGATCGAGAAAACAGGTATGACACTAAACCATGCGGCTGTTCAAGGAAAAGTCCTATTTGCTTGGCTAACTCATTGCTTGACGAATCGGCTAGGTGGAGAAGTCTATCCGGAGGCACCCTGCCGCACCGATCGCCAGAAACGGCGGCCCGACGTGGCTTATATGACTCCCGAATTGCTAGCCCAATACGGACGACCAGCAATTTTGCCCCAGAGTTTTCCGCTTGTTGCGGAGGTGGCCTCCCCCGATGACAAAGCAGAACTGTTATTCCACAAGGCGCGGGAATATTTGCGATCGGGCAGTCAGGAAGTCTGGCTGTTATTTCCAGAAAATCAACTGGTGATGATTGCAACTCAGTCTAGCTGGCAAATTTTTCCGGATTCAGCGACGGTCAGCACTCAGATCGTCTTGCCCGGATTCAGCATCGCGATCGCGGAATTGTTTGCTTAACTGTGGCACAAGATAACCGGGGGTAGAGCAGTGCACCCGTTGCTGCTGGCGCGATCGCCCGCTGCTGCCATTAACTCATTGAGATTGTAGCGGAGCGGTTGGCACCACAAAATCGCGGGGTGGTGGGGCGGGGGCGCTTGGGGCGGCTGGGCGCAGTTGTTCATACCGGGGGGAATAGCGTTTGAACATCCGTTCCCACCAATTTGTCGCCCGCTTTTGGTCAGTTTCTGGGGCTGCTGGTGATGCTGGCATCGGCGGGGCGGGTTGGCTGGCGGTGGGCGCGGGGTTGGGCGCAGTTGTAGCGACGGGTGGCGCTGGAGTAGCGATGGGTGGTTTGGTTGTAGGTTTGGTGGTGGCGACGGGTGGTTTGGTGGTGGCGGGGTTGGTGGCTCCTGTTGGTGGTGGTGGTGGCGTGCTGGCGACGGGGGGCAGGGCGTTACCACGGGCGGCGATCGCGGCGGCATTCAAGCTCGCTAAGGTTGCATCATTGGTCAGGTATACGTGCCCTAGACTTTTGCCTTGATAGGTGCGTTCGGTGACACGCCAACCTGGTTCCAGGGCAAATTTGGCGAAACCTTCGGTATAGCCCCGCGTGCGGCCAATCAGCAGTTCTGGCGCAGTGCGATCGCGGGTGGGAAAAGCGAGTAATTGTAAATCGTCTCCCCGTTTGACCACTTGCAAACGGTATTGCCAATTTTGGTCGTCGTCGCCAACGCGGATGGAATACCCGTTGCTGTCGGTGCTGCGCCCACAAATGTCGGTAAAGTCAAATTGCACTAACAATGGATCGATGATGGTGGGGCTGGTGCCGCTCTCGCTCCAACACCGACGCGCATTGCTAATTTGCTTTACAATCAGGAGTTGATGGAGGTTACCGCCGTAGGGAGAGGCAATGACGGCAAAGCAGTTTTGATCCACTTCCTGCTTCCCAAATAGCGGATTGGCGATCGCGGCTGGGGCTACCCCGGTTGAGGCCAAGGCAAATCCCACCAGCGTCATCCAACGCCAGTTCACAATACTAGACATAGTAAAAATCTTGAGAGGGTTACTGATGCTTGCTCAGACGGCCCTTTCGCCCGAATGTTTCCTGCTTATCACGTTTGACTCGGAGGCCGCACAATGAACATCTTTGGCATGGGATTACCGGAAATGGCGCTCATTTTGGTGATTGCGCTGCTTGTCTTTGGGCCAAAGAAGTTACCCGAAATTGGCCGGAGTCTGGGCAAAGCGCTCCGGGGCTTCCAAGAGGCTTCTAAAGAGTTTGAAAACGAATTTAAGAAAGAAGCGGCGCAACTGGAAAAGACCGTGAAAGAGCCGATGGAAGCTAAGTTGGAAGATCCCCCGCAGGCTGCGTTAAAGGCTGCTAACGACACCCCTCCCGCAACCGAAGCTACGGTGATTGAGGGTGAAACAGTGCCGGCTACTTCCACTGCGTCGGAAACAGCCAATTCCTAACTGGGTTTTGGTGGGGTTAGGGCAACATTGCAACAGAACTGAAACTGGTATGCATCAGGCGGAGTCGGGCTTGGGTGGCAGGAAGGAGGCAAGTGCAGTTGCGGCGATCGCGATTCGTCAGACAACTATCGATGATGCGGCTGTGATTTGGCAATTCATTCAGCAAAAGGCCGCGTTTGATCGGGAGATTGGTGCTTTTACTGGCACGGTGCAAACCTCTGTGGAAAAACTCCAACACACCTTATTTGGTGACCATCCTTTTGCCTATGCTCTCTTGGCTGAGGATGGCGATCGCGCTGTGGGATTTGCCTTGTACTACTTCCGCTATTCTTCCTTTGCCGGACAGCCGAGTCTGTGGCTCGATGATTTGTTTGTCGATCCCGCTCACCGCAGCCAGGGGGGTGGGGCCGCGTTGATGGCGCACCTAGCCGCGATCGCCCAAACCCATAACTGTACTCATCTCGCGTGGACCGCAGATGCACGCAATATTCGCGGCTTAAGCTTTTACAATCGTTTAGGGGCAAGCATCACCCATCAACACGGTACAGCTTGCTTGCTGAAATGGATACCACCTAACCTTGCGACAAACCACTATGAGGGCTGATCCGCAACCCCAAGCCACAAACACCACCACTCAAGCCCTTGTGCTCCCGCAATTGATTGTTGGGTTGGGCAATCCTGGCCCAAAGTACGATCGCACGCGGCATAATGTGGGGTTTGATCTGGTTGATCTCTTAGCCCAACGCTGGCAGATTAGCCTGACGGAACAAAAAAAGTTTAAAGGCATCCTGGGGGAAGGCTTGGGGCCGGGGGGGAGCAAACTGCGCCTGCTGAAACCCACAACTTATATGAACAATTCGGGGCAGGCGATGCGGGCCGTGCTGGATTGGTATAAGTTGCCGCCGGAGTCGGTGTTGGTGGTCTATGACGATATGGATCTGCCGGTGGGTAGACTGCGAATGCGGCTGTCGGGGTCGGCGGGGGGCCACAATGGGATGAAGTCGGCGATCGCCCATTTGGGCACCCAAAATTTTCCCCGGTTGCGCGTCGGGATTGGCAACGCCCAGCAAGCCACAGGCGAGAAAGATACGGTATCCCATGTTTTAGGGAAGTTTGCCCCCCAGGAGGCAAAAATTATGGCTGAAGTGATCCCCGTAGCGGCGGATGCGATTGAATTTGCCCTGAGACAAGGGGTGGAAAAAGCGATGAGCCTGTACAACAACCGCACAATCCCAGATGAGTAGCGATCGCCCGCTGGCAACCCCTGAGAATTTCTGTATTTCAACTGTTGCTGAAGGTTGGTACGACTGATTAGGCTGAACAATACAACGGCCTGGTCGTTAGAGTTGGCCATCGGATGCTCTCTTCCACTTCCGTTCCAGGGGACAGGGACTTGCACAACTTGGGCGATCGCCAGCACCATGAACGGTTAACGCATCCAGGCAAATTTAATCTAAAGTTTTCCAGGGCGGCTTTAGCCTTGACCTTTAATACTTGAATAACAAATACGGCAACTTCTATGGCAAACATCCAGTCTTTGGGTCAGTCCGTCAAACTTAATCCTGCGATTCCAGTCATCAACGGCAAAGCCGTCCGCAATTGCCATATTCTCTTGCCTGACTATCCGAAGCCTGTAAGTGCAATTTTGTTTGGTGGAAAACTCTATAGTTATGTTAGGTTTTATCCCAGTATGGACGCAGCCCAGCGGGCCGCTGAACGGTCAATGTCTCACGGCAATCTTGTGGTGCTAACTCAAGTCCACAAAGGTCTAATTCTGTGGGTCTTTGAGCCAGATGCTCAGTTGGTCAAAGCCGCTTCCTACTAACCTTGCCCTTTAATGTTCAGTGCTTGTGGCTTCTAAACGATTACCGCAGACAACCGCCTACGTCCGTATTACGCAGCAAAGTTGGCAGCAGGGCACGATCGCTGGGGAAGTCCGAGCAAACCAGTTTGAGTGGCAATTTGAATGGTGTTTTCGGCGGGGGGAATTGTCTGTTGAACCTTCGTTAGGGCGGGCATTGATTAAAGAGCCTCTGGGGCGGTTTTTGGAACAGCGGGATTATCAGCTAGAACCCGGTGGGGATTACTCGTTCACCATTCGTGGTGAGGTGTGAAGGGTGCGGTGTGTAGGATGGCTGTGCCGTTGCCTCACGGGGAGGTAGAAAGAACAACTTTTGCCCGGTTGCGATCGCCCCACTGGGGGTCGCCAACGCCCAAACCGAGGATCAAAATTCACCCATACTTTTATTCCACAAGCTGCTGCAAATAGCGCTCGATGAGTAAAATCGCCACAATATCATCAATCGGTCGGGGAATGCTGCGTAAGGCTTGCGGCACAAGCTGACCTAATCCCGTTGGTGGATACATTTGCCAGTAGCGATCGCGGGCTTCCAGGGAACTGTTGCGCTCATCCACCAAAATAATGCGCAGCGGGGCCGCCAATTCAGCCACCAGCCGTTGCTTCCACTCGCCAGACGAGGTTTGGTTTCCCATGACTAGCAACGAGATGGGAAACTGCTGTTGCAAGGTTTGGATGGTCGCGATCGCCTGGTCGGCTGGAACGACCGCATGGAAGCGCAGCGATCGCTCCACCTGCATCACAGCTAACCCACACTTTTGCCGACCCGGATCAAACCCTAAAATGGCTGGCTGATCAACATGAATCCCAGGTTCAGATACCATCAATTTGAGTTTGAGTGACAAAACGTGCCTACCCATTACCTTTGCCTTGGGCGATCGCCACTGCCAAGCATTCAGCCACACAGACTAGCACCCACAGCCGATCGCAAAAGCTGATCTCGCTTTTTCAGGCAAAAAAAAGGGCAGGCACAAAACGAAGTTAACTCCCGTATGGATAGTGGGAGAGTTAACTTCTTCGCATTGTCTCACGGGGCTTTGCTTTATTGACTTTTAGCTCTCGCCCAAGCCATTCAGCACCATCTAATTCTTCGATGGCTTTGTCTTCATCTGCGTCATTTTCCATGTCCACAAATGCAAAGCCTCGTTTCCGGCCTGTTTCTCGGTCAGTCGGCAAACTAACCCGCTTCACTGCGCCGTATTCGGAAAAAACTTCCCGAATGTCTTCTTCTTCCGCCTGGAAAGATAGATTGCCAATGTAGATAGTCACACTTTTCTCCAAACCATATCTTGTGGGAACGACCTCCGAGCAAACCTAGACGGAGACAATGCTCTGCGAATAGAGTTCGACGCGAGACGCTATTTGTGCGACATTATAGCCGAATCCAACGTCAAAAGCAGCATAATTACGTCGCCATGTCTACCCGCAAACTGCTCAAGTTTTTGCGGTGCTAGATTTGCTTCGCTCCGGTGGAGGTTGGGGGTTAACTGGATTGAGAACACACGGAATCGCTTTTATTATATTCCGCGCTTTTCCGGGAAGGGGGCTGTGACGGTGCTAGCGGTCGGCGGCTACGCTTCTCTCTGGCCCCGGCCTGGAGGAATCACCAGAAAAAGCCCCAGTCTCTCGCCCCAGAGACCGTATGATTGAAAAAAGGTGTAGAGATTGAAGATCGAGGACCCACGCAGCATGGATACGAAAGCATTTAAGCGATCGCTCAACAGTTCTCAGAATTACCATCGCAAGGGCTTTGGGCACGATGAAGCGGTGTCTGGGCAAATGCAATCCGAGTATCAGAGTTCACTCATTCAACACATTCGGGATAACCAATACGTCTACACCGAAGGGCAAGTCACGATCCGGCTGGCCCAAGCCTTTGGCTTTTGTTGGGGGGTCGAGCGGGCGGTGGCAATGGCCTACGAAACTCGTACCCACTTCCCGACGGAGCGCATTTGGATCACCAACGAAATTATTCATAACCCCTCGGTGAACCAACGGCTGCGGGAAATGGATGTGCAATTTGTGCCTGTCATCAATGGCGATAAAGATTTTTCTGGGATTGGCAGCGGCGATGTGGTGATTCTCCCGGCGTTTGGGGCGAGTGTGCAGGAAATGCAGTATCTCAATGACCAGGGTTGCACCATTGTTGATACGACCTGCCCCTGGGTGTCAAAAGTGTGGAATACCGTTGAGAAGCATAAAAAGGGTCGTCACACTTCCATCATTCATGGCAAATATAACCATGAAGAGACGATCGCCACGAGTTCTTTTGCAGGGACTTACCTGGTGGTGTTGAATCTGCAAGAAGCGGAGTATGTGGCGAATTACATTTTGCACGGGGGCGATCGCCAAGAATTTCTGACCAAGTTCCGGAACGCGCATTCCCCTGGGTTTGATCCCGATCGCGATCTTGAACGTGTCGGCATTGCCAACCAAACCACCATGCTCAAGGGCGAAACTGAGCAAATTGGTAAGCTGTTGGAACGCACGATGATGCAGAAGTATGGCCCCGATCGCCTGAATGAACACTTTTTGAGCTTCAACACGATTTGCGATGCCACCCAAGAACGGCAAGATGCCATGTTTGATCTGGTGGAAGGGACGATTGATTTGATGGTGGTGATTGGTGGGTACAATTCTTCGAATACGACCCACTTGCAAGAAATCGCGATCGAGCGGGGCATCCCGTCTTACCACATCGACAGCGCCGCCCGGATTGGCCCTGGCAATCGGGTTGAACACAAACCGCTGCATCGAGATTTGACGGTGCAAGAGCCGTGGCTGCCAGAGGGGGCCATCACCATTGGGGTTACGTCTGGGGCTTCTACGCCGGATAAGGTGGTGGAAGAGGTGTTGCAGCAGATTTTTGCCATCAAAGCGGCGGCGATCCCAGCCTAAACCTGGGCCTTGGGCTGGGTAGGGATAGGGATAACGGGGCGATCGCGCGATCGCCTCACACTGGGCCGGGGGAATTTCTCGGCAAGGTCAATCTGGTAATTGCGAGAGGGATGGTTAAATAAGAGATCATTCAACATCACCTCACGCGCCTATCGGCGATCGCCCATGACCGTCTCTCGCACCATCTGCATCGGCTTCTTGGCCGTTATTACAATCGGCACAGTGCTGCTCGCCCTGCCGTTTTCCACCACCACCGCCACCTGGAACTGGGATCACCTCATCATTGCCCTGTTTACCGCGACCTCTGCTGTGTGTGTAACGGGCCATGTCGTGGTCGATACCGGAACCTATTTCTCGACCTTTGGCCAAGTCTGCCTCCTGGCGCTCATCCAAATCGGCGGACTGGGATATATGACGGCGACCACCTTTCTGTTATTGATTTTGGGGCGGCGGATGGGCCTGCGGGATAAAGTGGCCATTCAACAAGCCCTCGATCGCAGCGGCATTCAAGGGGTGGCCCAACTCGTGCGATCGATTATTGCGACCACGCTGCTGTTTGAACTCACGGGAATGTTCTTACTGCTGCTGGTTTTTACCCCCCGGTTTGGCCTGGATCGGGGCTTGTGGCTTGCCATTTTTCACAGCATTAGCGCCTGGAACAATGCCGGGTTCAGCTTATTTTCTGATAATTTGGTGAGTTTTCAAGCCTCACCCCTCGTCAATCTTGTCGTTCCGGGGCTGATTATTTTTGGTGGCATCGGCTACGAAACTATTTTTGAGATGTATCTCTGGTTGCGGGAGCGGATTATGGGCGAACCACGCCAAATGATTGTGTCGCTCAACTTTAAAGTGGCCACCAGCACAACGCTCCTGTTGCTTGGGGTTGGCACGATCGCCTTTTTCATGGTGGAAGCCCAAAATCAAGCGACCTTAGGCACCCTGAGCTATGGCGATCGCGTCCTCACGGCCTGGTTTCAGTCGGTCACCACGCGCACCGCTGGCTTCAACAGCATTGATATTGGCAAGATGACGCCCGCTGGGTTGTTTATTAGCATTGCGTTGATGTTTGTTGGGGCCAGCCCAGGGGGCACAGGGGGCGGCATTAAAACCACAACCTTGCGGATTTTGACCAGTTGCACCAAGTCCATCCTCCGGGGTCGGGAAGAAGTGCAGATGTATAAGCGCCAAATTCCCATGAGTTTGGTGTTGAAATCTGTGGGGGTGGCGATGGGCTCCATGACCACCGTTGTCTGTGGCACGATTTTGATTACGATTTCCGATCCAGAGTTCAACTTTATTCAGATTTTGTTTGAAGTGGTGTCGGCCTTTGCCACGGTTGGGCTTTCGACAGGCATCACCTTAGATGAGCAATTTTCTATCTTTGCCAAGCTGGTTTTGGTGGCCACAATGTATATCGGGCGGGTGGGTGTATTGCTGCTCATGGCGGCGATCGTGGGCGATCCAAAACCCAGCTTTGTGCGCTATCCCGAAGAGAATTTGCTGATTGGCTGAGATACCCAGTTACCTGCTTGCAAGCAGGCCGAACTCTGTTAAGTTGAATGAATATGCTTTTGCATACAGCTCCGATTATCACCTTTATTTTTTGGAGGCAGCATATCCCACTGGAAAGGGCGCTGTGCTGGAATCAAATTGGTTAATTTGTCATCCTTAAGCTTTTTTCACAGTCTCCGTGGGCAAACCAAGAACAAACAGTTTGCCGTGATTGGGTTGGGTCGTTTTGGCCGGGCAGTGGCCGCAACGTTGAGCAAGCAAGGGTACGATGTGCTCTGCATCGATTCGGATGAGTCGCGGGTGGCTCAGGTCTTGGCTGATCAGATTGCGCCTCATGCGCGTCAGCTTGACTCCACAAATCCGGCGGCCTTGCGGGAAGCAGGCATTTTTGAGCAAGATACGGTCATCATTGCGATCGGCAATTATGTTCAAGAGAGTGTTATCACCACGCTGAATGTGAAAGAGGGCGGCGTGCCCCATGTGGTGGCAAAAGCGTCTTCAGAAATTCACATGAAGCTGCTGAAAAAGATTGGGGCGGATCATGTGGTGTTTCCAGAGCACGAGTGTGGTTGCGCGTTGGCCCAGTCTTTGACTCGTCCCGGTATTTTGGATCGGTTTGAACTTGACCCAGACAACAGTATTGTGGAAGTGATTGTGCCGGATCAGTTTGATGGCAAAACGATCGCGGAGTTGCGCCTGCGGAGTTCCTATGGGGTGAACTTGTTGGCGGTTAGTCATGATGACAAGTTTGAGATTAACCCCCCGCCCAATAAACGCTTGGAACGGGGGACGGCCATTGTGGTTATTGGGTCGAATCCCAATATCAATCGGCTGCCGGTGTAGCGGCTGCTGCGGTGTGGGGCGGGGCGATCGCGGCATACAAGCTGCTGTAGTCTGTCTCGGCTAATCCTTGCTCCATTGCCTGGTCTAAGATTTGTTGGACGGCGATCGGGAGTGCTGGGTTCAACGGCGAGTCTGCGATTTCTTGCAAAAACAAATTCACATCTTTCAGCAGATGCTTGGTTGGGAAATTGGGGTTGCCAAATTCGCGATCGCGCATTCGCTGGAGTTTTTTATCAAAGGTCGGTGCATACAAAGCACTGTCGCGCAAAATGGCCATAAACGCTTCTACGTCAGCCCCTTGCTCTGCCACGAACCCCAAACTCGTTGCAAAAGCTGCCGTCAAAGAGCCGATCAATTGATTGAGGGCGAGTTTCACGGCGGCGGCAGTGCCCACAGGCCCAATGAGCCGAGGGGCTGGGCCGAAGCATTGCAATAGGGGTTGCCATTGCTGAAATTGCGCTGGAGTGCTGCCCACCATCACCAGTAGGGTGCCCGCTTGCGTTTCGGGAATGCTGCCTAAGACGGGCGCTTCGAGATAACTGCCTCCTGCCGCTGCCACCTGCTGGGCGATCGCGCGACTTTCGGATGGGGCGATCGTTCCCATTTGAATCACCGTTTTGCCTGCTAGGGCGGCCTGACTGTCGGCACTGAAAAGCGTGGCGTGGATGGCGGAAGCATCGGTCAGCATCAGTACAAGGCAATCGACCGCTTGGATGAGGGCCACGGGGGTAGGGGCGATCGCGGCTCCGGCAGCCCGGAGGGTTTCCAACTTGGTCGGGGTGCGATTGTACGCAGTCAGCGAGAACGTTGCGGCCAAAATTCGGTGCGCCATCGGCAACCCCATCAAGCCTGTTCCGATAAATCCAACTCTCATATCGAACCTTTGTTCACTGCTGCCAGTACCATACCGAATTTCGGTTCCGTTGACTCGATGTATGTGTCTTCGCTAGCGGCGATCGCCTGAGTCTAGCACCGTCATTAACTCCAGCGATCGCAAAAACTTGGAGTCAGTAGGATGGGGAAATTTGTTATTCTTTTGTGAGATAAGGAAGTAGCACTTTTTGCCAGATTGCATAGCCTTGCTCGCTTAAATGCAAACCATCTTTTTGGAAAAAAATAGCCCTAGGTTGCTCGGAACCGTTGAGGAATACGGAAGCAGTATCAACGTAATGTAAATTAGGTTTGGTTTCAATCCAGTGCTTAATTAATATGTTGGTTTGATCTAACTTTGACCATAAATTCCACCGTAGCGGACTAGGTTTAATGGCTAAATAAAAAACAGGTATGCCGGGAAAATCTTGCTCGACATTCGTAATAAATAATTGAAAATCTTGGAGCACTTCTTCGCTCGATCGCCCAGAAGCAACATCATTTTCCCCAGCATAGAACACAATTTTTTGGGGATTATAGGGTTTTACAACCTGGTTATAGTAGTAATTGACATCGGTAATATGAGATCCCCCAAAGCCCCGATTGACCACTGCTAAGGTTGGAAAGAAGCGGGCTGTATTCCAGAGTGTAATGCTGGAACTACCCACAAACAGAATGGCGTTTTGCGGGGGACCATGTTTTCGATCCCATTGCACAAACTTTTCAACTGCTTGCTTAAAGCGTTGGGGATCGGGTGGGGTTGCTTGGGCGTTGAGGCTGCGTGCCTGCGTGCAGATGAGGATTGGGCTGAGCAATAGGGGAAGGAGGCGATCGCGGAGTTGGCGAATAGATTGTTTTAACATGGTTGCTTCCGGTTCGTGGTGAGTTTAAAGGCTGGAGATGATGAGATTAGAAGCTAGTGAAATCAGTAATAGAAGCAATGAATCAATGAATGAGGTGACTATTAGAAAAACGTTGATTGACTAACTTAGCTTAGCTTGGGAATTGCTAGACTTACTCAATTGCTGGTTGGTGCGTTTGAAGCCCGGAAGCAATTTTTCCAGATGGGAAGGAAGGGGCGATCGCTCAATGGCTTTGTGCCTGGGGGATTGGTGGGGTTGAAACTTTTGGTTAGTGGCGCTGGGGTGGCGATTTGGTTCGTATTAGACAGGATTGTCTGCGGCGATCGCTCCCCCGTTGGCACTGACGAGAAAACTGCGTCATCCTTAAATTCTGCGTGTAACATGGCTCTCCAGAAGACTCGATGCTGTGGGGTTTGCCGCATGGTTGCTGCTGATAACAAGTTCATCGCTCAACGGTTGGGATTTCGCATGTGGTTGACGCTGGGGATGGCGATCGCGGCTCCAGTGATGGTCGTGCCAGGAGTGGGGGCGCAACAAGCTCTCCCGCCGCCGCCAGGAATTGGTGGGGATGAGCTACCCAGTTTGGCCCCGGTGCCACCGCCCCAAGGGGCCGCTTCGTTTCCGGCAGTGAATATGCAAATTCCGCCAGTGGATGCGGGGTTGACGGGGACTAGCTTCCCCGGCGTGATGCCGCCCCCGGCGATCGCCCCTGCGCCCTATTCGCCCTCATTTCAGGCCCCGCTCTACCGGGTCGTGGTGAATGGTGCCAGTCCCTATTTGTTGCAACAGATTCAGCAAACCGTGCCAACGGCCTCGATTCAGTCTATGCAAGGAAGTCCCGTGATCTATGTGGGCGAATATGCCTCTCAGGGAGAAGCGCTGCAACAAGTCCAAGGGTTGGCGCAACAAGGGATCTCGGCCCAAGTTTTGAGCAATGATAGCGGCAACGCACCGACTTTTGGCGCTGGCATGAATCCCCCGTTGACTGCCTCTGCCTATCAGGGGCCACATTTTCAAGTGGTGGTGCCAACGCGACCGGAAGAGTTTAACACTATTGCGAATAAGATGGTGGGCATGGGCGTTAAGCCAGAATCGATCCAGGCGAAACGAGCACCCCTGGGGCCTCACATTGCGGTTGGCCCAATTTTGAATGAAGGGGAAGCCGAAAGTGTTAGTCGCTATTTGCGATCGGGTGGGATGGATGCCCGAGTGTATTACGCGCGTTAGCCGTTTTGATTCAGCTTGTTTGCCATGAGCGTTACGAGTTCTCGCCAACACTTTGTTGCTTCGGTGGTTGTGACTGCCGAGCAGATGCGCCAAATCGAAGAACGGGTGTTTGCTGCGGGGATGCCAGTTGCCGCGTTGATGGAAAAAGTGGCCGGGTTGATCGCCCACCGGGTCATGGAGTTGTATCCCTTGGGGGCGGGGTTGCGGGTGGGGGTGCTGGTTGGCCCTGGCCACAATGGCGGGGATGCGCTGGTGGTGGCCAGGGAGTTGCATAGTCGGGGCTATCGGGTCAAATGCTTTCAGCCCTTCGCCCGGATGAAGGAATTAACGGAGGCCCATGCCCAATATTGCGCCAGTTTGGGTATTCCGAGGGTGGGGTGGGAGGCCCTGGCTGATTGTGATGTGTTGATTGATGGGTTGTTTGGGTTTGGGCTGGCGCGATCGCTGACTGGCGACGTGGCGGTGGCCATTGACGAGATCAACCAAGGGGCGATTCCAGTCGTGAGTATTGACTTGCCTTCTGGTTTGCATACTGATACCGGAACCGTGTTGGGTACGGCAATGCGGGCGACGCACACCCTGTGTTTGGGGCTGTGGAAACAAGGCTTGTTGCAGGATGGGGCGTTGGCTTGGACGGGCCACGCGGAACTCATCGATTTTGATTTGCCCCTTGCCGATATTCAGGCTGTTGTGGGGGAAACTCCGGTTCTTCGGCGCAGCACTCCGGCAACGGCGATCGCCCATTTACCGCTGCGGCGATCGCCCACGGCTCACAAATACACCCAGGGGCACTTATTGGTGATTGCGGGTTCCCGCCAATACAGTGGGGCAGCCGTGTTGACGGCTCTGGGGGCACGGGCCAGCGGCGTTGGCATGGTGACGATCGCCGTGCCAGAGTCTCTGAAGCCCCTATTGACCAGTCAACTGCCAGAAGCCTTGGTGGTGGGCTGTCCGGAGACAGCGACGGGGGCGATTTCGCAGTTGCCAGAGAGCGTAGCGTTAGACCGCTATACCGCGATCGCCTGTGGCCCTGGCCTCAGCCCCGAACCTCAAACAGTGGTGCGGGCGGTGTTGGATGGGTCTGTGCCAGTGGTGTTGGATGCGGATGGGCTGAATATTCTGGCGGCGCAACAGGGAGTTTGTGCCTTGGGCGATCGCCCGGTGCCGACAATTTTGACTCCCCACCCAGGTGAGTTCAAGCGGTTGTTTCCGGCTTTGGAGGCTGCGGCCTGTCGGGTCACAGCAGTGCAACAGGCGGCTACCGTTGCAGGGGCGATCGTGCTTTTGAAAGGGGCCAGGGTTGCCATTTCCGATGGGGCCAGGACTTGGCTGAACCCTGAAAGTACTCCGGCATTGGCGCGGGGCGGCAGTGGCGATGTGCTGACCGGGGTTCTGGGTGGGCTGGTGGCCCAAGCCTGGAAGGCCGCGCCAACGGCTTCGTTGCTGGATGTGGTGCAGGCGGGGGCGTGGTGGCACGCGCAAGCTGGCATTCTCGCAGCCCAAGACCGGACAGAAATGGGGGTCGATGCTTTGACGCTCAGTCAATATTTGTTGCCCAGTTTGATCCGGGCACAGACTAGGCCAGTTACGCCTACATAACTTTGCCTAAGCAACTGCACTTAAGCAACTGCACGTAAGCAACGATTGGTAGTCTTCCTGAAGCCTCGTCTGACTTGGTAAAGCCAACTAGATTGACTGACTAAAGCAGCCGATTCAATTGGGCAACAAGAAGGCTCTAGCGTACTGATTTGAATGAGTCGATCTTTTGGGAGAAACCTTCAGTGAAGATGCTCAAGACTGAGCGATCGCGAATGATGATATTCGTACTCACAGACATCCCAGACTGCAACCGTAGATCCCGATCACTAGACTTCAGCGTTTGTGAATCTAACCGAATTTTGACTGGAAAACTATAGAATGGTCTGACCTGGGTGGGTGGTAAGGCATCAGAACCAATGGACACAACTTCACCTTTCAAATCACCAAATTCGCTAAACGGAAAGGAGTCAACGCGGACATCGACTGGTAAGTTGGGTTTGATAAAGCCAATATCTTTATTCGGCACATAAACTTCAACAGTCAAGTTGTCTTTGGGGACTATCTTCAGCACAGGTTCGTTCGTCGTGGCTACATATCCAGGGCCAGTGGCTTTGAGGTCAAACACAGTACCGTCTACGGGGGCTTTGACGACCTGATATTTCAACGTTTGCTCCGTTTGTTTGATTTGGCTGTTCAGCTCCGCAATTTTCTTTTCATTCTCGACGATCGCCTTGTTGAGTTGACTGTCAATTTCGGCGATCGCCTTATCGTTGGTGGCAATTTTGGTGAGTAAATCAGCCTGGGATAACGCGACCGTATTTTGGACTTTTTGCTGCGACTGGGCGATCGCGACGTTCAACCGTCCGACTTCTTCCTGCAATTGTTCAACCCGCGCTTCACTATTTTTCACTTCCTGTTCTTGGCGCAAATATTGAATTCGGGGTACTCCCCCTTCCTTGGCGACGGTGGCTAAGTCGTTAAAGATCCCTTGATTAATTTTGAAAATTTCCCGTGCGGTTTGCAGTTGCACAACCGATTGGGCCAGTTGCCGTTTTAGCTTCTCGGTTTCTAACTGATCGGACTGTTGGCGCGATCGGGCCTCTGCCAAATTGGACTGTAAGCGGAGTTGTTGTTCTGGCGAGAGGGTAACCCCGGCGCTGGAACCAGTCAACTGCACCCGATACAAGGCATTTTCAGCGGCCAAGGTATTGCGGCTTTTGGTCAGGGCCAACATCTCTGGCGGAATTTTGTAAGCCACTCCAGGGTCAAGGTCGGCGGAGACGGGTGCGCCCATTTCACTGCGATAGAACAGGGTTTCGACAACCAGGGCTTGCCGAATTTTTTTAAACGATTCTAGTTGCGTCTCGGCGGTGTCTTTGTCGAGGGTGAGCAACAATTGGTCTTTTTTGACGGCTGCCCCGTCTTCAACGTGGACTTGGCGCACGACACCGTTGATGGGGACGCGCAAATCGCGCACCGCGCCTTGGGGCTCAAGCTGTCCGGTGGCGGAGACGGCTTCTTCAATGCGGGCAAAGTGGGCCCAAAGCAAGGAGAAGGAGGTGACACCGACCAGGCTCCAAACGACGGCTCGTGACCATTTGGGCGATCGCCGCAAGATTACTGATTGCTCAAAGCGCGTTGTGTCCATATCGCCAAAGTTTGAAAATCATGTCATTAACACTACAGCCTGAATACGGTGTAACAGCCATGAAAATGCAATTTTTTAGAGACTTGTAACGAATCTATAAACTTAGCGCGTTCGGGGTGGCGCTGAGCCCTAGGGTGAAACGGGGGGACGATGGGCTGTTTGCGTCAGGTCGGCGGGCCGGAGCCGGGATTGTGCACAAGTGGGCTGGGACGCTTTACTATGATTGCGAGTGTTGTTTTGTCCTGGCGGCTGTTTCATGTTGATTTTGACCCAACGCCTCCCGTTGTCATCGGCGGCAACGACGATTGTGGCAACGCTACCGCTATCCGCTGAGGAGCGCACGCGATCGCGCCATCGCTTTTTGACCGCAGACGAACAACCCGTGATGCTCCAGCTTCCCAGAGGTACGGTTCTGCAAGATGGAGATCTTTTGCGATCGGAGGAGGGCCTGTTGGTGCAGGTGGCAGCTAAACCAGAACCCGTCCTCACTGTGACTGCTGATTCGCCGTTGGCATTGCTGCAAGCGGCCTATCATCTGGGCAATCGGCATGTGCCTTTGGAAATTACAGCAACCTATCTCCGGTTGTCGCCAGATCCAGTGCTTCAAAATTTGCTGCATCATCGTGGGCTGACCGTGACCGAATCTGTCCAGCCCTTTCATCCGGAAGCTGGAGCCTACACGAGCCATGCCCATTAGCTTAAGCCCATAAACTTAAGCCCATGAATTGAAACCCATAAATCAAGCCTATGAACTTGAATGGGGAAACAGGGGGAAGGCGTCGGGGGCACTAAATTGCGAGAAGCAATAGCCCTAAAGCAATAGCCCTAAAACAATGCCAAAGGACTCACGCAAACAAAATGCCATAAAAAAATGGGGCGCATGACCAGCAACCCCATTAACCCATAACCACAACCAAGAAAAACAAAGAGAGAAAGATGAAAATGACTCGGCTTAGACTACTTGCGGATTTCCTTTGCCATATTCCGGAACATGTCTAAGTTTGTGTCAGTTTTGCGCCGTGCCGCAACTTCAACCTCTGTCGGCACAGTCGGCTTGCTACCATTGGTTTCGACTGTGAGATCCGCACCAACGGTTGACCCGATCGATGGTTTTGGCCCCAGTTTGCTGTCGCGCATTTCCATTGCTGAGATTTCCCGATCCCAGGCGGCGGCTTGACCGCTCAAGGTTTTTGGGAAGGTGCGCTTGACGCGCTTGGCAGACCGCATGTACTCGGTGTTGCCCATTGTGGTTGCGTCGTCATAGTCTAGATAATACGCGTCTTTGGGGGCTGGAGCTTGGGCTTCAGTGTCGTCTGCTTGTTTTTGCTCTTTAGAGCCAAATAAACCTCTGATAAATCCAGTCACGGTTCCTGCGCCTCTGAAACGGTTTCGTTACTTACCTTAATAATTATTAATAACTATAGCAGAGGTTGCGCTTGCTGTGACGTTGATTTGAACGTGAATTTCCTGCTTTTTTCAGTGTTTTTCCTTAGGATTGCGATCGCAAATTTTCAGTAAGAAATGTTACGAATTGCGATTTTTTGCGCGTTGTTTGCTGTGGCGCGTTGGCGTGATTTCGAGGGTTATGGTTGTTTTTACCAAAATTGATTACACTGCAAGGGTGGGTGTGCACGGGGGCGATCGCGCGGGTTTGGGTCGATGTTGATGCTGTAGGAGTTGCAAATAGGAGTCGCAAAATGGGGTCTCAAACTCAACACCTGATTCCGCCTCACTTTGATCCTCTGACGGTGGGGGAAGTCTGGCGTGTGCCGTACCAAGAACGGGCTGTCGCCGCAGTTGCCTGGGCGCGGCAACACGGGATTCAACCCGCAGCCCAGGATGAACGACGGGTTTGTTTGTTGGCGATCGATGTGCAGAATACGTTTTGTATTCCAGGGTTTGAATTGTTTGTCGGTGGGCGCTCTGGTCGCGGTGCAGTGGATGATAATCGCCGTTTGTGTGAGTTTATCTATCGCAATTTGGGGCAGATCACGACCATCATCCCGACGTTGGATACCCACACGGCGATGCAAATTTTTCATCCGATTTTTTGGGTGAATGGGGCGGGGGAACATCCCACTCCGGCAGTGACGATGATTTCGTTGGCCGAGGTGGAAGCGGGCGAGTGGCGGGTGAATCCGGCGATCGCGGCCAGCTTGACCGGGGGTAACTATAACCAGTTGCAAGCCCATGCCCTGCACTACACGCGCCAACTGACCCAGGCCGGCAAGTATCCGCTGACGATTTGGCCCTATCACTCGATGTTGGGGGGCATTGGTCATGCGCTGGTGTCAGCGGTGGAAGAGGCGTGTTTCTTTCATTGCGTGGCGCGGAGTAGTCAGACCCAGTTTGAACTCAAAGGTAACAATCCCTTGACAGAGAACTATTCGGTCTTACGGCCAGAGGTGGCAACGGATAGCACGGGGCAGGCGATCGCTCACAAGAATTCTTCGCTGATCAAACGCTTATTAGAGTTCGATGTTGTGATTGTTGCTGGGCAAGCCAAAAGCCATTGCGTCGCGTGGACGGTGGCCGATCTGTTAACTGAAATGCAGGCGATCGACCCCGCGATCGCCCACAAAGTTTATCTGTTGGATGATTGCACGTCGCCGGTGGTGGTTCCCGGCGTGGTCGATTTCACGGAGGCTGCTGAAGCTGCCTATCAACGGTTTGCCGCAGCGGGAATGCACATTGTGAAGTCAACGGAGGCGATCGCCCACTGGCGCTAGCAGGGGCGAAACTTTGGGACTAGACAATATCCCAACCGCTGTTGGCCGCAATGGTGGGCGTAATGCTTTCGACCCCAATCCGGTTCGTGCCATTCATAAACCACACGCCCGCATTGCCTGTCGTGCTATTGCGCCAAACAATATCAGCGCGACTATCCTGGTTGAAATCTCCCACGCTGGCAATGTACCAGGAGGGCTCAATCTGGTCTAAAGACACAACTTGACTGATACTCGTGTCTTGCATTAACCAGATGCCTGTGCTGCCAGAAGGCCGATGATTCCAAAGCAGATCATCCATCCCGTCGTTGTTAAAGTCGCCGACGCCACCAACGACCCAGTTTGTATCAATGAGCTTGCTCGAAACGACTGTGCGAACGGAGTTGCCATCCATAATCCAGAAGCCGGTATTGCCAGTGTTGCGATCGCGCCAGTAAAGATCTGGGCTACTGTCACTGCTAAAATCACCAACGCCGAGCACTTCCCAGTTTGTAGAAACTGCGGTGAGCGAGACACTGCTGCGGTAGGTGGTGCCATCCATCACCCAATAGCCTAAGGCCCCGTTGACATTGTTGCGCCAAAGGATATCGGTTTGGCCATCCTTGCTAAAGTCAGCCATGCCCACGATATCCCAATCTGCGGCGACGGCTTCCAAGGCTATGGCGCTGACAAATTTGGTGCCATCCATCATCCAAACCCCATTGGCCCCGGCGGCACGGTTGCGCCAGACTAGGTCTGTTTTGCCGTCACCATTAAAGTCAGAGCCTCGTGGTTGGGCGACAGCAATACTGGCCGTCTCGATCGCGCTACTGAACGCCGATGCTCCCCCGGTGATTGTTGTGCTGGCTGTAGCCCCATTGCTGCCACTGGTTTGATCCCACGCGCGGAAGGCGATCGCATCAGCAAGTTGGCCAGTGAAGGCGGGATTAGCCTGGAAGTAGAGCCGGGTATTTGCATCCGCTGCGAGCAGGCGAGCATTGGCATCGGCAACTGGCCCTAGCGGATTCCAATTGGTGCCATTGTCCGTGCTGAAAAACCAAGTGCCGTTGGTTGTATTCGCTGCGGTGACGGCAATCCCTAACTTTGCCCCCGCATCCTGATCAGTGACGTTCTTTTGACCCGTCGCACTGGTGCTGGAACCCACCAACTGGGAGACGAGTGTCCCAACGGCACCGGAGGGGCTACCCGCATTGGGACGGATGGCATTGAGATTCACGACGGTGTCGATTAACGTGGGGGCATCGTTCTGGTCGTTGATGGTGATGGTGAATGGCTTATCAAAGGTGAGGCCGCTGTTGTCAGTGGTTCGCACCAGGACGCTATAGCTGCTCTGCGCTTCAAAGTTTGGTGAGTTGCGGATTTCTAGATTTGTCCCGTTGATTTGGAATGCGCCGTTATCGGTATCGCCCGTGCCGCTGACCAGGCTGTAGCTGAAGCTGCCGCCATCGGGATCGACGGTGCCCAAAGTCCCAACAATGGTGTTTGCGGCTACGTTTTCATTTAGCGCGGCATTGCTGAGGGTGATGTTTGTGGGTGGGTTGTCGTTGTCGGTGATATTGGCGGTCACTGACCCCAGATTGAGGTTGTTATAAGCCGTATCAGTACTGGTTGCTGTGTGGGTGATGGTGCCTGTGTGATTGCCCTCGGTGGTTGTATCGTTAACCGCTGTCACCGTGACAGGTTGGGCAATGTTCCAGTTTTGACTCGTGAAGACGAGTTGGGTGACATCGGTAGTGAGTTGGCCATTGGGGGCTAGGTTAATGGTGACGTTCGCCGTGGGTTGGGAATTCAGCACCACTGTGTAAGTATCCGTTGCGCCGCCTTCGGTGACGACTGTGGTGCCACCGGACTGGGCGATCGTGACTCCGGCGGTATCGTTGTCGGTGATGCTGGTGATCACTGTTCCGGCACTGAGGTTGTTGTAAAAACTATCGGTGCTGGCGGTGGTGTGGGTGATGGTGCCTGTGTGGTTGCCTTCGGCGATCGCATCGTTAACCGCTGTCACAATGACAGATTGGGCAATGTTCCAGTTTTGGGGCGTGAAGACAAGTTGGCTTGGATTGGTGGTGAGTTGGTTATTGGAAGTCAGGGCGATCGTGACGTTCGCCGTGGGTTGGGAATTCAGCACCACCGTGTAAGTATCCGTTGCGCCGCCTTCGGTGACGGTTGTGGTGCCGCCGGACTGGGTGATCACCACGCCAGGGGCTGGGTTCACCGTAAATGTGCCCGTGGTCACAGCGTTATTCTGTTCGTTGGTTTCGGCGATGGTGTTGGTGGGATCGGCGACCAGGGTGGTGCTGCCCAGCGTACCCGCTTGGGTGGGGGTGACGTTCACCTGAATTTGGGCAAAATTCCCTGCTGCAATGCTGCCGCCCGTGAAGGTGAGGGTATTACCAGAGAGGGTGGGGGTGCCAAAGCCACCGCCCAAAATAGTTGCCGAGTTATACGTCACCGTGTTGGGTAGGGTGAAGGTGAGGACAATCCCGTTGGCGGCGGCATTCCCGTTGTTTTGCACATCCAGGGTGTAGTTAAACGGAATCCCGACGGCGAGGGGGCCGGGTGTGCTAATCCCAGAACTCAAATCCGGTTGGGTGATCAGGGCGATCGCCAAGACATTGGCTTCGCCGCCAGCGCCCACGCCAGTGTTGGTGCCATTAGTGTCTGTCCCGATCTGGGCGAGGTCGGCCTGATCATTCACATAACCATCGCTGACGATGGTGGGTAGTCGATTGGGCACGCCATCCCCGTTGGTATCGGTGTCTACGGGCGGGGTCATGTTCCCTGGTGGCCCATCAAAGTTGCTGGGGTTGGAGTCGCCCGATTCCTCGAAAACGGGGGTATTGGTTTCGGGGGTTTTGCCAAACACCTGCGCCAGATTCGCGATCGCCAAGGGGGCGGTTTGTCCCGCTTGGACTTTGAGTTGCAGGGAAAACTGGGTTACTTGGGCATCGGCAGCAGGGAGGTAGGTACTGGGATTACCATCAATCGTCGGTTTGACAAAGCCCACTCGCGTTACTTGGGACAGGGGCAGTGGGGTGGTTGTCCAGGTGGCGGCATTGGCGGGTGTTGTCACGGGTGTGGTGGAGTAGACGACCTGCCAACCCGCTGGGGCAGTGGGGGCGATCGCCAGTTCAGTGCCCAAGGGAATCGCATCGGACACCAAGATGTTTTGTCCAGATAGACCGGGGATGGGAATTCCCGCTAACGCTGAAGGGGTAATACTTTGCCCGGTCACATCGGTCGATCGCACCCCTAGACTGAGCGCATAGGTGATCGTGTCATCGGTGATATTGGTGGGCGTGTTGTTATCGCTATACGCCGTGCGCGTCAGGGCGAGATGGGCTAAAGCATAGTACTTCGGACTGAGGGTCATCGTAGTGGCAGCACTGCCTTCCACCACGCCGTTGACGGGATCTCCCGTTGTTTCCCCCGGCTGACCATTGAGTGTGTCTACGGTATACACATCTCTGGCATCGTTGATCGAGCCAACCCGTGGCGCATTGGTATTGGTTTCTGGCGGATTCGTTTCCCCAAGGGTGACGCGGATGGTTTGCCCCGGCGTGGCTCCCGCATTGATGGTGACTGGGACCCGCACTTGGACAGAGCCGTTGATGAACGTGGATGTGGTTGTCAAACCCCCAGCGGGAATGTCCGTCCAGCTTACGCCGCCATCCGTACTGTATTGCAGGATGCCAGGGGTGCCAGGGCCCGTGATGCCCGCCTGGGTCGGCAGTTGAAAACGGGTCGGATCGTTACCAATGTTGGTGATTGTGAAGGGGACATAGACCAGATCCCCCGCTTGCAAGGTGCCGCCATTGTCATCGACTACCGTTCCCGCGACCACGGAAATGCCCGCCACTTCCGCGATCGCCACTGCCCCTGAATTCGCCGTGCCATTGATCGGCACATTGGGATTGTTGGGATTTTCATAGGTTGCCGTGGCGATGTTGTCCAGATTTGTTCCCGCTGCCGTGACATTCACACTGCGCTGGAAACTGAAGGTACCCGACGCGCCCGGTGCCACAGGGGTATTCAGGGTGTTCACATACTTGGTGACATCGGTGGCTGGGGTGGTGCCGCTGGTGGCATTGGTGGCAGGGGTTGTCGCCGGATTGCCGCTGAAAAAGGACAGTATACCGCTCGCCCCTTGTGCCGAGCCAGCCAGGTGACTGGTGTCGAGGATGCCATCAAACGTATTATCCCGTGCCCAGTTCTGGAAGGTCTGGGTGCCATCCTGGGTAATCACAACATTGCTCGCCGTCAAAATCCCATTGCCGCTGCCTCCGGTGGGTTGCCCTTCGGAAATGTTGCGGTACTCGGTGACGGATTCAATGATGTTACCCGGTGCCGGAGTTTTCTGGGTGGTGCTGAGGGTGCCGTCCGCGCCTTGCACCGCTGGCCCGCTGCCCTGGAGGATCCGGGTTTGGGTAACCAGTTGCAAAAATCCGGTGTAAACGCGGTTGATGGTGCGATTTGCGGCGGTATCGTCGGCTAGGCCATTGCCGTTACTGTCGATGAAGGCGGTGATGGCGACGGGGAACCCCCGTTGGAGGTTGGCATCGGTGGAGAGTGGTGTACCGGGGGGCAGATCAATGGTGACGGTGTAGTTGGCGGTACCATTGGGCGCGATGCTATCGATCCGCACGGGATTGGTGGGGCTGACGGGGTTGCCGCCGACAATGCCCGTTCCATTCGTAAAGGTAAATTGGCTGCCTGTGTAGGTATAGGTGGCCGTGGTGGCTCCATTATTCGCCGCGATCGCCACGATGGTGCCTACGGGGAGATCGGAGACGTTGGCGGGGAGGGTGGGCAGCAGTGCAATGTCAGCGGTTTGGCTCCCGGTATTGCGGACGGTATTGGTAAACGTGACCGCATTGGGGTCAAAGAAGAAACCCGGTGTTAAATTGACGGGCACATTCGACGACTGGTTGGTGAAGTCGTCATTGGTATTGGTGGCTCCAATGGCATCGGGCGACCCATTCGGCCCATTCAACAGACTGGGAACCGCCACATCATTATCGGCAATGGTAACGGTGGCACTGGTGGTAGTGCCTAAATCGTAGATAGCAGTGTCAATTAAGTTGAGGGTGACGGTTTCGCCGCCTGTCTCGACGATCGCGTCATCGGCGGGGGTAATGGTGATATCCACAAAGCTTTGACCAATGGGGATAACGACGCTGCCCGTGAGGGTGGGGGTGTAATCGGCGCTGGTGGCTTGTCCGGTGCCGGTGGCGATCGCGTAGTTGACCGTCAGGGAATTGGTGGTGCCTCCGGTGCGGCTGATGCGAAAGGTGCCGGGATTTTGTCCGGCTTCGGCGGCGCTGGCATCGGTGGCGGCAATGGTGACGAGGGTGGGGGCTTCGTTGAGGGCAAAGGTGGTAAACCGAGCGCCCGCTCCATTGTTATCGCTGACTAAGACCAGCGATCGCCGCCCATCGGGCAACAGCGGCCCAAAGGTCACGCCCTCGTAGTTCGCTAGCAGGCTCGATAGGGCCGGTGTGGAAAAATCGGCAAGAACACTCTTCGTGGCCGTGGTGATGCCGCTGGTGCTGCCCCCTAACGCCGCCGTTCCACTGATGTCGGTCGCGCCCGTCAGGCTAATTTCATAGACCTTGACCCCGGTAACCGTGCCGCTGGTGTTAGCCGCTCGTTCGATCGCCAACAACCGTTGCCCGCTGTTGTCGATCGCGAGTAATTCGCTCAAGCCATAGCCCGCATCGGCCACATAGAGAAACTCCTGGCTGGGCGGATTGGCGACGATCCCACCCGACAAATCAAAGCGGAGAATCCGATTCAGCGGTGCGGCATTGGCTTGTAACGCCGTCAAGCTCTGATCTTGCTTCAAGGGCGCTTCCACCGCCGTGAACAGGTAACTGTCGTTGGGGGTGAGGGTGAGGCTTTCTAGCGCCAGGTTGTTGCGTGGCCCCACGGTGGTGCTAGAGGTGGTGTAGCGCGAGGGCAGGGTTAAGGTCAGCAGTTCGGTGCCACTGGCGTTAAAGCGTTTGATGAAAGGATTTTCAGTAATTGTGTAGTTGTCGGGTTGGAAGAGGCTGCCGCCTGCGTAGGCTCCTTCCGAGGACACAAAAAAGTTGCCACTGCGATCGCGGGTAATGCCTTCCAGGTCGGGCGCATTGAACCCACCCGTAATCCCCAGCACGGTCGAGGTTTCGGTACCATTCAAATGTGCCGGGGTGACGCTGCCGCCCACAGCGTCGATCGCCAGTTGCACCGTGAACACTCGGTTGGTGGCATCCGACACGACTTGATAGGTATTGCTGGCTTCGTTGTAGGCAATCCCGGAGATATCCCCAAACACACCCGCTACGGCAGTATCCGCCAAGGTGCCTGAGCCAATCAACGACAGACTGGAAATGGTGAAGGAAGGCGAAGAAAGCGAAAAATCATCGATCGCCAGCCCGTCATCCGCACCACTCGCATTCAAATCCTGCCAGCGGAACCAAAACGTTGCCCCGTTGGGAATATTCAGCCCGGTGAGGGTGGTGGAAATCGCCGTGCGGTTGGCAGCGGCATTACCATCTTGGGCACCAGTGGTACTGGTCACTGGGGTCACAAAATCGAGCGTATTCACATCCGTCCACGTACCAGTGACCAGGGATGTGGCATCCAGGCTGTATTGAAAATCAAGCTGATCGGTGCGTCCGGCAGTGCCCAAGCGCCACTGTTCGCCGGTGTAGCTCACGGTTAGTCTGGTAATGGGGTTGCCAGTGGTGTTGGTGAAGCTTACTCCCCAAGTCGGGATTAAGGTTCCCGACTGGAGTCCACCAAGGGCGCGGTCTGTACTGCCTGTAGAGCCGTAGCTGTAGGTATCGCCTGTAGATGATGTGCCGTTATCCGCAGCGTACTGTTCATTATCCTGCGCACCACCACCCGTTTCGGTGATCACCCAGTCAGATGGCAAGGTCGCGTTCGTGGTACCAGTAGTGGCGAGGGTATCGAAGTTTTGGGTGTAGGAGCCAGTGAAGTTGACGGGCATGGGTGCAGTTTCCGGGGATGGATGGGTAGAAAGGGCGATGCGCGATCGCGGGCCACTGGCCAAATCTCAGGGTTCGATCGCGTCCGAATGGTGTGGATTGGGTCAATGCATCAGCGCAAGATGCAGCAGTAGATGGGCAACAAGTGTTGCGACATAAGCAAAAAAAGCTTTTGAGCGATCGCGAGCATCAACCAATCACAATGAGAGAGGCCAGGAAGACAGCGATGTAGCCCAAAGCGCTTTACTGTTGGGTAAATGCCTCTGGTTAGTCCAAAACGTCTGTGTTGATAGCGAAATGCACGCCAGTAGATCAATCTTTGGGGCTTGCAGTCAGGTTAAACCCATGAACACATGCACTGTGCGATCAACCTGTCATTACTATGCCTTTCGGATGATAGGGCTGACACGAGCAAAAACCGAAATTCACAGTTTCTTTTAATTTTGGTTTTTCCGTAGTTCTACGGTACTGATTCCTTGAGTGCCTGCTGCGAAAGAATTATAGCGATCGCGCCCTCCGGGGGATTGGTTAAAGTATTAACGTTTGAACAAATATTGATGTGTGGCCGTGGATGGTGAGGCGCAATGGCGGCGGGTTTAGGCGTGGAAAATGACAGAAAGGTTGTTGGCGGGCATGGCGATCGCCTCTACAAACTCCAAATTGTGAGCTTGAGCAGCGGTGATGACGGCTTCTAAATCTCGCACGCCCCAGTCGGGATTTTGCGATCGCAGGCTTTGGTCAAAGGCGACATTGCTGGGGGCGGTGTGTTCGCCATTGCGTTTGTAAGGGCCGTATAGATACAAAATGCCACCGGGCGGTAAGATGCGCTTGGCTCCGGCGAGCAACCCTAAACAGGCTGACCAGGGCGCAATGTGGATCATATTGATGTTGACGATCGCCTGAATGGGATGGGTGGCGAAATCCAAGTTTGTCAGGGATTCTGGGAGGGTCGATCGCTCGATGGGCCAGCAGGGTTCAGTGGCATCCAGGGCGATCGGGGGGTGCAGGTTGGGGGCGGGGGCATGGGTTTGCCACGCGGTAATACTGGCACGGGCGACGGGGTTGGGGTCAGAGGGGAGCCACTGCCGAGGCGCTAACCGGGGCGCAAAGTAAATTGCATGTTCCCCGGTACCACTAGAGACTTCTAGCACCGTGCCCGTTGGGGGTAATACGGATTGCAACACCGCTAGAATTGCTTCCCGATTGCGATCGGTGGCAGGGGCAAATTGCCGTAGGTCGTCGTGGTTGTCAGCTATCACCACTATTGTAACGGGGGCGACTGCTGGTGCCACTGGGTGGCTTGCTCGTAAGCGTAGGCGACTTGCAACACCTGGTCTTCCCGCAAGACGTTGCCGATGATTTGCAACCCAATGGGCAAGCCGTCGCTGCTGAACCCACAGGGCACGCTGATGCCAGGTAGTCCGGCCAGGTTTACCGGAATCGTCATCAAATCCACCAGATACATACTGAGTGGATCGGCAGACTTATCGCCGGATTTGAAGGCGGGGGTGGGGGCTGTGGGCGACACCAACACATCTACATCAGCGAAGGCCGCTTCAAAGTCTTGTTTGATCAGGGTGCGGACTTTCTGCGCTTTCAGGTAGTAGGCATCGTAGTAGCCTGCGGACAGGGCATAGGTGCCGATCATGATCCGCCGTTTTACCTCGGCCCCAAACCCCTCGGCACGGGTGCGGGTGTACATTTCCATGAGGTTGTCTGCGGCTTCAATGCGGCGACCGTATTTCACCCCGTCGTAGCGGGCGAGGTTGGCGGAGGCTTCGGAGGGCGCAATGATGTAGTAGGCGGCAATGCCATAGCGGAAGCGGGGACAGGAGATTTCTTTGATGGTTGCGCCGAGTTGTTTCAGTTGTTGGATGGCGGCTTGGACGGCTTTGTCTACTTCGGGATCAAGTCCTTCGCCAAAGGTTTCGGTGATGACTCCGATGGTTTTGCCTTTGAGGCTGGGTTTCAGGTATTGGGTGTAGTCGGGGATTTCGACTTTGAGGCTGGTGGAGTCTTTGGGGTCGTGGCCCGCGATCGCCCCTAGCAAAATGGCGGCATCTTCTACGGAGCGTGCGAAGGGGCCAATTTGATCTAGCGACGAGGCAAAGGCCACCAATCCATACCGAGAGACAAGGCCATAGGTGGGTTTCAGCCCAACGATGCCGCAAAATGATGCCGGTTGCCGAATGGAACCGCCTGTATCTGAACCGAGGGCGATCGCGCATTCAGCTGCTGCGACGGCGGCGGCGGAACCCCCAGATGAGCCACCGGGCACACAGTCCAGGTTCCAGGGGTTCGCGGTTTTTTGGAACGCCGATGTTTCCGTGGAACCGCCCATCGCAAACTCGTCCAGGTTGGTCTTCCCGACCATCACGGCCCCAGCGTCAAATAACTTTTGGGTCACGGTCGCTTCGTAGGGCGGTACAAAGTGTTCCAAAATGCGGGAGGCACAAGTCGTCGTGATGCCCTTGGTGCAAATGTTGTCTTTGATCCCGATGGGGATGCCAGCCAGGGGGGCGATCGCCTCCCCGGCGGCAATTTTGGCATCAACCTGTTGGGCCTGGTGCAAGGCATAAGCTTCCGTTACTTGTAAAAAGCTGTGGAGTTGGGGTTCCACCTGTTGGATGCGCCCCAATGCTTCTTGAGCAATTTCAACCGCCGATCGCTCTTTTTGAATGAGTTGTTGATGCAACTCGCGGATGGATGCCATGCAGTAACCTCTTGCAAACGCTAACGCTTTCCTAGTGTATCGTTATCCGCGCAATGCGAAGCCCAACAATGGCAATGGCATTGGGCGCGTTGGCTCTCGATCGCGCCGATTTGTGAAAACCGGAGAACCTGAACTGGTGGTATGACTGATGGATTAAGGATTTCGAGGAGTTTGTCTAATCCTTTTGTCTAATCCTTTTGAAGAATGCAGGTTAGGCCAGTCCCCACATTCCTGGTCTCTAACGAGGTCGGGGTATGCAAAGGAAATCCCCCCTGTGTACGACCGTCGAGAATCTTCAGGCATGATTCGTCCTGCGCCACACCTTGGCTATCCGATCGCGGTGTGGGTGCTGTTCTAAATCTGTAGACACTGGCTTGAGAGCCAACCTCTAAGTTCTTAAAGACTATATACTTTGGTGGCTTGACACTTCCATTTTTCCAGATCTAAGCTTTAGGAGTTGAACAAATCAGCCTAATTGACTCGCCTTTGTGTTGGTCAAGCGGGGGAACCAGATAAGGGGCGTATTTCCGATTTCTTAATACCCAAATGAGGGTAATTGGAAAGGGGCATCTCTCAGCCCTAGCCCGTCAGCTAACCTCGTCGGCATTGAGGGAAAATTGAGCTATCGGCATTGAATCAATGCTGCGTCGCTTGAGATTCCTGTCCTGATTGTTGTGGATTGTTCGTAATCCAGGGATAAATTCTCAAGGAAGGTTGTATGTCTAGGTCAAAGTTTCATACATCGCCTCAGCCGCAGGGAGCTGGGGTTTGTTCGGCTGCTAATGCAGCGCAATCCTCGCTTAAGCCCATGATTATGCGCCTGGAAATGGCATTAGGCTGTGAGGGATTAGCTCGAAGTATGGTACTGGTCTCAAAACCGCCTCAAGCCACCGCTGTCAATCCAGCTCAGCGTACAGTTAGCTTTGTCGTGGGGTATAACGGCTCAGTCCACAGCCAAATGGCATTGGATCTGGCCTTTTGGATGGCTCACCAAACTCGCTTAGCACAACCAAACCCTGTCCTTGTCCACATTGTTTATGTCGCTGAAACAACTCAGACGGAAACCATTGCTGATGCCGATCGCATCCTCTGGCAAGCCCGTAGCTTAGCAAGTGAATGGCAGGGGCCGCTGAACTCTCATTTACGGATCGGTAACGTTGCCTCTGCCTTGAGCCAAGTTGCCATAGAAGCACAAGCCGACGTCCTTTTGCTCGGTTGCCACACTGCCAATCACACATTGGTTCAACAACTTGCCAACCAAACCCCTTGTTCGATTTTGGGATTGCTAACTGAATAACCCTGGCGTTACCGACCAGCACCGAGGATGAGTACAGTCTGGAGGACGAGTGCGTCTTGCTTCTAGCCCTCATCCTCAATTTTTCCCAGAGAGAGGTATTCAATCTGCTTCTTTTGTCATGGTTTAGGCAGGGGGTGGAGCCTGAGGGGCCGTTGGCAAAATTGGGATGTTCTCAGCCCCCAACTGGCTCGCCCTTTTAGGTCGGGGGGCAACGGGGGCGAAAAACGGGGCCATTGGTTTGGCTGCGTGGCTGGCGGCGGGAGGATTTTGCCTGCCAATGGGGGCTAATCGCGGGTTGGGGCGGGGGGGGAGATCGCCCTGGGGCACCCGCTCAAGTTGGGCAGGGTCACGGTGAAACAGGTTTCGTGATGGTTACTATCAACGTGAATGGAACCCCCCAAGTAGGTGGCCATCCGTTTGACAAGGGCCAACCCCAAGCCTGTACCGCCGTGTTTCCAGGGGTCGCTGTTGGGGATGCGATAGAACCGTTCAAAGATGCGATCGCGCTCCGTTAAGGGAATTTCCACCCCAGTATTGGTAATTTGAATGTGGATCCACGGGGGCACGCCGCAAACGGCTGGGAGCGGGGCGTGCTCAGCTTCCAGGGTGGCGATGACATCATTGAAATGGGCTGTGTCTTCCTGGTCGAGGCGTTCCAGGAGGTTGGCAGCCAGGGGCGGTGTTGCTGCTACTGGGGGCGGGTGGGCCACGAGGGTGGTGGTGAGGCGAATGGTGCCGCCGGGGGGCGTGTATTTACAAGCATTGTTTAACAATTCGGTCAGCATCCGTTCCAGGTAGGCCAGATCGGTAGAAAAGGCGGGAAAATCTGCCGGAATGTCAATTTCAAACTGTTGCCCCTGGCTGGCAGTGCGTTCGTGGAAGGACTCGGCAATGTGGGGAATCCAGACTTGGAGGGCGATCGCGGTAGCTGCGAGGGGCTCGGTGCCTGCATCTAAGCGGGTGAGATCGAGCAAGTCGTTAATCAGGCCGATTTCCCGTTTGCATTCAGCATTGAGAATTTGGAAATATTGCGTAGCTTTGTTGCTGTCTACATCCAGAATGCCGGTTTCTTTGAGAATCACTTCGAGCATTTGGGTGGCCAGTTTGATACTGGACATGGGGGTGCGCAGTTCGTGGGAAACGGTGCTGAGGAAGTCATCTTTGAGATGGTTGAGGCGGGCGAGTTCTTCCACCTGGGTTTGGGCGGTTTGGTAAAGCCGCGCTTGGCGAATGGCGATCGCGCACTGGTTGGCGACTTGGTGGATCACCCGCAATTCCATCTCATCAAAATAGTCATGGGCGGGTTTGAACAACCACATATCCCCCAAAACGCTTTGGTCATCTTGCAAGGCGCAACAGGCGATCGCATAGCGTTGATTCAACGGACGCATGACGACGTTGGGGCGGTTGGTTTGGCGATTGCGACAAAACTGAAACGCTTGCCCTGCCAGGAGTTGGGCATAGAGTTCGGGTTGCTGCTCCATGGCGATGGTGAGGCCCCGGGCTGCGGCAATGGGGGTGCGGATATGCTCGTGGCAAATGGTGGACGTGTGCTGTTCCAAGTCATACAGCGCCGCATCACAACAGCCCACTTGCAGGCCATTGGCTAAGGCTTCGACAGCGGTTTGCAAGATTTGATGCTCGTCGAGGCTGTCGCGGACTTTGACGGTGATTTGTTGGATCAAGTCAGCATAGTTGAGCGATCGCTGCAATTCGGCGGTGCGGTCTTGGACTTGGGCTTCCAGGGTGACATTGAGCTGTTGCAATTGCTGGTAAAGCTCTGCTTGTTGCAGGGCGATCGCCACTTGCACCGATAATTGTTGCAAAAACCGAATTTCCCAGGTTTGCCATTGGCGCGGCGACACACAGTGATGGGCAATGAGTAAGCCCCAGAGGTGGGTCGATTGGGGGGTCTCCAACTGCGACCTGGGGCGATCGGCGGTGGCCTGGGTGGGCTCAGGTGTATCTCCCAGCAAAATGGGCACCACGAGATTGGCCTGCACGGACAGGTCAGTCAGCAATTGGGCATAACACGGTTTCAGGTCTTCCTGGTAGACATTGCTGATTTGGCTAATTCTGCCCTGGCTGTAGGCTTTGTATAACTGTTGGTTGGGGAAACAGGGATCATCAATGGTTTGCCCCAAGATGGAAAGACGGTGCTGGCTAACCGACTCGGCCACCACTACCCCGCTCCACTTCGAGTTAAATTGATACAACAAAACCCGGTCTGTGTGGAGGAATTGGCGTACTTCTGCAACGGTGGTGTCTAAGACGGTTTCCAGACTGAGGGATTGCCGAATGCGTTGCAAGATCGCGGCCAACAACCGATCTTCTTCTGCTTGGCGACGGAGGGCCGTTTCCACTTCCCGGCGTTGGCGATTTTCACTCTGGAGTTGTTGGTAAAGCTGCTGTTGATAAAGGGCGATCGCAAAATGGTGGGCCAACGATTGGGCCAGCTCAATTTCTTCAGGCAGCCAAGGGGTGCTTTGGCCGCGTTTTTCCTCGATCCACGCCAGAAACGAATTCCGGGGTTGGGCCTGCCGCACGTCCGGGTCAAACTGCCCAGCCCATGTCGTTTTGACATTAATTTCATTGCGAAAGAGGCTGAGATAGCCCATGACTTGCTGACGATATTGGAGCGGAATCACCAACAGGCCGCGCAAGGGGGTGTCGAAGAAACACGCAGCCAAGACTCGCAGCCGGGGTTCTTGATGCAGATCGGGCAAGGCGTAAACATTGGGGTGGCTGTATTCGCTGGCCCGCGTGTAAAAATACTCCCGCCAAAGGATGTGCTCTTCCAGGCGCGTGGATTGGAGGGAGGTGGGGCTGGTGGGTTGTTGCCCAACGGTATACAGCTTGCTGAAGTCTTTGCTTTGGCCCTGTTGAAAGAGCCGCCCACTGTCGCAGTTGAGGGAAACGACGGTTGCTTCTAAGGCCGCTTGAAAGTCTACGGTGGTGAGACTGTGGAGGGAGGTTGTGATTTGGTTGAGGTCGCATTCCCGTTGGGCTTTATGCTGGGCCTGGGTGAGGAGGATGGATTGGGCGATCGCAATCTCCAGTTGATCCACCACTAACTGGGCAATATCCAGTTCTTCCGAGGTGAAGTCATGGGGTTCAGCATGGTGCGAAACCAACAACCCCCACAACTGGGTTTGGTGCAAGATGGGAATGACCAACGAGGATTGCACGCCCATCGCCTGGAGATATTCTGAATGGCAGGGTTCCACTGTGCGATAGCGAATATCCGCCTGGGGGAGTTGCGCTCCGGTGACCGCATCATTTAAGGCGTTCGTCCAGCGTTGTTGGGCGGCCATGTCAACAATGACCCGTTGCCGTGCGGTGATGAAGAGGTTACGGGCTTCTGGGGGGATATCATCTGCCGGGAAATGGAGCCCAAGCAACGACGGCAGCCGCTGCTCGTAGATGGCTTCGGCAATGACTGCGCCGTGGCCATCGGGATAAAACTGGTAGATTTTGACGCGATCGGTGCAGAGAAAAGCCTGCAATTCTTCGACAGCGGCTTCTAAGATCGCTTGGAGCTCAAGGGACTGCCGAATTCGGTTAGTCATCTTGTGCAGAACCCGCTCAGGGTGAGACGCGGGCTGCGGGTTGATGGGCACACTAGGACGCTTATTCACAAGGCGATACGGGTACGATTCAGGATGACTTTTGGTGGAGAGTTAGGACGTGTTACTAGGTCAGCACTGTCCCATAGCCCTAAACGCCAATCAAACCTGCCCTAGCTCACGGCTACCCATGTCAGTTTGGTTAGAGAATGTAAAAAGATCTGGGTCTGTGAATTGTATGCTGAATCGGCCCCCGCTGGGGCTGAATGACATGTTTTGTTAAGCAGACTAGGGGGAATGGCGGAACGGGGGCGATCGCGATGGGCGACCACTCTATTGTACAAACCTGGTCTGGTGGGAGGGGAAAGACTGCCGATTTGCCAGTATTGGGGAGTGGGCAAATCCCCTGCTTGATTGCGGTTGGCCGCCATAATGGGAAACAGCATTATTATTCCAACGGCTTCCTATGGTTGTGCGTCATCGTTTGTCCCAGGCTGGGTCTGTTTCTCGCCCAATTTCCTTGCAATGGGTGTTGGTGGGGGCCTCGGTGGTGCCGTTGATTGGGGCGGTGGTGAGTGTGGGCTATTTTTCGTTCAAAAATGGCCAAACTGCGGTTGAAAACTTTACCTGGCAGTTGCTAGAGCGCACGAGCGATCGCGTCCAGCAACAGTTGCAAACGTTTTTGGAAAATCCCAAAGTGATTAACCAGATGAACGCGGATGCCATTCGTCTGGGCAACCTGAGCAACCAAAAACCAGAGCAGTTGACTCAGCTTTTCTGGCGGCGGCGATCGCTGTTTGACCAGGTTTGTGGCGCGGCGATGTATTACGGCACGCCCGATGGCGACTTTACGGGGATTGGGCTGCAACGGGGGAAGGGCTGGCGGATTGGGCGGGCAGGCCAGGAAACCAACCGGCAATACTACAGCTATGACACAAATAATGGCAAATTTCTGGCCCTGAAAGAGAAAACAATTCCCTTTGATGCGCGGCGGCGACCCTGGTATCAAGCGGCGATCGCGGCAAAACAACCCGTTTGGAGTCCAGTGTATCCGGACTTTGCTCAACAGAGTGCCAAAATTGCCTTAACCCAGCCGCTATACGACTCGGCTGGGCGCTTGCAGGGGGTTTTGGGGGTTGATTGTTTGTTGTCCTCAGTGAGTGCTTATTTGGGGCGCTTGCGGATTGGGGCCGCAGGGCAAACGTTTATTGTGGAGCGATCGGGGGCGCTCATTGCGTCCTCGTCGGAGGAGATTCCCTTTAGCCCAACGGCCACCCGCTTATTTGCGGCAAACAGTCCCGATGCTTTGGTGCGAACTACAACAGCGCAGATCGAAGGGCAAGTTGGCCAGATTGGGAATATTACCCGGCAACAACGGTTTGTGTTTACAAATGCGGGGCGGCAGTATTTAGTGCAAGTGACTCCCTTTGCGGGGCGCTATGGGCTGGATTGGTTGGTGGTGATGGTGGCCCCCGCGTCGGATTTTATGCAACAGGTGCGGGAGAATGCCCGCATGACGGCGTGGCTGAGTGCGGCGGTGTTGGCCGGGGCGATCGCGCTGATTTTGTACCTTACCCGGCGGATTACGGAACCCATTCGGCGACTGAGTTTTGCGGCCCAGGCGATCGCCAATGGCCAACTCGAACAACATGTCCAGGCTCCCCGCTTTACGGAATTACGCCTGTTGACTGAGGCGTTCAACCAAATGACGGTGGAATTGCGCCATGCGTTTACCTCCTTGGAGCAAACCAACGAACGCCTCGAAAGTCGGGTGGAAGAGCGAACCGCCGCGTTGAAACAGTCTGAAGAACGGTTTTCCAAGGCGTTTCAGTTGTCTCCCAATCCGTTAGCGATCGTGAATTTGCAAACCAAGCGCTTTCTCGCTGTGAACGACAGCTTTTTACAACTGAGTGGCTATACCCACGAGGAAATTGTGGGTTGGAATGCCCCAGACGTGAATATTTGGATGAACTCTGAAGATGCCAGCGTCCTATCCCAAGTGCTCCAGGAACAAGGCTACATCCGCAATTTAGAGATGAGCTATCGCACCAAAACGGGCGAACTGGGAACTGTCTTAGTCTCGGCAGAAAAACTGGAACTGGCCGGGGTGCCCTGCGCGATCTACGTCAATACCGATATCTCCGATCGCAAACGGATGGAAACCGCACTCCAAACAAGCAAACGACAACTCAACCGCCAAA
Organism: uncultured bacterium; assembly: GCA_964475335.1. GTDB lineage: Bacteria > Cyanobacteriota > Cyanobacteriia > Leptolyngbyales > Leptolyngbyaceae > CAYYWG01. Next base: position 143,827 of record CAYYWG010000011.1, read on the forward strand.
ATGCGGCCCTGGTGGAACTGACCCGCAATCCGGCCTTGAGCCGGGGCGACTGGCAACAAGCCATCCAGGAAATTACAACTGTTGCAGCCCAAACCCTGGAAGTGGAACGGGCAAGCGTCTGGCTGTATGGCACCACGAAGAACACGATTTATTGCGAAGACTTGTATGAACTGACGAGCAATACCCATTCCCGTGGGTTAGAAATCTCGGCCCAAGAGTATCCCCACTATTTTCAATCGCTTGAAGTGGCCCAAATTATTGCGGCGCAAGATGCCTACACCGATCCGCGGACGGCAGAATTTGGGCGGGGCTATTTGCGCGATTTAGGCATTACGGCCATGCTGGATGCCCCGATTCGGTTGGGGGGCGAAACGGTGGGTGTGTTGTGTATGGAGCGTACTGACGATTGTTATGCGTGGACGTTGGAAGAACAGGGATTTGCGCGATCGCTGGCGGATTTAGTGGCCCTGGCGATCGAAGCCCAACAGCGGAGTCAGGCGGAAGTGGCATTGCGGCAAAGCAAAGAAGATTTGCGGTTGATTGTGGAGGGCACGGCCTCAGAAACGGGGGCGCAATTTTTCCGGGCTTGTGTGCGTTATCTCGCTCAAGCCTTGAAGGTGAAATATGCGATGGTTGGGGAATTTGTGGATAGCACCAAACAGGCGGCGCGGACGTTGGCCGTCTGGGTGGATGGCGACTGGGGTGATCTGATTGCCTATGAACTGGCGGGTTCTCCCTGTGGCAAAGTGCTGGCTGGCGCTTCGTGTTACTTTCCTCAGAATGTGCAAGCCTTGTTTCCAGAGGATGACTGGTTAGCCGAATTTGGTATTGAAAGCTATTGGGGTGTTCCCTTGAAAAACCAGCAGGGAGAGGTTTTGGGCCATCTGGTGGTGCTGGATACGGAGCCGATGCAACTGAATAGCGATCGCGAATTGATTCTCCGGATTTTTGCTGCGCGGGCAGGGGCAGAACTGGAACGGAAACAAGCAGAAGAGACACTAAAAACCCGTGAAGCAGAGTATCGTGACTTAGTTCAGACTGCAAATAGCGTTATTCTGCGGTGGGATGCAAATGGTATTGTTCGCTTTCTCAATGACTATGGTCAGACGTTCTTTGGCTATACGGAAGCGGAGGTAATTGGCAAACCTGTTGTTGGCACGATCGTACCGGAGACAGAAAGCTCTGGACGCGATTTGCAGCAACTCATGCAAGAGATTCAGTCTCATCCCCAACAGTATCTAGCGAATGAGAACGAAAATATTCGCTGGAATGGTGAACGAGTTTGGCTAGCGTGGGCGAATAAACCCATTTGGGATGAGGCGGGAAACTTGGTAGAGATTCTGTCGGTTGCAACAGATATTACAATCCGTAAACAAGCAGAAAAAGCACTGCAAGAGAGTGAAGAAAAATTCCGTAGTATCGTTGAAAATGCCAATGATATTATCTATATCCTGACTCCCGCAGGGACTTTTTCCTATGCTTCTCCCAATTGGACGACGATTTTGGGACACACTGTGGATGAAATTGTGGATACTCCATTTATCCCCCTGGTGCATCCGGAGCATTTACCTGCCTGTCAAGCCGCGTTTCAAAAGTTGCTGACAGGACAAGAGCGGGTGACGGGGTTGGAGTATCGGGTGCAGCACAAAGACGGAAGTTGGCGGTGGCATACCTCGAATGTGGCGGTGGTGAAAGATGCGGCTGGTAACATGGCTTATTGTGTGGGGATTGCCCACGATATTAGCGATCGCAAAGCTGCCGAAGTTGAACTCCAAAAGGCGAAGGAAGCGGCTGAAGTGGCTAATCGGGCGAAGAGTGAATTTTTGGCGAATATGAGCCACGAACTTCGTACCCCGTTGAATGGCATTTTGGGCTACGCGCAGATTCTCAAACGCAATCGGCAACTGACGGCAGAACAAGCGCATGGGATTGATACGATCTATCAATGCGGTGAACATTTGCTGACGTTAATCAACGATATTCTGGATTTATCGAAGATTGAAGCTCGACGACTAGAAATTAATCTGGTTGAGTTTCAATTGCCTAGTTTCTTAAATGCGATCGTGAATTTATTTAAGCTGCGATCGCAACAGAAAACAATTTCCTTTTTGTATGAAGCTTTATCTGAATTACCTGAGATTGTTCAAGGTGACGAACAACGACTGCGGCAAGTTTTGATTAATTTGCTGAGTAATGCAATTAAATTTACCGATCAGGGTGGCGTTGTCTTAAAAGTGGGTTTGGTTGAGCCATCTCCATCACTCCCGTCTTCCCCCGGTTTAGAGTTCACGCCTCCCGGTACAATGAGTGCTGTAACGGTGCGCTTTCAGGTGGAAGATACAGGGATTGGGATTGCCTCAGAGGATTTAGAGGCGATCTTTTTGCCCTTTCAGCAGGTGGGCGATCGCCAACGAATGCAGGAAGGGACGGGGCTGGGCTTGTCGATTAGTCGCAAGCTGGTGGCGATGATGGGCGGGGAACTGCACGTTCGGAGTGTGCCCGGTCAGGGGAGTACGTTCTGGTTTGAAATTCCATTGCAGACGGGTTTGGCGCTCAACTCTAGCGATCGCGCTAAGGTGCCAGAAGTGGTTGGGTATCGGGGGCCACGGCGCAAAATTTTGGTGGTGGATGAACGGGCCGAAAATCGGGCGGTGCTGGCGCAACTTCTGGCTCCCTTGGGGTTTGAGTTAGCGGAAGCCGAAAATGGACAACATTGTCTGACGGTGGCAGCCCAGTTTCAACCGGATCTGGTGTTTATGGATTTGGTGATGCCAGTGATGGATGGCTTTGAAGCCACGCGGCAATTGCGGCGATCGCCGGAGTTTGCCAATTTGATTATTGTGGCGGCTTCGGCCAGTGCGTTTGAACATGACCAAGCTTTTAGCCTGAATGTGGGGTGTAATGCATTTCTCTCGAAGCCGATCCAGTACAAGCAATTGCTGGCCACGTTGCAGGAGCACCTCCACCTGGAATGGGAGTACGATGGCTCGGCGATCGCGCTTTCTGGGGCCACTTCTCAAGCGGCGATCGCGGCGGCGGAACTCGTGGCACCAGCGCCTGCGGTGTTGGCAGAGCTATTGCAATGGGCCAATATGGGGGCCGTACTCGAAATCCAACACCAGTTGACCACCCTGCGCGAGACTGATCCAGCCCTGGGGCCGTTTTGCGATCGCGTGGAGCAGTTCACGACAACCTTTCAGATTCGCCAGTTACAAGAGTTTCTCAACGGTTTCAACCACTAGATTGACGAGCCAATCGGGGCCGCAGACGAGCCGATGGGCCAGGGCGATCGCCAAATAGATTGAGGTCAAACTATCCTATTGCAATTTGTTTGAATCCAAACTATTATAAAAAGGTCAGCAGCAATCAAGCGTTCCAGCAGTTCATGCCTGGGGTGCTTGGTGAGCTGGGTTGACCCATAATTCACCTTTTCTCTTCACGACCATAGAGGTATCCCATGATTACGATTCGGCCTGCTCAAGCGCGGGGCGCTGCCAACTTTGGCTGGTTGGATACCCGCCACACGTTTTCCTTTGGGAATTACTACGATCCCGCGCACATGGGGTTTTCCACCCTGCGGGTGATCAATGAAGATAAGGTTGCGCCTGCGGCGGGCTTTGCCACCCACGGCCACCGCGATATGGAAATCGTCACCTATATTTTGGCGGGTGCGCTGGAACATAAAGATAGTATCGGCAATGGTTCCGTGATTCGGCCTGGGGATGTGCAACGGATGTCAGCGGGGACGGGTATTTTGCACAGCGAATACAATGCTTCTGAGGCTGAGTCCGTGCATTTGTTGCAAATCTGGATTTTGCCAGAAACCACTGGCCTGGAACCGGGCTACGAGCAAACCCACTTCACCGTTGGCGATCGCCAGGGGCGGTTGCGCTTGGTCGGTTCGCGAGATGGCCGCGAGGGTTCCGTGACGATTCACCAGGATGTGAACCTGTATGCAGCAGTGTTGGTCGATGGCGACACGGTGACTCAGGACTTTGGCCCAGGGCGATCGCTGTGGGTGCAAGTGGCTCGGGGGGCGGTTCACCTCAACGGGGAAATGCTCACCGCTGGGGACGGGGCCGCTGTAACCGAAGAATCGGCTATTACGCTAACGGGCGCTGCCGCTGAATCGGAACTGTTGGTGTTTGATCTCGCCGCTTGACCGTTGGCGGAACTGAGCGAGTAACCTCAATCGCGGTGGTGGCAGAGCCTTTCTCTTCAAGGGGAGGGGCTCCCCGCTGCCGGGGTTTGGGTGGTGAGCAGGTATTGGGCGAGTTCGCAGAACCCCTGGCCTTCTGGGGTTTGGGTGACGTAGGCGGGCGGGTAGGTGAGGCGATCGCGGTATTCCAGCACGTTGGCCACCCCGACCGACAGCGGAAAGACGGGCGCAAACAGGGGTTCGTCGTTAGGACTGTCGCCCACGGTAACGAGATTGGTAGGGCTGAGGCTCGGAAAATAGCGGTGGAGGACGCGCAAGAGGCCGCTGGCTTTGTCTTGGGCCGGGAGCTTGATATGGCACTGCACGGTGCTGTAGGTGAAGCCAAACCCATTGGCCTGACAGCGATCGCCCATTTGTTGTAGATCGCCGGGGGTGAGGCCCGTCACATCAAAGGTCCAATCAGTCAGCCGAAACCGATTATCACTGGACTCTTGTACCGTGGGCCATTCCTGCTGCAAGGATTGAAACATTTGTTCTAAAGCTTTGCGATGTTTGCTAAAATCGGCAATATCCGCTAAAAGCCAGAATTGGTCTGCTTTACGGGGGAAGAAGAGGCCGCCGTTTTCCGCGATCGCCCCGAAGACGGGCAAGTACTCCACCACCCCACTCACCCAACCTGCCGAGCGTCCGGTGACAATCACCACAGGGATTTGGGCGATCGCCAACTGTTCTAAAGTCTGGAGCAGTGTCGCCGTGAACTGGCCCTGGGTGGTCAAGGTGCCATCCATATCTGTGGCGATCAGGCGTATCTGTTGGGCGTGGAGCGGCTCCAGGGTTTGCAACGCTGACCAGGGCATCGGATCTTCCTCACCAAAACACAACCACGACGGGGCCAAATTCTCGCAGCCCCGCCCATCATCAAGGGTATAGTCTTTTCAGCCTTGTGCTTGTTCCATCTCTTCCTTGCGATCGCGCGGTTCACTCCTGTTTATGTCCCTGGCTCTGCCCCCTTCCCTGCTCGAAACGTTTCATCTCGCGGCCTGTCGCACGGGCATTCATCAACCGTTGCTCGTTGCGCTCTACGATGTGCACCAAACTCCGATCTTGGCCGATGGGGAAACGGGCTTGGGGGTGATTCCGGCAAACCACATCCGCCAGGAAGACCTTCATGCGATCGCGGCCCAAATTCACGTTGCGGCTTCGACTTTGCAATGCTTGTTCCAGGCGCTCATCCTCCAGGGGTGGCAAGCGGCAGATTTGTGGGATGCCGCCCAGGGCTGCTACACCGATGTCTTGGTGCATCGAGTCGCCCAAGGGTATGTGCCGTCTCCTGCGGATCTAACTGCCGCCCGGTTGGAACTGTGTGTCGTTGAGGCTTTGCATCAAGCCTATCAGGTTCGCATTGCGGAATCATGGCATGGGATTGGGGCGATCGCCTCCCAAGCGTTTCTCGACGAAGCACTGCTGTTTTTCGTGAAACAACTGCCGGGGGATTACGTTGGCTTGGCCTATCAACAAGCGGCGGTGTTAGAAGGGGCGCGGCTGTGGTTGCAACTGGGCGATCGCCCCGCCCTCAGCATCTATCTCGCCCAACACTTTCCCAACCTGGCGCTGGATGCGGCCCTCCTCCGCTGGCTGCAAACGGCGATCCCCGGCTACACTGGCTATCCCTACCAACGGGAAGCCCTAGTGCGGCTGGTTCAACTGTGGTTGCAACTGTCGACTCGCGAACAAACCATTGCGGCCTTACAGCACGGCAAAATTCAGCCCGATACCACCCTGATGGATTGCGCCCTCATGACCTTTGTGCAACAGTTGCCGCGCCAGTTTGATGGTGCTGGGGATCAACGTAATGCCCTGGTGGAAGGGTTCCGGGCCTGGAAAGGGTTAGCCACGCGGCCAGAAGCCCTGATTGCCTTGGGGCTGGATCCAGACCTGTTCACCGCCGAAACCCCAGACCCGATCGCCCTGCGCAATGCCACCCACCAAACGGATTTAGCCCTGATCGAGTTTTTGCACCATGTCCCGGCGCTCTATTCGGGGAGCCCGCCGGAGCAAGCCGCCTTGGTGCAGATGGCCGAACTGTGGTTCCGCACAACGAGCCCCGCCCAAACTCGCCAACGGTTGATGGCCCTGGTGCACCAAACGGAAACTGCTCGCCGAGATAGTGCGGATGCGTTGCCCCAGCCCTGTCCCAATCTGGTGGCGTTTACCCAGGCGATTCCACCGGAGGGGTGGAGCCCTGACACCGTGCAGTTGAATGCGGCGATCGCCCCCAACACCAGCTTTACCTGGGCCAGTGCAACGAGCGGCGGTGTGTTCTTACCCACCAAGCAAGCCGTCATCGATCGCATTTGTGCCCTCGCCCCCCAGCTCCAGGCCATTCGCGATCGCCTGGGTCGTCCGTTAACCATTCTCTGTTGGTATACCCCAGCCCCTCATCCCCTGGCTGACCTCTTTCTGCACCACCGTCACGCTCTGGGCGATGCGGTGATCTTCTATTGCGATGGCCTGACTGGCCCCCAACTCTATTGGTTCTTAACGCCCTGGTGGAGTGGCAAACTGGCCTATCATGCGGGGTATCCCCAGCTCTGTTATGTCGATGGTCGGGGCGATCGCGTCCGCCAAATCCAGCGGGCCACCCCAACTGAACATTAATTTATGGTAAGCAATACCGCTACTTTCTTGAATTTTCGCTAAACCTATTGGTGTGCGCCTACTGAAATGGGGAACCCTACAGGTAGATCAAAAATTTTCGAGTCAAACCGCTATGGCAGCGACCAACTTTATTCCACAGTCACTCTTGGCGCAAGCTGGCAATAAACCTGCAAGACCCAAAACAACAACCACGACAGCAGAGCAGCCCAAGCCCGCTGCGAGTTGTAACGAAGTGTTGTGGATGGCTTCATCAGGCGGATTATTGCTGCTGTTGATTGGCCTTGGTGCTTATGTCAAATTGACAGCCGATAAAAACGCGAAAAAACTTAAATTTGAAAGCTTCAAAAACCGCGAGTTACAAAAGAAACTCAAATTTGCCGCAGAAACCATCGGGAAAATGGAGCGCAACCCCGATTTGATCCACTCGCGGGAATTTAACCTGGATTACTTGCGGATGCGGATGGAGGAAGAGTTATTCCACTTCGCGATCCTGAATCAGATCAAAATTAAAGTGAAAGAAAAAATTAGCCTTGCGCTGCGGCCTAACCAAGCCACCCACGGTGAAATTGGCATTGCGAGTGCGGGGCGGCATATTGATGAAGTGTTTGATGTGGAATACGAGCCGGGGGATCTGCCCAAAGGCACGAAACGGGTTTTATTCCGAATTCAGATTAAAATTTTCAAGCTCCCCACTCAGCCCACCTCCGTCACTATCAATCAGATCATTGACTGTATTGAAAATTATCTGAGTCCGACGGGGACGAACGAAACCTGGCAACCCACCATTCAAGGGCGGATCGCCAATATGCACTGGGATCAAAAGGCCAAACCCACGCCGTTGCTCGTGCTGGAGCAAACTCAGGAAGGATCCAATGTGACCTTCAAGACGACGCGGATGGCCCATAACTAGCGATCGCCAAGGCAGGCAACTTGGGCGGACTTCTTTTCCCACTGCTGCAAACTTATGTCACAATCGGTAATCATTAATTCAAGCCCCACTCAACTGATAAAGCCTTGGATGAAAAACACCTACTGACCCCCTCGGGCGGCAAGTGGATTGCCGGACTGATTGCGATCGCCCTGGGCGTGGCCGGTTTTGGCATTTTTTGGGCCTTGCGACCGGCCAGTACAGATGAGGCCACTCAGGCATCTAACCCGACGGCCTCAACAGCCACCACTACCGCGCCATCGGAGGTGCCTTCCACAGCGGCTGTCACGGCTCTGGGGCGGCTTGAACCAGAAGGCGAGATGATTAAGGTGGCGGCACCGTCTTCGGGGGGAAATGCTATCCCGATTTTTGGGACACCACGGGTTGCCCGCTTGCTGGTGAAGGAGCAGAGTGTGGTTAAGACGGGGCAGCCGATCGCAGTGTTGGATACCTACGATCGCCTGTTGGCGGCGGGGATGGAATCGGAAGCGAAGGTCAGAGAGGCCCAAACGCGGCTGGCGCAAGTGCAGGCTGGGGCAAAACGGGGGGATATTGAAGCCCAAAAAGCGGAGGCTGAATCCCGGCAGGCAACGGTGGCCCGGTTGGAAGCTGAATTGAAAAAAGCGGAATGGGAGTATAAGCAATATCAAAGTCTGTTCAAGGATGGGGCGATCGCAGAACAGGAATTGCGGAATCGGCAACTGGCCTATGAAGCCAAAGGCCGCGAATTGCAGCAAGCGCGACAACAGCTAGAGCAGGCGATTAAAACGTTGAATAGTGTGGCCGAAATTCGACCTACGGATATTCAGCAGGCCCAGGCGGAGGTCAATGTGGCGCTGGCCGCGATGCAACGGGCCAAGGCTGACCTAGAGACTGCCGTTGTGCGATCGCCCCTTGACGGTCAAGTGATTAAAGTACATACCCGCGAAGGGGAGCAGGTCGGGGCCGATGGTATTGCTGAAATTGGCAAAACCAATCAAATGTATGCGATCGCCGAAGTCTATGAAACTGACATTCAACGGGTGCAACGAGGCCAACGAGCCACCATTAGCAGCGGTGCTTTCTCTGGCGAACTGACCGGAGTAGTCGAGCAAATTGGGATGTTGATCCGCAAAAACGATGTGTTGAATACCGATCCCGCAGCTGATACTGATGTGCGGGTGGTCGAGGTCAAAGTGCGTTTGGATGACAGTCGGCCTGTGGCTGGGCTAACCAATCTCCAAGTTAAAGTCAAAATTCAGCCGTAATGTTTGCAATTCCTCTGGCATGGCTCCAGCTCTTTCGGGAAAAGATGCGGCTGTTGATTGCTTTGGCTGGCATCGGCTTTGCTGTGATCCTAATGTTTATTCAACTAGGCTTTCAGGATGCGCTGTTTACAAGTGCGGTGAGCCTTCACACCAGTATGCAAGGCGACATTTTTTTGATTAGCCCCCAGTCAACGGCCTTGATTGCGATGCGGAGTTTTTCCGATCGCCGCTTGTATCAGGCGTATGGGTATCCCGGAGTGGAATCAATTAGCCCGATTTATCTTGGTTTTGGGTTTTGGAAAAATCCAGTTAACCAGCGAACTCGGAGCATTTTGGTGATTGGAATTGATCCGTCGGAACCCGTTTTGAGTAGTGAATTAGTGCCTAATCTTGCGCCGATTCAATTGCCGGATGTGGTTTTATTTGATGATAAATCACGGGCGGAGTTTGGCCCTGTGGCGGATTTGTTTAATCAAAACAAAACGGTGGAAACGGAGGTTTCTGGGCGGCGCGTTACTGTCGGGGGGCTGTTTTCTTTGGGCGCTTCGTTTGGGGCGGACGGCAACATTATTACGAGTGATCTCAACTTTCTCCGCATATTTAATCAGCGAGAAAAAGGGCTGATTGATGTTGGCATGGTGCGGGTGAAGCCGGGAACAGATGTGGAGGAAACCTTGAAAGCGATGCGATCGCAAATTCAAGATGTTACAAACGATGTCCGCATTTTTTCAAAAGCAGAATTTATCAAATTTGAAGAAGATTATTGGCGGAGTAGTACGGCGATCGGGTTTATTTTTACGTTGGGAACGGCGATCGGATTTCTGGTTGGGACGGTGATTGTGTACCAGATTTTGTATACCGATATTACAGACCACTTAGCGGAATACGCCACCTTAAAAGCGATGGGCTACAAAAATTCCTATTTGCTGTCGGTGGTGTTTCAAGAATCGCTGATTCTTTCGTTTTTGGGTTATATTCCTGGGTTTTGTTTGGCGATCGCCCTCTACAATGTGACCCGCAACGCCACCCTCCTCCCAATTGAAATGACCATGAACCGCGCGATTGTCGTGCTATTTTTGGCGGTGATTATGTGTGTGATTTCTGGGGCGATCGCCGTTCGCAAAGTGCAAGATGCAGACCCGGCAGATATTTTCTAAATCCCAATGCTGCGGTTGCTGGTGTGTAGCAGGCCGCCGATTGCAAGCAGGGGAAAGTCCAGGACGATGATACCCATTGGCAATGAATCGTTGGCCCTGCGATCGCTCCCCGTCTAGGGTGGGTCGGCCTTTGGCTGGTGGTAGGCAGAGATGGGAAAACCGACTCAGACCACCAGCCCGGTGGACTGACAAATCCATTTTTGTAGGTTGGGTTAAACAGTGTGAAACCCAACACGACTCCGGATTTGGTTGGGTTAGCGTTAGCGTAACCCAACCTACGCAAGAATCAGGGTTGCAGGAGTTTTATCAGTCAATCTGCCATCAGCCCCAGCATGGCTTGGCGCTATTGCTCTCCTGTAATGGAAAGTGCATCAACCCAAATGTAGGGACAAACCCCCGCTGGAGTGAGGTGTTCTTCGTTGTCTACATAAATGATGGCTTTCAGCAATTCCAGGAAATCTCCGGCGACGGTGGCCGATTCAATGCTGGTGCGATCGCCCTTGTTCACCAACCACCCATCGAAGGGGAGGGAGAAAGAACCCTGGAGCGCCTTTACCCCTGCGTGGAGTGCCTGTACATCATCGATCAGCACCACATTTTCGGCACTGTCCAAGCGATACTCTTGCTCGGCGGCAGCCCCAGCAGTGACGTGGAAAAAGTTGGGACTGACCGAAACTTTTGCACCAATACTGGCATTTCCAGTCGGTTCGGCGTTCATCCGTTTGGCGGTGCCAGCACTGTGCAAAAAGGTGGTGAGCACGCCATTGGTAATCAGGGCAATCCGTCGGGTGGGAGTGCCTTCGCCATCAAAGGTGCTGGGGGCGGGGTTGGCGGGGTGTAACTCGTCGTCATAGACCGAGAGCAGGGGCGAGGCAATGGGTTGGCCCAAGGACTCGACCGTAGCGAGGCTCTGGTTATCCAGCACGTTTTGGGCGTTGAACAGGTTAGAAAAGGCCCCCAGCAAGCTCAAAAAGGCTTCGGGCGAAAAGACAACCCGATATTTGCCAGAGGTGATTTTTTCGTAGTTCAAATGGCTAATGGTTTTGTCGGCGGCTTCTTGGCGGCACCCCTCCAAATCCAGAGTGCTGAGGCTGTGGCTGACCCGATAAGCTTCGGCACTGCGGGGCTTTTTGCCCTCTTCTTCCGTTTTGCTATAGAGATAAACCGAGGTGGTCGATCGCGCTTCCTGGCGCATGGCCCCCTCGCTGTTGAGGTAAAAGCGATCGCTCAGGCGTTGGGCCAACCCGTTGTAGGGGACTCCGGCGATCGCGGGATGGGCCTGTTTCAAGCTCTGTTCGGCAGCAATCAGTTTATCCAACAATTCGGGCACTGGTGCCGGATCGCTGGGCGGCGGCGTGTCGTGGGTAATGGGCTTGGTCGCCTCCGGGCTGAAGTCGGGGACGTTTTCTTTCGCGCCAAAAAAACTGGCTTCGTAGGCGGTTTTGAGCGCAAGTTCCAGGCCCGTGGGGTCAACATCTGTCGTGGAGGTGATCCCCATCGTCTGCTGATCGTTCCAGACCCGGACAGTCACGCTGGAGCGATTGGAGGCTTTCACCTGGTCGGGTTCACCGTCGTCTACTTTGACGCTAGTTTCGTCGATGGTGGCACCGTAGATGTCAAATTTTTGGATACCGAGGCGATCGGCAATGGCTTTGGCTTGGGTCGCCAGTTCGTGAATGGTTGACATAGGTTGTTTGCGAAAAATTTGAGAGCGTAAGTTTGGGGCTGGGAGCGGGCCGAGGGTTCAGGCACCACCACAACCGTGATTGGCATTCCAGCCGGTGTAGGCGGCCTTCAACCGATAGTTGTAAACGCGAAAAATTCGACCTCGGCTATCTTTGGTGGGATCGCAATATTGGCTGGGTCTGGGACTGTTCAACAGGCAAACCTGCACTTTGTCGCCAACCTGTTGTTGGGCGATCGCCAAATCCGCCGTGGCCGCGCGATCGATGACGGCAGCATGAGCTTCGGGGAAACTTTCAACGCCCAGTTTGGTGGCGAAGACGGCATAAAAGCCACTTTTGGGATCACCTTCAAAATAGTTGCCCAGTTTGGTGACAACGGATTCTTCACAGCGGTAGGGTTGGGGATCAAAATCCTGGGGGTCATCGGCGATCGCCCCCTGAGGCAACCCCGTGATGCCCCACAACAGTATCCCCAGCCCTAGCCCGATGCGCGATTTGGTGTTCATTCCCGGTTCCATTTGTCCTGTGTGCCCAGCGACCTTAGCGGCCCCCAACGGTGATGGAATCAACCTTGAGGTGGGGTTGGCCAACGGTGGTGTAAATACTGCCACTGACGGAACCACAGAACCCCGGAGCCAGGGCCAAATCCTGGGAGCACATGGAAATTTTGTTCATGATTTCCTTGGCTTCCCCAATCAGGGTTGCGCCTTTCAGGGGTTTGGTCACGTTGCCGTTTTCGATGAGGTAGGCTTCTTCCACCCCAAAGTTGAACTGGCCCGTCGCGCCCACACTGCCGCCGCCCATCTTCTTGCAGTAAATGCCTTTGTCGATGGAAGCAAACAGATCGTTAATGGCATAATCACCCGGCGCAATATAGGTGTTCCGCATCCGGGATGCTGCCGCAAAGGTATAGTCTTGGCGACGACCGCTGCCTGTCCGGGGGTGGCCCGTGCGAATGGAACCCGCGCGATCGGCCAGGAAGTTTTTGAGGATGCCTTTTTCGATCAAGAGGGTGCGCTGGGCGGGCATTCCTTCGTCGTCCATTTCAATGGTGCCAAAGGCGCTGGGGGACAGCCCTTCATCCCAGGCGGTCAAACTTTCGTGGGCAATTTTTTCGCCTTTCTTGTCTGCAAAGGGGGTCGTGCGCTTTTCGATTTGGGTAGTTTCCAGCAAGTGGCCACAGGCTTCGTGGAAGATGACCCCGCCAAATTCGTTGGCCATGACGATGGGATAGGCTCCGGATTCCACGTAATCGGCATAGAGCATTTTGCCAGCGGATTCTGCAATATCTTCGGCGGTATGGGTGTAGTCCCACTGCTGCAAGAAACTGGGGTTGCTGGTATCGCCCAGGCGGCGGCTGACGGAGGTGCGGTTGGCCCCATCGGCACAGAGCAGCATAGACGCGACGGTTTGGGTCAGGCGGATATCGCGGGCAAAGGTGCCATCGCTGGAGGCCACGAGGACTTCTTGCCAATCGCGGAAGTAGTTGACGCGGCGGGACTGGATGTGGCTGGCGGTTTTGGCCAGGGCATCGCTGGCGGAGAGCAAAATCTCGCCCATGTCTTGAATGGAGATCACTTGGTCGAGCCAGGTGGCTTTTTGGCGCAGGGTGCCGTAGTCGCGCAGGGGTTCCAGGTTAATTTCGGGAATGAAGGCTCCGGGGGCGGGCAGTTGTAACCCCAGAATGGCAAGACCTTTTTCGAGGGCGGCTTTGAGGCCGTTGAAGGAGAGGTCGTTGGTGCTGACGTAGCAGTCGGCTTGACCCCGGAAGACCCGCACCCCGGCCCCAGTGGCGAGGCGGGGGGAAATGCTGGTGATGGCGTTGTCTTCGGCAAGGCAGCTAATGAAGTTGCTGCGTTCTAGAAAGAATTCGATGAAGTTTGCGCCAGCGGCCCGGCCCAGCCCTAGTAAGGTGGCAAGGGGCATTTCCCAGGTGTCGTCGAAGCGATCGCGGGTGGAGGTGTACTGCAAATTAGGTAATTCTTTGGAACGCAGAAGGGGAGTCGCAAGCATAGAACCTCGGCGGCTGGATGGGACAAAACGAGTCATTGAGACTGGATTAAGAGACCGGATTAAACAGGCCGGCTTAGACAGGCAGGGAGCCAAGTCCCCTAACTCTTATCATGAATCATTCCGGTGGCGGCGATCGCCCCCAAGGAGGAGCATCTAGGCCAACGGACTGAACTTCCATTTTAGGGGGCTGCAAAATATTCGTCACGAGAGCATTGATGCTAGAAGCGGCTGGTAAGCCTTATGGCGAGGCAGAAAGCCTGAGGGGGCAGCGGCGGATGCTCCGGATGCGTTTCGCAATTGAGCGCAAAAAACTAGATTGGCAGAGGTTGGCTGCTACGCTTTAGGCAGAGCCAATGCTGGGAACCTTTTCTGGGGCGATCGCCTCTGGCAAGCAGGCAAGCCAACCGTCTCGCTAGCCAGTGGTTCCTGGGCCGGTGTGGTTGTGGAGTGAGCGCGTTCATGAATCCCTATTTATCTGTTATTGTTCCGGCTTACAACGAGGAAGCCCGCATTCTCAAAGCCTTGAGTGCGGTTTATCACTATCTCAAACAACAATCCTATACCTGGGAGATTTTGGTCGTGATCGATGGTGCAACCGATCAAACCCTCTCCGTTGTGCAACAGTTTGCCCAGGGCAAAGCCCACATTCGCTGGCTCCATCGCCGCCAGAATCGGGGCAAAGGGTACACCGTTCGTGAAGGAATGCTGGCAGCTACAGGGACGATTCGCCTGTTTACCGATGCGGACAACTCAACCGATATTGCTCATTTGGAGGCGGTGTTGCCGTTGTTCGGGCAAGGCTACGACGTGGTGATTTGTTCGCGATCGCCCCAGGATGCCCCCGGCGCACGGCAAGCCATTCCCCAAACCTGGCTCAAGCGAGTCTGTGGGATCTTGGGTAACGTGTTCATTCAACTGGTCGCGATCCCTGGCATTTGGGATACTCAGTGCGGGTTCAAAGCCTTTAGCCAATCTGCTGCCGAGCAAATTTTTAGCACCGCCCGGATCAACCGCTGGGGGTTTGATGTGGAGGCGTTGGCCCTGGCACGGCATTTCGGCTGGAAAATTGGCATCTTGCCGGCTTATTGGATCAACGATGCCGCGACGAATGTGGGCTGGCGCAGCTATGGGGAAGTGTTGCTGGAAACGGTGAAAGTACGGTGGAATTTGTGGCGGGGCGTGTATACCCAACCTGGTCAACGAACTCAATCCACTCCGGTCGCCCGATTGGTGCAAGCTCACCCCCGATCGCGTTAGGCACAATGGGAGGCGTTCTTTGTCCGCAGAAATTTCCCCATGCACTGGCTGAATGAACCGCCTTCTTGGCAGCGATCGGAGCGTCAAATCCAGGTCCACACGGCCCCGGATACTGATTTTTGGCGCGTCACCCACTACGATTTCATCCGTGATACGGGCCACTTTTACCACGAGGCGATCGCGACTGACTTTTGCGCCACCGTCACGTTCCACGGCCAGTACACCGATCTGTATGACCAGGCGGGGCTGATGGTGCGGCTGGATGCCAACCACTGGATTAAAACCGGCATCGAATATGTCGATGGTCAACAAAATTTGAGTGCCGTCGTCACCCGCGACTTTTCCGACTGGTCGGTGATTCCTCTAGCGACCCCGCCCGCTACCGTCAAGCTAGAACTGGAACGCCGCCAAACTGCGATCCACATTCGCTATGCCCTAGACGAGACCTCAGCCTATCGCCTTTTGCGGTTGGCCTATTTTCCGGCCCCATCCACCCCGCTTCAAGTTGGGATCATGTGCGCCTCTCCCCAGGGCCAAGGGTTTGATGTGGTGTTTGAGGATTACCACCTTCAGCCCTTTGCCCAAGCATGAACCTCGGTGGCCACGGTCGGTGGGGAACTACCCCACAGGGGGATTGCCAAGGCGGAAGGGCAGTTTCCACAATAGGAAAGCGATCGCAGTGCTGGTTGCCGCAAGATGATGAAGTGTGTTCGGCAAGCTGGGCTGCCACGATAACCCGGTGAGTCGCAATGGCTTGAGTGGGGAATTGGATGTGTCAGCGAGCCTAAGCGGGTGCCCGGTTGGTGTGGCATCGGGTCGGGTGATTCGGTGCGGAATTCTGGCTATTTGACTTGATTCCTTGGGTGCGTCTCTGTCTGCTCTTTTCCTTCCTTCACAACGTCACTTCCTCCCGATTGGCTAAGTTTATGAAACGACAATTTGCGATCGCCCAATTCACGGCGGCGGCTATCACGGTGGTGAGCTTACCAGGCCCAGCCCTGGCCCAAATCACCCCAGCCACAGATGGCACCAATACCCTGGTCAACCCGGCGAACAACACCTTTAATATCACCGGGGGCACCCAGGCCGGAAGCAACTTGTTTCATAGCTTTCAGCAATTTGGGCTAAACCAGGGCCAAATCGCCACATTTTTGTCGAATCCCTCCATTCAAAATATTTTGGGACGGGTGACGGGGGGCAGTCCCTCGGTCATCAATGGCCAAATTCAAGTGACAGGCAGCAATGCTAACTTGTTTTTGATGAACCCCGCTGGGATTGTGTTTGGGGCAGGGGCAAGTTTGAATGTTCCCGCTTCGTTTACGGCGACGACGGCTAATGCGATCGGCTTTCGGCCAGGGCCAAATGGCTCTCCCAGTGCGTGGTTTAATGCCACAGGCCCCAACTCTTACGCCGCGCTGACCGATGCCCCCAGCAGTTTTGCGTTTTCTGTGGCCCAACCGGGGGCGATCGTGAATGCGGGGAATTTAGCGGTTGGCCCTGGCCAAAACCTGACCTTATTGGGTGGCACTACGGTGAATACGGGCACCCTCAAGACGACGGGGGGCACGGTGACGGTGGCGGCTATTCCCGGTGGCAAGCTGGTACGGGTTTCCCAGGATGGTAGTTTGCTCAGTCTGGATTTGCCTGTTGCGGCGAGTTCCGGGTTGAATCCGGTGTCGGTGTCGCCGTTGACGTTGCCTGAGCTGCTGACGGGGGGCGAGGTGGCTAGTGCCACGGGCCTCACGGTCGAAAATGGGGTGGTGAAGTTGGTCAGTTCGGGTAAAACGGTTTTGGCCCAACCCGGTGATGTGACGGTGGCCCAAACAATTGATGCGACGGGGGTGATGGGGGGCACAGTGCAAGTACTGGGCGATCGCGTCAACCTCACGGGGGCCACGGTGAATGCCTCTGGCGAAAATGGCGGGGGGCAGGTGTTTATTGGGGGCGATTACCAGGGCCAGAGCACGCTCCCAACGGCAAAACGGACGGTCGTGAGTGCGGATTCAACGATTCTGGCGAATGCACGGCAGCGGGGGAACGGGGGCCGCGTGATTGTCTGGGCCGACGAAGCGACGGGTTTTGCAGGGCACATTGCAGCCAAGGGCGGGGCGATCGCGGGGAATGGCGGTTTTGTCGAAGTCTCTGGCAAACAGTTGCTCTCATTTACGGGGACGGTGGATGTCACGGCGGCGGCAGGCACCCACGGCCAACTGTTGCTAGATCCCAATATTGTGTTGATCGGGGCGGATGGTACCGATGATGCCCAAGTGGACGATGGCCAAATTCTGGCAGGCGACGGCGGGGCCAGTACGTTCCGAATTTCGACGACCCGCTTGGTGCAATTGCTGAATGGGGGGAATGTGGCGATCGCCGCCAACACCGTCATTGCAGTGGAACAAGCCCTGAATACCACCGCCAACCCCAGCCCCGGTAATCTGTCGTTGACCGCCCCCACCCTCAACCTCAACGCCCCCCTCGCCCTGAAGGGCACCCTGACGCTGACCGGGGCCGTGACTAATACCACCAATCGAGTGATTGATGTTGCGACAACGGGCGATCTGGTGATTCAGGGGCCAGTCAATGTTTCTGATGCTGTGGGTATTCCGGCATCGGTCAAGCTCACTTCCACCCAGGGCAATATTTTTGTCCAGACCATTTCTTCTGGGGCGGGTGGGGTTGATATTAATGCTGCTGGGTTATTTCAAGCGCGATCGGGAGCTCCACGGGTCAATGTGTTTTTACGGGCCAACCCGACCACCGACCCGGAATTGGCAGCTTTCTTCCAAGCGAAAGGCATTACCCTCGCGCCAGGCCAATTTGCGAATGTGCATTACCAATTTGGCAATGCTGGCGAGAGTTTGCCCGTAATCTACAGCATTGCGGCGGCGCAAAGTAACAATACTCCGGCTGGAGCCTTGAATGCACCCGTCACGATTCGCTATGGCGGGGCTACTCGGACATTGGTTGATAACTCGTTCCCCATTGTGGCCACCGATGGCACGGGCACCGTGACCCAAGGCCGCATTTTGATCCAGGGGGGAGAAGGGGCGTTTTTCTTGGGGCCAACCACAACGGGCAAACTGGTGCCCAGCCTGAATGATGCCTTTTTGACGAAAGATCTGGCGGGCAACTTTATCCCGGTTGATCCGGCCACCTATAACCCGGCTACTACGACGTTGTATCGCAACCAAACCTACACGGCTTCGTTTCCCACGGCTGATTTCCCAGCCAATATCAGTGGGTTAGCGGGGTCGATTTATGTGGGCTTTGGGTCTAACACGACCCTGTATGGGGCGACCCAAAACCGCGTGTTTGCGCCTGTGCCCTCTTCCCCCATTCAGTCGCCGCTGGTGCCGCCCCAGGTGACGACCCCCGTAACACCGACGGCGGCGGTTGCAGTTCCCTCGGAGGGGCAGGCGGTCACACCGTCGATCGCTACGACTGTGGTGCAACGGAACTTTGTGAGCCAGGAACGGGGGAATACCTGCGCTGAGCCGGGACAGGCGATCGCGACGGCCACACCGGAATTTCGGGATGGTACGACTGGCCCTAATCCGTGTAAACGGGTGGGGGATGATGAGCAAATCCTGAAGATTTTAGGGGCAGATGGTGACTCGACCCAACCGACTGGAGTGAAATAGACTCCAGGGGCTGAGCGGCGACACAGAGGAACGGCAATGGCAATGTGGCAACGAAGGAGCGCGATCGCCCTGGTGGTGTGGCTCAGTTGGGGACTGGCGAGCGTGGCTGTTGAGCCTGAGCTGCCATCGGTGCTGCCCCCTGGCACTTCCGCTACCGAGCCGTTGGAACAGGGGTTACAACAATTTCAGGCCCAGCAGGTTGAAGCGGCGATCGCCATTTGGGAAGCGGCTCTGGTTCACTATCGCCAAGGGCAATCACCGGATAAGGAACGGCAAACCTTGGCCCGGTTGGGGATGGCCTATGTCTCCGTAGGGCAATACCACAAGGCGATTCAACGATTGGAGGCGTTTTTGCCCCTGGCTCGATCGCCACAAGACCAGGCAGGAGAGGCAGAGGCCCTGAGTAATTTGGGGATCGCTTACCAAGAGACTGGGCGCTATGGGCAGGCGATCGCCACGCAGCAACAGGCGGGCAAATTGATGCTGGCTTTGGGGGATCGTCCGGCTTTGGGGCAAGTCCTCAGCAATTTGGGCAATGCCTTTGAAGCGGTGGGTGCCTATGACAAAGCCAGGGTTGCCTATCAGCAAAGTCTGAAAATCGCGCAACAGGCGGGCGATCGCCGGGGCGAGGGCATTGCTCTGGGCAATTTGGGCACGGTCTATGCCAATTTGGGGCAAGACCCAGAGGCGATCGCGGCCTTTGACCAAAGTCTGAAGTTGGCCCAGGCGTTGAATGATGCCACTGGCCAAACCAGTGCCCTGTTGAATTTGGGTTCTGCCCACCATGCGCTGCGTCAGCTTGATCAGGCCATTGCGTTTTACGAACAAAGTTTGCAGCGGGCGCAAGCCACGGGCGATCGCGCCAATGAGGCCAGGGTGTTAGGCAGTTTGGGGCTGGCCTATGAAGACAAAAAAGACTTTCCCAAGGCGTTGGCTTATCAGCAGCAAAGTTTGGCCCTCGCGCGATCGCTGAACGATCCAGAAGCCCAAAGTATGGCGTTGAACAACTTGGCCCATACCCAGTTCGAGGCGGGGCAGTTGGCCGAAGCGGAGGCCAATTTGCGGGCGGCTATTCGCCTGTTGGATGGGTTGCGGCCTGAACTCAACGATGCCTACAAGGTGTCGATTTTTGACACCCAAATTCATACCTACAGCTTGTTACAGCAAGTTTTAGTGTCGGCGAACAACCCCGAAGCGGCCCTGGAAGCGGCGGAATGGGGCAGGGCGCGCGCGTTCTCGGAATTGTTGGCCCAGCGCGTGACGGCCAAAACCAAAGCCACAGCCCAGCCGCCCCAAACCCCGGCGGCGATCGCCCCAGCTCTCACCATTACGGACATCAAACGGATCGCGCGGGAACAGAATGCCACCTTGGTGGAGTATGCGATCGTGCCCGATGCCGACTTCAAATTTCGGGGGAAGCAACGGGCGCGGGAAGCCGAATTGTTGATCTGGGTGGTGCCGCCAACGGGCCAAGTGCAGTTGCGGCAGGTTGATCTCAAACCCCTGTGGCAGCAAGATTTAACTCTTCGTCAAACCGTGGCGATCGCCCGCGAGTGTTTGTATCCCCCGTTTTCCTGTCCTGAAGTGCAAGCCCCCACCCCCGCCAACGCCCCGCCAGCCCAACCAGCCCCCGTGCGGCGCAAAAATCCGGCGTTGCATCGTCTGCATCAACTGTTGATTGCCCCGATCGCGGATCTGCTCCCCCGCGATCCCCAAGCCCAGGTCATCTTCATTCCCCAAGACTCGCTATTTTTGGTGCCCTTTGTCGCGCTGCAAGATGACGACGGTAAATATCTGCTTGAACACCACACGGTGTCCACGGCTCCGGCCATTCAAGTGTTGGGCCTGACTCACCAACTGCGGCAACAGCAGGCCCAGACTGCCGCACCCACTCCGTTTACGCCAGCGGTGGTGGTGGGCAACCCCACCATGCCCCGCCTGGGGGAACAAAGTTTAGCGCCTCTCCCCTTATCGGAAACCGAAGCCCAAAAGATTGCAGCCTTAGTGCAGTCAACGGCGTTGATCGGCGATGCCGCGACGAAACAGACGGTCATGCAGCGCATGGCCCAGGCCAAATTGATTCACCTCGCGACCCACGGTTTGCTGGAATATGGGCAGGACTTGGGGGAAACCGATGTGCCAGGGGCGATCGCGCTGGCCCCCGATGCGCAACCAACAGGCAAGGCTCCCAACGGTTTGTTAACGGCTAGTGAAATTCTCAATTTGCAACTGCAAGCCGAACTGGTGGTTCTGAGCGCTTGTGACACAGGGCGAGGGCGAATCACGGGGGATGGGGTGATTGGACTGTCGCGGGCGTTTATCTCGGCGGGGACACCGAGTATATTGGTGTCGCTCTGGGCTGTACCCGATGGCCCAACGGCTGAGTTGATGGTGGCTTTTTATCAAAATTTGCAGCGCCAACCCAATAAGGCTCAAGCGTTGCGATCGGCGATGCTCGCAACGATGGAAAACTATCCCCGGCCCCTCGATTGGGCCGCGTTTACCCTGGTCGGCGCGGCGAATTAGGGATTGGCATGGCCGTAGCCCAAGACTTCATAGACTTCGACGCTGGTTTGGCGACCCCGCAGTTGCAGGTGCCCCCAGGATTCCACCCGAAATCGATTGTGCAGATAATCCAGGGTTTCCCGTGCGATCAAGATGCGGCAGTGCTGGGATTGTCGGTCTTTTTCGCACCCTTCCAACCGGGAGGCGATGTTGACACTATCCCCAATGACGGCGTATTCCAAGCGCATTTGCCCCCCCAAACTGCCGGCCATGACTGGCCCGGTAAAGATCCCAACCCGCATTTTGACCACGGGTAAGTTGCGGTAGCCCCACTCCTGGTTGAGGGTGTGGAGGCGATCGCCCATTGCCAGGGCGCAGGCGACGGCGTGTTGGGCATCGGCGGCAATTTCGGTTGTGGTTGTCCGGGGAATGGGCACACCAAAGACTGCCATTAACCCATCGCCGGTAAATTTGTTGACAATGCCCTGATGGGTGTGGACGGCGTGAGTCATGGCGCGCATAAACTCATTCAGCCAACTCATCACCTCTTCGGTGGGGCGTTGTTCAGAAATGGTGCTGAAGCGGCAAATGTCTAAAAACAGGATGGTGGCAGTCAGGGTTTGCCCGGTCAAAACGCCGGATTGCAACAGGCGATCGCGGGCATTCCACAGGGCGGCAGCAACTTCGGGTGAGGTCTGCTGGCCCAATAGTTTCAGGCCAATCTGTTGTTGTTGACGGGCATATTGCATTTGTTGAGCCACGGTGAAACTCCCGATCGCGATCGCCGCCAACGCCGGAGCCGCAACGGGCACCCAGCCGCCGTTAACCAACAGACCATAGCTCAGCCCAAACAACGCCGCCAGCAAACCTGTGCCCCCCACCAACAACCAGAGTGGTCGCTGCGCCCACCAGGCCAAGATCCCGCCTGCCATGCCCCAGCCCACGATCCACAGAATTTCCAGGGATTCAGGCCAAAACCAAAAGAGCGATCGCCCCCCTTGGGCTGCGGTCAAAATCTGGCTGATCATTTGGGCGTGTACCACCACCCCAGCCATGCGGGGATTCCCCTGCAACATGGCACTGTAGGGCGTGTAAAAGCTGTCTTTCAGCGTAGGTGCCGTTGCTCCAATGACAACGATATGATCTTTGACCCAGGCGGGTTCTACTCGTCCTTGCAACACTGCCGAGAGGGGGACAATCCGAGCGGGTGTGTCGGGCCGATGGTAATTCAATAGCAACTGGTAGCCGCGACTGTCGATGGTTTGGTAGCCCCCAGAGTTCGCTTGCAATGGCCGAAAAATCTGGCGACCCAAAACCAGTTCATTGGCCGCTGTAACGCTGCCTTGACTGCTCAGATAGGTCATGGCGATCTGCATGGCGAAGGAGGTTGCGGTTTGCTGGTCATCGGCAGCGAAGACGAGGCTGCGGCGAACCACACCGTCAGTATCGACAATGATGTCACTAAAACCCACCTGCTTGGGAGGGGCTTCTGGCAAGCTTTTGACGGCTTCATCCGGGGCATTTCCCAAGGTGCGAATGGTAATCACATTGGGCCGTTGCAGTTCGCGCACAAAGGCTTGGTGTCCTGGATCATTGGGAAAATTGCGGACGAGATCTAGCCCAATGACTTTGGGTTGGTGCCGTTGCAGTTGGCTCAGCATATCGGCCATGACTTGATCGGAAAGGGGCCATCGCTGTTGCGATCGCAAATCTGCTTCTGTAATCCCCACAATTAAAATTCGGGTATCCAGCGGGGGGACGGGCCGCAACCGCAACATCTGGTCGTAAGCTGTAAGCTCCAGGGGTTCTAGCCCACCGAATTGTCGAATGCCCAAAAGGATCGTTGTCAGGCTGACCCCAGCAATCACCAAAATTTTTAGCTCGGCGACTGAGTGTAGCGGGTTGTGCTTGCGCCAATGGGCCACGATTCGATCAAAGAACCGCACAACCAAAGAAGTCTTCGCTGAGCTGATTCGCCCTTCCGCCATTCACTCTGTCTCTCCGCTCTGCCTATCTATCGCCGCTCTAGCACCAAAATCGATGGTTGCCGCTAATTGGTGCCTAAGATCGATGAATCAATGCTGAATAAAAGCAATATTAATTATTTGATTTCTGGTTATTTAATTTTTGGCTAAAGACTTTACCAGATTCTGCACGAATTAATGCGATTTCTACTGAATCGATTTCTACTGAATCGGATGTCTACTTCAGTTCGATTGCCTTAAATTTAATTGCCTTAGATTTGATGGCCTTAGATTTAATTAGCGGTTTCAAACGCTGGATGGCGTTGACCTAGGGCACAGGTTGTTCCATCTGGCTGAAGAGCTTGAGGACTGAGAACCTGGCTCCTACAATGGTTGGCTGCCATCGGGTGGCCAGGGGTGTTGTGGCGAAGATGGCCAAACTAGGGCGTTGAAGTTTGGTGGTAGTGGATCCAGGTTGGGAGGGGCCATGCTATAACCCCCATCCTAAGGTGCTGTGTAGCTTCTGAACAGAGCCCAGGGAACAGTTTGGGTCTGACTGAGCCTAGGCGCGTTCCTGTTGTTCATAGGCGGCGACGATCCGCTGAACGAGGGGATGGCGCACGACATCTGCTTTCGAGAGATGACAAAAGGCAATGCCATCGACGGCTTGCAAAACTTTTTGGGCCATTGCCAGCCCAGACATTTGGTTGCCGGGTAAATCGGTTTGGGTAATATCTCCCGTGACCACCATGCGAGACTTGAAGCCCAGCCGCGTGAGCACCATTTTCATTTGGGCGGGGGTTGTGTTTTGGGCCTCATCCAGGATCACAAAGGCGTTGGATAGGGTGCGGCCTCGCATGTAGGCGATCGGGGCAACTTCGATGACGCCGCGCTCCATCAAGCTGGGAATTTTCTCTGCGTCAATGAACTCGTACAGTGCGTCGTACAGTGGGCGCAGGTAGGGATCAATTTTTTGCTGCAAATCTCCGGGCAAGAAGCCGAGGCGTTCTCCTGCTTCGACGGCAGGTCGCGTCAAGATGAGTCGTTCGTATTGGTTGTCTAAGAGGGCTTGCACCCCTAAAACGGCGGCCAGAAAGGTTTTTCCGGTTCCGGCGGGGCCGATGCAAAAGGTGAGGTCGTGGTTGCGAACGGCCTGGATATATTGACGTTGGCGGAAGGTTTTGGCGCGGATATTTTCGCCGCGTCGGGTGCGGGCCAGTACGTCGCGCTGGAGGTCTTGGAGTTCGTCTTGGCGGTGGGTGTCGATCGCCTGTCGGGCGGTAAGGATATCCACGCCAGCGATCGCTTTGCCCTGGCTCCAATCCTCTTCTAGGGCGGCCACCAATCGTTGCATGAGCTGGATTTGGTTCGCAGTGCCCGAAATGAGTAGCTCTTGTCCACGTAAGACTAAAGTTGCCCCAGTTTGTTGTGCCAGTAATTTCAGGTTTTCTTCCCGCTCACCCGCTAGGGCGATCGCGCTTTCAACGGTCGGTAAATGGAGCCGAAATGCTTCTACCATGCCAGATACAACTCAATCAACGGGCTACCCCCACACAATGACCTGGGGTTCAACTGCATTGGATTCCAACTGCAATGGTTTTAGGATAGACCACAAGTGCTTAGGGTGCCTGGGCTTGCCCATCTAACCTGCTCGCGATCGCCTAATTATTCCAATTTTCCGATTTCGATTTTGGTGCTGAGCAATCAGAGGCAAATGGATTCAGCCTAAACGGCGAAGGAGTCCTCTAGTGAGCAGCTTCCGAACGGAAGTACTATCAGCCTAGCAAAAAAGCCCGCCCCAAAACATGGTCAGGCTTACAAGTTATGGGCTAGTCAATATTGGGCCGTACTCCAAGCGCCCGTTAGGAGCCGTAACGCGCCCTGGTTTTCCTGCCGCAAGGGGAGCCAGCGATCAGCCTCGCTGGGCATTCACCCTGAAGCCAATGCTTGAGCTAATTCACCAATGATCTAAATTATTTTGTATCCCCCTTAGACAGGGGGACTGACGGCTTTGGCTCAGTGTTTCCCCTGCACTGGAGAAACTTGGATAGCATCATGATTTCAGGCCCACAAGCTTGACCGGGGCAATTCGCCCTTACGATGAGGCCATTAATGAGAGGAAGGCCCGCCGCGCGATGGCCCCCGCTTTGAAGGCCGACGCGGAGGTGCTTTGCTCCCCCCATTGCGGCTCGCCCCATCGCCCTCCTGTTGGCTGGGGGCATCGCCGTAAATATCGAGATGGATCGAGTGCCCAGCTCGCTCTGCGATCGCGCTTAGAACGGTGCGAATGGCCTGAATATTACGACCACCGCGCCCAAAAACGCGCCCCTTGTCAGCGCCATCAAATGCGACCCGAACCCAAACCCGCGATTTGACTGGTGCAACTTCACAATCCAGCTTCAACAAATCTGGGGACTCCAGAAATGGTTGGATTAAAAATCGCACCAACGCTTCATACTGTTGGGTCGCCATTGGAAAATCGGTTGTTTCAGGCATTCAACTGCTCAAAGACCTTTTCTTTCTCAAGAATGCTACGAACGGTATCGGTCGGTTGTGCACCTTCTTTGAGGCGTTTGACGATCGCCGGCACGTTTAACCGAATTTCGTCACTTCTGGGATTGTAGAAACCCAACTCTTCCAGAGGCCGCCCATCCCGACGTGACGTGCTGTGCATCGC
This sequence comes from uncultured bacterium, assembly GCA_964475335.1. Lineage (GTDB taxonomy): Bacteria > Cyanobacteriota > Cyanobacteriia > Leptolyngbyales > Leptolyngbyaceae > CAYYWG01. The sequence goes on from CAYYWG010000011.1 coordinate 169,718, forward strand.
CACAATCCGATAGCTCACTTCCCGTTTTTTACCTAGTCGCTTCAATCGCAATTTGATCATGCTGCCAAGAGGTTCCCATTTGCTATGAAAATACTGCTTTGGTGTGCACCGAAGGTGTTCGCTGTCTGGTGGTTCGCAAAGCCAATCCGTCTTCAATTCACGGACTCACTATTTTATCACGTCTACTGAGTGAGAATTGGCTACAAAGTGCCGAACCCTTTCTTTTTCTTGTCTTTTTTCTTTTTCTTTGCCGCTGAGCCCCCGGCTTGGCCCCGCCAGCCCGGTTGCGCCCCGCCTCCAAAGGGATTGCCCATTCCCGGCATTCCCGGCATTCCGCCCATTCCCCCCATTCCGGGCATCCCGCCCATTCCAGGGAAATTGCCACTGCCCAACTGTTGCATCATGTTCCGCATTTTTTGGAACTTGCTAACGAGTTCCCCAACATCGGCTTCGGAGTAGCCAGAGCCTTTGGCAATGCGGCGGCGGCGGCTGGGCGACTTGGCCAACAAATCAGGATTTTTGCGCTCCTCGACGGTCATGGAGTTGATCATGGATTCAGCTTTTTTCAGTTCTGATTCGCCTTTTTCCAGTTGACCAGAGTCGAGCTTGTTCATGCCCGGAATCAGCTTCATGATGCCGCCCAGGGAACCCATTGTTTTGAGGAGGCGAGTTTGTTTGAGGAAGTCGGTAAAGTCAAACTGGGCCGTGAGGATTTTCTCCTGCATCTTTTCGGCTTCCAGGAGATCCACTTCGTCTCTGGCTTTTTCGACCAGGGTGAGGACGTCGCCCATGCCTAAGATCCGGGAGGCCATGCGATCGGGATAGAAGGGCTGCAAGGCTTCGACTTTTTCGCCTGTCCCGATAAATTTAATGGGTTGGCCCGAAATTTGCCGTACGGAGAGGGCTGCCCCACCACGGGTGTCGCCATCCATTTTGGTGAGGATGGCCCCGGTAATGCCAATTTGCTCGTGGAAGGTGCGGGTGAGGTTGGCGGCTTCTTGCCCGGTCATGGCATCCACAACGAGCAAGACTTCGTGGGGTTGCACGGTGTCTTTGACTTGTGCCAGTTCCGCCATCATGTCCGCATCGATCTGTAAGCGGCCAGCGGTGTCAATAATGACGGTGTTGATGCCGTCAGCTTTGGCTTTTGCAACCCCTTGGCGGGCAATTTCGACGGGGTTTGCGTCTTTCCCTAACTCGAAAACGGGGACATCGATTTGCTTCCCAAGGGTGAGGAGCTGGTCGATCGCCGCTGGGCGATACACATCTGTCGCTACCAGCATGGTGCTGCGCTCTTGTTTGCGGAGATGCAAGGCCAGTTTGGCGGTGGCGGTGGTTTTCCCTGTCCCTTGTAACCCGGCCATGAGGACGATGGTGGGGCCGGGTTCAACTTCGGCGAGGGGGGCGTTGGTTTCCCCCATGACGCGCACCAGTTCGTTGTAGACAATTTCGATGAATTGCTGATCGGGGGTGACCCCGGCGATGACCTCTGCCCCCAGCGCTTTGGTTTCAACGTCGGCCACAAAGTCTTTGACGACCTGGAGGTTGACATCGGCTTCGAGCAACGCTCGGCGGACTTCGCGGGTGGCTTCTTTGACGTTGCTTTCAGAAATTTTGTCCTGACCGCGCAGCTTCTTCCAGGCTGACTCTAATCGGTCGGAAAGGGCTTCAAACATAGGTGTTTAACTGGATTGCAAAAGGTGAACAGATGGACATCGCTATTATCAGATTAACGCTTTGCGTGGCATGACATGGTGCTGGGGGTAGAAGAAGTCGGGCGATCGCTAGGGCGAGGCGGGCCTGGACACTGGCCAGGGTTAGCCAGTTTTGGTAGGCGGGAGCGAGGCGGGAGCGTGAGGCGGTGCGATCGCCAGAGTGGGCGAAGACAGGTCGGGGATGGCTTGGTAGCCTAGGAGGCCAAGGGAAGAAAATTGGCGGGCTCAGGGGGCTGGCCGTTACTTTCTGGGGAGGCGGAGGAACACTACTCTTAACAGGGCATTCTACTCAATGCGCTCAGCTTTCGCTCAAGTTCCCTTTGGGCGAACCTGCTTGTAATTTCTTACCTGCTGTGGAGCTTATGTCTCAATTTGAATTTGGTGCTGGGCCGAAAGTGGCTGAGTGGAATGCTGAAATGGTGATGTCGACGCCCGATATCCAGCCCTATCTCGCTGATCTCAAAGCCGAATTGCCAAATTCTCCGGCCTTAGAGCAATTGGAAGCGTGGCTGGCACAATGGGCGTGGTTGCAAGCGTTTCATCATTGTAGCCAGTTGTTGGTCGCGGCGATTCATCCCGCCGATTTTAGCGTGCGCTATGCGAATCAGGCGTTTTGTGATGTGTTGGCGATCGCGGCGGGGCGGCCCCAGGCGACTCCGCTGACCACAACTCTGACGCAGGCATTGAACCAGTTACTCACCCCGGCGGATCAATTGGCGGTGAAACGGTTATATCGGCGGCATTTGTTGCATTTGGTGTTGCGTGAGTTTTATCAGGTAGATCCGCAGCATGGGCGGTTGCTTGAAGCGCCAGCCATTGTCCAGGTGCAGGGGGATGGTGCGATCGGTGTGCGATATGTGCAATTTTGGTTGCGATCGCAGCATTTGCAAGTCACACGGCGACCGGACAAGCCCGATGAATTGGCCGATCTGGGTTTGGGGGCATTGTCGCCCGCAGAGCTTGATCGGTGGCTGACCGAGCCAGACCAGGTGCAACAGTTGGAAGAACGCCTATGTTTGGCGCACTACACGGTGCATGGGGTGCTGTTGTTGGAGGGGTTAGATGTCACGGTGCAAGAAACGATTCGGCAAACGACTCAGTTGCTCATCGATCGCGATTCAATTTTGCAGGCCCAAAAATTTCAGCAGGTTGATCAACAGTTGCGACTGCTCTTTCAGGCCGAACGGACACTGATTTTGACCGTCGAAGCTGACCAAATTCGGCTGTTTACAGGCACGATGCCCGAAGACATGGACATCACCACCTATTCGCTGGAATTGTTGCAAGAGTCCTACATTACCCGCGCGATCGCCACCAACCAGGTGCAAATTATTCGGGATCTTTCCACCCATTACCAAACGGAGTTGGGGCGGCAACTGGTTGCCAGCGGGGTGCGGTCGGTCTTGCTGATTCCGCTGGTGGCCCCGGTGGCCTCCCATGCCACCCACCATCCCTATCCCGCGTTGGAAAAACCCCAAGTGGTGGGTCTGGTTGGCATTGTCAGCGATCGCCCCAACCAGTTTGATGGGTTGGATTGCTGCTACGCCGAACAACTGATTCCGGCTTTTACCCGTGCCCTCACCCTGGCCCAACAGCAACTGATGCAAAAACGGTTTGTAACCAACATTCACCCAGCGGTGGAATGGCGCTTTTTGCAAGAAGCCGAGCGGCGAAGCCTGGGGTTGCCCCCGGAACCTGTTGTGTTTAACAACGTTTACCCGCTGTATGGCATTTCGGATATTCGGGGCTCATCGGATGCGCGGAACCGAGCTATTCAAGCCGATGTTTTGGCTCAATATGCCTTGGCTGTAGCGGTGGTTGAGGCAGTCTATGCCGCAGACCAAAGTGCCTTTACCCAGCAACTACGTCTGGATTTGTTGGATCGGATGCGATCGCTCGAAGCGAGTGTCACCGTGGATGCGGAAATTACCGAACTGCGCTACCTCCGCGATCAATTTGAAGCCTATTTTGAGTATTTCGCCAAGTGGGGAGAAGCCGCGATCGCCGCCATCCAAACCTATCGGGATGCCTGCAACAACTCCCAAAACGGCGTCTACAAAGCCCGCGCGGAATACGACAAAATTGTCAACCAAATCAACAGCCTGCTGCGATCGACCTGGGATCAGTGGCAACTACAAATGCAAAAAATTACCCCGCACTATTGCGATATCGAAGCCACAGACGGCATTGATCACATGATTTATGCTGGCAGTTCTATTGACCCCAACTTCACCCCCTTTCAACTCCGGAGTCTCCGGTATGAGCAGCTCCGGGCCTTGTGTGACTGTGCCCGCACAACGCTCCAGTTTCAGCAAACAAACCAAACGTCCCTGCAAGTTGCCCATCTCGTGCTGGTGCAAGATTCAACAGTAGATATTTTCCACGACGAAACCACCGAACGGTTATTTGACGTACGCGGTACCCGCGATACCCGCTATGAAATCGTCAAAAAACGGATTGACAAAGGCCTTGACCAAATCACCCAAGCTCGCATTACCCAACCCGGCATGATCACGTTGGTGTTTTCCACGCCTCAAGAACAGGAAGAATATCAACAATATCTGCGCTACCTGATCCGGGAAGGTTGGATTCACTCAGAAATTGAACAGGGCAATGTTGAACCGTTGCAAGGGGTGACTGGCCTGAAGTTTATGCGGGTTGCCGTCTTGCCCGCCCCAACGGAACCCTCCGCCTGAATCTTTTGCACCTGATCTTTGCACCTGATCAAGGTTGCCCCTAATAAAAAACCCCAGAAGCGTGGGACTCCTGGGGCCGTTACTAGATCACGTTCAATCTGAAGACTTTAGAGGGGCCAAACTGGCCGATAGCTTTGCTGGTAGCAGGCTTAGTTCAAGCCCAGCCAGGACAACAAGCCTTGTCCGGTGACGTATTCAATCACCAAGGCCAAGGCGAATCCAATCATCGCTGCCCGACCATTGAGTCGCTCGGCATAGTCATTGAAGCCAAACTTGGGTTCTGAAACTTTGGGGGTAACGGTCGGTTGTTGCTGCGTCATGTCATTAACCTCGCTTGTAGGCACTGTTAGGGTGGTATGTGTGTCAATTCAGCAGTCAGCGTAAGCCTCAAACCTGAATGAATCGTTACATTTCTTTACCTGTTTACAATTGTAAACAGAATTGGGGATTCGTCAACGCAGGGAGCTGGGCGATCGCGGCAATCTGGTGCCTTACCTTCGCTCTGTTGCCGGAGAGCCGCCCCTTGTGGTTCGGCGATCTCCCCCAAAATTCTTCCTTTGGGCAGCCGTTTCACCGCAAAATCAGCGATACATTTAAGAGGAGATACCTCATCACTGATTTACAACTTGCAATGTAGTTATAAGGTATTGGTTGTTGCTGGAGCCAGGGGAGAAGGGTGGAAGCTAACCACCGGCCTGCACTGGCATTTAAATTTGTCGATAGCAAAATAGCTGTGATGGCGACTCCCCGCCCAAGCAGTTGGTTCAAACGTCTGGATAGGCTTTGTCTTATGGTCAAAACACAACATGCTTACCTCAAGCCCCTAGTGCGATCGCTGGTGGCGATCGCGCTGATCATCACACTGGTCTTGGGGCAGGCCGATGGGGCTTTAGCTGCCATCAAAGGCGGCGGACGCATTGGCGGTGGCTCTTTCCGTACGCCCAGCCCCGGTCGCACCTATAGTGCCCCCCGCACCTACGCCCCTCCCGGTGGTGGTTACTATCCCGGCGGCGGCATTGGGTTTCCCTTTTTTGTCCCCACCTTTTGGCTCTTTGGGGGCGGTGGTAGCCTGTTTAGTATTCTGATCTTTCTAGCTGTTGCCAGTTTCTTGGTGCAAGCCTTTCGCCGCAACCGCTCTGGGGAAGAGTTGGAGGGCTATGGCCCCGGCTCTTCCCCGACGATTAGCGTCGCCCAGATTCAGGTTGGGTTGTTGGCAGAGGCGCGGGAACTCCAAACCGATTTAGACAAATTGGCCCTGGCCGCAGATACCAGTTCAACCGCTGGGTTGGCCCAAGTTTTGCAAGAAACCTCGTTGGCGTTGCTCCGTCACCCTGAATATTGGACCCATGCCACCACTACGGTGAAGCAAGCGCGATTGGCCAGTGCAGAAGCCGAGTTTAATCGGATGTTGTTGGCAGAACGGAGTAAGTTTAGCCGCGAAACTTTGTCGAATGTGAACAACCAACTGAAGCAAGCGCCGATCGATGCGCTGTTGGTTGGCGATACGGCAGGTGACTTGGCGACGACTGGGCCGAGCGAGTATATCGTTGTGACGCTGATTGTGGGGACGCAAGGCGAACTGCAACTGCCAAAAGTGAACAGCCCTGAAGATTTGCGGCAGGCGTTAGGGGTGTTGGGCGGTGTGCCCAGCGATCGCCTTTTGGCGCTGGAAGTGCTGTGGGCTCCGCAGGCCGATGGTGATGTCTTAACTCGGGAAGATTTGATTGTCGAATATCCCAACCTAACGTTAATCTAGCGTCTGGTTCACTGCCACAGGATCAGTTGGCAGACCAATTTCACTAGACTCAGATGAGGGAGCTGCGGCTCCCTTTTTTTATGGGCCGGGGGCGAAGATCGGGGGCAGTTGCAGCGGGGGAATTTGCCGGGAGTTTCGCCGGGATGGGCGGTTCGGCGATCGCGGTGCGGGTGTTGTCAAGCTACGATGTTGGCCAAAATCTGGTTTTTACCAACATCGGCTCATGGGCTGATTGACAGTAGCTTTAAACAACTGCGCCTTCGTTGAATTACATCAAGTTTGCGATCGATTTTGCGAGATCCTGTGCTGTACTGAAAGGCAAGGGAACACTAACTAGGATCGTCTATTGTTGGGAGGTGGCCTTTGAGCGCGATCGGATTAGTGGCAATTGGGCGCAATGAAGGTGAACGGCTACGCCAATGCTTACAATCTGTGGTGGGCAAAGTAGACCATGTGGTGTATGTGGATTCTGGCTCGACGGATGACAGTGTAAACTTGGCGCGATCGCTGGGCGTGACCGTGGTTGAATTAGACCTTGGGATTCCCTTTACCGCTGCCCGGGCCCGGAATGCCGGTTTTGCCAAACTCTGCGACCTTGCCCCCCATCTAGACTATGTGCAGTTTGTGGATGGCGACTGCGAAGTTGTCTCCGGCTGGTTGGCCCACGCTGCTGCCGAACTCGATGCCCATCCTAATTGGGTGGTGGTCTGTGGGCGACGGCGAGAACGGTTTCCCCGCGCCACCCCCTACAACCGCATTTGCGATATTGAATGGGATACCCCAATTGGCGAAGCCAAAGCCTGCGGTGGTGATGCCATGATGCGGGTGGCCGCGCTCCAAGCGGTGGGAGGCTACAACCCAACCCTGATTGCGGGAGAAGAACCAGAACTATGCGTTCGTTTGCGGCAAAATGGGGGCAAAATTTATCGTCTCAATGCCGAAATGACTTTACACGATGCGCAAATGACTCGGTTTGGGCAATGGTGGAAGCGATCGGTGCGGGCGGGCTATGCCTTTGCGGAAGGGGCTTGGCTCCACGGTGCGCCCCCGGAACGCCACTGGGTCAAAGAAACGCGCAGTATTCGCCGTTTAGGGATTTACTTGCCGCTGATTGTACTGGTGGCGGCTTGGCCAACCAAAGGGTTCAGCCTCTTACTGCTCGCAATCTATCCTGTCATGGTGTATCGCATTTATCGCTATGCCAAACGCACTGGTCGCTCGGCAAAAGATGCTCTGCTGTTCAGTCTGGCCTGCATTGGGGCCAAATTTCCCCAGGCTCAGGGTGCGCTCCGTTTTTACTGGGGCAAATTATTGAGAAAGCCCTCGAAGCTAATTGAGTACAACGTTGCGACCCCGAACCCCAATGTTTGACTAAACGCGATCGCGGGCCGGGGGGCAGCCCTCGCCCGTCTTGTGTGAGCAAAGCAACCGCCCAGTTTTTGTCCTTGTTGCTGTAAAGTTAACCCCTTAATCCAATTAAATCCAATGTCTAGCTATTCCCTTGGCTCCATCCTCTTGCATGAAGGCTTGATTACACGCAGCCAGTTACAAGCGGCATTAGAAAAACAAAGTCAGCAAATTGAGACAGAAGGTTGGCAACTCCTGGGTGAAATTCTCAAAGAAGCCGGACTAATTACAGAAATTGAATTGGAAGGGGCCTTAACGCGGCAAGCTAAGCTCTATGACCTTGAGTTTTTTAACATCACGCCTCATCCGTCAACGCTCAGTATTGTGAAGCGTCTGGGCGATATTTTGGGGAGCTTGATCGGGATTATATTGTTCTTAGCTTTACTGCCCATTTTGGCGATCGCAATTCTCATTAATTCCCCCGGCCCCATCCTGGTTAAACAACCGCGCGTAGGGCTTCGTGGGCAACACTTTTTTATCTGGCGCTTACGCACAACCACACCCCAAGCTGAGCGGCAACGCCTAAAAATTGCCCACGAAAAAGGCTATAAATTTTTTGATGCTGTGAATGAACCAGGTATCACCTTTGTGGGTAAAATTCTCCGTCGCTTTTATCTGGATGAACTTCCCCAATTCTTTAATGTTTTGATGGGGGATATGACCCTGGTTGGCACGCGCCCACCCACCTTAGATGAAGTAACCCAATACTCTCGTGGTGACTGGCAGCGGCTGGTGGTAAAACCGGGTATGACTGGCCCCTGGCAAATCAATCGGCGTAAGTATGCCATGACCTTTGAAGAGGTGCTAGAAACTGATTTTGCTTACATTGATAGCTGGCAACATCGGTTAGATTTAAAAATCCTAATCAAGACGTTTCTCCACATTTTGCTAGGCCCCATTCGGTCTATTACCAGCAAAACAACAGATGCTAGTCGGGATTCAAAAGTCGATATTCTCAATGTCCGCTTTGATAATGTTTCAATGCTGGAATTGCTAGAAAACTTAGAGCACGGCGTTGTTTACACTCCCAATGTTGATCACTTGATGAAGTTGCAGAAAGATGGTCACTTTTTCAAGACGTACATTGATGCTGATTATCGAGTTTGTGATAGCCAGATTTTGATTTATGCGGCTCGATTTTTAGGTACTCCAATCAAAGAAAAAATCTCTGGATCGGATTTCTTTCCTGCCTTCTGCCGCTATCACCGTAACAATGATGGGGTCACCATTTTCTTACTGGGCGGTGCAGAAGGTGTGGCCGATCGTGCCAAAGTCAAAATTAATACCAAAATTGGCCGCGACATTATTATTGGGGCGCATTCACCATCGTTTGGGTTTGAAAAAAATGAGCAAGAATGTTTGGAATTAATTGAACTTGTGAATCGCTCTCAAGCCACAGTCCTCGCAGTTGGAGTCGGTGCGCCCAAACAGGAAAAATGGATCCACAAGTACAAAGATCGGTTTACCCATGTCAAGATTTTCTTTGCTGTTGGGGCCACGATTGACTTTGAAGCCGGGGCAATTCAGCGATCGCCGGCCTGGATGAGTAAGATGGGCATCGAATGGCTGTTTCGGATTTACTCTGACCCAAAACGGCTCTGGAAGCGCTACCTGGTTGAGGATCTACCCTTTTTCTGGCTCATTTTTCAGCAAAAGCTGGGTATCTACAAAGCGCCGAGCTTTAACACGGAAACTCTGCCCCCCTCCGTGGAAAAGAACGCCTAAATTCAGGGCTGGACGCGATCGCGCCTCAATCCCTGCGCCTACCGACTGCCTACTACAGCCGTGCAATTCTGGCGGTTCTCCTTTCTAGCTGCCAGGTTGCCCGTGTGGACACAGTGATGGTTGATGGCTAGTTTACTAAGCCGAGGGCCATCGCCGTAACTCGGCAACCCTACTGTCGGTCGCCCTCGTTTCCACTCAAACCACACTATCCCTAGCCAACCTGTCGCGCACCTTTCCGCAGAAGCATTTAAGATAGGAAGGGCTAATCCAGCCCTGTTCCAAAAATGATGTGATATGAGTCAGACCCTAATTGAGTCCACTACCACCATTGACCAAGCTTTATCCAATCGCTACATTGAACTTGACCCCGGCGGCTATTTTGTCATCTATGTCGATCGCACCGCCCAGCTTATTTGTGCAAAACACTACACCAACGTGATTGACGATCGCGGTGTTGCCTGCGATCCTGCCACTGGCAAGCCCATCCCCTGTGATGGCAAAGTCCAACGCATTCCAACCTGCATTTATCAAGGGCGCACAGCCAAAGAACTCTGTGTGCAACTGTTTGAGCAACACCCGGAATGCCCAGTCACCATGTTTGATCATGCCGCGTATCTGGGGCGAGAATTTCAACGGGCTGAGGTGGCGTTACTAAGTGGCACTGATTACGTCCAAGACTAAACTACGTGCAAGATTAAAGGCTAGATGCCTTCAGCAAGGGCTAACTCCAACACGTTCCCGAAGCTGATGGCTGTGGTGACATCCGGCTTGTCACCCAGCAAGTCCCTCACCGTAGGTTTACTTTTTAGTCGCGCACCAGCTTCGCTCCTAGCTGATGCTGTGGGCGGCCATCAATGCCGCTGACAATGCCTTGAGGCTGGGGGCGCGACCAGTTGCCACAAACTGCTTTTGAAACTCTGGATACCATTCCGTTAGTTCTTCTGGTGACAAAGCGAAGACAATCGGTGCATAGCGAAAAGCCGTTAAAATTCCACGCACCTGGGGAAACGACCAGCGCCGACTCAGCGCGTCTTTGAAAATTTCAGCAATGACTCGTCTGCTGGTGAGTAAATAAAATCTGAACTTGTCGCGCTTCAAGTTGTTGGAATAACGACAAAGACAAACTGCCTGATTCATCGCAGACATGGCCGTGACTGCATAACGGTGCAAGCGCCCACTGTTACTTTGAAAGTGATGGAGGTGGGCGCGGCTAGCTTCTAGCAACATGCCATGCAACGATACGCGATAACTGGCGTCCATATCTTCGTTCAGCGCGTAGTAAAGCAGCAATGGCTCAAACTTTTCTTTCGCAATGACTTCGCGGCGGAAGGTCATGCGGCAGCCATGAAAAATTTTCACTGAGTCTGCCCCTAATGCCCGAAGGGAGGCTGGCACGGAGTAGCTGGGTAAGCTGCCGTTGTAGGGGACGCAAAGCACTTCGTTGTTCATTAAAAAGATGTGCTTCCAGACAAATCGCTGGATGCCACCAATTAACGGTAGCCATTGCTCTTGCCAACCTTTGCTGCCGGTGGCTTTTTGTTCGTCTTGAACAACGAATTCTCCGGGTAAGGTATCAATTAAGGCTGCCTGGACACCCATGACTCGCCTTGCCTCGTCGGCTTCGTAGACTTGCATGATTTCTTCGGCACAGGTGGGGGTCATGAGCGAGTCATCATCTAGCAGGAAGAGAATATCCGCCGTGGCAAGGTCAATGCCCTGGTTCCGTTGGTGGGGTAAACCTCGTTGGTGGGCTGGTACGTAGATCCACCGAATGTCTGGGTGGGCAGCGGCGATCGCCGTCATGATGTGGGTGCGGGTCTCATTCCAGTTGTCGCTAGCATCGACAATAACAATCTCAGTCGGTTTACGAGTTTGTTGGGTGGCTAAGCTGATACATTGGGGCAAGATTTTTTCGCGTTGATAGGTTGCAACGACAAGTCCCCAAGAAAGAGTTTTTTCACTCATGACATATAACCTAGAACGCTACATACTTGCCAACAGAATATTAGCCACGTAATGTTGGATTCAATCGCTCAAAGGACAGAATCGCTGACTCAAACCGCTGGGAATGACGTTGAAATTCTTCGCTACGCGGTGGTGATGCCTTGATTATCTAATAAAAACTGGTGCCCGTTGAAACGGTTAAAACGCGTAAATTGGGATGGGTAAAACGCTAAAGTTTGTGGAATTAACGGAAGAAAAATGCATCGGAGCCAACAAACTGGTGGGGGTTGGCTGGGGCACTGATTAAGCAGGCGATCGCTGAGTTATCGCTTGCGACCAGTCAGTTTATTAAAATGTCGCCGTTCTAGTTCTTGTTTGATGAGGCGAAGGGCGAAATGGGCGGGACGACCCAGGGTTTGCCAGAGCCAGGGTTGGTGTCGCCAATGTTCGTAGCCAGTAGCGATGGGGCCTGCAAGGAGATCGCGCCAGAGGGTAGCGGTGCGGCTGGGCAAAAAGGCTTGCGATCGCTCCCACCCATTTTCGATCATGGCCCAATACAGGTCAGGGTCGGACTGCAACTGATGGAGGGCGGCTAACACATCGTCGGGGCTATTAATCTCGATGTAGTCAAGCTCAGACTGGCGGAGGTTTTGATAGGCTGGCTCTGGCCCCAAGAGCGCGGGACAACCCGCTAACCAGGCATTAATCAATTTGGTCGGTGGTTTGGATTCGAGGTAAAGATTGGAGCGATGGCGCACGGCCAACAACAGGTCTGCTTCTGAATAGTCAGACCAGTCATTTAGGTTGACTGCATAGTCAGGGGTGACGGTGTAGGAAACCCCTAAATTTTCTAGCGCTTTGATAAACCCAGGTGTTTTGTAATCAGCTGGCATATAGTACCAGCGGCCTTTGAAAACCAGGGTTTGAATTTTAGTCTGGCGATCGAGGTTGCGAGGCTTTAGCTCTGGCTGCACCCAGTGGGGCAGATAATGATCGAGTTTGGTGTGAATATTTAATCTGTTTTGAACGATGCGCTGTTCACAGATGGCGGGGCGAGGGCGGTCTTGTTGGCAAACGACGACATAACTGCGAAATGGGAGGGTTTTCAGCAGGGTGGATTTCATCAACTCTTCCCGCGAGACCACGCAGATAGCACCGGGGACGTAGTGGGGGACGAGGTGAACATCTAGCCCCCGGCACTTGAGTTGGAGGTAGGTTTGCACAATCCATGAACTCGTTCCACCCAGTTCTGGCCGATAGAATTGCTCGAAGGGCGGCATTTGTGTGACAGCCGCTAGAGATTCGCACAATTCAGGATCGTTGCGCACAAAGTACACAGGATAGGGGAGAGATTCCAGTCTCTGGTAGTCGGACATTGAATGGTAGAATGCTGGCTCGCGACGATTCGAGATCGGAATATTGTCCAGGGATGGGTGTGACGAGTACATGGTATCACGCGTAAACTTTTTGATAGTAAGCCTGGTATTCTTCGGAGAGTAGAGGCCGCCACCACGCTTCATTTTCCAGGAACCATTTGACGGTCTGACGCAGCCCTTCTTCGACGGTCACGGAAGGCTCCCACCCTAAATCGGTTTTGAGTTTGGTGGAGTTGATGGCGTAGCGGCGATCGTGGCCGGGGCGATCTTTGACAAAGGTGATCAACTCGCGGGCGGGTTGGACGGGTAAGTTGGTGGCTAGTTCGTCCATGAGGTCGCAGAGGATATGCACCAGATCAAGGTTTTTGACTTCGTTATTGCCGCCTACATTATAGGTTTCCCCGATTTGGCCCCGTTCTAACACGGCATCGATCGCGCTACAGTGATCTTTGACATACAGCCAGTCGCGGATGTTTTGGCCGTCGCCATAAACGGGGAGGGGCTTGCCAAGAAGGATGTTGATGCACATCAGGGGAATGAGCTTCTCGGGGAAGTGGTATGGCCCGTAGTTGTTGGAGCAGTTGGTGATGGTGGTGGGCATTCCGTAGGTGTGGTGATAGGCCCGTACGAGGTGGTCGCTCCCGGCTTTGGAAGCGGAGTAGGGGCTGTTGGGGGCGTAGGGTGTGGTTTCGGTAAAGGCGGGGTCGTCGGGGTTGAGGCTGCCGTAGACTTCGTCGGTGGAGACGTGGTGGAAGCGGTAGTCGCTGGGGCGATCGCTGGCTAGCCAGTGTTGCCGGAATGCCTCTAGAAGGGTAAAGGTGCCGACCATGTTGGTTTGGACAAAGGCTCCGGGGCCGAGGATGGAGCGATCGACGTGGGATTCGGCGGCGAAGTGGGCGATGGTGTTGATGGCTTCTTCTTGGAGGAGGGCTTCGATGAGGGGGCGATCGCAAATGTCGCCTTTGACAAAGCGGAAGTTGGGATGGTTTTGCAGCGAATCAAGGGTGTGCAGGTTGCCCGCGTAGGTGAGTGCATCTAGCACGATGACGCGATCGTTTGGGTAGTGTTCACACCAATAGTGGACAAAATTGGCACCAATGAAGCCGGCTCCCCCGGTGACAATCATGTGTCTTGGTGCGTTGGTGGAAGACGGATTTAAGGTCGAAGAAGTCATTGCGGTATCTACTTACTCCAGGTAGTAATCGTAGGAATCAAACCAAAATATGCCGCTAAGCTGCCAGATCGTGGGCTGGGGCGCTAACTGAAAGGCCCTGTTTTGGGTCGGGCAAGCCATGCACGGGTGAGTAACGAGCATTGTGGCAGAGGTGCGAAACAGTTACATCAAAATCCACACCCGTCAAACCCTAAATGTGGACTGGACGAATGGAACTTTTGGGCGGATTCACTACTTTTTGTTCTAGTAATTCGGTATAAATCTCGACGACTCGTTTGGCTTTGGCACTCCATTCAAACTCGTGGGCTTTTTCAACACATCGATTCGCCATTTGTTCTCGCAGGCGATCGTTTTCGGTGAGCAAAGTGATTTTTTCTGCAAGTTGTTGAATGACGAAATCCCGCGATCGCAAATCAATTTTGAACCCGGTTTCCTGATCGACGTACTCGGCAATTCCCCCATTGTTTGCTACGATACAAGGCAATCCACAAGCCATTGCTTCCATGACAACGGCTCCGCCAAATTCCCGGATCGACGGAAAGCAAAAAATATCGGCACGACGATAATAATCGACGGTTTCCTGTTGCTTAACCCAGCCGACAAACTCAATCACATTTTGCAAGCCGAGGCGGTTCACAGTGTCTTCCAGGAGTGCCCGTTCCGAACCATCTCCTACCACTGTTAAAAGAATGCGATTGCGAATCGCTTGGGGTAATTGGGCGATCGCCTCAACCAACATATCAGCCCCTTTATAGGGAACTAGCCGCCCAACAAACAAAAGCTGCACTTTGTCCGCATTGTGTGCTTTTTGAACAGGTTGTAAAAACGTTTTGGAGATCCCATTCTCGTATAACAAGTCAATTCTTGTATTAGGGATGTTGAAGGTGTCTTTTAACATCTCCAAGGTATAAGTTGACCCCGACAAAATCTTATGCGCCTTCTTATACGTTGCAACGTAACCTGGTACTAGATAACGCCCAATGTGCTTTAAAAAGTTCCAGGAGGCTTTCTCCTTTTTGGCTGTTTCCTCAAATCCCTTGGGGAAGGGCACACCACCATTGACCGGGCCGAGCAGCAGGGGCGTGCGCTTACACGCTTTGATTAAGGACGTCGGATACCGTGGCATCATGGGCGTAATGACGTGCACCACATCGTACTCGCCCCGTTTTACCGCCCGGCCAAACCGTTGATAGACTTGCCGATCAAATTCTGCATAAATTGGAAAGGCCAGGGCATTGTACAGGGGCCAATTTGACCGACCTTTCGCAATCAAATTCCAAATCAAGCGGTGATAGAACCGGGCGATCGCACTTTCTTCTAAGTACGTAATGTCTTGCTGAATGCCATACTTCTCAAACCCTTCGCGGTTACGAGCATGGGTCACAAGCTTGACATCTGCGATTTGACTAATTTCGTGATAAAAGTTGTAGCCCACCAATGGGACTGATACCCAGTCGGGGTTGCATTGTTCGGCAACCATTAGAACTTTTAAGTTCTTTGCACTCATTTGGGCAACTCCTATGATGTATCAAGTGTCGAGTACTGGGATGTCAGTTAGAGAAGGACGGTCTCTGAATGCACCTTGACAGTGTAACGATTGACAGTCGGGGGATTTTCCCATTGGTCTGGCATCAACTCAGCAAGATGGCGCTAAGCGTAGTCAGCGGCCAGCCGATCCAAAATTTGGCCTAAAGCGCGTCCGGCAGCTTCGTCCGAAAAGTTTTCGGTAGCAAAGGCTTGGGCGGCTTGGCCAAGTCGCTGTCTTAACTCTGCGTCGTTCCACAACATGGCGATCGCGTCCGTTAAATCCTTTTCGGAGCAGGGATCGACCAACAATCCGGTTTTGCCATGTTCGATATAGTCTTCCGCACCATTGCATCGGGTCGCGACGATCGCCCGTCCCATCCGCATGGCTTCAACAATCGTGACCTGGCCCGCTGCCGTCACCTTCTCATTCGGCAACAACGGCACCACATTAATCCGGGCTTCTTGCGCAAGCTGGAGACATTCCTTTTTGCCAATGCCAAGGGGCGCTTTGACTTGGGGAGGCAGCGTCAGACCCGCCAAAGCTCTGGGGCCAGAGGCCAAGATGGTGGGGATATTGAGTTTTTCTACTGCTTTGAACAGGGTAGGAAAATCCCGGTGGGCCGAGCCGATCGCCACAATAAAGGGTTCAGTTGTATTTTCCTCATAAGTGACTGGAATTTCAGGCGACTGATAGGGCACGAACACAAACCGGTCCTTGGGTAGCCCTAGCCAATCGCTGTAGAGTTGGCACTCCCGGCGAGAATGCATGACAAAACAATCGATATTGCTAACACTGGCCTTGGCTAACCAGCGCCGATAGCCTGGATAACAGACCCCAACATTAAACAACCAGGCCACGGTGGGTTGGCGTTTCCGGGCCAGTTTTTGGTGCACGCCGACGGCTGCCGCTAACTGCGGAAAGACCGTGATGACACCTCCCCGACTGGTGTTGACTGCTTCTTTGGCTTGTTCCAAATATTTCAACCATTGGCGATAGCCCGTGACCGGGAGTTTTTGGTTGTGCCAGTTGGCCAAGGGTTCGCTGCGGGGAATAACGGTGAATTCGTGGTTGCCTTGAATGTAAGGGACTAACCAGTCTTTATCAATGCTCTCGTTGTCAATAAAGGGGGCGGCAATTGTCCAATGCATAGTGCGCTGCTAACCTTGTGTGATGCAAATACAAAAATTAATCCGGCTTGAATTTAACGTTCCCCTAAACTGCTGGAATGCCACAGGGGCGGAGGGAAATTCGGCAAATCTTCATGGGCGCAGGAGGCCGCAATGGCAACCATGCGGTTGTAGAGTCGGGGGCGGGTGAAGTCATCGCGGTTGGGCGCTAGGGTGAGGTCAATCTGCATGAAATGGGGGTGGCCCAAATGCTGCCAGCCCGAACACATCCTATACCTAATTCCGTTGACCGACGGCTTGATCTGGAGAAAGTTGGGATTGGGGGCTGGGTGGGGTGCTTTGGGACAGGCGAAGTGAGGCTCGGCAAAAGCTTGACCGAGATGTTCTCCTGGGCCCTGGCTTAAGGCGTTTAGGCCAGTTCCACTTGAGAATCATCGCCAATCATAAAGCGGAGGGCTTTCGGACGGCGGGGTGCGGTTTGGAGTTGGGCGCGTTGGCCAAGCAGGCTGTCTACAATCCGTTGTTGCACTCCGACGACTTTGGCTCCTTGCAAAATGACGCTGTGTTCGAGGTCGGCCTCGATCAAGGTGACGTTGTCGGCGATGCTGCTGAAGGGGCCAATAAAGCTGTTTTCGAGGTGACAGTCTTCGCCAATGATGACGGGGCCTCGCACGGTGCAGTTGACCAAGCGCGATCGCGCCCCGATGTGCACGCGCCCTGAAATTTGACTGCGATCGTCGATTTCACCTAAGAGGTTGCCTTGCAAACAGGTATCCAACACGATTTGGTTGGCTTCGAGCAAGTCATCTTTTTTCCCGGTATCTAGCCACCACCCTTCGATTTGGCGGGCTTCAACCCGGCTTTGGTGGTCGATGAGATTTTGAATGGCATCGGTAATTTCTAACTCGCCGCGGGCGGAGGGTTGGATGCGATCGATCGCGGCGTGGACGGTGTTGGCAAAGAAATAAATCCCCACCAGGGCCAGATTGGACGGGGGGACTTTTGGCTTTTCAACAAGGTGCAAGACTTTGCCCTGGGCGTCTACCTCGGCGACCCCAAAGGCACTGGGGTTGGGCACAGGCCGCAGCAAGATCAAGGCATCCATCTGCTGTTCTTTGAAGTTGCTCATGAAACCGCCCAATTCATTTTGAATCAGGTTGTCCCCGAGATACATGATGAAGGGGGAATCACCCAAAAAGGGCCGGGCGATTTTGACGGCGTGGGCTAAGCCAGCGGGTTGGTCTTGCAGGATGTAGGTGATGCGACAGCCAAAGCGATCGCCGTTCCCCGTTTTGTGTTTGACTTCTTCGCCGGTTTCGGGGCTGATGATAATGCCGATGTCTGTGATCCCCGCCCGAACAATTGACTCAATCCCATACCACAGAATTGGCTTATTCGCCACAGGTACGAGCTGCTTAGCACCGGTATAGGTTAAGGGTCGGAGGCGTGTCCCTTTCCCACCACTGAGGATGATTGCTTTCATAGAAGTGTTTGCCAGTAGGGTGAATTATGCGTACACATCAGCTGATTCGAGGGTTTTGCCCGCTAAATCTTTCGGGGAAAGGATGGGAG
This sequence comes from uncultured bacterium, assembly GCA_964475335.1. Classification (GTDB taxonomy): domain Bacteria; phylum Cyanobacteriota; class Cyanobacteriia; order Leptolyngbyales; family Leptolyngbyaceae; genus CAYYWG01. Next base: position 187,738 of record CAYYWG010000011.1, read on the forward strand.
CGTCGGTGAGGGGCCAGTCGATCGCCAGAGCCGGATCATTCCAGAGAATTGACCGTTCATGTTGCGGTGCATAATAATCCGTGGCTTTGTAGAGGACTTCGGCTACATCAGAGAGGACTAAAAAGCCGTGGGCAAAGCCGGGGGGCACCCACAACATCCGTTTGTTTTCCGCTGTGAGGATGCAGCTCACCCATTGCCCAAAGGTAGGGGACGATCGCCGAATATCAACTGCGACATCAAAAATTGACCCAACGACGGCACGGACAAGTTTGCCTTGGGCCTGTTCAATTTGATAGTGCAAACCGCGTAAGACATTTTGCGTAGAGCGGGAGTGATTGTCCTGGACAAATTGCTCCGTGATTCCGGCTTTGTCAGCAAAGGCTTGGGCATTAAAGCTTTCGAGGAAGAACCCGCGATCGTCTTGAAACACACGGGGTTCAAGTATTACAACGTCGGGAATTTCTGTGGGGAAAACATTCATTTCAGCGTCCTTACAACCGAACTGTGTCAATGGCTACTGGCGGGGCTTCCAGTGTTGTGCAGAGTGAGATTTAGCCGCTTCTTGACTGAATAGAACCATTAAGCTTTATAACTCGAAAGGTTCTGACTTACCAACTAAATCCCGCAGAGCTTCATAAAAAAAAGAAACTTTAAGAACAAGAATTTATAAATCGCAAGGGGTGTTTTACATGATTTCAAATCAAAGATTTGCTAGGGGAAGGACGTGATCTAAATTACAAGAAACTGGGCGGGGCGAGTGGCTAAAACGACTTTTTTGTAACAGATAATAGGGGTTTTGGCGGTTGTCTTGTCAGTGGTTTGTGGTGCTGTAAGTTACTCGTGGTGTTCTAGGGGGCCAGTGGGTGACCGGGGCCGAGATGGGTGGGTGGGCATACGAGAAGACTGCACCTCGCGATCGCAAGATGCAGCCAACTACGTCTAGGTTGCCCATTTTGGGGGCGCACTAACAGAGAAAATTAGATTTTTGTGGGTTGATTGAGGGCTTTGGGTTTTTGGAGCGCGAATTGAATCAATTGATCCACTAATTCAGGGAAGGCGATGCCGCTGGCGGCCCATAATTCGGGATACATGCTGGTGGCGGTAAACCCAGGTAGGGTATTGATTTCGTTGATCAAAACGGTCTGGGTTGCTTCGACATAGAAGAAGTCTACCCGTGCTAAACAGGCCCCATCCAGCGCCAAAAAAGCTTGTACGGCCATTTCCTGAATTTGAGTCGCGATCGCGGGTGGCAGCGGAGCCGGGATGAGCAAATCGGCTTTACCTGCGGTGTATTTGGTTTCGTAATCGTAAAAGTCACTGGTATAGGTAATCTCGCCTATTACCGAGGCTTTGGGCTGTTCGTTGCCCAGCACGGCACATTCCACTTCGCGGGCGGTGACCCCAGCCTCAACGATGATGCGATGGTCGTAACTGGCGGCATTGTCTAAGGCGCGTTCTAATTCTGCCCGGTTTCGAACTTTAGCAATGCCCACCGAAGACCCCAAATTGGCGGGTTTGACAAAACAGGGATAACCAAGCTGGGCCTCTAGGTCGTCACACAGTTTCGGGAAGATACAAGGATTCGACCAAATCTGCGATCGCGTCACGACTTGATAGGCCACCTGGGGCAAGCCCACTTGGGCAAATACCTGTTTCATTGCGATCTTGTCCATCCCGACAGCAGACCCCAACACGCCCGCCCCCACAAACGGCACTTGCATCAGTTGCAACAAGCCTTGCACGGTGCCATCTTCGCCATTGGGGCCATGCAGAATGGGAAACCAGACATCAACCGTTGCGGCTTCTGCCGGGAGTTGCCAGCGTTGTTGGGCCGTGGTTTCTGCCTCGGCTGAAGGGGGCGGAGCCTGACCTTGCAAAATCGCCTGGGCTACATCGGCACCCTGCCAAATGCCGTCTTTTTGAATATAAATGGGAGTCACCTGATATTTAGCGGTGTTTTCCCCGGCGGTAAAGGCTTTGGCGATCGCCCGGGCCGACACAATTGAGACTTCGTGTTCTCCTGAACAGCCACCAAACAATAGGCCAACATTCAGCTTACTCATGCATCTCCTTGTTTCCGTCTCAATGTAATTGGGCCACAATGCAATCCCGCAACCACGCGCTAGGAGCACAGCCCCCCACTCGCACTCGGCGTATACCTAGCCGTTGCTTCGGGTGTTTTCTCTTCCTCGCAAGCCAACAGGCACTGCATTTGACATAAGTTTACAATTTCATCCGGTGCTTCGAGATGCTTGCTAAGATATTCGAAGAATTTGATCTACCGTGGGCGATCAACATTGGAGGCTTGTGCTTCCGCGACAGTTTGCGATCGCTGTTTTTAAGTTCCTAGTTGCTGACCTGATTGCTGCGGTGTTAGTTGTGCCTGTCTACCCTTTAGACGTACCTGTTCCTTTGTGTCCTTTTGCCCCAAGCCAACATGCACAGACAACCTCAGCCGACGAAGGCAACCCTCAATGACGAGTTGCACCCTCAGTTTTGGGTTCACCAGGGACTGAACCTAGCCGACGATGGTTTCTATGAAAAAGCGATTCAAGCGTATAACCAGGCGATTCGTTTGTCACCGGATGATGGATCTACCTGGTATCACCGGGGTGATGCGCTCGCCAATTTAAGACGCTACAAAGAGGCGCTAGCAAGCTTTGATCGCGCCCTTGAACTTCAACCTAGGTATCACCCTGCCTGGACGTTTCGGGGTGTGGTGCTGATTTACCTCGAACGCTATCAAGACGCATTGGAGAGTTGCGATCGCGCTTTAGCACTGGAACCGAACGATCAAGAAGCCTGGATTTTCCGGGGTGTCGCCTTACAGCGGTTAGGCCGTTACAAACAAGCCTACGACAGCTACGAACACGCGACTAGCGATCGGAGTTTGCACCGCTAATCTCTTCAGGGCCAATCACAGCGTATAAAGACTCCTAAACCAGGTGACGAAGCTTTGCGATCGCGGATGCGTTGAATCAAGTATTTTCTTTTGTAGAGCCTCGCGAAAAGATTTTCCTGGGGGATTTTGCCATGCCAGCCAAGTATGAATCTTGGCCTTATCGAGGTGCTTATCGATGAAAGAAGCTCCTTGTCTTTTGGCTTCCATCACAACTTCTTCACTGTATGTCCATAATGTTTCGTCTTCACTTGGAAGCAGATAGGCTAAAAAAGTTTCTAACATTCCTGGTGATTGGTTATCTGGCATTATCCATACCCCAAATCGAATCCCTTCCATAGTGGTATGAATCAGCCCAGCGTCAGAAATTGTCTCAGGAATATCAACAACACTTGGTAAACAAACTTCTCGTATTTTTTGCCAGCGCTGTGTGAGGCTTTCATCGGCGTCGGTAATAATACCTAATGCCTTTAACCCTCTAGTTTTTAGCTCAACCGAAATCACTTCTTTTCTGAGCAGATTGGTATGCCCATTATATTGCTCAATCCAGACAGGTGCCCGAACAGGATCAGAGTCCCAAATTATTCCGTTTTCTTTCATTAGAGTAGAAATCGTCTGGAAATCTTTTACACCTTCGACTAAAAGTAAATTAGAACATTCTCTAGGTCTTTCTATTGGCATAGCTTACCGAACCTCGATTCCTCGTTCCGCAGCAATCACCATTTCTCGCTCATTAAACATGACGCTAGTTGGCTTATCGCGCTCAATCCGATGAATGGTTATTTCACCTTCACTAATATTTTCTGATTCCACTAATTCCGCCAAACTTTCCCAACAATCGCGACTGTGCGTAGTCGCAAAGATTTGCACATTAGAAAGCTTAGCCGTTTCCCAAAGCATTCTCCACATATTAGTCATCGTTGTGAAGTGTAAACCAGTATCTATTTCATCAATGAGTAAGATTCCGTCTTTTGTGCAAACGGCTGAAAGAGTTAGCCCTAGCATTCGCCAAATTCCATCGCCCATACTACCAATAGGTATACGCTGGTTGTCTGTGAGAAGAATAAAAAAGCCTCCTCTATTACTAGCTGAATAACCTGATGTATTTGGTGCAATACGACGTATTCGAGGATCGATTTGCTGAAGTGCTAAAGTAATTAGCTCTTCTTCAGGCTTCAAAACAATTTGCTCAAATAAAGGAATCATTTCCTTTATACCTAAAGACAAAGGTGTAACAAATTGAGTTCTAGTAGTTAGATTTTTAATATTTCGACGAAATCTTCTAACATAATCAAGCCTCAAACCTCCATCTGGAGATAAAGGAAGTCGGATATCGTCATAATGCAGTATAGAATCCCAGCCAATGATCAAATCCAGTCCTTTGAATTCTTCTAAATCATCTACTATCTCTGATAAGTTCAATTGTTCTGTTTGTGTGGACTCATGACTTGCTACTAAAAAATCAAGTCTTTCTTGAGAGTTTTCACTATCTCCAAGTATGAAGAATTTGCTGCCAACAACAATTTCATGGTTGTAGAAGAGGTGGCAAATATCAAGTTCTCGCTCTCGACCAACAGAAACTACTCTACGATCGTCATTGATAGAAATTTCTCCACGATTTATCATCATTTGACTTAATAATTCAAGATTAAATCGGGAATAAAATAGTTGAATCGCTTCAAGAATTGAGGTTTTGCCGCTGTTGTTTTCGCCAACAAGTAAGTTAATTCTGCCGAACTGTTTTAGCTCGAAGGATTGGAAGCTACGGAAGTTTTCGATTTTGAGGGACTTCAGCATAGCAAGTTAAACCGTTGGTGGTGGGTGTTGTTATCAGGATAGGCGATCGCACCGCTATTTCACCAAAAAGCGATCGCCCCTTGTGAAAGAAGCGATCGCTGTGATTTTTGGGGTAAGGACGCTAGGTTGTAACGCCCTTACCGTGCGGTCGATTAGTAGTCGAAGTCGCCGCCCATGCCAGCACCCGCGCCAGCACCAGCACCTTCCTTCGGCTCCGGCTTGTCAACGACGATACACTCGGTGGTCAAGACCATAGCAGCGATCGACGCAGCGTTTTGGGTAGCCGAGCGAGTGACCTTAGCAGGGTCAACAATACCCGCTTCAAACATATCGACGAACTCATTGGTCGCAGCATTGAAGCCGACATTGAAGTCTTTTTCCTTCACCCGTTCAGCAATCACCGCGCCGTTTTGGCCAGCGTTTTCAGCAATCCGCTTCAGAGGAGCCGCCAGAGCACGAGATACGATCATCGCGCCGATCAACTCTTCACCCGTCAGATTGCTGTTGGCCCACTCTTCCAACTGGGGAGCCAGGTGCGCCAGGGTGGTGCCACCACCCGGAACGATCCCTTCTTCCACAGCGGCTTTGGTGGCGTTGATGGCATCTTCCAGGCGCAGTTTCCGATCTTTCATTTCGGTTTCGGTGGCTGCCCCAACTTTCACAACGGCAACACCGCCAGCCAGTTTGGCCAACCGCTCTTGCAGTTTCTCTTTGTCGTAGGAAGATTCAGTTTCTTCCATTTGACGACGGATTTGCTCGCAACGGGCTTTGACTTGAGCTTCGTTCCCTTCGGCAACGATGGTGGAGCTGTCTTTGGTAATGGTGATGCGGCGGGCTCTACCCAGCATTTCCAGTTTGGCAGTATCCAGCTTGAGGCCAGCATCTTCGGTGATGAGTTGGCCACCGGTCAGAACTGCGATGTCTTCCAACATGGCTTTCCGGCGATCGCCAAAGCCAGGAGCCTTGACGGCAGCGACGTTCAGGACGCCCCGCAGACGGTTGACGACCAGGGTTGCCAAGGCTTCTTTCTCGATGTCTTCCGCGATGATCAACAACGGACGGCTCGCGCGAGCAACTTGCTCCAGGACGGGAACGAGGTCTTGCACTAACGCAATTTTCTTGTCTGTGATCAGGATGAAAGGCTCATCCAACACGGCTTCCATGCGCTCGGTGTCGGTCGCGAAGTAAGGAGAAATGTAGCCTTTGTCAAAGCGCATCCCTTCCGTGACTTCCAGTTCGGTGGTCATGGACTTGCCTTCTT
>CAYYWG010000012.1:0-138389 GCA_964475335.1 uncultured bacterium
AGCAATTGCACGCATCCAAAGAAAAATGGCCAGAGTTATGAGTTCGGGGGGCAATCTCGTTGACTAACACGGTGTCATCAGCCGTGAGAAATAACTCAATGCCAAAAATGCCGACCACTTCAAGCTGGGTCAAGAGCGTCTGGGCGATCGCTTCGACTTGGGCCGTCACGGCGGGGGGAATCGCCGCTGGCACAAACACCCGCCGACAAACCTGGGCCTCTTGCTCCGTTTCAACTACAGGATAGAGAACGATTTCGCCCTGGGGCGAACGAGCAGCCATAATTGCCAATTCCCGCTCAAAGGGGACAAACGCCTCGACCAACAGCGGCACTGTGGGCACCCGCTGGAGGGTTTGGGTAAAGGTTTGCAGATCGGGACAAACAAAGGTGCCCTGACCGTCATAACCGTGACGGCGAGTTTTGAGCACCAGGGGCCAGGTGAGCGATGGCGTTTGGGCGGTGGGTTCGTAGTCGGCAGAGAGGTGTAAGGCTTCCAGGGGCCAAAAATCGGGGGTTGGCAGGTTCAGTTGCCGAAACAGCGATCGCTGATGGTATTTGTCGAGGAGGGGTTCCAGGGCGGCCAACCGGGGCCGGAAACACACCCCAGAGGCTTCTAGCGCTTTGAGGGCAGGCAAATCAACAAATTCATTTTCAAAGGTAATGACATCGCATTGAGTCGCCATTTGGGCCGTGGCTTGGGCATCGGCAATGGGGGCCAGGATCGTTTGGTGGGCGATCGCCACCGCCGGATCATCCGGGCTAGGGGTTTGAATGACCAAATTAATCCCCAATTTTTGGGCCGCATCCGCCATCATCCAGGCCAGTTGCCCCCCGCCAATAATCCCCACGGTGCGCCTGGAGGTGGGCGCTAAATCTGGAAACAGCTCCATTGACCGATCCCGAAACGACGAAGTCATAAATCCTCAACTCAAAGCCTAACCTGTATTATTCATGAGGATTGGACAAATTCCTCACCCCCCCTTGCCCATTAACCATGCCAGGATGGCCCAGAAAACCAGTCTGGATATCTGCATGTAGGGGCAACCCCTTATGGGTGCCTTGCCCCAGTCGAAGCCTCCCTTGTGGAAAGCCCTAGTCAAAGCAACCCTTGTGGGGAGCCAGGGAAGGTTGGAAGGGGTCGCATTTGCAATAGCATTTAAATCAAATTAAATCAAATTGGTCTGAGGGTAGGGACAAGCCCGCCCCCTACCGATTTACGCACCTAGCAATGCTGAATGAACGCTGAACCTTCCCCCGACGGTTAGCACCCCAGGGAATCTTGCGTTGCGATCCCGGTCTGGGAGTTCACTCCAGCGGCAATTTTGCACAGTTTTTTCACCTGGGCTCCATCCAACAAGGCATCGCTAAAATCGGCTCCCACAATGGTGACATCTTCAAAGGTGGTGCTTAGCAAAATGGCGTTCGCCAAAATGGCATCACTGAGGTCAGTCCGCAGCATTTTGACCTGGTCTACCATCGCCTGGGTGAGGTCGGCACCATGCAAGTTGGTATCCACCATCGTCGAGGCGCTCAGCACAGCACCAGTGAGGTCAGCATTGGTAAAGTTGGCCCCGTTCAGGTTGGCATTTGAGAATTCGGCTACGCGCAAGTGTTCCGCAACAAAATCGCGATCTTTGAGGTTGGCGTTGCTGTAGGACGGGGGTGGGGCGTATTGCTGGGTATATTTGGCCCCAACGGGGGCGGCCTGGACGGGGAAGCTGGTGCCCAGTAGCCAAAGGACGATCGCGGTCAGGATGATGATCCAGGGTTGCCGCACTTGCCAGTGCGATCGCCGCTGCCAGCGCCAAAGATTGCCAGTCATGTGAAAGTCCTCATGAAATTGGAATGAATCTAGAGTCTATGTATCAGTCTAATGAAGGGATCAACCGCAGGAAGGAACCGGGGTAGACTCAAATCCGAGGTATCCCCGTGGGGTAATCATCCAATCAGCGTGACGGCGGGTACTTTGGTTGCCAATCAGCACGGTGGTCAACATATCGACCGGGTGGGTCAAGAATTCCGCGAGGGTGCTCAGCGTCACTGTTTCATCAGAGCGATAGGCCGATCGCACCAGGGCAACGGGGGTTTGGGGCGATCGGTATTGCAGAAAAATCCGTTGGGCGATCGCAATCTGTTCGGTGCGGGTTTGGGATTTGGGGTTGTACAGCGCGACCACAAAATCGGCCTGGGCCGCCGCCAGCAACCGCTTCTCAATCATGGGCCAGGGAGTCAACAAATCACTCAAACTAATGGCACAAAAATCATGCATCAAGGGCGAACCCACCCGCGAGGCCGCCGACTGGAGGGCGGTAATTCCCGGAAAGACGCGCACTGCCGGAGTTTTGCCATCCCATCCTTGGGCCTGAAGTTGTTCCATCACCAGCCCTGCCATGCCGTAGATCCCGCAATCGCCCGAAGAAATGACGGCGACGGTTAACCCCCAGTTGGCCAGGGCGATCGCCCGTTCGGCCCGTTGGCGCTCCTGGGTAATGGGTAGGGTTTCAATAATTTGGCCCGGTCGGAGCAGGGGTTTAACCAGATCCATGTAAAGGGAATAGCCAATCACCACATCGGCGGTGGCGATCGCCCCTTTCGCCGCCGGGGTAATCTGGCTGAGATCACCAGGGCCAGTCCCAACCAGCCACAGTTTGCCCGTCCGGCCTGTCCATTCCTGCCCAGCCTGGGCGATCGCGATGGTGACAGCTCCGGGTTGGTCGGGCAACCGCACCACCTGTTTGGGCACTCGCAACCACGCTGGAGGCGTATCAGGGGCCTGCGCGATCGCGGTCTGCGCTTGGAGTAGCGCACTGGCTTCAGCCACGCTGGGGGTGCCGACTTCGGCTGCAACAACCGCTGAGGGGTTGGGCACAGGCATGGCCTGCAACTGCTCGGCAGTGAAACACTGGAGCGGTAATTGGCGATCGCGACAAACGGCCAACAAGCCTACTTCATCAGCCTTTAAATCCAGGGTAGCAATCCCCACGATCGCGGCTTCGGCTAACCCGTGGGCCTGCAACACGGTACGAATGGCGTGATCAATGACGGCGGCAGGTGTACCCCGCTCACACCCAATGCCCACCCACAAAAGCCGGGGATGCCAAGCCACCGTGGGGAGTGCCGCCTCACCAGGAGGCAGTTCTGGGCCAATCCAAACTTGGGCTGTCGCGTCAGGTGATGGGGAATCCCACTGGAACGGATGCTCCGGTGGTAAATGGTCACGCCAGAGGGTTGTTCCCCCAGACTGGAGCACTTGCACCGACTCCCCACGGGCGATCGCCGCACTCACTGCTGTCCAGTCACCGTCGCCCCGTTGCCAGCCAAAAGGTTCACCCAAAACATCAATGCCGGGTAAGTTAGCCCGCTGGGCCGCACCTGTGATCACCGGAGTAGCCCCCAAAAGGGCAGCAATGGTATGAGTCAGGCGATCGCCCCCGGCCCGATGCCCCCCACACAACGACACCACAAATTGCCCCGTTTCATCCACCACAATCACCGCCGGATCGGTCGATTTATGGCTTAACAAAGGGGCAATCAACCGCACCACAGCCCCGATCGCCAAACACACAACGATCGCGTCCGTTTGCTCCCACAACTGGGATAGATGATCTTTGAGAGAACCTGGGTAAGTCTGGGTCTGGGGCGTGTCCGTTAAACTTGCGGGTACCCAGAGCGTAGCGGACAACGCAGAGTGCAACGGCTGGAGTTGAGCCACACCCACGGGCGTAGTGGCGATCGCAGCGATCGAGGAATAATCTTCAAATAACAAAGCAGATTGATGCCATGACAAGTGCCCAACCATCTTGCCACGCAAGCGGCCCAGCTTCAATCATCGCCAGCCCGAATCTAGCTTCAAACCAGCATTACCACGGCTGAACTAACTCGCCGCACCCGCCCAAACTTTTTCCGTAATCGTCGCGGGGGCAATATCCGCCATTTTGCCCGTGAGGGATTTAATCCCAATAAATCGACTGTCTCCAGGCAACAATTTCGCCGGATCCGTTGGCCCAAACACAGCCAGCGTATAGGTTTTCACCGCCACAGCCAAATGCATCGGCGCACTGTCGGTACACAACATTAGGCTGGCCCCTGCAATCATCGCCGTGAGCTTGCCAATGTCCTCTGGGGCCGTCACTTTGAGGGTCGGATTCGCCGCAACGAGCGCCTGCACAAACGCCTGGTCTTCTGGCCCTTCCACAATCACAATCGGCAGATCGGGCTGGCGCTGGTTAAAGTCGCTGATGACCCCCTGCCAATTCTCCACAGGATAAATTTTGTCAATGCCTTTGACTTTTGCCAGTTGGCTCGATCCCCCATGAATTAAAACGTAGCCGCCGTTCCCAATACCTAACCGTTGGCGCTCTGCATCGGCCCAGTCTAAATCTTTGGCGGGCACACTCACAGCCAGATCAGGGCAGGGGGTGAGAATATCTAAGCCTTTGAGCAAATCGTGGTACATCGCGGCGGCGTACTGGTTTTTGTTCAGCGTCACCGGATTGGTGAGAAACCGTTCGCCCCCGGCCCCGGCAAACCCAACTCGTGTCGGAATCCCCGTGAGCCACAGCAAGAAACCAACGACCCAACGTTGACCCAGGGAAAGGGCAATGTCATATTCCTTGTCTCGGATGGTGCCCAGGAGATTGCCCAGATCGGCCAGACTGTTCCGTGCTTTGAAGTCAAATAGAATGGTGTTGCGTACCGATTTGCTGACCCGGTAAGCGGCTGCGGCCCGAGGTTCTACGACCACATCGATTTGTGCATTGGGATAGGTCTGCTTCAGAGCATCCAATGTGGGAAAAAACAAGATTTGATCGCCAATTCCACCAGGAACAAGGGCTACTATCCGCATAATATTTTGTTACGCCAAATTCGCTTCATATTTTAGGGGATGAACCCACTCAGTTTTGCGCTTTTCCGATGACCGCATCGCAAAGAATCGCAAAGATTGTCGCAGGTTCTCAATTTCTCTTGGGGATTGGCCCTTCAGGAAGTTCCAAGCCTTGCGATAATAGAGTGAATTTTTCGAGCGAGGAGTCCCGTGTATCTTATCATTCCGGCTGCTGGATCTGGTCGTCGTATGGGGAGCGATCGCAACAAGTTGCTGTTGTCGTTACAGGGCAAACCCCTGTTGGGGTGGACGCTGTTGGCAGCGAAAGCTTCGCGCTCCATCCGGTGGATTGGGATTGTGGGTCAACCGGATGACTTCCATGACTTCAAAGAGATCGTACAAGCCCTGGGCATGACGAAAATGGTGCATTTGATTCCGGGGGGGGCGACCCGTCAAGAGTCTGTCTTCCGGGGGTTGCAGGGTTTACCCGCCGTTGCGGAGAAAGTGTTGATCCACGATGGGGCCAGGTGCTTGGCCACGCCGAAGTTGTTCGATCGCTGTGCCCAAGAACTGGAAAGTTGCTCCGGCTTGGTGGCGGCGATTCCCGTGAAAGATACGATCAAAATCGTCGATGCGGGTTCCAAGTTAGTGACGGCCACCCCCGATCGCACCAATCTTTGGGCGGCCCAAACGCCCCAGGGCTTTGATGTGGAACTGATTACCCGTTGCCACCAACAAGGGCAAGACCAGGGCTGGCAAGTGACTGATGATGCCATGTTGTTTGAACAGTGCAATTTGCCGGTGAAGATCGTGCCGGGGGAAGAAACCAACCTCAAAGTGACCACCCCGATGGATTTGGCGATCGCCGACTTTATCTTGCGGCAACGGGCCAAAGCCGAAAGTTAGGAGTCTGATACCTGGGGCCACCGGGCGATCGCCCACCAAATTGCTTGAACGGGGTGAAATCAGGTAAAACCAAACTAGCGCGATCGCACCCACCTATTCATTTCCTGCCAACGCAACCGTCATGGCTTCTTATCAACGCATATTGGGCATTCCCACGCAAGGCAAATCGCTGTGCAAAATCACCGCCAAAGTCCAGGCTGTGGTGGCCGAATCTGGCATTGCCACCGGGCTTTGCACCGTCTTCTTGCGCCACACCTCAGCCAGTTTGGTCATCCAAGAAAACGCCGACCCCGACGTGCTAAAGGACTTGAACAATTTTTTTGCCAAACTCGTCCCCGAAGGTAATCACTATATTCACAGCACCGAAGGCCCGGACGATATGCCCGCCCACATCCGCACAGCCCTCACCAGCACCTCTGAGCAAATTCCCATTGTGAACGGACGGCTGGGTTTAGGGATCTGGCAGGGCATTTATGTTTGGGAACATCGGCAACACGGCTCGAACCGCGAACTCATTGTGCATATTATGGGCGACGCTTAATTGCCTCGCATGGCCCTTGCCCTCGAAGACGACCCCTGATTGAGCAGCAGGGTGCCGCAGACAGGGGGATTTTGATCTGTCGCGATCGCCCCTTGAATTGGGCGCACAACAGCAAATTTCTAGCGTATGCTGGATCTTTTATCGTCAGTAAACCCGTGGCGACGCAACCCATTCGTGTTTTATTAGTGGATGATTCGCCGATCGCCCTAACCATTCTCCAGCGCCTCTTACAGGCCACACCGGATATCGAAGTGGTGGGAGCAGTTAGAAACGGCGAAGAAGCTCTGCAAGCCATTCCCTTAACCAACCCACAAGTCATTTGCACCGATTTGCACATGCCGAAGATGGATGGGTTACGGCTCACCGAAGAAGTCATGGCCCGGTTTCCCCGCCCCATCCTGGTCATCAGCGCCTCCGTGCAAGAAGAAGATTCACATAACGTGTTTCGGCTATTGCAAGCTGGCGCAGTCGATGTCTTCCCCAAACCCGCCGCCGGGTTACCCACAGAATACGAAAAAGCCAAAGCGGCCTTAGTGAATCGCATCAAGGTGTTGGCTGGAGTCACCGTGTTTACGCGACGGCGATCGCCCCTCACCTCACCCGCCTCCGCCCCACCCGCCTCCAGTCCCAAACTTCAGCCCGTGCCCCAGTCACCGCCAACCTCCTTAGCGGGAAGTCAGTTAGACATTCGCGCGCCCCGCATTTTGGCCGTGGGCGCATCCACCGGCGGCCCCCAGGCCCTACAAACCATCCTGCAACCTTTGCCAGCGACCTTTCCGGTGCCCGTGCTGTGTGTCCAACATATTAGTGAGGGGTTTTTGCAAGGCTTGGTCGATTGGTTAAATAAAGAGTGCGCGATCGCCGTTACGGTAGCCCAATCTGGCACGCTTCCCCAACCCGGAACAGTCTACTTCCCCCCCGATGGTCGCCACCTGGAACTCGACCCCCAAGGCCGCTTGCTTGTGTCAAATCAGCCAGCCGTAGCGGGCTATCGGCCCTCCGTTACCCTGTTGTTTCAGGCGGTGGCGCAGTATTACCGACGGGCCACGGTGGGGGTGCTCCTCACCGGGATGGGCCGGGATGGGGCCGATGGGTTGCAGGCGATCGCCCAGGCCGGGGGCCTCACCATTGCCCAAGACGAAGCCACCAGCGTTGTGTTTGGAATGCCCAAAGCCGCGATCGCGATCGGAGCCGCCCAAAACGTTTTGCCCCTAGACGCGATCGCCCCTCGGCTCATCCACCTTTTTCGCGCCGCCACTTAAGCACCCAACACCGCATCACAGCCCCGCTCTTGCACTCTGGCCTCGGCCAACGGCCCCGCCACGCGGCTGATGATTTGACGCAGTTGCTCCGGTTCAAAGGGCTTGGTCAGATATTCCGTCGCCCCTGCCATGCGCCCTTGAATTTTGTCAAACGCCGCATCTTTAGAGGTCACCATCACAATCGGCAAAGTTTTGAATTGGGGCAAATTCCGAATTGTCCGGCAAAGTTCCAAACCGTCCATATCCGGCATCATCACATCCAACACTAAAACCGCAACAGGCTCCTGAAACAGCAGGGACAGCGCACTCATCGCATCGCCTGTGACCAAAAGGCGACAACAATCCACCAGCGCATTTTTGAGTAGCTGTTGCACGATGGGACTGTCATCGACGGCTAGAACGGTAGGCTTATTGTTCATCTTCGTTCGATTCCCTTGGATTGCGCTGGAAGGCTCAAAGCAGCAGGCGAGAGGCTAAATCTAACAATTGAACCAAAACCAGACCAGTCGCTGGGCTTCCTTCATCGCACGATCTAACCCAAGCTGCATGAACCTCTTTCCGTTAGAGTGCCCCATTGAGCGCTGGACACACCGAAGTTTAATAAACTTTGCTGAAACCTTAGTGACTAGAGTTTGTGTCCTAATTGCGGGAATGCTAAGGGAACCAGATAGGCCGTGCTGGTTCGCAAGACGCGACACCCTTGAGCGCCCGAGATCGCCCGCCCACGACGGGTCAAGGAGTCCTTTAGTCACAGCAGATAGCACGGCGATCGCGGATCTGGTCTGGCTTCATTCCGAGTAGGTACAGTTGCAGTTATGAATGCTTTTATTTCCCGTGAATCCTTGCCTGCCAATCCCGCCTGGGATCAGGGTGATCATTACCGGCCCCACCCCAGCAAACCCATTTCCCTCTCAGAGATGAACCGCCATGCCGGGGCAATTTTGTTTCAACTCGCAACAACCATGCGGGAGTCGTTAGATCTCAACACCATGCTGCAAACAGCAGTCAACGAAATCCGAGCGATTTTCCAGTGCGATCGCTGTTACGTGTTGTGGCACTGTCGGCGGGATGCAGAAGACGAAGATAGTTCCTTCCCGATCTTGGCTGTTACCCACGAAATTCAACACACCACCCTGCCCAAACTGTCAGAAGCCTGTCCGCTGAACCAAACAATTGTGCTAGCCGACAAAATCCTGAAGCGGCAAACCCTGCGGATTAATGATCTAGACACCGATCATTTGGAAAAACCCTTAGCCGTGTTGCTGGACTGTTGGGACATCAAATCCTGTTTGTTGATCCCGTTTATCACCCGGTCGGGCCAGCAGGGGGCGCTGGTGTGTGCCAACACCTACCCCCACGCCTGGGATGACGCAGAAGTAGACCTGTTGGGGGCGATCGTCAGCCATTTGGAAATTGCGATCGAACAAGCCAATTTGTACGCCCAAGCCCAAGCCTCGGAACGGGCCGCCCAAGCCCAAGCCCGCCAGTTACAAACTGCGCTGGAACACCTGAAGCAAACCCAAGGCCAACTTATCCAAAGTGAAAAACTCTCAAGTTTGGGGCAGCTTGTCGCCGGTATCGCCCACGAAATCAACAATCCTGTGAACTTTATCAGCGGCAATATCAAGTTTGCCCAGGGCTATGTCCAAAATTTATTGGCTCTCGTCTCTCTGTACCAAACCCATTACCCAACGCCCGTTGCCCCCATTCAGGATTACATCACCGAGATTGATCTGGAGTTTTTGGGGGAGGATCTAAACGAAGTCCTGAACTCGATGGAAATGGGGACGGGGCGGATTGTGGAAATTGTGCGATCGCTACGGAACTTTTCGCGCATTAATGACACCAAACTGGAAGCAATGGATATTCATGATGGCATCAACAGCACCCTGCTGATTTTGGAGCATCGCCTCAAGGCCAAAGGGCAAAATCCGGGGGTCCAAATCATCAAACACTATGGCACATTGCCCCTGGTGGAATGCTACGGCGGATTATTAAATCAGGTGTTGATGAATTTGGTGAGTAACGCGATCGATGCTTTAGAGGAATGCCCCGCCCCCCGACAAATCACGATCGCCACCGAAACGGGCACGATCGCCCTCATGGGGGAAGCCGTGCCATCGGTCACAATCCGCATTCAAGATAATGGTTCGGGTATGACCGACGAGGCGCGATCGCACTTATTTGAGCGGTTTTTTACAACCAAACCCGTTGGCAAAGGAACGGGCTTAGGACTGTCTATCAGCCACCAAATTGTGACCCAAAAACACCACGGCACCTTGACCTGTCACTCCCAGCTTGGCGTGGGGACAGAATTCATCGTCGAAATTCCCCAAACCCAGCGATCGCCTGGGGCCTACAGGTTAAACTAGCGCGATCAGCCCGTTGGCCTCGTCACGTTACGGAATCGGCTGAGCAAATCGCTGGGCCGCAATCGCGATCGCTTTGGGGAAAATGCGGTGTTCCTGCACTTGAATGCGGGCTTGCAGACTGTCTACCGTATCATCGGGCAAAACCGGGACAGCCGCCTGAATCAGAATCGGGCCACTATCGACTTCCAGGCGCACCAAATGCACCGTACACCCCGTAATTTTGACCCCCGCATTAAATGCTTGCTCAATAGCGTGGGCTCCTTTGAAACTGGGTAACAAACTGGGATGGATGTTCAACACGCGATCGGGGAAGGCATCAATCAACACTGATGTCACAATCCGCATCCAGCCCGCCATGATCACCCAATCAACTCCCGCCTCTCGCAAGGTTTGGACGATCGCCCCGTCTAAGGCTTCCCGACTGGCAAATTCCCGGTGATTCAACAACACTGCCGGAACGCCCCACCGCTCGGCTCTGGCGGCAACTTTGGCCCCAGGCTGGTTATAAATGACGACTTGCACCTGGGCATTCAGGTCGCGATCGGCAATGGCCTGGGCGATCGCCTCAAAATTCGAGCCACTGCCAGAGGCCATCACCCCCAGTTTTAACGGCTCCGCAGGGGTAGACAGCGCAGTAGACAGTGGCGGTGAAATCAGGTGATCTGCTTGCCGCTCCGTCGTTGACGACGATTGAGACATAGGGAATTAAACCGTTTGCAGTTGCTCCAACAACGCATGATAGTCTACTTTTTCCGCATGGCCCCAAAATGCTTCGAGATTATAAAATTCCCGCTCTTCTGGCATTTGGACATGGACAATCAGGTCACCGTAATCCAACAGCACCCAAGTAGACTCGGCCATTCCTTCTGTATGGAGTGGCGCACGCAGCAGTTCTTCTTCTAGCTTGTCGGCAATAGAGTTGGCGATCGCCCGGACTTGAACTTTGGAATAGCCCGT
Organism: uncultured bacterium; assembly: GCA_964475335.1. Classification (GTDB taxonomy): domain Bacteria; phylum Cyanobacteriota; class Cyanobacteriia; order Leptolyngbyales; family Leptolyngbyaceae; genus CAYYWG01. Next base: position 10,863 of record CAYYWG010000012.1, read on the forward strand.
TGCAATGACGAAATAATCTGCCAATAACGAGACTTCGGTTACGTGCAGGAGGGCAATATCACCCCCTTTGCGATCGTCCGCCGCTGCGATCGCGGCCAACGCAAGCTGCAACGTTGGATCTTGCAAATCCACACCTGTGAATTCGCTAGCTAAAGGTAAAGGAGACCGAGCGTGGGAAAGATTTTGCATTCAGATTTATTGTCCTTAACGAATGGAATGAATCAAACAGAGTGGATACGACCACACGCGTGAACTCAAGCTAGGTAAAACAATCATGGGTTATCTTCAACGACACAAACAAAAGTCAACAGCACAGACTTACCACATCGCCGACTTACCATCGTCCTCACACTAAGCATGGGGTACTCCGGGGGGCTTGGCTAACTTGGGCTTACTCCGTTGCATGGCCCAATTGCGCGTCAGAATTAAGCGGGGATGAATCAAACTCGGTTTTGCAAACAAAAACTGGAGCGTATATTCACTGGTGAGCCAAACTGCCCGGTGCAAATCTTGGCGACTCGTGTGCCGGAGTGTTGTTAACTCTGCCGAATCGCCGCGCCCCGGTTCCAAACTGTCTGCCAGAAAAACAACACAACTCAGCAAACCCATCCCCGGACTCCCTAAGGTGTGATGCCGAATTGCATCTAATACCGTTGGGTCTTGAATGCCAAATTCAGTCTGGGCCACGATCGCACTGACATCCGCATGGAGTAAGTGAGGATTACTTTCCAACACGGGATCCAGCCCCAGGGCATGGGCTTGCGCCAGCTGCAACAACCGCTGCGGTTTGAAGTATTTTGCCAAATCGTGCATCAACCCTGCTTGGGCAGCCCGTTCCACATCCAGTTGGTGGTGTTCGGCTAGCTCGATCGCCATCGCCTCTACACGCAGAATATGTTGTAGGCGGTTAGCCGGAACGTTCTCCGCCAGCCAAGCCAAAACTCGATCGCGATCGCTCGTCTGAAAGACCTGATCTAAACTGGGAGCCACGGTTTGGGTTGATTCGCAGACTGTTTGCTGATGCTTGCCACCATCGAAAGAACCAGAATCCAGCAGTTCGGGGGATTCACGCATCAAAGCACTCTACTCCTAAGTCCAACCAATCCAAACAGACCTTTGCATAGGCTCATTCAACACCAGCGCTAGAATAAGTGCCCCCATTCTAGCGCACCCTATCTCAATTCGGGTGGCCATCAATGTTCTTCCTGCGCCCCAAGCCCACACCAAAGGAGCGCTGAGCTTTGCTGTGTCCGCGATCGCTCCGCGCTCCCCAATATCTTACTGGCTTAGAGGGTAGGGCGAGTTGGTTTGAGCCGCCACGCCCAGGGCAGAGTTTAGCGCGACCCCATCCACTGATAGAAGTAATAAGTGGCCATCGGAATCACCGTGGCAGCAATCAAAAAGCCAATCACCCAGACGGTTGCATTGCTTTTCTTCGTATCTTCCTTAGTCGCAAACGTCCCTTCCACCATGACCTCGTTGACCAGTTCCGGGGGGCCAGGATCAGCTTGCCCAGACAGCACGGCCACCAGGCGATCGCCCGCCCCCAAAAAAGCCTGATTGTACTTATTATCTTCCTGCAAGGGAATTAGTACGCTTTCCTGAGCCACGCTGGTCGCGATCGCGTCAGACATGACCGACTTCACTTGCGCCCCAGTCCGAATGCCCGTGTTATTCGTCACATTATCAATCACCAGCAAAACCTGATTGGCCTGGGCTTCCGGGGTGGGATACCAATAGTCAAATAACTTATCCGCAAAAGTTTGGGCTGTTTCGCCGTAATCTAAACGGTGAATGCTCACAATCCGAACTTCGTACCCTGTTTTTTCCGCCAGCGCAGAAAACGTTGAACTGAGCTTACCTTCGTTGATGCGACTAATAATTTCGGCTCGGTCTAGCACCCAGGTACCGGGGTCAAAGGGTGGCAGTTCGAAGACACTGGTAGCCTGGGCCGGAAGCGTGAACAGTTGCAAAGCGGCAAGGGTTGCCACCAAGGACAACACAAGTCGTTGGAAGGTTTGTGCCCAAGTTGGCAAATTGCTGAGGAGCCATCTCATATTTAGTATTTTTTCACAAACTTATCTTTCAAAGATATTACGCTTATCAGTCACGATACGCAATTCAGGGGCCACCTCTGGGAACAGGGGGCACAGCCATCCCGCGATCGCCCAACCCCGCGCCTTTGCCCCTTCGACAAAGAATGCACAAACGTCATGTTTAAGGTAAACTTTTATTAAAAGATTTCATAATCGTGTTGGAGAAACTGGCAATGGCAAACGCAACGGGTTTTGGTAAGCCGAAGCAAACAAAACAGCTCAGCAAATCATCGGTGAAGCGATCGCAGGCAGCCCAACAATACGACAAGATGAAATCCGATGGCATGCCAGAATTCAACATTTTTATTCGCGTAAAAAATACCAAAAACTGGTTTCCGGTAGGGTCTCTGGCCGTTGGTCGCACCAATCAAATCCAACGAGCCATTTTTGACCAAGAAGCAGAACTACGCCAGGGTGCGTTTCGCCTCTTCCCCGTGTTGAAGAAAAACCAAGCCCAACTGGAATACGGCTATCGCTTAAAGCAGTATACTGACGAGCCGATTCAACTGGCTGAGCGGCCCCAACCGATTGTGCCCAGCGCCCTCCAAACGACCCTGCAAACCGCCCTTGAAACCGCCAAAGGCACGTTGGATACCGCTAAGGAAAAAGTGACTGGGCTGCTCCGGCGATCGCGCTAGAGGCGCACCACGACCAAACCAACCAAAGATGGATTGACTAGCCTTGGGGGCGATCGCGCAGATGTTTCTCTGCCGTCCTCCCAAGGCTTTTTTGTGCCCAATATGAACCTCACTGGCTCCCCTCAACTCAGGCGCGTTGGAAAACAAATAAATTCCCCGTGGCCCCCCGCCCCACCCGCAAATCCTCATCGATATAAGAGGTTGTCCACAGGGCTTCCCGCCGCAGTTGTTCCAACACGGGAATTTGCACCTCTGGCAAGGGCCACCCCAACCCCGTCCAGCAAGATTGCAAAGCAAACCCATGAAAAGCCACCGTTGCCGTTTGGGCATTCATCGGCGTCCAGGTGCCCATCGCTTTTAGCCGCCACCGCCCACCCCAGGGCACTGCTAACTCTGCACCATTTTCAGTCTTGAGGTGCTGGTGTTCAACGCTCAAGGTTTGCCACACCTGGAGGACAGTGACTTGCAGCCACGCCAGCGGGTTATTGTCGGCGACTTGGCGCGTTACCACTGTGCCCCGCGAAGCATAGATTAAGTGCCAGGTTCCCACCAGGCTGGGCCAGTGCTCGATGAGCATGGGGTGGGCCTGGGGAGTTACCGCTTCCAGTTGGGCGACGGCAGTGTCGATCGCCGGGTGGCAACTGGGAAGCAGCGCGTCTTGCAAACTGAGTTGTTGAATTTGGCGTAACAAACTCAGTTTTAGATTGGCGCGATCGTGAGAAGCAGAAGAACTCATAGGTTTAACAGAGACGGATTGAACAATTTGGCCAAAAAAATATTCATTTAGCCCAAAAAATTAGTTGCAACTGGCCAACCAGATGGTAACTTGTGATAGCTCTCGTTCTACCTGGATTCTACGGACGGTTCAAGGGCGCAAAGCCTGATGCAGTGAATCTTTTGTAGCTTGGGAAAAAACCGAAGTTCGGCAATTTTGCCCAGGTTAACCACCCAAAATTCACACCATCGCCAATTAGGGAACCAGGGCCGCCGCCGCCCGAGTTACAAGTCATTAAATTTTACAAAAATGGCATCGCTCAGGGAGGCAAAAGTCGAGTACGCTAAGCTAACACCTTGAAATCTGAGATTTTGTTGCGAAAGTTAATAAAAAGTGTCAAATTTATTAGAAACAACGCCTTTGCTTTTGGGAAAAAACGTGAATGCTCGTTTGATTCAGTTTTTGAAAGATGAGTTAGCGCTTTCGGAGAATGCGCTGGCGATCGCGCTACGCCATCAGGACTTTACCCCCAACCAACTGCCGATGATCCTGTGGCAGTATGGGCTGATTACCCTGGAAGATTTAGATCGCATTTTTGACTGGCTCGAAACCGTTGCGTCGTAAAGCGATTTAGCCCGTTGCAGCCATCACGTTCTAGCCACATAACCTGGCCCCCCGCTTCTGGCTTGGGCGACGTAGCTCCATGCAGGCTGAACGGCGGGTGTTGGGGTTGGTGGGCTGTCTACGTGGGGCGATCGCCTCAAGGGCGCAACGGCCTAATGGCCTAACGTAACTGGGCGGGTTTATACAACCGAGTCGGCGGTGGTGGTGCACCGACGGTTTGCTGAATCGCATTGACTTTCTGGTTCAGTTCCCGAATCCGCCGTGATAGTAACCGGATGATGTTCACCGCAATGCCGGGGGTTTCTTCGATCGCTTCATAGAGTTGTTGCTGGGTCAAAACCAAACACTCAGAAGGCATGAGAGTGGTCACCGAGGCCGACCGGGGCTCAGCATCAAACAACGACATTTCACCAAAACAGGCCCCTTGCTCTAGTTGGACTAGCTCTTGGTCGTCAATGTGAACTCGCACCTTCCCCGATACCACCACATACAGCGATCGCCCCTCTTGGCCTTTGGTAAAAATCGTGTGGTTAGTCGGAAATGCCAACTCATCCATAACAGAAGCCAAGCGCACTAAAAACTCATCCCGCAGTTCTTTGAAAATTGGGACTTCGCGAATAAACAGTAAGCGTTCAAAGCTAGAGAGCATAGCAGCAATGCAACAGGAGCGAGGCTTAGCCCCGCTGAAGGGAACAGGTCATCCAGAAAAATCAGGCACGTATAATGTTTAGCATTCCCAAATTTAGCCGGGAAAGACATTATATTAACTTGTTTCAAATCCCGTGTGCGGTGACCAGTCCGCAGGTGGTTGGGCGGCGTGGCCATTTCCAGTCGCCGAACGGGAGCGATGCTGCTCCAACTCTTGCATCATTTTTTGCACTTGGGCGACCACTAAGCGATCGGGGTCTTTTCGCAAAATTGGTAAGAGCTGCTGCATGGCACGGGGCGAGGCCATCCAAAGATAGGCTAAAACGGCTTCGCGGACAAACCCCTTGGAATGGCGCAGACAGGAGAGGGTTTGCTCGGCGGTCAGGCTCCAACGGGCATGACGGGCCAGGTGAAAACAGCAAGCGATCGCCCAATCTGACAACAGCGGGCGCAAATCCACCAAACGCCGCAGGCGATCGCTCGGTGACAACGGTTCATACAGCCAAATCTCAGCCAAGCCATTCAATTTTTCCAGAATTTGATTGCCATCCAGCAAAATCAGCAACGCCCGCTTGCTGGGAATATCCAACGTATTATCGAGAATTTCTAAGCCCCGCGCCCGACTACTCCCCGATGCCGACTGGAGGTTAAACGCCGCCGCCTTAATCGCCCCAATTGGATACAAAAACTGCATCAACATAAAAATGCGCTCTTGGGCATCTTCTTGCAACCCCTGCAACGCCCGACGCAACAGATCCACCTCCTGCAAGTGAACTTTGTGCGGGTTGAGATCCAGCAAGCCAGCATAGACCTGGCCACAAAACATCAGTTCTTGATCGATCAAGAGTTCTACGCCCCGCCGCCCGATCGCATCCAACACACTTTCAATGCCCCGCTCCCCCGGCATTTCCAGCAAAATCCGCAAAATATTGCGCCGATCCGTCCCCCAGGCAATCTTCAAATGAGAAATCAACGCCTCCAATGCCTCGTGGGTGCCAATCATCCCCACCACTTGCCACGCATACAGCCGCACAGAATCTGGTTTTTGGGCATCTTCGGCGAGTTCCACCAGCATGGCGATCGCCTCATTGTCCAGCCGTTCCAGAGCTTTCATCGCCGCTTCCCGCGTGGACTTATACTGCAACCCCCGCAACAACGATGGATAAAACTCTTCTAGATGGGTCGCCGCGATCGCCTCCAAAATCGCCCGCCGCACCCGCAACGACTCATCCTGCAACAACGTGGGAATATAAATCCGCAACGCTTGCAAATACACCGCCTCGCCCAACGCCCGACACCCCATCACCCGTTCCCGCTCCAACTTATGCGTCAACATCTGCCGCAGCGTATGGGTCGCCTCTGCCTTTTGGGTTGCATCACCCCGCCGCATCATCAGCGAAGCCGCCGTCCCCCGCACCACCGGATCCACTTCCGATCGCAAATAAGGCCGCAACTGGCGAATATCAGGGTTCTCCTCCGTCAACCACACAAACCGCAAAGCCACAGCCAACACACTCGGCAGCGGCGACTGCTCAATCAGCGATCGCACCTGATCCAAATAAACCGGATTAGGATAAAGCAACATCGCCTCCAAACTCCGATGTTGCAACTTAGGCGAAAAATTCAACAAATGTGGCGACAAAACTTCGCCCGCACTCTGAGGATCAACCTTGCTCAGGAGATCAATACACGACTCCTTCCGATCCTCCGGCCCCGGCTTATCCAAAGTTTCCACCACCCAACGGCGCAACTCCAGTTCATCCACATCCTGGCTCAGTTGGCCCCGCTCCGCACTAATGACCAACAAATTCACATACTTGGCCCGGAGCAACAAAACCACCAAAATCCAAACCAGCGCCAACACCAAAATCACTGGAAACAACCAATTCAGTGATTGCCCACCAATCACCGCCGTCACACCCAACAGCACCAACCCCGTCACCCCCGTAGAAAGCGGTTCGGCAATCCCCCGCACCACAGCTTGGATATGACTTCGCACACTATCCGGCAACGGTTGAAACAACACCGGGCCAACACTGGCAAACAAAGTATAGTGCAGCAGTTCATCAAAAAACTTGAGACAGACTAGCACCATAAACAGCGGCGAAGTCCACAGCAACGTCGCCATCAGCGGGGTTGTCCAGTTAATACACGAAACGGCCAGCGCACTCAGAATCGCAATGCCCCCCGGCAACAGCACCGAAGCCGCAAATACCCCCACACGCTCGATCAACCGACTGGACAAAAGCCATTGGGTCACAACTTCGAACAAGCCCAGCACCCCATTGAAAATGCCCAGAAACGCAGCAATTTGGCCTTCAGTACTGGCATATTGATTTTCCAACGCGCCCAAAAAGCGGAAATCAATCAGCAGGAACAAAACCTGCGACAAGATAAAAAACATAAACAGCAGCACAACATAGCGCCGCAAAGGCCCCTGCAACGGGCGATTCGTCGAAAAATCAGAATGGTGGTCTTCAGTGGAGCGTCGCCGGAGAAAGTCAGGAAAGGCTTGATGATAGGTGTTACTGAGGTAGAACAAGATCGCGGCCCCGATCGCCATCATTACCGCTGCCAGCAAAATGACATTATCCAGCTTGACCAGCGCAATCAAAATCCCCAGGGAAAAGCCGCTGATGACATCAGCAACCAAAATGCCACTGCTGATGAGAGGATAGGTTCGTTTAATTTCGCGAATATTAAACAGTTGATTCGCCGTGATCGACGTGTTGAGATCATTCAGGACATAAATCGCTTCGACCCAGAGCCGCATCAGAAACACGGTGATCGCTGGGATGCTGACTTTCCAGTCAAAAAACGGCTCTAAATTGACAACTCGCCCCAACCAAAAGAAGAACAGGGGCAAGGCCATCAAAATCGCGATAATGACGATGACCCGCCGCAAGGGCAAAAAGCGTTGTAGTTGGGAATAGAAAAAGCTGAGCGCCGAACCAATGCCAGCGCTGATCAAGTAGATCCACGGCAGTCCTTCGGCTTTGTATTGCGCGAGAAACAGATCGGCAGTGATTGCCTCTAGCCAAACTAACCCCACCGAGGTGGCGGCGTAGAAGGCAAACATGAAAAAAGTCCGCTCGGCTTCTTCGGAACGAAGGTTGACCCATCGCAGAAATCTTTGTCCAAATTCGCTGTTAGAGGCCCAACGGTCAATTGCTCCCATTCATCCGTCTTGTCGCAACCTAGTGGAACATTACTCTAATAGACTAGAGTGCCCTGAATGGGTTCTATTGTAGATAGAGAGCAACGATTCGTTTCACAAATTTGTGGGGCGGAGTCTGGTGGGGGTTGACGCAGGTCGGCGCGATCGCGCTGGGCAGTCATCCCGACAACCAAACCTCAGGCACAGCCATTGGCTCAACGAAGGTGACGCGGTTCCCCCCTTGCGGTAAGATGAGCAACGCTGAGGGCTACATCCCAATCACGTATTTGCGCCATTCCTGGTGCAGGCCGTTTTTGACGTGTTTAGTCACCTCAAAATGAAGCCCACTGTAGGGTCGCCGGGGTTGGGTCAATAAGGGCATATTGGCTTCTTTGGGGGTGCGGTTGCCTTTGCGGACGTTGCAGCGGACACAGGCTGTTACAACGTTTTCCCAGGTGTCGCCGCCGCCGCGCGATCGCGGCATGACGTGATCCAGGGTTAGTTCATCGCCCGTGTAGCCGCAGTATTGGCAAGATTGAGCGTCCCGGTGCAGTAGATTTTTGCGGGTTAGCGGAATCTCTTTATAGGGAACCCGGACATAATGGCGCAACCGGATCACCGTTGGCAACGGAAAATTAGAGTAAACATATTTACCGTTGTGTTCAACTTGCTCTGCTTTCCCCTTGAGCAACAAAACAACCGCTCTGCGCCAGCTTGTGATGTTGAGCGGTTCGTAGGAAGCATTGAGCACCAGAACCTTGCTCATTCGGATTGAGTTGAAACAATAATTTTCCCAGATGGTAGCACAGGAAGATTGAAGTGTGGGGGAATTGTCAAGGGATTCCTGGGGTGCGATCGCCCTGGGCCGATTTCCCGTGAGGGTCAACCACCAAACGGTTAACCAGTCTACCGACCGCGCCACTGTTCTAATTGACCATTTGCAAAAGGACAACTATCCTGGCAGTCATCAAGCAGCCATGCCGATTTGAAATCGATGGGATGGGCTTGAATCTGTTGAGTTGATGGTGTGATGGGAGGCGATGGTGCCATGTTGAGTTGGGAGCGCAGTCCGAGTTTGGCAGAAATGCGGCGGGAGCGGGCTTGGGTGGAGGTTGATTTGGGGGCGCTGGCCCATAATGTGACCCAGGTGCGGCAATTGCTCCAACCGGGGACGGATTTGATGGCAGTGGTGAAGGCCGATGCTTACGGCCACGGCGCGATCGCGATGGCACAAACGGCGCTGGCGGCGGGGGCAAGTTGGTTGGGGGTGGCGACCATTCCGGAAGGAATTGAACTGCGGGAAGCGGGCATCACCGCACCGATTTTGATTTTAGGAGCAACCTATACCCCAGAGCAGATTCAGGCGATCGCGCGGTGGCGGTTGCAACCCACGTTGTGCACGCCCAAACAAGCCCTGATTTTTGCCGAAACCGTCGAACGGTGTGGGCTGGCAACGCCCTTACCCGTCCATTTAAAGCTAGATACGGGGATGTCGCGCCTGGGGACAGTGTGGTCAGAGGCGTTAGCATTTGCCCAGTTGGTGCAACGGTTGCCCAATCTGGCGATCGCGAGTATCTATTCCCATTTGGCGACGGCAGAAAGTTTGGATCGGTCGGTGGTGAACCAACAACACCAGCGGTTTAAAACGGCGATCGCCCAGTTACAGGCGGCGGGCATTCGGGCACCCCGGTTGCACTTGGCCAATTCCGCTGGCACCTTGACCGACCCGCAGTTGCATTACGACATGGTGCGGGTGGGGTTGGCGATGTATGGGTTGTACCCTGCTGACCATTTGCGATCGCGGATTGATCTGCGCCCTGTGTTGCAAGTCAAAGCCCGGATTACCCAAGTCAAAACCTTGCCAGCGGGTACCGGAGTCAGCTATGGGCACCGTTTTGTCGCCCCGCAAGCAATGCGCATGGCCGTCGTCGGTATCGGCTACGCCGATGGCGTTCCCCGGAATTTATCGAATCAAATGTCGGTGCTGGTGCGGGGTCTGCGCGTACCCCAAATTGGTTCCATCACAATGGATCAGTTAATGCTGGATGTCAGCCAGGTGCCTGATGTCCAAGCGGGGGAAGTGGTCACGCTCTTGGGGCAAGATGGCCAACACACCATCTCCGCCGATGACTGGGCCAACACCCTTGGCACCATTTCCTGGGAAATTTTGTGCGGCTTCAAACACCGCTTACCTCGGCTCGCCATTGGCCAATCGTCCCGCGATCGCCAAATGGAGTCCACAATCTGATCCTAGGTTCCGGTAGCCACCTGAGGCAGTTCACCACCCCTGAGGCATCGCCCCCTGGTGGAACTGCCCAACGGGCTACCAACCTGGATTTCCCGCAGGCTAGGGTGGCGATCGCGCTGCTCCAAGCCGATCCAACCGGAGCCGCACCAACGCCGTCTTACTGAATCTGCTCAGACTGAATGACACCCCGAACCCCTGCATTCACTTGGGTTGGGGCCGATTTGGCCTGGGCAATTTCCATTGAACTCACCAGTTGCGCCAACGCATATTCCAGTTGCGCCCCCGCATCCAGCGCCACCCAGCCATCTGGGGTCAGTTGCCGAAACTCAAAATGCAAGTGAGGGCCAGTGGAATTACCAGTGCTGCCAACCCGCCCAATCACATCCCCCTGCTTCACCTGATCGCCCGCCTTGACAAATACTTCAGACAAGTGAGCGTAGAGGGTTTGCTGGGTGCCTTTGTTGTGGTCTAGGGCCACGGATAAGCCATAGCCACCGAGAAAATCGGCCATTGCCACCTGCCCCGCATAGGCCGCTAACACAGGAGTCCCCATTGGGGCTGCCAGGTCAGTCCCCATGTGAAATCGCGCATCCCCAGTGATGGGATGGAGCCGCCAGCCAAACAACGAGGAAATTGGCGCTGGAATGGACAACGGAAACATGAGGCGAATATTGCCATTCCCCAACTTAGCGGGCGGGCGCAAAGTCCGGCGATAGTAGTCTTTGAGCGAGGGCAAATTGTCTGGAAAGGCAACGGTTGTCGGAACATTGAGCGGGCCAATCTGCACCGAAGCCGCAGGGCCAGAGGGTAAACCCGCCAGCGATCGCCCATTGGGACTGTAACTCCCGGCGGAGAGATTGCCCCCAGATTGGGTTGCAAGATTGCCACAAACACTCCCTGGCACTTGGCCAGAGGCCACAACCGCCCGACACCCTGTAGACCGTTCTGAAAACTCAATCGTAGCGGGCGCATCATAACTGCTTGTTGCCGGGGCAGCAGGCGGTGGCGCAGAGGGCAACAGGTCTGTAGGGGCCGCTGGAATGGGAGGCACTGCCGGAACAGGGGCAAATTCCGTCGGAAAGGACTCTGGAGCCGCTGGCACTGGCGGAACAGGGGCCGTAGACCCAGAATAGGCAGGCACCGGCGGAACCTCTGTTGCTTGGGTCGTCGGTGCCGAGTCTACCAATTCAGGAGCTTGGGCCTGGGCCAATCCCATGTTGCTCATCAAGCTCAGACCACCGAGGAGGCCAAGGCTACGCAGCATGAGGGTATGGCGCGATTTTTGAGGGTGCAACCCTGGGGCAAAGTTGTGTTGAACCATTAAACGTTCCTGAGTCCTCACACGGTTTGCATTACATCTAGTCGTAGCGAGAACAGATCAGGTTCCCACTCGCCAGTCACTATCACAGGGGATAGCCAAAATTGATTGTACCTGGCTTGACCGAAACTTCAAGTGTTGAATTCCCCGGTGGCGTGGCCTGGGTGGCTACGGGATGGTCGAACTGAAGTCGCAATTCCCCCGTGGGCGCGATGCCGACAATTCGCCCCAGTTGGCCCGCCAAAGGAACCACCCGATCGCGATGGGCCAACAACTCAAAATATTGCGACAAAATCTTGTCAATCCCCTGCTGTTGCAATTGGTCAAGCCCGGTTTCGATGCCATAGAGGGCGATCGCGGCCAACATCTCCAGAGATTCAATCAAGGGCGTGGGGTGCGTCGCGAGAAACTGCCGCAGTGCGATGCCAGTATCCGGTACGGGATTGGCCCAATTCACCCCCACCCCGATTACCGCTTTGACAATGCGATCGCCCTGCACCCGCGTTTCAGTCAAAATGCCGCCCAACTTGTAGCCCTGCAACACCAAATCATTCAGCCATTTCAGTTGCACCGGAATCTCTGTTGTTACACCGCTGAGTCGCCCCGGCACCTGCCGCAACGCCTGAGCAATGCCCCATGCCGTTCCCAGCGTCAATTGGGCTGCGTGTTCCACCGGCAAATCGAGCACCGCTCCCACCGACAGATACAGCCCCCCCGGAGCCGATCGCCAGTGCCGCCCCCACTGCCCCCGCCCCGCTGTTTGCGATCGCGCCAGGACACAGGGTGGCACCGCCGGGAATTCATCCCACAAGTCCCACGCGGTTTGGTTCGTCGAGGGGACACACTCCACCAGGGTTAGCCGGGGAGCCAAGGATTGAGGGGAATGGCCCATCGCCAATTGCACCGTATGATACGCCGCCACTAGGCGATCGCGGTAAATAGCGTGCTCCTCCAACTCACATGGCCCATCTTGCCCTGGCTCCATCCCTATCTCCCCCTGCCCCAAAATCTGGCCCCGCTACGATAGCATAGACTCGCAAACCCTCTCCCCTTCCCGTCTATGCATACGTGGCACTGGCAAACCTGGAATGATCGCCCCTACCTTACCTGTAGTTTGCTGGCAGACTGGCCTCACGGCTTTTTTACCCAACATTACGCCCCCCGCCCCCCGGAAGAACTCACCCAAATTTTGCACCCAACGGCGATCGCCTACCGGGTCAAACAAGTTCATGGCAACACCGTGCTGACTCCAACGGAAATCGCAACCGCTGATCGCCCTGCCGATGCAGAGCATCCCCCCGCCGATGGTGTGATCAGCGAAACCGCGCACCAATCGGTTTGGGTGTGTAGTGCAGACTGTACACCAGCTTTACTCGCCGATGTCGCCACCGGGCAAGTTGCCGCCGTTCATGCCGGGTGGCGGGGAACAGCCTTGAAAATTGTGCCCCAGGCGATCGCCCGAATGCAGGCCCAGGGCACCCAACTGGAAAATTTACGTGTGGCCCTTGGCCCCGCGATCGCCGGAGCAGTGTATCAGGTATCCGAACACGTCGCCGCCGAAGTCGGAGCCACCATCGCCCCCGTTGACCCCAGCCAGGTTCAAACCGCGATCGCCCACCTCCAGTCCCTACCCAACTCACCCGTGCAACCCGACCCCGAACCCGGCAGGGCGCGATTGGATGTCCGGCGCATTAATATTTTACAGCTAGAGCAATTGGGCCTCAGCCCAGAACAAATCGCGATCGCACCCCATTGCACCTATCAAACCCCAGAGCATTTCTTTTCCTACCGTCGGAGCAAACAAAAACAGGCCCAGTGGTCTGGCATCGTCAGTCGATGAGCATTTTTTTTGATCACCAAAACCCTTTTCCAGCAAGCATTTGAGAGAGTACAAAAAATATTTTTAGGATTTTTGCGCCAAAAGGCTTGTCAAACGCAGGCTATTATCGCTACTATGATATTCGCAAAGCGCGACGTTCCTCAGTAGCTCAGTGGTAGAGCGGTCGGCTGTTAACCGATTGGTCGCAGGTTCGAATCCTGCCTGGGGAGTTCAAAGAATGAATAACAAAGAAGAGTTGGTAACAGACCAGAACTCAATGCCAAAGCCGTCTGGTTTTATTCGACACTGGCAGTTGGATTCGGGCATTACCTTTTTAAATCACGGTTCCTTTGGGGCCTGCCCGATCGCGGTGCTGGCGAAACAGCAGGAATGGCGCGATCGCCTGGAACGGCAACCCCTGCAATTTCTGGGGGCAGACATCGAACCCCTCCTCGATCAGGCGCGGGCTGAACTGGCGCAATTTGTCGGCACAGCTCCAGACGATTTGGTCTTTGTCCCCAATGCCACGACAGGCGTGAATGCGGTGTTGCGATCGCTCACCTTCCAACCGGGCGATGAACTGCTGACCACTAACCAGGAATACAACGCCTGCCGCAATGCCCTGAACTTTGTCGCCGAACGATCGGGGGCCACGGTCGTCGTCGCCGAAATTCCCTTTCCCCTGGAGTCGCCCCAGCAGATCGTTGATGCAGTCTTAGCGAAGGTAAGCGATCGCACCCGGTTGGCCCTGCTCGATCATGTCGTCAGCCAAACCGGACTCATCTTTCCCCTCGCTGACCTAATTCCCCCCCTCACTCAACGGGGCATCGAAGTCCTGATCGACGGTGCTCACGCCCCCGGTATGGTGCCCCTGAACCTCGCCACCCTGGGAGCCACTTACTACACGGGCAACTGCCACAAGTGGTTATGCAGCCCAAAGGGAGCCGCCTTTTTGTATGTGCAGCGCGATCGCCAACCCCAGATTCGCCCCCTCACCATTAGCCACGGAGCCAACGCCCAACGCCCCGAGCGCAGTCGCTTTTGGCTGGAATTTGATTGGATGGGCACTGACGACCCCACGGCCTATCTTTCCGTCCCAGCAGCCATCCAGTTCATGGGTGCCCTGCTACCCGGCGGTTGGCCCGCCTTAATGGCCCATAATCACGACCTGGCGATCGCGGGTCGGCAAATCCTTTGCAAAGCCCTTCAGATTGCCCCACCCTGCCCCGCCGAGATGCTGGGAGCCTTAGCCGTGCTCCAGTTACCTGATGGCGATTGGCGATCGCTCCATGACCAACTCCTCGCCACGGCCAATATTGAAGTTCCCATCATTCCCTGGACACCACCCCAGGGCCGCCTCCTACGAATTTCTGCCCAACTGTACAACCACATCTCGCAGTACGAGTATTTAGCCACCTGCCTACAGCAAATCTTGGCCCGCGACAAGGAGCGCTGAAACATGAGCCAAAAATTGGTTACGGCAGGCCCCTTCCCCAATTGAGGCATCTCTTGACAGCAGTTCTTTACAAAACTTTTGGTTTTCTCATACAGCTTGCACGGTACCCTCATGGTGGAGTGGCGAAACTCGCTGAAAAGCGATAAGACACCTTTATTACCGTCCCCCAGACTCGTTAAACTAAACCTATTCACTCAATAAACCTGAAATACCGCGATAACTATGAGCGTAGTTAGCCAAGTCATTCTTCAAGCCGACGATGAGCTTCGCTACCCCACCTATGGCGAACTCCAGACCATGAGCGACTTTTTCCGTACCGGCGAACAGCGCACCCGGATTGCGGCAGCTCTGGCTGATAATGAGAAAAAAATTGTTCAAGAAGCCAGTAAACAACTTTGGCGTAAGCGCCCTGACTTCATTGCCCCAGGGGGTAATGCCTATGGTCAACGGGAACGAGCACAGTGCTTGCGGGATTACGGGTGGTATCTCCGGCTTGTGACCTACGGCGTGTTGGCTGGCAGCAAAGAACCCATCGAAGCGATCGGTATCATTGGTGCCCGTGAAATGTACAACGCTCTGGGTGTACCTGTCCCTGGCATGGCGGAAGCAATCCGTTGTTTGAAAGATGCATCTTTAGATTTGTTGAATACTGAAGATGCCGTTGAAGCTGCGCCTTACTTTGACTACATCATTCAAGCCATGTCCTAAGCCTTGGAATAGGGCTCTGGGTCGAAACGGCTTCATCTTGATTTATCTAAATTTCCCACTGTTGGCCGGGGTTATGGTTCTTACGAACTGGAACACAGGTCAGCGGTGGGAAAACTCTTTTAAAGAATCGCTGACTTAACGCCTATAAAATCACTCGTAATCGTTAGGAAAAGGCGATCGCTCAGTCTGTAGACCCCCCCAGAGCCAGCGCAATCTGTTTTCACCCAATGTTGAATGCCCTATGTCTTCGATTGCTGCGGTTTTGACCTTTTGGTTTGGGGACCCCACTGGTTCCAAAGCCCAACGGCGCAAAGAATGGTTTCAGAAAAATCCAGACTTTGATCAACTGATTCGCGATCGCTTTTTGGCCACCTATCAACAAGCGGCAGCGGGCCAGTGGGATCATTGGGCCACCACAGCGCCGGGGGCCTTAGCCTTAATCCTGGTGTTGGATCAGTTTCCTCGCAATCTGTTTCGGCAAGAGCCCCAAGCCTTTGCCACGGATGGGAAAGCCTTGCAAGTCGCGCAAACCGCGATCGCCCAAGGGTGGGATCAAACCCTGCCCCCAATCCAACGGTGGTTTCTGTATATGCCCCTGATGCATAGCGAAGACCGGGCCATTCAAGCTAAATCGGTGCAACTCTTTCAACCCCTCGCCGCCATTCCTGAAACCCGCGACTGTTATACCTATGCGTTGCGGCACCAGGCCATCATTGACCAATTTGGGCGGTTCCCCCACCGCAACGTCATTTTGGGACGGCAAAACACCCCCGCCGAAACCGAATTTTTGCAACAACCTGGCTCGTCTTTCTAGTCCACCCATCCACTGTTAGGCACCGCCACCATGAGTTACCCCACATTTTTGCCCACTGCGGCTGAAATTGCCCAGACCGAACAGGCGATCGCCGCCCACATTGCCCGCATTGACCAGCACCCCGCTCGGCGGGCCGGAGCCTACCCCTACTATCGGTTTCATCCAGTGGGCACCCCCATTCTCGGCACGGTCATGTTGTTTCACGGGTTTAGTGCCAGCCCCCACCAACTGTGGCGCTTAGCCGAATATTTGTTTCAAAACGGGTTTAATGTCTACCAATGTTCGATCGCCGGACACAGTTACATCAATCCAGCCACCGAATGGCCTCAAGTAGACCTACGGCCCGAAATCGCCCAACCGCTCAAAGCCAAAGTCAAAACGGATCCGGTATTAAGCCATTATTTGCAAAACGTGGCCAACACCTCAGAGGGCTTCACCCGACCGGGCTATACTCAGCGCATTGCCCTGATAGCACGGCTCTTGGCCATCGAACCCCGGTTACTGGACATGATCAAAGCGATCGAAACCCCCGATGACCCCAACTTTGATCGCTACTTTATCTCTTCCCATCTCGACTATCTGCACCATGCGAAAGATCGACTCGCCGAGCTAGACGCAATGCCGGGGCCAATCTATACCGTGGGACTATCTGCCGGTGGCTCCGTGGCCCTTGCCCTCGCCGCCGCCAACCCCGATCGCATCTCCCGCGTTGTCGCCTATGCCCCCCTGTTACGGATTCAGGGCGAAGAACGCCGCCGCTATGTCAACTTGTCTGGCCCGTTAGATATCAGCGAATCTGGGTGGGATCCACAGTTGCGCTTTCCAGTCGGGTGTCTGACGGCGGTCGATCGCTTTGGCAGTAGCTACGTGCTAAGTGCAGGCGCAGTGCGATCGCTCAAAGATAACGCCTCCGTCTTTCTGGTGCTTACCGAAAACGAAGACGCAGCCGATATCCAGACCAACCAGACCTTTTTTGAGTCCCTCGGCGGGCGCGGCGGACGGCACTACCACTTCCTCTACCCAGCCCAAGATCTCGTCCCCCACCCAATGGTTGACCCCACCGAAGTTAGCCAGGGCATGAGCAATCGCTTCTGGCAAAGTCTTTACCAAGAAACCTACCGCTTTTTGACCCAGGGGAACGTCAACCAGGGCAACCTCAGTAACCTGGAACAAAACAGCGATTTACCCCTCGTGGCCGCGATCGCCTAGCCGCTCAGCCCTGCCTTAAACCGTGGGGAGTGAGAACCGAAAGGTACTGCCTTTCCCCAATTCACTCTCCACGTCAATGGAACCCCCTTGCAGTTCAACCAACCGCCGGGAAATCGCCAGACCAATGCCTGTGCCACCGGAAGCGCGATCGCGGGAGCGATCGGATCGCCAAAACCGTTCAAACAGATGAGGCAAATCATCTGCCGCAATCCCCGTTCCTGTATCCGTCACACTTACCCAAACCCGCTTCCCCTGGTTCCAGCCCTTCACCGTAATCGAACCCATCTGGGTATAGCGCAACGCATTGCCCAACAAGTTCATCATGATTTGTTCTACCCGTTCGGGGTCGGCCAAGGCGTTCGGTAAATCCGCAGGACACTCCAACCGCAACGCTGGCCCATCTTCCAAAATCTGATCCGAAAACTTCTCAACCACAGATTGCAACAACGGGCGCAATTCCACCTTGGCCGCCCGAATCGGCAAATAACCTGCTTCCGCCTTCGACAACTCTTGCAAGTCATTGACCAACCGCCGCAAGCGAATCGTTTCCCGCACCAGCCGTTGATAGGTATCCACCGACGGTTCAATCGTACCATCGGCAAGCCCTTCCAAATACCCTTCCACAATCGTCAACGGCGTGCGCAACTCGTGGGTCAAATCTCCAATCAATTCCCGCCGTCGCTGCTCCACCCCTTCCAGATTGGCCGCCATCTGGTTAAAACTGGTCGCCAAGCGATCTAACTCTGGAATTTCGCTGTGGGGCAACCGTTCTTCCAAATCCCCGGCAGTGATTTTTTGCGTCACTTGTTCCATTTGAATCAGGGGCTTGGTAATACGCTTGGAGACCAAATAGCTCAGGCCCCCTGCCGTTGCCGCCCCCACAATCACCGACCAAAAAGCCCCCTTGCTCCACGCCGCTTCAAACCCATCCACCAACTTGCGCCGCACCCGCACCAGGTTAATGCCCCCAATATCCATACTTTCTAACTGGAGCATAAATAAGCGTGGGGAATAGAGTTTACCCACGACCACTAAGGTGCTCAGGCCCACAATCATCACAACCAGGTGGGATAAAAAGAGCCGTTCGCGTAAGCCAAGTTTGGTCATAGTGTAGGAACCGGGTTAAGCGGCATCTTCAAATTTGTAGCCCACACCGATGACTGTTTTGACAAAGGTGGGATTAGCCGGGTCGGGTTCAATCTTTTTCCGCAGGCGGGCAATGTGGGTATCTACTACGCGCTCATCGCCAAAAAAGTTGCCATCCCACAGTTTATCGATCAGTTGGCTACGGTTCCACACGCGGCCAGGGTAGCTCATGAACGTGGAGAGCAGGTCAAATTCGAGGGCGGTTAGATCCAGCGGTTCCAGGGTTTCGGAGTCGCTGAGGCAACGATGGGCCGATCGCTGGTCTAGATCAACTTGGAAATGTTGGGTGCGATACACCTGACTTTGGCCGCCTTGCCGCAGACTACGCCGCAGCAAAGCCCGGACGCGGGCCACCAGTTCTTTGGGGCTAAAGGGTTTGACCATGTAATCATCGGCCCCGGTGGACAGGCCAATGATGCGATCGATCTCTTCGCCTCGGGCCGTCAACATCAAAATATAGGGATCTTTGAGTCCTGGTTTTTGGCGAATCCGGGCACACACTTCCAATCCGTCAAGGCCAGGAATCATTAAATCCAAAATGATGAGGTCGGGCTTTTGGTCTTGAAAAGTTTCTAGGGCGTTAATGCCATCCCGACAGGTGCGACAAGTAAATCCTTCTTTTTCCAAGTAAAGCTGGATGAGTTGAGCAATTTCCGCTTCGTCCTCAACAATTAGGATTTCCATTACGTGCTCGTAGTCAATCGTGGTCAACACCTATCACCTTCAATCCTAGCTCTTCATGATCAACTCTGAACTGATCCAATCGGGTGAGCGGGGTTGGGGCGATCGCGCCCAGCAGTTTCCCAAGCCACTCTAGCCCCCTGGCCAGTCTGCTCCTTAATGGTGGTGGGGCAACATCGCAATTCTGTGACAGCTCTGTTACGGGATGGTGACGGGCCGAAACAGCAACGCTAGGATATGCCAGTAGGTATTGGACGTTGCCCCCATGAATCCCCCGATCCGTGAAGACAACTTGAAGCACCTGCGCCGCTATTTGCAAGAGCAGTTAACCACCGCAACCCACGACACCCCGCTCCAGGTTCAATGTGCCGTGAAGGACGGTTTGATGGTTTTAGTCCAGCATCCACCGGGGGTAGCCCCCAACCCCCAGGCGGTATTTATGCTGTTAGAACATGCCTTGACCCACTTGCCGCTCGACTTGGCCGAGCCATTATTGGGCGCGATCGCGAAACAACAAGCCAACCTGTTTTTACGAGTATTGGGGCAACAAAAGCCTTATACCTTTCATGGGACAACACTGGCCGCTGCCGCCCCCGATGACCTTGAAAATGAGATTGACCTTGAAGATGAGATTGAATCGGAGGGGCCATTAACCGTCATTCAAGGACTATTGCCCAAAGCTCCGGCGATCGCCACCGAGGCCAATGAAACTTCAAATGTATTTTCGTTGCCAGAGTCGTTTTGGCTCGAACACGAGCGCAGCGAGCCGCTCCCCCCGGACACTGAAGCCGACGCAGATGGGGAGTTGGTGCATCAACCCGGCACCCTGGACTTCCCGCGATCGCCCTACCCAGAGCCTCTAGCCCAAGCCCCCGAGCGATCGTGGCTGCGGCCTTTGCTGCTGGTCGGGAGTGGGCTTGCAGCCATGATGGTTTTGGGAGTTGGGGGCTATGCCCTGACGCGCCCTTGCGTTATGGGGGGCTGTCCAGCGTTGGAGACCGTCGCCCAGTTGGGAAACCAGGCCACCGCCACTTTACAAGCAGGGAATTCGGTGGCCAGCCAATCGGCACACCAGCAAATCGCGACGGCCCAAACGGTAGTGAGCGCAGTGCCACGGTGGTCGAGGTACTATGACCAGGCCCAAACCCTTCAGCAACCCCTGGCCCAATTACACCAGGCCGAAACCAAAGCGACGGAAGCCACCCAAAAAAGCCAAGCGACGACGCAAACCGTCACCGATTGGCAGGGGATTGAATCGCTCTGGCAAGAGGCGATCGCCCAGGCCCAGGCCATCCCCACCACCCATCCCTTCTATCCTTACGCTCAAGCCCGGTTAGCCACTTTTCGGCCCCAACTCCAACTCGCCCAACAACGCATCCAGGGGGAAGCTGGTGCCCGGAAACAACTGCTCGCGGCCCAGAAAACCGCTGAGTTGGCGATCGCCCGCCAAAACACGGCCAAAACCCTCACAGAATGGCAAACCGCTGCTGCGACCTGGCAAGTCGCCGTCAATAGTCTCAACCAAATTCCCCCCAACGCCACCAGTTACGCCGAAGCGCAACAACTGCTAGCCAGCTACCAACCCAAACTGCAAGCCACTCGCGATCGCGCCCGCAACGAACAAACCGCCACCACCGCCCAAGCCCAGGCCCGAAAATTAGCGCAACAAGCCCAAACCTGGCAACAAAAAAATCAGTGGTCCCAAGCCATCCAAATCTGGCGCACCGCCCTCAACCAGGCCAAACAAATCCCCACCAACACCTCGCTCACCGCCACAGGGCAAGAATTAATTGCCACCTACAGCAGCGCCCTGCAACAAGCCGAAACCGTCCTAACCCTGCGCCAAGATCTAGAGCAAATCTGCAACGCGGCTGGGCGCATTTGCACCTATACCCTCACCAATAGCAACATCCGGGTTGAATTTATCCCCGCCTACGAGCGCCAAGTCCGCACCCTGGGAAGCCTCAGCCAGAGCGCCCAAGACCAAACCTCTCTCGCCCAGATTGATCAACACTTTGCCAGCCTGAGCGAGGCACTGCAAGCAATCAGCAACAATGCGGGCTTACCCGTGCAAGTCTACAATTCTGACCAAGACCTGATCGGCTCCTTTCTCCCCGGCGGCGGGTAGGCGCGGCAACGGGAACTCACTCCTTTCCAATTTTCTAAACCAGACCAATTTTCCAAAAAGGGTTGTGCAAATAATGAGTTTATGGTTATACTAAACAAGTGCGACGCGGGGTAGAGCAGTCTGGTAGCTCGTCGGGCTCATAACCCGAAGGTCCATGGTTCAAATCCATGCCCCGCCACCAAATAAGCTCAGAAGGCTCTGTCAGTGATGACAGAGCCTTTTTGATTTGACTACTATTCCAAACTAGGGCCGGGATGTCGTGCGGGGAAACCGCAAGCTGGCAGGCTGACCAAGGGGCGCGATCGCGGGGCAAGCGTGCATACTTTCACCATGTTCTTCGCATAAGATGTTAGCCACCCTATTTCCTTGCGCTATGACGAGTCCCACGGCGACGCTTTTGCTTTCCTGCCCGGATCAACGCGGCCTCGTGGCCAAGTTTGCGAACTTTATTTACTCCAATGGCGGCAATATCATTCACGCCGATCAGCACACCGATTTTTCGGCAGGCTTGTTTCTCACCCGGATTGAATGGCAGCTAGAGGGATTCAATCTACCACGGGAGATTATTGGCCCTGCCTTTAACGCGATCGCCCAACCCCTTGGGGCAAACTGGCAATTACATTTTTCCGACCCGCGCCCCCGCCTTGCGATTTGGGTCAGCAAACAAGATCACTGTTTGTATGACTTGCTCTGGCGGCATCAAGCGGGCGAACTCCATGCTGAAATTCCCCTCATCATCAGCAATCACCCCAACCTCCAGCCCATTGCCGATAGCTTTGGCATTGCATTTCATCACGTACCCATCAGCAAAGACACCAAACCCGAACAAGAGGCCAAGCAACTCGCCTTGTTGCAGCAACACCGCATTGACTTGGTGGTGCTGGCTAAATATATGCAAGTCCTGAGTTCCGAGTTTTTGGCCCAGTTCTCGACGGTCATTAATATCCATCATTCCTTTTTACCTGCCTTTGCCGGGGCCAATCCCTACCATCGCGCCTTTGACCGGGGGGTAAAAATTATTGGGGCAACTGCCCACTATGCCACCGCCGACTTAGACGAGGGGCCAATCATTGAGCAAGATGTGGTGCGGGTCAGCCATCGGGATAATGTGGACGATCTGATCCGGAAAGGCAAAGACCTGGAACGAGTAGTGTTGGCCAGAGCGGTGCGCTTGCATTTACAAAATCGAGTGTTGGTATACGGCAATCGGACTGTTGTGTTTGGCTAATTTTGGCCTGGGCGATCGCGACGGCTCTTCCCCACCCCCTGGATAGCCACGCCAAAAACTCTGCCGCAGGATTGCTCCACCTTTCTATTAAGTTTTGTAAAATAAGCATAGAACTGAACTCTCTAGGACGTTGAACTCATGGACGATCGCAAAAAACGCATTATGGAGCATGTCGCCCGGAGCAGTGGCGACTTTATCAAACGGTCTACGGTCAGCAGCAACGGCGATCGCAAACGCCAAATTATGGAACACGTCCAACGGAGCAAAGGCTAAGCCCAGCAACCAAAGCTGAGAGCGCTGCCCTAGAGAGCGCTGCCAACCGTCGTTGACCACCCGCGAGGTTGAACGGCTATCCGCAAAAACTTGGTCAGTCTGTCAGCTTTGCGGTAACAAATTTGCGGTAACAAATTTGCGGTAACAAAGAAGATTCGACTTCCCGTTCTCATTCAAGAGCGGGAATTTTTTTGCCCAGATCTAGACTGCACCACGGCAGGAACCAAGGGCGATCGCCCCCGGTTGTCGATCGCCCAAACAAGCCCAGCAGTGAGCATTGACCAATCAAGTTCGCCCCAGGTTCACCGCACAGAAAGCCACCACAGAGCTTATTACAGGCCCCATTGTTTAGTCAGAATTTGGTCAGAACACAGTGCGTCACTCTACGTTCCCAGGCCACCCAGTGGAGTGATCCTTTGTGAAGAAAAGTGCCGTTTTCATCAAAATGTGCAGAATGTAGGGTGCCAATCCAGAACTTTTCGTTCCAAGTGCCCGTCATGGTGTGTCAACTAACCCATTTCGTTACCCTCTCCAACAAGCCTGTGAACGCTCCACACCGTCTTTTTCAACTTGCGGCTCCGTTGCAACTTTCCTTGATTGCGACTGGCCTTGTGTCCGCGATCGCCTTGAGTTTACCAGCCTCAGCCGCCGATGTCGTGGTGGAAACCGTGCCCGATCGCCCCACCACCAGCGAATCTAGCCTCACTGCTACCAAACCGGAAGACCGACAAACCACCGCCCCTCGCGCCGCGATCGCCCCTGCCGAAACCCTCATCGCCCAACAATTTTCCGGGCAACCCGCAGGAACCAGCACCACCACCGCCAGCACCACCACCCCGGCAAGCAGCACCACACCCCTGCCACCCGATGCCCAATACTATCAAGACTATCAATCGGTGGTTGTCCCCACGGAACCCGTGACGCGATCGCCCCAGCCCACAACCGTTTCCACCACCACCCCAACGCCCCCCCCAGTCCAAACGGCCCAAGCCGCACCAGTGCAAGTGCCACCGCCACCGCCCATCCAAACGGCCCCACCCCCGCCCATCACCCCCGTTCCCCAACAAACCCCTACCAACTCCGTTAATCAGCCCGTGTGGATGGTGCCAGCCCCAGCCACAACCAACCAAACCGTGACTGTCCCGCCGCCCCCCACGGGCCTGCCCCAATCCGGCCCCACCGTCCCCACGGGTGAACTTGCCGTCCAGGCTACCGATGTGCAAATTGTCGGCGTTGAGCCAGATATTCAAACCTTTGGGTTACAGTCCATTCAAACCAAACCGGGTAGCCAAACCAGTCCCTCCATCTTGCAAGAGGATGTCGAGACCCTCTTGAAAACCGGCTTTTTCTCCTCCGTTACCGTTAACACCCAATCCAACCCCCAGGGCGTTAACGTCATTTTCTATGCGGCCCCCAATCGGCTGCAAGCCCTCGACCTTTCCAATGCCAAAGCACTGAGCTTTTCCGTCGCCAACGACATTTTTCGCAATCAGTTTGGGCAACCCATTAGCCCCACTCAACTCAATAATTCCGTCCAAGCGATCAACAAATGGTATGCCGACAATGGCTACACGTTGGCGCGGGTGATCAGCTTGCGGCCTACACGCCAGGGCATTGTTGTCATCGATGTGGCCGAAGGGGTGGTTGGCGAAGTGAAGCTCCGTTATCTGAACCGGGAAGGCTCTCCCGTTGATGACAAAGGCAACCCAATCCGTGGTCGGAGCCAAGAAGAATTTGTTCGCCGCCAGTTGTTCACCAAGCCTGGTCAACCCTTCCAAACGAAGCTTGCTCAAGAAGATTTGCAGCGCTTGAGTGCGTTGGGCATTTTTGAACAAGCCTACGTGTCCTTTGAAGGCGATGCCCGGAATACCACAGTGGTCTATAACTTGGCAGAACGGGCACCCCGCGATTTGCGCTTCGGCGGTGGCTTCAATGATTCAGCCGGGTTGTTTGCCACGGTCAGCGTGCAAGACAACAACTTTGGGGGCCTGGGGCAACAACTGGGTGGCACCGTCTTACTGGGCACCAAAGATATTCAGTTTGATGGGCGCTTTGTCAGTCCCTATCGGGCGACAGAACCCAATATGCCGGGGTATAACGCGAATATTTTCCGACGGCAGGGCCTATCAGCGGTGTTTGATGACGATGTGAAGCTGGAGAATGGCGATCGCGTCCGCGAACGGCGGTATGGCGCA
The DNA here is from genome assembly GCA_964475335.1 of uncultured bacterium. Classification (GTDB taxonomy): domain Bacteria; phylum Cyanobacteriota; class Cyanobacteriia; order Leptolyngbyales; family Leptolyngbyaceae; genus CAYYWG01. The sequence goes on from CAYYWG010000012.1 coordinate 35,964, forward strand.
GGTGTGGGTATCGAAAAACCCATCGGTGGCGGTTGGCAAGGCTTTTGGGGCCTGAACTATGAGAACGTCAGCACCCGTGACAGTGACGGCGATATCTTCACCCAAGATCGGTTGGGCAACCCCCTCACCCTCAGTGGCGAAGGAGTTGACGACCTGTTTAGCTTCAGCTTTACCGCCCTGAATGACCTCCGGAATAATCCCGTCAATCCCAGTTCAGGCTCATTAACGCGGTTTAACACCGAGCAATATATCCCGATTGGGCGGGGCAACGTATTTGGGACGAAGTTGCAGGGCAGTTACACCCAATTTTTCCCGGTGAAGCTGATCACCGCTTCTCATAAAACTCCCCCCGACCCTCGCAACAGCCAACCCGAAACCTTTGGGATCAACCTCCGGGGGGGCACCTATGTGGGCGATCTCCCGCCGTACAATGCATTTATTTTGGGGGGGCCAAACTCCGTGCGCGGTTGGGATAATGGCGATATTGCCACCAGTCGCAGCTTTATCGAAGCCCAAGCGGAATACCGCTTTCCCATTTATCGGTTTATTGGCGGGGCGGCGTTTGTCGATTTTGCCAGTGATTTGGGCTCCAGTGATGATGTCCTGGGTGAACCGGGCGTTGTGCGGGGCAAACCGGGCACTGGGGTTGGGGTGGGCTTTGGGTTGCGGGTCAATTCGCCGTTTGGCTTGGTGCGGGGCGATCTTGGCTTTAGCAACCAGGGCGATGTGAAGTTCCAGTTTGGCTTTGGGCAACGGTTTTAATAGCTTGGAGCTTGAATGGCAGATCAGGGCCAACACGGGGGCCTAGAGCGGCGATCGCCCCCATTGCCTCCCCCCAAGCAGCCCCAACATCCCTCTCCGGAGTCCCGTGCAAAGGGAAACCGATTGGTAAACTAAACCTGATCTAAGACATTCACTTCGCGCGATCGCCGAGGAGGCTCTTTTGCTAGACGAACAAGCCAAAAAGACCATGCTCCGTAAAATTCCCCACGGGCTTTACATTTGTGGGGTCAAAGACGGGGAAGAACTCAACGGGTTTACCGCCAGTTGGGTCATGCAAGCATCGTTTACACCGCCTTTGGTCACAAACTGCATCAAAACCGACTCCAAATCCCACGCGATGGTCAAAGCCAGTGGCGTGTTTGCTTTGAGCATTTTGGAAGCTGGCCAAAAGGAAATGGCCCAAAAATTCTTCAAGCCCCAGCGCCGTGTGGGCAACAAATTTGAAGATGTGGAATTTTACGCAGGCGAAACAGGCTGCCCGATTATTTCAGAGTCCTTAGGCTATGTTGAATGCCGGGTGGTTGGCAGCGTGGAACACGGTGATCACACCGTGTTTGTGGGCGAAGTGGTTGCCGCTGGCATTCACCGCGAAGGCGATCCCCTGTTGCTCGAAAGTACTGGTTGGCAATACGGAGGTTAAGTCATGCCCTTGATCAAAGTTCAGACCTCGATAACAGCGACAGACCAAAGCCAGGTGGAATCCTTACTCAAAACCCTATCGGCTAGTTTGGCCAAACACACTGGCAAACCAGAATCCTATGTAATGACAGCCTTTGAACCCGATATTGCCATGACCTTTGGCGGCACCACAGATCCGGTGTGTTATGTGGAAGTTAAAAGCGTTGGAACCATGAGTTCGGCCCAAACCAAAGCCATGAGCCAGGATTTTTGCCAAACCATTAGTGCCGCGATCGCCGTGCCTCCGAATCGAATCTACATTGAGTTTGCTGATGCAAAAGGAGCCATGTGGGGCTGGAACGGGTCTACCTTTGGCTAATCAGAATGCACTCAGGCCCATTGCCTGGGCGTTAGATCGCCATTGGGAAAAATGGTGAAATCTGCAAAATTCATGAACAATAGAGTCATCCTCCGGAATGGGGATGGCTTTATTTGTTATGAACAATAAGTGCCGTTTAGGCTGGGCGATCGCGCCTTGGCGCAACAATGGTATCGCCCCATTTTTATCCCTAGAATTCGTGAATTTGAATCCAGTATTTGAGGCTATTCAAACCGATTCCACTGTTGCAGTCTGTGACTTGGTGATACGCCACCCAACCGGTTGGGCATGTTGAGACTGGAGATGTTGAAACAGAGACGTTTGCGATCGCCACCACTACTATCCAGAGCTCCATTCTCACTAGCATTTGTCACTAAAAATTTTTGAGGAAATCACAATGTCTGCCAAGAAATTTCTGTTACCGGCTGTAGGTGCAACAGTACTTGCCGCCGGTGGTGCAGCCGCCTATCTCTATCTCAAAGGGCCAGCCACAGACGGAAACACACCCCTCACGTTAGCCACCGTTATCCCCGATGAAGCCTACATGACGGCCTTTGTTTCCAGCGATCAACAAGCCTGGTCAAAGCTTCAACAATTTGGCACACCAGAAGCCCAAACTGTGATTAGCCAAAGCCTTCAAAATCTACAGAAAGATATTTCAGCCCAAAGTAATATCGACTTTGAAAAAGATATCAAACCCTGGATTGGCCACAGCATGGTAGCCCTGTTACCCAAGGCCCAAAGCAAGGCCGCCCAACCGAGCCTGCTCGCCGTCATTACCATTCGCGACAAAATTAGTGCCCTCCAATTTGCCGGAAAACTCGCCAGTCAAAGCGGGGGCCAAAGCAAAGAAAGCGAATACAAAGGGAACAAAGTAATTTCTAGCCAAGATGGCAAAGTTTATGCTGCTTTGCTTAAAGATTACTTAGTGCTTGCAACAGATCAAACGACCTTAGAAAATGCTATCAATACAACTCAAGGGGAACCATCCCTCGCCTCTAAACCAGAAGCAAAAGCGGTACTCAGTCAAGCGTTAGAGATTAAGAATACCCTCGCAAAAGCCTATTTATTAGACTATGGGAAATCCCTGGAAAGCTTGCTCGCCAGTAATCCTCAAGCCGAGAGTTTATCCTCCCTCAACACCGCCCAACTGAAGCAGGTCAAATCAATGGTGGCGGGGTTAGGTGTTGACGATGAGGGGATGCGATTCAAAGCTGTCGTGGCGATGGATCCTAGTGCCCCCAAATACAACTACAAAGCAGTATCAGGCAAAGTAATTTCTCAATTTCCGGCTGATACAATGGCCCTCTTTAGTGGGGGCAATATTAGCCAAATTTGGTCTCAGGCGACGCAACAATCCCAATCTGATCCAACCACTCAAAAAACCCTGGATGAGATGCGAGAAGCGGCTAAAACCGCAAACTTGGACTTAGACAAAGATGTTTTTAGCTGGATGGATGGTGAGTTTGGATTGGCTTTAATTCCCTCCGATCGCGGCATTTTGGCCCAATTAGGATTTGGTGGCTTGATGGTGATTGATACGAGCGATCGCCAAACCGCCGAAGCAACCCTGGCGAAACTTGACACTTTAGCGAAAAGTAGTTCCATCGCCGTTACACAGCGAGACGTGCAAGGGAAAAAAGTCACCGAATGGAACAGTCCATTTGGCTCAATTTTGGGTCATGGCTGGCTCGATAACGACTCTGTTTTTGTGGCGTTAGGCGGCCCGATGATTGACATTGCTACGACTCCACCAAGCACCACCTTAGATAGCAGCAATACCTTCAAAACCACAACCAATGGTTTACCAAAACAAAATTTGGGATATTTCTATCTAGACATGGATAAAACGATGGCCCAAGTCAATCGCTTTAGCATGATGACTGGAGCACCCATTCCACCAGAACCAGCAGCCGTTCTTAACTCCATTCAAGGGATTGGGATGACTTCAACTAAAGTGGACGAAGCTACCGGAGCAATGGACTTGTTATTAGCCTTGAAAAAAGCGAAATAAGGCCCGCCTAAATTCACGCTAAGAGGGAAAGAGGGAAGCGCGATCGCGGCTCTTTTTTCCTCTATTTTTTGGGGTTAAGTGGTTGATCGGTGAGAGGTTATAGGTGTTACCTTGAGCCAGGTTGGTCTGATCGTTTTTTAGATATTCTGGTTGGCCGCAGGACCCCGTCAATTGTTATAGGTAAGCGTTGTATTGCAGGGAAGAATCGCGCAGGTCGCCTATCCAACCGCAGACAAGCGACATGAGTAGAACCGCTGACCTCGCCAAAGAGGTACCTAAGCGTTGATAGCAAGTTTTTCCAACAGCGATCGCGTAGACACAATATGACGCTGTAACCCTAGTTCACTGGGACTCACCCCCAACGCCAAGGCGACTAACTGCGGCAAATGCAAAATTGGTAGATTGAGCGGTGCTCCAATAACTTTCGCCACTTCGGGTTGGCGCGAATCTAAATTCAAATGGCACAACGGACAAGGGGTAACAATGCAATCTGCTCCAGCGGCGATCGCATCTTGAATATGCATTCCAGCCATCCGAAATGATTGCTCGGTGGCATAGCTTGAAAGGGGCCAACCACAGCATTGCGTCCGGCCCCGATAGTCAATCGGCGTTGCCCCCACCGCACGAATCACATTTTCTAAGGATTGAGGATTGAACGGATCATCGTAGGGAATGTGATCCTGGGCCCGGAGTAAATAACACCCATAAAACGCTGCACATTTGAGGTTTGCCAGTTTGCGCGTCACTTTGGCCGCCAGCGCATCCAGGCCCACATCCCCCACCAAGGCCCACAGAATATGCCGGACTTCCGTACTCCCTCGATAGGGCGAACAGCCCTCCTGCTTCAACAAACCATTCACCTGCTCCAAATAGGCCGGATTTTGGGCCTGGGCCTGCTTCAACCGCTCATCGACATGGCCAATCACCCCCTGGCAGGTGCTGCAATGCGTCAGCAAGGGCAGGTTGAGTGCTTCGGCCAGGGCAATATTCCGGGCGTTCACGGTGTCTTCGAGGAGTTGGGAGTCTTCTTTGAACGTGCCTGACCCACAACAGGCGGCTTGCTTCAGCTCGATTAACTCAATGCCCAACGCCTGGGCCAGGGATTGGGTACTTTGGTGCAGTTCTCGACACGCACCCTGGGCAACACAACCGGGGAAGTAAGCATATCGCAAAGAGGAATTTGGCATAAGCAAGAAGAACGCAGGATACGATCGCGCTAGATTTCGTTCTTCCCTATCATGCCTAGGGAGCACCGCGATCGCCGTTTTTTTAGGATTCTTTCTAGGAATGGGGCAAGGTCGTTCACCGGAGCTTAGCCTAAGTAGGCTTGTTTCACGCGATCGCTGTTCAACAAATCGGCAGCCTTCCCCGATAGAATAATGCGCCCCGCCTCCAGCACATAGCCGCGATCGGCAGACTGCAAGGCTAAATTCGCATTTTGTTCCACCAACAAAATGGTTACCCCCGTGGAGCGCAGGGTTTGGATAATACCAAAAATCTCGCGGACAATAGCCGGTGCTAAACCCAAACTGGGTTCATCCAACAATAGGAGCTGGGGCCGACTCATCAAAGCACGGGCGATCGCCAACATTTGCTGTTCGCCGCCACTGAGGGTGCCTGCTAGCTGGTGACGGCGCTCGGCCAAGCGGGGAAAGGTCAAAAATTGCTGTTCAATATCGGCTTTAACACCCAGGCGATCGGAGCGGGTATAAGCCCCCAACTCTAGATTGTCCAACACAGACAGCCGGGCCAAAATGCGGCGACCTTCGGGACTGTGGGCAATCCCCAGTTTCACCACCTCATGGGCGCGTTTACGGGTAATATCCCGTTCCGCATAGGCGATCGTCCCACTCCGCACTGGCAACAGGCGCGAAATCGCCCGGAGTGTGGTGGTTTTCCCGGCTCCGTTGGCCCCAATTAACGTCACCACTTCACCGGGATAAATAACTAAATCAATGGCTTGCAACGCCTGAATGCCACCATAGTTAATGCTGACACCAGACAATTGCAGCAAGGGAACAGACGTTTGCATGAATTTGGCGATCGCGCTCGATACGAACAAGAGTGTATCCGGTCTGGGTGCAAATTCCTATGGTTATCCGCAGACGGCCCCTATTCTCCCCCCAAATACGCCTCAATCACCGCCGGATCATTGCGCACTTGGGCCGGATCGCCCATCGCAATCAATTCCCCAAAATCAAGCACCGCAATGCGATCGCACAGCCCCATCACCAACGGCACATGATGTTCAATCAACAAAACTGTGAGATCAAAGCGATCGCGAATCATCCGAATAAACTCGCTGAGTTGGTGTTTTTCATTCGGGTTCATGCCCGCAGCCGGTTCATCTAGCAACAACACCTTGGGCCGGAGGGCCAACGCACGGGCAATTTCCAACCGTCGCTGATCACCATAGGCAAAGTTGCAGGCTTGCTCATCCTGGCGATCGCCCAACCCCACCAAAGACAATAACTCCAGCGAGCGTTGGCGCGTTTCCCGTTCTTCCGTCGGCAGGGGCGGCAACCCCAACACCCCTTTGCAAAGCCCGGTGCGCGTATGGACGTGTTGGGCAATCATCACATTCTCCAAGGCCGACAAATCGCCAAATAGCCGAATATTTTGAAACGTCCGCGCAATGCCCCGTGCCGCAATCTGGTAAGGCCGGAGTTGGCTAATCGGCTCCCCTGCGTGCACCATCCGGCCACTAGATGGCGGAATCAGCCCCGTCACCAGATTAAACAGCGTCGTTTTCCCAGCCCCATTGGGGCCAATTAACCCAAAAATTTCCCCTTGCTGCACCGCAAACGACACTTGGTTGACTGCGACCAGGCCACCAAATCGCCGGGTCAGTTTTTGCGCTTCCAACACAACGGGGCGAGCGGGCGAGCCAGGAGTAGCAGCATTGGAGAAAGAGGCCGGAGGCATGACAGCAACAGCGAACACAGCAACGACAACAGGGGCGATCGCACTGACAACGCCGATCGGACACCAGCGCAACCAGCGGCCACCACCAGGGGGAACAGCCCTTTGAACCGGGGCTCAAAATGGATGCATGGTTGTCAGCCTAGCAGATTGGGGGCGGTTCCGATCGCTCTGGAAGCGGGGCAAACCCTGACCAGCCAGTTGACTTGCCGTTAAGGTGCGCACCAAATCGACCCGAATTGCAGCAGTGGAAATTGACCGCACATAGGCCGCTGTGAGGTAGGGCCGAAAATTTTCACGCTGGGCAATATGGGTTTGGAAAAAGGCTAGGGCGATCGCCTTCATATAGCCCTGAGCCACATCCGGGCTCGGTCCAATCACTTCCGGTGGAATGGGCAAGCCCCCTTCCCCAGTGCCCGTGCCACTCCCACTGCCCGAGCCTCCAGCCTCATCACCAATGACAGAAAAATGCGTCCCCGGAATCAGTTGCACCAAATACTTATTGGCCATCGTCAACCAGGTAAAGGGCTGGATCTGTTCAAATACTGCCGGAGCCACCGTATCCGCACTGCCCGCCACAATCAACGTTGGCACCGCAATTAACTTCAATGAATCTGGCCCCATCACCGCACTGTCAATAGGATTCATAGCCATGACGGCAGCAATGCGCGGATCCCGAAAATCGCTCCGGGCCTCGCCCATCTGCGGCAACACCTGCGCCCGACACTGCAAAAATAGCGAGATATTGAATGTATTTTCGATGTTTTGGCAGGCTTTTTGTAACTGTTCAAAGTTGATGGGAGCCCCCGCCAACGCCAACGCCGTGTAGCCCCCAAAGGATTGGCCCACCACACCAACTTGCTTCAGGTTGAGCGATCGATAGACGGGATCCGTTGCCGCCTGTCGCTCGATCTCATCTAACAAATACGAAATATCCAGGGGGCGATTGGCAAACTCGATGGGTTCTGACACTTCTTCCACCGTCCCGGCCAACAGGGCGGCCATTTGCGCGCTATCACTCCCTGGATGCTGGGGCACTAAGACCGCAAACCCATGAGACGCCAGATGGTTCGCCAGATAGCGAAAGGACTGGAGACTAGAACCCAAGCCATGCGAAATGACAATGACGGGAATCGGATTGAGCACTTGAGCGGTGGCAGTCGCTTGAGGCAGGTAGATATCGAGCGGGTAGGTGCGCCCATTGGCGATCGCCTCCCCTGATGTCACGGTAGGCGCTTCTCGGGGTGGGGCTGCCGTCCGCCGACTCGGATCGGTGAGGATCATGGATCGCTTTTGCACCCCAAATGGCCCTGGCACCCGCAGGTCAGGTTGATTGGGCGGCAAGACTGGATCTGTCGTCGCTTCCGCCTGCGCTAGTTCAACAATGGCCTGAGTTGCCTTTTGCGATTGACTGAGGACTTGCTCAACTTCCCCAACGATCGCCAGACTTTGCTCAACGTCAATTTTGATTCCCGTTGTTGGAAACTTCTTCAAAAAGTTCAGCAGCGTTAGGCCATCGGGTTCCAGAGAGGCGAGAATGAGGGCCGAACGAATGGCACGATCGCCCAGCACATCGGATTTGGGTTTAATGACGGCCCCCAGCCGCTTAAGGGCCGCTTCGCCCTGGGGGGAGTATAAAAACTGCGCGATCGTCACAGGCTTAATTTCACCCGCCTTTTGCGTCAAGACTTTGCGCAATTCTGCCAATGTTTTGGGGTCGGCGTAGCCAGCATAGGCGGCTAAGTCTTCCCGAATGACCCCAGTTTTGGCATAGATTTCCAGAGATTCAATGGAAATCGATCGCTCCAAAATATTGTAGGTAACAAAAATCCGCTCGGCGGCAACCCCAGGAGCCGCGATCGCCACGGCTAGCCCACTGCTCCAACCGGCGAACCACGCCCAAAACAACCGCTGCGAACGACCACACCGAGGGCTGCCTGACCGCCCTACTAACCCCACTGGGGAAAAATGCCAAACTGCCATAACCGTTGTGTTGATCCTTCAACCCAAACTACGCGCCAATGCACGCAAATGCTCTACCACCATACGCTCCCAACTCGGCGATCGTCACGTAAATCAACTTTTGTCCATCCAACGTGTTGAAGCTGGACTTTAGGAGCGCGATCGCGATCAGCCTTTTCGGGGGGCGATCGCGCCCCAGTCCTGCCACTGGGCCTTGGCTCCAGGGCAACAGGCAAGGTTCGGTACAGCCGTGCTATTTCATCAGTTGATCCACCTTAGATCGCAGGTCTGGCGTTTTTTGCACTGTTTCCAAAATTTCGAGGAACCGAGGCACTTTCAACCCTTCTGATTCCACTGCTTGCCCCATTTGAGAACGGGTTTGCTTTTGAATTTCTACTAATTCCGCCAGGACGCGATCGAATTTTTGTTGTTCATCGTTGGAAATGGCAGCGCTGGGCTTCACTTTGGGATCTTGCTTGGCGGTGTAAATCTCTTTAAAGCGCGGTAACGTTAACCCCGCTTTTTCCACAGCCTGGGTAATGAGCGTGTTGCGATTGGTCGAAATATCTTTGAGTTTTTTGGCCACATTCGCAAACTTTTGGAGTTCTGCATCGGCGATCGCGTTAGGGGTAGCTTGGGCGACCAACGGCTCAGAACGTTGTGCCAGGGCTGGCAATGCACCCATCCCCAACACTGCAACCAGAGAGCAACTTGCCAGAATTTGTTTTAACATTGGGCTTCCCCTAAAAATATCCGCAAAATCATACCGACCAGTGTAACCAACCCATTTCCAAACGACTCGTTGAGGAGGATGGCCCCTCTACCCGGCCCCAAGGCTGTTCCACGACTCGCCCGCAGCCCCCCTTCGCCCCCAGGCGATCGCCATAAAAATTTAGAATTAGCCTAAGGGCCATCTGCCTGGTTGGGGCCAGGGGCCAGTCAATCGACCCCGTGGGGGGCAAGCGCATCCGGTTTGTCGGCAGGTTGAGCTGCGCGATCGCCCGCCCAAGCGGTGGTTTTCCCTTATTTTTTGGACTCTTTGCAGCCTAAAATCCATGAAAATTCTGGCCTATTGTTTTAGTGATCCGTTATTAGAGCCAACCCCCGACCTCACCCAATGGAATCTGGATTTAGCCGGAATTTATCTGGACTTTGCCACCCCAGACATGACGGCCAAACCCCGCAAGCGGAGTCCCAAAACCAGCCCCCTGGAAGCACGCCCCCAATGGCAACAGTTACTCCACCGATGCACCACCGAGCCAATTGATTATGTCGTTGTGCGGGATTTGCAAGAATTGGGACACTCCATAGAGGCGGTGCGCGATCGCCTCGCCCAGTTAGAAGCCCTACACGTTCCCCTACGGACACTGCCAACCCTGGCCCCAGAGCGATCGGCCTCCCCCCCAGAGCCAACCACAGACCTCCCGGCCCCGGCAGTCCCCCTCCTGGAACCTGCCATCCTGGATCAAGCCCAAGCCTTGCAACACCAACAGCGCAGTCAGCGCATCCGACAAGGCCACGCCCGCAACCGTATCAAAGCCCTGCCACCACCGGGCAAAGCCCCCTACGGCTACCGCCGGGGCAAGCAAGGTTATGTGATTGATTTAGCCGCCGCGCCCGTCGTCAAAGAGTTTTTTGAACAGTTTTTGCTGTATGGGTCAGTCCGAGGAGCCGTCCGCCACCTGGCTAAACGCTATGGGAAAAAAATTGCCCCTTCCACTGGCCAACGCTGGCTCAGCAACCCAGTGTATCGCGGCGATCTGGAATATCAAGATGGGCACATTTTGCGGGATACTCATCCGGCCCTGGTCTCGCGGGAAGAAGCCGCCCAGATCGATCGCCTGCTCCGTCGCAATCGCCAAATTGCCCCTCGGGCCGCCAGTGCCCCTCGCGCCTTGGCGGGGTTGGTGTCCTGTGCCGAGTGTCGCGCCACCATGACCATTACCCGTGTGACCCAACACAATCGCAAATCTGAATACTTATATTTGCGGCCCCGTCGTTGCCCCCAGCAGCCCAAATGTAGCGCCATTCCCTACGACGAGATTATGCAAGCTACTATTCAGCAGATCTGTCAGGATTTGACCCAAATTGTGGCGGGGACCAACCTGCCAGATTTAACCCAGGCCAAACAGCGACTTCAGCAGGCGATCGCTGCCAAAACCGACTTACTGGAACAGTTACCCACCTTAATTGACCAGGGCATTTTGGATGCCGAAACCGCAGCATTACGCGCCTATAAACTGCGCACCGAACAAGCCGAGTTAGAAAACCAAGCAGCCCAACTGCCACCAGTCGATCTCAAAGCCGCGATCGCCACCATTTCCGTCCCCGATTTTTGGCATGGCCTCTCCGAAGCCGAACGCCGCTTTTACTTCCGGGAGTTTTTGCAAGCTATTCAGCTTGTTCGCACCGCCACCAACTGGCACCTAAATCTCGTCTTTTTCTTCAGTCCGCCCTCGCCCGAATCAGCCAGACAGCCCTAGCTCTCCAACTCAGCCCAGGAGCCATAGTTAAATTAACCAGCCCTCTCAGCAGCTAGAGTTAATCACTTCGATTAACGACGTACTATTATCTTGATAAATACTGCTAAAAGCCCGTGACGAGGATCGAACTCGTGACCTCACCCTTACCAAGGGTGTGCTCTACCACTGAGCCACACGGGCAAAGTCGTGGATGGGCCGGGCTGGATTTGAACCAGCGTAGGCATAGCCAACGGATTTACAGTCCGCCCCCATTAACCACTCGGGCACCGACCCGCCTCTCCACAGTTATTAATACTATCAACAGGCGCGCACCAAAGCAAGTAGGAAGATCATTTTTTTTGAATTTTGTTTGACCGGGCTGGGCGCGATCGCCGAGGGAACGCAAAATCGGAAACATGCGTCGAATGTCAAGTGTGTTTTTACTCACTGCAATACTATTGCCCATCAAGATTTCTATCAAGAAGCAAATCCTTGTGGTAATAATACGTTGATGTAACGACACAGGTTGCTGGTTAAGTCACGGGGCGAGATGGATTAGGGCAAGCATGATAAAAATCAAACCGCAGCACAAACAACTTGGGGGCGTGGGCCTTTCACTGGCGTTTCCACTTGTGATGAATCTGGGGTTAGCGAAGGTTGTATTCGATGACACGTTATTAGTGCATGAACTTCAGCACTGGGGATATTTTGCCCCAATGGGTTTTATTTTGATTTTTGCGACGGCCCTCGCCTTAGGGTTTCCGGGCAATCTGTTGGCGATCGCGGGGGGCACTTTTTTTGGGCTGATCTGGGGCACGGTGTGGTCTCTGGTCGGCAGTACGCTGGGGGCCGTCGTGGCCTTTTGCGTTACGCGCTACGTGCTGGGGGGGTGGGGTCGCCGCTGGTTTGATACGTCGCCATTGCTCAAACGGTTGAACCGTACCATTGCTCGCTATCCGTTTAGTGTGGTGCTGTTTACTCGGTTTAGTCCGTTGTCGCCGTTTAGTCTAGTGAATTTTTTGTTTGGGTTAACCCCGGTCAATCTGCCCACATATACCGTGGCGACGTTTCTGGGGCTGATTCCGTTAACGCTGGCCTATAGCTGGCTTGGGGTGTCTGGACGGGCCGCGCTCAGTGGGGGCGATCGCCTGTCCTTTTACTGCGCGCTGGTGTTCCTCACCTTGCTGTCGCTGTTGCCGATTCTTCTCAAACGCAACTCCCGCCGGGAGGAGGCGCGATCGCAACAGTCCGCAATTCAAACGTCTGTGCAAGAGTGAAGTCGCGATCGCCAGTCATCCCCCAACCCACCCCAAAAATCGAGTTCTTCAACCATACAAACGTACTATAAAATACGTCTAATTGGTTTGTTGCAGGAACTCCTCTCTCCATGAAATTGAAAATCCTATTCATCGGGCTTGGCTTGGTCTTGTTGCTGGGGGCAGGGGCGGCATGGAGTGTCAGCGGGCGACCGGACACTTGGGTATGGCAGTTGGCTCCCAAACAGTCGGGCTATATCCCCGACCCCAAAGACATTACCTTTTACTATCCCCTGCCCGAAGTTGTGGAGTTTACCAGCCCGTACGGCTATCGAACTCACCCGCTTTATGGCGATCGCCGATTGCATTCTGGGGTTGATCTAGGCGCACCAGAGGGAATGCCCGTGTTGTCAGCCCATTCTGGCTATGTCCGGTATGCCGATTGGGGGAGCGGTTACGGCAAAATGGTGATTATCGAGTATGCCGATGGTCAGTATCAGACCTTGTATGCCCACTTGTCAGAAATTTTGGTGAAAACCGGGGAAGCGATCCGTCCGCGCCAAGTCATTGGGAAAGTGGGCAGCACTGGCGGAGTCACTGGCCCCCATCTCCACTTTGAGCTGCTGCGACGTTCGGGGGAGGAGTTTCAGGCGATTGATCCCACGGCCCAGGTGCAAGCTGTGGAAGCCTTTGTTGCGGTGCGCCCGCCAGAGTCGATCGCCACGGCAACGCCTCAACCCACGCCCCCTGCTAGTCCCTACCAGGCTCCAGGACTAGACACGGCTCCACCACCGACTCAAACCGCTAGCGCGATCGCCCCACCATCGGATCCACCCCTAAATTTTAATCCTGACCAATTCTAGACTCGGTAAAGACCTGAAATAAAAACCGAAACCGGAGTCATAGTCGCGTCAATTTGTAATCAGATTGAATCTACTCACGCTTCTAGAAATAGACATCCCAGAAAAATGTCAAATTACACCAGCAAGTTAACCCCGACACATTGCCCGATAATTTCTTCTCTCACCATTTGCAACCAATGTGTAATCTTCCGTAACAGCCATACAGCACAGACTAGAACCTGCCATGAAGCTGCGATCGCGACTTATGATCGTCTAATGGTCTAGCCTCAATTTTAGCGATCGCTGAGTAGTGCTAATTTAGACTGAGATTAAACTGCCAAGAATTGCTGAATCACATCATTACTTAGTTCACGGGTGGGGCCTTGGGCGACAATACCACCTTTCTGCATGGCGTAGTACCAGTCAGCTTTGCGGACAAAGTGCAAATGTTGTTCGACGAGAAGAACTGAGATGCCAGTTTCGCGGACAATTTTTTGTACCGCCGCCTCAATTTCTAGAATGATCGACGGCTGAATGCCTTCCGTTGGCTCATCTAACACCAGCAACCGGGGACGACCCATCATCGCCCGTGCGATCGCCAATTGCTGTTGTTGCCCCCCGCTCAAGTCGCCTCCCATCCGGTTGAGCATGGTTTTGAGCACCGGAAAGAGGTCAAAGATTTCTTCAGGGATCGTTTGAGTTTTGGGGCCGCGATCGCCCAAAGCTTCCAGACCCAGAATCAAGTTTTCGCGAATTGTCAACCGAGGAATAACTTCGCGCCCCTGAGGGACATACCCAATTCCCAACCGGGCACGGCGATCGGGACTGAGGTGGGTAATCGGTTGTCCCGCCAGCGCAATTTCCCCACTGCGGGGCTTCAGCAAGCCCATGACGGTTTTCAGTAACGTCGTTTTCCCCACGCCGTTCCGCCCGATGAGGCACACCATTTTGCCCGGAGCCACCCCCAGATCAACATTCCGCAGAATATGGCTTTCCCCATAAAAAACATTCACCCCCTTGATGTCTAACATCGGCGATGCAGCGGAATTAGCAAATTCCAAGTTGGGCACAGAACTGGTTTGGCTCATAGTGAAAAGGGGCTAGGGTGGGCTATTAATCAAATGCGTCAGGTTAGGCGGCGTGCTGATCGGCTTCCTCACTACCGAGATACACTTCAATGACGCGGGGATCGGATTGCACTTCATCCATCGTGCCCTCGCACAAGACTGAACCCTGGTGCAACACCGTCACACGGTTGGCAATTTGCCGCACAAATTCCATGTCGTGTTCAATCACCATAATGGAATGACTCTCAGCGAGGGCCAGTAACAAATCGCCGACTTTTTCCGTTTCTTCATCAGTCAAACCGGCCACGGGTTCATCCACCAACAGCAAATCGGGGGACTGGGCCACCAACATCCCAATTTCCAATCGCTGCTTTTCCCCGTGGGACAGAAGTTCGGCGGGAATATCCGCTTTCAGTGGGAGGCCAATGGTTTCGAGGAGACCGACAACAGTGCGTCGTTCTGCGGTAGACGCTTGCTTGAATAAGTTGGGAAAAACGCCTTTGTCTTGGGCACAGGAGAGGGTGAGGTTTTCCCGTGGGGTCAGCTTTTGGTAGACGCGAGGGGTTTGAAATTTGCGGCCAATGCCCATCCGCGCAATTTCATGTTCAGAGTAAGGGCGGAGATTGCGGCCTTTGAAGTACACTTCGCCTTCGGTGGGTTTGGTTTTCCCGGTGATCACGTCCATAAACGTGGTTTTACCCGCTCCGTTTGGCCCAATGACGACCCGCAGTTCACCATCATCCAAGCTGAAATTGAGGTTATTAATAGCCTTGAAACCGTCAAAGCTAACGGTCAGATTCTGAATTTCCAAGATTTTCCCGTTCATATTGCACTTCTGGATCTGTTTCAAGACTTGGATAGGTGGCGATCGCGGTTCGGCCCAGGCGCGATCGCAGCCAATTGAGCCCCTCAGTTCGGAGCCAGCCCAAAATACCATCTGGTAATACAGTCACAACCACCAGGAATAACGCCCCCTGAAAAAAGAGCCAGAATTCAGGAAACTGTTCACTCAAGATCGTGCGGGCAAAGTTCACCATGACCGCCCCCAAAATGGCACCAATCAGCGTGGCCCGTCCCCCCAACGCCACCCAGATCACCATTTCAATGGAAAACGCCACATCCATTGCCTTGGGGGTAATAATCCCAGACTGCACTGTATACAGAGCACCTGCGACCCCGGCCAACGCGGCTGACACGGCGAAGACAAAGACTTTGTAGCCCGTGGGGTTGTAACCCGAAAACCGCATGCGGGGTTCATCATCCCGGATTGCCACCAGAACGCGCCCAATCCGGCCACTGGTGAGCCACCGACACAGAGCATAACCACCCAAGAGAAATAGGACACTCAGGCCATAGAAAACACTTTGCAGCTTCGGGTCACCAACCTGGAGGCCAAACAGCGTCGAGGTATCGGTTTTGAGGCCGTTTGTCCCATTAATCAGCTTTTGTTGACCGTTAAAAAAGTTGAAAAAGACGATCAGGGCCGCCTGAGTGAGGATGGAAAAATACACGCCCCGAATGCGGTTGCGAAAGACGAGATAGCCCAGAACCGCCGCCACGATCGCAGGAATGACAACTACTGCAATGAGCGTAAACGGGAGGGAATAAAAGGGTTGCCAGAACAGGGGCAGTCGCTCGACACCGTAAAGCTTGAAAAATTCGGGAATTTGGCCGGGAGGCAATTGCAGTTGCAAATACATCGCTAAGGCATAGCCACCCAGGGCAAAGAAAATCCCGTGGCCCAAACTCAGCAAGCCAGTAAACCCCCAGATCAGGTCAATTCCCAAGGCGGCGATCGCTAGGGCCAAAAACCGCCCCAGTTGATTTGTCCGAATCCCCTGCCCCGTGGCCGACAACAACGCTGGCATCACAATGATGAGCAACAAAGCAATACCAACAGCAATGCCCGCTTCCCAGAGGAGCGATCGCCGCCGCTGGCGAGGTCTAAGGTACCCCGATTCCACTCCTTCTACCGTTTCACTCGTCATAACCAGACCTCTTAGGCATCCACAGTGCGGCCTTTCTGCGGGAATAACCCCGCTGGCTTGAACTGGAGAAATACAATAATTAAGGCAAAGACAAACACTTTCGCCATGCTCGCCGTGGCAAAGAACTCAAAAATAACGGCCAACGTAGGACTAAAGGCAACCAGTTGACCCAGCGCATTCGAACCCACCATGTAGCTCACCATGCCGATCGCCCCAGCGGCCACCAAGCTACCAACCAGCTTGCCCACGCCACCAACAACGACCACCATAAAGGCATCCACAATATAGGCTTGGCCCGTATTCGAGCTAACCGAACCCAACAAACTCACGCCAACCCCGGCCACCCCAGCCAAGCCCGAACCCAGGGCAAACGTCAACGCATCGACCGTCTGAGTCGGGATTCCCAAACAAGCACTCATGTTGCGATTTTGGGTCACAGAGCGGATGCGAAGCCCCCAAACCGTGCGATTCAAAAACCAATACACCCCAAACACACACAGCGCCGTTAACACAATGATGAACAGGCGAGTGTAGGGCAACTGATAAGTACCAATGGGCAACCCACCCCGCAACCACGAGGGCGCAGTCACATCTACCCCTTGCGTCCCAAACCAGGGCTTTGTCACCAGCAACCTCAGCGATTTACCCACCAGATTGGCAAACACCAGGGCGATCGCCCCAGATAACACAAACAATATCGTCAGCGCCCAACTTTTGATGCGCTCAAAATTGGCCTGTCTAGCTAATATCCACCAAGCCCCGAAAAACAGCCCACAAAAAACAGCAATGCCTAAAATCAGTTGCCAACTGACACTCCGCACAAACTGTTGCAGAATCAGACTGACCCCCCAGGTCGCTAGCAAAGTTTCCAGAGGGCGGCCATAGAGATAGCGCACCACCGTTCGTTCCAGTAAAACCCCGAGCAACGCAGCCACTAAAAAGGCCGCAATTAATGCAATGAATATATAAATTTCGGATAAGGGAGTTTTTTTCAGGGCATTTTGCACCAGGAATGTTGTGTAAGCCCCAACCATCATAAATTCGCCGTGGGCCATGTTGATCACGCCCATAAGGCCAAAGACGATCGCCAACCCCAGAGCGGCCAACAGCAGCACTGAACCAATGCTCAGCCCGCCAAATACTGTTTCAAGAACTTGTGTCAATGACTTTCTCCGTCTCTGCACTCAATCATAGTGACGCGCTCAGAAACTGCAAGCTGTAGCGAAAATTGCAGTTTATCGGAAATCAGTTCAGTGGAACCGAAAACATTCTTTAGCCTAATGATTAGACTAACTAAAAACAAAATTCAAACTGCGCAGCAATAATAAGAATCGCGTGTGATTCAAGCCCTTCAATTAGTACACTGCAAATACCATAGTCAAACTAGCTCCACAGTTTAGCAGAACAACGATCGCGCTCTTATCTCACAATTCAATGATGAACAACACATAGTCAGAATTAACTCCGTTCAATCTTCAACTGATTATTCATTCAAACATTGAGCAAATACTGAAGACAATCAGTTGAACACAGCACCGAGATAAGGTGCGATCGCCCTGAGAATAATAGTTCTAGTACCAATCCAACGCTAGCAAAACTAGGGTTTTGGATGGGCGATTCTCCCGGCGATCGCACTCAATCAAACAATAACAAAACTAAAACAAAACTACAGAATACCCGTTTGGGTTCTGGTTAAGTCGTTTTGTATTTGCCACCTTTGTTGGGATCCGACCAATCGCAGGCAAAGCCCTTAGTATCTGCCACGTATTGGTTCCAGGGCACGGGCTTCACCGCCGTTTTGGAGTCATACACGATCTCAAACAAGCCATCATCCCGGACTTCCCCAATCCGTACCACTTTAGACAAGTGGTGGTTATTTTCCAGCGTCACTTTACCTTCGGGGGCAGCAAAGGTTTGGCCCAACGCCGCTGTACGGACTTTTTCTAGATCATCAGCAACACCCGCTTTTTCAACGGCTTGCTTCCACAAATACACCATGATATAGGCGGCTTCCATCGGGTCATTGACCACGCGATCGTCGCCATATTCCTTCTTAAAGGCTTCGACAAACTTCTTACTTTCGGGTGTTTCCACCGTTTGGAAGTAGTTCCAGGCCGCATAGTGGCCTTTGAGGTATTCCACCCCGATCGCCTTCACCTCTTCTTCGGCAATGGACACAGACATGGAGGGATACTTATCTGGCCCCATCCCTGCACCTTGTAATTGCTTAAAGAAAGCAACGTTACTGTCACCATTGAGGGAGTTATAGATGACTCCACCATCGGGTAACGCCGACTTGATCTTAGAGATAATCGGAGTGACTTCAGTGCCGCCGAGAGGAATGTAGTCTTCACCAACAATCTTGCCGCCCTTGGCTTCAACCTGGGCTTTGATGATGGTATTTGCCGTGCGGGGAAAGACATAATCAGACCCGACTAAGAAAAAGTCTTTGCCTTTATTTTCTAACAACCAATCGACGGACGGCTCAATCTGCTGGTTGGGTGCAGCCCCAGTGTAGAAGATATTTTTGGAACACTCCTGGCCTTCGTATTGCACGGGATACCAGAGCATGTGGTCTTTGGATTCAAAGGTTGGCAAGACCGCCTTGCGACTGGCTGAAGTCCAGCAGCCAAATACGGTTGCAACCTTGTCTTGATCGATCAGCTTTTTCGCTTTTTCGTTAAAGGTTGGCCAGTCAGACGCACCATCTTCAACGATCGCCTCAATTTGCTTACCGAGCACCCCACCAGCCGCATTAATTTCCTTAATGGCAAGCTGTTCTGCATCCACCACACTCTTTTCGCTAATCGCCATCGTGCCACTCAGCGAATGCAAGATACCTACTTTAATCGTATCTCCTGAGGCCCCACCGGCAGCACCACTCGGAGAAGACGCAGTATCTGAACCACCACTGGTACAAGCTTTCAGCAGAATGCTACCAGCCGCAGTGGAGCTGAGAATTAAAAATTCACGGCGACGAAACAGTTTTGACATGAGGCAAGTGACCCCCAATCGGAACACAATAATAATCCCTATCAAACACGCTTAGAAGATAGGTCAGTCTTTCGCACGCGAACCTACGAAAGCCCAGTCGGCAAGTCTAAGATGGTTTGATAAAGACTCAATGAATAACCCTGAAGATACTAGGGCTAGCACCTATAGAGAATAGTGTTCCAGTATACAAAATAACTTTTTCTTACCGTGCCGTTGTCATCGCTAAGCCTGACTGTTCTTGGATGAAAGCCGCGATCGCGTCAAGACCTGTTTTCACTTTAAGATTTGTGAAGACGAAGGGTTTATCGCCGCGCATTTTTTGGGTGTCTCGTTCCATCACCGTCAGGTCAGCCCCCACGTAAGGCGCAAGATCGATTTTATTAATCACCAACAAATCGGATTTCGTGATACCAGGGCCGCCTTTGCGCGGGATTTTGTCGCCCCCGGCCACGTCAATCACATAAATCGTGAGATCAACCAATTCCGGGCTGAACGTTGCCGCCAAATTATCACCGCCGCTTTCGACAAACACCAGATCAAGCTGTGAAAACTGCTGTTCCAGTTCTTCGATCGCCGCCAGGTTCATCGAGGCATCTTCGCGAATGGCTGTATGAGGGCAACCACCGGTTTCCACACCCCGGATGCGATCGCCAGTCAGCGCCTGATTCCGCACTAAAAACTGGGCATCTTCTTGCGTGTAAATATCATTTGTCACAACAGCTAATTGATAGCGATCGCGCAACAGTTTGCATAACGCTTCTACTAATGCCGTTTTGCCCGACCCAACTGGCCCTGCCACACCGACCCGAAATGCACTCATAGTCGCCTTGGATGAGGTTCTACTCAAATCGTCAATCTTGATTCATTGCCAAGCTACTACTAACTAAGTGGGTTCCAAGGAACTTAAAGCGAAATTTTAGAATTGCAAGCACTGCACGTTAAGGCGGGCGATCGTGCTAATCCGCCCCAGCACTGCACGAAAGAAACTCAACTTAACTAAACTCCTGGGCAAGGGGTCTGGGCGGCACCGCTTTACTCCGCGTATTCAGTTTCGCAAACAATTGACTCGCCTGCTTTAAGTCCACATTGCCGCCACTGAGGATGACACCAATGCGGGCGTTGGGTCGGGCTACAACGCCCTCCAATAAGGCCGCAAAGGCTACCGCGCCCGTCGGCTCCACGACAATTTTGAGGCGCTCCCAGAGGTAAAACATCGCGCGAAGGATGGCCGCATCGGAGACCGTCACCATGTCATTGACGAACTGCAAAATGAGGGGAAACGTATAGCGCCCCAAGGCTGGCGTGCGCGCGCCATCAGCAATCGTATTGGTATGGGTGAGGGTTTGCAACGTTTGGGTATAAAACGATCGCGTCGCATCATCGGCCAATTTGGGTTCCACGCCAATCACCTGACACTGGGGAGCCAGCGCCCGAGCCGCGATCGCACAGCCCGATAACAGCCCACCCCCACCACAGGGAACCAATAGCAAATCAAGGGGGCCAACTTCTTCGATGAGTTCTTTGGCTGCCGTCCCTTGCCCCGCAATAACATGGGGATGATCATAGGGTGGAATCAGAGTCAGTTGGCGGGTTTGGGCCAGGTCTTGGGCCAGGGTTTCGCGGTTAGTCGTGGCGCGATCGTACAACACCACTTCAGCCCCATAGCCTTGCGTGGCCGCCTGTTTGACACTGGGTGCATCATTGGGCATCACAATCGTTGCAGGAATTTGGAGTTGCTGCGCAATCCAGGCGATCGCTTGGGCATGATTCCCCGATGAGTACGTCATAATTCCATGCTGGCGTTGGGCCGGACTCAAATTTAAAGCTGCATTCGTTGCACCGCGCACTTTAAACGAACCCGTTTTTTGGAAATTTTCACACTTTAAAAAAACTTCAGCCTGGAGATGGTGATTGAGCGATTGCGCAGTGAACACAGGCGTTGTGTGGAGGCGATCGCGCAATCGAGTTGCTGCCGCCACAATGTCAGCGTATTCCACATCAGCAGACTCAACAGAGTTGTCTCGCGATCGCCCCTCTGCCTCACTCATATTTACCCTCGCTGTTCACTTAGCAACATTCATCCATGCATACTAATGTACTTCATTTCTATCGTCACTCCGGTATGCGCCCAGCGGGATCAGCTCACGGAAATTGGGCGATCGTCGCTTCCAATAAATCAACTAAAGGCGGGATTTGCTCAACCCAAACTGAAACCGAAGCGGCATTACAACGAAATTCAGCCCAGCCCTTTTCATTTGTCATCACCCCATCCGGCACCTGCCCGGTCACATCAAAAAACGGCGTATTCGGTTTGCCCACTTCCATCCACTTGTAGCCCGCATCCCCATTACTCAGCAAAACGGCCATTGCCGCTGGATGCTGCACCGACCCAAGGCGCGTCCAACCGATGACATTGGGATGATCAAGATAGTCATATTGGGGGCCGTAGGCAAAATGTTGGCGCGCAAACAGCAGGCGATCGAGCACCGCCCGATGGGACTCTAACCAAATTTCATAGTCCTTGCCATCCCGCCCTTTATCCACATAATGCGCTCCATAATAATCGGGATAAAACACACAGGGGTACCCCGCCTCGCGCAGCAAAATCATGGCATAGGCCAGGGGCTTAAACCAGGCTTCCACAACTGATTCCAGAGCTTGCAGCGGTTGGGTATCATGGTTTTCAACCAGCGTCACCGCAAAAAGGGGCAATTCTTTCATCAACGTGCCATCAAAAATTTGTCGGAGGTCATAATTGCGCCCAGCCCGACTTGCTTGATGGAAATTCAGATGCAGTGGCGCATCAAACAGGTTTAGCCGCCCGCCCGCATTGCCAATATACCAGTGCAGGGTATTGAGGTTATACGTCCAATATTCACCAACGCAAAAGATTTCGCGTTGGGTATGGTGTTCTAAATGGTCCAGCCAGTCATTAAAAAAGTCGCTATTAATGTGCTTAATCGCATCCAGTCGAAATCCATCGACGCCAATGGTATCGAGCATCCACTCGCCCCAATATTGGAGTTCGTGTCGCACTTCGGGATGATTGATATCCAGATCACACCCCATGAGGTAATCAAAGTTACCTAGTTCTAAATCCACTTTGGTTTCAAAGCTTTTATCCGCGATTTTCCAAACGGCTTTGTAGTCTGGCTCGACGCTGTTGTAATCCACAGAATCAAAGTGCCACCAGTGCCATTTGAAACTGGAATATTTGTCGCCCCGTCCGGGAAAGTCAAACCCTGTCCACGATTTAATTTGTCGGCGATCGCCCACAGCCTGGTTGCGATCGCTCAACGCATAGGGAATCGCCTCAAACTCTTCTTCGTAATCGGCCCCCATTTTGTGGTTAAACACCACATCCGCATACACCTGCATTCCCGCTTGCCGACACGCCGCGATCGCCGCCCCATAGTCTGCTTTCGTGCCGTATTTCGTCCGCACAGATCCCTTCTGGTCAAACTCCCCCAGATCAAACAGGTCATAAACGCCATAGCCCACATCACTAGCCCCAGCTAACCCTTTGTAGGCAGGTGGCAACCACAGGGCTGTAAACCCCGCCTGCGCTAGGGCCGGAGCCGCAGCCGCTAGGGTTTGCCAATGCTGGCCATCGGCGGGCGTATACCAGTGAAAACATTGCATGAGGGTGCCGTTCAGTTCGGCAGAGGGCTTGTGGCTAGCCAGATCTGCCCCGTAGACTTGCAGCCACTCTTGGAGCAGCGTTTTTGCCTGTTCCAGTTGATCCGGCGTTAGGGCAAGGCCAAACTGACGAAATTGGTCTTTAAGCTGACGGAAGTGCGTGGACATAGGCGCAATGGGTAAACGACCACAAACTCCCATATCTTGATACAAGCATTTGTTTTCTACAAGCGTAGAATCTGATTGCAGTCAGTGCCCCATCGCGATCGGGTCTAACGTTCCAGGCTACGAGGATCGAGGGCATCCCGCAGACCATCCCCCAAAAGATTGAAGGCCAACACGGTCAAAATAATCAAAATAGCAGGGGGCCAGATCAGCCAGGGTTGCAACACCAGAATGGAGGCATTGGTCGCGAGGGAAAGCATATTGCCCCAGGAGGGGTCGGGCTGCTGGATCCCCAAACCAATCAAACTCAAAACCGATTCAGCCACAATAAAGTCTGGGATTGCTAAGGTGGCGGAGATGATGACGTAGGTGGCGGTTTGGGGTAAAACGTGGCGGGTGATGATGTAGAGCGATCGCCCCCCCATAGCCCTGGCTGCTTGCACAAATTCCCGTTCTTTGATGGACAGCACTTCCCCTCGGATAACCCGCGCCAGCCCCGCCCAGCGAATGAAAGACGTAATCAAAATAATCAGCAAAAACCGTTGGGCACTGGTCAAACCGGGGGGCAACACGGCAGCCAATGCCACCAACAAGTAAATGCTGGGAATGGTCATCAACACTTCGACCAATCGCATGAGCACCGTATCCACCCAGCCGCCAAAGTAGCCCGAAATCCCCCCCACCAACATACCCAGGGGATAGGAAATGGCAATCCCCACGAGGCCGATAGTCAGGCTAATTCTGCCGCCATAGACCAGGCGACTAAATTGGTCGCGGGCTTGTTCGTCGGTACCCAGGAGGTTGAATTTGGCTGGCCCTGCTGTGCCAACGAGGTGGAGATTACCCGGAATTCCACCAAATAGCTCGATTTCCTGAAATTTGGGCGCACTCAGAGAGAATTGGGTGGGGAGGGGCAGTTTGATCTGGAAGAGGCGATATTCATCACCTGTGACGAACAACCGAAGTGGAGAAGGCTGACTGCGATCGACAATCAGTTTGCGATCGCCCGTTGCGAGATCAACTGGCCCCTGCACCGTGGGGTAAACGTGTGGCCCGATCAACTGCCCCGCCTCGTTCTGCCAGTAAATTTGTGTGGGCGGTAAGAGCGCCCCATCGGGCTGAGAAACATAGGGATCGTAGGGGGCAACGAATTCAGCCGCAATCACCGCGATGTAGAACACGACCAAGATCAGTGCCCCAAGGCGGGCCAAATTATTGTTTTTAAGACGCTTCCACCAATTCATAGCAGGGTTGGGAGCCAGAAACAGGATAGGTGAATGAGCGATCGCTCCGATGACACACCGAATCGTCGCCATTGCTTGTCCAAACTAGCATACCCTCCCGGTTCAGGAAAAAAGTTTGGTTCAGCAAAAACAGCCTGCGCCACGGCAAACCCCAGGCGATCGCCCCATTGCGCACCACCCAGCCACCGCCCCATTGCCCCCTAGTTTTTCAGCTTAGCGGCCTGCAATTCTTCCTGCATTTCGTGTTCCACCACAAACACATTGGAATACAAATTGGCAATAATTTGTTTGCCCTGCTGCGTCAGCGCCAAATACTTGAGCGCAGGCTGAATGTAAGGATAAACCCCACCCCAATAAAATTTCGGGTAGTTTTTGCGCAGATCACCAGGATGGCGATAGCCCAATGCCTGATTGACCCCCGTTTCTTCAAATTCGTAATACAACGCACTGATCTTTTTCAGATAACGAGGATCACTGAGTTGGCCAATGAGATCAGAAGCCCGGATCAACCCCGGATAATTCGTCGTGTCTTGGTGATCTTCTGCCGCTGGCACCGGGAAGCGCGTCAGTTCAATGTTGTGTTTCACCACTGCCGCATCGATCAGCTTGTGCCCACCAAACCGCTCATCAATAAACAACTTGGCCCGGTCAACGTGGTATGGCGTGAGGGAAGCATCAGAAGAACCGGGGGGTAACGCAACCATGCCACCGTCGCGCCCCGTGGCATACAGGCCATTTTGGTCATGGCGACAAACACCTTTGACATAGCCAATATCGTGACAAACGAGGGCAATGATAAAGTGCAACCAATCATCACAGGAAACGCCCCCTTCGCGAATGTGTTTGCCCCGCAAGAGTTCTTGGCCCACCAACGTGACCAGGATGGAATGCTCCACGTTGTGATACAGCGCATCGCTATTGGCAATATTTTCCATCGCCATTGCCCCGACCCAGCCAATGATGTCTTCATAGTCGGACTTCAAGCCGCCATAGGTACGGCGATACCCCTCTTTAAGCTTTTTGACAAAATCTTCGATTAGTAATTCGGTGGCATTAAACATGCTGATAATTGCTTTCGCGCGATCGCCAGTGAACAATCAACTTAACTCTGCCGAACAACAGCCCCCTGATCCAACGGTTCGACTACTCTGAAGCCCATCAACGCTGAATCTCTATCCCCAGCGTTGGCACCTGGTCATCACATTTGCCTCAATTTTAGGAAATTAAACTGTGCAGTGCCCCCTGCCTGTGCCAGTGCCAACCAATGGTTCAGCCTGTGACTTTATACAACCGCTGCCATCGTGGTCAGGGTTATCTGCCCATGTTGCCCCCATTTTCTAAGCAGTGCCCCACCCCGCCAGACTGCCGGAACGATTGCCCAGACAGCCCCAAAGCCACTAATTCCAGCACCAGCCCACACGCAGTAACCCCTCGCCAAATTGTGGGATTGGCCTTGGTGGGCAGGCTAACGCTCTAGCCTACTCTAACTGGCATAAGCCCATCTCGGCCTAGGTCATTAGGCTGAAGTCAAGGGCCACAGCGGGCCTTTAGCCAACCGGATCCAGGCGCATTGAACCAATGGGCCAAACACCTTGTCCCTTTGGTAATCCCCGCCTCGCGCAGAAAACCAGTCTGCCTGGTTGCGGGTAGGGGCATCCCCAAGCAGAGTCCCAGTTGGTGACGGTGGAAGCCCTGTCCCGGCCAGTCTATCGGAGTGCGTTATCCCGGTTAGGCAGCGCGTTGCTGACCCCCAGAAAACCTTAGCGTGGTGGCGCGATCGCCCCGCCCCCCAGCCCTGAACGCCCTTACTCCTCCGTAATTCGAGCCAACGCATCTTTAACATCGGCTGGCAACTGGCGCATAATTTTGCCCTTTTCGCGGTCTACCGCCACCAACGTCACCCGCGCCGTCACAAAGACTTCATTAGTCTCCGCAGCCTGAATTTGGTAATCCCAGTTAATCCGTACGCCAGCTACCCCCACCATGCGGGTGCGCACCACGGCCCGTTCGCCCATCCGAATTGCCTGATGATAACGAATAGCCAATTCCACCACGGGCAAATCGCAGCCCAACGATACTAAGGTCGCAAAATTAATCCCCGCTTGCCGCAAACACTCGACCCGCGCTTCTTCCATCCAGGCAATATACGCCCCATGCCAAGCCCCGCCGCTGTAATCAGTGTGATGGGGATGGGCCACAACGGGATACTCAAACCATTGATTGGGCGCAAGTTGCACAGCACCTTCGGGCGGATTAATTGGCGGCAGTTGAGGCGATTTTGGAGTTTCGGTCATTGGTCTTAAACAAGCAATCGATGACTGTAGAGCGGCCCAAGCGACAGCCCCACTGGGCTAGCAACAGCTTCCGGCTCAGGCAACATTATCAATTAAACCGTGTTCCTGGAGTGAACGGATTTTCTAGTTAAAAATCTCTAGATTCAACGGCGTAGGTGGCGCAGCCTGTTGCAATCGGCCACTCGGCCAGAGTAGTTCAGATGAATTATCACGAATTCGCCCCGATCGCCAGCCTTCCCGCTAGAATGGCACTATTTGCTGCAAGTGAGCCAGCTTATGGGGCTACAACGGATCATCATCGCGATCGCAGTTTTGGCCAGCGCCCTGTTGGTGTTAAAACCGCAATTGCCCCGATGGAGGGATCGCCCCAAGGCTGATTCCGTCGCGTTTCCAGCTCGGTTATCTGAGGGGTTCCCCTCCCGCCCAACCCGGCCCCCCGCCCAGGCCACCCGCCAACCCACCGAACCCGACCCAACCCACGCGCCAGACGGTTTTCCTCTGCCCGATGAGGCGTTTCCCATAGACCTTGGCCCTACTGCCAAGCAGGGTCGCGATCGCAATCCACCCGTCGAGTCATCTCAGTTCACCCGCGCAATGCCCACGGCAGTTGCCCAAGCCTGCCAAACCATCCAGGCGGCAGTCGTTACAGTTCATGCTGGCCGGGGGGTGGGGTCAGGCAGCATTGTCGGCCCAGAAGGGCTAGTGATGACGAACTATCACGTCGTGCGGCGGTTGGGGCAACAGCGTTTATTTGTCGCGACGGAAGCGGGCGATCGCTATGAGGGGCAAGTCATTCGCCACGATCGCCGGAACGATCTGGCCTTGATTCAACTGCAAGACGGTGGCCCCCTCCCCCAGGTGCACCTGGCCACCCGTCGCAGCCCAGAAATTGGTCAAGCCGTTTGCGCGATCGGGAGTCCAAGGGGAAAAGCCGGAGTCATTACCACAGGAACGATTGTGGATATTTTGCCCAATGGCGACCTGCAAACCAACGTGAAACTGGAACCAGGGAACTCTGGTGGGCCTTTGGTCAATGCCAATGGCGACGTTGTGGGGATAAATAAAGGAGTTGCTCGGCGGGGAGACTATGCGGGGCAAGAACGGCCCAGCTATGCAACAAACGCCGCGATCGCCCTGCAACTGCTCCAGCAATACCAAGCCGACTTAACCCTATCGCCAGACCTGTCGGCACCAGATTTTTTCGATCGCCCCGCATTTGATCGCCCCACCGAAAGCTATTAATTAGCCGCCGCGATCGCCCATCCAGCCCTCGACTTTAATGTCAGCCAGAATCACCATCCCAACACCACCAACATTTGACTTAAACCTTCATTCCAGAGTCAAATAGGTCGAGTTAATTACCAATGCCATCGTGTTGCAAGTCCGTCCGCTGAGAAACCGAGGATTCACTTCAAAGCGCGATCGCGGAATTGGGCTCACCAATCATGGCCGAGGCGATCGCTGGCGATTCCGCTGGGGGCTAGCTACAATAAATGTATCTTTTAATACTTTTAGGTGATTATGCCAGTGAAGTCTGGTTCCGTTCCCTGGCCTTAGTCATCCTGCATTACTCTATTCCCTCGGTTCCCTAGACTCGCTTTGGTTAGCTGGGGCCACTTGTCCTAGCGATCGCAGGAATACGCAAGTTAGGAGCAAAACAATGCACTTTAACAACACCCTCCTGGGGCTAGACACGCAGGCAACTATCGCCTTTCCCCAGACCACACTTAAAGTGAAAGAATTGCAATATGGGCTGGATGTTGCCATGACCAGTGGCCTCGTCGAGCAATTCTTGGCGGCATTTCAGTTGCAAGGCTTGGTGTTATCCCCCGAGGCGGCCCCCCCAGGCACCATGAGGCGATCGCCCACTCTGCAACTCTGGACTACGGGCCTCCCCTGTGTCGCCTTTCAACCCGGTTACTCCGCCCCCATCAACGGCACCTTGCGCTTGCGGGTTGGCTTTGAATTTGTTCCGGAAACCCAGCCCACACCAGCCCACCGTTCCACGCCGCCATCCTGACAAATGGGGCCAGATCAGTGCAGCCAGAGACAAGGTTTGCCGATAGACTGAAGAAAGTAGTTCTTCAGGAATGGGCGAGTGGTTGTTAAGCCAGATTGGTTACGAGTCAAGGCACCCCAGTGGGAACGGGTGGGCCGGGTCAAGGATGTGCTGCGGGATTTAGGGTTAAATACTGTCTGCGAAGAAGCATCCTGCCCCAATATTGGCGAGTGTTTCAATGCAGGCACCGCGACCTTTCTCATCATGGGGCCAGCGTGCACACGGGCTTGTCCCTACTGTGATATTGACTTTGAAAAGAAACCCAAGCCCCTTGACCCGACCGAACCCGATCGCCTCGCGGAAGCCGTACGCCGCATGAATCTCAATCATGTGGTCATTACATCGGTCAATCGAGATGACTTACCCGATGGGGGAGCCGGACAGTTCGATCGCTGCATTCGGGCGATTCGCCAAGTCTCGCCCCAGACCACTATTGAGGTGTTGATTCCCGATTTGTGCGGCAACTGGGAAGCCCTGGCCCTCCTCCTCCAAGCCAATCCTGAAGTGCTGAACCACAATACAGAAACCATTCCCCGGTTATACCGGAGGGTGCGGCCCCAAGGGAACTACGAGCGATCGCTAGAACTGTTGCAACGCACCCGACAACTGGCCCCCCACGTCTATACAAAGAGCGGCATTATGGTGGGTCTGGGCGAAACCGACGACGAAGTGCGGGAAGTGATGCAAGCCTTGCGATCGGTAGATTGCGATATTCTGACCATTGGCCAGTACTTGCAGCCCACCCAAAAGCATCTCGGAGTGCAAACCTTCGTCACGCCCGAACAATTTGATGCGTGGCAAGTCTACGGCAAATCCTTGGGCTTCTTGCAAGTGGTGTCATCGCCTCTGACCCGCAGTTCCTACCACGCCGAGCAAGTTAGAGCGTTGATGCAGCAATATCCACGCCAGGTGACCGAGCAGGCTGAGTCATAGGGTATGAGTACAGCGTCTTCGAGCGGGGGTTCTGCGTCGCTAACGGTGGCAGTCTTGGGCGCAGGGGCCTGGGGGGCAACTTTGGCCCAGTTGTTTGCAGCCAATGGCCATACTGTGCGGGCCTGGTCACGACGCGGCGACATCACGCTAGAAACGGCCCTGGCCGGAGCCGATGTGATTGTCTCCGCAGTTTCCATGAAAGGGGTGCGGGCGATCGCGACCCAGGTGCGGGCTGTGTACGACCAATCCCAAGGCCGTTTATTTGGGCCAACGACAGTTTTTCTCACCGCGACCAAAGGTTTAGATCCAGATTCTGGTAGCGCCACCGCCTTGCCCTTGCTCCCGTCCCAGCTTTGGCAACAATCTTTTCCAGAGCACGCGATCGCCGTGCTATCTGGCCCGAACTTGTCCAAAGAAATTCAACAAGGGTTGCCCGCCGCCACAGTCATTGGCTGTGCCCAAATGCCCGCCGCCGAAACCATCCAAACAGCGCTCTCATCACGGCAATTTCGGGTCTATACCAATCCCGATATTCTGGGGGTCGAACTGGGTGGCACCCTCAAAAATGTCATCGCGATCGCCGTTGGCACCTGCGACGGTTTACACCTTGGCACCAACGCCAAAGCCGCCCTCGTCACCCGTGGCCTCGCCGAAATCATTCGCCTGGGCGAATACTGGGGTGCCCAACCCGATACCTTCTACGGTTTGTCGGGCCTGGGCGATTTACTCGCCACCTGCAACAGCCCCCTCAGCCGGAACTACCAGGTTGGCTACGGCCTTGCTCAGGGCCAATCCTTAGCCGAGATTCTGAGCACCCTCCAGGGAACCGCCGAAGGCATTAACACCACTCAAGTCATCGTTCAACTCGCGACCCAACAGGCGATCGCCGTCCCCATTTCTCAACAAGTTTGGCACCTCCTCCACGGCACCATTTCTCCTCTCGATGCCGTCTCTGCCCTGATGTTGCGCGATTACAAACCCGAAATCGA
Organism: uncultured bacterium; assembly: GCA_964475335.1. Taxonomy (GTDB): domain Bacteria; phylum Cyanobacteriota; class Cyanobacteriia; order Leptolyngbyales; family Leptolyngbyaceae; genus CAYYWG01. The sequence goes on from CAYYWG010000012.1 coordinate 66,574, forward strand.
ATAGAGCGATCCGCCTGCAAGCCCAAAAGCCTAGGCGATCGCCCCACCAGTCCCAGGACTCAAGCACCCAGGCCACCCCCAACCCAGCCATCACCGCCCACCCAAGGCGTAAAATTACGCAACCCTTTGCAAGAAAATTTACACAATTCTGTTAAACCCCGCTCCAATCGTCAAACCCCAGTAAAGCAGCCGGATTCCTGCCCCAAGATCAGGAAAACAGCAGAGGAGTGATGTAGGTTTCTTTGTTCCTTTGATTTCAGTCACTTCACTGAGGCGGAAAAGTCTCTACACTGTCTCCTAGCAACAACGTTCTAGCAATAACGTGTAGAAACAACACTAGAATTCACAGGTTCTTCGTCGAGAGCTGACTGCTTTCTAGTTAACCGGGGTGCAAATACCAGACAACTGGAAGTTCTGAAATTCGTTTGCATAAATTCAGTCTGGCAAACTGACAGTTTTTACGATTAATAACTGTTGTTACGGAACTCTCAACATTGTTCTCCAGTCCTTTATCGCGGGAACACTAGCAACAAGACTGAAGCCTAATCTATCTGGAGCCACCGAGACTAGCATTATGCCAGCAACATCTTTCTACGCTGAAACCGACTACAACGAGCCACTCGACCCTCGGAATTTTCAGTCCGATAATTCTGATCCTGTCTCTACAGTCGATGACATGATGGAGTTGGAACTGGGTAGTGCTGACCCAGACAGCCTGCGCCGAGTTGCCAGTCGCCGGACTACTGATTTAGTGCGCCTGTATCTACAAGAAATTGGTCGAGTGCGGTTGCTCGGACGCGATGAGGAAGTTTCAGAGGCTCAGCGGGTTCAACGCTACATGAATCTGTTAGAACTGCGTCGGCAAGCAGCAGAAACCGAAGCAGGGATCATTCATCGCTATGTGGAATTGGTCGATGCCCACGATCGCCTCACCTCCCACCTGGCCCATCGCCCCTCGCTAGAACGGTGGGCCGCCGAAGCCGGAGTCCACGTCACCGAACTCAAACCCATCCTGGCAGAAGGCAAGCGGGAGTGGGCAAAAATTGCGAATCTCAGCGTAGAAGAGTTGGATCATATCCAGCGCGAAGGCAGTCGGGCGAAGGAACACATGATCAAGGCCAACTTGCGCCTGGTCGTATCCGTCGCCAAAAAATACCAAAACCGTGGCTTGGAACTGCTAGATCTGATTCAGGAAGGCACTCTGGGGCTGGAACGGGCTGTCGAAAAATTTGACCCCACCAAGGGCTATCGGTTTAGCACCTACGCCTACTGGTGGATTCGGCAGGGCATTACCCGGGCGATCGCCACCCAAAGCCGCACCATTCGCCTCCCGGTTCACATCACCGAGAAACTGAACAAGATCAAAAAAGCCCAGCGCAAAATTTCCCAGGAAAAAGGCCGCACGGCCACCATCGACGATGTGGCGAAAGAACTGGAAATGACCGCCCCCCAAGTGCGGGAAGTACTGCTCCGCGTGCCGCGATCGGTCTCGCTGGAAACCAAAGTAGGCAAAGAGAAAGATACCGAACTGGGTGATCTGCTGGAAACAGACGAAATCACCCCAGAAGATACGCTGATGCGGGAAGCCCTGCGGCGAGACCTGGAACAACTGCTTTCTGATCTCACCACCCGCGAACGGGATGTCATTCAAATGCGCTTTGGGTTAGGCGATGGTCAGCCCTACTCCCTGGCCGAAATTGGTCGGGCGTTGGATCTATCCCGCGAACGAGTCCGCCAGATCGAAGCCAAGGCGTTGCAAAAGCTCCGCCAGCCCAAACGCCGGAACCGCGTCCGGGATTACTTGGAAGCCCTGAGCTAAGGCCCAGCACAGCATTCTCTCTAGACAACTTTCTTGACTAGCAGGTCATCTGAACAGGATTGGGATTTACCAATCCTTTTTTATTGCCTTTAGTTTGTCTGGCATTAGTTTGCATGGCGTTAGTTGAGAGACTGAGAGTAGCCCATTAATGCGGGGTGTCGGGATGGTCGCTGAAGATGAGGTAGGCGGCTCCGGCCAGAAGCATGGCCGCAAAGAAATAATTGCGGGTGACAGGAACTTTCATATAGGCAACGCTGAATCCGGCAAAAACCAGCATTGTGATGACTTCTTGGAGCACTTTAAGCTGGGAGAGGTTGAAATATTGGCTGCCAATGCGGTTAGCGGGGACTTGAAAACAATATTCCAGAAAGGCGATCGCCCAGCTCACCAAAATCGCAGTCCAAACGGGAGCAGTTTTCAAATCTTTGAGGTGCCCATACCAGGCAAAGATCATGAAAATATTGGAAATGAACAACAAGAGAATGGGTTTGAACATTTCAGGACAGGTCTAGCAAAGAGGAGAGTGGGCAGTGCAAGGTTGATGGCGCGATCGCCCATTCCAGGAGAACGAGCAGGCACCAGTCAAAGTATGAGAGCAAAATCATAAACAAACCCCCGGCAAGGGCTGGTTTAGCATTAGCCTGGAGCCGAGGGCAACCATGAAGACCGATAGGTTAAGACCGATAATTAGGGAACAAACCCTATTTACCGACTTTGAGCAGTTCCACGTCAAAGATGAGGGTCGAGTTGGGGGGAATGGGGCCAATGCCACGGGAGCCATAGCCCAGTTCCGGCGGGATCACCAGTTGTCGCCGGCCACCCGGTTTCATGGTAGCCAAGCCTTCATCCCAGCCTTTGATCACTTGGCCAGCACCCAGCTTAAAGGCAAAAGGCTCGCCGCGATCGCGGGAACTATCAAATTTAGAACCATCTTCCAGGGTGCCGATGTAGTGCACGCTCACCGTTTGTCCTGGTTCAGGAAAAGCACCCTCCCCTTCAACCAGATCCAGATATTTCAGGCCAGAGCCCGTTGTGACGTAGTTTTTAGATGCTTCCACTTTTTTCTCACTTGGTTTGTTTGCTGAAGCTTGCGCCATCAAGGGAGCTTGCGCGGGTTCTGCGGTGGCAACGACAGTGGCAGTTTCGGGCAGTTCCGCCGCCTGCACATCGGTTTTGTTAAAGGTGAATTGGGAGACCACCAACACCAGCACGCACGCTAGCATGACCCCCAAACTGATTAAAATCTCTCTCACGACAAGCTCTCCTGTTAAGTAGCAAGATTATCACTGTGACACGCCGCAGCATGACACGCTGATAGTTGCCCATTGTAGATCCGATATTTGTGCTGTTGCTATGGGCAAGGCTGAATTCTGCGATCGCCCAGGTTGCGATCGCTGCAACCAACCCTTGATTCTGCGCTTTCACTTCAGGTCGGCAAATCATCCTCCGGTGCGGGGCGATCGGGGCGTTCCAGCACCACGGGAGGCTCTGGCAAAATCTCTAGATCCAAATCATCATCCGCAGCCAACACCTCAGGCCGATGGATTTGAATCTGATTCAGCCGGGGGCCTTCAGTCGAAACAACGGTGAATTCATAGCCATTAAACTTCAGCACTTCGGCAGGTTCGGGAATTCGTTGCAATTGAAACAAAATGAACCCAGCCAGGGTTTGATATTCGTCCGTCAGCGGCAAATCCAGATTCAGAATTTCGTTCAGCTCTTCCAGATTCATCTGGGCCTGCACCAAAAACGTCTGCGGATCAATGATTTGGATAATGGGCTCTTCAGTGCTGTCGGTTTCGATCGCATCCCCCAAAATCTCGCCCACGACGTCTTCAATGGTGACCAGGCCCGCCGTGCCGCCAAATTCATCCACCACCATCACCATTTGCTGGTGCGATCGCTGCATCAACGGCAACAACTCACTCAACGGCATATATTCCTGCACAAACCGGGCCGGACGAATCCAATTTTCCACGGGTTGATCCAAACAATCAGCGTGCTGGGCCAAAGGCTCGGCCACCTCCTTAAACTGGATAATGCCGCGAATGTCATCCAGCGATTCACCAATCACGGGATAGCGAGAATGACCGGAAATCGCCACTTCTTCCAGCAACATCCGCAAAGTCGCCTGGCAGGAAATCGCCGCAATGCTGGTACGCGGCACCATGATTTCGCCCGTGGAGACTTCGCCAAACTCAAACACATTCCGCAACAATTCGCGCTCTTCCGCTTCTAACCCCGTTGATTCGCTGGAGGTGGCGATGATGAGCTGGAGTTCTTCTGGCGTGACCTGGTTATACCAACCTTGGCGCGTATATTGCACCCCCACCAAGCGCAACAACAGCCGTGTCGATTGGTTCAACACCCAGATAAACGGGTTAAAAATACGGGCGATCGCCTGACTGGGCGCACCCAAAAATCGGGCTAGCTGTTCGGGATAGAGCAAGGCCAAGGACTTGGGGCATAACTCGCCCAGCACGATCTGGAGATAGGCGACCGCCACGAACGTCAGCGGAATAGCCAGAGAATGGGCCGCACTTGCCCGAAGGGGATCAGACAATGGCAACAGCAGCAGCCACTCCGCCACAAAGGTCGCGATCGCGCTTTCACTAATCCACCCCAGGGCCAAACTCGACAACGTAATCCCGATTTGGGTCGTAGACAACAACCGATCAAGACTCCGCTGCAAATCCTGCACGGTTCGGGCTTGCACATCCCCCGCCCCCACCAGTTGGCTAACCCGCGATCGCCGGACGGAAACAATCGAAAACTCTGCCGCCACAAAAAAAGCATTAATCGCAATGAGCCCAAACACAGCCAACAGCTTCACCGCCACATTTGACCAGGTGTTGGCAGTTTCACCAGGGGCCAGAGTAGACAATAATTCAATCAACAATCCGTTCAACAGCGAGGCACTCATGGAACGCATAACCAAAAGGGATACCCGCAGGTTCCTGGCATACTGAAACCCCTACCGACCGAGCGGAATCGCGGACAACTTGAGCTGCACAGTCTGGTTAGGATAGTCAGCCAACGCTAAGAATAACTTTTTAGACTGCTCGACTGAAGCCACCGGCACCCGCACCGCCCCACGATATTCTTCCCCATCCGGCGGCACCTCCGACGGCAGCCCCTCAGTCCGCGCATTCAACACCCGCCCTTGATCATCCTTCAGTTCCAAAAAACTGTAGAGAAATTGGACTGGATCAGGGCTTTCATTCCGCATACTCAGGGACAGAACCAGGGAATCGCCCTGTTGTTCAACCGCTCGCACAATCAACGTCACGCCCTTGCTTTCGCCTTTCACCGGGAGGGTCGCTTGGTTTGCAGGCTCCGCTTTAGCAGCAGCTTTAGGAGCCGCACTTGGGGGGGTGGCTTTGCCAGTAATCCGCTGTTTAACCTCGGCCAAAATCTTGTCTTCTTTCAAGATCATGACTTCGTTCCGTTGGGGGGCTTCGCCTTTGCGGTTGGCCAGTTTGTTTGTGGGGCGGGTATCAGGCTGGGTAATGCCTTTAAGGGCTTCGCGCCCCATGCTCATACCTGCGATCGCACTCAAAACACCAGCAGCCAGCATGGAAACCAGCAGCATTAACGTGAGACCAATCGTAGAGTTGATTTTCATAGCGGTTTGGGTACGGTTCGATGACCTGAGTGCGATCGCAACCAGGCCGTTTTTGGCTGTAGTCACAAGCGCAACTGGGCGCAATCAAGGATTAGAGCCTTGGGCACTTCCAATTTTAATCAGGTGAAGCAATTTTAGAGAGCAATCTGCAACCTGCAACGCAAAGTTATCTTAAATAACCTAAAGCATTATCTCGGTCTTGCCCCCCATTTTGCCAACTTCTTTCCCCGCCTGGGGAAACCCAACTGGGGAAATTGGATCGCCATTGTCATCCGAAACACCCACAATAGCAAGGCCAGCCCCCGCAAAAATCAGGCAAAAAACAGCAGCGCCATTGGGCCATCCCAAAATTCGCCACCCACGCACCGGCCAATCTTGCCAAAAAACAAAACTGGAGTCAGCAAACGCCAACCCCAGTTCGGCAACCAAACGAAAAAATCAGGATACAATAATGAGCAAATCAAGCTGTGTAGGCAACCAGGGTTGGCCGAGCGGATGAGGCAGCGAACTCATAATTCGCCTTAGGCAGGTTCGACCCCTGCACCCTGGATTCACCCATTTGACGTTGCAAGGCTGGGGTGCTGAGAAATCACCTTGTTCCGCGTTAGAACTCTAACGGCACCGGAACGATCGCGCTTCCACCCAGCACGGGGAAGCGGCGGCGATCGCCCCAGCGTTTCCCCCCAAGGAGATCACCGCCAACAGAGCCTTACCACAACGCGGGAACCGGCTTCGGTGGGGTCATTGGAACTGCGGGCGCGATCGGCGGAGCCACAATCATAGGTGGTTCAACAACCTGGATTGGCTGCGCAACCACTGGCGGCGGCAACGTCCGCAAGGAAAACTGGAACGGATTGTCGAGATCCAAAGTTCGCAACACTGGGCCAGAATTCATCTGCTTATAAAATGTTTCCAGGTAGAGCTTGTGAACATCATTCGCATCCTGGTAGATGGAATTTTCTGGGAACGGCCCAAAAATGCGCTTGAGCTGCCCCGTAAAGCTCCGATTCCGGTAATAGTTGCGATCGTGGGAAAAGAACTGTTCTTCAAACTCGTTGACGACTTCACCAAACCGAATGCCTTGTGGCACCACCGGGAAATCTTCGACATCACGGGCGATCGCCGCTGGGGCACCCCACGTTGCCATTGTTGTTAATGCCAACCCCGCGATCGCCCCTGGAAGACCGAGACGGATGAAACGATGGTTAAAATCCATGCGCTGACTCCTCAAATTTCAATCAGTGGTTGCCTGTATCCGCGTAAAATCAGGATTGGTAGAGCCTTCAAAACTCTCTGAGTTGTGCCTAAAAGCAATTATCCCAAAACCAATTGTTGCGCTTGGATAATTGTACTCACACTATTTCAAAATGATGCATTTATTTGCATCAATTCAACTATCAATAGTCCACACATCCTTCAAGTTTTCGAAATATTAAATATGACTTCTGCTCTTGCAATGGCTACGCTGGATTTGGCCGACTTGCGCCAACAATTACTGGATCTAATTTGCACGGTTGCCTACAAGGAAGGTGATTTTGTCCTCACCTCGGGGCAACGCAGTTCGTACTACATCAACGGCAAACAAGTCACGCTCCATCCTGCGGGAGGGGTGGCCATTGGGCGCTTGCTGCTGTCGCTGTTGCCCACCGAGACCCAAGCCGTCGCTGGCTTGACCCTGGGGGCAGATCCGCTGGTTACAGCAACCAGTGTGGTCGCGGCCTATGAGGGGCGATCGCTCACTGCGCTCATTGTGCGGAAAGAAGCCAAAGGCCACGGGACTCGTGCCTACATCGAAGGGCCAACCCTCCCCGCAGGAAGTGCCGTGACCGTGCTGGAAGATGTCGTCACGACGGGGCAATCAGCCCTCAAAGCCGTCGCCCGCCTCCGGGAAGCGGGATACCACGTTAACGGGATTTTGGCGCTGGTCGATCGCCAGCAGGGTGGCACCGAAACTTATGCCGCCGCCCAAATTCCTTTTCAGGCGCTCTATTCCATTGGTGATATCCAACAGCGGTGGCGATCGCTCAATCCCTGAGCCTAACGTCTTGAGCCTGAAACCACTGAGCGCAGCCATGCCCCTGAGGCTTTACCCCGCAGCCGTTAGGGCCTGGGCTTGGGCCTGATGCCACGCCGCGATCGCCGCCCGATGCACCTCCCGCCAAGGCACCCGCAATTGACGGGCCAGCCGCGCACAATCTTCATATTCCGGTTGAACATTGGTTGGGGCGGCAGCTTGGTCTGTGGCCCACGCCAGCTTCATGGCAACGGGGCCATAGGGAGTTTGCACAGTCTGGAAGGCGCGCGGCAAAATCCTGCGGGTTTGCAGCGATCGCCGAATCCCCAGGGTGGTCGTCTCCCGAAAGATAATCGCCTCACACTGCTCAACCGCCGCAGGGGGGCACAACACCGTCAGCAAAATTCCTGGTCGCGACTTTTTCATGGCGATCGCCTGAGAAAAGACATCCACCGCCCCCGCCGCTAACAACGCTTCCAACACATACCCGATCGCTTGCGGACTGAGATCATCAATTTGCGTGGTCAATTCAGCGATCGCCTCTGTTGCCAGTTGGGAGGCGATCGCCGGAGGCACACTGGGGCCAACTCCATTTGCTTCAGGTGCCCCCGGTGCCTGGACATGAGCTTGGCCGGGGTGATGGTCATGATGACTGTGGTCATGATGGCTGTGGTCATGGCGGGGATGAGAATGGATATGGGCGGGCTGCTGCCGAGGTAGGGGGCGATCGCCTTCCGCCTCGCCAAGCCACAAACGCAACATATTAGGAATCGCTAAGTTTTGGGAACCCGCCCCCAGGCCCACTTTGTGCAACCGCATTGGTGGTGGCGGGCCAAACTGGGCAGCAAGGGTTAGCGCGATCGCCGCCCCCGTTGGCGTCACCATCTCACCCCGCAAGTCATTGCTAAAAATCGGGATTTGCCCCAGTTCAAACAGCTTCAACACCGCCGGACTGGGCACCGGCAAGCGCCCGTGGGCAGCCCGAATGAAGCCATCCCCCACTGGCAACGGCGAACAATACACCGCATCCACCTGGAGCCAGTCAAACCCCAAACACGTCCCAATGATATCCACCAGCGCATCGGTCGCCCCCACCTCATGGAAATGCACCTGTTCCGGCGGCAGGCCATGCACTGCACCCTCCGCCTCCGCCAATTGCCGAAACACCGCCAAACTCCACGCCGTTGCCCGGGGCGGCAGCTCCGCTTGCAGAATCAACCGTTCAATTTCCGGCAAATGTCTGATTGGAGGATAGTGAGGCTGACTCTCCGGAGCTGGGGGCGGCAAGGGTGAATGGGAATGGTCAGAAGGCAACGTTTCCCTAGATTCAGCAGGAGATTGACCAGCCTTTACAGGCTGAGACTGAGGGGCCGATTCCGGCGGGGTTTGCCCGTCGCGAGCGGCGATCGCCCCCCTATCCCAGTGTTGATGCGCGAAGTGGTCAAAGGTGGTAAAGTCATCAGGATCCAAAGATGCCCCCGCTGCTGTCACCAACTCAACATGAAACTTGGTCGCCTGCAATCCATTGCGCTGCACCTGTTCCGTCCACAGCTTATATTCCTGAGCAATGCCTAACCGTGCCAACTGCGTCTGCAAATATTCAACGGGGACGCCCGCATCAACCAAGGCTCCCAGGCACATATCCCCTGCAATTCCCGTGGGACATTGTAAATAAGCAATTTTGGTCATGGCTTGGCTTCTGTGGTGTTCATCAACTGTCATTCCTTATTATTCCTCCTGACTCCGGTTCTCCCATGTTCGCGTCGCTGCTTCGATGGCAATTTCACCACCCGACTGATTGAGCCCACCCCGATCGCCCACCCTGCTTTCCCCGTCTGTCCCTCTTTTTGGTTCGTTTATGGCTACTGTTTACACCGTTCACCCCAAAGATCCCCAGAAACGCCTCATTAGTCAGATTGTGGACGATCTTAGAAACGGAGCCGTTCTTTTGTATCCCACGGACACGGTCTACGCGATCGGGTGTGATCTGAACTCCAAAAGCGCCATTCAACGAGTCCGCCAAATCAAACAACTCAGCAACGATAAACCCCTCACCTTTCTCTGTCCGTCGTTGTCGAACATTGCCCAGTATGCCGTCGTGCGGGATGGGGCCTATCGCATTATGCGCCGTTTAATTCCTGGCCCCTACACATTCTTGTTACCCGCCACGAAGCTCGTCCCCCGCTTAGTCATGAACCCCAAACGCAAAACAACGGGCATTCGGGTGCCAGAACATACCGTGTGCCATGCGTTGTTAGCCGAACTGGAAACTCCCATCATTTCGACCTCCGCCCATATTTTTGATGACGGCACCCCGATCGCCCCAAAACAATCTCAACCCACCTCACGGTTTGAATTATTTGATGCCTTAGACAAACTGGTTGACGTGATTGTCGATGCGGATGAGGATCCTCACTACCAGGTTTCAACCATTATTGACTTCACCACAGAGGAACCTCTCGTCCTGCGGAAAGGTCTGGGATGGGAGGCCGTTGAACAATTTGTGGCTGAATAATCCCCCAAATTGTTTGCGTCGCCTGAACCCTTTGAGAAAATTCGTCGTCTAAATATCCGGATGGCTACCCTCTCATTGGCTTATGGATAGTAGGCTGTTTGCCCATCTCAGCTTGGTAGCGGTGGAAGTGCGCTTCCATCCCTCCAGGACAGGGGTTACAAGCAGTCTGGTTGGCAAGTTGCAACCAGCTTGTTAACTGTCCACTGTTCACCTCAGGTTAAAGGTTTTGGTTAAACGGGCGATCGCCCGCACATCAGTTCTATACGTTGCGCCGTGCCGTGCCATTGCAGGTGCCGTTGAACGTGCCGCCAACAGCCATACTGCCCGCCCACCGTTCCAACCACCTGAGAAAGTGCCATAGGGGGTTCGGGGTATTCCCGTAGCAACTCACGTTACCTATGTAGATCACTATGACAGTTGGCAATCTTCGTGTCAGGCAATCAGAGTCAGGGGTTTCACCCGATGTTCCGGTCTCTGAAGCACTCAAAGTTCCTATATATGTGCACTACCCAATTATGAATATGGAATCTCGCGCTACTCGGTCTGGTTCAACCTCTGTCTACACTCCCGCAGCAACCGCCCCCGCGATCGCCTCTACCCCTCACAGCCCACACTACATCCCCCTCAAACCCAAATCATTAAAACCCAAAACCACCCTGGCCACCGCCGACTTCATGGATCAAGCCGCCCTGATCCAAATGCTGTCGCAAGAACTGAAAGCCGAAATCCCCACCCTTAATGGCAATGCGGAAACCCTAGCCCAACGCATCGCCGCTGAAGTCGATCGCGTCTGCCAAAAGAGTGGCCGCATCCAAGCCTCCGGCCAAGCCCAATCCTGGCAAATCTCCCTCGCCCGCCATCGCCTCCAAAAATGCCTCACCTACTATCAACTCGGCTCGCGCCGGGGTCGCGTCGAATTACACAGCACCCTGGGGTCAATGGTGTATCGCTATGTGGCACCCTCCCGGTTGCAACTCGGCTTCCAAGCTCGCTTCAACTTGATTGAAGACTTTCTCCAAAGCTTTTACACCGAATCCCTCAAAGCCTTCCGGCGCGAAAACGAATTACCCGAAAACTATCAACCCCGGACACGGCTTGAACTGGCAGAATACATGGCCTTTACCGAGCAGTATGCCAAACGGCGCATTTCCCTGCCTGGTGCCCAGACCCAACAGCTCATTGTCTTGCGAGCCCAACGGTTTGGTCAGCGCCAACCCCAGGAAGTTTCCGTTGACATTGAGCAAGCCCTCGAATCGCCCCGGGGCGAAGAAGCTGAATTGCACAATCGCAGCCCCATCGTGCAGCAACTCCGGGAACAAATGGTCACCGATATGGTGGATTCATCGGAACAGGTCTTGCGCGATCGCGTCATTTCCGAATTGGTGCAATACCTGGAAAACGAAGGCCAATCTGACTGCATCGACTATCTCGTGCTGAAGTTGCAAGATCTCTCCGCCCCCGAAATCGACGAGATCCTGGGGCTCACCCCACGCCAGCGCGACTATCTCCAACAGCGGTTCAAATATCACGTCGAAAAATTTGCCCTATCCTCCCAGAATTGGCGCTTAGTGCATCAATGGTTAGGCGCAGATGTGGATCAACACCTGGGCCTCTCCACCCCCCAATGGCAAGCATTCTTGGCCCAACTCACCCCCGAACAGCACGAAATTTTGCAACTCAAGCAAACTCCAGTCGAGGATCAAGCCATTGCCAAAACCTTGAAATTAACCCCCAAACAGTTACAAAAGCGCTGGACAAAGATTCTTGACCTGGCCCGCCATGTGCGGAACCAAGGTTAAAGAAACTCGTTGTGGCTAAGATTCACTTCGCGCACTAATCTTTTTGACAACCTATGCTGTTCACTCGGTATTTAGGGCACGCAGTTTATTGTGTGCCCTACTGAGCTTTAAAGCGTAATTCAATTTAACCTTGCAACTTAATAGATCTCCAGATATCTACCTGGTTACTCCACGGTGTTAATTCTGGCAGCATCGGCGTTTTCACGGTCGCTCTTACTGTTGAGCCTTTCTACACTAGAGGAAAGGGGCATCAAACAGCAGGCATAACGGTTGCGGCTGCAAGGGAGAATGGAACACAAAAATGTATTCTTTGAAGCACAAACGTTAAGTTTTCCGAATGATCAGACGCTTCGCTGACGCTCAATGTACATTAAGCGTAATCTGGCGATGCAAAGCTTGAATATAGCGATTAAAAACTCGAAGATTTGTTGTTTTTTGTGTCTGTTTAGCTGGGTGAGAATAGTCAATGCCATCTTTAACCAAAACTGAGTTAAATGTATCAATTCCTACCATCAACTCAGTGATGCCATTTATCAATCATGTCATTGGTGCTGCAATTTTTGATCCGAATGGGTTGCCGAAGGAATATTTTACAACCAGTGAAAACACAAATATGAGCTGGGTGCAAACGATTTTTCAGGCTTTAGGCTTGCGATCGCTGTTGATGTCATCCCTCCAATTAGAAGGATTTCACCATGCGTCGATTCAGGCCGATGGCTACTGCGCGATCGTGGTGAAACAAAAAAGCTACTACACGGCCTTGCTGTTGAAACACCAAAACGAAGCGGTGCCCGATGCGATGATTGAATGGGCTCAAACCTTTGAACCCAGCTTGTTACAAGAGGATCCCCGCTTCCACATTGCCTAAGGGGGATAACGCAGGCCAGGTCACGACGAGGGGCGGGGGGCGATCGCTGAGTTGAATCGCCAAGCCCTGTACTGTCCATCCAGTGTGCGATCGCGAGGCTACCATCATGCCCTACTGCTTAACGCACCACTGTTTAATGCACTACCGCTTTTTGACTAAGGCATACCAGCGGTAGACCAGCTTCTCCAACTCCACCCAAACAAACATCAGTAAGCTCAGCCCAATGCAAATGCCCAACTCGGTTAAATCCAGATAATGGGTGCCAAAAAAGGCTCGGAGCGCCGGGACGTAGATCAACATCAGTTGCAAAACCGTTGTCAGCACCACAGAGGCGAGCACATAGGGATTTGACAAAGGATTCATTTCCAGGGTTAGGCGATGGCTAGAGCGAATGGCCATTGCATGGCCCATTTGGGCAAGACACAAGGTTGTGAACACCATTGTTTTCCACCGTTGACCGTTGGGATCCATCGCAGTTGGATGAGCCGCCGTGTAGTCATAAGACCACATCATTAACCCGATCGCCAGAATGGCTAAAATCAACCCAATCCGCACCATGTAAGTGCCTAAACCACGGGCAAAGATACTTTCTTGCGGATCGTGGGGAGGCCGTTTCATCACGTTTGGATCCGCTGGTTCAACAGCCAACGCCAGAGCTGGCAACCCATCGGTAACAAGGTTCATCCACAAAATTTGTAGCGGTGTTAAGGGCACGCCCCCGGTCGCCAACAACAGCGGAGCCGCCGCGATCGTGATTAACTCGCCAATGTTGCTCCCCAGAATGTATTTGATGAAGCGCCGAATGTTGTTGTAAACGACTCGCCCTTCTTCCGTGGCCGCCACAATTGTGGCAAAGTTATCGTCGAGCAGCACCATATCGCTTGCGTCTTTGCTGACATCGGTGCCGGTAATGCCCATCGCAATCCCAATATCGGCCTGTTTCAAGGCGGGGGCATCGTTCACCCCATCCCCGGTCATCGCAACGATATGGTGTTTGCGCTGGAGGGCTTGGACAATCCGCAGCTTATGTTCAGGAGCCACACGAGCATAGACACTGACCGATTCCGCCAGATTGTCGAGTTCTTCCAGGCTCATTTTTTCGAGGTCGCGCCCTGTCAACACGCGATCGCCCGGTTGAGCAATGCCCAAATCTTCCGCCACCGCTTGGGCTGTGAGTTGGTGATCGCCCGTAATCATGACCGGACGAATCCCCGCCGTCCGACACCGAGCCACCGCTTCGCGCACTTCCGGACGAGGGGCATCTAACATCCCCACCAGCCCCAACCATACCAAGTCTTGCTCAGCGGCTTCTGCGTGGTCTTCCGTGGGCAAGGCGGCCAAAGGCCGACAGGCAAACCCCAGGACTCGTAAGCCCCGTTCCGCCATTTGGTCATTTTGGCTCAAAATATCTTGCCGTTGTTCTGCCGTCAGGCGCTGCACCCCCATCCCCACTTGCACTTGGGTGCAGCGTTCCAAAATCAATTCAGGCGAGCCTTTGGTAAACATCATGTAGCGGGCAGAACCCTCAATCTTCTCAACTGGCGGGGCGATCGCCTCCACCACCACACTCATCCGTTTCCGCTCCGATGAAAATGGAATTTCGAGCACTCGGGGCAATTTGCGATCGGACTGTTCTTTCTCAAAGCCCGCTTTGCCTCCCAGCGACAGCAAGGCTCCTTCCGTCGGGTCGCCCAAAATTTCCCACACACTCGCAGGCCGTTGCAAAATCGCATCGTTACAGACTACAGCCGCAGAGAGCAAATTCAACAGTTCCGGCTGCTCGGCAGGGATGATGGGTAACGCCGAGTCGGTGGGGCCGCCTGCTTCATTGACAGCGTAGAATTGCCCCACTGGATCGTAGCCTTCGCCAGTGACCCGCAAAGCCAGAGAGCAGGTATCCACCCGCTTAACCACCATCTTGTTTTGGGTCAGGGTGCCCGTCTTGTCGGAGCAAATAGTGGTGACTGAACCCAGCGTTTCGACGGCAGGCAATTTGCGAATCAAGGCATGGCGCTTGACCATGCGCTGAGTGCCCAAGGCCAAGGTAACGGTAATGACCGCAGGTAAGCCTTCAGGGACGATCGCCACCGCCATGCTCAGCGACACTTCCAGCAAATCCTTCCAGGCATCCAAACCCAGGTAGAGAATACCGCCAAAAACCACGAGTGCCACCAGAGACATCGCCCCCAGGACAAGCACTTTGCTCAATTGCTGCATCCGCTGTTGCAGGGGAGTGGGTTCTGATTCGACGGACTGCAACATGGACGCAATCCGGCCCAACTCCGTTTTCATGCCCGTGTTGGTGACAATGGCAGTCGCCCGCCCCAAAACCACTTCCGTCCCCTGGAAAAGCAGGTTAATGCGATCGCCCAGAGGGGTATCTTCCGCCAATTCCACCCTGGCATCTTTGTGGACGGCGTGGGCTTCCCCGGTCAACGCCGCTTCCCGCACTTGCAAATTTGCCTCTTCCAAAATCCGCGCATCTGCCGGAATTTGCACCCCGGCTTCGACCAACATGATGTCACCCGGCACCAGGGTTTTAGCATCCACCTCGGCAGTTTGCCCATCCCGAATGACCCGCACCCGCGAGGATGCCATTTTTTTGAGGGAGGCCAAATCTTTTTCGGCTTTACTTTCCTGGAAATACCCCAATAGCCCATTCAAAATTACAATGGCCAGGATGGCGATCGTGTCTTTGAAGGGCACTTCCCCCGTCTTGAGGGTGCCGGCCTGCATGTCTGAAAAATCTAAAAAGCCAGAGACGATCGCCACAATAATCAGCAAAATCAGCATGATGTTTGTGAACTGATCCAGCAGAATTTCCCAGGCACTCCGCCCGCCTGTATCTTCAATTTCATTCGGCCCAAACCGTTCCAGGTTTGCTTGCGCCTGGGCCGTGGTCAGCCCCACCCGGCGATCGCTGTCTAACGAAACTAAGACCTGACTGGAAGCTAATGAATGCCAAACAACGGGGGCTTGCGTATTTGGGGAAGTTGCAGGAAGCGTCATACAAAAGAGCCAGAAAGTGCTATAAAGCCAACAGTACTCAATATACTAAATAACAGTACTAAATAATAGTGCCTGGATTCTAGAAATTACGCCCTCAGGTTTATCGAAGTTTACATAAACGCCCATCAACCTCATGCACGCCTTCTTCTGGATGCCGACAACCCTGGTGGGACGGCAAGTTGAACTGAACCAGGTCAGCGACATTTTGAGCGCAGATGGTGACTTGTTGCTAGCTGGGGTACCGGGGAGTGGCCGCCGCACCCTAGTGCGCTATGCGGCGCAGCGGGTAGGGGCAGTCGTTGTCGATATTGATTGCCTCAAAGCCACCGATCGCCAACGGTTTTTGCAATTGTTGGCCGAAGCAATTTTGACGACATTTCCGCCTGGGGTTGTGCAGGAAGTCCTCGAAAAAAGGGGACGGTCTGGCCCATTGCAACTGGCTGATGATCACACCCACCTATGCTGGCCTGCCACCCGCGATGCTTGGGCCGTGTTGCAAGGGTTACTAACCTTACCGCAAGCGATCGCCGAACATCTGGGGTGTCGCGTTGTTATCGTTTTTCAAAATTTTCCCCACATTCGCTCTTGGGATCGATCCCAAGAATGGGAGTGTTATCTACGGCAAGAAATTCAGCGCCAAAGCCAGGTCAGTTACGTGCTGATTGCGACCATTGCCGAAAGTTGGGTCAACCAAAGTGGAATGCACGCGATATGTTTAGGGCCAATCAAAGACGACGATTTACAGGCTTGGTTGCAGAGCATGGGCACGCAACAGGGCTGGCACTTTGAAGCCGCAGCGATGCAACTTTTTCTAGAGGCAGTTCAGGGGCATTTTGGTAACGCGATCGCCCTGCTGAAACGGATTCTGACCCAGCTTGAACCCACTGCTACCCCCGCCCAGACTATCCCCACCCCGCCCGCCGACCCGGCGCTGGTTATCCCAGGCACGCTCATCCACCACAGTGCGCTGGCCTTGCTAGACGATCTCTCCCATACCTTTGAGTCGCTGCTGTTACTGTTACCCGCCAGCCAAGTGCGCTTGCTCGAAAGTTTGGCCCTCGACCCTACCCCCAGCCCCCACTCTCGCGAATATGCCCAAAAGCACCACCTGTCTAGAGGCGGGGGCCTCCAGGGGGCGCTCGCTAGTCTGCAACAAAAGGGACTAGTCTACGGCCCGGAATATGACTATCGCCTGACGCTACCCCTGTTGGCCCTGTGGTTAAAGCAACAGATTGCGTAAGTCGTTGAGGGGCGATCGCAATCTGAGTCAAGCGATCGCCAGCATCTAGCCCACTTTTTTCCTAGTGCCCCTCGCCACAACCCGCCTTAGGGGTCAATCACGGCAATACACTCAATCTCAACCAATACATTCTTTGGCAACCGCGCCACTTCCACACAGGCCCGGGCCGGAGCGGTCGCTTCTGCAAAATGTTGGGCATACACGGCATTCATCGCGGCAAAGTCATTCATATCCTTAAGAAATACGCTGGTTTTCACCACCGATTCCAACTTTGCCCCCGCCGCCGTCAAAATCGCTGTGAGGTTGGCGATCGCCTGTTGAGTCTGGGCCGCCACATCACCAGCCCCAACAATTTCACCAGAAACGGGATCGAGGGGAATTTGTCCGGCAACAAAAATCATTTTCCCCGTAGCGGCGATCGCCTGGTTGTAAGGCCCGACCGGAGCCGGAGCCTGATTCGTGTGGATCACTTCACGCATAACAACTCAATCTTTCCAATTCTGTACAGCATTAATGGAGCAAAACTCGGAGCAAAACCACCTACCCCTGAACACGAGGGCGCAGTCCATAATTCCGATAGTGCAAATAATCGCGCAAAATGCGATCGTGATCAAAACAAAGATTGGCCGGCAGTTGCCACGGTTCAAACAGGGCCAAATGTTGAGCATCATCCCCAGCCTGGGGATTCCCCGTCGCCGTCGCCACAAACACCACGCTGAGAGTATGCTGCCGTGGGTCGCGCTGGGGGTCAGAATACACCGACAGCAAATCCACCAATTCAACGACCAAGCCTGTTTCTTCCTGGGCCTCGCGCCGTGCGGCCACTTCCACTGCTTCGCCATAATCAACAAACCCACCCGGCAAAGCCCAACCATAGGGCGGATTCAGCCGCTCAATTAAAAGAATTGGGCGGTGGGGGCGATTGATCAGCTCAATAATGATGTCTACCGTGGGGGCAGGATTACGATAAGTTGCCATAGTTACAAGCAAGTTGGTGGTGTCAGGTTTGGGGTGTTGGGCAGTCAGTTGCGCCGATTCAGGCCAGGATGAATCGTGCCAGAGCGCGATCGCGCAACAAACGAACCATCCGCTAAATTATGTCTCTGGAGGATGCGTTGAGGGTGCAGATCCCATGATAGAGTCGAGGCATTTGCGGATTTTTAGTTGTTCATCCTCGCTATAGGTTTCCCATGCCATCGATCAGAGCCAGCGGTATTTTACTCCACCCCACATCGTTTCCCGGTCGGTTTGGCATTGGTGACTTAGGCGTTGAAGCCTATCGGTTTATCGATTTTTTGGTCGAAAGTGGGCAACAGTATTGGCAAGTCCTGCCCTTAGGCCCCACAGGCTATGGCAATTCGCCTTATATGTGCTACTCCGCTGTGGCAGGGAATCCGTTGTTAATTAGTCTGGAAATTCTGCGGGATGAGGGGTTTTTGGCCGACGAAGATTTGTGGCACGTCCCAGAAATGCCCAGCGATCGCGTGGACTACGACAAAGTCAGCGCCTATAAACTGCCCCTCCTGCAAAAAGCTTGTGATAACTTCAAGGCCAATGCTTCGGATGTCCAACGGACTCGCTTCGCCGGGTTCTGTGAAAGCAAAGCCTACTGGCTAGATGACTATGCCATGTTCATGGCGCTGAAAGAGGCAAATGCACAAAAAAGCTGGTATCAGTGGGAGCCAGAATTAGTCGAGCGATCGCCCGCAGCCCTGGATCAATGGGGTCGTCGCCTCAATACGGAAATTGTCTTCCATAAATTCTTGCAGTTTGCCTTTTTCTCCCAATGGTCTAACATCAAACACTACGCCAATGAACGGGCGATCGAAATTATTGGGGATATTCCCATTTACGTCGCCCACGATAGCGCCGATGTGTGGGCCAACCCCCAAAACTTTTGCCTCGATCCCGACACCCACGAACCCGCTTTGATGGCAGGCGTTCCCCCCGATTATTTCAGCGCCACCGGCCAACTCTGGGGCAACCCCGTCTACAACTGGGAATACCTCGAAAGCACCAACTTCAAATGGTGGATTCAGCGGTTTGAAGCCATGCTGGATTATGTAGACCTCATCCGCATTGACCACTTCCGGGGGTTTGAAGCTTTTTGGGCCGTTGAACTTGACCCGGATATTGAGCCGGAAAAGCGCACCGCCGAAAATGGAGAATGGATCAAAGCGCCGGGTAAGGAATTTTTTGAAACCTTGCGAACAGAATTGGGCAAACTCCCCATTCTGGCAGAAGATTTGGGTGTCATCACCCCCGAAGTCGAAGAACTGCGGGATGAATATGAGTTTCCGGGCATGAAAGTGCTGCAATTTGCGTTTGGCTCGGATCCTGGCAATCCCTTCCTTCCCTTCAACTTTCCTCGCAACTGCGTGGTCTACACGGGCACCCACGACAACGACACAACCGTCGGTTGGTTCAACAGCCGCGAACAGTGGGAACTTGATGCCATTCGCCGTTATTTTGGGCAGCTCAGTGATGAGGGCATTCAGTGGGATCTCATTCGGTTGGCATTCAGTTCTGTGGCTAATCTGGCCATTTTGCCCTTGCAAGATCCCCTCGGTCTTGACACCAAAGCCCGCATGAACTTTCCTGGCAAACCGGATGGCAATTGGGAATGGCGCTATTGGGGCGGGGCGCTAACTCCAGAGTTGGCTGGCAAGTTGAAGTCGATGGTGCACACGTTTGGGCGATCGCCCCAGCCCAAAGAATCCTAACGGCAGCAGGTACCCCGCCGAGGGACGGCTAATTCACCCGCGATCGGACGGTTTTCCCCTCCGGGGGAGCGCCCGCCGCACCTGAAGATACTGAGTGTTCCACACTCACACAAAACAGTATCTTGAGGACTCGGCCATGAATAATAAAGGAGTTTCCTATTTACTTTGGTTGTCCATCTTTGTTGGCATCGGCGGGATTCATCGCTTTTACAACGGCAAGATGGTCACCGGGTTCATTTGGCTGCTCACAGGCGGCCTCTTTGGCATTGGGCAACTCATCGACCTTTTTCTAATTCCGGATATGGTCGATGCTCACAATCTGCGACAAACGGCACGCTTGGGGGGTTCTCCCTACGGAATGGCTCCACCAGCCATTTCGAGATTAGTTGATTCACCCCAATCCCGCGCAGAGCAACTGCGCCAGAAGGTGTTGAAAGCAGCCCAGAAACGGGGCGGCAAAATTTCGGTAACACAAGCCGTGGCAGATACGGGAGCCGATTTTAGCGAAGTAGAATTGGCCCTAATGGGCATGGCAAAAAAGGGGCACGCGGATATCCAAAATGATCCCCGCTCAGGTGCAGTTGTGTATTCGTTTCCTGAGTTGTAATTGGGCTGTTCCACGGTGTGGCTTCGCCAGTCGGAGCAGGCCGCCACACTCCACCGACTCAAAACAAAAGCCCCTCCATTGAGTTAGAGGGGCTAAGTGAGTCAGATTTAGTCAGCAAAGGCTCAGCATAATGCGAGCAACTTAGGGTTACTTAACGTGGCCCAGGTAAGACCCGTCAGCAACATTCGGCAGACGCTTGTACGGAACAACATCATCACCAAAGTAGCGCTGATATTCCGCACTGTTAACCATCGTGTCAACCGCTACGGCCAAGCCTTGGTTCAGCAGCAGTTGCTCATATTCACGGAGTTCAGCTTGGGTCGCAGGAGTACGGCCTAACAAGTGCCGGAATAAGAATTCGGCAACTTTCAACATAGGATAGGGACTCACAAAGCGATCGCGGTATGCATTTGAACTGGCCACCGCTGCAACAAACTCCCGCACTGAAATCAGCCCAGCTTGCAACTGCTGCTCCAGCGCCGCTTGGCGAAACTCAGCCGGCACTTGGCCTTCTGGCAAAGCCATCACATGCAGATAAACGGCTTGCACCAAAGCGTCAACCTCAGCAGAGTTTGCCCCCGCAACCAACCGATAGATCCGGGAAGTCTGGCTCCGCAACACTACTGGTTCAGCCGCTGGCTTTACAGCCGATCGCCCCAACCCAACGTATTCGGGCTCAGTGCTGCTGGTGAACGAGCTACTCAGTTTGGACTTCACAGGTTCAAAGCTAGGCACCACCAAATCTTTGTTTTGTTTGGTGAGCGTGTTGTAAAGCCGCTGCGTGTTGGGATAGTTAGCGGCAGGCAACGTGAGGTAGCGGTTGTAAGGCACTGTGTCTTCCCCAAATGCCTCTGCATATTCCATCGTGCTCAACATCGCACTGACAAAGCCTTTCAACCCTTGAGTCGCCAAAATTTGGTTATATTTCCGAATTTCAGCTTGATCCAGGGGTGCCCGTCCGAGGAAATGCTTGGTGCCCAGTTCGATGACCTTCGTGTTGGGGTAGGGGGTATAAAACTCGCGGGTATACAGGCGAGAAGTCCCTAATCCGGCGATGAATTCTTTGACTGTAATATCGCCGTTGCTGAGTTTGGTTTCCAACACGGTGAACTCGTTCTTAACGATGTAGGGATCAATATCCCGCTCGAAGACTTGGCGATAAGCTGCTCCAATTACCAGCTTCAGTGCAGGTTTATCGACGACAGTGGTGAGCTTGAAGACTTTGGTTTGCTCCCGCTTTTTACTAACCCCTTGGTTAATTCTAGATTCAATATCGGGTTCAGTCCGCAACCCGGATACCGTACCCAGTTCAATGAAGCGAGGCGTTTCTTGGATCGTAACTTTACCGCCGCGATCGCCAATCGAACCAATCCGCATGGTACGCATCGACGCCCCGGCAGGCGTCAAGTAACGCTCGTAAGGAACGGTGTCTTCCCCAAAGGCTTCCGAATATTCTGTGCTGTCGATAATCGCATCAATCAAGGCATAGAACCCTTGCTTCGCACAAATATCGAAGTACTTATTCGTTTCCTGACGACCATAGGTAGGCCGCCCCAACAACCGCCGATGAATGTATTCAACCGCTTTCATGACATAGAGCGGCGTCCAATACATACTGCGGAAGGTATTCGACTTCGCCAACCGCCGGACAAACTCCCGCAGGGTGATTTCTCCGTTTTCAAGCTTGATTTCGTCAACCTTCAGCCGTTGCCCGTCGTAGACATCCCGCCCAAAGACTTGGAGATAAGCCGCCCGGATAACCGCCTGCGCCGAACTTTCCGAGAACTTGATGCTAATCCCTTTGGAACCACCCGATCGCGCAAAGGTGCCAGTATAGCTCGGCGTTTGGTCAAACTTGAACACCTTTGGCCCCAAGGAACCCGGTGCAGTTCCCCGTGCCCCAGGGTTGCTCAACTGGTTGTTGATGCCAGGGCCACGGTTGATCAAAATCCGGCGGGTATCTTTCCCAAACGGAGCCGGGCTGGCAGAAGGTGTCCGGGTTTCTTTCGGGAAAATTGCCCCAAATTGAATTTCCAACGGATCGTTCCCAGAACCATACACATGCTGGTCGGGCAAGGGGCGATCGTAGGAGGCAAAGGTTGTCAAAAACTGAGGAATCTTACGGAACGGCGCACTGTAGCGGAACAGATCCTGCTGCGGCCCCCAGTTGCGGCACTCTTGCGCTTCTTGACCTAACCCACGGATGTAAGGAACCGTTTCTTCGCCAAAGTAATCGGCGTATTCTTTGGAGTCAACCAGCGCATCCACCAACGCCGGCAAACCACCTTTGGAAACGATACTGAAGTACTTTTGCACTTCTTCCCGCGAGCTGGGGCCACGACCGAGAATATGCCGGAAAGCCAGTTCCAGGGCACGGCTGTTAATGTACGGTTCGTAGAAATTCTTCCGGTACAAAGGCGACTTCGCCAACCGCCGAACGAATTCCTTCATCGAGATCTCGTTGTTCTTAACTTTGGACTCTAGATCCGAAATGGACAACGAATAGGCACGGGTAATATCACGCTCAAAAACTTGGCGATAGGCTGCTTTGACCACTTCGTTTTTCTCCGAAGCCGATAAACCGGGCTTCATGACAAACTTGGGCCGCCGCTCCGAGGCGTTGAAATAAATCTGAGGCAGTTGCAACCCTTGCAAATCATTTGAAGGGCGCTGGCGCAGCTTGGTTGACGGGGTGGGCGCTTTGAATTCAGTAATCAGGACATCGAAGTACTGGCGCACGATCGCATCGCCATCGGCATCTCCCCGGAAATAACTCAGAGCGGCTGCCTTCATCTTTTGCAGCGCAACGATGGTGGCTTCCCCGGAACAGGCCCGTTCAATGATTTCGCGCAACCCACGGGTGTTGACGGCAATGATATTAGGGTCGCCAGCGACGATCGCATAGGTGACATAGCGCAAGAACCAGCTCAAATCCCGCAAGGATTTTTGCATGTTGCTGGGGCCATACCGGGAAATGTTGATGGGGCGGAACCCTGCGGGGGTTGGGCCACTATCACCGGAGCCAGTAAAAATCGCGCGCAAACCATCGAGAAAACCGCCGCCAGCACCATTGCCACCGCCTTTAGCATCAACATAGGTCACGACCCCTAGTTTCATGCCTTCTTGCGTATCCATCACAGTACCCGCCACTGTTTTGACAGGGGGGGCCGCCGGTTTTTCTAAAAATGCCATGGGTGAACCACCCACGAAAATACTATTTGCAGCACGCGACACGATGATATCTGAGTTTTGAGTCAAGGTTTCGGCGATCGCCAAACGCTTTAACCCAGAGCTGAAATACTCCGACAACTCACTTAGCTCACCTAATCCCAGGAACCGATCTTGTTGTTCAGCCTGAGAAATAGTTGAAACAGCCAGAGTTTGGTAAAGGTTTGGGCGTGCAACTGAGCTTCCACCACTTGCTTTAACACTCATTGGATTTCAAAAGCTCCCTTCGTGGATTTTTACTGTGTTAAATCTGACCAAAGTGTCGCCTGCCAACCATTCAAAAATCGCCCTTAACGGAAAAGCCTTCTAAAAGACCATCGAGGACGAAGGCGCAGGGTCAACCAGCCCAATATTTAGATTAGAACGATTCGGAATCGGAGACAGATTTATTAAAAAGTGTGTAGTCCCTGATTCACCTGATTTACCGACAAATCATAGTAGATAGAGGGATCGCAACTGAGAGGGTAGAAATGTTTCGTTACATTCTATTGATCCCCGATGTCAATGCTTTCAGCCCTCAGCCTTGCCCTGATCGCAATTGTCCATTTACATATCTTTTAATCCGGTTTAAGTATGTCCGAACTTCATCGCGTCAGTACGGCTGTGGCCAAACTGTACGACACCTATCCCTTCCCCCCTGAGCCGTTACTTGACGAACCACCACCAGGTTACAACTGGCGCTGGAACTGGATTGCAGCTCACAGCTTTTGTACTGGTTACCAGCCAGACACAACAGCCATCCGGATTTTGGATGCGGGCTGTGGCACGGGGGTCGGCACCGAATATCTAGTCCATCTCAATCCCCAGGCCCAGGTGGTCGGCATTGACCTCAGTGCTGGAGCGCTCAAAGTCGCGCAGGAACGCTGCCAACGCTCCGGGGCCGATCGCGTCGAGTTTCACCATCTCAGCTTGTTTGATGTGGCCCAGTTACCGGGTCAGTTCGATCTCATTAACTGCGTGGGCGTGCTACACCACACTGCCGATCCAATCCGGGGAATCCAGGCCCTCGCCACCAAACTCGCGCCCGGTGGGCTAATGCATATCTTTGTTTATGCCGAGTTAGGTCGCTGGGAAATTAAGCTCATGCAAGAAGCGATCGCCCTATTACAAGGAGAAAACCGAGGCGACTATCAAGCTGGCGTTCAGATTGGCCGTCAAATTTTTGAGTCTCTGCCCGAAACCAATCGCCTGGTGCAGCGCGAAAAAGAACGTTGGTCAATGGAAAACCATCGGGATGAAAATTTTGCCGATATGTACGTCCATCCCCAAGAGATTGATTATTCCATCACCACACTATTTGAATTGATCGATGCTTCCGGGTTGGAATTCCTCGGCTTCTCCAACCCCAAAACCTGGCAACTCGAACCACTCTTGGGTAAACAGCCCCACCTCATTGAACAAGCCCAACACTTGAGCGATCGCCAACGGTATCGCCTCATCGAGCTCCTCAATCCCTCCGCCATCACCCACTACGAATTTTTCCTAGGCCGCCCCCCGCTCTCCCGCACCACCTGGCACCAAGACGCAGACCTGCTCCAAGCCATTCCAGACCGCAACCCCTGCATGGACGGGTGGCCCAGCCCCAGCCTCTTCAACCAAGACTACGAAGTCATCAACCTCACCCCCGCCGAACACGCCCTGCTGCAAGCGTGCGACACCAATACCAACCGCCAAACCGTCGGCGAACTGTTGACCGCAACCAGCAGCGATCTCACCATCGCCCGCCAACTGCTGAACCAGCACCTCATCGTCTTATCGCCCAGTCGCGATCGCCAACCGTGACATCAAACCTGATATTAAGTATTATTACCCCTACGTGATATGATCACACAGGGTTCAACACCCACTCAAGTCAAACGAAAGTCTTCAACTGAAGGCTGTTCGTGAGCTGTTAACATTGCAGCAAACCCACGAACAACATAATGCCTACATCTCAGCCATTAGATCCACTAGAGCCAACTCCAGAACGCACCGAAACCGAAGAGCAAAGTGCAGACATGCAAGAGTTCTATCGGCTTCAGCGGGAGCTATTGCTAACCACGCTGATCTTGTTAGGGATCACCTTCATCGCGGTTTGGATCTTCTACTCGCTGAACATTGCTCTGAATTATTTACTAGGAGCGTGCACAGGTGTGGTTTACTTGAAAGTGTTGGCTAGAAACGTTGAGCAACTTGGGACAGAAAACCAAAAAGTCGGCAAATCGCAAATTGCAATTTTTATTGGGCTGATTATAGTAGCAACTCAGTTAAAAGAGCTACAAGTTTTGCCAATTTTTTTAGGCTTTCTCACCTACAAAGGGGCGCTTCTCGTTTATACGCTGAAAACCCTAATGCCTTCCGACTCCCACCACCAGTGAGATGGCTGGCATTTCAACTTCAAACTCTCTGACAACACTGTTCGGAGTCCAATGTTAAGCTTTCCTGCTACTACTGTTTTTCCTCTAGCCAGTTTGGAAGTTGGCCAACACTTCTACTGGCAGATTGGCAACCTTAAGTTGCATGGACAAGTATTCATTGTTTCCTGGTTTGTCATTGCTTTGCTGGTCGTTGCTTCAATTCTAGCAACCCGCAATATTCAACGAATTCCTTCAGGAATGCAAAATTTCATGGAGTATGCGTTGGATTTTGTGCGCGAACTCGCAAGGAATCAGCTAGGAGAGAAGGAATATCGTCCCTGGGTGCCGTTTATTGGCACTCTGTTTTTGTTCATCTTTGTCAGTAACTGGTCTGGAGCCCTAGTTCCCTGGAAGCTCATCAAGCTCCCAGAAGGAGAACTGGCAGCCCCAACCAACGACATCAACACAACTGTAGCGTTAGCCTTACTGGTTTCGCTGGCTTACTTTTATGCCGGGTTCCGTAAAAAGGGACTGGGCTACTTTGCAAAGTATGTTCAGCCAACCCCCGTACTGCTACCGATCGCAGTTTTGGAAGACTTCACCAAACCGCTCTCCCTAAGCTTCCGTCTTTTTGGCAACATCTTGGCGGATGAGCTTGTTGTCGCTGTTTTGGTGCTGCTGGTGCCGTTGTTTGTGCCCCTGCCGGTCATGCTATTAGGTTTATTTACCAGCGCCATTCAGGCATTGGTGTTTGCAACTTTGGCGGGTGCTTACATTCACGAGGCTCTAGAGGGCCACGGTGAAGAAGAGCATCACTAATTGGCTGCAAAGCCTAGATTTTGGGCCTTCATTTAGATTGAGAAGCTGCTTCTTGATCGCAATGACGCTGTACCAAACCTTGATCACTTTATGTGATCACCTGTCAATGTTTTGTTTACCATTTATCGATTTAGAGGAAACATCATCATGAATCCAATGGTCGCTTCTGCTTCCGTTCTTGCTGCTGCCCTGGCAATTGGTCTCGCATCGTTAGGCCCTGGCATTGGTCAAGGTAATGCATCCGGCCAAGCAGTCGAAGGGATTGCGCGTCAGCCCGAAGCCGAAGGTAAAATCCGTGGGACGCTCCTGCTGACCTTGGCCTTTATGGAGTCCCTGACAATTTATGGCCTGGTTATTGCACTGGTATTGCTGTTCGCTAACCCATTTGCCTAAATAACCATTTGCTGTTTGGTTTAGGGGTGCGGTTTGCATCCCTGAACGCATTCGTCGTTAACCGATGAAGTCGCGGATTTACCGCCGCTGGGGGGCACAACTCAGCAATTTCTAGCCAATGTCGTAACGCACTGGTGTACAAAGCTGTTGTGGCGCTGAATATAAGGGAATCATGTTTGACTTTGATGCAACATTGCCGTTGATGGCAGTTCAGTTTTTGCTGCTAGTTGCCGTTCTCAATGCTGTTTTTTACAAGCCTTTAACCAAGGTAATTGAAGAGCGGAGTGACTACATTCGCAATACCCAGGTCGATGCTCAAGAGCGGCTGGCCAAGGCCGAAAGCTTAGCCCAACAATATGAGCAAGAACTTGCCGATACCCGCAGGCAGTCGCAAGCTTTGATTGCGTCGGCGCAGGCAGAGGCACAAAAAATTGTGGCTCAGAAAGTTGCTGAGGCCCAAGAGGAAGCACGGTTACAACGTGAGCAGTCTCAACAAGAGTTAGATCGGCAGAAGCAGGAAGCACTGCAAGCTCTAGAGCAGCAAGTTGATTCCCTGAGTCATCAAATCTTGTCCAAACTGCTGGGAACGGCAGCTTAACCTGAGCGTGGGCATCGCTGAATCAGCCAACGATAGACGGCGCGTGATCGACTGCGTGGAGAGCGAAATAGGGAATAGGGTCGTATGAGTATAATGGGGAACTTTTTTTGGTTAATTGCGGAAGCTGGCGCGGAAGCTTCCGAGGCTGGGGGCTTTGGCGTTAATACCGACGTTCTAGAAGCCAATCTTGTTAACTTGGCAATCGTTGTTGGTGTTTTGGTTTATTTTGGGCGGGGTTTTCTGGGCAAGATCCTGGGCGATCGCCGAGCTGAGATCGAAACTGCCATTGCCGAGGCCGAAGAACGGAAGCGCAAAGCATCGGTGGCACTTGCTGACGAGCAACAAAAGCTAGCCCAAGCGCAGCAAGAAGCAAAACGGATTCAAGCTGCGGCAGAAGAACGGGCAACAGCTGCCAAGGCTGCGATCTTAGAGCAATCGGAGCGGGATATTCAACGGCTGCGGGAATCCGTCTCTCAAGACGTGGATGCAGAAATTGCCAAAGCGATCGCCGAACTCCGCCGGAGAACAGCCAGCATGGCTTTGCAAAAAGCAGAAGCTGAGCTGCCATCTCGGTTGAACGACGATGTGCAGCGTTCGATTATCGATCGCAGTATTGGAATGCTTGGAGGTGTTTCATGAAAGGTTCAACAGGGATTGCAGGCGAAATTTTTCAGCGTTATGCCAAAGCGCTGCTCTCCTTAGCGCAAGAAGGCAATGCACTTGATGCCGTTAGCCAAGACGTTAACTCGATCCTGCCCCTCCTGCGCGAATCTGAAGAGCTCCGCAACTTTCTGGCCAGCCCAGTCTACAAAGCTGACACGAAAAAAGCCGTTTTGCAGCAAGCCGTAGGTGATAGCGTCCATCCGTTTACTAAAAACTTTTTGATGGTCTTAGTTGATCGGCGGCGCATCATGTTGCTAGAAGGCATTTGTGGAGAATTCCAAGCACTACTCCGGAAACTAAACCAAATCGTCTTAGCCGAAGTAATCTCAGTTCAAGAGCTATCTGACGAACAAAAGAATGCTCTCAAAGAGAAAGTCAAAGCTTTGACGGGGGCGCGGGATGTAGAGCTCGATACCAAGCTCGATCCAGAACTTATCGGCGGCGTCATCATCAAGATTGGTTCGCAAGTCATTGATGCTAGCCTGCGTGGACAACTGCGGCGCATCTCTCTCAATCTGAGCAACGCGTCATAACCTGGCGCATTTAGGTAACTCGTGTTAGTTGCAGCCTTAGCCAATGAATAAAAGTCGGTCTGAGGCATTCACACTTAACCCTTAAACCTTCGTTCAACCTTACAAAGAGCAATCCTTATGGTAAGTATCAGACCGGATGAAATTAGCAGCATTATTCGCCAACAGATTGAGCAATATGACCAAGATGTCAAAGCTTCGAATGTTGGTACAGTCCTGAAAGTTGGTGACGGCGTTGCCCGCGTCTACGGCTTGGAAAGAGCAATGGCTGGCGAACTGTTAGAGTTCGAAGATGGCTCTGTTGGCATCGCACTGAACCTGGAAGAAGACGATGTCGGTGCGGTTTTGATGAGCAATGGCCGTGGCATCGAAGAAGGCAGTACGGTCAAATCCACCGGTAAAATTGCCCAGGTTCCTGTAGGTGATTCGCTAATTGGGCGTGTTGTTGATGCCTTGGGACGACCCATTGATGGGAAGGGTGACATTCCAACCACCGAAACTCGCCTGATTGAATCCGGCGCACCTGGGATTATTGCCCGGAAATCTGTTTGTGAACCCATGCAAACTGGGATCACCGCGATCGACTCCATGATTCCCATTGGCCGTGGCCAGCGCGAGTTAATCATTGGCGACCGTCAAACGGGTAAAACCACGATCGCCATTGACACCATTCTGAACCAAAAGTCAGAAGATGTTATTTGCGTCTACGTTGCGATCGGTCAAAAAGCATCCACTGTTGCCAACATCGTCAACGTCTTCCGTGAGCAAGGCGCATTGGATTACACCATCGTTGTGGCTGCTAACGCCAACGACCCAGCCTCTTTGCAGTACCTCGCACCTTACACCGGTGCAGCAATGGCTGAATACTTCATGTACAAGGGCAAGCACACCCTGGTGATTTACGATGACCTGTCGAAGCAAGCTCAGGCCTATCGGCAAATGTCCTTGTTGCTCCGTCGTCCCCCCGGTCGGGAAGCCTACCCCGGTGATGTCTTCTACTTGCACTCTCGCTTGTTGGAGCGGGCTGCTAAGTTAAGCGATGCCCTCGGTAGTGGCAGCATGACAGCCCTACCCATCGTGGAAACCCAAGCCGGTGACGTTTCGGCGTACATCCCCACCAACGTCATTTCAATCACCGACGGACAAATCTTCCTGTCCACAGATTTGTTTAACTCTGGTTTGCGTCCAGCCGTGAATGCCGGGATCTCCGTTTCCCGAGTTGGTTCTGCCGCTCAAACCAAAGCAATGAAGAAAGTCGCAGGTAAAGTGAAGCTAGAGCTCGCTCAGTACGATGACCTGCAAGCCTTCGCCCAGTTCGCGTCAGATCTCGACAAAGCAACCCAAAACCAGCTCTCACGGGGCCAACGGTTGCGGGAAATCTTGAAGCAACCCCAGTTTTCTCCCCTGTCGGTGGCAGAGCAAGTTGCAGCTATCTACGCTGGGATTAACGGCTACCTTGATGACATCCCCGTTGACAAAGTAACTGGCTACTTGAAGGGCCTGCGGGAATACTTGGCTGGCAGTGCTAGCAAGTACGGCGAAATTATTCGTAGTGAAAAAGCCCTGACCCCAGAAGCAGAAGAACTGCTCAAGAGCGCCATTACTGAGTACAAGAAAACATTCTTGGCTGCTGCCTAAATTCAGTTGAGAGAGTTGGAGGCGATCGCTTTGGAAATGCTGGTTCAGTGAATTGCAGCCTTTCCCTGAGGCGACATTCAACTCTCTTAATCTATGGCTGCGATAGCTGCTAACTTCACTCTTTGTTCTTAAACAGTTATGCCAAACCTAAAGAGCATTCGAGACCGAATTCAATCGGTCAAAAACACCAAAAAAATTACTGAAGCAATGCGCTTGGTGGCAGCGGCGAAAGTAAGACGGGCACAAGAGCAAGTCATTGCTACACGACCTTTTGCCGATCGCCTTGCTCAAGTTCTGTACGGGCTGCAATCGCGGTTGCGGTTTGAAGAGGCCAACTTGCCACTGCTGCGCCAGCGGGAAGTAAAAACCGTTGGATTGCTCGTCATTTCAGGCGATCGCGGCTTGTGTGGGGCTTATAACTCCAACGTTATCCGACGGGCTGAAAATCGGGCGAAAGAACTCAAAGCCGAAGGGATCGACTATCGGTTTGTGATCGTTGGGCGGAAAGCAGCCCAATACTTTCAGCGGCGCGACCAGCCGATCGAAGCCGTTTTTTCTGGATTAGAACAAGTACCAACAGCCTCTGAAGCATCCCAACTGGCAGATGCGCTATTGGCTCTCTTTCTGTCAGAAACCGTAGACAAAGTTGAGTTAATTTACACTCGCTTTGTGTCTCTAATTAGCTCTCGGCCTGTCATTCAAACCTTGCTGCCCCTAGATCCGCAGGGCTTGGAAGTTGCAGACGATGAGATCTTCCGGTTGACCACCCGCGCAGGGCAATTTGAGGTGACGCGCGAGAAGGTTGCAGCCCAAACTCAAAGTTTTCCCAAGGACATGCTCTTTGAGCAAGACCCGGTGCAGATTTTGGATGCATTGCTGCCCCTATACCTCAATAACCAGTTGCTCCGGGCGTTGCAAGAGTCATCCGCCAGTGAACTGGCATCCCGGATGACCGCCATGAGCAGTGCTAGCGACAACGCATCGCAGCTCATTACCACACTTACCCTGTCCTACAACAAAGCCAGACAGGCAGCGATTACCCAAGAAATTCTTGAGGTCGTTGGTGGTGCCCAAGCGTTGACTTGACACAATTTGATTCGAATGGGAGCGTCTGGAAACAGGCGCTTTTTTAGTTGGCTTATGCAGTACGTGAATGAGATTTGGGCGATCGCCAGCCGCATCTTGACCGAGTTATGGCGCAGAAAACGCAGTTTCATCTTTTGGGCAATTTTTCCCATCGCCATTTTGCTGCTCAATGGGTTAATTTTTGCAGAGCGATCGAAAACCGTTGCACCAGAACCATTCACCCTCGGCCAAGCTCTGGAACGTTCAGCCCCAGCCACGTTAATCGGCGCGGCCTTGTTTTTTAGTTGCGTGGGGGGCAGCGTGGCAACAGTCGTGACCGAACGCGAGCAACAAACCCTCAAGCGCTTATTTCTCAGTCCTTTAAGCGGGTTTTCCTATTTTTTAGGGATTTGCTTTGCCCACAGCACAATCGCGATCGCGCAAACGATCCTCGTTACGGCAACAGCGATCGGATTAGGGGCAACCTTTAAAGGCAACTTGGGCCTAGCGTTGGCGATCGTCGCCCTAAGTATTATTGCTTACGTCGGCATTGGGTTTCTTTTAGGCACACAACTAGCGCAACGCACCGAAGATGTGAACACCCTCATTGCAGCCTTTGGCGTCCCCTTGCTAATTTTAGGTGGAGCCTTTGTGCCCGCCTTTATCTTTCCCCAGCAGCTTTTAGAGTTGGCCCGCTACAACCCGATTTATCACATGACTGAAGCGTTGACCGCCGTCGTTGCAGAAGGAGCCAGTTTGGCGGATATTGCGGATCATTTTTGGGTTTTAGCCATTTTTGCATTGGGAATGCTGGGCGCAGGGTGGGTGGCCTATCGGCGGATGTTAATCGTTGAGCGGAGCTTGTAGCCATCCCCTAGCAGTTTCAGCAGGCAGCTTAGGAGGATGCCGAATTTTGCTAAAAATTGAACATTTGCGAAAAACCTACGGTCAACGGGTCGTACTAGACGAGTTAAGTTTCGCGATCGCGCCAGGTGAAATTTATGGGCTATTGGGGCCAAATGGAGCCGGCAAAACCACAACCATCAACATTCTCTGCAACTTGGTGAACCCCGACAGTGGGCACATCACCATCGCCCATGCCCCGCCCACGACCAAAACCAAGCGCTTAATTGGCGTTGCGCCCCAGGAAATCCTGCTATATCGCGCGCTAACCTGTCAAGAAAACCTGACTTTTTTCGGTCGGTTGTATGGCTTGCGAGGCAAACGCTTGCGGGAACAAGTCGAACACTGTTTAGCCGCCGTGGGCCTGACTGAGCGGGCGCGGAGCGTGGTGCAGACCTTGAGCGGCGGACTACAACGCCGTCTAAGCCTCGCCGTGGCCCTTGTCCACCAGCCCCACCTGCTTATTCTGGATGAACCCACCGCCGGGTTAGATGTGGAAGCGCGGTTTGCCCTCTGGGAGTTGATCCGCACTTTGCAACAGCGCGGGATGACGATCCTCCTGACAACCCATCTCCTCGACGAAGCCGAACGCCTGTGCGATCGCATCGGGCTGCTCAAACAAGGGCGAATCCAGGCCGAAGGCACCCTGAGCGAACTGCGCCAACTCATCCCCGCCACCGAAATTGCCCTGGTCCAAACCCCCCAACCCGAAGCCGCGATCGCCCGTGCCCAAGCCTTAGGGATGACCCATCGATACTACGGCCAAGACCTCGCCATTTGGCTACCCATCGCAATGGATTTGCGCCAGATCATTGCCCAATTTGACCCCATTCCCCTGGATGCCGTCTCCCGCCAACCTATCCAGCTCGAACATATCTACCTGGAAGTCATGCACCAGGAGCAACCACCATCCCCACCCCAATCCTCTTAACCCGCATTTTTCAGGCCAAATGGATAAATGGCTCAACCCCCTGCACCCAGAAGCGATACCAGAACGGAGCAAACAGTCTGTAAGTTCAGTCTGGGGCGAGGGGTAATCCCTTATGGTTGCCCCTACCAAATGCCCGTTGTTCTGAACACGCTTGAGATCGCGGATAGATTCAGGATTTTGAAGCGTTTATCCAAGCCTTGTGAATAAGGCAGACTAACCTAGAGATAGCCTTACGACACGAAGTGAGGCCGCACCTGCTGCGTCTGGTGCAACGTTGCCTCCAACGCAGCCCAATCAGCCTGTTCAATCTGGTGCAGCACCTGATCCAGGGAATCTCGATAGACTTTGAGCGATCGCACCAACGCCTGGGTATTGTAGCGAGCCATCATCACCCCCAACTCCGGATTGCCCCCACCCACCCGACTCGTATCCCGAAAGCCAGAACTCGCCAACGCCTGGGCTAAAGTTTGCACCGTGGGCTCCCCTTCTTGCATACAGGCCATCAGCAAACTCGCACTCACCATCACCGGCAAATGAGAAATCCAGGCTACAGCCCGGTCATGCTCTTCGGGTTGACAATAGTAAATTCGCGATCGCAGCGATCGCGCCAACTGCTCTACCACCGCTACCGCCTCCGGGGGCGTACTCTCCGTCGGAGTCAACACATAGGCACAATCCACAAACAAATCCGGCTGAGCCACCTCAATCCCACTCTCGGCCTTACCCGCCATCGGGTGTCCCCCCACAAACCACGGCCACAACGGCGCGATCGCCTCCATCACCCAGCCCTTCACCGAGCCCACATCCGTCAACACCACCCCTTCCCGCAAGGCTGGAATCAACTGCGTCACCGTTGCCTCCATCACCCCCAGCGGAGTACAAATGAAGATTACGTCAGCTTGCCCCAGCACCTTGAACTCCGTGCTAGCCTCGTCTACAGCACCTAACGCGATCGCCCGGTCACAGGTTCCTTGCCGCCGACTCACCCCCACCACCCGATGCCCCCCCGCCCGAAAATCTAAACCGAGTGATCCACCAATCAAACCCAGACCTACAATTCCGATAATCATCCTAAACCCCCTTACTCACAGAACTCAGGCTTATTCTGGTCTAGATTGATAGACTTGGGCTAAATTTCACCCAACTCTCATCAGCCAACACCATCGAGCCAGCCCCTCCCCGCCAACTTATACCAATTAAATACGCACCAAAGCAGTATTAAGGCAGTTTGAAGGGAATTCTGATGAAAGACAGTCGTGGGAATCGTTGCAGAGGGACACCTGAATGAATGCTGAGGAAATCCTAAAACAGTACGCCACAGGAGAACGCAATTTCACGGCAGTCAACCTGACCGAAGTGAACCTCAGTGGCGCAAACCTAAGCAAAGCCAACTTAAGCCGCGCCAATCTCAGTGTCGCCAACTTATCCGGCAGTAACTTCAGCGAAGCCAACCTGAGTAAAGCCAAACTCAACGTCACCAAACTCAGCGGAGCCAACCTCAGCAAAGCCAACCTCGGCGAAGCCATTCTCAACGTCGCCAACCTCACCCTGGCCGACCTCAGCCGCGCCGAACTCCGGCAAGCCTCCCTGGTGCGAGCAGAAATGGCACGGGCCGACCTCAGTCAAGCCAACCTCAGCCATGCCAATCTCTCCGGAGCCGACCTCAAAGATGCCAAACTGAGAAGCGCCAACCTCAACCACGCCAACCTGAGTCGGGCCGATATGAAATGGGCCGTCTTTACCGGAGCCAACCTGACCCAGGCCAACCTCCACGGCACCGATCTCAGCAGCGCCGACCTCAGCCACACCGACCTCAGCCACACCGAACTCCGGCAAGCCAACCTGAGCCGCGCCAACCTCAGCGGGGCCAACCTCAGCGGGGCCAACCTGCGCTGGGCCGACCTCAGTGGGGCGGACTTGAGTTGGGCCGACCTTAGCGGAGCCCGCCTCAGCGGAGCCAACTTAACCGGCGTCAATTTAAGCAACGCCAATCTACTGGGGACAATTCTAGTCCATGCCGATCTCACCCGTGCCAGCTTGATCAGCGTGGACTGGACTGGAGCTGACCTCAGTGGAGCCACCCTCACCGGGGCCAAGCTATATGGAGTGTTGCGGTTTGGCGTGAAAACTGAAGGTGCCCTGTGCGAGTGGGTTGACCTCAGCCCCAATGGCGATCAAAGCAACATTGTTTACTTAACCGCAGACCGGGCCAAAACCTTTTTCCATGAAAAACCACCCACCGTGCATCTCACAGTTGATATGAAGTTTGACGGGGCAGCCCACTATGCGCTGGCGGCGGCCTACTGCCAAATTGCACAGCATTACGCCCTTGAGTTTAATCCACCCAATGTCCGAGTTGGGCAACGCCGTACGACGTTTACCTTTGAGATGCAACATGACGGGGCGTTATTTTTAGCAGCGTTCCTGGCGATTTTGCCCTTCCAAGATGCAGCCCACACCCAAGAGCACCTGTTGACCTTGGCGACCATGTTAGAGTCGGATACAGTGGTTCAGGTATTGCCCCAACCGTCGATTGTGGCCCAAATTGTGGAGCCCTTACGGGCGATCGACAAACGCATTCGTCAAGATGGATTACCCCCAGCGTGTAGTTTATTGCTCAAAAAATCTACTTTTTTTGCGGCTCCCACTGTCTCAAAGTTAGTTACATCGAGTAATCAAACCTTAACGCTGTTCAGCCATCCCAACTTTGGTCGCCATTTAACGACCGAGAGTGGGTTGGAGTTACCGCTGGATGAGGTGCGCCAGGAGATGCCAGTGAATCACGGGCCAGGGTTAGGAGCGTTGGTGAATTTTATGCAGAGTTTCCAAACTGCCGAGGGAGAACAGGGCACCCCCGCAGAGATTGCGCGGCAAGCGTCATTGAGTTAACAGGGCGATCGCGCCGGGCCGGGGAAACCCCTTGATCCAGTTCAGGAATCCCAGTTATCTGTGTCAGAATTGAAGTTCATTGAGTACACGAGAGTTCAAGATTCGTGATTGAGGTAGAAGTTCACCAGCAACTCCGTGCGTTTTTACGGCAGCAGGGCGAAGCCTACTGGCCCCATCATTTAACGATGGCCCGGTTGGTTGCGCGGGCCTTGCGGCTAGGGCGGAGTGCGCTGATCCAAACCAGTGCCTTTTCTGGCTACCACGAACGCTATCGACTGAGCTACTTGGTACCTGTGATGATGTGGGAAGGGCCGGTGCTTTTGGTCGCACCAGAAGCCGTGCAGCAGCGGTTGCTGACCGTCGAAATTCCCCAACTCCGCCAGTGGATTCAGACATTGAAACCCATTCAGGCGGGCGATCGCTTCCCAGAGGCCGACTTTAAAGGCTTGTTGCTCGTCACCCCAGAAGCATGGCTGGCTGATCGCCTCCGCCCCCAAGGTGCTTTTCCAGACGGGATTCCCACCATTGTGGATGGGGCTGACGATCTCGAAGACTGGGTGCGGGCAGAACTCACTACCCACATTTGGCCGCGCGACTGGGAAGCACTAATGTTGGCCTGTCCAGAAGCTGCCGAAGTTATTCGCGATACCCGCATTCAACTCACCCGCGCCATTTTCCAGCGTCCGGCCAATCCCTACGATTGCTACCTGATGGAAGCACCGGAGCAGGAATTACTCAACTTTTTGGTTCAAACCCTGGAGCAAACCCTGGGCCACCCCGCCATCGGCCCCGGCTCTGTTTTGCCCCAGAGTTGGCAGCACTTTGGGCGATCGCGCCAACTCGAACACACCATGCTCTGGGCCGCCGTCACGCGATCGCAAGGCTTATTTTCCCTCCACTGCGGCCCTACAGATTTAGCCACGACTCTTGCCCCCATTTGGTTGCGGCAACCCGTCGTCCTCGTCGGTGGTGCCCTCGATTTAGAAGCGGAAGCCACCGTCTATCGCCAACGCCTCGGCCTGGATGATTTAACCTGCATCAAATTCTCCCCCGATCGCCAAGAAGAATTAGTGCATCTCTACGTGCCCGACCGGATGCCCCTACCCAACACCCCCCAGTTTCAAGCCGCCCTCGTCCAAGAAATGCACACCCTGTTGCGGCTCAATGCTGGCATTTCGGGCTTGATTGTCCTGCTGGTTGGGGATCTGCCCTTAAAAGCACAAATTGGTTCGGTGCTTGCCTCAGAATTTGGGTCGCGGGTTCAGGTAGAGCGTACCTGCCTGGAGGACAATGGTGTGCTTGTCACCGGGTGGGAATTTTGGAAACAGCATCAGCGGGTATTACCATCGCCCCATTTGCTGGTTATCGCCACCTTGCCCATTCCCTCCCTGGAAGATCCCCTCGTTTCGGGTCGCGTCGCCTACTACAAAAAATTACGGCAAGATTGGTTTCGCTTGTTTTTACTCCCCTCGGCCTTGGGCGAATTACAGCGAGCGGTGGCCCCTGTCCGCGATCGCCAGGGTGTGGTCGCCTTGCTCGACAGTCGCGTCATTCACCGCAGCTATGGCCACCAAGTCTTGGCTGCCCTCAACCCAGCCGCCCGAGTCAACTATTTAGATATCAGCTTTTTCCCGCGCTCCGACTACTCCATGTTCGATGAACGGTAAACCATTGCCAGCCGGATCAGCCCCCAGCAACCCCTTGCCCGCCGGACATAGCCACACGCTATTATCGGTATTGCACATGATCAAGCGCGAGTTAACGAGAGTTGAACTATGGGTGAGTCCAAACGACGCAAGGAAAACTTAGGCGACAAATATGGCCAGGAAGCAAACATTTTCTCGTGGCTACCGGTCACCAAAACCCAGGCTGACCAATTTGTGAAATGGAGTACTCGCGGAGCCTGGTTTGGCATCGGAGCCTTGGTTGTTTGGTGGCTCATCGTGCGGTTGGTGGGGCCAGCCTTGGGCTGGTGGGATGTGGTTTAACCGCGAGAATACCGTCTCTCGCCTTTGCGATCGCCCCTGTCCTAACCCGCTTTATGGGGAATGGCGATCGCCCGATCCACACTCGCCGCCTTGTAATGAGTCGCGGAGAACTGATCAATATGTTGATAAATCGCCACCGGGGCCGTCACTCGACAGGTAAAAAACTCCACCACCGCCCGTTGATCCGGGTAAATTAACACCTTCGGCGAAAGATCCTGCGGCGGTTTAACCTTCCAATCCCACTTGGCCTGGGGTGGGGGCGCATTAATCAACCGATGGTGCACCCACTGCGCCGACTGGCCCGTTGCGCCCAGCTCCTTCAGTTCTCGCCGCAGCAACCCGGCAATGACAAATGAAATGGCCGAGCGATCGCCCTCCAAGGCATCCATCACATCAGCTAAAGCCCCTTCAGGCTGCGGGGGATGGGCGCGATCGTGCTTAGGGCTTAAGGCCCGCTCCAAGATCGCTGTCGTGCTCAACGCCTCCGGGACAGCCCACGTAC
Organism: uncultured bacterium; assembly: GCA_964475335.1. GTDB lineage: Bacteria > Cyanobacteriota > Cyanobacteriia > Leptolyngbyales > Leptolyngbyaceae > CAYYWG01. Next base: position 105,276 of record CAYYWG010000012.1, read on the forward strand.
TGCCAATGCCATCTTGCTCCGTCCGATACAGATAAGACACAAACCGAATGGTGGGCTTCAGCTTCACACCCGGTAACTTCATGAGCGCAGCGGCAGGATCCAACGAGCTAATGAACCACTTACCATTGACATTCGGCGCTTGGGTTTCAATATCCGACGGGCCGCCAAAGCTAAATAAACACCCCAAATCGCTCAAAGAATCTGGTTCTGGCGGTTCGCTGTCATCGTCAGTATCGTAAGCAAAGCGCGATCGCGGATCCTGTTCGGCTTCAGGCAGCGCCAAGGCGGTCTTAATATGTTGGCGCACCTTCTGTAACACATCGAGCGGAAGCTTTTGGATTGGCATGACAAAGAGCGGCGGCAAAACCAGCCACAGCGGAGGAGCAGGGTTTATGACATTCCTTAGTATGCCCAATCCTTCCCCCACCCCACCGAAACTTTGGAATTCCACACAGAAGCACCCCTGGGCTGGCTTAATCAGGTTAGGGTTCGGCGGAATTTAGGGTTCGGCGCGATCGCCCACCACCGTCGGCCAACCAGGCTGCTGCATGACCAACCGGGGCCACAGGAGCAAGAAAAACCCCATCCATGCGCCCACAGGCAATGCCACCAACGCCACCAACCAAACCCGGTGAAACACAAGCCACGTCAGCATAATTAGGCTGCACCCAGTCATCCCAATCGACCAGGGCTGACACCACCAGGGCTTCAATTGCCACGGACTCAGCCGTCGTTGATCCGCCTGCGCCGACTGTTGATTAGACATCAATCTTATTCCTCCACCGTTTTATTTTTCATACGCCGCTGAAAGGCTTGTAAATCCGTCGATTTAGCCTTTTCTTTTTGAGAGATTAGCCCGGAATTAAGCTAAGATGAGTACATATACACAGCTAAGTACATATACACAAGCGGGCGGGACTATGGCGAGTAGCGAATCTCAGGTGCAGAGTTCTCTGTCAGAGCGGGAACTGCAAGTGATTGAACTCGTAGCTGCTGGCTTAACAAATCAAGAAATAGCTGAAAGGCTAGAAATTAGTAAGCGTACAGTAGACAATCACATCAGTAACATTCTGACCAAAACGGAAACCGAAAATCGGGTCGCTTTGGTGCGTTGGGCCTTGCAATGGGGCAAGGTGTGTATTGATAATGTTAACTGCTGTCCCTTGCCAGGAATCAATGGTGTTATGGGTGATCCTAGCCAAGCTTCTGGGAACGGGACAGGAGCCATTTAGGCTTGTGGCTCGCGTTTCAGCGCCTGCCCTGTCATTCCATCCTCTAAGCCAGAGTCCGAGCGATCGCCCGTGACGCAATCGGTTGACGGGCTTGGATGGAGTGGGATTTATGCAGGTCAGCCATGCCGCCCCGGATCATCACAGTTCATTGGGTTCAGGAGCACTCTCTTGACTTATCAAGTGCGATTTCAAAACTTGCCGCTGATGGTCTATCGCGAGATCGCGGCCCATTTAGCCCAGGTTGACCAGGTTGAGGTAGAACTTGTACCTCAGCAGGCCAGCCACTTTGTTTATGAGCATAGCCAAATCGATAGTCTGCGCCTTTCCTATCCAGAAGCCCACGCTCCTGCTATTGCCGCTCGGGTCAAGCAGATTTTGGCCTACTATGGCGATCGCTATGGTGGCTTTGAAACGATCACAGCCTAATCGCGGCTTGCCCTTGCTGCCTCCCGTTGATTTTAGCCAGCATTTTTGATACGACTCATGGGTTTGATCCAAGCAATTCGGGGAACACGGGACATCCTGCCCGGTGAAATTCGCTATTGGCAACAGGTAGAAACCGTTGTCCGCGATGTCTTTGCCAACGCCGCTTACCAAGAAATTCGTACCCCTATTTTTGAACAAACCACCCTGTTTGAACGGGGGATTGGCGAAGCCACCGATGTGGTGGGAAAGGAGATGTATACCTTCCATGATCGGGGCGATCGCTCGTTGACACTGCGGCCCGAAGGGACGGCAGGCGTGGTGCGATCGTTCATTGAGCACGGTCTGGGCACCCAGGGAGCGGTACAACGGCTCTGGTATTGTGGGCCGATGTTTCGCTATGAGCGGCCCCAAGCCGGACGGCAACGGCAGTTTCATCAAGTGGGGGTAGAAGTCTTGGGCAGTGGTTCCCCCAGGGCAGATGCAGAAGCGATCGCGATCGCGACGACCATTCTCACGCGCTTGGGCTTGCAGTCGCTAGAACTGAACTTGAACTCCATTGGGGCACCGGGCGATCGCAACCAGTTTCGTAGCGCCCTAATTGAGTATCTGACCCCCTACAAAAGCGAACTCGACCCCGATTCCCAAAATCGCCTGACTCGCAACCCCCTGCGAATTTTAGACAGCAAAGATCCACGGACTCAGGAAATTGTGCAAGCCGCCCCCACCCTGCTTGACTATCTTTCCCCAGAATCCCGCGATCGCTTCGACCAGGTGCAAACCCTCCTCACCGCCCTGGGAATTTCCTACACCCTCAATCCGCGCTTAGTCCGGGGCTTAGACTACTACACCCACACCGTCTTTGAAATTCAATCTGCCGATTTGGGAGCCCAGGCCACCGTTTGTGCCGGCGGTCGCTACGACGGGTTAGTCGCCGAGTTGGGTGGGCCAGAAACCCCCGCCGTGGGATGGGCGATCGGGCTAGAGCGGTTAGTCTTGCTTTTAGAACAATTGGCAACCCAGCCACCCGCCAGCGTCGATTTCTACATCGTGTCGCGGGGCACGACTGCCGAAGCCCAAGCACTGGTACTGGCCCAAACCTTGCGATCGCAGGGTTTTGCCGTCGAACTCGATTTAAGCGGCAGCGCTTTTGGCAAACAGTTCAAACGGGCCGATCGCAGCGGGGCGATCGGCTGTCTCGTCGTGGGCGACACCGAAGCCGAACACCACACCGTCCAACTGAAGTGGCTCAGCACTGGGGAACAAACCCTCTATCCCCAAGCCGAACTCAGCACGGCCACCGAAATCCGCCAAAAACTGGCCGTTCTCAAGCAACAACCCTCCAGCGATCGCCCCAAAAATAGCCCGTAACTCCCAAGCAGCCCCAAACCTGAAGGCCCGGTAGACGGCTGTGGGCCTCGTTCGCGATCGTCGAGCAGCTTGGGCCTTGCAACCCGTTCCCCTTCCACGTGTTCAGTGCTGGCCCTTGGCCCGACTGCCTACCCATCATTAACTTTTCTAACGGTTCACCGCCTGGATTCACAGCACGTCCCCTCAGCAGCTTAGAATTAGCTCAATTCTTTTGTACCGCTGTTTAATTAAGGAATATTCAGAATGTCTGACCTGATTAAACCTTGGAAGGGCGATCCCTTCGTAGGGCATCTGTCCACCCCGATCAGTGATTCTGCTTTTACCAGAGCATTTATTGGCAATTTGCCCGCTTATCGCAAGGGTTTATCTCCAATTCTGCGTGGTCTGGAAATTGGTCTGGCCCACGGTTATTTTCTGATTGGCCCCTGGGTGAAGCTTGGCCCCCTCCGTGATTCAGAATTTGCGGCAGTTGGTGGCTTGATTTCTGGCATGGCCATGATTTTGATTGCCACTGCTTGTTTATCCGCTTACGGGTTGGCTCGCTTCTCGGAAGATGAGCACGTACCAGGCGATACCTTGCAGTCGGCTGAAGGTTGGAGCCAATTTGCTGGGGGCTTTTTCCTCGGCGGTTCTTGCGGTGTATTAGCGGCTTTTCTCTTACTACAAAACTTCTCAATTATTGACTCGATCTTCCGTGGTTTAGTCAACTAACGTTTGTAGTCTGCCTAGAGAGTACTCTAAATTCCTACACAGTTGAGCCTGGAGTGTTACCAGGCTTTTTTTGTATCCGGCAAGGCGGTTAGCCTGCATGATTCATGAGGATTAGGCCAATGCCCCCAAACCCTCAGTTCATCAGCAAGGGAGGGCAGGCACAAGACCGACCCCCACCGAGCCAATTGTGGTGCATTATCCAGGTTAGGCTCACCACACTGGCGATCGCCGCCGTTTAACCTCGCTGAGTTGCGCAGCTTCAGAGCATCACCAGAAGCAAGCCCAGGTGGCTATGCCCTTAAACCTTCAAAACCCAGGCATCACGAGTGTTGGCATCAATAAAGGAAGCAGGCACCACAGGAATTTTGACCCCCAAAGCATTGAATGCGGCCCGAATTGCTGCTGCATGAGCTGATTCCGTTGCTCCAATGCTGGCACCAACCGTGACTAGAGCGGGGGTCTTGAGTTTTGCGACCTCTTGCCCATAGGCGATCGCGGCATCCGTTTCCAGCGCCAGGGCCAACTTGGCGATATTGACATCATTGTCGATATTGCCTTCCCCCCGGTTGATGTAGGCCGAGAGATCATAACTCGAGGCAGCCATCGTTGGTTGGCCACCCAACTGTTGCACCGCAGTCATCAACACATCACGGTGTTTTTTGTGGTCAGCCTGGTTGGCGAGAGCAACCGCCAACACCGCTTTGCCAACTTCTGTGTTGGTCAATTTGCTGGCTGCGAAACCATAGGCCCAAATCGCCTGGTGTTCATAGTACAAAGCCGTATTGAGAATCTTCAGGTCATCCGCTTTGGTCATCGGGGGGGCCGCTTGGGCGCGATCGCCAAACAGCGGCAGACTCACCGCACTGGCAACACCACCGACAAGCCCAGCCAAAGCCCCCGTTGCCAACACTTCGCGCCGAGAAACAGCCTTGGAGGCACGAGATGCTACGGGACGCAAGGAAGATTGGTTACGATGCATAGATAGTGTTCTCCTAAAAATAACCCAGCAGAAAAGCGATCGCAGCTCAGTTCAGCCAATGAAGTTATACTCAATCAAGCACGACAAGATTGGCCCAATAAAACTCAGGGAAAACCTGGGCTGCACTGGATCAAGCAATAATCATTGACTGAATTAAAACTGCTTTTCTAAGCAGAGATACGCCAACACAGGGGATACAGATCTCTTCATCTGAAACTAATTTTTGTGAGCTTAGTTGCACTCACAGCAACCGATCCCCAAACGGCCAGCGCGATCGCCCCTCAGGACTGACTCTGCATCACCAATGGCCCTGCGGGAACGGGGGGCGCATTGGCCGAGTCAGCGGTGATCAACATTTGGGCAACCGCCCCATAACACCGGGCATTGGGCAGCGTCCATTGACTCGTAATTTGATCCGCCGGGGGATTAAACTGGCCACAATAGATCGGTTTTGCTGCACCGTTTGGCATCGCCCAAAGCCGATACGCCTGGTCAGGACGCAGGGGCGGCAGATTTTGCACCAGGATGACCGCTTCACGCTGTTGGGGATTAATCACCAAACTGCCCACTGCATTGGGGCGCTTCTCTGTGCCTTGCAGCGCATAAATCTGGTTCCCCGCTTGTTGCAAGGTTTGTAAGCGGGCGGCGATCGCCTGATTAGTCTGGCGCAGACGATAGTTTTCGAGGCCAAGGGCGATGCAGGCGATCGCGGCGATCGCGCCACCCACCCCGAAGCACACCCAGGCTGAAAGACGGCGACTGGCCCGCTGGCGAGGAACTCCACGGGATTCCAGGGAGCGAAACGGGGACAAGGGTTCGGGCTGGGATACCGATGACGACGTTGCAACCGGAGCCGCATTAACCGAGTCCAGGCGTTGCAACAAACGGTCTTTGAGGGTGGGGGCGATCGCCTGGGGCGGTGCCGTGAAGGGTAGCTTGTGCACCGTGGCTTCAAGGGCAGCCAATTCCTCCGCCAGATCCGGCGCAGCGAGAATTTGTGCTTCCACCCAGGCGCGATCGTCTGCATCGAGGAGATCCAGCGCATACAGTGGAGCCAATTCACAAAAGCAGCGATCGTCGTTATTCATTCCATCCGATAGATTGATATGTTCATCTTAACGTTGCACTTGACTGGCAAGGGCTAGTCGCAGTTTGTTCAAGCCCAAGCGAATCCGCGTTTTCACGGTGCCCAAAGAGAGGTTAAGTTGGGTGGCAATTTCTGACTGGGTGAAGCCCTGAAAATAAGCAAGTTCAATGACTTGACGTTGTGGGGGGGGAAGTTGGGCCAAGGCAAGCGTAATCTGGGTCTGTTGCTCGTCTAGCAATGCATTTTCAATGGGATCTACGCTGGGCATGGGCAGTTGGATCTCTGTTGCCGACTCTGCGGCGATCGCCACTCTCGACGTCCGTTGTAGACGGCGCAACCGATCCAAAATGCGGCTGCGGGTCATCATAAACAACCACGTACTCACCTGGCTTTTAGCCGAATCATAGCGATCGGCAGTGCGCCAAACCTGGGCAAAAACATCTAATACGACTTCTTCACTTTCTTCAGCGGAATTTAAGCTTTTAAACGCAAAGGAATACAGGACTTGGGCGTAGCGATCGTACAGCTCTGCTAGCGCAGCCTGCTCCTGTTGGGCAATTCGTCGGAGTAAATCAACTTCGTCCAAAATAAGTTCAGTGGAATGGGCAAGAAGGCGAAAACTAAGGGTCAGCCCAAAAACCTCAACCCAGCCCCCGGCCTCAATCGGCTTGGGTGCTGCACTCAATCCAGGTTCACAGCCAGACTCATGTTATTTAAGCACAGCACTCGGTTTCAGCCGCACGATAAAACAGCCTCTCGGCATGATTCGCCACAACTGCGTACCAAGTTTAACGGTCGGGGGGCCAGAGTTGCGGTTTAATGTTACTGTGCTTGGCGATCGCACTTTGGAGCCGTCTATTTCGTCAGGTGGGTGAGGCAAATCATGGCGCTAATTGTTCAGAAATATGGGGGAACCTCCGTTGGCACCGTCGAACGGATTCAGGCCGTTGCCCAACGGGTCAAACGCACCGTCGAGGCGGGGAACTCTGTTGTGGTCGTCGTTTCCGCGATGGGCAAAACCACGGATGGGCTGGTCAAACTGGCAAATGATATTTCCAGCAATCCCAGCCGACGGGAAATGGATATGCTCCTGTCCACGGGGGAACAGGTGTCCATTGCACTGCTGAGTATGGCGTTGCAAGAATTGGGCCAACCCGCCATCTCTCTCACCGGGGCACAGGTGGGCATCGTCACAGAAGCGGAACATACCCGCGCCCGCATTCTCCGCATTGAAACCAATCGCCTCAACTGCCGCTTAGAAGAAGGCAAAGTTGTTGTCGTCGCGGGCTTCCAGGGGATTAGCGCCGTTGATAATTTGGAAATCACCACCCTGGGGCGGGGCGGGTCGGATACCTCGGCGGTGGCCTTAGCGGCAGCACTCCGGGCCAACTATTGCGAGATTTACACCGACGTTCCGGGGATTCTCACCACCGACCCCCGCCTGGTGCCGGAGGCCCAACTGATGACGGAGATTACCTCCGATGAAATGCTGGAGTTGGCGAGTTTGGGGGCCAAGGTGCTGCATCCACGGGCCGTGGAAATTGCGCGGAATTTTGGGGTGCCGTTGGTAGTGCGATCGAGTTGGACGGATGATCCGGGCACCTGGGTCATTTCCGCAACGCCTGCGCCGCGATCGCTGGAAGGCTTGGAGTTAACCCGTGCCGTGGATGCGGTGGAATTTGATACCGACCAGGCCAAGGTTTCCTTGCTGCGGGTGCCAGATCAGCCCGGTGTGGCGGCTCGTTTGTTTGGGGAAATTGCCTCCCAGGAACTCAATGTAGACTTGATTATCCAATCTATCCACGAGGGTAACAGCAACGATATTGCCTTCACCGTCACCAAAAATTCCTTGAACCAGGCAGAGGCCGTATCCAGTGCCATTATCCCGGCGTTGTGTGGTGGGGTGGCCCCCAGCGATGCGGAAGTAATGGTTGATCCGACGATCGCCAAAGTCTCCATTGCCGGAGCCGGGATGATCGGTCGTCCGGGGGTCGCCGCGCGGATGTTTTCAACCCTGGCCGCTGCGGGGGTAAATATCCAAATGATTTCCACTTCGGAAGTGAAGGTGAGTTGTGTGATTGATGCAGCCGATTGCGATCGCGCGATCGAGGCCCTGTGCCGCACCTTCGAGATGACCAGTTCTCCGGTCAATCAGGAAGCCCACCTGGGCACCGCCGCCAGTCCAGCCCATTTGCCGATTGCCGTCGCACCGCCGCCCCCCGTCCGGGGTATTGCCCTAGATCAAAAGCAAGCCCGGTTAGCCATTCGCTCTGTGCCCGATCGCCCCGGCATGGCCGCCCAGATTTTCCAGTTGTTGGCCGACCACTCGATTAGCGTAGACATGATTATTCAGTCCCAGCGGTGTCGGGTGATCGACGGGCAAACCACGCGAGATATTGCCTTCACCGTCGCACAGATGGAAGCAGAGGCAGCACGGCAAGTTTTGGAAGCGGCGAAACCTGATTTGGGCTGTGGTGAAATTGTGGTGGATGCAGCGATCGCCAAGGTCAGCATCGTCGGCGCAGGCATGGTGAACCAACCGGGCGTTGCCGCCAAGATGTTCGCGGCCCTGGCTCACCACAAAATCAACATTCAGATGATTGCCACGTCAGAAATCAAAATTAGCTGCGTGGTGTCTGATGCGGATGGGGTGCGTGCCCTGCAAGTGATCCACGATGCCTTTGAGCTAGCGGGCAAGCAAAAAATTGAGGTGCCCGCTTAGGAACGAAAATTAAATCGCTCCGTCCATTGCCACCCTCACCCCCATCCCCTCTCCCTAGGGAGAAGGGTGCCGCAGACGAGGTGAGGGCGATTAGTCACATCTGATCGAAATTCAATTCCCGATCCTCAGATTTTGCGGGCCAGGGTCAGGCCATCGCCAATGGGCACCAGACTGAGACTCACGCGATCGTCGTCATGCAACTTCTGGTTCAAAGCCCGAATTTTCTCCGTGCGATTGTCTGTGACGGCTGGATCGGCCACTCGCCCCGACCACAGCACATTGTCGATCGCGATCAAGCCCCCCGATCGCACCAATGCCAGCGATCGCTCGTAGTAGGCATCGTAACCGCTCTTGTCCGCATCGATAAACGCAAAATCAAAGGTATTGGCCTCCCCGGCGGCGAGTAACTGATCCAGCGTTTCCAGGGCCGGGGCAAGGCGGAGATCAATTTTGTGGGCCACCCCCGCCTGTGCCCAATACCGACGGGCGATCGCCGTGTATTCCTCGCTCACATCGCAAGCCACCACCCGGCCCTCCTCCGGCAACGCCAAGGCCACCACCAGCGCACTATAGCCCGTAAACACCCCAATTTCCAGGGTTTTTTTGGCCCCCAGCAATTGAATCAGCAATGCCATAAACTGGCCCTGCTCCGGCGCAATCTGCATCTGGCTCATGGGATGACTCGCCGTTTCCTGCCGCAATTGAGTCAATACATCCGGTTCCCGCACCGAAACTGCCACGAGATAGTCGTAGAGGCGATCGCTCAACCCCAAACTTTTGTTTGTCATCCCCCTGCTCCGGTTCCCATTACGTGCCAACTACGGCGTTGGTGCTTGCTTCGGATACTTACACTTCACTGAAATTTCCAAATTACTCTCGGCAGAACCTTCAGTGATGTAAGGCAATCCCGCTTTGCCGCCCAACTTAATCCCAAACTTGAGGTTCACCTCTTCCACTTCACCCAGGGGCAAATCCCGCAATGCCGCAAGGGACTGAAGGGTACAAGTCCGAATGAGTTGCCGAGTTTTTTGCATACTGGAGATCAACCCTTCTTGTAGGCTGGGGCCATAATTTTCGTAATCTTCGTCTTCCATTACGGGCGATCGCTTCGGTGTCACCGTCACTTCATGCACCGTTCCATCGGCTTCAAAAGCAAAAAATTCTTCGTCAGGCATAGTCATGGTTAAGCAAACGTAATTGTCTAGCAAACGTAAAGCTTGAACAAGGCGGCAATATCGCTTTGTTAAAGTTAGCGCAATTCTACAGCGGGTTGAAAAATCCCGTGCTTTGATTGAAATCGAACCCCCGCATCTCCCAGTGTGCCCAGATTATGGCTCGTTACGCCCTTGTCGTCGGAATTTCAGAGTACAGTGATCCCGCCCTGCCTAACCTCACGAATACAGTGAATGACGCAAAGGCGATCGCCAAAGTGTTCAAGGACTCAAACACCTTTCAAAAAGTGACGCCCTTGGGCGGCGAGGTCACCCAAGCCAACTTTGAACAGGCGTTGCTGGCGTTGCTGGAAGAAGCCGCCAACAATGAAGCGGTGCTATATTATACCGGGCACGCCGTCGCCGAACACCGCACAAAAACCTTTGGAGTCACCGAGCGATCGGGGCATATCGTTACCTCCGATTCACGGGTCAAGGTGGATGCTCAAGGCCACTGCATTCAAGTCGCACAAAGTATTCCCCTCACCGATTTCAACAGCAAAATTCGGGAATCTCAGCTCAGCAATTTTGTCGTGTTTTTGGACTGTTGCCACAGCGAATATTTTCTTGATCGCGAATCTGTTGAAAAGCTCACTGCCTTTAGCTTTAACCGCGATTATTACTTTGTTACGGCCTGTCGCACGACGGAATCCGCTCGATTCAAAAAATCAGAAGCCCACAGTGTCTTTACCGGGCCACTGCTAGAGGCACTTTCTCCCGACCGTGCCGATGAAGAAGGGGTGATTACGGGCGATCGCGTGTTTGATCATCTCTATCGACGGTTGCGTAATTCCGGCCAAGAAGCCGTTCGCCTGGGCTGGGGGCGCTCCATTCCCATCGTCAGCTATCCCAAGCGCGAATCGTCCCAACCCACCACCTTTGATGCCACCAATCCCTACGTTGGCCTGCAAGCCTTTGAGCAAAACCAAGCCGACTACTTTTTTGGTCGGGAAACCTCCATTCGGATCTTGCTGGAACGGTTGGTCAAAGCCCGATTCTTGGCTGTGATAGGGGCTTCGGGGAGTGGCAAGTCATCCTTGGTCAAAGCTGGAGTTTTGCCTCAGTTAGAGTTTGATCACACCATTGAATCCCTCCCGACTCCGAGTGCAGAACCCGTCGAAGCCTTACACCACATGTTGCACAAGCTCGAAAAGACGGCTCCTGGTCAACGCTGGGCAGTGTTTATTGACCAGTTTGAGGAGTTGTTTACCCTCTGCCACGATCGCGAAAAACAACAGATCTTTGTGGAACAGTTAGTTGCTGAAGCCACTCGGAGCGATCGCCCGACCCAGATCATTTTGACCATTCGGAATGACTTTCTGGATCAGGCCGGGAGATTTAAGGCGCTCATCGATTTAATCAATACCTCCGAGCCACCGGAGACCCGGGGCGGCTTCATCATGGCAGAACTGACTCCTGCCGAGTTAGAGGCGGCGATCGAAAAACCTGCCCTTAAGCGGGGCGTGACGTTTGAAGACGGTTTGGTGGCCACGATCGCCAATGATTTTGTGAACCAGGATGGGTCGTTGCCGTTGTTGCAATACGCGCTGACTCAGCTTTGGGATCGTTGTATTCAAGCCAACTCCCCCCAACGCACGCTGACCATCGCGGCGTATGAGGAACTGGGCGGCGTGAATGGCGCGTTGCAGGTGCAAGCAGACGAGCTATATGGTGCGGCCACACCCACCGAAAAGCGTCTGATCCAGGCCCTTTTCTTAGAGTTAGTGCAGATCGAAGAGATTGAAGGGAACCGCAAACCCGTACGGCGACGAGTTAGCCGCGATCGCCTGGAACAAACCGTCGCCCCCGCTGAACAACTCCAACCCATCCTTAACAAATTGATCCGCAATCGGCTGGTGATGGTGGATGATCACTCCGTCTCCATCACCCACGAAGCCCTGCTCACTGGATTGCCCCTGCTCAAAGGCTGGATTCAGGAAAACCAGGAAAAGCTCTATCTCCGCGATCAGGTAGAAGTAGCCCATCGGGATTGGCGCGATCGCTTCCAGCAAGCTGATAACGCCCTACTCTCCGGTGCCCTCCTCGCCGCCGTAGAAGAAAAACTCGATTGGCAGCATCTCCCCGAAACTGACTTTATCAAAAAAAGCCTGAACCATCGCGATCGCCTCGCCAAAGCCCAACTCCGCCGCCAACGCCAACTCCTCCTCCTTGCCTCCGGGTTCTTCCTTTCCCTCACCGCCGGAGCCTTTGTCTACGCCCAATCCTCCCACAAAGCCGCGATCGCCGCCCAAGACAAACAAGCCGAACTCCTCGTCACTCAAGCTGAAGCTCAATTTAATAATCATCAACAACTTGAAGCAATTAAAACCAGCCTCAAAGCACTCCAGGTTTTGAAGAAAGAACCCGCGATCTCAAGCTCTACAGATTACGTCAAACGCCTCCAAAAAATTATTTATGAATCTACAGAGCGTAATAACTGGAAAGCCCACTCCACACCAATATATGGATTGAGTGTCAACCCCAATTTGAGCAGCCTCTCCAACCCCGACGAAATTGCGATAGCGACGTCAGATAAAGCTGGTGAAATAAACCTCTGGAACATTGAAGGAAAACTACTTAAAAAACTTCCTCAGCAAAAAGATTACGTTAGGCGAGTCGTATTTAGTTACGATGGCAAAATGCTTGCCTCAACCGTTGCCACTGGAGAAGTAAAGCTATGGGATCTCAACACAAAATTTCCACAAATATTAGGTGTACATCAAGGACCTGTTCATGAAGTTGCCTTTAATCAAAAAAATAGTGTCCTAGCATCTGTTGGACAAGATTCAATAGTTCACATATGGCCATTAACTAATCATAATCAGAAGCCAAAAAGTCTTGACGCAACAAAATTCATCTCTAGCAAAATCAAAGACTATAGAATAGTTAGTTTAGATTTACATCCTACAAAAGATTTAATTGCTTATGCTGGAGATGGAGATTACTCAGTAAAAACTTGGGCCTGGGCTTCTGATAATAGACCACAGACGATTGGTTCGCATTCGGATGCAATTGCAAGTGTAAGATTTAGCCCGGATGGCCAAAGATTAGCAACAGCAGGGGCTGATGGTAATATCAAAATTTGGTCTATAGGAGAAATGGGTACAGCGCAATTAGTAGGCGAGTTTAAGGCGCACAATGCTTATATATACACTATTGCTTTCGATCAGACTGGTGATTTTTTAGCATCTGGAGGCTCAGATAAAATAATAAAGCTATGGGATATCAAGAAGATCATTGAGAAATACAAAGTCAGCAAAAGATTGATTGATCAGGTTAACAACAACGAAGCTAGTCTTGATGGAAGTACGTCTGACGTTCATCAGATCAGATTTATCTTCTCAAATAATTTGAATTACAACCAGGAACGAAATAGAAAACTTGTTATTGCCATAGGCGATGACTTTGTGGCCCGAATATGGGAATGGCAGCATAAACAACAGCGACCTCAAGCAATTGATATAAACTCATTATCATCATATGGATGCGCCATAATTAATACACCAATAGGAAAAGATAATAATGGTGAATGTTTACAATGATCGTTCTCTTACATTATGTCGTTGGCTCTCTATTTGTACCTGTCTTGCAAGGTCGTATAACTGGATCACACATCACTAAGTTGCCATTTATCTCACGAAGGAGACCAAATTCGTTGGTGTTGATCCAGTCGAATTTGAGGATTGTCCACCAGTCAAAGGCAAGGTCGTAATGAAGGTAAGCGTAGGGTAGCCAGCCATACCCCTCCTTACCCCATTCTTTTCCCCAAGAATTACGAATCTTGAAAGCTCCGAGGGTGGCCAAATATTCATCCGTCACTAGAGGTTGAGGAGGTTGATCTTGCTCTTTCTCTTCGTCAACCACAACTAAGTCTTTATCCACAATTGATGGGGGCCGTAAGATATGTAGTTGTTTAAGCTCAGAATCCAAAATGGAGGTCTTTGTCGGAGTATCTTCCAATCTAGTTATTTTTAATATACCTTTTAGTTGTTCGATAAATGCTTGCTCATCTTTCTTTGCACTAAGCTCAATGTATTTTCCAGTAAAGTTTGGATCATCAAGACATTTGAATGAATCAAAAAAGTCAAAAGGTTTTCGTAGCTTTGGATCAAAAATATATCCATTATCTTCATTATTTCGTTTATATCCATTTTTTAATGGATCCCAAACATAACCTTTCTTATCAGGATTCCAGGTAAGTTCTAAAGGATAATAATATTGTTTAGGATCGGGTGTCTGGTTAGTATCCTCACCTACTACTTGATCAGCATCATTCTTACGTAAGAAAACTCTGGGATTTTGTTCACGATCGCGCCGACCCAATGAATTTGAGTTAATGATAATTTTGCGATCGTCATGCCCCACAATCACAGCAGCATGACCCCCTAAATAAATCTCACCAAAACTAGGAAAAGGGATTTCTCCTTCATCCTTGAAGTAATTTTGAGTATTATCATGTATGTCATCTTTTACCTGCTCAAGAAAAGCTTTTCCTGTATAGAACTCATTGACGTGACTTTGAATCACTTTACTGAGTTCATTAATGACTTCATCTTGGGGAATGCCTAAGTCAGTTGCCATCTTTTGAATCCAGACAGATATTTGGCTTCTGGCAGTTCCAATATTCGTACTTCTTGTCTTTTTAACTAAATCTTCTAGTCGCGACTTAAATGCATCAATGCGGACAGGTGATGGAATTTTTTCTTGGGCTTTTGCAAAAGCTTGGGCAACACCAATAATTCGTTGATCAATGAAAGATTCTGTTGTTGATTTATTGTAGGACTGCTCGGCTGATTCGTGGATTGAGAAGCCAAAGATGACAGGTAATCCAGAATAAACGAACACCTTAATTTGTGCGAGTAAGGCTCGTTTCGTCATGTTAGGGCGATCGAGCTTTAGGTAGCTGCTAGCGCGATAGTTTCGAGCCTGGGAATAGCACCAGGCTGGCGGTTCTTCGTTGAGCTTTGACAAGTCATAGGGCCAGGATTCTTCTGGCGGCACCCCAAAGACTCGCAGGGCATTGACGATCGCCCGCACCGTCACCGCCGAGTTGGGGGAGACTCTGAGCAAATGACAAGCCGCTTGATGCAAAAATAGTTTGGAAGCATCCAGATGACGACCTTCGGAAATGCGCTCAAAATACTCCACCAGAGCCACACCAGCACTGGCCCCACACATCATGCCCTGACCTTGATTCTCCACTGGCGACCAATTGACAGAGGCACTATCATCAAATTGTTGTGATCCTGCCCCAAAGATTAAATACCGTTTTGGTTCTGGGATTTGTAAATCACCATTACTAGATAAGTCAGATGGAGTAGATTCAAATGGTACAAAATGAACTATTTTACTAGCGTTGGGGGCATCAGCAGAACCAGCTTGTAAAAAGCCTTTGGGCTTACGGTTAGCATAGTCAAGAACAACTAGTTGTCCTTTTGTTAAGTCGATTTTCCCCGTGCTGCCTTCATAATGACCTTCGTTTTTCATGATTCCGAGGTCATAAACCGAGTAGCGAAAGTTAAGGGGAATTAAGACAGAATCCCTAATATCTTTCTGATAGAAAATTTCATTCGGTTTAAGAGATGAAAGAATTTCTAGCTTAAACTTTCTTTCATCAGGATCTTTAGATTTTTCGGTTTTATCGGTTTCGGACTGATCTTCGGATGGGTCAAGATTGACGAGGCCGAATTTGAAGTCGATGCCTTGTTGGCGGCTGAGTTGGGTGAGGGCATCAATGAGGGTAAAGTCGCGGATGTCTGATTCCGATCGCGAGAAGCCAACTTCAAACGGTAAGGTCATCGCGTGCCTGCCTGCTGGGGGTGAAGGATTTGTGCAACCTTCATGGTTATAGCCCCAGGTTCAGGAGGAATTGGGAAAACTGAATATTTTTTAACTTGTCTACGAAAAAAGTTGTGCTGGGCTTTGGCTCAGGTGCAGACAAGGGGATTAGCCGCCGTGGAAGGGGATGGCGACGAGGGGCAGACAAACGATCGCCAACCAACTCAGGGGCCACCAGGTTGTTGTGGGTGGTTGTTCGGGGGCCGCAAGAAGAGAGTCGATGCGTTCCGTGAGGCGATCGCGGGAGACGGCCCAGCTAAACGCAGCACAGAGTTCGGGTTGGAGGGGCTGAAACTGGTTCAGAGGAGCGCTTACAACAAGCAATAAGGCTTCTGCCAGAACCAGGGGATCGACGGTTTGGGCGGCGTGGGAGTCGGCCCGGAGTTCCCGCAAGGTGAGTAATTCTTGCCAGAGTTCTTCAGTATGGGGGAGCCAGGACGTAATCCGCCGCAAGCAACCCAACCAGAAAAACCAAAAGGTGTCGTGGTAACGAGCGTGGGCGTATTCGTGGGCGAGGACGGCTTGAATTTGGCTGGGTTGCAGCGTGTTGAGAAGCCCCTGACTTACGACCAGGCGCGATCGCCAGAAGCCAATCTGGGCGCTATAGAGTTCTGGCGTGTCGAGCAACTGGAGCGATCGCCCCTGCCATTCAACCACAGGATGACGGTGCAGGTGGTGAGTAGTTTGGTAGCCTTCCCAAGCAAGATGTAAACCCCGACTCCCAGCCCAGACTAAAAAGGCGATCGCCAACCCATAACTCAGCCAGCCTTCCCAGTGCATGACCATTTGGCCCGACGGCCCCATACACACGATCGCGATCGCCGTCATCAGCAACAACAACGGGGCAAACAGAAAGCAACTCAGGGTGTAGGCCCAGCGATCGCGCCAGGGGCCTGTCGGTGCTAAGCAAGTAGAACGGAGAAACCAGGCCAAGCCCAAGCCCATTGCCATCATCAAGAAGTGCATGACTCATCCTCCCGTGCTTGCCGGACTGCCCGCAACTTGGCCGCGATCGCCTCTAACTGCTCCACACTGGTCTGATCCAGACTATCCGCAAAAGCGGCCACCACATCCGGGTTACTGACCGCCAAAAACTGATTGAGCTGCTCATAGGATTGCAATGCTGTTGCCTGTTGCTGCGAGATCAACGCTTCCCAGGTAAAACTACGCCCTTGTTTATTGCACCGGAGCCACCCTTTTTTGGTCAGCCGATTTAACACGGTGGTCACGGAGGTATAGGCCAGTTCGCGATTGGGGTCAGCCAGGATGCGATCATGCACGTCCTTCACCGTAACCGTACCGAAATCCCAAACGATGTGCAAAATCTCCTGTTCCAGCGGGCCAAGAGACAGTTGTTTGGGGCGATGGGAGGGGAATGCAGCCATTGGCTCTTAACCAAAAAATCGACAACGTAGTGGGCGCTCTTTTAACGATACTGGAAAGCAGGGAATTTGGTGCAGCCTGCAACGAAGTGGCCAATCTCACAACACCCCATTGGCCAACCACCCCATGGACAGCCCCGTCAACGACACCAGCACCAAAATCCAAAAGGCTTGCACACCGCTCAACCCAGAGACTTGAATATCAATTCGGGCAAGACTATCTGCGGCCAAAATCGTCAAAATTTGCAAAAACACATGCAACCAAAAGAGAACAACGGCAGCCATCACCGCAATGATGAAAATCGTGCCAAATGCCACCGTATCGGAGCGGAACCAACGAGTCACAAAACGGCTGAAATTTTGCAGTGGTGAGATAAAGACGATTGTGGACATCAACACCCACAATACGGCCATCAACGCAATGATCAGGTTATGTTCAATGATCAAACGGCAGGGCTGGTTCTTTTTAGGTTGGGGTGCTTCCGAGGCGGCGGCGGGCTGGTCGATCGCCTCAGGGCGGGAGGACTCTCGGATTGGTGGGGAGGCCGTTGACCGGGGAGTGGCCTCAAGCGCAGCAGGACTGGGGGCGATCGCCGCAGAGGAGCCAAAAACTTGCTCACAGGCAGAGCGGGCCCAAGCCGGATGGGTGGTAATCCCGGACAAATACCAACCAAATCCTGCGTAGCTGATTAACAACAGAAGGAGAGAAACCCAGAGCGTCGCTTTTAGTTTCATGGAATGTCCTCACGACCAGGAGAGTAAACCTGAAGAAAAAGCTAGGGAATTGGGCGATCGCCCACAGTCCCCGTTTACGAATAGCCGATTCGCCGGGGCGCAACTTGTTTTTTGCCCCCCAAGACCAACCACCAAACGGCAACCACAATCCAGTGGAAGACCGTAATCGCCCATAACGATACCGTAATCCGATATAGCCAAATCGCAAAGAAGCCAAAAATGGCGACCAGAATCAGCCACACGGGCGAGGTGGTGCGCGATCGCCGACGGCGCTGGCGATGTTGCCGCCACCAGTGGAACCCCACATACAGCCCCCACGCGAGCAAGGCCCAACTCCACCAGGAGAAGGCAGAAATCCACTGTTTGGGATAGGGCAGCAATAACACTCGGAAGCAAAATTCTTCGAGCAACGCGGGGACAAAGAACATCCGCCCAACCGTAAGCCCCTGGCGAAGTTTGGGTTCGGTACTAGGGTTAACGGTGACAAAGCCCGTGTACAGCCCCACCGCCAGGGCGATCGCCCCAAAGCCCAGCAGGAACACCAACGTCCACACCCAGCTCAACCAACTCGGCAACGTCACTCCGCCAAACGTGCGAATGACTAAATGGGCCAGGGGTGAAACATTGGTAAACGGCACAGTCCAGCCACCAAACAATAGGGTGGGCGACAAGGGCACGATCGTCGGATCGATACCACCGATTTGGTTGGGGCGCAGAAACCAGAGAGTGGCATTGTTTTGCAAAAAGAGCATCGCCAGTTCATCGTGGGCTTGGCGGGGCATCGCAGTGCGCCAGCTCAGCAACCCCGTCGCCAAGTTCTTGGGTTGGAAGTTGTCAATACTGGTGAAGGGGCGATCGGCATTTACCCCCGTCAACACCTTGGCGTTTTCCTTCCAATCCCACCGGACGACCCCCATCGGTGTGAGGTGGTCAGCCATATCTTGCGCCAGTTTAACCAACTGTTGAAAGCGCTGGGTGTTGGGGTCATTGGGGTTGTCACGCATCCACTGCACCGCCCCAGGATTCGCCTCAATCTTGTCCTTCAACCGGACTAAGGTGAGGAACAACCCCTGGGCCGAATCTTGCACACAAGAGGTTGCTGCCGTGATGGTCGAATCGCCCGATCCATCCCCAATGCGATAGCGAGCGCCAATGAGGCTCAGTTCTCCCAACAGTTCGTTAAAAAAGGAGAATTTCGTTTTACCAAAGGTATAGTCACTGGTCAGGGGGTCTAGTTTCACCAACACATCTGAGACTGGGCGGGTGCCCAAAATCCCTCGGCGGAGATTGCCCATGTAATTTGACCAGGTTGTTGCGCCAGACAGGGTGCCGTCGTTCCCGTTCCCGTATACCTGGAGATAGTCCACCGCTAAGATGGGGTCTTGGGTGAACGGGTCTGCAACCACTTGGGCAAGCCCAAAGGAGAAATGGCCTGCATAGGTTCCGGCGACGAGTTTTTCACTGTTTGGTTGGGTGCCGCCCCGTCCGCCAAACAGGTGCAACACCAAGGCGCGATCGCCCACTTTCCACAGGGTGTCGGCGTTGTTCTGGTCGCGACCTGTGACTAAGACCGTTTGCAAGGAGCCTTTCCGGTCAGCTTCCTTGGCCCAATTTTGGTTGGTGATGTAGTTAATTCCGTTCATTAACCCCGTGATGGTTTGTTGGGGTTGGAGTTGCACCAGCGATCGCGGTTGGTAAGCTTGCACCGTAAACACAGTGTTGCGATCCTGGGCACCGTAGATGTACCAACCTTCTTCCCCCGCAGGCGACTGCACCAAATCCCGGGTGGTCATATTAAACACACCGTTGACATCGGCGGGTTGTTGGGGAATGCGAACCACTTCCTGGGGGCCGTCAAATTGGCGAGTTTTGGGATTGTAGTGTTGCACCCGAATGCGATCGCTCTCGCAGGGTTGGCTACCCGGACACACCTTCGGCAACCCTTCTGAGGCTGGGGGTTTCACCGCTTCCAAAAATTTCACCAACGCAACGTATCGTCCAGTTTCCTGGATTGGCTCTCGCTGAATCCGCACCGTTGCCGGGGCAAAGGCACCCGCCGCTGGCGGTGGATCAAGAGGCGAAGCTGGCACCGGAGGGCGCAGGGTCAGTTGCTTGGGTTTGGGCTTGGGAGGTGACGGGGGCGGTGGGGGCGCAGTGGGGTCAACCGGGGGTGGCGCTTCGACGGCGATCGCCCCGCGCAAGGCAACCACCACATCATCATAAGGATGGCCCCCCGCCAACGACTGGATCGGCCCGACCTGTTTGCGCCCGTTTAAGCGGATCGGATTAATCACCCCTCGCTGAAACGCTTGTTTCGCCGATTCCACAAACTGCACATCTTGGGAAGCCAGTTCCACATATTTTTTGACGACAGGCCCATTCTGCCAAGCCAACCGCACCGTTTTTCCAATCAACGCCTTATGTTTGGCCGGTGCAGTGTGAACTTCAAACCACGCCCAATCCTGTTCTTGCTTGGCTTGCAAAAGTTGCTGGTATTGCTCAGGCGAGGGCAAAATCAACCGCCCCGTCCACTCACTGACCGGACGATAAAACTTAGACGGTGGCGTTGGTTTGATGGGGTAATGGGTAGGTTGATTAAACGGTGCCGTGATTGTCGAGGCATATTGGGAGGCGGGCAGGGCCGTTTGTTCGGCAAACAGGTGCGGGGCCTGGGTCAACAGCACGACGATCGCCCCCAGGCAAAGCCATAGCCCCAGCCAGCGCGATCGCCCCCGACGAGTGGTTATCCCTTTTCCCATAGCAAAACCCAACCTTGGCCTGTTTCACAGCCCGTAGTTTACCGTAAAGCGAGCCGTTGCAAATCTGAGTTGGACTCAAAGTTAGCAATTCAGCCACCCAGTTCTAGCTCCCGTGCCCCAGCTTACTGGGCGATCGCGCCATGAGTCCCCGTGGGTGGCTTCAGTGCATCGCGCTAGACCGTGGAATGAGACCACGCAATAAGGCCGCCAAATAAGCGAAATAAGGCCGCCAAATAAGGCCATGAATGTTCTAGCCATCTTCTCCTCTTACCCAGCTCAAACACGTCTCTAACTTCCTGCGCGATGAATCTATCCCTTTCGATCGACGAGTTCCTCTCTAAATATGACTACCTTAAACATAAGCGTTCAGATTGAATTTAAATAGAGTTAATCACAAGTTTTTTACCACTCTGTTTACAAGTGCTCGATCTAACTCTAGAGATCTTGCACACCCTGTTCAAACCCCCGTTAGCTGGTTTGATTTGGTTCATCGGACGCAACCGACGCTTACTGAGGTAATCACACAATGGATAAGCATAACCAAACGCCCCAAACCCGCACCCCCAAACCCATTCGCCAACCCCTGACCCCAGAAGAAATCACGCCCGAAGAATATGCAGAGCAAAAGCGAGCCCTGCGAGAAGAAAACTTGACTGTGAATCCGGGCGATCGCATTAACCATGACAACACTCTGGAAGAAAACGCCCGCCAAGTCGCCGTTAACGCCCCTGACATTACTGGCGATCACATTGTTGTGCCAACCTACTTCGTGGTTAACGAACCCAATGGCGACCAAAAAGCCCTTCACCATGTGCGGGATGCGGAAGAGATTTCTGATGTGATTCGGATGGCCCGGATGGATGAAGATGGGGAACGGCATTGGTGGTAGTGCACTCCGTGCCCTAATTAACTCATTCACACCAGCAGTTGAGCGTGCGCGATCGCCCTCAACTGCTGGCTCTGATGGCAGGTTTGCGGCGCGGGTCAGTTTGTCCTAAGCCAACACCGCCGTACATTTAATCTCCACAATCAACCCCGGTGTGGATAAGGTCGTCACGCCAACCCCCGTCCACGTCGGATAGTTGCCCGTAAAATAGCGGTCTTTCACCTGAATAAACAAAGGCAAGTAGGGAATGGTAAAGGGTTGTTGGCCAGTTGCCGCATACAACGCCGGACTGGTGACATGATAGGTAACCATTTCCACCACATCGTCAAACGTAGCTCCGGCAGCAGTCAGCACTTTCTTCACATTCTCAAAGGTCTGGACAAACTGAGCTTCGGGGTCAGCCACGACTTGCATCGCGTCATCGCGGCCCACCTGTCCAGCAATGTAGAGCGTATTCCCGACTTTCACTCCTGGGCAGTAGCGATATTTTTCATACAACACTTCCATCCCCGGTGGGATAATGACTTCACGATGGGGCATAACGGTTGCAGCCTTTAGACAGAATTGCGCGTCACGATACAACCGATTATGCCAATTCGCCAGGGAAGCCTGGGAGAAAAAACGGTGAGAGGCCGAGTTCTTCCAAGGTTTAACGAATAGCTAGATTGAACAGCTCACGCTGCCCGCGAAACCACTATGACTCAAGAGGCTCAACACACCTTGGCGATCGCCCACCGCGCCTTCCAGCACTTCCAACAGGGCTTGGCCACCGGAGACTGGCAGCCCTTTTTAGCCGAAGTCACCGAAGATTTTTCCTTCTGGTTTCCAATGGGGCCATACCACGGGCTAAACGAAGGCAAAGAACGGGCCGCAGAGTTTTTTCACTATGTCAGCACCACCTTTGAGCAAGGCTTGACCCTAACCCTCGATCGCGTGACCAGTAACGACACCACCGTTGTCTTCGAGTTTCGAGACGAAGGCTTGATGCTGGGCCAAGCGTACAAAAATCGAGTCGCGGTTTCGTTTGATGTCCGGGGTGACAAAATTTGTGCCTACCGAGAATATTTTGGGAGCGATGGCAAATCCTACTAACCCACCACCGCCCCCCGCTGAGGCGCAGAATGACGGCACCTGGGAACCAAAACTAACCGCAGATGGTTCCTATACGTTCTTTTCAACTGAGTTTGGCGAAACCTTTCACAGCGAGGCCGGAGCCCGCCAAGAAGCCTTTCAGAAGTTTGCCCAAGCAACGGATCTAGTCGCCAAAGCCCAGACCGGACAGGTGCGGCTGTTGGATGTGTGCTACGGCCTGGGCTACAACACAGCGGCAGCGTTAGAAGTCATTTGGGCCGCAAATCCGGCTTGTGCGATCGCGGTCGTCGGGCTGGAGTTAGATGCCACCGTTCCGATCGCCGCTACTACACCCCCACTCCTGGCTAGCTGGTCGGCCCCCATCCAAGACATCCTCGTGGCGATCGCCCACAGCCACCGATGCACCCGCGATCGCCTCACAGCGGAACTCCACCTTGGGGATGCCCGTCAAACCATTCAAACCCTCGCGCAGAGTGGCTTCCAGGCAGATGCTATTTTCTTCGATCCCTTTTCACCCCGACGCTGCCCCCAACTGTGGACTGTAGACTTTCTCACCTGGGTGGCCCGGTGTCTAGCGCCTACAGGTAAACTCGCCACCTACTCGCGATCGGCCTCGGTGCGGGCGGCGCTGCGGGAAGCAGGCTTGGCGATCGGCACTATTCCTTTTCCCCCCCACGCCCCCCAGTTACCACCCCACGAGTGGGCGCAGGGGACTGTTGCCGGGTTTGAAGCCGCAGCCTTGCCCCTCCTGTCCCAAATGGAACAAGAGCATTTGCAGACCCGTGCGGCCATTCCCTATAGAGATCCCACCCTCTGTGCCACCGCCGCCGAAATTCATCGGCAACACCAGCAGGCCCAAGCCCAAGCCCAGGTAGAATCCACTTCCAGTTGGCGACGACGATGGGGCATTCGCTAAGGCGATCGCCCCTGCAAAAAAAAGTCCCCGGTCGGTACAACCAAGGACTGTTCGCGCTTTGAGAAAAATGAAGTTCAACGTCGAGTCGTGACTATTTCAGGTAACTCACCCCCCGATAGGACAACGGTTGACCATTCGCCTGAGCCAGGGGCGATCGCCCAAAGGCCATCGGCACCCCTCGGTATTTACCAGTCATCCCTGTGGGGATAGCAGCAGTTTCCGTGGGAGCCGCTTCATACTTCCGGCCTAAAAACGTTAAGGTCATGGGGCTATCTCCTTCATTGAGACGAGTGAGCATTCATCTGAGGTAAGGTCGTCCTTACATGCATCATCATCGCCCAGCCGCCCAACTTTCCCGGTGATGCTAGCCCCCTGCGCCATTGAAGTTACGCACAGTGAATCCGTACCCAGATAACCACTTTGGCGCGGTTGCCTCACCCCCACCCTTGACCCCGATCACGCCTAACCTCCGACATACCATCCCAACGCCTTGCGAATCAGGCACAAATCCCCCATTATGGTTACGATTCGTAAATGAAAAGCCTAGAATAGTAAAGCTATCGCAATTGCAATAACAGCAGGTGGTTACAGCGAACCCGCTTCGGGCAAACTAATTTCATCTAAGCTAGAGATAGGCGCTAAAAGTCGGTGAATAGCAGCCGAGGCACACTATGCAGGTAAAGCCTGATCACACTGTAGAATCGGACACTCCACTCCAGCTTTTGCTGTTTGTGGACAAGCGACCTAGTTCTAGAGAACAAGTTCGTCAAGTTCGCAGTGTGCTTAAAGAACTAAAAGAGCAGTGTGATTTTGAAATCCAAATCATCGACGTGACTGAGCAGCCCTATCTCGCGGAATATTTTCGCCTGATTGCGACTCCAGCCTTGCTCAAAATTCATCCCGAACCCCGGCACACCCTGGCCGGGATGAATCTGGTTGCCCAGTTGCGGCAATGGTGGCCCCAGTGGCATCGCTCGGTTAAAGAGTATCTGGCCCGCACCCCAGACACGCCCCCCCCAACGGGAGCCACGTTTCGCCAAGAGTTATTGAAAACCGCCGAAAAGTCGGAGCCAGCAATCAGTGTGGTGCCCGAAACCCCACCCCCCGTGCAGGAGCCCGAAAATTCGACCCTGGCCCGCCCCAGTCAGATGCCGTTGAGCGATGTCCATAATGCGGTGAAATTGGTCTCCCACTCGACCGAGATGATTCGGCTGTCGGATGAATTGTTTCGGTTGCAACGAGAAAAAGAAGAACTCGAACATCAACTGCGGTTCAAAGATCAAATTATCTCAATGCTGGCTCATGATCTCAGGAATCCGCTGACGGCGGCCTCGATCGCCCTGGAAACGCTAGAGATGGGGTACAACTCAGAGAATGTCAATCCTCGCTTAACGCCCCATTTAATGCATCAGCTCGTCCAACATGCGCGCACCCAAACCCGGGCGATCGATCGCATGATTACCGATATCCTCCAAGCGGCACGGGGTAGTAGTTCGGAATTGCGGATTCAACCCCAAAAGATGGATTTGGGCAAACTCTGCCAGGATGTGTTGGTGCATTTATCAGATGGGTATCAGAAGCGATCGCAACGGCTTGAGCAAGACATTCCCCCTGATTTACCGTGCGTGCTGGCCGACAGCGATCGCATCCGCCAAGTCTTGATTAATCTGCTCGAAAACGCCATCAAATACACCCCATCCGGTGGTTCCATCCAACTTTCCGCCCTCCACCGCACCGCCCAAAAAGTCCAAATTAGCGTGTGTGACAACGGCCCCGGCATTCCCCCCGAAAACCAAAAACATATTTTCGAGGAACGGTATCGCCTGAAACGGGACGAAAGCAAAGAAGGCTATGGGATTGGCTTATCCCTCTGTCAGCGCATTATTCGGGCGCATTATGGCCAAATTTGGGTCGATTCCACCCCCAACCAGGGCAGTTGTTTTCACTTCACCTTGCCCGTTTTTCGGGGTTAGTGGCAACCGCTGGCTGGCAGTCCTTGTGCCAAAACGCTGGAAGCGCGATCGCCCCGTCATCAAGTGCCCACAGATAACGCACAAAACTCACAAATGGCGTGCCAAATTTCCTCGCTCCGATCCAACAACCCGTGATCGCTCTCTAGCTCAATCAAGGTGACCCAAGGCCGCTCCTTCGCAAACTCAATACTCGACTGCACCGGAATCACTTCATCCTGGGTGCCGTGAATAATCAACGTTGGCACTGGCCGCCGAATCTCCGACTCCCGATACTGGGCCGCATCTTCCGCAAAGGCATAGCTAATCGGCAACATTTTTTCAGCCCCGTAATGATAGACGGGCAAAAAGCCCTCGGTCTTCCATTGCTGCGCTTGCTCAAACCCCAGACGGGGCAACCAATGGGAGAGAAAGCCAAACGCCGGAGCTAACAAGATCAGACGCTCGACTTGGGGCTGCGTTTGGCCCAACCAGGCCGCAGTTAACCCCCCAAAACTGGAGCCAATCAGAGTGACTGGGGTCGGCGCAGGGGGCAACGCCGCTTCGATTTGTTGCAATTGCCGAGTCAGGGTCAGATGGGTGAAATCGCTCTGGTTCAAATCTGGAATCAATAGGGGCAAGTGCAGTTGGGCAAAGCGATCGCGCAGGTCTTGCGCCTTCCGTGACTGAGGGCTGGACGCAAATCCGTGAAGATAAAGATATTGACTCATCATTGCCTCAGATCGTGCTTGCTCGTGTTTGCAAATAATCCCAGTTTGACTGTAACAACCCTTGGCCTCCAACACAGTTAAACGGAATACGGCAGGCTCCAATTAGGGTGAAAATCCAGGAGCTAACTGCGATCGCCCCCACCCAGGCCCCAAAAACCCAGAAAGATTCGCCATTTCCCCCAGACAATGGTTGAATGCAAAAGACATTGACCCATCCCAACAAAGGAGACTCCCGTCATGGAAATGGAAAATAAGCTGAAAGAAGTCAACACCAAAGCCCTCGAACAAGCGATCGCCAAAGTCGTCACTGACGCCACCGGCTGGGAGTATGCCTGCACCTTCAAAGCCATCGACTACGTCAATACCGGCCATGCCGAAGTTCGCTTAATCCTCGAAACGACAGACTGGTTGATGCCTAAACAAGATTAGTCCACCCCAAGCACAGCGCTTCCCCCCGCCGTACCGCCGCTACAACTATCTAGGCCCCAGGGGCGATCGCTCACTACAGCCCCGCCCCAACCCATAAAAAAGCAGCCTGTCGGCTGCCTATCGTTCTATTCGTGCATGAGGTTATCTCTACCTTAAAGCGATCGCCCCATCCCACCCCCGGAGTTACAGTTTTTGATACAGCCCCTTCAGCGGCGCGATCGGCCATCCGCTTTCCCGCCCAACCTTCATTGCCACCACCCACCTCAAAGCCAAACCAAAATCTCCTACCTTCAAGCTACGCTCCTACAATCTTGCATTCCCATTCGTCGGCAAATCCCCCCCATAAACCGCCAGTTCATGGCTCAACCACACCTCCAACCGTTGGTGTAATAACGTCTCATACACTTCATCCGTCAACTCAGAGGCAAACACATCATCCACCCAATACAACTCATACATTTCCGACCCAGCTTTCACTGGCCCAATCACCTCCCCAACCGTCGCATTAAACAGCAATTCCGCAATCTCAGGCTGTATCTCCCGACGAAATTGTTTGCCCGTATAACCGCAATACAATCGCATAGACTCATCCACATCATAAAGATGAGCCGCCTCATAAAAACTAATTTCTTCTTCAATAATTTGATAGAAAATTTCTTGCGCCAAACTCTCATACGGGACAGCGATTTTATAAAAAACAATTCGCTCAAAATCACGTTGATGCGTCACAAAAAAATCTTCCACCTCCTGAGCAAATAAAAACCGGGCCAACTTATTAGCTAAAAGTTGCTCCTGAACCCGCAACTCCAAATCATCCCAAGTTAACATCTGCTCATCCAACCAAGCCGCTATAGCTGCCGGGCGATAAAATCGTTGTTCATGCAAGTGCCGATCAAGTTCGTTTTGAATTTCCCCTTCACTCACACTTAGCCCTAGCTCTTGAGCTGTCCGCGCAATAATTTTACGAGAAACAATCTGCTGATACACCTCTTTTAATCGCAGATCCCGCTTTAGAAATGATATGACCTCTTCAGGTTCAATATAAATATTTGAAAAATCAGTCATAAGCTCACGTCCTCAGAGAATGCCTTTAAAGTTCCCGGTGAGCTCCAGATTGTTTCGATTTTTCTTAATTGCCTTAATTACAGCAACCCCTACGCTTACATCTTCCCAGCGTGCAGAGATCCAAGAAATATCTTCCAATATATAGAGTCACGTTTTTGAGCTTTTTAAGCAATCTCTTAAGCCCAATCACTTTAAGGAATTCACAAACAGCACTCCAGAAAATATATTTTTCAATGTATAAATTTTATAAGCACACAAAACGAAACTGTTATTTTCACCTTTACCAAAGCTTGGCTTCATTCAAACAACGTCGAATTCAAGTGAAAAGAATAAAATCATCCTGAAATCAGCCATACTTTAGCTTTACTTCACCCTGGCTAAGTACTTTATATGTCTATCACTCCATGAGTCATTCAAGTTTAAAAATCTAGAATAACATAAACACAATAAATCTCACTATATACAACAAAGCTTAAAATCTATACTTCTTTTTCTCATAGCCTATCCCACCGTTCCTAACAATACAGTTAATCACCCATAGAAAATAGACCATAGCAATACAAACTACGGCCTCAATTCAACTTAGTCAATCCGCACCATAAGAACAATAGTTTTACCGTTACAACAGCTTGTTTATACAGAAATAATCACACCTCCACACTTTAAATAAGTATAGAAAAGTTAGATACAAAGATACTCGTCCAGCCCCGAAAAAAGAGTTGGAGTCAGAATCCTACGAATCAGTGAAATTTTTCATACCAATGCGTCATTCAACTAGAAAGCTCCAATCAAGCCACTTTTAGCCCTCCTTCTATTAGAGTCGCAGCATTATAGCCCAAGTAACAAGATTAATCTTGCCATTTTAGCCTCAACAGGCTCAAGAGCTTTCATACCAAACACAATTCAGAACTGGCTTGAATAAAACAAACTTTAAAGTTTCAGTATCTTCTCTAACTTCCCCGCCCCAAGAACCAAATTCAGTCAAATCGCCAGATAAGCCTTCCAGTCATAGATTCGGCCCCATCACAGCCGTTATTTATAGCCCATCCCTGCCATAAGCCATTTCATCTATATGAAAATATGATGAAAATAATTGCATAACAGTTCAGTAAAACTAGTGACTTGAGTATTCTGTTCCTAATCTTTCTTTAAGAGAAGCCAACCTCAAAGGAAACCCCTAATAGAAGAGCTTTGAGGCAAACAAAGCTTAATCAAATAAAAAATCATTATATTAGGTAATATCAAACTATGCTGTTCAGAAATAAAAAACGAGTATTTCAATCCCAGATCTTCACTACACCACACCAAGAAACTTTTCATTTAAGTGATTATCAGGAAAAAGCGATCGCTCTTGTTCAAAATTTACCCTATACACAGACATATAAATTCAATTTAGGAGATGAACTATTTAATTCCAATAACTTAACTCTAAGTTCTGAGGAATCAAAGTGTTCTACCCCAACAAACCTATACCTAATCTGCGATGGTCGCATACGATTGCTCTGTCAAAACCTAGAGTCTTCTCGCCAAATACCAGTCATGGCTTTAGGTCGAGGGGAGTGGTTTGGGTATGACGGTTGCTCATCCCACCCAGGCTTACCCTATCGCGCGATCGCAGCCAGCTCGGGGTGTGTTAGCTGTATATCTCACAGAAATCTAGGTTATTTGAATCATCACCTTCCTCAGCTTTCTCAACACTTATTTGAATGTAATCAAGTTAGAGAGTATCTACTTTTTTTCAAACGTTACACTAGCTTTCAAGCTTATCCGAGTGTAGTACTCAGACAAATTTTAATACCTCATCTTACAAAGCTAGAAATAGCAGCAGGAACCTACTTAAATCATCTCTCATCAGCACCTCATAGTCGATTTTGGTTACGGTCAGGTCAGATCATTAGTCTGAATAACCGTAGTATTGTTCCAGCGATCGGTGACAGTTGGGGCTATCCTCATCCAATACCATCAAATTGGCTTGCCCAAACCTCTCTTGTGATCTATCAACTGAATCTTAAACCCTGGGAACATCAAATTGCTCCACCGTTGATTCAGATCTAATGACTATTGAATGAAGATTTTAATCTAATTTGATAGAAGATTCCGAAGTATCTGTACAGACAAAGACCTCAGTTAAAAATTAGTTATCTCTCCAAATATAAAGTTGGCCTCTATAAACTATTTTTGTTGATACAAACATCATAGATATTGAAATACTGTCACATCTATCACAAGTAACTAAAACAAACTCGAATTAGATCACTTATCAAACATAATTATCAGCCCTTCGACCTGAACAACTTTATTTTTCTACGATCATTTAATTATAAACGATTTAACGCTAACCGATTGAATAGATTGAATAGATAATTAATAAACCTAAGCTAGTAATAAAAAGGAGAAATTCAATTCATTTACTAGTAATAAAATCTAGCGAATATAGCTGCGAGATAATGATTTCTAAAAATAATATACATTTCCTCAATAGGATTACTGGCCAAACTGCCTTATACACATAGCGAAACATAGGCAGAGTGGCAATACTAGCAAATTTTTTTTCAGTAGAATAGGATATCCGCTCTAATCAACCGACTTATATATTTTTTATAACTTAATTTCATCAGCTACTTATTCCTTTTATTAAATCCTGTTCAGCTAATATCTATTTTCCTTATTTTTCATTAATTAACAGCTTCAATTAAGCTTTTAGCCACTGTTATACTCACTTAAATATGTTTAACTAAACACTTATGAGATTCCGAAAAGTATGGCTAACCTATAAACATCATTGGCTTACTACTTGTTGTATTTTTATTATTGTATCTAGCACTATAATTTTTACTAGCCTAGTCAGAAATAAAATTTATATTGCAGAAGGAAGAATTCAGTTTGACCCTGTTAATCAGACTTCATCAATTACTATCTCTAAACAGAAAATAGATCATTTAGAACTATCGATAGCACATAGTAAGATCCTCAGCAGAGAGATCGCCATAATTCGCTCCAATCTAATTGCAAAAGAAACGATTAGAAAAGCAAATTTAATAGATCAAACAGGTAATTTTCTGAATGTAAATCTTTTCTTAAAGAACCTCAACATCGAACAATTTGAAGAAGAAAAAACTTTAAGAATTCAGTACAAAGACAAAGATGCTCAAAAAGCAGCTTACGCTGTAAATACCCTCATAAAAGTATACTTAAGGAATAATATTCATATCTATAGTTCAGAATTTAAACCTACTCGGAAAATTATTGAAAGCCAACTTTTAGAGGCTGAAGCTAGTGTAAAACAAGCAGAAATTAATTTACGCAATTTTAAAGAAGAGCATGATATTACTTCAATTCAATTTGAAGCAAGCTCAACAATGAATATTGTATCTGATTTGCAAAAGCAAATTATTGATATTCAGGCACAAATCCAGAATACTGAAAAGCAATCCGAAGTATTGAAAGATAATCTAGGTGATTTAGATACAAATCAAGCCGTGCATATTACCGCATCGAAACATTCTAGTTCTGTGCGAGCAATGATGAGACAAATTCATCAACTTGAAACTGATTTAATGATACAAAGAAGTCGCTTTCAGGAGTCTAGCCCTCAAATCATTCTTTTACGGAGCAAGTTAAATAATTTAAAAAATCTACTCAATACTCGGATTGAGCCTATCCAAAATGGCAACTTTTCTTTAGGAGAAGAAGAGTCTCAACTAGGACTTTTACAACGTGACTTAGGAGAAGAAGTCATTAAATTAGAAGGTAAAAAAGCAGGTTTAATAAATCAGGAAAAAACTTTATCTAGAACATACAATAATTATATTCAAAGAGCACAGCTTTTACCACAATTAGAAGAGGAGAAACAAAAATTAGAGCAAAGGCTGGCAGTTTCTCAGTCTACTTACTCCTTGCTCTTAAATCGGTTACAGAACATTCAAATTATAGAAAATCAAAATTTAGGTAATACTCAGGTCGTTACACTAGCCGATGTCCCCAATAAACCAGCTCCCTTAGACTCTTTGACATATTTAGTTGCAGGGTTTATGGGTTTACTGACTGCAAGCTTGACTGTATATTTATTTGCTCTTAAGGAGCAATCGATCCAGTCGATTAATGAAGTTAAAGAATTACTTAACCTGACCTTGCTAGGATTAATTCCTAGCAGTGAAAAACCTAGTTCCAAACTACACACAAATCCAGAGCAATACTTTTTACTTCCAAAAGTGATAGTTCAGGAGGAACCGCGATCGCTCGTCAGTGCGGCTTATCACCTGTTGCAAGCAAATTTAAATTTTTTAAGTTCTATTCAAAATCAGAAGGTAATTGTTATTACAAGTTCCATCCCCAGAGAAGGAAAGTCAACAATCTCTGCCAATTTAGCGATGGCCTTAGCCCAGGTAGGCCAGAAGGTATTGCTCATCGATGGAGATATGCATTACCCAATGCAGCATCAAATCTGGAATATTTCTAATCAGTTGGGATTTAGTCATTTACTTGTAGAGCCAACTAGTTTTAATCTTGTTATTAGTTCGGTTGGGACAAATTTAGATGTTTTACCAGCGGGGATGAGACCACCGCATCCAAAAATTTTATTAGAGTCCCATCGGATGATCGCTTTAATCGATCAATTTTCTACGATTTATGACTATGTGATTATTGATGCACCTGCTTTGAATGAAGCAACTGATGCTTTGACCTTAGGCAAGATAGCAGATGGTATTATTCTAGTTGTTCGACCTGAGTGGGTTCGTTATGAAAATCTCGTCTTCGCTAAAAAGTTATTAGCCCCCTTGGGACAAAAAGTTTTGGGTCAGATTGTGAATGGTCTTGCCCCCCACAAGAAACTTTATAAAAGTTATTCTTTTGTGAATAGAAATAAGAGTTTATCTCATACATTTTTTTGATTTTTATCGTTTAGCTATATTTGATTACAAGAAAACAAAAATCTAGAATTAGAGATGCATTAAGCAGGTTAATTTATAGCTTAATTGAGGGTTCAGTTTTTAGGGGATGAGAAGGTGATTATATTGTTTTGACTGTTGTTTTGCTCTCTAAAGAATACTTGCATTGAGCCTCAATGATATCGTTCAACTGCAAGGCTTGCATTTTTTGGGGGAAATGGGAACTTTGACAGGACAATGGGCAACTCTAAACCTAGTCAACATTTACCCCTGCTCATCACCAGAAGATGTCTATGACGTTATCTAAGGTTATAGTTTCGGCTCTGTTTGCGATCGCCCTGACTCCGGCACTGATGCCAGTCGCTCCCAGTGTTGCGGCCCCCGTGAACCCATCACGCATTGCCCAAAATTTGCCCTTTCCTCTGGATGGCAAGCCAGTTTATGTGCAACGCCAGGGCACATGGCAAGCTGCCATTTTACGAGGTTATAACTACAACAGTCGCACAGGCTTTGTTTACAGCGTGCAGTACACCAGCGATCGCGCCACAGAAAGCAATGTCTCCCCCACGCGGATCATGACGCTGGCCGAAGCCCAAGCACAAGGCATCGCCAAGACTGCTTATGATGTGAACGGCCAAGCCGGAATCCAGCAAATGGTAGCCGCGCACAATGCATGGCGCAAGCAAACTGGCGTTCCGGCCTTGCGG
>CAYYWG010000013.1:0-137795 GCA_964475335.1 uncultured bacterium
AACAGGGTGAATACTCGCTGAAGCGTTTTAAGTTTAATTCCGGCTAGCTACTTATGATTCCATTAACAGTTGCTTTTAAGCTAGCTCCTTTCATCATCGAAGGGTTAGTCACTGGAAAGTTCAAACGATTTGGCGGTGTTATTCGAGAGGTCGCAACAGGAAGAATTGTGGCTTTGCTGAAAGACTTTGTTGCGCCTAATGTAAGCCCCAAGGCATCTCCTAAATCATTACTTGACTTTATTAGTCCAGTTGGCACCTTAATCAACATAGCAACTGTGACAACAGGCTTTTCCAATGTTAATCAACGCTTAGATGGATTTGGAAAACAGTTAGAAGTGATTGGAGAAACTATTCAAGAAACGAACGGAATTATCCGTCTAAATTTTGCTGGTAGTATTCTTAATTTTGGCATTTCAAGTATTGGCCTTGCAGTTATTGCTGAACGACTTAATGTCCTAGAAGAAAACTTAAAGCAGACTCAAGTAGTTCTAAATAAAATTAATCGCAAAATTGATCTTGGTTTTTATGCTGATTTTCGGACAGGATTAAATCTTGCATCTAATGCTCTCCGGATGGAAAAGTATGAAAACCGTAGAAGTAGTGCAATAGAAGCGATTAGCCATCTAATAAAAGCACAAAATATCTATCTAGGACTTGTTAATCAAGAGCTAGAACAACAAAGCCAAATAATTAATGAGAATTTACTGACTCTCTATCTCGCTTATATTGCTGAAGCTCGTTGCTATTTGGAGCTGGAAGAATTTGCTAACGCTTGCCATCGCTTAGAAGAAGGATCAGAGCAGCTTCGCGCTTGCACTCAAAAGTACATAGAGAGCCTTTTGACATCAAATCCTGCGGCTTATCTCCATCCTCAGTTTAAAGGTGAGATTAGTTTACAGAGACTTACTCGTATTTATCAATGGCTTGATCCAAGCTTAGATGAGAGTTTAGTGTTTGATAGTCAGCGCGCCAATTTGTTTAGCTTATTGCAATCACCTGATGAATGGCTTGGATCTTTACCGCTAACTGTTATTGATCGTGAAGCAGTTTTATCTCAAATCCCAATAAAAGTGCCAAACGCTAAAAATCCAACGCCTTTGTCAGGGAGATATGAGAAAGAGGCATACAGTCGGTTACCCCATGTAATGAATATCTTAGACTCAATAGTAGAGACAAATAATCGCTTTGAGGCGTATAAAGCAGAGATTAAAGCGATTTCACAACTAGGGATCAGTTTCCAGGAGTGGATGCAGTTAAAACCAATGGATAAACAACTAGATGGAGAAAATTTGATGTTTATTATGCCAGCGAAACCGATCGCAGTGTAAAGGAGGGATGATGCGGCAATTGATAGCGGGTAAGATGGCGATCGCGGAACTAAGACAGGTGGTGGATATCCAAGAATTAGGAATCCAACCCTATCCTTGGTTACAGGTTATGGATATAGACTTGACGGAA
This sequence comes from uncultured bacterium, assembly GCA_964475335.1. Taxonomy (GTDB): domain Bacteria; phylum Cyanobacteriota; class Cyanobacteriia; order Leptolyngbyales; family Leptolyngbyaceae; genus CAYYWG01. Next base: position 1,459 of record CAYYWG010000013.1, read on the forward strand.
TTAGAGCAACGTCAATTACAAGTGCTGGCACTTCAGCTTGAAAATTTGAAGTTACATTTGTTGAATGAAGCAACGATCTGGTCGAGAGCCATTTATCCGCTACTGTTGATTGCTGAACATTATCCAATTCAAGCTTGGTCACAGGTGCCTTTGTCCATGACGTTTCCAACGTTTCAAATTGAAGGGATTGCGGATGGGGTGTTGGCTAATGCGATCGCGGGTTATGTAGAAAGCCCCTATTTAGTTGTTGTAGAAGCGAAGCGCGGACTGGAAGCCCAAAATCCACAATTTCAATTGTATGGCCAGATGTTAGCAGCGGCAGGAATGAATTGGGAGCGCGATCGCCAACTTTGCCAAGAAATATTTGGTTGTTATACCATTGCTGATAGCTGGACGCTTTTTCGAGCCGAAGTGAGTCATTTTCAAGCCGAAAAAATTTTGATGAAAATAGAATCCTCTAGGGAATATAACGAACGATTAGAAATGGCTGAAATCTTGAAAATCCTAAAGCGAATTGTTGCTAATAAATTGCCTGACTTGCAAATTGTAGCCGCTTCTTAAAAGTCTTGGTGAACTGATGCATAGTCGCACTCATTCTCATTGTTAATAAATCCTATCGATTACTATCAAATCAAGAAATTAGGAGTCTTTATTGTGGTGAAAGTGATTCGTCGAACGTCTTTAGGAATGCAACCTGTGTTTGACCTGGGAGTGCGATCGGAGGATCACAACTTTTTGTTGGGCAATGGATTGGTGGCCTCTAATTGCTTTAACAAATCCCACTCGTGCGCCTATGGCTATGTCACCTATCAAACGGCTTACCTGAAGGCGAACTATCCCGTTGAATATATGGCGGCGTTGCTGACGGCGAACAGCGGCGATCAGGACAAGGTGCAGAAATACATCGCGACGTGTATGGCGATGGGCATCAAGGTGTTGCCGCCGGATCTGAATCGTTCTGGCGTAGACTTTACCCCCACCGAGGGCAGCATTTTGTTTGGGCTGTCGGGGGTGCGTAACGTGGGGATGGGGGTGATTGAGGCGATTTTGTATGTGCGGGAGGAGACGGGGCCGTTCAAGTCGCTGGCGGATTTGTGCGAACGGGTGATTTGTTCGGATAGCGATCGCGTGGATGCCCGTTCCCTGAATCGGCGGGCTTTGGAAGCCTTGATTTATTGCGGTGCGTTTGATGGCTTGGAGCCAAACCGGAATCAGTTGATCCACGATTTGGAATTGGTGCTGGATTGGGCGCAGTCGCGGGCGAAGGAAAAAGCCAGTGGCCAGGGCAATTTGTTTGACTTGTTGGGGGGCGGTACCACGACCGTGGCGGAACCCGTGGCCCGGTTTGACTCAGCACCCAAAGCGCCCCCAGTGGCAGATTTGCCCGACCAAGAAAAGCTGCAAATGGAGAAGGAAATTCTGGGCTTTTACATTTCTGACCATCCCTTGCGCTCGGTACGGGATGCGGCCCGGATTCTGGCACCCATCAACCTGGGCGATTTAGAGGATTACGGCGAAGGGACATCGGTGAGCGCGATCGCGATGATTAGTTCCCTCAAACCCGTGACGACGAAAAAGGGCGATCGCATGGCGATTTTGCAACTGGAAGACCTGACCGGGCATACGGAAGCTGTGGTCTTTCCCAAGTCCTACGAGCGCATCCACCAACACATTCAGACCGATCGCCGCTTGATGATTTGGGGCAAAATCGATCGCCGCGAGGATCAATCCCAATTCATCGTAGAAGACGTGGAGCCGATTGAAGAAATTCACATGGTCATGGTGGATTTGGAACCGAAAATTGCCAACGACATCGAACAACAACACCGCCTCCGAACCGTCTTGCTCCAACACCGGGGCGAAGATGACCACGCCAAAGTACCTGTGGTGGCGATCGTGAGTAATGGCGATAAACGAAATTTTGTCCGCTTTGGCACCCAGTTTCGCGTGAGCAACTATCAAGCAGCGGTGGAAGGCTTGAAGAAAGCGGGGTTCCAGGCCCGAGTCTCGCCGTTGGTCGCCTCCTAAGCCGCACCGTTGGGCCAGATATCCCACTCCGCGATCGCCCCAGCCCACTCACGATTTAGTGCTGTCAGGCAAGGGAGAAGCACGTTACACTAGCGTTTAAGGATTATCCTGAAGACTCTGGCGATGCTGGTGTGGCAATGCTGCTCAGGTCGGGCAGAGTGGAGAACGAGCAATAAAGGCGATTGGTATGGAAAGTTCCCGCGCACATTCTTTAGTTAAACGGTTGCCTTCGCGGAAAGCCGCTACCCACGGGTTAATCACTGCATTTTGGGTGTTGCTCCAGGCAGTGTCTTTGTCGCCCGCGATCGCCCAAGAAAAAGAAAAACAAGACTCGTTATCCTACAGTGCATTGCTGGAACGGTTGGACAAGGGCGAAGTCAAAAGCATTGAGGTGGATCGGGGGGTCAATCCCATTGCCCGTGTGAAACTCGATAATCCTGACCCCAAACTGGCTGAAAAAGTCTACGAAGTGCCGCTGTTCGACCAAAACCCAGAACTGGTGAAGCGGGCACGGGCCAACCAGGTTGAAGTCAACATTCAAAATACCAGCGACAACAGTGCCTTGTTGGGCATTTTGGCCAATTTGCTGTTGTTTATGTTGCTCCTGGGGGGGTTGTTGCTGATTATCCGGCGATCGGCTAATGCGCCCGGTGGCCCCGGCCAGGCGATGAACTTCGGCAAATCCCGCGCCCGGTTCCAGATGGAAGCCAAAACGGGGGTCATGTTTGATGATGTGGCCGGCATTGAAGAAGCCAAAGAAGAACTGCAAGAAGTCGTCACCTTTCTGAAAAAGCCAGAGAAGTTTACCGCTGTCGGTGCCCGGATTCCGAAAGGCGTGTTGTTGGTTGGGCCACCAGGAACTGGGAAAACCTTGCTGGCCAAGGCGATCGCCGGAGAAGCCGGGGTGCCCTTTTTCAGCATTTCCGGGTCAGAATTTGTGGAAATGTTTGTGGGGGTGGGTGCTTCGCGGGTGCGCGACCTGTTCAAGAAAGCCAAGGAAAATGCACCCTGCATCATCTTTATCGATGAGATTGATGCTGTGGGACGGCAGCGGGGCGCGGGGATTGGTGGCGGCAACGACGAACGGGAACAAACCCTGAACCAGTTGCTGACGGAAATGGATGGCTTTGAAGGGAATACCGGCATCATCATCATTGCGGCCACAAACCGTCCTGATGTGTTGGATCTGGCCTTGTTGCGCCCCGGACGCTTTGACCGTCAGATCACCGTGGATCTACCCAACTACAAAGGCCGTCTGGGGATTTTGGCTGTCCATGCCCGCAACAAACGACTGGCCGAGGATATTTCCCTGGAAACGATCGCCCGCCGGACTCCCGGTTTTGCTGGGGCCGACCTATCCAACTTGCTGAACGAAGCCGCCATTCTCACGGCCCGTCGCCGCAAAGAGGCGATCACAATGCTGGAAGTGGACGACGCGATCGATCGGGTCACCATCGGGCTGACGCTCACCCCCTTGTTAGACAGCAAGAAAAAACGGCTGATCGCCTATCACGAAGTGGGCCACGCCTTGCTCATGACCCTCCTGAAGAATTCTGACCCCCTGAACAAAGTCACAATCATTCCGCGATCGGGCGGTGTCGGCGGGTTTGCCCAACAAGCCTTCAACGAAGACATGATCGACAGTGGCCTGTATACCAAAGCCTGGTTAACCGATCGCATCACCATTGCCCTCGGCGGTCGGGCTGCGGAAGAAGAAATTTTTGGCTCGGCGGAAGTCACTGCCGGAGCCAGCGGCGATATCAAATCTGTGGCAGAACTTGCCCGCGAAATGGTCACCCGCTATGGCATGTCGGAACTAGGATTAGTAGCCCTGGAAAGTTCGGGCAACGAAGTCTTTTTGGGCCGGAATTTGATGGCCCGCCAAGAATATTCCGAAGAAGTCGCCACCCAGATCGATCGCCAAGTGCGGGAAATTGCCATGCACTGTTACCAAGAAGCACGGCACATTGTCCGAGAACATCGGCCCCTGGTGGATCTATTAGTCGAGCGGCTCCTGGATCAGGAAACCATCGAAGGCGACGAGTTCCGCAAGATCGTTTCTGATTACACAGGCAAACCCGTCAACCAACCAGCCACCGCATCAGCCTAAGCGGGGCAGGCGATCGCCCACTCAAAGCCCCTAGCGCCGCATAAACAGATACACATCATCCTGGGCAAAGGTACGGGTAAAGCGGGAATCCTGTTCTAATTTGGTGAGCAGGGTTCGCTGCGTTTCCGGCGTGCTCATCCACCCCGGATGACGGAGATTCAACAAAACGTGATCGAACTGGCCGAGGTCAGTGGTTTCAGTACCTGTCATCGTCACTTTGACTGTGGGCCGATGGGTGACGTGGGGCACAATCCAGGCGGTAGTCAGGATACTCCCCGTTGGTTGCACTTGAGTCAGGGCGGTGCGCGTGGCCTGCCAGGTATCTAGAGCGTTGAGATAGCGATCGCCAAAATAGCCAAATTTAGCCAGGGCAAGGAATCCGACCAAGGCCCAAAGCCAAATCCTCCGGGGATTTTGGAGCAAACTGTGCTGGTTAGCGACTGCCGCGATCGCCGCCACCACCATGAACGGTAAAATCGGCAGCGAGTATTGATGCAGCAAATCTTTTTGGCTATCCATCGTACTCAGCAGGTTCATCGCCAAGGGTGGAATAGCCGCCACAAGGGGCGCGAGATGCCGCCAGGACAAGCCCCAGGCCAGCGGCGCAAACAGCAGCACCAGATATTCCAGATTTTTCACCGTGAAGAGAGCCGACAGCACCACCTGGGGCTTCAAGATGAGATTCACCAGAATTTCGGGCAGGGTCGCCCCCAGGTAAGCAAAGCGGGTGACAGACTCGACCCCAGCGGGCCGAAACTGGGGAATGAGCCATTGCGTTGCCAGGAGAAACCACGCCACCCCCAACAACAGCGCGATCCCCCCATAGAGCCGCCGCCGTTCAAACAACCCCAACCACAAGCCCATCGCCGCGATCGTCAACGACAGGGCATCGCGACAGCCCAGACTGATGACCACGCACACCACAAACCCAAGCAAGTGCTGTTGCCGTGCAGCCCAGATGGCCGCCAGAATCAGCGGGAGGGCGATCACCTCTGGGTGAAAGTCAAACAAATTTAGGTTAAAAATCAACGGATAGAGCAGATAAGCTCCCGCGATCGCCAAAGCCTGTCGTGGTTTTACCCCAGCCTGGAGGCCCAAAAAATAGGTCGGCAATGCCCCCAGCGCCAAGGCGATCGCCTGAAGCTCCAACAACCAATACACACTCGGCACCAACCGATAGAGCAGCGCGATCGGATACATGATCCAATCCGCATGGCCCCCCAAAAAGTGGAAACCCCAAAATGACACAATCGGTACTTGGCCCTGGCTGATCAAATACGTGGCCTGGTCAAAGTACCCCAGATCAAACGCCGTCGATTGAAAGAGCAGATGGCGCACGCTGCTGCACCCAAACAGGATCACACTACTCAGCCCGATCCAGCCTGCCAGCCACCGTGTTTCCGATCGCGCCCCCCGCACCAGCAGTTCCGACGGCGATCGCCCCCCGCGTTGCACCATCCCTCTCATCCTTCTGTTGTCAGTATTTAGAGTTTAGACTGCCGCTGGGGCTTGCTCTAGAGTTGCGATCAACGCCAAATCAATTTGGTCTTCTTGGGGTTGGTCAACCGTCACCCGCACCCCAGGGCCAAAGAATTTATCCAGTTTATCTTGCTTACTTTTCCAAGTCTCCAGCGAGAGCAAGGGCGAGTCAAATTCAAGTACTAATGTATAAGCTCCATTCGTTTCGACTTCTCGTAAGCCAGTGATTGTCGGACATTCATCATTCGTCGGACTCAGCCCCAACGCCGCCAGAGAGCTGTCTAAATGCGCCCGCTGCCCATAGCGATACCGCATGACATCTTTGCGAATTTGGTTTTGGGTGTCCGTGGCTTGTTGCTCCCGCAGAGCCACAACAGCATCCGGCGTGGGTTGCGAGAGTTGTACCGGCTCCAATTCTGCGGCTTTGAGGGCTAACCCCCCCAGCAATAGCGGAATGCCATAGAAAAATCCTGCCAGATTTAACGTGGCGTTATCGAGAAAATAAGCGGCAAATCCCACAATGGTCAGGATTCCGCCCACGATGAGACCCAATGTACCAAGCGAAGTTTGACGTAACATAGACCTTATAGGGGAAAGCTATCACTATCTTGTTTGCTCTCATTATCCCTGAGGATTGGATCGGGTTTGGCGATCGCCCTCAACCGGATCGGAGATCAACCCCCATTTCCCTTGCCACACTGCCGGATCATGACTGCTGGGGTCGGTTATTTAGAATGCACACTGTTTTCCATAAGCACTTGTATGTCCAAGGATGAGCCTCAGCGGACTGCGAAAGAGCGACTTTTGCTAGAGCAAATTGATCGCCTCAAGCGCGAAGATGAAATGCTACATAACATTTTGGCCGTCGATATTTGGGCGATCGCCAAAACAATGGACGAGTTCCAACCAGGGTTTTGGGCGGCCTTTATGAAAAACCGCGAACAAGCCCTCAAACGGTTTATGGATGAAGTGATCAAAAGCAAACCCGTTGATCCCAAACGACCGCCTTTTTTGCGCTAGGGCTAGATTCTGAGTTTCTCTCCCCCTCCTTGGCCTTCACGTTTTAGAATAGCCCTGTGACGGCTTATTCATCAGCACCAAAGGAACTGGAATGATTGACCCGCAAAAAATGCGCGAACAGATTAGCCAAATTGCTGGAAAGCGCGACTTTTTATTGCAATTACTCGAACAACCCAATCTAGGCACCTTGCGGATTGATGTGAACCAGGCGATCGAAGAAATGGATGACTTGCTCGACGAATTCAAGCGCACCTTTCCCGACGCACCCGACAGCAACTAACACCTTAGCCCTAGGGTAAGGGTACATCCTCATGCGCCCTTACCATTGTCGGCAAGCAAAAGCCCCGCCCCTGTCTAGAGCACCCGTAGCGTGCTGGCCACCGTGGCGATCGCCTCCATCGCCTGAATTTCGGCCAACGCCGTCCGGAAGTTGCCCTCTTGCACATCGTGGGTGACGACCACAATTTCCGCCAAATCACCGCGAATAGCCGTTTGCACCACCGACTCTAAACTGACGTTGTGACTGCCGAAACAGGTGCCCAAACTGCCAATGACACCGGGGGAATCCTGAGTCAAAAAGCGAGCATAAAAGCGGGTCGTGAGTTCTGCCATCGGCGCGATCGCGCAATAATGCTGGTGGGAACAGGCCAACAGTGGATCTAGCAACGGCGAACCATCGGGCCGGGTCGAAGCACCCCGCTCCACTTTTAAAATGGCGGCAATATTCAAAATATCTGACACTACAGCACTGGCCGTTGGCCCCGCCCCCGCTCCCGGCCCGTAAAACATCACCTGCCCAATGGGATCGCCTTCTACCAAGATGGCATTGTAGACTTCGTTGACGCTGGCTAAAGGGTGGGCTTTGGGCACCAGCGTGGGATGCACCCGCAGTTGCAATTGCTCTGGCTCCGTCGGCTGCGCCGAGGCATTGCGACGGGCGATCGCCAGCAACTTAATCACAAATCCCAACTTATCGGCATAGGCAATATCCGCCGCGCTCACTTGCCGAATGCCCTCACAGTGCACCTCATCCCGTTTAATTCGCCCGCCAAACGCCAGCGAGGCCAAAATCGCAATTTTATCCGCTGCGTCCAGGCCATCTACATCCGCGGTCGGATCTGCCTCGGCATAGCCCAACCGTTGAGCATCGGCCAAAACTGCGTCAAAATCCGCCCCTTCCAGTTGCATCCGCGTCAGGATGTAATTCGTCGTCCCATTCACAATCCCCATCAAGCCGTTGATCCGGTTTGCACAGAGGGATTGTTTCAGGGGTTCAATGACGGGAATACCACCCCCAACCGCCGCTTCCAGGAGCACGTACACCCCCGCTTCGGTCGCCGCTGTAAAGATTTCGGCCCCAAACCGTGCAATCACCGCTTTGTTCGCTGTAACCACGTGTTTTTTGTGCTGAATGGCTTTGAGAATGAGCGATCGCGCTGGCTCCAACCCACCCAACAACTCCACCACCACATCCACCGCTGGATCGGTCACGATCGCCTCTAGATCAGTCGTGATGCAATCAGCCGGCAACTCAACATCGCGGGGTTTGTCGAGCGATCGCACCCCAACCCGATACAGTTCCAACTCTTGCAGCAGCGGATGCCGTTGTGCCGGGTCGAGCAGAATTTTGGCAGTGCCAGTGCCCACGGTTCCCAATCCCAATAAGCCAATCTTAAATCCCACGGTTGAATATCCTGAATGGTTTTCCAGATTCCCATTTTACGGCTAGGGTCGGAGTCGGGTGAAGGGAATGGGCAGTTGGCACCAAGCAATTCCCACCCGGCGGGCAAGGCGCAGAGCCGCCAGAATCGGGCGATCGCGGATTCAAGCCATTTTCCTGAAAACCCCCAAAACCAATGAATGATAGTGGTATAGACCAACAACAGCCCGAACTCTCTGCAACCGCTTGGGGTGGGGGCTTGCTTCGCCATTTATGAAACTGTTAGATCGACCCACTCTTGATCGTGCTGTGATGACTGCCGCCGCCGACTCCGCTGCTGGTTTCAACCAAAAAACCTATGCACGGCTCAAAACCTCTTTGCGGCTGAACCTGCGCCGTCAAATTTTTCTAGCTGTTTGCGATGATTTGGAACTGCGCGGTCGCATTGTCGCCAAGTTGCAAAAAGATCTCGCACCCCATTTCGTCAGCTTAAATTTAAATCTCGCTGACCCCAATCCGTTGGCCCAGGTCAGTCAATGGTTAGCCCAACGGGGCCGCGCCATGATGCGCAGTGGTACCAGCCTGGGGTTCCAAATCCTGGGGGTAGAGCACCTCACCCGCCAACCCGCCCCCGTGCAAAAGCGGTTTCTGACCCATTTGCAGGCGTTGGAATACTACATGCCCGCCCTGGAATGCACCACGCTGTTGTGGCTACCTCGGCCCTGGTTGCGGAGTGTGCGGCAGTCGGCCCCCACCTTTTGGGAATGGCATACGGCCCTGTTTGAGTTTGAAGGCGACCCCACCCCCGCCCGGATTGCCAAAACCCAGCCGATTACGCGCATCCCCATCACCAAGGTCGAGTCTTGGGTCAAACCAACGATCGCCCCGATTGTCCCGACGCTGCCACCGGAGCCGCGATCGCCCCTGGAAGCCCCCGTCCCCGAAGCACGCCTCAGCCCAACTCCTGCCGACTTTGACCTTGAGCCAGTCGAGTTTGACTCAGCCGAATTTCCGACCCCCGATCTGTCGCCCGTGGTCACCAAACCGGGGGAAAGCATTTGGGATATTCTGACCCAGGATTTAGCCCAGCTCAACGAAAAAATTGCGGCGGCAGAAGCGCCCCCGGCGATCGCCCCACCACCAACCTCCATCCCTCCGACAGGCCCCCCAACTCCAACCACCAGCCCAACCACCAGCCCAGCCACAACAGCCCCGGCAGCCCTCCCAACAATCACCATCGACGAGCAAGCGCCCTATGCGGCCTTGCTACACACCTATCACACCCTGGAGCCTAGCCAAGCCGCCCCAGCAACGGCAACCACACCGGAGCACCTCCCGGCGATCGCCCAACTGGGCACCTTGTTAACCCAGGCTCTGGCCGCTACCCCCGATTCGGAACAACACCAAAGCGCCTTTGCGAGTTTGCAACAACTCCAGCAATTGGAACAGCAACAGGTGCCTGAATCTGCTTTGGCTACGGCCTATTACGCTTTAGGACGTTCCTATCGAGAATGCATTGAACAGGGCGACACCAGCGAACTGACCCTCGCGATCGCCATCTGTGCCCACGAGCAAACTCTCGTTCGGTTAGATGACACAGCGCCGTTGTGGCCCGATGTGGCCAACGATTTAGGCAATTTGTATTGGATGCGATCGCGCAATGCTATCGAAGCAGATCTGCAACTCTCCAGCCTGAACCAGGCAATCCAAGCCTATCAACTGGCCCTGACCACCCTGGAACCCAACGAAGCCCCCAAAACAGTGGCCATGATCCAAAACAATTTAGGGTCAGCCTATGGGGATTTAGCGCAATACCAAGATCCGGCGCAGAATTTGCAAAAGTCCGTCGCGGCCTATGAATTGGCGTTGCGGTATCGGTCAGCGACGGAAGAACCCGCTCGCTATGCTGCCACCCAAAACAATCTGGGTACCGCCTGCTGGAACCTGGCCCAACACCAACAACCGCTGACCTATCTCAAACGGGCGATCGCCGCCTATCAGCAAGCTTTGCGGTACTACACCCCTGACACCGATGCCCTCAGTTTTGCCATGATTCAAAACAACCTGGGCACCGCCTATTGGAATTTGGTGCAATATCTCCAGCCCCAACCCGGCCAACCCCAGGCCCCCCAGGACGGCCCCACCCCCGCTCAGTTATTGCAATTGGCGATCGCGGCCTACGAGCAAGCCAGCCTCTTCCGCACTTTAGACGCGGCCCCCGCCGCCTATGCCGCCACCCAAAACAACCTGGGCACCGCCTATTGGGATTTTGCCATGCTACCCAAGACTACGCCCCAAGACCAGCGCGATCGCCTACAACGGGCCATTACCGCTTACGAAGCCGCTATCAAAGCCGTCGCCGTGATGACTGCCCAACAAGCCCACCGGCCCGCGTTGACGTTTGATATCTTTGCCACCCACAACAATTTGGGCTTGGCCTACTATCACCTGGCCACCCAACCCCACAGCACGCTGCCCAAGGGCGATCGCCAACTGGCCCTCGAAGCCGCCTTACGCAATCATCTCAAAGCCTTGCAAGGCGGCGAAGCGGTTTCCGAATTTCACCAAGCCACCCTGGCCTATGTGATCCAAACCGTGCGGACTTTTTTCCATGAATTTGGCATCCAGGGACAAAACATCGCTATGTCCCAACTGCCACCCCAACTTTTGCCAGAAATTATGCGGAAACTTTAATCTGGATCATTCGCGATCGGCCCTCCTGGCGGGACACCCAGATCCACTAGGGCACCCACATTAGCCAGGGCATCCACAAAGAATGCCCCGACCACCAAATATACAAACGGTTTACACCTGCTAGAGACCAACACTTGGCAGCGCCGCCCTATACCAGGGCATCCACAAGGGATACCCCTACTGCTCAACAGCCAGCCTGGTTGCGGGGGGTGCGTCACTTTTTTCCGCCAAAGTTGTGAAAACGGGCATAACTAGGGCGATCGCGGCAGATAAATCTAGGAGCCAATTCGTATCGCGATCGCGGTGCAACGGTTCACGTCTAGCCCAAACGCCCCATCAGGAGGAGAGTCTGTGGAATCTCACCAGATTTTGACCCCGTTTCAACACAAGCACCTCACCAAAAGCCTCGAAACCGAACACCGACCGCAATATCGCCGCCGTATTGAAATTATGCTGTTGGCCGATGCTGGCTATTCGCAAACGAGAATTTGTGAGACATTGGGATGTTCCCACGAAACCGCCCGCTACTGGATCACGATGGCCCAAAATGGGCAGGCATCGGCCTGGGGCGATCGCCCGATGGGGCGACCTCGGATCGTCAATGAAAGTTATCGACAACGGCTGCGCACCCTGATTCATACCGATCCGCGCGATTTGGGCTATGGCTTTCGGCGCTGGACGGCCCGCTGGCTCATGATTCACCTGGAAAAAGAGTTTGGCTTCAAAATTAGTAGCCGCTACATCAACTACCTCTTGAAAGATATGGGCCTCTCCACGCGATCGCCGGAGTTTGCCCGTGACCCAAAGCGGGCGATCGCCCCTCCCGGCCCTAAGGCATCAATCGCTCAGCCTTTGTTGCGGGAGACAGGTTGAACAGGCAGGAGCCTCAGGAGCAAGAAGCTGAAGCCGTTTGGACAGGTTGTTGCCAGTAGTGGGCTGTCTCAGTGGGGCCAGCCCCGGTGCGTTGGGCGAGGGTATGCACTTGCCACGCGGGGTCGGTGGTGGGGTAGTCGGTGCGATAGTGGCCCCCGCGACTCTCCGTGCGAAATTGGGCACTTTGCAAAATCAATTGGGCGATCGCGAGGAGGTTTTGGGTTTCGGCCCAGAGTTGCACGGTGTCCGGTGGGATAGCGACTGAAATGGGAGCAGAGGGCTGGAGCGATCGCAGTGCTTGGGTCAACGGCAACGCGGCATAGGTGGCTTGCCAGGTTTGCACTTGGGCGATCGCGCGGGCCAGAGTCGTCGCCTCCCGGCAAATGCCCGCACTCTGCCAGACCAGCCGGGGCAAGGCTTGGCGAATTTCGGTCAGGGTCGGCAAGCCAGCCGGGGTCAGGGCGATCGCGCCAGTGGCCACAGCCATATCACTCTCGTTCGGGCTAGGCTCTAGCAATTCAAGCTGGGCAAATTGCGCCCCAAAGACCAAACATTCCAACAACGAATTACTCGCGAGGCGGTTGGCTCCGTGCACTCCCGTACTGGCCGTTTCGCCCACCGCATATAACCCGGCAATTGAGGTTTGATTTTGTAAATCCGTGGCAATGCCTCCCATCCAGTAATGGGCCGCTGGCGTCACAGGGATGGGCGTTTGAAAGACGTCGATTCCCCACTGCTGGCACACGTGGATAATGTTGGGAAACCGATGCTGAATGCGATCGCGGGGAATAGGCCGCAGATCTAGCCAAACGTGGGCCGTGGCTGGATCTGGCGCAGTTTTTTGCAGATGACTGAAAATCGCCCGACTCACCACATCTCTGGGGGCCAGTTCGCCATCGGGATGATAGTCAAACGCAAAGCGATGTCCCGTCTCATCGACTAAATGTGCCCCTTCGCCCCGCACCGCTTCGCTAATCAAAAAATGGGGCGCACCGGGTTGACACAATGCCGTGGGGTGAAATTGGACGAATTCCAAATCGCGCAAAATTGCCCCCGCCCGATAGGCGATCGCCACTCCATCCCCGGTGCTCAAAGCGGGATTTGTAGTTTGGGCAAACACTTGGCCCCCGCCCCCCGCCGCCAGAATTACCGCCCGCGATCGCACCCAGACCACGCGATCGCCAAATAGCCCACAAATGCCAACACAGCGTCCACCCGGTTGGTCGAGCCACAAATCAAGGGTATAGCCCTGAAGTACCTGAATATTCTCACGCTTCAGCACATGGTTCGCCAACGTACTCACCACCGCCCGCCCCGTGGTATCCGCCGCATGGAGCACCCGTCGCCGGGAATGGGCCGCTTCCAGGGTTAACGCCAGCGCCTCACCCTGCCGATCAAACCCCACCCCCAAGGCCACTAAATTTTCAATACAGTGGGGGGCCGCCTCCACCAGAAATTCTACTGCGGCCACATCACACAACCCAGCTCCCGCCTTCAAGGTATCGTCAACGTGCAAGCGCGGCGCATCCTGCGGGTCGATCGCAGCGGCAATACCACCTTGAGCCCAATCACTGGCCGACAAAGACAACGGGGTTTTGGTGATGAGCCCCACCCGATAGTGAGTTGGCAAACACAGAGCCGTGTATAAGCCTGCGGCCCCAGCCCCCACCACCACGACATCAAACGGTTGGGTTGTCAGCGGAGCTGAGCTAAGTTCGTGCGATCGCAAGACAAATCCTCCGAGTTTAGAGCCTCATTGATGCTGCGTTATATCCTTGGGTGCGTCCCCCACGTTTGAGGACTCTCATCGGATTGGGTCTAAGAATTTGCCGAAAAAACTGTCTAAAAAAAGGGTGCAAACATAGGGTGAAACTGTCATCGGGATCCCCCCCTTACCACAACCGATAGGTTGGCCATATCCCATGAACAATGACAAGTTTTGAAGCCATTTACTTTGAAAAATTGAAACAAATAACGCGGGAACGTTCGGTGCTTCAGACTGCTTTTTGCTCCTTTTTTACAAGGAAGAAACAGACTAACACTTTGCTTTTGAACAAATAGTGAGGAGCATCTCAAGCATTTTGATCTCCCCTCAAGCACCGCTGCATCGTCTATTCCGCGTTATTGCAACATTAGTAAAAACAAAAATTGCTCTTTGCCGAAACCAGCATCGAGCAATCCTTTAACTCATAACAAGACGGCCTAGCGGTAGATCCCGTTGTTGTAACGATCAGCCCCTTCAGTTAAGGCTGCTTCAACATCACTGACCGTGAAGTTATCAAAGTTATCCCGAAGGACTTCTTTTTGGCGCTCGGTCAACCCAGGAATCGCCAACACATCTTCAACCTTTTTGTAAGGTGCGTACTTGACGATCTTGCCAGCCAGGGTTGGATACAAACCAGGATATTCTCTGAAGTAACGAATATTGGTGTTATTCAGATCCAGCTTTTTGCCAAACTCGCTGGCGAGCTTATCGCTGACCACATCCCGCAGGTTTTCTTCAACCGCCAACAGGTGGGGTGTGGCAACAACGGAGTTCAACCAGGCGATGGGCGATGGGGCACCCCCAACTTGGGTCATTGGAGCCGCGATCGCACCGGGCGCAAAACCTGTCCAACCGAGCAAACTAACCAACAGGCTCAACGTTGCAACCAGGCAAGATAAACGTTTCATAACAGACATACCTCCCATTCCAATCCCACGGAATCCAAAGATGGCGATTCTTAGAGCCTATCACTTCATGCACCCTATCTGTACGAAAGGCATCCACGAAAGACAGCATCAGAGAAATTTCGTCAAAGTGAATGAAATCACCACTCTGGATGTATCAGAATCCCGGTCGCAAATGAGAATTTTTTACAAAAACTTACAAAGATTGATAATACTTACGCGGTTCAATCAGGGGAAAAATTCGCCCCCAACCGCCGATCCCCCCCCATCGATTTGATAGTGCGATCGCCTATTTCCCTTGCCCCGTCAGGCTCCCAAATCTTTCAAAAACGTATCCAGTTCGTTGAAGGTACACGCATAGGCCAGGGCCGGCGCATCGTAACCCCGCAACTCCACGGAATGTTCAGTAAACAGGTTGATTTTGCCCCCAAGCGTTGACAGGTATTCGTAGGTGGTTTTGCCGACTGCAACATCTTTGCCAATTTGTTTCGTTGCAGTTTCCAAACGAAAGGCTGCGTTCACCGTATCCCCTAGGGCGGTATAGTCGGGGCGATCGCCACTGCCCGTATTGCCCACCATCGCAAACCCAGTGTTAATACCCGCCCCAATCCGCAAGGGCGCAGGCAAAGGATAGTGATTATACAAATCAGTGGTCATGTGGTGCATGGCGCTGAGGGCCTGCAAAATTTGCGTCATTTCCTGGGTTTCCACTTCCTGGGTGCCGTGAATCCACACGGCCATCACCGCATCGCCAATGTATTTATCGACCCAGCTACCGTGTTCCCGAATGATATCCCCCGCATGGCGAAACCAAGTCCCAATCATTTCCGACAACACTTTTTCGTCGAGTTGGCGGGTCAACCCCGTGAAGTTGCGAATATCCACCACCAAAACCGAGATCAAGCGACGAACGTGCAGCGTGGCCGTGGCCGTAAACTCGCGGGAATGGCTTTGTTCTTCGTGGCTAGCGGGTTCAGACTTCACCACCGGACAGTAGAACTCCAATTCCGTTTGCCCAAAGGTGAGGTGATCGCCATTGTTCAGCGTGACTGGAATGCTGACCCGTCGCCCATTAACAAAGGATCCGTTGCGGCTGCCCAGGTCGATCAGGTAGAATTCGCCCGTTTCCATGAATTGCAACATGGCGTGGTTACGGGAAATCCAGCGATCGGGGAGGACAAAGTTGTTATCTTCGCTACGGCCAATCGTCCAGCAACTGCTGCCAGTCAGTAACAACCGACGATAGCCAGAATCAGTCCTAAGTAGCAGATGAGGAGTGGGTTGAGTGGTCACCGCAGGCTGCACAAAAAGGTTTTTCTCTATGATGCACCCTGAACGGCGATCAGGGCCAGTTCACGCCATTGAGAGGCTCAAATGTAATCGATCGCCACAATTTTTTCAAGCAAAATGAAAATCGTCGCCCCTAAACCAGGTGAGTGCGGCCCACAAAACACCACGGTTTGCTGGGTGCGATTTCCTTATAGTAACTTGAAGTTTTCTGATCGCCTTTACTTTTGCTTAAGCGTGTCCTTTTGGTGACTATGCCATTGAAGCCACTAACCAAAAGAGTCCATCCACAAGTAAGGTACTGAAGACGGCACCACTGAAAGCCCACCAGTGGTTTTGGCGCGATCGCAACGGCACCAGACTCACCACAAATAAAACGGTTGCAAGCCCCACAGCCCAGGCAATGCCCCAGGGCGTTTGCATTTGGGCGATCGCGCTTTGAAAGATGGGTTGGGCATACTCCTCGCCAACTGCCATCAGCGATCGCCACGCTGGCATCAAATCAACCAAATAAAAGTAAACATCAGTAACAACCGTGCCTAGCAAAGAGCCCAGGTAAAAGAAATTACCGACCTTGCCCCGCCCCTGGGCAATACTCCACAGCGCAAACGGCAACCCAATCGCTTCCACCGGGAGATGCAAAAAAGGCTCCCACCGGAGCCATCCCCAATACAACGAACCGGCCAACCACGTCCAGGTAAAGCCAAGGGCCAAATCGCCCCACAGTTGGGTGCGGGGGTGTTGCAACAGTTTTTGACTGCCCCACAACAGGGCGACCGTGCTGAATAAACTAAGCCAAGGGAGCGTCCGCACGAGGGGCGCTTGGATGAACACAGGCACAGAAATGAGAAACACAGCTGCACCAAAGATCAACCAGCGGAAACTCTGGGGAGATACAGTAGTGGGCGATCGCTCAAGGCCGACAAGATCAGTTGATGGAACCACAGGCTTGGGAGAATAGGGCGGCAGCGGAGTCGAGTTATATGAAATCAAGGGCGTATGAATAAAGGTAAACTTGATAATTCTTATTTACTTTACTTTATTTAACATCTCTCCGGGAGGTAAAGATACCCCCTGGGGGGATATGTCTTTAATTCTAGCCTGGAAATCAGTTGCCGTCGTTCCCCTTGGGAAAGTCCGCCGTAAAAATTAAGTTTTGATTCATACTTCGGTACGGTGGGTTGCCAATTGGCTCTCGGCCCAAGCCGACGATGGCTAGACTACCGCCAAAGCTCCGGGGGCAGTGCCATACTAGCTACGGGTTAAATCCTGCGCTGGGCAGCTAACTGGGTGATGCTGGTTCGCAGAGCGCCGGATCTACTCAGAAAATCTTGTTTTTGTCATTTGTAGGCAGTTAGAGGCGATTGAATGCAACTTTTGACCTTGCTCCAATTTCCGTGTGGGGTTCAGGCCCCGGCTTTAGACGTCGTGGGTGCGTTGATGCCACTTGGGGTGGCGGTTGCAGAGAGTGGAAATACCAGCCCCGGCCTGTTAGTCGCCGTGTTTCAGGCTGCCATCTTGGGCCTAGTCCAAGGGATTACAGAGTTTTTGCCCATCAGCAGTACGGCCCACCTGATCATTGTGCGGGATGTGTTTGGGTGGCACCAGGAAAAGTATTTTGTCGATGCGATTCAGTTTGGCAGTGTCATCGCGGTTGTGATGTATTTCTGGAAGGATTTGCAGCAGATTGTGGGGGGCGCGTGGAATGCCTTTCAGCGGCAAGAGTGGCACCGAGAGGAGTGGAAAATTGCCGTGGGGATTGCGGTGGGTACCCTACCCGCGTTAATCCTGGGGTTTATTTTCAAAGATGTGATTCCCGAAAGTCCGCTGGTAATTGCGATCGTGTCAATTGTGATGGCGCTGTTGCTGGGCTTGGCCGAAAAAATTGGTTCCCGCAAGCGGGGCTTTGCGTCGTTGGAAATTAAGGATGGGATGCTGGTGGGCTTGGGGCAGAGTTTGGCCCTGGTGCCGGGGGTGTCGCGATCGGGGTCAACCCTAACGACGGCTTTATTTTTGGGCCTGGAACGGCAGACCGCTGCTCGCTTTTCGTTTTTGCTGGGCATTCCAACCCTGACCCTGGCCACGCTGTATCAAGCCCGGAAAGCCTTCGGTAATTTCGATAGTTTGATTCCGTTGCTGGTGGGGATGATCTCCACCTTCATCTTTTCTTATCTGGCGATCGCGTGGTTGTTGCGGTATTTGCAGCGCCATAGCAACTGGATTTTTGTGTGGTATCGGTTGGGCTTTGGGGCGGTGTTGTTGCTGGCGATCGCCTTCGGCTGGCGCACCCTCAGTTAAGGAACCGTGCAGCCCCTCCAAATCCGATTAGGATGAAAAAGCAGGCGATCGTTGCTATTGACCTGCTTTTGCTATCCATGTTTTCGCGGCATTTTGCCCTCTCCTGCCACCATGAGTGACCTCACGATTCAGCCAGCCTTAGTCACCGGAGTAATTCCCGATTCCATCGCCGATGAGATTGGGTTTGAACCGGGCGATCGCCTGGTGGCCATCAACGGCCAACGGCCCCGCGACTTAATCGACTATCGCTTTCTCTGTGCGGATGAGTACCTCGACCTCGAAGTTTTAGACAGCACTGGCAAAAGTCACCAGGTTGAAATCGAAAAAGACTATGACGAAGACCTGGGCCTGGAGTTTGAGACTGCCCTGTTTGACGGCCTGATTCAATGCAACAACCGCTGTCCCTTTTGCTTTATTGACCAACAACCACCGGGCAAACGCGACACCCTGTACCTGAAAGATGACGACTATCGCCTGAGCTTTCTCTATGGCAGTTATCTGACGTTGACCAACCTCACCGCGCGGGAATGGGAACGGATCGAGCAAATGCGCCTGTCACCGCTCTATGTATCCGTTCATGCCACAGAACCAGAGGTGCGATCGCGCCTCCTCAAAAATCCACGGGCGGGCCAGTTGCTCGATCAACTCCGCTGGTTTCAAGCACGACACTTGCAAATTCACGCCCAGGTTGTGCTGTGTCCTGGCATTAACGATGGCGACCATCTGACCCGCACCCTGCTCGATCTGGCCCAATTTCATCAGGGGGAGGTACCCGCCGTGGCCTCCGTGGCCGTGGTGCCCGTTGGGTTAACCCGGTTCCGGCCCGATGCCGATGAACTCACCCCCGTCAACCAGGCCCAAGCCCAGGCGGTGATTGCTCAGGTGCAAGCCCTCCAGGCCCAGTTTCAAACACAGTTGGGGTCTACATTTGCCTGGTTAGCCGATGAATGGTTTTTGATTGCAGGACAGGAACTCCCCCCCACCTCCCACTACGAAGACTATCCCCAGATTGGCAACGGAGTGGGTTCCATTCGGCAGTTTCTCCAGACCTTTGACCAGGCGGCCCAAGACCTGCCCCCGGCCCTCCCCACGACGCGGCGGTATACGTGGATTGTGGGCAATGCGGTGGAACAAGCCTTTCAGCCCATTTTGCAGCGGTTAAACCAAGTCCACAATTTAACCATCGACCTGGTGGCGATCGCCAGCCAATATTGGGGCCAAGCAATTTCTGTCACGGGGTTGATTACCGGACAAGATATTCTGCACGCCTTGCAAGGGCGGGATCTGGGCGATGGCGTTTTGCTGCCAACGGTCATGCTCAAACACGACGAAGCCCGCTTTTTAGACGACATGACCGTCACGGAATTGGCCGCCCAGCTTGGCATAGACATACGCCCCGTGGATGGGATCGAAGGGTTAATCGCTGCGTTGTTACCAGAAGTGTAACGATCGCCCCAATTTTGGGCAGGGCAGGTCATACTGGCTGACATCTTCGGTCGTTGTCGTGGAGATTGTCGCGGAGAAAGCCATGCCAGAGCTGGATGCACGGTATTACCAAATCGCTTTTTTGTCGCTGTTTCTGCTCCTGGGGGTGGGGACGCGCGACTGGACACTGCACCCCGCCATGATTGGGATTGCGATCGCCACTTGCCTGTTGACCCAGGCCCTTGCCGTCACGCTGCGCCATCGGCTTGTTCCACCCACCGAGCCCGCGCCGCCCCCGATCCTCCAATCCCTCCCCAGTGCATTGATCAGCTCGCTGGGCCTCAGTCTGCTCCTGCGTACTGATCAACCCCTCACAATGATGCTGGCGGCGATCGCCGCCATTCTCAGCAAATTTCTCGTGCAATGGCAGGGCAAACATCTGTTTAACCCAGCCAACATTGGCATTATCACCGCCGTGAGCCTGACTCCCCACGCCTGGATTTCGCCGGGGCAATGGGGCGAAGAAACCTGGTACGCCCTGTTGTTTTTGGGGGCCGGGGGCATTGTGTTGAGTCGGGTAGGCCGCTGGGATACAACCGTTGCCTTTCTCGCCAGCTATGCCAGCCTGGAAGCGGCACGCAATATCTGGTTGGGCTGGACGTGGGATGTGTGGCTCCATCGCCTGAGCAGTGGCTCCCTGTTGCTGTTTGCCCTGTTCATGGTGACGGATCCTCGCTCCATTCCCAATGCTCGCAATGCCCGCCTGCTCTGGGCGATCGCCATCGCCCTCCTCACTTTTGTCCTGCGCAATGTGTTCTTTGTGCCCACGGCGGTGTTCTGGGCTTTGTTTGCCTTATCTCCCCTCACCCCCCTGTTGGATAGCCTGTGGCGATCGCCACGCTTTACCTGGCAACCAACCCCGCCCCCCAGCGTGCCGCAATCATCCTAAACGGTTTGCGCCCCCCTGCCCAATCCCCTTGTCACTTTTCCGCACCTGTTATGAAACTTCTGCGCCTTCTCATCCTGTCCTTGGTGGTCTTGGCTGCCAGTTTTTGCCTTGCCACCCAAGCTTGGGCCTTTTGTGGGTTTTATGTCGCTAAAGCCGATGCCAAGCTCTACAACAAAGCCTCCCAGGTCGCGATCGCCCGCAACGGAGATCAAACCGTAATCACAATGGCCAACGACTATCAAGGTGAAGTCAAGGACTTCGCGATCGTCGTGCCTGTCCCCGTCGTCGTCGAGCAAGAGCAAGTCACCGTTAGTCGGGCCAGCATCATCGAGCGGCTGGATGCATTCAGTGCGCCCCGGCTCGTGGAATATTTTGATCCCAATCCCTGTGAACCCGTTGCCTACGAGCGCGTACCCCTGAGTGCGCCCGCTCCCCGCGCCCGCGCCAGTGGGGGTGTCCGTGGTGCCGATAATTCCCTGGGGGTCACGATTGAACGGAAATTCACTGTCGGCGAATATGACATTCTGGTGCTCAGTGCCAAAGAGTCTGGCGGGCTAGAAACCTGGCTGCGGCAAAATGGTTACAAACTGCCCCAGGGAGCCAACCAATTGCTGAAACCCTACATTCGGCAAAAAATGAAGTTCTTTGTGGCCAAAGTCAACCTGGACAAGTTTGAACAAAGCGGCTTCCAAAATTTGCGCCCCATCAAAATGACCTACAACTCCCCCCGGTTTATGTTGCCGATTCGGTTGGGGATGATTAACGCAGACCAGGCCCAAGATCTGTTGGTGTATGTGCTAACCCCCAGCGGCCAAACCGAAGTCACCAACTATCGCACGGTCAAAGTCCCCTCGGACACAGAAATTCCCACCTTTGTGAAAAACGAATTTGCGGATTTCTACACCGCCATGTTCAAAACGGCCTACACGCGGGAAGGACGGAATGTGGCCTTTTTGGAATACGCCTGGGATATGGGTAATTGTGATCCCTGTTCTGCCGACCCGCTGAGTCGGGAGGAGTTGAAAGAGGCGGGTGTGTTTTGGCTGGATCAGACCCAGCCTGCGGTGCCTGCCCCCTCGCGACGCCGGATCATGCCCCGGCCCTGGCCTCAGTCAAGCGTGTTCATCACCCGGTTGCATGTGCGCTACACCCGAGACAAGTTTCCAGAAGATTTAATGTTTCAGGAAACCCAGAATCGAGAACAGTTCCAGGGCCGCTATGTGCTGCGCCATGCCTTTACCGGAGAGATGCAATGTACTGCGGGCAAAGCCTATCAGCGATCGCTCCCCCAACGGTTTGAACAAGAAGCCCAAACCTTGGCTCGGTTAACCGGCTGGAACATTCAAGATATCCGCGACAAACTGCCCAAGCTCCAGGCCAACGCACTTCCCTGGTGGGATTGGCTTTGGACAAACCTCCACAGCTAGCTGCGCGGGGCAAAAGAAGGTCACTTCTAGCATGAACCGTAGCCCCCATACTAGGGGAAAACCGTCCTGAGTGGGTGCCAGACTCTCTCTTTCATCCTTTATCCTAGGATCAGAGGCACAAAGGAGTCGCTATGCAAGCAGGCTGGCGGGTTGGATCACTCTTTGGGATTCCCCTATTCATTGATCCATCCTGGTTTTTAATTCTGGGCTATCTGATCTTTACGCGCGGGCAACTGTGGCAGCAGGAGTACCCTGCATGGGGTACATCCACCACATACCTGGCAGCAACCGCAATGGCCTTGCTGCTGTTTGTTTCGGTGTTGCTCCATGAGCTGGGCCATAGTTTGGTGGCGCTGTCTCAGGGCATCAAGGTCAACTCGATTACCCTGTTGCTGTTTGGTGGGGTCGCCTCGATTGAGCAAGAGTCGAAAACACCGGGGCAAGCCTTTCAGGTGGCGATCGCGGGGCCAGCCGTCAGTTTTGCGCTGTTTGCCCTGCTGGGAGCTGCCCTGTTGGTTTTGCCAAGCGCAGAGACCCCAGTCAACGTGCTCATTCGCAGTTTGGCAACCTTGAACTTAGTCCTGGGCATCTTCAACCTATTGCCCGGTTTACCGCTAGACGGTGGGCAAATCCTCAAAGCAGCAGTCTGGAAAGCAACGGGCAGTCGCTTTAAGGGGGTTAAGTGGGCGGCCAAAACTGGCAAGCTGTTGGGCTGGTTGCTCGTGGGGGGTGGCCTCCTGCTCTTCTCGACCGGTGGGCTGTGGCTGGTCTTGATTGGCTGGTTCATGCTGCAAAATGCCAGCACCTACGATCGCATCACCGAATGGCAAGAAGCATTGTTAGCCTTAAAAGCTGCTGACGCAATGACCCGCGAGTTTCGCGTTTTGGATGCCAACATGACCTTGCGCCAGTTTGCGGATGAGTATCTGATTGGGAATGTGAATCCCGGCGTGTACTATGCCGCCTCGGATGGGCGCTACCGGGGGATGGTCACCATCGACGATATCCACGAAGTTGAACGGAGCGAATGGGAACACCAAAACCTGTTTCGCATTATTCAACCCCTGACGGATATTCCTTCGGTAGAAGAAACAGCCCCGCTCGTCGAGGTGATTCAGCAAATGGAAAATCGGAACCTGCGGCGAATGACGGTGCTGTCTCCAGCAGGAGCCGTTGCCGGGGTGATTGACCGGGGCGATATTGTGCTGGCAGTCACTCAAAAACTGCGGATTAAAGTGGCAGACGCTTTTATCAAGCAAATTAAGGATGAAGGCGTATTTCCCCAAGGGTTGCCCCTCGGCGCGATCGCCCAGTCGGCAGTGGAAGCCTCGGATGGCAAATAACCTAGCGGTGGGAGTGGGTCAAGATCTGCTCCCATTCTGCTTCTGATAGGGGTTGGGGGTGCAAGGTGACGCGGAAATGGGCGGCAGCTGCCGTGAGGAGCGCTTGGGCGATCGCTGCGGGTTGGGCCAGCAACGTCTTGGGGATATCCGGCAAGGGGGCCGATGCGCCAAACACGAGCTGAAATAAAGCGGCATTCGGCTCAAGCCGCATGGAACCATGTTGAAGCACAACATCCCCCCGGCGGGCTTGGGCACTCCCAATTAGCTTGGCTCCGGTGGGGGTGACCAAATCTGCCGCTGTCGCACTCCCAAAACAGTTGGGGTTGTGGATGTAACCCCGGCCCGCGTGGCCATAGGTCAACTCTACCCCCAGCGATCGCCAGCCCTGGATCAAAAACTCACACAGGTATTCGTAACTTTGTCGGCGCGACGGGGGCAGCCCAGAAGTGACAATGGCGTAGGTTAAATCGCCCTGATGCAAAACGGCACGGCCCCCCGTCGGTCGGTGAACCAGCGCGATCGCCTGCCCCTCCCAGCTTAGCTCTGACCAATGGGCAGGATAGTGTCGTTGGTGGTAGCCCAGAGAAATCGCCACCGGCTCCCAGGTATAGAACCGGAGCGTAGGAGGATGGAGCCCACGGCTATGTTGGTCAAACAACCAGCGATCGACCGCCATCTGAATGGCCCCAGTTGCAGAAAACGCCGGAATCAACCGCCAGGTTTGGGGTGGCGCAGTGCTTGCCCCCACCCTTAAGGCCCAAACTCCGCTTGCAGGGGTTCGTCACTTTCGTCGGCGATCGTCGCCACAATGGTGATCGCCCGAGAAATTTCCCCCGCTGACAGATCAGCCAGCGATCGGTTCGTCACCACAATCACTTCATTGTTGACGATCCCAAAGCGGGCTTCCAACGTTGTAGACCAGTTACGCTCCAACAGTTGGCGCATCAGCACTGGTTCATTTTTCGCGGGTAGTTTCAGCACGGCAGACCACACCGTCAGCATGTCATCTTCGCCCAACCCCGTCAGTTGGACAAATACTTCGACCGTCCCATACTTAAATTTCCACAAATAACCCGCCGCGCTGTGATTCACCATTGCCGAATTATCACTATCCAGGCTGGAAATCACGGTTTCAATCATCTCGACGAGATTGCTGCTTGTAATAGCCCCAAAGGATTCGGGGGCCAGGTCATCGCCGGAAAAAATCTGAAGCGCCATAAAACGTCCTGTTGAAAGGGGAGTTACCCAAAGCATGCTCATCAATTTGGGGATTCGCCGCAGCCAAAGGGCTCTTGCTCCCAAGATTGCGGCTTGTGGCTAGGGGTATCAGGGTGCAGCGCGATCGCCAGCTACAACACCCCTATCACCCCATTGCTCTCAATCTACGTTAGCCCCCATTCCCAGCTTCGCGATTTCACCTTATTGATTTCTTCAGGTTTATTGCAGGGATGAAGGCTACGCTCCTGCCCCATCGCTCGGTTCACGGACAATCGAAAGCGCCCCTTAGTTGGTGAGCATTGCTTCCGTTTGTTGCGCGATCGCCACTTGCACCGCCTCCGTTGGTTTTTGGGCCACGAGATATTTGCTCGCAAAGTGCAGTTCACTCCCGGTGCAGACAAAACCCGCCGCCTGCAACCGTTGAGTCAAATCATCCCGGATGTAATCACGATAATAGGGTTCGTGGAAGGCGACCGGAAAATTAGCCATGAACGGGGCAAACTCTGGCGCATCATCCAGTTGCATGGAATCGCAAATGACCAACACACCGCCCGGTTGCAGCACCCGGAAGCATTCGTTAATTACATTTTGGCGCGCTTGGGCAGGCAATTCATGGAACAGGAACACACAAGTCAGGCCATGAAAGTAGCGATCGGTGTAGGGCAAAGCCTCCCCATTTGCCTGGATCAACTGTGGCAATTCCCCTGGAATCTGCGCCAGGAGTTGGTTCGCTTTCCGTAAATAGGGAGCCGACAAATCTACCCCATAGAGCGACGCTTGGGGCAACATCGCCCGAAGATTTTTGAGCGTGCGTCCCGTGCCACAGGCCACATCCAAAACCCGAATTTCGCGGGGATCCAGACTACTAAAGGCCGCCAAACCTCGCTTGAGGGGAGCCAGCACCCGCCGCCGCATTGCATCTGTCGCGCCATTGAACAACAGATCGACTTGCACATCATACAAATTGGCCGACCAATCGCTGAGATAGCCATCGGTTTGGTGATGAAAATTCTGCACGTAATAGTTGGGGTAAATGGAGGTATCCAATTGGGTGGCAACCTCCTGATAGCGCTGGTTATCCGCCCTTTCCCACACCGAAGGCATATCCAACCACACTCGGGGATATTGGGTGAAAAAGTCGTTCCAGGCTTCGTCAAACAGCAACTCAACCGGATAAACACCCCGTTCTGCGTCGGCCCAATCGAGCGCCTGAATCGCCGCTAGCCGTTCCCGAAATTTCAGGAGGAGTTCTGGAGACGCCGCTTGGATTGGTTGGGCTTTGGGGGGCGCGATCGCCCGCCGCAGTTGGGTACTCAAGGCTTTGTGCGCCAGACTAAAGTAACTTTTGCCGTCTTGGAGAGTTTGATAGGCGAATTTGAGCAGAGGATTGGACATAACGAGAAGTGGAAATAAATCCTGGAGGTAATCGCTGTAAACAAGTGTAACGAATTCTCAGCCGCAATTTTGTCACTCTCAAGACGGTCTTGCGCCTCGACAAAGTAGCCCCCAGCCAGTTGTTACAGGATGAATCGTTACCAGATAAATCGAAGTCGGCGGAGACACCCCCAAGTCACGGGCGATCGCGATCGTCCATAACACCCTCCCTCCCGCCTAAAAAGCAGCGAAAAAAAGAGCCACGATCGCGATCGTGGCTCCATGCCAACTAGACTCTTTTGGAGGTATTACAAACAAGCGTAGTGCTGCTTAGACAAGCGTCAACGGCGCTCTAGCAGTCGTAGTACAGCATGAACTCATAGGGATGAGGCCGGATGCTGACCGGAATCACTTCGCGATCGAGCTTATAGCTAATCCAGTTCTCGATGAAGTCTTCGGTGAACACACCACCTGCGGTCAAGAACTCGTGGTCATTCTCCAAATTCTTCAGGGCATCCATCAACGAAGCCGGAGTCGAAGGAATCTTCGCCAACTCTTCCGGGCTGAGTTCGTAGATGTCCACATCCAGCGATTCCCCTGGATCAATTTCATTCTTGATCCCATCAATCCCAGCGCACAACATCGCGGCAAAAGCCAAATAGGGATTACAGGATGGGTCAGGACAACGGAATTCCAGGCGCTTCGCTTTAGGATTGTCCCCAGTGAGCGGAATCCGAATCGAAGCAGAACGGTTCCCTTGGGAGTAAGCCAAGTTTACGGGTGCTTCAAACCCAGGTACCAACCGCTTGTAAGAGTTGGTGGAAGGGTTAGTGAAGGCCAACAAGGCCGGGGCGTGTTTCAGCAAACCACCGATGTAGTTCAAGGCAGTCTTGCTGAGTTGGGCATAGCCATCACCAAAGAAGGTAGGGCCGCCATCTTTCCAAATCGATTGGTGACAGTGCATCCCTGTCCCATTGTCGCCAAACAGCGGCTTGGGCATGAAGGTCACGGTCCGGCCATATTTCTTCGCGACGTTCTTGATGCAGTACTTGTAGGTCATCAAGTAGTCAGCGGCTTTAACCAATTCGGCAAACCGGAAGCCCAATTCACACTGCCCGCCGGTCGCGACTTCGTGGTGGTGCTTTTCAATGGGAACCCCACACTTCAGCATGGTCAGCAGCATCTCGGTTCGGATGTCTTGCAGGGTGTCGGTGGGCGCAACGGGGAAATATCCTTCTTTGTTGCGCGGCTTATAACCCAGGTTCCCGCCGGGCTCTTCGCGGCCAGAGTTCCATGCACCTTCTACGCTGTCAACGCTGTAGTAGCCAGCATTTTGGGTTTGGTCAAAGCGCACGTCATCAAAGATAAAGAATTCTGCTTCAGGCCCAAAGTAGGCAGTGTCGCCCAAGCCCGTTGTTTTGAGGTAATCCAGGGCTTTTTGAGCGATGGAGCGCGGGTCACGGCTGTAGGGTTGGCCGGTGCGGGGTTCAATGATGGAGCAAATCATGCTCAGGGTGGGTTCTTCCATGAAGGGGTCGATCCAGGCGGTTTCGGGATCGGGCACCATGGCCATGTCTGAGTCGTTAATTGCTTTCCAGCCCCGGATGCTGGAGCCGTCAAATGCAACGCCCTCGGTAAAGCTACTTTCATCGATCATGTCCTTGTACAACGTCAGGTGTTGCCAGGTCCCTGGTGTATCAATGAATTTCAGATCGATCATCTGGATGTTGTCGCGCTTAATCCATTCCAGGATTTCTTGCGGGCTTGCCATGAAATTCTCCTTAATCGTTCGGACTGTTTCAAAAATCTGGGAAACAGAAAAAGCAGTAGAGACAATCGTTAGGTTGGTCTAAATCAAAAACCCCAGCGTTCCCAAGTTCTAGACATTTGCTCGAATAAGTGAGCAAAACCGCGATCGCGATCTTGATCCAGAATTTTGGCGCTTTACTGCATCTGAATCATCCTAGGGATAGGGTTAAGCAGTTTTTGTATCAAGATATACAAAACTCAGCTTGCTTTTTAGACTTAACCATTCGATCCGAATTTATTCCGCCCGATGAGTTCAATCCAAATCGAACCCAGATTTCACCCCAGGGGATGAACCGTTCCAGTTAGGCAAGACTATAAAATCCGTCGCTTTCAGGTTGAGCATAGATCGTGGGCGATCGCGATTTTCTCAACATCTCTTTACACGCGAAAGCCTTGAGGATTCATGGTTTTGGGGGTTGCAGCATCATGGTACACTGACCCTAAATCCTGACTTAATTCAAGCTAAACTCGTGTTTATGTCGACCGTCTTCAGGGCTGGCGATGGGTTTGGAAAAATCGTTACGCTGAATGCGGAGATTGTGTCCAAATCGATTAGGTGGAACTGGGTTTGCAAATTGCGATCGCCGGGTCTTGCCTCTCCAGGTGTCTAGCTTGAGTCTGCCAGGGGGCGTGACATCTAGTTATCACAAAAGTCAGGGATAACCAATATCAATTTATTTTCTGGAAGGACGATTGGGAGAACGTTTCAATGCAGGATGCAGTAACAAGCCTGATTAAGAACTACGATAATACGGGTCGATACTTGGATCGGGATGCGATGGATCGGCTCAAAGCCTACTTTGCGTCGGGAATGTTACGGGTGCAAGCAGCGGCGGTGATTACCTCCAATGCGGCCTCGATTGTCAAGCAGGCGGCCCTGCGGCTGTTTGATGAACAACCAGAACTGATCCGCCCCAGCGGCAATGCCTATACCACTCGTCGGTATGCAGCCTGCCTGCGGGATATGGATTACTACCTGCGTTATGCCAGCTATGCCCTCGTTGCCGCCGATAATGATGTCCTGGACGAGCGCGTGTTAGAAGGGCTGCGGGAAACCTACAACTCCCTGGGCGTTCCCATTGGGCCGACGGTGCGTGGGATCCAGATTATGCGGGAACTCGCCGCCGAGCAGGTCGAAGCAGCGGGCATTCCAGTCGGCACCATGTTGGATGAGCCGTTTGACTACATGACCCGGGAACTCAGCGAGAAGAATCTCTAGGCCTAAAAGTCTGCACAATTGGCTTGGTGATGAATTGGGATTCGGCCAGTGGGGTGGGAGCGATCGCACCTCACTGTTTTGTGCTGTGTACCTTTTCAATAATGGGGATTTTTCACCCCCAGATCGGGTCGCCACTTCACAACATCATTTAATCTTTTAGCGCCCGAATTTCGGGTACAACGTTGGCAGCCAACCTGCCTTGGCCTCTCACCGTCGGACGGATCACCACCTATGCCCGCGTCTTGCCATTTTGTGATCGAAGGGAACCCCGCGCTCATCTACGCCACCAGGGGCGGCCAACCTCACAAGATTTTGCCCACGCTGCAACGCTTCCTCGACAAATTTTGGCGCGAGCGCGAAACCTTTGGCGAATACATCGACACGCCCGAATGTTTGGTCGCTCAACTAGCCATCCGGTTTGGCTACGAAACGGCGGAAGATGACTTTTCTAATTTGCGCATTGGTGTGAACTACAATGCCACCGCCGATTATTTGTATTGGATCGGTCAGAATCAAGCAATTCAGGTGTGGGTACCCGATGCGGCCTATCGCCAAAATCCCACGCTGGGGTTGCAAGGGTGCCACCGCTGGGAGCCTTAACCGCATCACCGGGTTCTCAGGCGATCCCTAGGTTGACGGGGTGAAACACTCAACCAGAGCGATCGCATCAGGAATCGTTGTCGCCGTGGGGATAGTCTGAGTCAGTCGGCGCAGGCAACGACAGCGCCAGTTGGTAGATCTGACGGCGGGGCAGGGCCGTTTGTTGGGCCAGTTGGCGACTTGCCTGCGATCGCGATATGCCTTGGTGCAAAAGTGCCTGGAGTTCGGTAATCAAGGCGGCCTCTGACAGCACAGGTTCGTTGCGAATTGCCCCACCCACGATGAGGGTAAACTCTCCGGCAGGTTCCCGCTTGGCGTAATGGTCGAGGGCTGCTTGGAGTGTGCCGCGCCAAAATTCTTCGTGGAGCTTGGTCAGTTCCCGCGCCAAGACAACCGGGCGATCGCCCCCAAAGGCCCCAGCCATATCTTGCAAGGTTTTGCGGAGGCGATGGGGCGCTTCATAAAACACCAGACTGCGGGTTTCAGCTTGCAATTCAGCCAGCCGTTCTTGGCGACGGGCCGGACTGTGATTCGGCAAAAACCCTTCAAACACAAAGCGATCGCAGGGTAACCCAGAGGCCACCAACGCCGCGATCGCCGCACTTGGCCCCGGAATGGGCACCACCGGAATGCCCTCAGCCGCGCACAGCTTCACCAGTTCATACCCCGGATCGGAAATTCCGGGCATACCCGCATCGGTCACAAGGGCGATCGCCTGCCCCTGGTGCAACCGCTGCACCATTTCGGGGAGCCGGGATTTCTGGTTATGCTCGTAATAACTCACCTGGGGCGTCGTGATCTGGAAATGGTGCAACAGCTTGCCCGTGTGGCGGGTATCTTCCGCCGCAATCACATCCACCCCCTGCAACAGACGCACCGCCCGGAAGGTCATGTCTTCCAGATTGCCAATGGGCGTTCCTACGAGGTACAGCGTTCCGGGTTGCGGGTCAGTCGGCACGATTCCAGCCTAGCTCAACAACGATGGGCAAATGGTCTGACCCAATCTTAGCCCCAACCCGGCGTTGTCGCGTTTGCAGACTGGGACTATGCAAACAGTGGTCAATGGGAATCCGCAAAAAAGCTGGTAACTGGCTGGGCCACGTCGGTTGGAGACCAAAACCCATCTGGGAATTGACCAGACTCTCAACCTGGAGGGTTTGGCGAAATAAATAAGCCCAAGGCGTTGTGTTAAAGTCGCCGATCGCGACGCGATGCCGGGGTAAATTGGGTTGCTGGCTCCAGGCAGCTAATGCCTCAAATTCTTTGGCCTGGTAGGCTAAGCGTCCCCCACTTTGAGGCCGAATGGAATGAAAACACACCAGCGCGATCGCCTCGCCCTGCACAGAAAGGGTCAGCGCCAAAATGGGGCGATCGGAATCCGCCGGTAAATGAATCACCCCGAAATCCACAATTTGGAGACCCTGGGCCAGCGCCGCCTTCGCTACAAACCAGGCACTCCCGTGGGAATTGGTTCGGAGTTCTGCCGCCGCCAGTTGATAGCGCGTTAACCCAGCGGTGAGTTGGGGCAAAACATCGGGCTTCACTTCCAAAATCGAGACCACATCCGCAGTTTGCTGTTCCAGATAGGCCACGAGACGGCTGGGATCAGGATTTTGGTGATCATAGGTGGCATGAATTACACTCAAATGGGCCATCGTTGCGGTGCCAGCAGGGCGATCGCCGGGGAACAGCACAGGCCCCAGCAACACCGTATTTACAACGAGCGGAATCAGCCCCACTAACCACCACGATTTCGCCGACCAGGGTTGGGGTAAAACCAGCCCCACCGTCAGACAAATGACCAACAGCAAGGCATATTGGGGCCGGGGATAGTCCAGATAACTACACCACCACCAGACTGGACTGGCCAAGCCCAACATCGTCGCGATCGCCACCGCGCCCATCACAGCAGCATTCAACCAAACCCAAATTTGCCAACCGAGAATCATAGGTCGCTTTGCCGAGTTCCAATCCCTTACCCTGCTTGCAGGGCCGACCAATCTAGTGCGTCAAACTGTTGAAAAAAGCTCGCCAGCGTCTGCTGAATCCGGGCAACCCCGCCCACAACGTTGGACTCAATATTCAACGGCAAGACCGGATCATGCAAGGACAGACGCAGTAAAAACCAACCCGCTTCCTCTGGCGATCGGCACGCAATCCGCACCCCTTCGTAATTCTTGGGCACGATCTGCCAGGTGGGTTGGGTGGACGCAAAAGCTTGCAGTTTTTCAATCACCTCTGTGCCATAGGCTTTGAAGTCAGGCTGTTGAATGTGCAAACGAAATTCCTGACTTTCAGCGGGTTCCTGGAGAGTAGCAATCAAATCGGTGAGGGATTTGCCACTCAGCTTCGATTTAGCTAACTCGATCAACAACTTGCTGACCAAGTAGGCCCCATCATCCAAGAAGTAATTTTCCCGCATTGCGCCATGACCAGAGGTTTCGATCGCCAACCAAGAGGCTTGCCCCACCTCATTCAGCCGCATCGCCTCGTTAATCACGTTTTTGTAGCCCCGACGAAACCGATGATGCACCCCACCCAATTCCCCTTCAATAAACTGGGTCAACCCATCGGAGGTAATGGAATCCGTCACAATGGTCGAGCCGGGATGTTCTCGCAGGACAATCGCACTCAACAGGGCAATGAGCCGATTCCGGTTGAGTTCGTTGCCGTGGGCATCCATCGCCGCGCCGCGATCGACATCAGTATCAAAAATAATGCCAAAGTCTGCGTGGTGGTCGAGCACCGCCTGTCGCAACGCCGCCATCGCCGCCGGGTGTTCGGGGTTGGGCACATGGTTCGGAAAGGTGCCATCCGGGTCAAGAAACTGACTCCCCGTTGTATCTGCCCCCAGCGGAGCCAAGACCTGCGCCGCATAAAAGCCCCCAGCCCCGTTACCCGCATCCACCACAATTTTCAAGCCGTGCAGCGGTTGGTCGTAGGTTTGGGGATGATTCACCCCTTGCCGAATTTTTTGCACCAGTTGATCGGCATACACAGCGATAAAGTCGTGGCTTTGGACACTGCCAGAGGCCGTCGGGGCTGGAAACACTCCGTCAGCGGCGATCGCCAAAATCGCGGTAATGTCTTGTTTGCTTAGGCCCCCGTTCGCTGTAAAAAACTTCAAGCCATTGCGATTAAACGGGAGATGGCTGGCCGTCATCATGATCGCGCCGTCGCACGCAAACCCCGGTGTCACCGTACTCATAAACATGGCCGGAGTAGACGCCAGCCCAAAGTCATACACTCGACAGCCCAGCGATCGCATCCCAGCGATCACCGCCGCCATCAGCGTTGGCCCCGACAGCCGACTATCCCGCCCCACAGCCACCGTCAAGTCCGCGATCGCCCGGTTCAGGGTTTGGGCCAGCCACGTCACAAACGCTTGGCCCAGGGTCGTCACCACCGCTGGTGTGAGGTTTACCGCTTCTCCTGCCACCCCGTCCAGGGCCACCCCCCGGATATCTGACCCATTTTGCAGTTTTGCCCAATCCGTTGTGGGTACGGTCGTCATGATGGCTCCTCCAGCGCGATCGCCCATGCATTCCCTTCATGTTGTATCCGGTTTGTCTCCGGTCTGGCTAGAAACAGCAATTGTTTTAACCAATCAAGAAGGGAGCGATCGCCCTGGGAAATTAGAGCCAATCCCGGTTGTAGCTCGGTATTTGAGGATTGGGGGCAAACGCCAGCCACAGGGGAAACTGCAACACCGCCAGGTCGATCCGGTCTTCCGTCTCGTCGATGACAATCAACGGCATCAGCCCATCTTTTTGCAAGCGATCGGCTTTTTGCACCAAAATCACCGGGTCTTCAAACAGGGCGGCCCCCCGATCTACCCCAAAATCTGCACGGGTAATGCCCAGGCAATCTTGCAAGCCCCGTCGCCACTCGCCCAACCGCTCCGGCGACTCAGCCAACACCAGGGCCACCAGGCGATCGCGATAGATTTCATGCAATACCGAAATCACCGCCGAACCAATCAAAATATTCTGTAAGCGGCTCCCCATCGTTCGGATAGCCCCTCGCCCGCCCTGGGTAAAAAACCAGTCGGATACCCGTTCCGCATGAATTGGCTCAAAGGTGCGGCGCAGTTGCCACGGGGGGCCATAGTAATCCGGCTGCATCCGGTATTGATCCAACAATTGGCGCACCACTTTGCTTTGCCCCTGGAAGGTCGATTCCGCCAACTTAGGAGCACTGGATTCCAACCCCAGGGGGGCGATCGCCTCCGGGATGGGCGGCGGTGCCGGGGCCAGGGGTTCTGGAAATTCGAGCTGATCTGCCGCGATCGCCAAATCCTGCAAACTCCCCACCAGATATTCCTTAAAGCTCTGCACCCGAATCGCTAAATCCTGGGACACTCCGGCAAAGGTGGTTTTCATCTCCGCCCGAATCCGCTCTTGCCGCCGTTCTAGCTTTTCAATGTCGATTTGCAACTCCCGCCGTCGCTGTTCTAAATCTTTCACACCATCCTGAAGCAACCGCGCGATCGCCGCCTGGGTCGTCCCCACCTGGTGTTGCAGTTGCGCCTTCATATCCTGCAACTCCGCAATTTCTTGCTTAAGGGCCGCAGCGTGCTCCTGTAACCAGTGGGGTTCCGTCGTCTCGGGCTGGGCCACCTCACCACCCGCCGCTACCGCCAGCCCCTCAGCCCCATCGGTGGAAGCCAACGGTGGACGCTCTCCCCCATCGGCCTGGGTGGAACCAGCCTCCGTAATCGCGGTTTCAGCATTAGCGTACTCATCTGATATCATGACTGACCGGAAGCAAACGACTAAAAATCAAACAACTCAACCATCAACCGCCTCAAACCGCACCGTGACAAGGGACGCAGGCAGCCCCCCAGACTCAGGACTTAAATTCGAGGACAACGCGCCTCCAGGCAACGCTGCAAGGTTTGGGGATTAAACAAAATCGGTAAGAAATGAATGCTATTGACCTCTTTGAAATAGAAGAGGATCGGCAACCTGGGCCAAAAAATTCGCCAGTTTTGCCACTCTTGATAGGGAAACCGCCGAATCAGGGTTTCACCCCGATAAATATCTAAATCACTGGCGGTAAACCGCAACCGGAGCGTGACAGCCTGAACCAACAAAAATAACCCGAACAGCGCGATCGCCAAACTGACCCAGGGTTGCAGGAGAAAACACGGCAGCGCCAAAGCCACCAACCCCAGCGGCAACCAATAGCTAGGAGACAACTCAATCACATCCGGCGATGCAGGCGACGAAGCAGTAGTCACAGGCAATTTGCTCAGCGATTCACAATTGTTTACCACTCTATTGTAGAGAAGGATGGAAACAGAATCAGACTTCTGGCTTAAAAGCCTTGGAGAACGGCACTGCCCATACCCTGAAACATCACCCACGACAGAAAGAAATTGCTGATAAAAATCGCCAGGAGAGAAGTCACCACTGCGGTTGTGGTCGATTGGCCCACCCCCTTGGCCCCGCCCGTTGTGGTCAACCCCCAACTACAGCCAATAATCGCGATCAATGCCCCAAACACAACCCCCTTGATCGGAGCACTGCATAAATCCCATACGCTCAAAAAGTTTTGCACGGAGTCTAAAAACGTGGTCTGAGAAATGCCATACAAACTGGTGGCAATCAGCAAGCCACCGCCCAACCCAGTCAGTAAGGACAACACGGTCAAAATTGGCAACATCAGGCAACAGGCAATCACCCGTGGAATGACCAAATAATCAATGGGATCGGTCTTCAAGACGTATAACGCATCGATTTGCTCGGTGACTTGCATAGTGCCCAATTCAGCAGCAAACGCCGACCCAACCCGCCCCGCCAATACTACGGCAGTCAACACCGGGGCCAATTCCCGACACAGGGCCAACGCTAACACCCCACCCACTGCACTGCCAGCCCCCAGGTTGATGAACTCGCGGGAGACCTGAATCGTAAACACCATGCCAACAAAGCCTGCTGTGACCAGGGCAATGAGCAAGGAGGCTGGGCCGACCAGGGCCATTTGGTCTAGCGTGTTCCGCCGATGAATTTTGCCAGTTAACAAGTGCACCATCACTTGCCCACCGAGCAAAATGGCGGAGATTAATCGTGTACTCCATCGCCCTAAGCTAGAGAAGGTCGGTGTTCCGCTCACTATTGGTATCCGCTGCTGTTGAATCCTTTGCCAGAATAGCGGAATTCGGAAGGGGATGGGCGATCGCGGCGGTGGGTTCTAGACGGGCACCAGGCGATCGCCCAGACCCAACACTTCCCTCTGGTAACATAGATTGCCAATTGTATCGATGTGCTTCGTTAGAATGCAAAACAATATTTGTTGGTACAGGCCAGCTTACCGCCTCTCTACACAAGCCGTAGCGTTTTCCTAGACTATCCCCCCACATCTAGGTCAGTTCTGCCCAATCGCCGCCATTTTCCCTTACCCCGCGATCGCGCCGTGCGGTAATTGGTATCGATAGCTTCACTAAAGTTCTTAAGGTTGTTTTAAGATTTGCGATAACTCGACGGCTTCTCTAGCAAACACCTCTATGGTTATGGATAGCAAGTGTTGATGAGTCAGGCGGTGGGTTGTGATCCTACGAGAGTTCCACGCTATTCGTATGATGAAAACATTTTTTCGGTCGCTTCTGGTGACCAGTGCATTAAGCTTCGTTGTCCCCCTGCTGTTGATTGGGGCAATTATTATGAGTCTGGCTTTTGTCACCCATCTCCCGGTGATTGGGGCCAATAGCCAAATGATTAACCAGCAAGTGTTGCAAGTGCTCTCCGTGTTTGGCAACGGCGATGCCATTCAAGGGGTGCTAATCATTGGTCTAACGTGTAGCTTTGTGGGTGGGCTGTTTGATACCTATGCGTCCTATTCGCGCTATTTACGGGGCGATAACTAAGGCGATCGCCGCCCGTAGCCCAGCCTGGATGCCCCCAGCAATCGCCCGATAGTTCCCTGGCCTTGCACGCTTCAGCAATTGCGCTAGCTCTCGCCAACACGCTAGGCTCATAACGGCGCGGCAGTTGGCCTGAAGGTATGCCCATCGATTTTACGAATATCAATTTAGTTTGGACTTCGATCCTCGTTGAAACGCTCAGCCGTCTGGGCCTGAAAACGGCAGTGATTTGTCCCGGTTCCCGTTCTGCTCCCCTGGCGATCGCCTTTGCCCAACATCCCCACTTAGAAGCGATCCCCGTTTTAGATGAACGATCCGCCGCATTTTTTGCGTTGGGGATGGCCCGCCGCCACCATCGACCTGTGGTGCTGGTTTGCACATCGGGCACGGCAGGGGCCAATTTTTTACCCGCCGTCATCGAAGCGAGAGTTAGCCGGGTGCCCCTGTTGGTGTTGACCGCCGATCGCCCCCCCGAACTGCGAGACTGTAACGCGGGCCAAGCGATCGATCAACAAAAACTCTATGGCAGTTTTCCCAACTGGTATACGGAGCTGGCCCTGCCAACCCTCGACGCCACCCGCTTGGCATACTTGCGCCAAACGATGATCCACGCATGGCAGCGATCGCAATTTCCCGTTGCTGGCCCCGTACATCTCAATTGTCCATTTCGGGAACCCCTGGCCCCCCTACCCGATGCCCAAGCCCAGGCCCAAGCCCTTACTTTTCGCAGTGACGAGTTTTTTGCCGCTGTGCAACCGCCACCGCCCACGCAACCCGCGATCGCACCCACAGCCCTCCCCCTGACCGAATGGCAGAGCACCCTGGCGGGGATCATCATTACTGGCCCAGCCCAACCTGCCGATCCCGCCGCCTATGGGCAGGCGATCGCCCACCTCTCCCGGTGTTTGGGCTATCCCGTTTTAGCCGAAGGTTTATCGCCCCTCCGCAACTGGGCGGCCCTTTTTCCCAATCTCATCACCACCTACGACCTGCTCCTGCGGAACCCCACCCTGGCCGAAAAACTGGTGCCCCAAGTCGTGATCCGCATTGGCGAAATGCCCACCAGCAAGCAATTGCGCACCTGGCTCGCCACCCACCAACCCCGACAGTGGATTCTTGATCCGGCAGGCGTGAACCTCGACCCACTCCACGGCCACACGGTTCACATCCCAGTTACCGTCGAAATCGTTGCTGCCAGTCTCCCGGCAACGACGGCCCCACCCCACCCCTATGAGCAGCTCTGGCACACCGCAGACCAGCAAACCCGCGCCACCATTCACCACACCATGACCAGGTGCGATCGCCTCCTCGAAAGCAAAGTCGCTTGGGTCTTGTCCCAACACCTGCCCCCCGATACCCCCATCTTCATCTGCAATAGCACCCCCATTCGGGATGTGGAATTTTTTTGGATGCCGGGAAACACCCACATTCAGCCTTACTGCAACCGGGGCGCAAATGGCATTGATGGCAGCCTTTCCACCGCTCTGGGTATGGCCCACCACCAGGCCCCGGCGGTGATGTTGGCCGGAGATTTAGCCCTCCTCCACGACACCAATGGCTTTTTGCTGCGCCACCACTTTAGCGGCCACCTTACCATCGTCCTGATTAACAACGACGGCGGCGGCATTTTTGAAATGTTGCCGATCGCCCGCTTTGACCCACCTTTCGAGAATTTTTTTGCCACCCCCCAAACCATCGATTTTGCCCACCTCTGCCGCACCTATGGCGTTCAGCATGACCTGATCCCCGATTGGGAAACCCTGATCGCACGGCTCAACCCCTTGCCCCAATCCGGCATTCGCATTTTGGAAATTCAAAGCGATCGCAAAGCCGACGCCCAATGGCGGCAAAATAATTTAGGTACCTTCGCAGCAAACATTGACTTTGCCCTGCCCCTCTATGGACATTAATTGGCAACCCGCCAAAACTTACGAAGACGTGCTGTATCACAAGGCCGATGGCATCGCCAAGATCACCATCAACCGCCCCCACAAGCGCAACGCCTTCCGCCCCAAAACTATCTTCGAACTGTACGATGCGTTTTGCGATGCCCGAGAAGACTCCCACATTGGCGTGGTCTTGTTTACGGGTGCTGGCCCCCATACCGATGGGAAATACGCCTTTTGTGCCGGGGGCGACCAAAGTGTGCGCGGCCAAGCTGGGTATATGGATGATGACGGCGTGCCCCGGTTAAACGTCCTCGATTTGCAACGCCTGATCCGCTCCATGCCCAAGGTGGTAATTGCGCTGGTGGCCGGGTACGCGATCGGCGGGGGCCATGTCCTCCATCTGCTGTGTGACCTCACGATCGCGGCAGATAATGCCATTTTTGGGCAAACCGGGCCAAAGGTCGGCAGCTTTGACGGCGGCTTTGGGGCCAGCTACCTGGCACGCATCGTCGGCCAAAAGAAAGCCCGCGAAATTTGGTACTTATGTCGGCAGTACGATGCGCAACAAGCCCTGGCAATGGGCCTGGTCAATTGCGTTGTGCCCATCGACCAACTCGAAGCCGAAGGCATTCAGTGGGCCAATGAAATCTTAGACAAAAGCCCGATCGCGATTCGGTGCCTCAAAGCCGCTTTCAATGCCGATTGCGATGGCCAAGCGGGCCTGCAAGAACTGGCAGGCAACGCCACCATGCTCTATTACATGACCGAGGAAGGCAGTGAAGGGAAGCAAGCCTTTTTAGATAAGCGATCGCCCAACTTCCGCCAATATCCCTGGCGACCTTAACCCTCAGGCCACCGCCTCCACCCATCGCAAGTCGGCTCCTGCACCCAAAACGCGATCGCCAACGCCCCCAGGGGCCATTCTCCTTCCTCCCGCGATCGCGCCAGCCTTGTCCGCTTTTTCCACGGGCGATCGCTCGTGAACTACCATCGTGACGAATTGCGAATGTGATGACCTGAAAAATAATCCGTTTCCGGCCCAGAGCCCTATGGCAGACTGGGCCACCCCCTAAGAAGCCCGCATCTCCGAAGATGACACCCCACTCAAACTCGCAGCCCGCAGGGCATTGGGTCTTGGCTCCAAGCGAGTTGGCACCGTCGCATACCCCTCGGTATCATCCGCAATGACACTTTTCAACACCACCGTTTCTTGTTGCATCAAAATGCGCTGTTTCCAAAGCGCGATCGATTCCAATTGCTCCCAAGCAACCGCAAACGCCGGAACAGCAATATTGCAAGCTTCCCATTGACCTTTCACAGCAACATTTAAACGATGACACTGTCCACCACGTCGCCCTTCTGGAGAATAAAATTGGCAATGACGACAGCGCGAGACTGAGGAAGGGGTATTTTTCATACAAAAAAATCTCTAAAACAAAGCCTGCATACCGATCCCCATTTTCAACTAAGGCAAGTTACGAATGATCTGAGGAGTACGTCCTGAAGCCATCTTGCACTCTAGATCGTGGCGATCTAACGCCTAGAATTGACTTTAGATTGTCTTCAGAATCCGTATAAACGTAGAAACAATTGTATACGGTGTGCTGTTATGGCAATGGCCCGAAACACAACAACTTTGGCCTAAAAGGTATCGGGGATCAAGTGAAACAAGATGCGATTAAGGGAATCAAACTAGCCGAATCATGCAATGCCTGAAGTCTTTATCGTATCGAGCTTCTTTGGCTCCTTGTATCCGTGCTGATCATTAGGTTTTGCGGCCTGTAGAGTTAAACTCAACCTAAAACGAGTAGTTTCACGGAAAATACAATTTACATTGTTTTGTCAAAAACTTTCATCAAAAATTTATCAAAATCTTGTCTATCTATGCCGATCGCGGTAGCAGTTGGAGGCTGACCGAGTAATCCGAAAGTGGCCCTGCCTCCGTTACCCGTGGCCATCCATTTAGAATGCCCCCGCAGTGGCCAGCCTTTTTACCACCGTTGAGCAATGCAGATCGAGCACATTTGCCAGCGCTGCAATTCGCTGGTTGGCGTGGGGCACTGACATTCAGGACAAAGGGGCAACTGTTGCGATCGCGCTTGCATCAGCCTGGCCCATCGCTGGAAAGCCACCATCGGGTCAGTGACGGATTCAGCCGTCGAGCGGAGCTTTCCGTTCAGGGTTTCCATGCGTTGCACGGTGCTGTCAGGTAAGCGACTGGGGTGCGATCGCCACAGTTCCGCTTGGGCGCGATCGCCCGGAAAAGTGGCCCCAGATTGGGGTTCGTGCCATTGTGCCGCCGAAAACCGAATATCCGCAATCTGAAATGGTAACTGGCTATTCAGCTTGGCTAAAATCCGCTGACGTTCAAACACCAAATTTTGCGCCCAAGCAGGGCTGGCTGTCGCCACGCTCAACACATCCCGGTAGAGGCGCAGGGGGCGGGTTTGCAAAGCCACATCCGGCCCCACCACAGCTACCCAACACCGCACAAGCTGCTGAAATTGCTGCTGTTCACGCCGATTGAGTTGGCTTTGCACAGTACCGAAGACTTTTTGAAGAGACTGAAACGCCATAACGCCGATTTGCCCAATGATGAACGAGAGATTGCAAGGGAAGGTCTGAGGCTAGTGCTCTGGGGATAGTTCTATTGTGGCCAATCTAATCTGGCCTTTCGATGGAGCCTCCTAGCGGCTTTGGCACTGCAACAATTTGGCACTGCACCGATCGCGCCCCCAGCGTGTTTGCCTTCCAGCGCATGAGTAGCTAGCCAATAGATCGCCAGCTCAAGGCGCAGAGACAACCGAGGCCCACCCGACCGCTAAGGCGATTGACCCAAAAATGTGTCATTGCGCGTAAAGAAGTGTATAACTTTGGCGCGATCGCGATGCAAACGTCAATGTTTGATCAATACTGGACGGAATCTACTCGGTCAACGGCCAATCCAGCAATAGGGATAGTATAATTCTTCGTAAAACTACAGGGTTTAACTCTATCGGTAGCGCGAGCGATCGCCAATCTTGAGTTAAAGTCTTCGGAGCAACCCCATTTTAGCGGGTTCCCCTGCTAGCGCGTTCCCGGTTGGTTTTCCCTTGACCTCAGTGCCCCCTTGTTTGCTCACCGGGGATTCTGGGTGCAAATTAAATATCGTTTTCGGCAAACCGTCAGGCCCATACCTCAGGAGTTGGATAGGAGTTCGGTGATGCGTCAATCTTCAACCGTACAGTCACACCCCCAAACAGCCGCACGCTCAGAAGCAACGGCCCTCCATCCCGCTTTACAAAAAGCATTGATGAGTTTGGATATCTCGCTGGATGAGGAACTCATTCGGTATCGACGGCAACGGGCCTTGGGCAACGGGCACTACCAACCGCGATCGCCCATCTCGCCACCCCCCACGCCCCCAGCCTCCCGCTTAGGCCAATCCCTGGAAATTCTGGCAGCGGCGGTAAATACCCCTGAGCCACTATCCGCCAATGCCCAGCCCCCTGAAGCCGCAAGCGTTCCCTTCCATCCCACAGCCCAAGTTGCGCCCCTCGTAGACCTCAGCCCAACCCCAGCCAGCGATCGCCCCCCAGCACCCGCCAGCGAAGACTTACGAGAACTCGCCAAACACTACGCCTCCCAAGTTTCTGCCGAAGCCGAGCGCATCGCCACCGCCAACGGCCCCGACGATTACCTGGAATCCTCAGAAGAGCTGTTGCGCACCCTGTCCCAAGAAGAAGCCAAAGTCCAAGCGGAACAGGGTTTTATGCTCAGTCTCATGACACCGCTGGGCATCGGCTTCATGTTATTGTTGCTCGTCTCCAGCGCCTTGTTTGGGTTTGTCATCATGAACCCCAGCAGCGTCAGCCAACTGTTTGCGAACCGCGAGTCCGCCAACTCGGCCAACCCCACTACCACGAACTCCGCCACTAGCGGCCCAACCGATCTGCCCCAACCCAATCTGGCTAACCAGGAATTTGATGATTTGAGTTTGGGTTCTTTGGGCTCAATCCGAGTGAACCCTGGCCCCGGAGCCCCAGCCGGGGTTGCCCCCACGGGGAAGCCTGTGGTTCCGGGCAAACCCACCCCAGCGAAATCTGCCACGCCGATCGCCAAGCCCAAAGCCGCCGCCCCCACTGGCCCGATCGCTCCCCCCGCAGAATCAGCAGCACCCCCCGCACCCCGTCCGGCTCCAGCCTATAACCCACCAGCGGCCTACAATCCGCCTCCGGCTCGCAGTTACTCGCCCCCGGCCCCCCGCTATCAGCCCGCACCCCCACCGAAAAAAGCGGCCCCCGCCGCGCGGCGATCGCCCGCCCCATCCCCCCAATTGCCAGAGTTGCCCACCCCATCTCCCGCTGCCAGCGCTGCCAGCCAACCGAACTACAAAGTGGTCACCCCCTACACCAGCGATCGCGCCTTGGAAGCAGCCCGCGAAAAAGTCCCCGATGCCTACGTCAAAAATTATTCTGACGGAGCAAAAGTCCAACTGGGGTCTTACGACGATGAAGCTGCGGCCAAAGCCCAAGCTGCTGAGCTACAAAAACAAGGCATTCC
Source organism: uncultured bacterium (assembly GCA_964475335.1). GTDB lineage: Bacteria > Cyanobacteriota > Cyanobacteriia > Leptolyngbyales > Leptolyngbyaceae > CAYYWG01. Next base: position 44,238 of record CAYYWG010000013.1, read on the forward strand.
CGCTGAGGTCTATCAGCCATAGGGGGTGCCAGCGATCGCCGCGATTAAGGTTAGTATTGAGACACGGTTTGACCGGGATAAATTTGATAGTTGAGGATCATCAAGAAGAACAGAATCCGATCCTGGCACCGTGTACCGTATAACTAACCCACTTATCGGAGCGTGTTATGGGACTGTTTGACCGAATCATGCGGGTGATTCGTGCCAATATCAATAGCTTGGTCAGTCGAGCGGAAGATCCAGAAAAAATCCTGGAACAGACAGTCTTGGATATGCAAGATGATCTGATCCAACTGCGCCAAGCCGTTGCCCAGGCGATCGCCACCCAAAAACGCACAGAACGGCAATATTCCCAAGCCATGAACACGGCAGACGAATGGTATCGTCGGGCTCAGCTAGCCTTGCAAAAAGGGGATGATACCCTGGCACGGGAAGCCCTAACCCGCCGCAAAACCTATCAAGAAACTGCCACCGCCATGAAGGGCCAACTCGACCAGCAAACAGTCGTCGTGGGCCAACTGAAACAAAACATGGTGAAGCTGGAAAGCAAAATTTCTGAAGCAAAAACCAAAAAAGATCTCTACATTGCCAGAGCGCGATCGGCCAAAGCCTCCCAACAGATCAACGATATGCTAGGGCGCGTCGGCACAGGCAGTTCCATGGCCGCCTTTGAACGCATGGAAGAAAAGGTGTTGCAAATGGAAGCCCAGGCCGAAGCCGTAGCGGAACTGGGCATCGATGATCTGGAAAAACGCTTCCAAGCCCTGGGTGAAGCCAATGAGATCGATGCAGAACTGGCCGCCATGAAATCGGGCCAGAGTTTACCCGGCAGTCCCGAAGCCCCACCGCTCCCCGCCAGCACCCTGAATACCCCAGAAGTCGATGCGGAGTTGGAACAACTGCGGCAGCAAATTCGCGAGGGCTAGAAATCTCGATCGCCCAGTTTGGCCCAATGCACGGGCTGAGTTCATTCAATCAATTCACGAACCTTGTACTGGAGTTGCCCATCAGCGGTGCTCCAGTTTTTTATTGCCCCGCGATCGCCTACCTCGGCAAATCCACCCGGCAACCATCAAGGATTTAGCATTCATCCATTGCAAAATATCAATCGTTGCCCGCCAAATCCCCTTTTTAGCCTTCGAGCATAGATTAATTTCGATGATTTTTAGAAGAAGCATTCAAATTATAAAGAAAAACTTATTGATAGCATTTCATATATAGTTTTCTCACTCGTTAAAAGGTCTTCCATAAGTAGATATAAATGCTTTATTCTTATTTCATCCTCAAGCACGGCAAAGATTCAACCTAGTTTCTACCCCAGGCTTGAAAATTTTTTCCTAATTCCAACAGGTGCGTGAGCGAGCAACAACGGTTTAGCCCACGGAGTTTTAGCACTCTGGGCCTAAGCTGACCGTTGGCTATGTCAAAAAATAGCGATCGCCCACCCAGCAAGCCCCTTCCCGAACTGTACAGACTCATTTCGGGGTTGTTTTTCATGCGAGGTTTATCGGTTTTATGGCTCAATTTCCCTACCACCCCACTCGGCGCAAGTTCTTACAATTAGCGGCCACATCTGCCGCCAGCACCGTCTTTTTGAAAGGCTGTTTCGGCAACCCACCCGAAGAAACAGCTTCAAACACCACCACCACCACTGCTGCCCCCGCCGTCAACGTCAGCAGCAACGAAGCCCCCGAAGTAACCACCATCAAACTTGGCTTCATCCCCATTGTGGAAGCGGCTTCCCTCATCATCGCCAAAGAAAAAGGCTTCTTTGCCAAATATGGCATGACCGGAGTCGAAGTTTCCAAACAAGCCAACTGGGCCTCTGCGCGGGATAACGTCGTCCTCGGTTCCGGTTCGGGTGGGATCGACGGTGGCCAATGGCAAATGCCCATGCCCCACCTGATTACAGAAGGCATCATCACCAACGGCCAAAAAGTGCCCATGTACGTCCTGGCGCAACTGGTCACCCAGGGGAACGGGATTGCCATTTCAGGCAAAAATGCTGGCAAAGGGCTTGGCCTCAAAATTGAAGATCCCGACTACATCAAAGGGTACCAGGCCAACGAAGGGCGGAAATTCAAAGCAGCCCACACCTTCCCCAACGTCAACCAAGACTTTTGGATTCGCTATTGGTTTGCGGCCAGCGGCATTGACCCAGACAAAGATATTGACTTGCTGGCCGTGCCCTCGGCAGAAACCGTGCAAGGGATGCGGAACGGCACGATGGATGCCTTCAGCACAGGCGACCCCTGGCCCTATCGGATTGTGGCCGATGACATTGGCTTTATGTCTGCTCTGACCCATGACATTTGGAAGTTTCACCCCGAAGAATACCTGGCAATCCGGGCTGACTGGGTAGACAAACACCCCAAAGCCACGAAAGCCTTACTCAAAGCTGTTATGGAAGCCCAGCAATGGTGCGATGACCCCGCCAACCGCAAAGAAGTAGTCAGCATTTGTGCCGGACGCAATTACTTCAACGTGGCTGAAAAAATTCTCACGCCGCCCTATGAAGGGAAATACACCATGGGTGATGGCAAACCAGCCGTTGATGATATCAAAGCTGGCCCCTTGTATTGGAAAGACGATTTGGGGAATGTGTCCTATCCCTACAAGAGTCATGATCTCTGGTTCCTCACCGAAACTATGCGCTGGAATTTCCACCAGGGAGCCATCAAAGACTTTGATATGGCCCAAAAGTTAGTCGATAAAGTGAACCGGGAAGACATTTGGAAAGAAGCTGCGAAGGAAGCTGGGTTTGGTGATATTCCAAGCTCCACCTCACGGGGTGTCGAAAAGTTCTTTGATGGCATCTCCTTCGATCCAAAAAATCCAGAAGCTTATCTCAAGAGCCTGAAAATTAAGCGTGCCTAACCAGGCCATTCAACCCAGGCATTTAGAGGTACTGCTGAATCGCGTGGGGGCGCACCTCACACCACACGCTTGAACGATTTGGGCCGAACGCTGTATTCATTGGGGGGCGATCGCCCAACGATGAATACACACCACAAATTCAATATTTTTCAGAATGGAGAAGAATCATGGTTGTTAACACTCGGATGCAAACGAATGGCAATAATATTAGTCAATCGTTTCAAACCTTTTGGAAAAAAAATCAAGAAAATATTTTCCTACCCCTTTTGGGTGTGGTTGGCTTTTTGGCCGTCTGGCAAATCATTTCTATGACGGGGCTGACCCGCCTCCCGCCCCCCAGTTCAATTCTGACGGATAAACAAACCCGGACTTTGTTGATGTATCCGTTTATGGATCGGGGCGGTTTGGACAAAGGGTTATTTTGGCAAACGTTGGCCAGTCTGCAACGGGTCGCCCTGGGTTATACCTTAGCCGCGGTCGCTGGGATTTCCGCTGGGATTATGGTTGGGACTCAACCCAAACTGAACAAAGCCCTCGACCCAGTGTTTCAGTTCCTCCGGATGATTGCCCCGTTGGCTTGGGTACCCATTGTTTTGATTGCCCTCCCCAACGTACAAATGGCTGCAATTTTTGTGATTTTCATCACCTCAGTTTGGCCAATTTTGATTAATACCAAAGTTGGTGTTGACCAAATTCCCCAAGACTACAAAAACGTTGCGCGCGTATTGAAGATTTCTCCCCGCAAGTATTTCTTCAAGATTTTGATTCCCTCTGCCTTGCCCTACATCTTCACTGGTTTGAGGATTGCTATTGGTTTGGCTTGGCTGGCAATTATTGCAGCTGAAATCGTGATGTCCGGTGTAGTCGGTATTGGCTTCTTTATTTGGGATGCCTACCAACAAAACTATGTCAGTGAAGTTATCCTCGCGGTGTTTTATATCGGTGCCATTGGTTTGTTGTTGGATCGGTTAGTAGCCTACGCTCAAACCTTGATTTTGCCGGAAGATCGACGCTAATTCCGTATCTCTAATTTCGCGCTCAGACTGGTGACTGAGAAGCATAACTGTAATCAGCAAATGGAGGAATCATGACGGCTTTTTTATCCGTTGATCAAATCGACAAGGTATTTCCCTTAGGTGGCGGTAATGAGTACATTGCATTAAAGGGAATTGATTTAGAAATTAAGCAAGGAGAGTTTGTTTCCTTAATCGGACACTCAGGCTGTGGCAAGTCTACGCTGTTGAATATGATTGCCGGATTGGATTTACCCACCAATGGTTATGTGTTGTTGGATGGTGAAACAATTCAAAGTCCTGGCCCTGATCGCATGGTGGTCTTTCAAAACTATTCGTTGTTGCCGTGGTTGACGGTGCGCGAGAATATTGCGCTGGCTGTTGATGAAGTGCTGGCCCATCTCCCGCCCGAAGAACGCCTCGCCATGATCGAACACCACATTGATCTCGTCGGGTTGCGCCACGCTGCGGATAAGCCGCCCGGTCAGCTCTCTGGTGGGATGAAACAACGGGTCGCGATCGCCCGGGCTCTGGCCATTCGCCCCAAACTCTTGTTGTTGGATGAACCCTTTGGCGCGTTGGATGCCTTGACCCGGGGGAATTTGCAAGAGCAATTGATGCAGATTTGCGAGGAAAATAACGTCACGGCAGTCATGGTGACCCACGATGTCGATGAAGCCTTGCTGTTGAGCGATCGCATCGTCATGCTCACCAATGGCCCTGGCTCCAAAATTGGGCAAATCATGGAAGTCGATATTCCCCGACCCCGCAAGCGCCTGGAAGTCATCAACCATCCCAGCTACTACTCCATGCGGAGCGAGTTGATTTACTTCCTCAACCAACAAAAGCGCGTGAAGCAACTGCAAGCCCGGAAAAAAGGCGTGATTGCCCGCCACGGTTTAGAAAAAGTGAACCTGGAAATTGGGTTTGTTCCTTTGACCGCCTGCGCCCCGATCGCGATCGCCAAAGAAAAAGGATTCTTTGCCCACCACGGCCTCGACGAAGTGAACCTGGTGCGGGAATCAAGCTGGCGCGGCATCCAAGATGGCATCAGCATGGGCTATCTCGACGCAGCCCAAATGCCCGCTGGGATGCCCGTATGGTTAACCCTGGGTGGCAATGGGGGCACCCCGCTGCCCATCGTCAGCGCGCTGACCATGACCCGCAACGGCAACGCCATCACCATGGACAAGCGGTTTTATAGCCAGGGCATCCACACCCTCAACGACCTCAAGCAAATGCTGCTGGAAACCCCCGATAAGCAACACACCTTTGGGATGGTGCATCCAGCGTCCATGCATAACTTGTTGTTGTTGTATTGGTTAGCCGCAGCAGGCATTGAACCAGGGAAAGATGTCAAAGTCACGACCATTCCCCCGGCACAGATGATTTCCAACCTGCAAGCAGGGAACATCGACGGGTTCTGTGTGGGCGAACCGTGGAACATTCGGGCAGCCGTGGAAGGCATTGGCTACACGATCGCCACCGACTTAGAAATCTTCCCCGGCCATCCCGGCAAAGTCTTGGGAGTCCGCGAAGACTGGGCCATTCAGTACCCCAACACCCACATTGCTCTGGTCAAAGCGCTGCTGGAAGCCTGCCAATATTGCATGGATCCCAGCAACCACGAAGAAATTCAGGAAATCCTGGCGCGCCATGACTACCTCAGCACCGATATCGACTTCATCCATCTGGGCGATCCCAATCCGCTGGTGTGTGGCTTGCAACCATCACCCAAGGAATACGCCCACCACATGTTCTACGGCAAAGGCGTGAACCGGCCTAGCCGCACCGAGCATTTGTGGATGATGACCCAGATGGCCCGCTGGGGCGACACCCCCTTCCCCCGTAACTGGGTCGAAATTTTGGAACGGGTTTGCCGCGTTAGTGTTTTCAGCACTGCGGCCCGCGAGTTGGGACTAACGGATATTACCTATAGCCGAGGTTCGATTCAGCTCTTTGACGGCATCGAATTCAACGCGGATGATCCGATCGCTTACCTGAACGATCTGACCGTGAAACACGACATCTACATGGCTGATGTGCCCCTTGATTCGGGCTTAGCCAGAGTCGCCTGAGAGGGCTGATCAGATCTCCCCGTGGCCGTTCAGCCCAGCTTGCAACCGTGCACCGGGGCGATCGCCCTCCCGTCTAAGCCTCGTTGGTTTCGATCGTTCTCCTAACCGTTTTTATTCACCTATGCAAACCCTCAAAACCGTGACTGCTACCACGCCTCAACCCTTAACGCAAAAAACTGCGGCCCCCTTCCTGACTGTAGAAGGTGTTTCCAAAATCTACCCCACACCCAAAGGACAATACGTTGTTCTGGAAGATGTGAACCTCAGTGTCCAAGAAGGCGAATTTATCTGCGTCATCGGGCACTCTGGCTGCGGTAAAACCACTCTCCTGAATATGATTTCTGGGTTTTCCCAACCCTCCCACGGCAAAGTCCTGTTGCACGGCCAACCGATCAAAGAACCCGGCCCCGATCGCATGGTGGTGTTCCAAGGCTATGCCCTGTTGCCCTGGCTCACTGCCGCCGAGAACATTTACCTCGCGGTGGATGCCGTTCACCCGAAAAAGTCGGAAGCGGAAAAACGGCGGATTGTGCAAGAGCATTTGGCGCTGGTGGGTTTAAGCGATGCGGGCCACAAAAAACCACCCCAACTGTCGGGGGGGATGCGGCAACGGGTGGCGATCGCCCGAGCGTTGGCCATTCGGCCCGAAGTGTTGATTCTCGATGAACCCTTTGGCGCATTGGATGCGATTACCAAAGAGGAATTGCAGGTAGAACTGCTAAAAATCTGGAACGACCACCGTTGCACCGTGTTGATGATTACCCACGACATTGACGAAGCGCTGTTCTTGGCCGATCGCCTGGTCATGATGACCAATGGCCCTGCGGCGAAAGTGGGTGAAATCATCGACATTCCCTTTGCCCGGCCCCGTGATCGCGATCGCATTATGGAAGATCCAGAATTCTATAACCTCCGCAACTACATTCTGGATTATCTCTACAACCGATTTGCTCACGATGTCGATTGAGGACATTCCTCCATTCACCAAGGCAGCAGACGCTCTGAGCAAAGGCGTCTGCTTTCTTTTTTGGAAAATCGGATCAGCCTGCACCGCGATCGCCGAACACGCTAAGATTTGGAACCAGTAAGCGCGATCGTTCCCACCCCTTTGCCTATGTCTACCCGTGCCGATGCCGCCGCCTGGTTTGCTGGCCGAGCCGCCGTTTTAGCCACCATGCACGGTAAAGAACAGGTCATTGCCCCCCTATTAGCCGAACATCTGGGCCTGCACGTCACTGTGCCCACTGACTTTAATACCGATCGCTTTGGCACCTTCACCCGTGATGTTGACCGTCCGGCAGACCAACTCACCACCGCCCGCCTCAAAGCCGAAGCCGCCTTAGACCAGACCGGAGCCGCGATCGCCATTGTCAGCGAAGGAAGTTTTGGCCCCCACCCAGCCTTACCCCTCCTCCCCTGCGATCGCGAAATTGTGTTGCTCCGCGATCGCGACCACGACTTAGAACTCGTTGGCGAAGTCATTTCCACCACCACCAACTTCAACCACCAGGCCATCGCCTCCGTCACCGCAGCCCTGGCCTTTGCCCAAAAAATTGGCTTTCCCGAGCATGGGCTGGTTGCCATGCAGAATCCCGACTGCCGCGATGGCCAACACTGCATCAAAGGCATTCGAACGGAAGCTGAACTGGTGGCAATCGTCACCGATTGGCTAACCCTGCGGCCCACCGTCCATCTGGAAACAGATATGCGCGCGATGCACAACCCAACCCGCATGACCGCGATCGCCGCCGCCACCCAAGCCCTGATCCAACAAGCCACAACCCTGTGTCCAGCCTGTGGCCTCCCCGGTTTTCGGATAATTGAACACAAACCGGGTTTACCCTGTGCCCTCTGCCACACCCCCACTACCCAACGCTTAGCCGTAGTCTATGCGTGCCAAAAATGTCAGTTACAACAAACCCATTTCTTCCCCGATCAACAAGAAGTTGCGGATCCTGGCTTATGTAACTTTTGCAACCCGTAATCTACGGAATTGGCATTAGTTTTTACTAACTTAGTTCTACAAAAATTTTGATTTTATAACTTTCATTCAATTAGCGGATTCTTATCATGGGATTTCAAAAATATGATAGAAGCAGGTCTATGCTGCTAAGAATCTGATGCCTCTTGCAAGTTGGCTCCCAACGCTCAATTCTGGATTCAGTCTTCAGTTTACAAACTGGATAATTAGCCAACTCCAATGGCAAGAACACAGTTACTCCGCCTCCTTAGTTTGGGAAGGCTTGGGAGTATTAAGCGCGGTCAGCCTCACGACTTGGCTCGTCGCCCAACGCCCGATCGCCCGCCAAACCACCCAAACCCCGCGATCGCAACTGCCAGTCCCGACGGAGCCAGTCCCGACGGAGCCACTCTTAACGGGCATGATGTGGTGCCATATTTACCCAGATAACACCTGGGAAATCCTGTCCATGTCGAAAGAGTGTGCTGCAATTTTTGGCTACTCTGTCAAAGATTTCATGACCCATCCTGACCTGTGGCGATCGCAGATTGATTCTGTTACTTGGGATACTTTATTTCACCCTTTAACGCCACAATTAGCAACCGCAATTAGCTATGAGGTGGAATACCAATTTCAACGATCCAATCATCAATTTTGTTGGCTAAAAACCCAAGTTATTGCCCATCCAAGCGAGGCTCAGCAGGGCTGGATGGTGACATTAATTCATACCCCCATACCCGATCGCCCATCGGCCCCGGCTGCGCCGCCGCCCCCCCAAAACTCCCTTCACCAAGAACTAGCTTTTCGGAATCAGATTTTAGATCAAATGGCCGAAGGCTTGTGCGTTTGTCACCGCATTCCCGACTTTCCTTATGTCTACTTCACCGTCTGGAGCCAACGCATGGTGGACTTGACTGGCTATACACAGACGCAAATTAACGAATTAGGGTGGTATCAAACCCTCTATCCCGATTCAGCCAAACAGGCCCAGGCGATCGCCCGCATGGAAGCCATGCGCCAGGGCCACAATTTGCAGAGCGAAGAATGGGAAATTATCCACGCTGATGGCCACAAACGAGTGTTATCGATTTCCACGTCCTTGATTGATCACGGCCAACCCGAACCCCACGTCCTGGCCTTAATGCGAGATATCACCGCCGCCAAAGCCGTTGAATCCGCCTATCGAATCAGTGAGAATAAAACTCGTGCCCTCATTCAAGCGCTCCCCGATTTAATTCTGCGCATGGATCGTCAGGGGGTCTATCTTGGCTTCTTTCCAACCTCAACTTTTACTGTCCTGGGAGGAGAATTTCTCATCGGAAAAGACATCTACGAAGGACATTTGCCTGCGGCGATCGCCGACCAACGAATCCACTACATTCACAAGGCGTTGGATACTGGCAAATTACAAGTCTACGAACAAGAATTTTTCATTGAAGATCAGCTCAAAATTGAAGAAGTTCGCATCGTGGTGTGTGGCGTAGACGAAGTGTTGGTCATCGTCCGGGATATGACCCAGCGCAAACGGATCGAAGCCGATTTACAAGCCAGCGAAGAGCGTCTCCGCGCCATCTTAAACAGTTCGCCCTACGGCATTTTTTTGAAAGACATGGAAGGCCGATACACCTATGTCAATCCGGCGTGCGAAATATTAAGCCAGCTTTCCCACACTCAATTGCTCGGCCAACGGGACGAAGACGTGTTACCCCCCGATTTGATCACCGTCTGTAGCACCAGTGATCAAGCGGCGATCGCCACAGGGCAAGCCGTCACCGTTGAAGAAACCGTCCCCTTGGGCGGGCAGATGCGGACCTTGTTGATGACCAAGTTTCTTTTGCATGATTGCGGCGATCGCCCCTATGCCTTGTGCGGCATCCTGCTTGATATCACAGAACGCAAACGCACTGAAGCCGCCTTGCGAGAAAACGAACAATTTTTACGCAGCATCTACAACTATGCCCAAAACAGTATCTTTGTAGTGGATGTCCAACCCAACCACGAATTTCGCTATGTAAACCTCAACCCCATCCACACCCAGTTAACAGGTCTGTCGATTGAGCAAATTCAAGGGAAAACCCCAGCCGACATTTTGCCCCCAGCGGTTGCCGCCACCGTGCAACACCACTATCAGCGCTGTGTCGAAAGCAAAGCCGTCGTCATTTACGAAGAGTTTCTTCCGTTTCAAGGGCGCGAACTCTGGTGGCTAACGAGCCTTGCCCCCATTGCAGACGAGCACGGGCGTGTTTATCGGTTGGTGGGCACCAGCACCGATATTTCCCAATTAAAAATAGCCGAACAACAACTGCAAAATCGGGCCGATCGAGAAATCATTTTGAATCGAGTTGTGCAGACCATTCGCTGCTCGTTGGATCTCGCCCAAGTGTTTGAAGTCACGGTCACTGAAGTTGCCAATTTTCTGGCCGTTGACCAAGTATCCATTTTTCAATACTGCGCCACGGAAGCCCTCTGGCGTTGTCGGGCTGATTTTGTCCCGGCCCTTGGCACGCCCAAGTCCTTAGGTTTAGAAATTGCGGATATCGACAATCCCCTCGCGGCCCGACTCCGGCAAGGGCAATTAGTCCATATTGAGGATACGGCCACCCTCGCAGACGAGGTGAACCAACCCATCGCAGAACTCCACCCCGGTGCTTGGCTCTTGGTGCCGCTGCAAGCGAATGGAGCCGTTTGGGGCAGCCTGACGTTAATCCGCCATCAACGCTCTGCCGCCTGGGACACCACGGAAATGGAGTTGGCTGCCGCGATCGCCGATCAACTCGCGATCGCCATTCAACAATCGATTCTCTATCAACAGCTCCAAAACCTGAATTGCACATTAGATCAACAAGTGCAAGAACGCACTGTTCAACTTCAACAAGCCCTCGACTTTGATGCCACTCTAAAACGCATTACCGATGCCGTACGAGACTCCTTAGACGAAACACAAATTATCCAAACTGTTGTCGAAGAATTAGTCGCGATACTGGGGATTCATCGCTGCGATATAGGACTTTATAACAAAAGTGAGCAAACATCCACAATTTCCTACGAATGTTCTAAAGCGCAAACAGCCGTTGCACAGCCAGCGTCATCCGTCACGCTCTGCATGAAGCAGTTTCCCCAGGAATATACACAACTCTTAGCAGGCGTTCATTTTCAACTTTGTAAGCACCATTGTGAGCATCAGTGGGAAACTGCTTTTGCCTGTCCCATCGTAGACGATCAAGATGTCTTAGGCGATTTATGGCTGTTTAAACCGGCAACTGATATTTTTACCGTTCAGGAAGTTCGTTTGATTCAACAAGTGGCAAACCAATGCGCGATCGCCCTCCGCCAGTCACGCCTTTATCAAGCTGCCCAAACCCAAGTCATTGAATTAGAGCGTCTCAATCAACTCAAGGATGATTTTTTGAGTACGGTTTCCCATGAACTGCGGACACCCATGTCCAACATAAAAATGGCGACTCAAATGATTGAAATTACCCTCAAAAATTTAGAGATTAGTACTAGCACTGGCAATCTTGCTCAATACTTTCAAATCTTGCGCGACGAAGGCCAACGGGAACTAGATTTGATCAATGATTTACTCGATCTCACCCGGCTTGATGCGGAGATTGATACCCTCATGCCCACAACCATTGCGTTACAAAATTGGTTACCCCACGTCGCTGAACCTTTTCGGGCCGCGCTCACCCTCCAAAACCAAACCTTGCAAGTTGATGTGGCCCCAGACCTAGCGCCTATCACCACCGATCTCAGCTACCTGGAACGCATTTTGACCGAATTGTTGAACAACGCCTGCAAATACACTCCCCCCGGAGAACAGATTCAGCTAGCGGCCCGATCGCACCTCCCCCCGGCGATCGCAACAGACCAATCTCCCTGGTACAAAATCACCGTCGCCAACACTGGCATTGAAATTCCACCCCAAGAACGCGATCGCGTCTTTGAGCGATTTTATCGGATTCCCAACAGTGATCCGTGGCGACACAGCGGCACGGGCCTGGGTTTGGCCCTGGTGAAACAACTGGTGCAATTCCTCGGCGGCACAATCACGCTCCACAGCCACGGCAACCAAACCCAGTTTCACCTGCTGTTACCAGACTCGCCCCCCCAACCCTAAATCCCACCCGGCCCTCTCATCCTTCTGGCAGACACCCCCAACCCTGAACTCTTTCATTCGGCAGACAGAAAAAATCCACCGCACCTTCTAGAATCTGATCACAAAAAATTACTGTGATTTGTTTCTAGCAATTCAAAGGAGCCTGTATGGCAAGTCCGATCGAGTTTCAGTTATTTGCTCCTTACAACAACGGAGCAGAGTTGCTAGGTTCTTTTTCGGATTGGCAAGCCGTTCCCATGCAGAAGGGGGAAGATGGCTATTTTCGTGCCACCGTTGATTTAGAAGACGGCACTTACCAATACAAATTTCGGGTACAGTCCAAATCGTGGTTTCTAGAACCGGACGAATGGGTTTCGGTTACCGATCCCTACGCCACCAATGTGGATGGCAACAGTTCCGATGAAAATAGCATTTTGTGTGTTAAAGATGGCGATCGCGTTGTTGATACCTACGTTTGGCAACACGATGATCACCCCTTACCCGCCGATCACGAACTCGTCATTTATGAGTTGCACGTTGCCGACTTTTTTGCCGGAGAGGAAGACCCAACTGGCCACGGGCAATATCACCACGTCATCGAAAAACTCGACTATCTCTGCGAATTGGGCATCAACGCGATCGAACTCATGCCCCTCAAAGAATATCCAGGCTCCTACAGTTGGGGCTACAATCCTCGCCACTTTTTTGCCCCAGAAACCAGCTACGGCCCCCCTCACGAACTCAAACGGTTAGTTGACGAATGTCACGCCCGGGGTATCCGAGTCATCATTGACGGGATCTATAATCACTCAGAAGCATCGTGCCCATTGACTCAAATTGATCACGACTATTGGTATCATCACGACCCCAGAGATCCCGATAATAATTGGGGGCCAGAATTCAATTACGAACACTATGACGAACACTTAGAAACCTATCCAGCCCGCCGCTTTATTGGTGACACAGTACGCTATTGGATCAGCAACTATCACCTGGATGGGATTCGGTATGATGCCGCTCGCCAAATTGGCAACTACGACTTCATGCATTGGATTGTGCAAGAGGCAAAACAGGCCGCCGGAGTCAAACCGTTTTACAACGTTGCCGAACATCTCCCCGAAACACCTAGCATCACCAACGTAGACGGGCCGATGGATGGCTGCTGGCACGATAGCTTTTATCACTGCGTGCTGGAACACATCACCGGAGAAACCTTTGACTTGGAACGCCTCAAAGATGTGCTTGATGCCAAACGGCAGGGCTTTATGGGGGTGACCAATGTGGTGAACTACCTCACCAATCACGACCATAACCACGTCATGGCTGATTTAGCCGATCGCGGCATTTTTGATGATGATGCATTTCGGCGGCGGAAACTAGGCACCGTCCTGGTGATGACGGCGATGGGAGTCCCGCTGATTTGGATGGGAGAAGAGTTAGGGGAATATAAATACAAATCCCTGGAACCCGCCAAAGTCGATTGGAGCTTACTCAATAACGACTCGAACCGGAGTTTGTTTGATTACTACAAAGGACTCATTTATCTGCGGAAAACAAACCCAGCGCTCCATACGGAAAATATTGAATTTTTCCACGAAAATCCTGAGTCAAAAGTGTTGGCCTACACCCGCTGGAATGACGAAGGTTCACGGGTTGTGGTGGTCGCCAATTTTTCTGATCAGTTCTTGGCGGGTTACACCATTCCTGACTTTCCGGCAGATGGCACCTGGCATGAGTGGACAGGCAACTACACAGTGGAGTCTGGCGATCGCCAACTCATGACCGATCTCGGAGAGTACGAAGCCAAAGTTTTCGTGTGGCAATAGGGGTACTGTTCCCCGTTCACACCCATTCGGCGGCTCCTGAATTCAGCGCGTACACCGCTATTCAGGGGCCGACTGGAGTTCCACCGGCTTTCGCTTGTCCCGCATTCACGCCAGTGCTCTGATACCCAAAATACCAAAGGCTAGCGGCGGCTTCTGCCCGTGTCACAGGGCGCTTGGGTTGAAACAACGTAGTGTAGCCAAAGACCCGCCGAATATTGGCCAAATCGCCGTTTTGATAGTCAGCTAAGACTGCACGTTGACTCTGGGGCGCAATTTTGGCCGCATCTTGAAAACTCCAAGCTTGCTGAATCGCGGTCAAATTTGCGGCGGGTAAAGGCTGGCGGGTATCCATCGGCACTTTCCACAACAGCAAGTCTTCGCGGCTGAGTTGGGCATCGGGCCGGAAGGCGATCGCCGTGGGATTGCCCGACAACACACTGGGAATAATACCGGCTTCGGCTAACCCCTGAATAGCAGCATAGTCGGGATCACTGGGCGGAATATCCCGAAACGCAACCGGGGCCGTAGTTGTGCCCGGTCGAATTTGCTGTCCGGGTTGGTCGGCATACAAACGATTATTTGCGGCAAACAACCACCGGGCATACTCCCGCCGCGAAACGGGCTTATTTGGTTCAAACGTAGTGCTAGCCTGGGCTTTGGCATTATTTGGCGCAAGGGACAACACCCCTAATTGGGCCAGTTCTTTGACATACCGCTGCAATTCGGTGGGCGCTTGGGCCAGATCGGTGTAGGCGTTGGGGGGGAGGGTTGGCACTGGCGCATTGGGAGGACTGGCGATCGCCCCCGTGGGTGGAGTTCCAGCCAAATCCGAGGCTCCTTCCGCCCCCAAAAAGGCTTCAATCTGCTGGGGCGGTTGGGGGCTGGCACTGGGGGTTGGACTCGGTGAAACACTCGCAGAGGGAGTAGGCGACGCAGTGGAAGTAGGCGACGCAGCGGGAGTCGGTGACGCAGTGGAAGTAGGCGACGTGTAGGCGATCGCGAACTGCGTGCCAGCGGGGGCGGGTTGGTCAGGGGCGGTGGCAGCGGGCGGAACGCGAATGGTCACTTGCAAGTCATTGAGTTGAGCCACTATCGTTCCCTGGGGATCTGCCAGGGAATTTCCTTGAATTTGCCACCCCTGTTGGGGGAGTTGTTCCCGATAAAACTGCACCACGCGATCGCTCCCATCTGGGGTTTGCCACGTTGTTGTGGTTTCTGCTGGCTCCGGGGAAGGAGTACTGGTCGGATTGGCCCCAGCCACCTCACCGGGGGCAGTCGTTGCAGGCTCAGGCTGGTTCACGGCTTGCAACGTTGCATTGGGGTAAGACGGCAGAGCCTCTGGAAAATCTGGGGGGAGTTCCACCTGCGGGGAAGCAGGATTCCCCGCGATCGCCGTCAATTGCCCATTGGGAGCCGTTTCTTCCAACTTGGAGTCTGCCGCCAGGGAGTTTTGTAGCGCCTCCCCCACACCGCTATTGGCGCAGCTCGCCAGCGGCACCAGCAACACCGTTGCCGCTACCCAAACCCCCAATGACCGATGACTAC
Organism: uncultured bacterium; assembly: GCA_964475335.1. Taxonomy (GTDB): domain Bacteria; phylum Cyanobacteriota; class Cyanobacteriia; order Leptolyngbyales; family Leptolyngbyaceae; genus CAYYWG01. The sequence goes on from CAYYWG010000013.1 coordinate 59,636, forward strand.
ATCCCACGATCGCGCTCTCACCTAATCCTAATTGGATGTCCAAACCCACCCTAGCGCAAACCGTCCTCCCTTGACACAACGAGCGCCAGAGCCACGCGACCTAGAATTTCACTGAGGACACTACTCAATATCGCGGGTCAAATCCACTCTGGGTTCTGCGTCCGTTACCCCCGTGCGGTCTTGATAAGCCAGATAAACCGCCTCTAAAAAGTGGTCGGCCACCGTATTCTCTGGAATCGCCTCCAGCGCGATGAGATGGCGGAGTTGCCGCGCCAGTTCCAAACTTTTTTCTCGTCTGGGGGCATCAGCCATTTTGCCCCGACGCAATAAATACTCCCGAATCACCGCATAATCATCGGGCAACAGTTGACTCAGGTCGGCCATCTCTGGCAATGCAGCGGCTAACTGTTTCCCAGAGTCAGAAATGTAAATTTTTTGTTGGCGATCGCCCCGCTCATCTTGAATCACAATCGTGCCTGCGACCCAATCCCCAATGCGCTTTTCCCGTTTCCCAAAGACGATCATCAACAGCCCAATAAACAAGATTTCATCAATGGTGCGGAGGAGCGATCGCAGTACGGCCTGAGGCAGTTTAACCGGTCGCCCATCATCTCGCACCACCCGAATTTTGGCAATCCGTTTGCCGGGGGTCTGGCCTCGCCACATCACCTCAAAATAGATGAAGTAGCCCCACGCAATGATGAAGTTGAGCAAAATGCCGATCGCCAACAACCACGTTGGCGCAGCACTGTAATTGCCGGAATCATCCAAACTCGCCAGCAACCCAACCCCAAATACTGCCCACACAAACCAAAACAGCGCCAGCACAAGAATCAGAATGACGTAATCAACGAATACCGCCAGGGTTCGACTCCCAATGCCAGCCAGCGTAAACTCCAATTCCACACTTTCGGGAGTAGAAAGAGACACTCGATTGAAAAAATGCATAGAAACTATAAATTTCAATGACTCAGGTGCAGTTTAACCATTAGCGATCGCGCAGTCTTAAATTCAATCCTTCTCGTCGATTTTGTAAGTCAAGATAAGTGACAGCCTTCGTTACCTGCCAAAACGGTAGGACTAAAACATTGAGCAACAAGCTAATTCCAATACCAGCAAAGTAAATTACGCCCTCAAACATAAGTGAATAGTCAGTAGGAGTAAGCAATCCGGCTGCAACGTTTTGCAAAATATAGGAGACCAGTCTTGAGAAGACGACGATCGGTGCTGTTAGCAAAACTGCAACTAGAATCACGCCGACAATACGCCATACATTTCCTTTTGTCAGGTTCCAGAAGCGACCAATGGAATCAGCAGCAGAACTTTGAACTTCAACAGCAAGAGCGACTTCTGCACCAAATAGATGAGCGGCAAACCAAAAAGCAAAAACGATTACCGCGACAACAGACACCACAAATAACAAGCCAAAAACAACTACCACAGCACTATTGCCGCCACGTACAACCGCAAACAGGATAGCTCCTAGAGTCCCCAGAACAAAATACGTTGTGCTTACGATACCCAGAGCGATTAATCCAACAAGAATTTGGTTTAGTAAGAAGCTCCACTGACGAGAATTGACAAATCGACGGGCGGCTATGATGGATTCTGGCTGCTGACTGAGTTCACTAAACGCAAGACGTGAAATTAAAGCTGTATTTTTGTAGTAGTTTCTAACGCAGAAAACAGCAACGACAATTGTAACTATAATGCCCAGAGCCACAATGCCCAGAGCCACAATTCCAAGGGCAGAACTGAGACTTTGATTAGAGGCACTGACAATACCTGCAATTAGAAGGAAGGCAATGAGAACTAGAATTGGCAAAAGCATCCAACCAATTGCTGCAAGGGCAATTCCTAAATATTGTTTGGAGTTTTTTTTATAAAGCTGAAAACCCGTACTAACTACATTTCCAACTGATAAAGGTTGCGATGAACGAGATCCTTGACTCATGAGTTACACTCCAGCTAAGGCAGGTGGTGATGTCGCTATCCTAATGCAAGAGCCTGAAAACCCTTTCAAATATGAACCAATATGAATGTGCAGCGGTGGATTGGTCGGCGGCAACCGAGTTGGCAAACCTTAGATAAACTCCTGAAGCAAGCTGAACGCCAGGGCATCAAAGCGCTGAATGCAGAGGAAATTCGGCAATTGGCTAGTTTGTATCGCTCGGTTTCGGCAGACTTGGCCCGCGCCAAAACCAACCAGGTGGGGGATTTGATGGTGCGAGATCTGCAAACCCTGACGACCCGCGCCTATGCCCAAATTTACCAGGGGGCGCAGCGGCAAGAATGGCGATCGCTCCTGGAGTTTTATGCCTGGGGGTTTCCGGCAGCCGTGCAGCGATCGCGGAGCTACATTGCCCTGGCAACTGCCTTGTTTGGGGGGATGGGGTTAGTCTGCTGGTGGTTTGGCTGGAATGACCCCAACTTCATTGAAATGGTAGTGCCCCCAGCCTTAGTCGAACAGGTGCGCGATCGCGGCGAATTGTGGATGGGCTCCATCATTGGGGTCGAACCCTTTGCCGCCAGCAGCATCATGATCAACAACATCAAAGTCGCCTTTGCCGCCGTGTCTGGGGGCATCACCGCTGGCATTTTCACCACCTACATCATGCTGGTCAATGGCGTACTGATCGGCACCATTGGGGCACTGGTCGGCCAAAACAACCTCGCTTATCCCTTTTGGGCGTTTGTGTTTCCCCACGGGGCCTTAGAACTACCCGCCATTTTTCTGGCCGGGGGTGCAGGCTTTTTGCTGAGTCGGGCCATCCTCTTTCCGGGGCAATACACCCGCCCTGATGCCCTCAAAGTCTACGGGTTGCAAGCGGCGGAGTTGGTGTTTGGCATTGTCCCGCTATTGGTGATTGCAGGCATTATTGAAGGCTTTTTCTCCCCCAGTCCGGTCGTACCCAGTTTGCTGAAATACCTGGTCGGGTGTGGGCTATTTGCCGGTTTGGTGTGGTATCTGAGCCGCAAAAAACCGATCGCCTAACCGGGCAAACCCGCGATCGCGTCCTGAGCCAGTGCCTCTAGCTTATCGACTTCAATGTCTTGCGCTGTCTGTTGTTTCCAGCGTTCATAGCCCAAATCCAAGCACCACAGCCTTAACTGCGCAAACTCGCCAGATGGCAATGAAAGAATTGCGGCTTCAATTTGGTCAAGGTTTGACCTAGCCAGTCGCACCGCCGTCCTGAAGGAAATGCAGGTGCGCCGGACAGGATCGGAGTCTCTCCAGTGGGGCCATCCAGCCGTTCTCTCAAGCACTCTTCAAGCACGAAACAGATAAGAGGGCGATCGCGCTTCTCCCGTCTAGCGGCCCCTCGCCCCAGTGGAAGGTGGCCCCATTGCCCAACTGACCAACGGTTTTGAACTATTGCTAGACTGAGTGGGCTGGTGATTTGTGTGCCATTGCCGCCGACCACCCCATTCACCGATCTTGTTTTGCCCATTGCTCCTCGCTCCACCCGTAGTACGTGTATGAAGTCCGATTTGCAGGGATTAGAAATCACGAAAGGAGAACTGCGTCGCCTGATTGGGTTTGCGCCACACCATATTTTTGCGCCGTTTTGGTCGCGGGTATTTTGGTTAAGTCTGTGGTATTTCGTGTTGAACTATGTGGCGATCGCAGGCATTCGGCTATTTCTACTCACCTTTAGCACCCTGACCCTCACCTGGACAGCCCATTTAATTGTAAGTATCGTCGTCGGCCTGGGGGCGGGGGTGGTGCATCGCTGGGGGTGGCTGCGGGAAAGTGTCACGCCGTCCCTCCGTAACTTGTTGGCCGATGTCCGCCAGTTCAACGCCGTGATCAAGGCCATCACCATCAACGATCAACTGGAGGCCGCTGGTAATAGCAGTGTGGCCATTAAAGATCGGCTGAAGGTGCTGGAAGCCCTGCGGCTGACGCGAGAAGACTTGGTACGTGCCCTCAAAACCGAACGCATTCTGCGGGAAAATCAGGACTTCATTGCCAATCACGCTCTCTTGTTTGACAACAATATTTCCGCCCTGACAGCGTTGCAAGTCGCTGATGTCGCCAGTGAACATGGCCGCATCCTCAACGAAGCGTTGGCGATCGCCGTCAGCACCAAAGAAGAAATGCAACGGTTACAGGATGGTTGAGCCTACCAAAGGTCACCGCCAACCAACGCAAGATCAATTCCCTCATCCACAATTCTCCTCCATTTAGATGAGCCAAGGCCAAACTTGTGGAGGAGGCCCAGACCAGGGGCAATCCCTGACAATAGGAGCATCAAGGTTAGACAGCAGGGCTAAACAACTGTGATCTAATCCTTAGGGGCTTAGTCAGGTGAGAGCGATCGCACGGTCACTCTCACCTTTTTTTTGCGTTTTGCCGTTCACCACAAATTGCTCACCGGAAAGTAAGGCGCGATCTCATTCAGGCTCGCCGCAGCCCCAATCCCCCCCAAGAAATTCAGAAAATAGGTCTTCCACATGGGGTTTTGTCGATTGGGCATCATCCCCCACAACATGCGGCTACACAAACAGCCCACCACAATCGTCATCAAAATCGCGACCAGACCCAACTCAAAGTAGCTTCGCAGCAGCAAAAAGCCCAAATAGGTAAACAACACACTGTTCAACCCGGCCCGCTTCGCCACGGTGGGAAAACACACCGCATTCACACAGTCCACCAACAGCGCAATCAACGTCACCAGCAGCCAGTCGCGCGTGCCCCGCAACAGCAACAAGCCCCCCAACAGCAGCAACGTCTCCGCATTGTCAAACGGGGGAGCCACCCGGTGAATTGCCTCTACCACAGGCGGACTCCAAAACCCCGGCAACGTCCGCAAACTGCCGCCAAATTGATTCAGCTTATGGCCCACCAGCAGCGCCATCGCTAAGACAAATAGCCAAACATACACAATGATGTCGGCCAATGATTTAGCGTGTTGAACCAGTTGCTCCACAGGGCATCCTCGCGTTGGGCTATTGTTCCCACTCTGCTTCCAATTCTGCCTGAAAAACCAGGCTTCAACCGGAACTTTGCCAAATCTTGTGCCGACTCCCCCCATCCGTGCCCTAATTTTTCAGGTTCTATCCAGCAATCCGCCACTCCGTCGGCAGCCCAGCGCGGCCTGTTCGCGATCGCCCACCACCACCGATACGCAGGGAGCGTTACACCAAGTCGCGATCGCCGACCCAAGATCGCCCAAAGAAAACTACCCAATGCCTTTAGGATCTTCTTATAATCTGGCAGCAGTGCAGCCTGTGCCAAAGCTCTGCATTGCCTGCCCTGGCGGCCCTGCCCCATCCCCCCGTTTGCTCATGCCCCGTTTGATACTGTTGCTTGGAATTGTCGGCTATGAATATTGCCCTTGACGTTGGAATTATCGTGCTGCTGATTGGTGTCAATGCCTTCTTTGCCGCCGCCGAAATCGCCCTGGTTTCAGTCAGCCCAATTCGAATGCGGATCCTAGCCGATGAAGGGCACCGAGCAGCGCGGCGCGTTTTGGCAGCAATGGCAGACAGTACGGCCTTTTTAGCGACGATCCAGGTGGGCATTACCCTCGCGGGTTTCTTCACCTCTGCCACTGCTGCCACCAACCTCTCCGAACCATTGGCCCTGGTGTTGACCCCCAGCCTGGGCGCAACTGCGGCAAAAACAGTGGCCTTTGTGGTCGTGACGATCGCGATCGCCTTTATCAGTTTGATTTTTGGGGAATTAGTCCCCAAACGGATTGGCCTCCGCAATGCGGAATCCATCTCCCTCGCAGCCATTACGCCCATTCGGTTTTTGGGCAAGCTCACTGCCCCCATCGTCAAATTCCTCAGCCTGTGTACCACTGTGGTCATGCGCTTAACGGGCAACCCCATGACGGACGCGGTGGAATCTGTCAGCACGGAAGAAATCAAAGCGATGGTGGATACGGCGCGGGCGGGCGGTTCCGTGGGCGAACAGGAACGGCGGATTATTCGTGGTGCAGTGGAACTCAGCCAAGTGACGGCGCGGGCGATCATGGTGCCACGGGTACAAATTCAGTTTCTCTCCGTCAACGAAACCCTCGAAGATGCTTATCGGTTTGTGGCAGAAAACGCCATTACGCGGGTGCCCATTTGTGATGGCGATTTGGATCATATTGTCGGAATTTTGCACGTCAAGGATTTGATTCGGCCTTTGTCAGAACTGCGCGATCGCCCCCCATCCATTCCCGAACTGATGCGGCCTGTTCGCTACTTCCCCGAAACTGCCTCCGTGCGGGATTTACTCAAAGCTATGAAACAAAATCGGTTGCATTTGGCGATCGTGCGGGATGAGTTTGGCGGCACCGCTGGCCTCGTCACCCTGGAAGACGTGCTGGAGGAAATCGTTGGCGAAATTCGGGACGAGTACGACGCGGAAGAAGAACGAGAATTTCGGCAGACCGGAGAACACGAAGGCATTTTCAAAATTCGCGCTAGCATCGCCACGGTTAACAATGAACTGAATATCGAGCTGCCCCGTGACGAAGCCGCTACCCTGGCCGGGTTGTTTTTAGAAAACTTGCAACGGCTGCCCATCGCTGGCGATCGCTTGCAGATCAGCGATGTTTTGCTAACGGTGATGGAGGATGGACAACGGGTGCAGGTGGCACTGGTGATACAACCCGAAGAAGCATTGGACTGAGAGCCTGGTTTAACCCAGATTTTTATTTGACCCAGTTTTTTATTTAGCCTGTATTCAGCCGTGCCGACGACCCAGCCGCCAAAAACACCCCGGACGGGTACTATCACTACGCACCGTTTCATTGAAGGATCAATCTATCCCACAAGTGGGGTACTCCCACGATCGCCAACTCCGACTTCTGCTCGGTCAGGCTAGCCCCCCTTGGCCACGAGGCCAGAGTTTGGAGTTGGCCCCTCGCAAACCCAGGATAGGGATGCCGACCCAGAAGCGATCGCCCATAATGGACTAGGCGATCGTCATGGGTTGCCATTGCAGCCGATGAACGTTGACCGATCAACGTTGACCGCTGCATGTTAGACGGTGCACTTTGGGCAGGAACAATGACAGGCAATTTTCAAAAAGATAGCTTGGGGTGGCAAGTTCAACTGTTACAAATGCAAATCAGCGAATGGTTTACCCGCTGGTTTCAACCCACCCAAGGCGGCAACCGCAATTCCATGCCCTTTCCCGATTGGTCACTGCCCGTCGAATGGGCACGGGTATTGTTTTGGCTCATCACCGGCCTCGTGGTGGGCTGGCTGCTCTGGCAACTCTATAGCCTGCTCAACCCCTATCTGGGGAGGGCCGGGACGTTTTGGCAAGGCACCCGCCAACAGCGCACCACTTCCCCTTCAAGCCAGCAACTCACCACGGCTGAATGGCTCGCGCGATCGCGCACCTATGCCCAACAAGGTAACTATCCCGAAGCCTGTCGCGCCTTGTATATGGCCGTCTTGCACCGTTTAGCCGACGACGAAATCCTCCCGGAAGAAGCCAGCCGCACCGATGGGGAATATCTCAACGCCCTGCAAGTGCTGCCCAATGTGCAACCGTACCAGGTCTTGTTCCGCACCCACGAGCGCCTGTGCTTCAGCCAGACTGAAATTACCAAAGCCACCTTTCAAACCTGCGACCAGGCTTATCGGGAGACGGAAACCCCATGATGCAATTGTCTCGCCGCCAAATCACCGGACTCGCGATCGCGATCGGCGTCCTCATCCTGCTCACCATTTTGGTTGCGCCCCAAGGCGGAGGCAACCAGCGACAACGGGGTTCTACCTACAGTCGCAGCCCCGATGGCTACGGCGCTTGGTTTGCCTACCTGGAACAAGTCAAAATCCCCGTTCAACGCTGGCGCAAACCCATCACCCTGCTGACCAACCCCGACAGCAAAACCGCCGAGGAATACACCGCCAATGGCAAAAGCCCCCAACCCAAAGGCCCCATTACTCTCCTCCAAATCAGCAACGGGGTCGATCAGCCCCGTCCATTGAGCGACTGGGTTAAAACTGGCAACGTTCAAATCATCCTCGGCAGCCGACCCACCACCGTCACCAAGGCCCCCTTCACCACCGATTTACCCAGCCGCTTTGGCCGCATCCGCATTCAAACCAGTCGCCGCCACCAGTTGGCCCCAGATCAATCCCAACCCAACGCCGAATCAGCCCTGTTAGAAGATTCCTTTGGAGCCGTCATCTGGCAACAAAAGGTTGGGAAAGGGCGAATTATTTATGCCTCTACGCCCTACCTCGCAGCCAATGCCTATCAGGATTTTCAGGGAAACTACGAACTGCTAGCCGATCTTGTCAAAGGCACCCAATTACCGCTTTGGATCGATGAGTTTTCCCACGGCTACACCGATGCCCCACCCCAAACCGCCCCCGGCAAACCCGCCCCCAGGCCCAATGTTTTGAGCTATCTCTGGAGTACGCCCTTGTCCTTGGTGGGCCTTCAACTATTGATCGTGCTGGGCGTTTTGCTGTGGGGCCAAAATCGCCGATTTGGTTCGCCCCAGCCGGTTTTAGCCCCCAGTGTGGATAACAGTGCCGCTTACATTCAAGCGATGGCCGGAGTCTTGCATAAGGCCCGATGCAGTGCGTTTGTGGTGACAACGGTGGGCAAAGCGGAGCAACTCGCGATCCAAAAAGCCCTGGGGTTGGGAGCAACGCCCCTACCGCTGGAAACCCTGGCAACGGCCTGGGAACAACAAACTGGGCGATCGCCCGCTGACCTGACCACGGTACTCACCGCCGCCCAGGGCGATCGCCGCCTCTCCGAAGCCGAACTGCAAACCTGGATTCAAACCATCCAAACCCTCAGAAGCCAATTACCATAAATCTGGCCTCAGTCTGGCCTTGCTGCGGCAAGGCTGGGAACCACTCCGCCGACCCCACCCTTCCTTTCTTCCAAATTTATGACTACAGAACTCAATACTGCCTTTGATCGGTTGTCTCAGGCCCTTAGCCAAGTCGTTGTGGGGCAGTCTACACTCGTCCAACAATTGCTGGTGGCCCTGCTGGCCGGTGGCCATGTGATGTTAGAAGGAGTGCCAGGAACGGGGAAAACCCTGACGGTGAAGGCGATCGCCCAACTGATTCAAGCGGAATTTCGGCGGGTGCAGCTCACCCCCGATGTCCTTCCCTCCGACATTCTGGGCACCAATATTTTCGACTTGAACACCCGCAGCTTCAGCCTCAAAAAAGGCCCCATTTTCACCGAAATTCTGCTGGCCGACGAAGTGAACCGCACCCCACCCAAAACCCAATCCGCCCTGCTGGAAGCGATGGAAGAACAGCAAGTGACTTTGGATGGTGAAGGCTTGCCCTTGCCCGATTTGTTCTGGGTCATCGCCACCCAAAACTCCCTGGAATTTGAAGGTACCTATCCCCTGCCCGAAGCCCAACTCGATCGCTTTTTGTTCAAGCTCATGGTGGACTATCCTGAGGGGAAAGCAGAAAAGCAAATGCTGCTGAACAGTCAGGCAGGGCTGCAAACCAAACGGCTAGATCTGGCCAAACTCAAGCCTGTGATGCCCGTGCAAGGCATTTTGGCCGGACGGCAAGCCGTGCAAAAAGTGCAAGTCACCGATGGGCTGGTGGATTACCTGTTAGCCCTGGTGCAGCGATCGCGCCAACACCCCGATTTGGCCCTGGGGGCCTCACCCCGCTCTGCCGTCGCCTGGTTACAAGCCAGCAAAGCCCACGCCTGGTTGAACCACCGCGATTTTGCCACCCCCGATGACATCAAAGCAGTCGCCCCCTCCATCCTGCGCCATCGCCTCATTCTCCGCCCCGAAGCCCAACTCGACGGTCTCCAGGTCGAAGCTGTGATTGGTTCTCTCCTGGGCCAAGTGCCCGTTCCTCGTTAACCCCACTCCCCCCACCCATGATTCCTTCTCGTCGCGTTTACTGGTTACTCGTCCTGAGTTCCATCGTTGGCCTCGTGGTCGCCACCGCCGGGACAGATCTGATCCACCCGCGATCGCTCCTGGTAGTCACGCTTCTGACCTTGGGCTTTGATGGCCTGGTCTTGGGGGGCATGGTGCTCGATGGGCTGCGGATCAAACGCCAACGAGTCCAGATTGAACGGGAAGTGGGCGATCGCTTATCCATCGGGCGCGAAAATCCAGTCAAGCTCACGGTGCAAACGGGCGACCACCCGGCGGTGCTCCAAATTTGTGATGCCTATCCCCCGCCTTTTTTCGCTTCTGTCCCCAGTTTTTCAGTCGCCATGCCAGCGAAACAAACCGAAACGCTGAACTACACAGTGTTTCCCTTCAAGCGGGGGGAATATACCTGGGGCCACATTCAAGTGCGGCAGTTGGGGGCCTGGGGCCTCGCCTGGGATGATTGGGTCATCCCCCAAAAGCAAGTGGTCGCCGTATATCCCGATTTGATGGGGCTGCGATCGCTGTCGATTAAGCTCACCTTGCAAACCACGGGTAACATCCGCCGCGCCCGCCGCCAAGGCATTGGCACCGAATTTGCCGAACTGCGCGACTATGCCAGCGGGGATGATTTGCGCCTGGTCGATTGGAAAGCCACCGCCCGCCGCGATCGCCTGCTGATCAAAGTTTTGGAACCCGAACAGGAACAGCCCCTCATTATCCTGCTGGATCGGGGTCGCCTGATGACGGCCCAAGTGGATGGCCTCGCCCGGTTTGACTGGGGCCTCAATGCCACCCTGTCCCTGGCGATGGCAGGCATTCAACGGGGCGATCGCGTCGGCATCGGTGTGTTTGATCGCCAAATGCACACCTGGATACCACCAGAACGAGGCCAAACCCAAATGGTCAAGCTCATTGATCGCCTTACACCCATCCAGCCCGAACTGTTGGAACCCGACTATCTCGGAGCCGTCACCACCGTCGCCAAGCGCCAAACCCGCCGCGCCCTGGTGGTATTGATCACCGATGTCATTGATGAAGTCGCCTCAGCCGAACTCTTAGCGGCCATGACCCGCCTCGCCCCCCGGCATTTGCCCTTCTGCGTCACCCTCCGAGACCCCAAAATCGACACTCGCGCCCACACCGTCACCCAGACCATCCCCGATACCTATGCCCGTGCCGTCGCCCTGGATCTGATTGCCCAACGGCAACTGGCCCTAGCCAAACTTAAACAGCGCGGTGTCCTCGTTTTAGATGCCCCAGCCAACCACATCAGCGAAGAACTGGTCGATCGCTACCTCTACCTCAAAGCCCGTAACCAATTGTAATTCTCGGTATGAACCATCCTGCTCATGGGCGATCGCTCACTGGTATCGGCAATCTCATCACTGTTGGGCTGCAACTCTATCGCCTTCGCTTTCGGGCCTATGTGTTGCAATCCCTGGTTGCAGGGCTGTGGCTCCTCATTCCAATCTGGGGTTGGGCCGAATTCTTTGCCATTTCAACCACCATTGCCCATTCCGCTCACCACGACTTAATGGATGACCCACGGGCGATCGCCGACCTCAAACGCCCAATTCAACGAAAAAAATGGCATCTGTTGTTGATGAATATCTGGGTGATTAGCCGCATCGTTGCCAGTCTGTTGATCGCAACGCTGGTGCTGGGTTTCCTCATTGCCCTCATCGAACTCACCCTCGACATTCCGGGGTACATGGAATCGACCAATGGCGACAGTCCAGCGGAGTTAGCCATCGGCTTTGTGGCGTTGGGATGTTGGTATCTCATCGGGGGTTGGATGTATCAATCTGATTGGCTAGCCGAGATTGCTGCCGCCACCGACCAAGACTTCAAACCCTTTGCTGCCCTCAAACGCAGTCGCGCCCTAACCCGCCATGCCCCGCGCCTCAGTTGGAGTTTGCTCTTTCTCGTCCAGATCGGCACTTTCTTCGGGTCGTTCCTGTTGGCTTACCTCAGTACAATCTTGATCGCGATCGCCCTCCGGTTTCTGCCCCTGGCCCCCGACCTGAAAATCACCATCGCCTTCATCATCTGGGGCGGGCTGAGTCTATTGACGGCGGTGCTTACCTTTCCTTTCTGGCAAACAATCAAAGCGACCCTGTTCTATTTCCTGCGCAATCAACAGGAAGGCACAGATTTAACCCTGCGATCGCCCCCCTAGGCCACCAGGTTACGGGCGATCGCAGGGTCATTATGCGGCTATAGCCCTACTGCAACTTCACCTGATCCACCGTGCGCAACTTGCCATCGGTTTCCACTTGCCACACGTCGTAGACGCCAACTACATCGCCATTGGCGTCAATATCCACATTGCCGCTGGCCCCCTGGTAGTTGATATCTTTCCCTTCCTGGAGGAGTTTCAACGCCTGACACACATCCGAAACCGGTTCCCCAGGGGCATTGGTCACTTCCCGCACCTTACTTTGGATGGCTTCTCCGGTATTCGCTTTCGCGGCTTGAGCTGCCAACACCAAAACGGCGGCTGCATCCCAAGATTGAGGCGCATACTCAGCTGGGGACTTCCCATATTTGGTTTGCCAAAGCTTGGTAAATGCCGCCAACGCCTCGCCATCCGAACCGGGCACCGTGCCCAAGGCCCCCGTCAGGATAAAGTTGCCATCGCTGGTTTTACCCACTTGGCCCGGAAACTGCTCCGACTTCGAGCCATCGGTCAACAAAATTTGCACATTGTTACTCAACCCTTGTTCATAGGCCGTTTTCAGCAACAACGCGCCAGTTTCGGCATAGGCGATCGCCGCGACTGCTTCCGGTTTCGACCCAAAGGCCGCTTGCACTTCCGTTTCAAAGGTTGTTGCTTTGGGGTCGTAGCGGGTTGGCTTTGCCTCATTTAGCACGGTGCCCCCCAACTTTTTGAAAGCGGTGACAAACTCTTTCTCAAACCCGATCCCATAGTCGTTGTTAATGACAATCGTCGCGACTTTACGATTCCCTTTGTCGTAGGCCAGTTTGGCCAACGCCTGGGCCTGATAGGTATCGGGGGGGGCAGTTCTGGCCCAATAGCCCTGAAAGTCGCCCTTTTTAGCCCGCTCAGTAAACACCGGACTGGTACTCCCCGGCGAAATCAGCATCACTTTGTTCCGCACGGCGATCGGGATTGCCGCCGAAGACACGCTACTGGCAAAGGAACCCACCACTCCGGCCACCTTATCCACTTCGGCCAGTTTCGTCATGCCGTCTGCCCCCGCCGTTGGGTCGGTCTGGTCGTCGGTGTTGGGCACCAGGGTTACTGGCGCACCATTCACCCCGCCACACTGGTTCACCGTCTCGACTAACAAGGGCACCGCCCCTAACATAGGCTGCCCCACCGAGGCCAAATCTCCCGTAGCCGGCAGCAAAGAACCAATTTTGAGTCCTCCACCAGCGGCATCGGGGGCGGGGCTCCCAGACGGGGCCGACCCTTGTTCTTGGCAGGCCGCACCAAACATCCCGATCGCCAGCACATTGGCCGCCAGGGCGATCGCTTTGAAAGGCCGAATACGGTGAGGGGGTAACAGTTTGCTCATGGGCGGACTCAATTCCTTGACACTTCTTGTCCATCTAAAGTAGCAGGAGATGGAGCCACCGACCGCAATTCTTCTAACTTTTGTGGCTTCCCCCGTACCACGCTGAGGCAGCTCAGATTTTAACGAACGCTGTTACAGCCAGCCCTTAAGACAAGCTGGATCGCTTCTGATTGGGGGCGCATATTCGTCGCCACTTTGCGATCGCGCACCCAGACTTCTTTGAAGACATTGCGCTGGCAATCTGGAATGGCCGTCACGTAATCTGAGCCAATTTTGTAAGCAATTGTGGGATTTTTCCAACACTTATCGGTGCGGGGCAGATCACCACACTGAGCCGTTGCGCCCATGTAATAGACCGCTTCCCCCGTAGAAGCTTTGCCCATGTACACCCTGTTTTGGGCGATCGCAGGAGTTGCCAACCCCAACAGGCCCACACAAACAATGAAGATTTTTTTCATAGAGAAATGCCACACTTAGAAGTTGTTCTAAGCATGACCGCCTAACCTTCAACTCAACCAAACTGTAATATTTTTAGACAACAGGAAGATTCACGACCAGCAGTTACCGATGGGCTTGCAGACTGGCCGCCAGCGCTTCCCCAGAGTTGTAGGTAATCCCAGCCTGTTTCAACCGTTTCAGGGCTTCACCCAGGCGATCGCAGTCGGCAATCAAGCTCACCCGCACATACCCTTCGCCCCCGATGCCAAAGGCATTCCCCGGCGTTACAACAACCCCAGTTTGCTGCAAAACCGTCAAGGCAAAATCCGTTGAACTAATGCCAGGCGGGCACGGCACCCAAAGATACATCGTGGCTTTGGTTTTGGGTACAGACCAACCCAACTCGGCCAAGCCCTGAATCAAAAAGTCGCGTCGTGTCCGATACCGAGCCTGAACTTCGTTGAGATAAACATCTGGCAGTTTCAATGCGGTTTCTGCCGCCGTTTGCAACACCCGGAAAATCCCGTAGTCCAAGTTCGTTTTCAGAGTACGCAAGCCCTGCACAATGTGCCGATTGCCCACCACAAACCCCACGCGCCACCCGGCCATGTTGTAGGTTTTGGACATGGTGTGAAACTCAACCCCAATATCTTTGCCCCCAGGAATTTCGAGGAGGCTAGTCGGTTGGTAACCGTCAAAGGCTAACTCCGCATAGCACAGGTCATGCACCAGCAAAATATTGAACTTTTTGGCAAAGGCCACCACATCTTCAAAAAATTCACGGGGTGCAGTGGCAGCAGTGGGATTGCTGGGGTAGTTGAAATACAGAATTTTGGCTTTTTCCGCGACGCGATCGGGAATGGTAGACAAATCAATGACCCAATCGTCTTCAGCCCGCAACATAATGTTGTAAATGTCCGCTCCGGCAATCAAAGGCCCCCGAAAGTGAGCGGGGTAAGCCGGACTGGGCACCATGACCACATCCCCAGGGTTCACATAGGCCAGGGCCAGGTGGGTTAAGCCCTCTTTAGAACCAAGCAGAGGCAACGCTTCCGACTCTGGATCCAGTTGCACATCATAACGCCGCTGATACCAATCGGTGATTGTTCGGCGAAACCCACTCGTTCCCTCAAACGGAGGATAGCCGTGGTTCAGCGGCTCCTTGAAGGCTTCGATCGCCGCTTGAATCACAGGTTCTGGAGCCGAGCCATCAGGATTGCCCATGCCCAGGTCAATTAAATCTAGCCCTTGCTCACGGGCGCGTGCCTTCAGTTCATCCAACCGGGCAAACACATAAGCTGGCAAGGTTTTCAACCGATCCGCCGGAGTAATCCAATCTAAGGTCATTGAAACATCTCCTCAACGGTGGATTGAGCCGTACTGGTGTAGTCGCTTTTGCTGGAGTCTGACCGGGGCGAACTCGAACAGGGGGCGGTAGTAGACACCATTGCTGCCACCAGTTGGGTCACATCCACCGCAAACGGTAAGTGATGAATATCCGAGCTTTCCTGACAGGCGATCGCGGCAGCGGCGTGTAGGTCATCCACCGACACCGACCCTAACCCCATATCTTGCAAAGACGTTGGCAGACCCAGCTCAGCATAAAAGCCTAACAATTGTTGCCGCGAGGCTGCCGCCAGTTGATTGTGTTGAATCAGCTCTTCCAAGCGCAATTGCACCAAGATGCCGTAGGCAACTTTTTCGCCGTGCAAAATATCGTGGCTTTCCGGCAAATGGGTCAACCCGTTATGCACAGCATGGGCCGCCACCGTACGACACTGGGCACCACCCAACCCACCAATCACCCCCGCTAACAGAACCGTAGCATCCACCACGTCCTGCCAGGTTTGGCTCCCTGGTTCGGCGATCGCCGTTGCTGATTTTTGAAAGAGCAGATCCCGTAATACCCGAGCTTGTTGAACGGCGGCAATGATCACGGCTTGCTGAGAGTGGCCACTGCTGACCGACGCTTCGTACCATTTCGCGATCGCGTCACCAATTCCGGCGATCAGGGTGCGGGGCGGTGCCGTCGCAATCAGCTCATAATCCAGCACCAACACATCTGGGCAGTGAGGCAAGGGCACGTCATACAGAAAAGCGCCCGTCTCAGAGTAAACATTCGATAAAGCAGTCCACGCAGCACAGGTCGCCCCCGATGTAGGCATTGTGACCACAGGCAGACCACATTGATGGGCCAAGAGTTTTGCCGCATCTAGCGCCTTGCCACCCCCAACGCCCACGACAACATCAGCCTTGTGGTTTTGGGCCGCTTGCTGTAGGGAAGATAGGGTATTCTCGCTGCAATCAAACCCGTAGGAAGCAAACTTGGTATGCAAATGCCGCTGCTGGAGCAAGGTTTGCAACCGGGATTGGACGAGGGTCAGCGTGCGATCGCCCCCAATAAAGAGCGGCCTGCGCCCTAACCGTGCGATCGCCGATGCCGCCTCTGACATCAGCCCGTGCCCCCGGAGAACCTGACTAGGCGCGACACATAAAACAGACGGAGAACTGACAACCGTTGACATAGACGCAAACTGCAATGAAATCAAGAGATGAACAACAGGCAATCGATGGAAGCTAGACAGCGCCAAGGGGGGGGCAAGGCTTTACAAACGCAGCCAGCGTTACGCCAATCAGGCAATGTTGCTGACTCGGCAATTAAACGAAATATCAGATCAGCAATTCTACCTCAAAAATTCCCCACCTCGATGCAGGTACAAGCAAGAAATAGGACTATGCCGCTGCCGCCATCACCTGGGCCAGTTGCTTTTGGTCGATCTTGATTTGGAGTTGGGGATCTTCGCGGGAGAGGAGCGATCGCTTCACCTCACCGAGATAGACCAGTTTCGAGAGTCCCGGCTCTGGATGGAGAACCGTGCGGAACCGGATTGTCATCTGGTCAGTGCCTTGGGTCAAGCGCCCCGGCGAGTATAAATCTAAGGCAGCCTGCTCCATCGTCGCCGCGAGTTGGGTTTCGTTG
This sequence comes from uncultured bacterium, assembly GCA_964475335.1. Taxonomy (GTDB): domain Bacteria; phylum Cyanobacteriota; class Cyanobacteriia; order Leptolyngbyales; family Leptolyngbyaceae; genus CAYYWG01. Next base: position 76,435 of record CAYYWG010000013.1, read on the forward strand.
ATATCCGGGGCAACGGCCACCACCAAATCCACACCACCCGTGTCATACACGCGGGAAAAGCGCACCGCATCGGGAATGGTAGGGCGTGTGTACAGGCTGAGGCTGAGGGCAAACAGTCCGGCGGTCAACACTGTCATGAAGCCAGTCACCCCAACGAAGCGAAACCGAATGCCCCATTTCAGCACCCAGCCAACAATCATCAAAACGGCGACGAAGATTGTGAGATAGCCCGACCAACGAGAGTAGGCCAGCAATTGCTCGGTAGACCACATAGCGATAAATGACAGTTAGGGTTAAGGGTGAATCAAGTAAAAGACTGTAAAAGTGAAGTCGAGCACCATGATTGGTTGCGAAGGGGCACAAGCACACCGCCAGCTTTTGTTTCAGCGCAGCAGCGGTACTAGGAAGCGGCACTGCATCCGCCGGGGCCAACCTGGACGAGCACCGGGCACGGCCCCAAACGCCAAGGCGATCGCCGTCAAAATTCAGCGATCGCCCCTGGGTTATTCTTCAAACAACCACGCTTTGACCCGCAGCAAACTTTTCCAATCAGGCTTGCGCTCCAGGCCATCGGCAATATTGGCTTCAATCTCTTCCCGCAATTCTTGGGAGATCAACAGAATTTGTTGGATGATTTCGATGTGCTGACGAACTCCTTTTTTGCCCGTTTCCAGCATCGCGATCGCCAAATTGACACGAGCCTGGGGATCTTGGGCATTAAGCTTCACGGCTTTTTGGGACGCCTCCAAAGCTTTGCTACCTTTGTCGGTCAGCAGATACAACCAGGCCAAACAGGTCCAGGCTGCACTACTTTTGGGCGCGCGATCGCACACATCCTTAAACACAGGAATCAATTCAGCGGGGTCTTCGCCTGCCTTATAGCGCTCAATCCCTGTATCAAAAAGGGATTCAATGGTTTGGGTCATAATCTAAGAAGCAATTGCCGCCGTTCGCGAACGTTTGGTAAAGAACAATAACACGAGTGACACGTCACCCCATCACGCCGAAAAAGACTTGCCGCACCCACAGGTTTGGTTCGCATTCGGGTTGGTAAATTGAAAGCCGCCGCCAATCAAGGCATCGCTGTAATCTAAGACTAAGCCATAGAGGTACAGCATACTCTTGGGATCGCACACAACCTTGAACCCTTCGTAGTCGAAAACATCGTCGCTGGGCTGAATGTTACCGGGGTCTTCAAAGTTCATCGTGTAAGACATCCCGGAACAGCCACCGCCCCGGACGCCGACCCGCAAACACAGGTCACTACCTTGCTTTTCACGCAACATCAGGACGTGGCGCAACGCCGCTTCACTCATTTGAATTCCGCGTGCAGGGGTAGTCTGAGCAGCTTGTGTCATGGGTTTCACCCTCCGTGCTTGTTCAGTTGTATGGGATTTGAAATTGCCATCTGGGCCAGGTTCAACGGGTGCTGTTCCTGCGTGGCCAAGAGCAAGTTCGGATCGATCCTAGCGTATCTTGTTCGAGCAGCGTTTCCTGCCCTCACCTCGGTGGCTTGGCACACAGCCCTCGGCGATCGCGTTGGCTCGATCGGAAGCAAGCCCTTTTACCAGCATAGATCAAATAGCACCGGGATCGAAAATGCCGCTGGGTCGCAGGGCGGGCTGGGGCTGGGAGAACGCAAAGCCCCCGTCGCCACGGGCCTAAACGTGAACTCTCATATCGGGAAGCGATACGGCGAAAAAGCAACACAGTAAGATGTAATATCTACCCGCCCTTGGTGTGTCCGGGGCAATCCGCATTAAGTTAGGGGTAGCTGTGCTGATCTCGAAGGCCCGCCGTTTGTCGTCAAATATCTGTTTTTTATGACCGCGCTGAACCAATCTACCCGTCGTCGCCTGCAACACTTGCCCCAATTGCCGAGTGTGTGGGAAGGCGATCGCCGCCGCTTAGTGTCTCATCGTGACAGCGCAGATTGGCCCGTGGCCGAGGCAGAACCCCGCCCCGACGAAGATTGTATTTTGTGGGTGGATGGGTTGCAGGGCATGGTGCGGGCGATGGATGTGGTCACACCGGAGATCGGCCCTGAAGCGGTGGCCCGGACGCTGTTACGGGCAATGGAGCAACCCCACAATCCGGGTTTGCCGGCCCGCCCCAAAAAGATTGTGGTGCGCGATCGCGAATTGCTGTTCTTTTTGCGGGGCGTGTTGCAGGACTTGGACATCACCCTGGAATACGTCCCCAACTTGCCGCTGATCGATGAAATTTTTCGGGGGTTACAAGAGGCGATCGCCAGCCGTACCCCCCAACTGCCACCGCCCTTTGCCGCCGAACTGACAACCAAAGCCGAGGCCCTTTGGCAGGATGCCCCGTGGGAACTGTTGGGCGATCACCAAATCATCGCGATCGAGATCAATCAATGGGACATCGGCACGCTCTATGCCTCCATCATGGGTATGTTGGGGATGGAATTTGGCGTTTTACTGTATCGTTCCCTGGAGTCCTTGCGCCAGTTCCGCCAACGGGCCATCCAAGAAAACTCCGTTGAGGCCATGCAAGAAGCCTTTTTGGGGCAAGATTGCCTATTTCTTACCTATGAAGCCGACACCGACACTGAACTTTCCCCCCTGTTGCCCTCCCTCAGCGCCAGTGATGCCCTGGAACCCGTTTTTGGGAATTTGCACCCCCTCGAAGGCTTACGCACCTTTCTGTATGCCGACGAGGCGGCAACCTTGACCGTGGCGATCGAGGCTCTCCATCGGTTTTTGCGGCAACATCGCGCCAAAATACAGAACGATCAATTTCCCCCCATCCAAAGCCGTTATCGCATTCCGGCCCCCAGTGCTAAGGCCACGGATATAGCCCCACCGCTGTCAGTCAAAGTCTACACTCTGCCTGATCTGGCCGCCGAGTTGTTGGCAGTGGACGACGAGGAAGGGGACTGGTTGGGTGCCGATGAGGCGAAAACCGAGGCAGCCCTGGCCACAGTGCGCCATGATTTGGTTCCGGCCAATTCCTTTCTAAGCCTGGGGATGATTCCGTGGGAGGTGTTGGAGGCGTTGCGGCAAGGTGCGGAACATTATCAGGCCCAGGGCATTGAGGCAGCGGGGGAGGGATTACCCATTGTGATGATCCAAACATCGCGGCCCAAGGCGAAAACATTGATTGAAGCAATCCAACAGGCGGGGGGGCTGTACGCGATTTGCTTTAACCCTGGCCAGAATGGGGCGGGGGGCGATCGCCTCGATCTGGGCCTGCTGCAAACGGGGGATGGGCAACTCCATTTGTTTGGGGAATTTGGAGCCCAGGATCCAACCCATATCGCGGCCCGGAAAAAGTGGGAGCAACGGTGCCAAGAAACCCACGGCTACTGCGGGCTGATCATTGCCAAAGGACTGACAGGCACATCCCGCGGGAATCCGAAACTGAACGATATGGTGGGCTTGTTTGAAGCGCGATCGCTGTCAGCAGCGGATTTGGGCTTTGGCACGCTGAGTCTCCTCTCGCCCCCAGGGTAATCCGGCGATCGCCCCCGTTAAAATCGCGCTTCGTATTCGATCGCCGCCCGCGTGTCACCCGATAAATCCGTCGAACTCCGGATCAGCAAATAATCATTAATCCGATAGCGCAAACCAAACTGGGCCGGTTGATTATTGGTCAAAATCTTCAACACACTCACTGAAATGGCGGGGGTAATGTCAACGGCGGCTTCAGCAGCCAAACCCAGGGTGCTGCCCCCATCCCCATCTCCCGCAGAATCTCGGCTCGCCTCACTGCTGGTCGTCGTTGGGAACAGGCGAAACTCGCTCAGCCCCAAGGCATTGCCGATCGCCCCTTGAATATTGGTCAAAAAGGCAGAACCCGCGATATTCGCCAGCCCCAGCAGCGTATCGCCCCGGCCCAGGGTATCCACAAAGCCACCCCCAATCAGCGCCACAATTTCTTCTTCGCTCCGCGGGGGGCTACTGGTCAGCGCCAGGTTTTCCGCCAAACGACTGGCTGGCCCTTCCACTTGGGCACGCACCCGTACCGTCCGCACAGACCCCAAACTCGAAGCCGGAGCAGGCACATCCAAAATTTCTGAGGGCGACAACACCGTCGGTTGGCGACGACTGGTCACTTCCGGCACCAGGGCAATTAACCGAACATCCAACACCGGATCCAGCCCCCGCTCCGGCTCAAAAATGGCCGTTTGGGGATAGCCCCGCTCCAGGGAAAACTGCGTGGTAAAGAGGTTCACCTGGCCCGATCGCAAACTGATGGTTCCCGCTGGCAGGGGTTGATCCAGGGTGCCGTTAATCACCAGATCGCCACTGGCGACAAACCGAATGAGGGGATCACTGGTCAACACGATGCGATCGCCCAACGTCAGTTTGAGGTCATCAAATTCCACCGGAGTCCCCTCCGCTTGGTCAGTTGGCGGAGTTGTAGCCCCACCCCCCTCGCCACCATTCGCCGCCCCTGCGGCTTCGTTCAACAGCACCCGCCCTCTAGACAACACAATTTCGCCCCCCAACACCGGGGCCAAAGCCGTGCCACCCACAGTCACCAGGCCATCCACGGCCCCGTCGTATAATCCTTTGAGATTCAGGCCAATTTTGTCTAGCTTCACGTTCAGCGGATTTTCGCGATCGGGATCGGTGCGGCGTAGGCGGGTATTCAGCGGCAACACACCCATCGCCACCACTTCCCCTTGGCTAAACTTCCCGGTAAACCGCTCGACCCGAATACGATCCTGGTCAAACCGGGCCAACCCAGACACATTGGTCAAGGGCTCCGGCAAAGCTCGGGCTTGTAACTTCGCGTCGTTCACTTCGACAAACCCCGTGGCGATCGGCGCGTTCAGCGTTCCCCGCACTTGCAAGCTCACCGCCCCTTTGCCTTCCAGCCAGGCCACCTGATTGGTAAACACATTCAGCAGCGCCAGCCCTTCGTCTCTCACATTGATATCGAGTTTGATCTGGTCGTTATCGGGGGGCACCACACCGAAGGGCAGTTGATAGGGCACACTTCCCACAATCGAAAGCGGCTGATTTTCGGCGATCGCCAGCGTATTGGAAAAGTCCAGACGGGCATTGCTATAGGTGAAATTGCCCCGTGCCGCCTGCACCGCCGTTCCGTTCAATTCCCCGTTGGCCAACCGATAGTTCCCGATCGCACGGGGATTGTTGAAACTCCCAGAAATCGTCGCCGTTGCATTCAGCAAACCATCAATGGCAATAGGCAGATCAATGGTCTGAGTCAGAGTCGCCAGCGGAAAATTCTCGATCCGCAACTGGCCCGATTGATTCGGCCCTAACAATTGCCCAGAGAAGGCCACCAGTTCGTCCCCATTCTGCAACCGCAGGGGTAACAACGACAGTTCACCATTTTTGAAACTCCCGATCGCCACCACATCCTTGGCAGCAAAGCGCCCCCACTGGAAGTCTGCACCCCGAATATTGAAGGCCGCGTTGATTCCCGATCGCAGCGACCCCGACACATCAATGTCGCCAGTGAATGTGCCCGTAAGATCAGCCAGATCGGGCAGGGGTTGGGCACTCTCGGCAGTTTGGTCGAGGGCTTGGAGTTTTTCAATTTCTGACAAGCGCCGGAGTTGATCCAAAATCGGCACATTGGCCGTGTTGACGGGGGCGGTGGCCAGGTCAGCGGCACTGCCGTAGGCCGGGGGTTCCAAGATTTTGGCAAAATCCCCAAGTTCAAACACCTGGAGCGCTTCCAGCACATCTTGCAGTTTGCCTTGGGCGATGGTGATTTTGCTCTTAAATTGGGGATCAGCCGTCAGCAAATTAGCTCCCGCGGTAAATTGCAGTATGGTATCCCCCCGTTGCAGCATCCCGTTGGACAGGGTTGCCACTCCATCGGCATAACTGATGCGGCCCGTGAAGCGATCGCCCCGGTACGCCCCCAACCCTGGTCGGTCAATGACGATATTCCCAGCGGCGGTCAATTGATTCAGATTAATCGCCACATCCCCGCTTAACGTCCCTGTGGGCGCAAACTGGGCCGTCAAACCTGGAATGCGGGCCAGGGCCAGGGGAAAGTTCCGAATTTCGGTTTGCAAAATGTCGCCTTGAGTCCGGCCTGTGGCGATCGCATCCCCCCGCCGAATCTCAAACCCCAGAGGTTGCAACTGCGAATCCAGGGCCACCGCAATCCGATCCTGCTGGCCCCGCAAATCCAGCTGTGCGCCCCGACCATACTGGACTGGCCCCTGCAACACCGGATCAAACGCCACCCCATTCAAAATGAACCGCTTGAGGGCCAAATTGCCGTTCACATTCGGAGCCGTGGGTGTACCCGTAATTTTTCCCCGGAAATCCGCCAAGCCACTGTACTGCACCGAACTGGGCACCGCGACCGGGAAGGATTGCAGATTGTAATCCGCCAAGTTCACATTGAGGTCAAACCCACGAATCCCAGGCGTTCCCTCCAAATTCACCGCGATCGCGCCATCGGCACTGAATCCCGGAGCCGTCGCCTCATCGATGAGTAGCTGCTGGCCATTCCACCGCACCTGGGCCGTAAGGGGACGATCGATCAAAGACACCCCTTGGGACAAAAAGGCTGTGCCCTCCGCCCGAATCCCCGCCGGACTCAGCGCCGCCAGCGACCCAGAAGCCGTAAATTTGCCATTAAAAATCCCCCGCAATTCCTGGGAAAAACGGTTCAAGGGCACCCGCGCGATCGTCGCCAACCCTTGCCAGCGGCCCGTCCCCAGGTTGGCCGTCGCTTCTGCCGCGACCGTCCCGCCTTCCACTGCCAACGTGGTATTGCGGAGATTGACCAAGCCATTGGCAATTTGAATTTCACCCGCACCGGGATACTGCGCCTGGGGCGCTTGCCATCGGATCAGGGTGGTGATGCGATCGGCAGGGCCAGAAATCTGGGCTTGGGCATTGACCAGACCGATCGCCACTCCGGGGGGATTCCCCTGGTTGTAAGCCGCCGCGATCGCATCCGCAGGCACATTCAACGCCACAAACCCCAAAGCCACTTCCGGTCGCACTTTGCCATCAGCGTCTTTTTTCGCCAGGTCAATCCGGCCCGACCCCGTGACCTGCCCCCCGCTGGCCGGTTGCGCCTGAATGCCCTGAAGCACAATATCACTGGCCGCCGTATCCAGCTTAAAAGCCGCCCTATACCGATTGAGGGCCACCTTGTCGATCGCCCCCGGTCGCAGACTTTGGGCCACCCCCAACAACACCGGTTTTTGGATTGGGCCAGTCACTTTTAGCGCCAGTTGCACCGTCCCCGCGACCGGCACCGGAGCCTCAAGGGCCAGGGTTTCCAGCACATCGGGCAAGGTAATAGACTTCACATTTGCCGCCAGGTTAAAGCCCTTGTCCAGGTCGATCGCCCCTTTAACCTGGGCCGTGGCTTTGCCGTAGGAACCAACCACCTCATCCAAGCGAATCCTGTTGTTTTGGAATTGGAGCGTCCCCTGGGCCTTGGTGAATGGCTGAGGAACACCCGGAATCGCCATGACCGTGTTGGTAAATTGGGCCGTCCCAAACAGTGGTGGCGTTTTAAGATTGGGCCGCAGTTCTACCCGCAAGTTCCCCCCACCTCGGCCTTGGCGCAAATCAAACGGCAGATTCAGCAGTCGATCCACTTCTGGCAACAAGAAATTTTCGGCCTGAATTTGGAGATTCGTCTCCTGGGCCGGGAGTTGGGTTTCCCCCAAAATGCTGACGTTGCCATTGGTTCGCGATCGCGCCTGCAAGTCGTAGACAAGCCGTTTATTCTTGTCAAACAGGTTCAGCTTCCCATTCAGGTTTTCCAGTTCCACGGGCGATCGCTTGCCATTGACCGTACCCAACCCATACAACGTCGCCGTCCCATTCTTTACCCGCAGGGTCTTCAGCTCAACTAACCCATCTTGATCGTCCTGTTGCTTCAGGGTCGTTTCTACCCAGCCTACCGGCGTTTGTTCCAGATACACCACTGGATTAACCAGGGTAATATCCAGGGCCAGCTTCCGGTTTACCACCGCTTCCCACAGGTTGAACCCCACCTGCACCTGCTCCACTGTGGCCCGATCGGAATCTGTTGGGGTGGCCGGAACGGACGATGGCCCCAGAGTCAATCCCCCTAGCCCAACCCCCTGCACATCGCCCACCTGCACCGGACGATTCAGCAGTTCGGTCAGAGTCGTTTCGACTAAGGGGGATAATTCATCATTGACAAATCGCCAGCCCCACCAGGCCGCTCCCCCCAACCCTGCCACCAGGCCAATCCCCAGCGGCACTGCCACCCGGCGCAAGCGGCGCATTCGGGGCGATCGCGGCGTCGGATCGGCCAGATTTGGGTCGTTCTCAGGGCGGGGAGACTGCGTCATGGCAACAGGTGATAGAGGCGATCGAAAACACGCACTTGAAAATATACCGTCTACACTACCGATTCCTGCTTTCCAGTCAACCTTTTTCGTGATTTTTCTGAACTGTCCACTGCTACGGCAATCCGGCTTGCCCCTTACCCCGTATCGCTTCCAGGTCATTTCGGCCTTGGCAGGGGGGCTGCGCCCTGATTGCCCCCGGTGGCAGAACCATCAAAGCGGTACCGTGGCCCAGCCTCGGACTGTTTTCTTTACTCTTTGGCAAGAAAAGTCTGCCTAACAGGATGGGCGATCGCGGGAGCGCGTGGCCCGTCGGGGTGGATTCCTGGCAAATCTAGGGGATTCCCCCAATCCCGGATGACAAATCGGTAGAATGGGGAAAATCGTTTTATACAGACAGGCCCATGATTCCCACCGTCATTGAACAATCTGGACGAGGCGAACGCGCCTTTGACATTTACTCTCGGTTGCTGCGGGAACGGATTGTCTTTTTGGGGCAACAAGTCGATTCCGACCTGGCGAATCTGGTGGTCGCCCAACTGCTGTTTTTGGATGCTGAAGATCCAGAAAAAGACATTTATCTTTACATCAACTCTCCCGGCGGTTCGGTCACTGCGGGCATGGGCATTTTTGACACCATGAAGCAAATTCGCCCCGATGTCTGCACTATCTGCTTGGGCTTGGCCGCCAGTATGGGAGCCTTCCTCCTCAGTGCTGGGACCAAAGGCAAGCGCATGAGCCTGCCCCATTCGCGCATCATGATTCACCAACCCCTAGGTGGTGCTCAGGGGCAAGCCACCGATATCGAAATTCAAGCGAAGGAAATTCTGTACCACAAGCAACGGCTGAATGAACTCCTGGCCGACCACACCGGCCAACCGTTTAGCCGCATTCAGGAAGATACCGAGCGCGATTTCTTTATGTCGGCGGTGGAAGCCAAGGACTACGGTTTGATTGACCAAGTGATCGATCGCCGTCCTTCGGCCACCAACCCGATCGCCGCAGCCTAGGAGTTTTTTGGCGATCGCGCCCGCTGGGTCTGCCTAGCCACCAGTGAGCGATCGCCAAACTGTAGCTGCCCTCTGGGTTTAGAGCCCGTGCAACGAGGGCAACGCCCGGAGATAGTTCAGAAAATCCATTAATTCTTCCGCATCCAGTTTTTGCCGGGTTGCCTTGCCATAGGTCGCTTTCAAGTGTTCCCGGCCCTGGGTTTTGTCCCACCCGATGCGATCCATCTCTACATCCGTCATCGCAATAATCGACGATAAATCATTCAGCTCCAGGCCCTGACTCGGATCTGCCAGATCAAAAGACGGTGCGATCGCGGGTTGGGCTTTAGTCGTCTTGCTCGTCTTGCGGGGTTTCACCTTCTCCGACTTCGACGGCGGCACCTCCACAGGGGGCAGGGGCTCTTCGTCTGGGTCAGCGGCCTCTAGCTCCTCGTAGGAGGCAGTTTCATATTCAGTGGGATCGTACTGGCTGGGATCGTACTGATTAGAATCGTACTGGCTAGAATCATCGGGGATGGGATCAACCAACTCCGCTGCACTCCCCCCCAGCGGTGCGATCGCCTCTGGAACGGTTAGTGCTGGCGACAAGGGCACATCTAACCCCACGGGCAGCGACGGCACCGCCGACGGCCCAGGCTCTGGCTCCGCCGACGGAATAGGCAACGGCAGCCCAGTCAGCGGCTCAGCAGGGGCGGCAACAGGCGGTGGCGCGATCGGCGGCCGAGTAATAGGGGGAGGCGGCATAACGGGCGGTACAACGGGCGCAGGGGCACTGACGCGATCGCCTCCAGGCCCAGGCGGAACTAACGACGGGGGCGCGATGGGCACAGGCCCCGGAAAAGCCAGCAACCCAGGGGAAGGCGGAGCAGTGGGAGCAGGCAGCAATTGGTTCGCCACAGCGGAATCAATGCCAAGCAGGTGCAACACGCGAAGACGGGCTTGATCCTCCGCCGCTTCCAGGGTGGTCGCCGCTGCCATTCCCGTCGCGATCGCCACCGCCTGCACTTGCACACTCGCCCGCACCACAAACAACCCATCGTGAATGTGCAACAGCTCCGTCACCAACCCACTCAACGGATAACGGGCCTGTAATTGCAGAAACAAACTGGAAACACTCAGCTCAGACATGGCGGGCAACGCGGCAAGGCCGGAAAAACTGCTCTACCATAGCGCGATCGCCCCTGAGATACAAATCGTGACCCTACGCAACCCCCCACCAGCCAAGCTCCACACCAAATGTGTTGAGGATCCTACCGCTGCGTTCATCAGAATTTATATACTAGGGGAAGCCGAAAGGCACTTTTGAGCTAACCCAGACTCGTTTGACGACAAATCTCAAAATCGCCTATTAAAATCATTAAAACTTGTGAAGCGTGGTACCCCGCCGTTGGAAGTTGCAAAAACGACCCGAATCAATTTTGAACGTCAACTCAAACGCATCCAACGTGATGTTTTGCGGATGGGAGCGCTGGTTGAAAATTCCTTTTGGCTCGCCCGCCAAGCACTGTTTGAGGCCAACCTGGAAGCACCCGAAAAAATTGCCCGCCAAGATAAACAAATTGATCAGCTCTACCGCCAAATCGAGCAAGATTGTGTCGCGTTGATTGCCCTGCAATCTCCTGTGGCCCAAGATCTGCGTCTCTTGAGTGCGCTCATGCAACTCGTGCGCGATCTAGAACGGATTGGAGACTATGCCGAAGATTTGGGCGAGATCGCCGTGCGCTTGTTTCCCTACGAGCCATCGGTTTACATGGTGCAGATTAAACCCATGTGCGATCGCTGCCGCGCCATGTTAGCTATGAGTCTGGCCGCCTTGTCTGATCTAGATGCCGAGCAAGGCTTAGCCGTCAAAATTCGTGACGATGCCGTCGATCTAGATTACGAAACCCTCTATCACGCCCTCTCTCAAGAACACAACATTCAAGGCGTCGTCGAGCCGATCGTGTTGCTTGTCCTGGTCATCCGCCACCTGGAACGCATGGCCGATCACGCCACCAACATCGGTAAACGAGTTGCCTACATTGTCACAGGACAACGCTAAGCCCCGTCGGATCCAGCCAGTCCCAGCCGCCTACTTAGCGTTAATTGAGAGCGCCATTTTACCCATTGCCTGTTGCCCATTCATTGTTAGTTCAGGTAAGGGCATACAAAAATGCAGTTTTAAAATGCAATGGTACCCTAACCAACACTTGATTAAGGTACCAATTTAAACTAGCTTAAGTTAGCGCATTGTACTCTTTAAGAGTGAGCTAAATCGTTAACTTAAGCTCAGCCAAGACAACGTTACAGACTAATCCGAGAAAGCTTCCTTAACGTTATCAACCGCCCGCTCAAAGACATTTTTTGTATCATCGATCGCGTCCTGAGTCCGTGCTGCATCTTGCTCAGCCCGTTGTTCGATTCGGCCTGCATCCCGTTGGGCTTTGCGAGCTAGAAAGTTGCTGCCATCGGTCGCTTGATCCACGCGATCGGCATTTTGGCGAGCTGTTTTCTCAACTTTGTTGGCCGCATCCCGAACAAAGTCTTTGGTCGATGCCGCATCCCGTTGAGCTTTGTCCTGGGCCTTGTCCAAATTGGAGGTAGCCAATACCGCCGAGTGGGGCAGAGCGATCGCCGCCTCAGCCGTCAACACACTCCCTTGCCAAAACAACGCCACCATTGCCAAGCACAATACCGTACTGGCAATCCACCGCTTTGCCATGTGATAGCTCTTCGTTAAGACATTCAGCTTCATAAAGGTTGTATCTCTCTTGATTGTGTTCTTTCTTTGTAGGCGATACACCTTAGCTAGTGCCATCTCCCTGAGACAGAACCCCTATCCCCCTTTAGATACAGAGCCCAAAACAAACTTAGTAATCTATCGAGTCAACGAACACATCCAATCGAATCATTCCAATATTTAGCTTGAGTTCCTAACCGATCTAAACTCAAACCCAAAAGCCTAAATTTTCAGTCTTTCCACACATTTTTAATTGAGTGCTAACAGGATATTAAATCCGATTTAGTGCTACTCCTGGGCGATCGCCAGTACCCAGCGCCAGATCATCCAGGAGGGAAAACGCGACCATCACTTTGGCCGATCGCCCCACCCCTTGGCCCCAATGGGTAACTTCGGTGAGAGTACTTGACAGTCATCTTTCAAGTTTGTAGTATATGTAGTACGAGGGTTAACCTTAAACTCCCTAACCCAAAGCGCGATCGCTGGAGGGCTCTCAACGGCGATCGCCTGAATCCTATTGTTTTGCCTGAGGAGGCAACCATGCCTTACGAAACCCTGAATGTATCAACGCCAACGCCGATCCTGTCCTGGGCAAACCATGCCCTCGGCTCGGATGAAACCAAAATGGCGAAAAACGTTGCCTCCTTGCCCTTTGTGTTCAAGCACGTAGCCCTCATGCCCGATGTGCATCTGGGGAAAGGGGCCTTGGTGGGTTCCGTCATCGCCACAAAAGATGCTCTGATCCCGGCTGCGGTTGGGGTAGATATTGGCTGTGGCATGTGCGCCATCCAAACAGCCTTCACGGCCACCCAACTCGAAGGCAAGCTCAAGCACATTCGCCAAGAGATTGAAGCGGTGGTTCCCGTCGGGTTCAACGAAAACAAAGACACCGACAAAACCGTTACCAACTGGCAAGGCTGGCAATCGTTCAAGACATTGCACAAAGGTGTGCAAGACCTCGATCGCAAAGCCATGCGCCAAATGGGTTCCCTGGGCGGCGGCAACCACTTTATTGAGCTTTGCCTCGATGAAAACGACCAAGTGTGGATCATGCTCCACTCTGGCTCGCGGAACATCGGCAACAAGCTGGCACAATGCCACATCAACACGGGTAAAAACCTGGCGAAACTCGCTAGCAACAAACTGCCCGATCCTGATCTGGCGTACTTTGTTGCTGGCACCCCCGAGTTCGATGCCTACTGGCGCGATTTGCAATGGGCGCAAAACTATGCACGGGTCAATCGCGATGTCATGATGGAGCGGGTCAAGCGGGTGGTCGAAAAGCATCTCGCTGGGGGCAAACCCACTAAATCCCTACTGTCGGTGAATTGCCACCACAACTATGCCGAGAAAGAAGTTCACTTTGGGGAAGAAGTCTACGTCACTCGGAAAGGGGCGGTGCGGGCTCAAACCAATGATTACGGCATTATTCCCGGCTCAATGGGGGCCAAATCCTTCATTGTGAAAGGGAAAGGCAACCACGATAGCTACTGCTCTTGCTCCCACGGGGCAGGGCGGCTGATGTCTCGCACAAAAGCCAAGCGGTCTTACACCCTGGATGATTTGGTTAAACAAACCGCTGGTGTGGAATGCCGGAAGGATGAGGGTGTGCTGGACGAAATTCCAGGGGCTTACAAACCCATTGATCAGGTCATGGCCAATCAGGCCGATCTGGTGGAAGTCGTCGCCACCTTGAAGCAAGTCCTTTGTGTCAAGGGATGAGCTGAATTAAAGCTGCATCGCTGATGATCACGATCGCTGTTACTAGTCCCTGGAGGTCACTCTGGGGGCTTTTTTGCGCCTAATTTTGAATCATGGCAATCCGATAGCAGCGATCGCCCCTGCTTTGCCCCGGCTACAAGCCCCAACCGAAGCGTTTCCCCGTTAATTGCCGTAGCGCATTTGAATATTTTTGCGGGTATTGGGGCCAGCAATCAGAAACACCGCTTGACCAAACTTGGGGGGGCCAGCTTTCACCACAGGATTATTGGAAAAGCCATAGCCTTCTGTGGGCATTCCCGCAGAGTTACGATTCAGTTTGCGATCGCCATTGGCATCGTGATAAACCGCGATCGCATAACTCCCGGAGGGCAACCCCGAATACTTGAACTGCATCGAATTACCTGTGATTTTCACACATTCTTGCTTCACTGCTTTAGCATCACCATCGGGGAAACCCTGGCTCCCACCAAAGACTTTCATGCAGAGTAGTCCTTGTTGATTCGTCAGACCACTCACACCAACGATCAGATTCCCTTTTAACTGGGCCAGCGCATGACCAGTACTCGCAAGCAATGTCACAACAGCCAGGGAGAAAGGGATCAGTTTTGAACGCATAAGTTCCAACTCTGCAACAACGACAACAAGCAACAACCGTAACAACGAACCGAAATCAAACCAAAACTCTGACTAAAAACAGTCAGTTTGTATCGCTAATTTTTGAGTTTCAACTTGCTCTGACTTTGATACGCACTCAAGCCAAGTTTGGATCGCCCCGGTTCAAACGATACTGGCAGTCGTGACGGTCGTTGTACCAGGATGGTTCCTGGGCGTGGGTGTGTGCAATCCAGCGGCAGCCCAGACTAGTTCACAGCATCGTGCGACTGGGGTGCAGCCAGGGCGATCGCGATCGCGTCTACCACTCGCCCCACGGGAATCACCTCCAGCCCCACATTGGCAAAGCTTTGGCCTTTGGGAATGATGGCTTGCTGAAACCCCAATTTGGCCGCTTCTTTCAGCCGGAGTTCCATTTGCGAGACGGGCCGCACCTGCCCACCCAAACCCACCTCCCCAATGATGACCAATCGGGGATTGACTTCGCGATCGCGAAAACTCGCCACCACCGCGATCGCCACCCCCAAATCCGCCGCTGGTTCGTTCACACTCAGCCCCCCGGATGAGGCGACATAAGCGTCTAACTTCGACAACGGAATGCCGACCCGTTTTTCCAGCACAGCCAAAATTTGCAGCAAACGGTTGTATTCAATGCCCGTCGTCGAGCGCCGAGGCGAACTGTAACTGGTCGGACTTACCAACGCTTGCAACTCCACCAAAATGGGACGAGTGCCCTCGCAGGCAACGATAGTCGCGCTTCCCGGCGAGGCTTCTTCCCGGTTGCCCAAAAACAATTCCGACGGATTGGTCACTTCATCCAACCCCTGGTCGGCCATCTCAAACACACCAATTTCGTGGGTCGCCCCAAATCGATTTTTGACTGCCCGCAATAACCGATGACTGGCAAAGCGATCGCCCTCAAAGTACAACACCGTATCGACCAAATGTTCCAGCACTTTTGGCCCCGCGATCGCCCCTTCCTTCGTCACATGGCCCACAATAAACAGCGACACATTTTGCCGTTTGGCCAATTGCATCAACATCGACGTACACTCCCGCACCTGAGCCACAGAACCCGGTGCCGAAGTCAACGCACTGAAATATAAGGCTTGAATACTGTCGATCACTGCGACCTGCGGCTGCAAGGACTCTAACTCAGCCAAGATCGTATCCAAATCCACTTCAGGCAATAGATACAACGCCGCATTGTCCGCGCGATCAGGCAGGCGCAAGGCAGCTTCATCGTCCCGTTGCGCGGGCGGCTGGGGTTCGGCCAGTTCCCCTTGCGTGCCCACACCAAGCCGTTGCGCCCGGAGTTTCACCTGCTGGCCCGACTCTTCAGCGCACACATACAGCACTGGATAGCGCTGGGCAAGGCGATTAGCCGTTTGCAACAACAGCGTAGATTTGCCAATGCCCGGATCTCCCCCGATCAACACCAGAGAACCAGGGACGATGCCGCCCCCCAAGACGCGATCGAGTTCGGTGTAGCCGGAGGACAGACGGGCCTGGGGATGGTCAGAAATTTCGGCCAGGGTGAGGGAAGCTCGCGGTTGGGCGGGAGTTTGGGCGGTGCTGCGCTGGCTGCGGGGCGACCGTTGGGCGGTGGTTGTGCTGGCAGCTCGTCCGGTAGTTTTTGGGGTAATGATTTGTTCTTCGAGGGCGTTCCAGGTTTCGCAAGCCAGACATTTGCCAAAGTATTGAGAAAACTCTGCGCCACAGTGATTACACACAAAGAGCGATCGCGATTTCGGCATTGGTTTTAGTTCACATTCGACAGACGAAACATTTTGTTGCGAATTATGAGTCGCCCCCTCAACAAAGTTTAAAAAAGTCTGAAATGTATCTAGGAAAAGAAGTTTGGCGATCCCATGCTTTACGGATGGAGTACCATTCTAATGATAAGGCACAAAAATTTAATGTTTTGAAATTCTGCTTAGGAGCGCGAGACAATTGGAAAGCCATAAGGAAAAGATTCTTGTCGTTGATGATGAAGCGAGCATTCGCCGAATTCTGGAAACTCGCTTATCAATGATTGGGTATGACGTTGTCACGGCGGCAGACGGTGAGGAAGCGCTGGAAACCTTTCGGAATGCCGATCCCGACTTAGTGGTTTTGGATGTCATGATGCCCAAGTTAGATGGGTATGGAGTGTGTCAAGAGTTACGCAAAGAGTCGGACGTGCCCATCATTATGTTGACAGCTTTAGGCGATGTTGCCGATCGCATTACTGGCCTGGAACTAGGAGCCGATGACTATGTTGTCAAGCCTTTTTCGCCGAAAGAATTAGAAGCCCGGATTCGCTCGGTGTTGCGGCGGGTGGAAAAAACAGGCACTTCTGGTATTCCCAGTTCTGGTGTCATCCAGGTGGTCAATATCCGCATTGATACCAACAAGCGGCAAGTCTACAAAGGGGATGAACGCATTCGGCTAACGGGTATGGAGTTTAGCCTGTTGGAGTTGTTGGTGAGTCGGTCGGGCGAAGCCTTTTCGCGATCGGAGATTTTGCAAGAAGTGTGGGGCTACACGCCAGAACGCCATGTGGATACGCGCGTGGTAGATGTGCACATTTCCCGGTTGCGGGCCAAGTTAGAAGATGACCCCAGCAATCCCGAGTTGATTTTGACGGCACGGGGAACGGGCTATCTCTTTCAGCGGATTATTGAACCAGGAGAAAACGAGAAGGCGTAAGCTGGAAGAGTACGAACTCCTCCAACTGAATTCATGCAGATCTATCTGGACTACAGTGCGACAACTCCCACTCGGCCTGAGGCGATCGCCGCGATGCAAGCTGCCTTATCAACGCATTGGGGGAATCCGTCTAGCCTACATTTTGCAGGGCAACGGGCGGCAACGGCGTTGGAGCGATCGCGGGTGCAGGTGGCTCGGTTGTTGAATGCGCCGCCAGAAGCGATCGTCTTTACCGCTGGGGGCACAGAAGCGAACAATCTCGTGATTTGGGGAGTGGCGCAGCAATACGCCGTGCCGCAGCACATCATTATTTCCAGCGTGGAACATTCCGCGATCGCCGAACCCGTGGCCCAGCTCGAACGGCAAGGTTGGCAGGTCACACGACTACCCGTCGATTCAACCGGGCGCATCAATCCGTTAGAACTTCAGGCCGCACTTCGAGCAAACACAGTCTTTGTATCGGTGATCTACGGTCAAAGCGAAGTCGGAACGCTACAACCGATTTCCACCTTGGCGGCGATCGCCCAAGCCCACGGTGCCCTGTTCCATACCGATGCTGTTCAAGTGGCCGGACGCTTGCCCCTTGATGTGCAGCAACTCCCGGTGGATTTTCTCTCTCTGTCCAGCCACAAATTCTATGGGCCACAGGGGGCCGGTGCGTTGTATATCCGTCCGGGTACACCGCTCCAGCCCTTGCTGAGTGGGGGAGGCCAAGAAAATGGCCTACGCTCTGGTACTCAGGCGCTCCCGGCGATCGCAGGCTTTGGAGTCGCCGCCGAATTAGCCCTGCAAGAAATGGCCGCCGAAACACCCCGATTAACCACTTTGCGCGATCGCTTATTTAGCCAGTGCCAAGCCATTCCGGGCCTGGTGCCCACGGGCGATCGCATCCACCGCTTACCCCATCACGTCAGTTTTTGTCTCGCTGCCGCCGATAACGACCAATTGAATGGCAAAAACCTCGTCCGCCAGATGAACCTGGCCGGCATTGGCATCAGTGCGGGGGCCGCGTGCCAGAGCGGGAAAGTCACCCCCAGTCCCATCTTGCTGGCAATGGGCTACGGCGATCGCGTTGCCAAATCGGGGATTCGCCTCACCCTGGGCCGGGATACCACCCTGGAGGATATTGATTGGACAGCAATGGTGCTGCGGCAAGTCATTGAGCGAGCCACGGCAACCTTCCTGTCCCGCGTTTAATTCCCGTTACAGGCATCCCAGGAAGTACCACTTGAGACCTCAGTCCACAGTTGGCAGACAGGGGGCCACTTCGACCTTTCACTTTGGGCAAATGGGGCTTTATTCTCCTGCGACCATTTTTCGGCCATTTAGCTGTGAACAGCATTCCTAGCCTGGGCACTCTAAGGTAAAGCGCGTTGCCCAGCCTGAACCAACCGTTCAGATTGTGGCAACAGCCTCAGTCCATCTACCGGATGAAGCACAATGCCGATGTTTGCTAAAAGTTTAACGATTGCTGCTATTGCTGGGTTTGCGGTACTCACACCCCTGTTCAACCCCGCCGTCGCCCAAGCCGAAGATATGTATGGGGCGATCGCGACCGATGATGAAACTGGCTCCTGGGGCTATGGTTACAACTATCCAACCCGGAGGCAGGCCGAAACAGCAGCAAAAGACCAATGCGGCGAACCGGGGTGTCAGGTTGAAGTGTGGTTCATGAATGCCTGCGGGGCAGTAGCCAAAGATGGACAAACTGTGGGCTGGGGCTGGGCCGAAACTGAGGCAGAAGCACAAACAAAGGCGCTCTCTGCCTGTGGTTCCGGGAGTTGCAAGATTGAAACCTGGGCATGCACCGATCGCTAAAGCGACGACCGCTATCGCCATCTAACTTGCATAGCGACCAGAACCTGAACCGAGCATCCTGGCTGGTCTTCGGGCACGTAGTCGCGTTAGTTCCACACGCTAGACCACGTTGCTGATGTCCAACTGATGTCCCCCAGGTCAGCCAGGTTGATCAAGGGTTTGGTTCTGGTCGTAATAGTAAACACTGCGAATGGGATAGGGGATGGAAAACTGCGCGCGATCGCAGGCTTGCTTGAGGGCAATGACCACATTGCTTTTGGTGCGCCGCACTTGGGCGATCGGGGAGGCCGTCCAATATCGCACCACAAAGTCAATCGAACTGTCCCCAAACCCCACCAAATCAACTTCGGGGGCGGGTTCCGCCAACACGCCTTCTGCTGTTTCTACCGCCGTTAACAACGCTGCCCGCGCTTCTGGCAACGGCGTATTGTAATCCAGGCCGATCGCCAAATCCGTCCGCCGCGCCCCATAGTTGGTCAAGACCTGCACCGGACTGGTAAACACCACCGCATTCGGAATCACCACCAATTCATTTTGGTAGGTACGAATCTCCGTCGCCCGAATACTAATTGATTCCACCGTGCCTTCGTATTCTGCCACCACAATCTGATCCCGCACCTTAAACGGTTCGTTCAACAGCAGTAAAATCCCGGCCAGAAAATTTTTGAAGATATCCTGAAAGGCAAACCCGATCGCGACGGAACTGAGTCCTAACAGGGCCACAATATCGCCCAAGCCCAACCCTGGAAAGGCGATCGCGCAGGCCAGCAAGATACCCACGCCCCACACCGCCACCGAAGTCAGTTGGAGAAACAACAATTGCAGCGAAAGATTGCGAATAAATCGATCAACCGTCATACGGACAATCCGCCGCACCGCCCGTTCACAAAAGCGGGTAATCACCAAAATCAAACCCGCCATCACCAAGGCTGGTAAAATTTCCACCGCTTGCCCCACCAGGTTAAGTAGGCTTTGATTGACCGTTTGTAATAATTCCCGCATGGGTTCGTCAAACTCTTGATTACAGCGAAGGGACTTCCCTCAAAGGACAGAAACGACGGTATCTTACCGTGCCCATCTCGCACTTGCGGTCTAACGAACGGCTGAATTTTGGGCGATCGCAATTCAGTCTTCGCCCTGCACTGCCAGACCAGAGAGCCTGAAGATACACTAGACAATAGAGTTGGGTTGCCGCGCTATTGGCGATCGCTCGGATCTTAGCTATCCCATTGGCCGCCCCCCTTGGCACACGGTTCTCGTGGCGCTGGGGCAGACCTCAAGCCGCCCATCGCGCTGAACTAATTGGTTCACGGCAACCGTCTCAATTCAGAAATTCTCCCTGCCCGGTTTTCTGAGATACGTTAATATTAATTAACATAGTAAAATAGGGCAGATAGCTCCGTACCTTAACGAGTGGGAGGACAGACCCCGGTGAATAAACGCTGGAGAAATGTTGGTTTATATGCTTTGCTGGCGATCGTTGTCATTTCGTTAGCAACCGCATTTATTGATGGGCGACAGGTCACCAAGAGCGAACCTGTGCCCTACAGTGACTTTATGAGCAAAGTCGAGACGGGCAAGCCAGCCCAAGTCGGCGGTGAAAATAAGAACATTAGTAACGTGCGGATCAGTGCCGATCGCTCCTTTGCGAGCTACAGCGAAGGCACCGCACAGAAAACTGTAAACCTGCCCCCGGATCCCGAACTCATCGATATCCTGACCAAGAGCGGCGTCGATATTTCCGTGATGCCGCAGTCTGAAGGCGGAGATTTCTGGTTCAAGGCGCTGAGCAGCCTCTTCTTCCCGATTTTGTTGCTAGTTGGTCTGTTCTTCCTGTTACGGCGAGCACAGAGCGGCCCCGGCAGCCAAGCCATGAACTTTGGTAAATCCAAAGCACGGGTACAGATGGAACCCCAAACCCAAGTCACCTTTGGCGATGTTGCGGGGATTGATCAGGCCAAACTGGAACTGAACGAAGTTGTAGACTTTTTGAAAAATGCTGACCGCTTCACAGCGATCGGAGCCAAAATCCCCAAAGGCGTGTTGCTTGTTGGGCCTCCGGGGACAGGGAAAACCTTGCTGGCTCGTGCAGTTGCCGGGGAAGCCGGAGTACCATTCTTCTCCATCTCTGGCTCAGAGTTTGTGGAAATGTTCGTTGGGGTCGGTGCTTCTCGCGTCCGCGACCTGTTTGAACAAGCTAAAGCCAACGCACCCTGCATCGTCTTCATCGATGAAATTGATGCGGTTGGTCGGCAACGGGGCGCTGGTTTAGGCGGGGGCAACGACGAGCGCGAACAAACCCTCAACCAGTTGTTGACGGAAATGGACGGCTTTGAAGGGAATACTGGCATCATTATCATTGCCGCTACGAACCGTCCCGATGTGTTGGATGCGGCCTTGCTCCGTCCCGGTCGTTTCGATCGCCAAGTGGTGGTCGATCGCCCCGATTACTCTGGTCGGTTAGAAATCCTGAACGTCCATGCCCGTGGGAAAACCCTGGCCAAAGACGTTGACTTAGAGAAAATCGCCCGCCGGACTCCTGGCTTCACGGGGGCAGACCTCTCGAACTTGTTGAACGAAGCGGCAATTCTGGCAGCTCGGCGAAACCTGACCGAAATTTCGATGGATGAAGTCAACGATGCGATCGATCGCGTCTTGGCTGGCCCCGAGAAAAAGGATCGGGTGATGAGCGAGAAGCGGAAGCAGTTGGTTGCTTACCACGAAGCCGGCCACGCGTTGGTTGGGGCATTGATGCCAGACTATGACCCAGTTCAAAAGATCAGCATCATTCCCCGAGGCCGCGCGGGTGGTTTAACCTGGTTTACCCCCAGTGAAGACCGCATGGACTCTGGCTTGTACTCGCGTTCCTACCTGCAAAATCAGATGGCAGTTGCCCTCGGTGGCCGCATTGCTGAAGAAATTATCTTTGGTGAAGAAGAAGTCACGACGGGTGCCTCTAATGACTTGCAACAGGTTGCACGGGTCGCCCGCCAAATGGTCACCCGCTTTGGGATGAGCGATCGCTTGGGGCCGGTGGCGTTGGGTCGTCAACAGGGCAACATGTTCCTGGGCCGGGATATTGCAGCAGAGCGCGATTTCTCAGAAGAGACTGCCGCCGCGATCGACGATGAAGTTCGCAATCTGGTTGAGCAAGCTTATCGTCGAGCCAAGTTGGTTTTGACGCAAAACCAGGCTGTGTTGGATCGACTGGCGGATATGCTCATCGAGAAAGAAACCGTCGATTCGGAAGAGTTGCAAGACTTGTTGGCTTCTAGCGATGTGCGAGTTGCATCGATCGCCTAAGGGGTCGTTGCACACTAACTATCCTCGTTGGGGCTAAACATCGCTTTCTCATCAGCGTTTAGTCGGGTTCTGTTAAAGCGAAAGGGGCACAAATGTGCCCCTTTTGTTTATGTTGATTTAAGTGATAGGTATCTCAGATTAGGTTAGAGGGGGCGCAGTCTCAGGGTTCAAGCTCACGCGCCCCACCACCCTTACATTTGGCTGCACTGATCCAGCCATTCTTGATAGGCTTCTTGCAAGGTGCTGTCTTCCAGTTCGACTTCAATCCGCACACTCTTACAGCGATGACGGAGGGTTTTCGCGATCGCATCCAAGACATAAGTCGCTGTCCGCGCTGACTGAAACTCACCACTCACCACAGGCTTGCCACCAATCCCCAGAATTTCGATATTTTCCGGTTCTCCCTGACTAAGATCCACCTCGGCCAAAGACTTTTGCTCTGGGCTAACCTGTTCAATAATCAACGTTTCATACCGCACAGGGACCTCGACCATTCGGGTTTCAATGCGCTTCCGAATGACCACCTCACCAACCTTGCGCCGTTGATATTCCACATTCAACCGTTCTTCGAGCAAGGGAATGATGACATCTACTGGCGTTGAGGCCGCTTCGGGGGTTGGGGTCGGAGCTTCCAGAACTGACTCTGTAGACTCCTCCATCACCAGGGCCGCAGGCGGTTCATAGGGCTCTTCGCCAAAATCAACCGGGGCGATCGCCTCGGCTTCAGGCAACAGATCTACGTCGGGCAACAAATCCACGTCGGGTAACAGATCCGCTGCGGGCAACCCAGCATCCGTAGCGAGTTCAAGCTCATCCACACCTTCCGGCGTGACAGAACTCAGCTCTAAATCATCCAAATTGAGCGGCGGTAGGGTTTCCATACCACCAGCAAACCCCAAAGCCAGATCTGGCTCCGGCGCGATTGGGGTTTCCGCTGCAAGCGGAGCCTCCAAATCTAAATTCAGACCTAAATCCAGCTCGCCTCCCAGATCAGGCGCAGCCGCCCAATCCAAAGGTTCTTCCGTGGGTTCCTCCAGGCTAATACCCTCGGGCAACTCATCTGCCTCGTCGGGCAAGTCCAGGCTCCAATCGGCTTCTGTCGTCTCAGCGTCCAAGCTAACCGCATCCACGGCGGCCTCGGTCATTGGCTCCGACCAACCCAAATCCAATAGATCTGGTTCCACGTCCGGTGGCGAAGGTTCTGGCTCCAGGTCGTCTGTGAGAGCGATCGCGTCCAACTGATCAAATTCAAACTCACCCAGGGACTCAGGCGCTTCAATGGGCGGGGTTGGCTCTTCCCAGGAGGCAGCGGCCAAACCCGCAGCAGCAGCCAGTCCCGAGACAGCCGCTAAGCCACCCAACTCATCCGTTAAGTCAGCCCCATCAACGGCGTTATCTTCGTCAAGGGAAAAGCCCAAATCAAGCGCCGTGTCATCAACGGTGGTCTCCTCCAGGTCAGGCCCAGGCAATTCAGCTTCTGTAGGCGCTGCGTCGATCGCCCCATCCCAATCTAGACTACTGTCCGTCTCTACAGGTTCATCGGCGATCGCGGCCAACTCTGGCAACGACAAATCCAAATCCAGACCCGGCTCGCCCGATTCTGCCAAGGCATCCAGGCCCAAAGTGGCCTCCTCGGCCAACACATCAGACCCCAGATCGCCCCAAGCCTCAGTCTCTGCCTCAACGCCAGGGCCGCGATCGCTCGCCGCATCCAACGTAAAATTCAGGTCATCCAAGGACGATAGTGCTGACTCGGCCCCAAAATCTAACGCCTCTAGCTCATCGCTTGCCACGTCAGCCGTGGGTTCAGCAAAGTTAATATCCGCCAACGAGGCGATCGCCTCATTCTCCGGCGCAGGCTCCAAGCTCCCGAAGTCCAGGGCATCCTCCGCAATCGGCGCTTCGAGCGATCGCTCCTCCTCGCTAGGATAGTCAAACCCCAGTTCCTCGTCCGCGTCCAGAGAAAGATCCAATGCCAGGGCATCATCCTGGCTCACGGCTTCCGTCCCAAACTCAGCCTCCGAGCCAAAACCAAACTCAGACAAATCTTCGGTCAGCGCCGACTCCGGCTCTGGGGAAAAGCCAAACTCGGACAAATCTTCGGTCGTGGCCAACTCTGGCTCTGGCGTATCAAAGTCCAGATTGCCCAGTTCAAACTCCACCGCATCCACCGCATCCACCGCAGACAAGTCTGCTTCTGGCGGAAAGCCAAAATCGGATAAATCTTCGGTCAGGTCAGCAGGAATATCGGCAGGCGGTTTCAGTTCCGGGGGCGCAAAGTCAAGATCACCAAAGGCCAACTCTGGCAACCCGATCGCCGCCTCTGGTGCAATGTCCTCCTCCGGCGGGAAACCAAAATCCGACAACTCCTCCGGCGCGGCTTCGGTTGGCTCCGCAGCAACAAAATCGAGATCCCCCAGGGCAAACTCTTCCGCAGCCACTTCTGCCTCGCGATCGCCCATTGCTGGAGCCGAAAAGTCAAAATCCGACAACTCCGCATCGGCTGGGGCCATACTATCAGAGGCCGCCGCCAACCCAAGTTCACCCAGTTCAAAGGTATCACCGCCCAACTCATCCAGCGGGGC
Organism: uncultured bacterium; assembly: GCA_964475335.1. Classification (GTDB taxonomy): domain Bacteria; phylum Cyanobacteriota; class Cyanobacteriia; order Leptolyngbyales; family Leptolyngbyaceae; genus CAYYWG01. Next base: position 101,191 of record CAYYWG010000013.1, read on the forward strand.
CGGGGCCGCAAAATCAAAATCAGCAGAACCGTCCGTCGGGGTTTCTGGCTCCGCAGCCGAAAACTCCAGATCACCCAAGGCAAACTCTTCCGCAGCGACTACATCGGCTGCCGTGCCCGCCGCATCCGCCGAAAAACCAAAATCTGACAGATCTTCTTCCAGGCTAAAGCTTGCTTCGGGGCTCGCCGAGGCCGTCGAGTCAGTCCACTCCAACTCAGCCGCCGTTTCAGTTGGTTCGGCCAGGTCTAAATCGGGCGAATCTAAATCCAGGGACAAATCCAACCCCAGATCCAGCGATTCAGCACCGTCGCCCACAGAAAGGTCGGCAGGCTCGCCCAGCCCCAAGTCCTCACTCAAACCGGAATCGACAGCAACGGTTTCCGCCAGATCCAAATCCGACAAGCCAGCCAAGTCAGCCGAGAGATCCGCCGCGATCGCATCGGACGAGTCCGCTTCCAACGCCGCCGCAAAGTTCGGCTCTGGTGGCACATCAAGATTGAGTTCGGGCTCATCAAAATTGAACTCCTCATCCACGCCAGAATCGCTGAAATCCGCACTAAAGTCAGACGCGAAATCCGTTGAATCCAGCGGCAACGCCGACCCATCCTCTGAGGGAAAAGTCTCGCCCCCAAAGTCACCCGTGCCAAACTCTTCTGACCCAAAGGGCTCCGAAGCAAACGCTTCCGTGCCGAACTCTTCCGCCCCAAAGGTCTCGGAGGCGAAGTCATCGGACAACACAAACTCCGACTCTTCCCCAGCATCGGCCATCGCAAAGCCAGAGAGCGCAGGGGCCGTTTCCGTTTCCTCCGGGCCAAACTCCAAACTTTCCCCAAACTCCAGGCTGTCGGCTGCCGAGGCATCACCCAGATCTAGCTCTGGCAAAGCCCCATCCAGGTTCAAACTGGTATCAGCGGATGTGTCCGCCTGCCACGCGCTGCCCAAATCCAAGTCTTCTAAATCGCCCAACGCTCCAGAAGATTCGACTGCCAGGGTTTCTAACTCGAAAGTGGAAGGATTATCCAGGCCAAACTCATCCAGCGATCGCGCCTCGTTAGGGAGTTCTTCCAGGTTCCAATCATCATCGATAGCGGGTTCGCTCTCTAAGCCCGCTGCCAAGAGTGGCTCTTCCGCCGGGTAAGGCTCAGCGTCCAGCAGGCTCAGGTCTTCTGCCTGGTGCAAATCCAACAAATCATCGGCAGCGGGCAACCCGGTTTCTGGCGCTTCCAGGGCCAAGTCCAAGCCCTCAAATTCAGCGCGATCGCCCCCATTCGTTTCCGGGGCAAAGGTCAACTCATCGGCTGCAAGGCTGGCGGCATAGGCTTCCGCATTAAGGGATTCCGTGGGCGATCGCTCCGCTAACCCCGCATCTGTCGCCCCCAAACTGGCTGCTGCGTCCGCCATCATAGAGGGTTCGGCAATTTCAGTAATGGCATCGTCAGGCAAGAAATATTCCGGCAAAAACCGAACATCCGCTTTTGTAATATCCACAAAAACAGATTGGGTTTGAACACTGACTTGTTTGATGCGTCGGCCATTGAGCAAGACCGACGGCTGATGAGCCGCCGCATCATCTTGATCGATCACCAGATTGAGCTGATTGGCAGAATCCAAAATCAGATCTTTGATTTCACCAATCGGTTGCCCCAATTCATCAATGACAGCAAAGTTCTTGAGCTTCGCTCTCAAATTATTGAGGTTTTCTAACAGCGCTCTAATCCGATCAGATTCGGATCCGGAGGGATCATTCGGTTTTGCAGAAGGTTGATACATTTTCCTGCATGGCAATAGGAGGAACAGTTGGGCTCATCAAGAGCGAGGAACGTTACAGCGATTTCAGGAATTCTCGGAGGTAGAGATTTTCCGAATCTGGATTTTTTCGCGAACCACGGTTTCCCGATGAATGGTAGGCACTTCTTCAAACAGCTCAATGCGAATCAGTTCAGTCTCACTGAGGTCTGACCCAACGGGGGATAATTCCATCCCATTCGCAGAAGGCGCGATCGCAGAGTCGGTCGGGGTGAAGTCTAGCTCGGAGGGCGTACTGTCATTCATAGTTGGCATTCATACTTGACGGAGGGGTCGCATTTCAGATGGATAAGGTCGGAGGGCAAAGTCATCTCGGATCTGGCTGCGAAACGGCCATCACTCAAGGCGCATTCATTCAGTCCAGTCATTGGCTGGCCCCGCAAATCTGGCGGGGAGAGGGTTGCAAGGGCAGGTTAGCAACGGTTTAGGACGACTGGGCCACAGGTGGGGCCGATGTGCTTACCATCATATTAAAGTTTTCCTAATTAGACGTTTTTTCTATCTGGGTTTCGTGGCATTTCGTGGTGAGTTTAGTTAATTTTTATTGCACCCTGGGCGGCGACTGGGTTTGCTACACTGGATGACCGTTGCGCAGGGAACGCACAGCACCGCCAAAGAGCCACCGGGGGGAGGAGCGCTGCGGGGAAACTTGGGTCTCCCTCAGCGCGGGTTTGGCAGGTCATGAGCGAGGAGCACAAGCGGCATGAAACGGGAGGCTTGGCGGGGGATGGTGCAGCGATCGCCCGTGATCGGCGTCATTCGTGCGCCGCAGTTTGAGCTGGGGGTGGGCATGGCCACGGCGATCGCCCAGGGAGGGATGCAGTTTATCGAAATTACGTGGAACAGCGATCGCGCGGACGAGCTGATTGCCACGTTGCGGCAAGAGTTACCCCAGTGTGTGATTGGGGCCGGCACCTTAACGACCTTGGCCCAGGTTCAAGCTGCGATCGCCGTTGGAGCTGAATTTTTGTTTACACCCCATGTGCACGTGGAGTTGCTGGAAGCCGCGATCGCCCAGGATGTGCCCATGATTGCCGGAGCCTTGACCCCCACGGAAATCCTGACTGCGTGGCAGGCTGGGGCCGCCAGTGTGAAAGTGTTTCCCATCCAAGCCGTGGGCGGTGCAGCCTATCTGCACAGTTTGCAAGGGCCGCTGGGCACCATTCCCCTAATCCCCACCGGGGGCGTTACCCTCGACAATGCCCTCACCTTTTTGGCCGCTGGGGCGATGGCCGTGGGCATTTCCAGCGATTTATTTCCCCCCCCAGCCCTGGCCACCCAAGATTGGGCCGCGATCGCCGCCCGCACCAGCCAGCTCATGCAACACCTCATCTTCCGCCAAGAAGAACAGACCCACCCCCACCGTTCCCTGGGTGCCCCGCCAGTCTTCCCCTAAAGAGGGCGCAAGCCAAAACGCAATATCAAGAAATATCTAAAACCCTAACGGTTTGTAAGTACGCTCTTCCCAAAGGCCCATCTCCTCAGCCTAGGATGGAAGTGAACGCACGGCAAACCCCATGCAACCTTCATTCACCCGCTATGTTCTTGGAGCCGTAGGAGTCATCCTGACGGTTGGTATCGAGGCAAGTTTTGGCCTACAACCCCTGACGGCGACCCCAGTGGTCACCGTTGCCCAGGCAAAAACGGTGGCCGCAGCCATCACCGATCTCAAAACGTCCAGTTCTCGCTGGATTGAAATTGACCTGTCGAGTCAGCGGTTATATGCCTGGGAAGGCGATCGCCAGGTCTATGCGGTCATTGTTTCCACTGGCAAAAGCTCCACGCCCACTCCACCAGGGGTTTTTGCCATCCAAACCCGGCACCGCTATGCCCGCATGCAAGGGGATGACTACGACATTGGCGATGTCCCCTACACCATGTATTACTACCGGGGCTACGCCATTCATGGGGCCTACTGGCACAATCGCTTTGGCACCCCTGTCAGTCATGGCTGCACCAATGTCGCGGTTGACCATGCGCAATGGTTGTTTAACTGGGCCAGTGTGGGGACTCCGGTTGTCGTTCATGATTAGAGCCCGTGACCATGCCTGAAGATTCCGCCTGGACGGTGCACGATCGCTTTTTAGAATTGCGATCGCACTGGTTTACCCTCATTGGCGAACACTTGACCGACCATCACGGCCAACCCCTGGAATATTGGCGCGTCGAACGAGCCCATTCTGTCATTGTGCTGCCGCTCCACAACGACACTCTGCTGTTGCCCCCGCCCAGCTACCGACCGGGGATCAACGCCACCACCCTCGACTTTCCCGGAGGCCGCCTCCCCGCTGACCAAACCCCCGCCGAAGCCGCGATCGCCATCCTCCACCGCGAATTGGGCCTGCCCGCCCACCAGATCGCCCACCTTGATTGCCTCGATCCCAGCGGTTGGCCTATCAACACCTCATTTTCCAACCAGCGGTTGTATGGCGTGGTGGCCCACATTGCGCCCACCGCCACGATCGCCCCTGCCTTTCTAGGGCAGCAAGTCGCTCTTACCCCCAGCGGCATTCATACCCTGCTCAGTGCGATCGCCTGTCTCCAGTGCCGCACCCTCTTGTTAACCTGGTGGTACAGTTCACAACGGGCTCAACAGGATTCGAACCTGTGACCGATCGCTTAGAAGGCGATTGCTCTATCCACTGAGCTATGAGCCCCAACCAAAAACTATTCACCATTGTCTGGAGTTTCGTGCCATTGTGCAACCGCACGGGCCACCGACCAAATAACCAATGCCTGCCAAGTAGCGCCCCAAGGTAATGCCACAGCCATGCCCCCTCAGGCCCCAACTGGCAACACTCAACCTCCCTAAACATTCTAGACAAATGTTAGGTAATATAATCAGTCTCAACGAATTAGTTGCAACTGACGAGTTCTAAGTTACCCTGAACACTGGTTCGCGTCATTCAAGTTCGCGTCATCAAACGATTAAATCTCCAGTCGCAGCATCGCGATCGCCCACCCCGTCCTTCCACCAGGCCCAAACTGCCCCCCAAACAAAGCCAGCGCTCCCCCGCTAACGACCCCAGACAGCCCGTTTTATGCCCCTGTTATTGCCCAACCCGCAGCAACCACCACCGACAAAGTTAACCGTAGGAATTCCGTAAATTAAAAGATTGAAGTAATCTGGGGTCTATCTGCACCTATCCAGATCTAACTCCCCACCCCTCCGATCGCGGTACCTGGTTTTGGCATTGCCACCTTAGCCCTCACCCGGTTGGCCCACACACAGCCCTGACAGGAGAAATTGCTAGTGTCATGTTTATTCTGAAACGGCAGGATGTAGAGATTTCTAGCATTCAGCACCCCAAGCGGGATCAGCAAATCCCTATTCTGACGTATCAGGGACAGACCTTTCGCCTGATTCATGTTTTTAGTGCGGCCCAAGAAGAAGATGCCAAAGCCATTTGGCGAGATCTAACCGACAATCAGGGCAAAGCCTGTGTCTTGCTGGAAGAACCAGAGCGTTACAGCGTTTGGGGCAAGATCCGCCTGGAACAGTTGGAACAAGAAGCCGATGCCGGGAGCGATGGGGGCCTCAACCCCGTCCACATCAAAGGCTGTCTCCTCATGTTGCAAGCTGTCTTTATTGATATTGAAGATTTGTTAGGCAATCGACAAGCCGGGTTGTTCCAAAAAGATATCTCCGATGTCTTCAAACAATGGCGCTTTCCCCAGGCTGAAACGCCCGATGCAGTGAAATACGTGCTGACGATGGATCCCCTGGGGGGTGGGGCGCAACTGCCCGCGTGGCAAGAGCATCACCTCAACACCTTGTTGCAAGAACTCCATCGCCTGGGCAAATCCTATTTTGGCAATACCAGCTTTGCACCCCGGGCGATCGACGCATTAGAAGACTTACCCAGCGGTGAACAAAACCAGTTTCGCGACTGGCTGAACCGATCGCCCCTGGGCAAATTATGGAGTTGAGGGTGGGTGGCGATCGCCCCCTCAGCCATGAACTTTAAGAACGAGCTTAAAGAATTTTTGACAAATGGATCGCTCCCTCCAGAGATATGTCACCCTTGCTTGAGGGTTCATCGTCTTTTGAGATTGCTTTTTATGCCGCTACCTCCCTACCAATCATGAGCAAAGCAGACAAATCTTCGGGTTCTAAAACTACCGGCCTTTCAGTGCAGGTCATTGTCCTCACGCTTGTAGGTTGGGGCGTACTGGCATTGCTGTTCTATGCCCTCTTCGGCATCACCGCTAAAGGAGAAGAACAATCCTTTGGCTATTCCCTTGGCACCTCCATCTTCGAGGCCACTGCTTACCTGGTGGCCACTGTGCTTTGCTTCCGGAACTGGGGCAGTTCGCAAATTGTGAGTGGGCGCAACGTGTGGCTGGGAATCGGCCTGGGGATGCTGTTTTACTTCATTGGCAATGTCATCTTCAGCTATTGGGAACTGGGCTTCAAGCTGAGTCCGGCAGTGTCCCTCGGTGACCTCTTCTTTATTCCGTCCTATGTCTTTTTGGTGTGGGGGATGGTGCAAGCCGTATTCTCCCGCCGTCTCAATTTGGAACTGTGGCAAAAAGGTGTTGTGATGGGGATCGCCATTGTGGGCATTGCCATTGCGATCGTGCTCAGTAGTGCCGCCCCTGCCCCCACAGCCCACCACTGGCTAGAAGCACCAGCCTACGCAGAAACCCAACCCCTCCAGACAGAGACAGCGATCGCCCCCCAGACCGTAGCCCAAGCCACCCCCGCTCCCAGCCCTGCCGCCGAGGAAGCCCCAGCCACCGCACCAAGCTGGGCCGTGAGCTTAGACAAAACCCTGCAACAGTTAGAACGGCCTGTTCAAACCTTTTATCTAATTTGTGATGTGTTGTTGTTGGTCTTGGCAACGACCTTGCTGCTGGCCTTTTGGGGGGGGCGTTTTTCCCAATCGTGGCGGATGATCGCGATCGCGGCGTTCTTCTTGTACCTGGCCGATATCTGGTTCAAATGGGCGACTAATGCCATTCCCAATTACCAAAGTGGCAGCTTGCCTGAAGTGGCCTGGGTGTGGAGTGGGTTGCTGTTTGGTGTGGGTGCAGCCCTGGAATACGACTTGTCTAGCCGCTCTCGACGGTCTGGGTCTCGGCGACGGGCCTAGGCTGCTACCCCCAAAGCTCCAGGTAAGCCGAAGAGTTGCGTCAACTCCGCCCACAGGAGTGCTTTGACGCCAGATAAATTTGGCGATCGCCGAAAACACCCTGTCACAGACCAACTCTCGACATACAATGAGAAAAGCTGGTGCTGTTTCCCAAATGCCCATAGAATGACCGCTCGAAAGCTATCCGATTCCGAAAAACAAGAGATCATCGATCTTTACCGCACCACTGGTGACACGACCTCAACCTTGGCCAGTCGCTATGGTGTCAGTACATCGACGATTAGCCGTGTGCTCAAAACCTCGTTGCCAGCGGATGAGTATGAAACCCTCATTCAGCAAAAGCGAGCCTTGCGGACGGGGGATAGTGCCACCGAGTTTTCCGCAACCCCGGTCAGTGATGTAACGGCGACATCAGACGCGATCGCCCCAGAAACACTTCAGACCGAAGCCGAGGACACTGACTCCGCAGAAGTAGAAGCAGAATCCGGTCGGCGATCGCGCCGCCGCACTCCCCGCACAACGGAAAAACCCCAACCCCCGAAACTGCTGGAGAAAAAAACTGAACCAGGGAGCGATCGCGCCGAAGCTATGGTTGAACCGCTACCAGCGATCGCTGAACCCACCGAAGAACCCAGCAGCGAACCCGCAGAAAAAGCAACACGTTTACCCAAACCAGTCCTCTCGTCTGGCAGCGCCCGACCCACCCTCAAATCCGAAAAACGGCAAGATTCCGAAGAAGCCGAACTCCTGAAAGAGCTATTGCATGACACTCGCCTAGAAGCCGAAGAACTCGCAGATCTGGACGACGAAGATTTAGATGACGAAGATCTGGACGACGAGGACGACGAGGACGACGAGGACGAAGAATTTGAAGCCCACTCCCCATTTTTGAGCGGACGCTTGAAAGATGAAGGGAGCATCCAAATTTTGCCAATCGCCGAAGCCACCTTGCCTCGCACCTGTTACCTCGTCGTTGATCGGGCCGCCGAACTCATTGCCCCACCATTGAAGGACTTTGGTGATTTGGGCCAGATTCCAGAAACCGAATTTCAGGCGAAAACTCTGCCCGTTTTTGATAACCACCGTGTGGCCAAACGATATTCCAATCCACGGACACAGCGAGTCATCAAACTGCCGGATGGGCGCGTGTTATCGAAAGCCTCATCCCACCTCCAGGCCAAGGGCATTACCCGCGTATTGATTGACGGGCGCGTCTATTCTCTGTCCTAGCACGGTTGCGGTTGTCGGGGCGTTGCGGTTTGTCGGGGCGGTGCCAGCACCCAAGGCGAAACTTGCACTGCCTGGTTTATTCGTCGCGCTCAAAGTTGGGGATCAACAACAAAGGCGCGATCGCCCCTAGAATTGCCCCCAACCCGACTCCAAACCCCAGCACAATGCCAATGGGAATTTCGATGGACTGAAAGGTCAGAAACTTGAACGCCACTGGTGTAAAGTTTTGCACCGAGAGAATGGCGATCGCGCTGATCCACCCGGCAAAAATGAACGCAAACACCAAAGTTAACAAAGCTTTCATCAGTCGCAAACCGAGCATACGTCCTTACAGCCTAGCGCGTTTTAGTGCCTGCGATGAGGCGATCGCCGGAGCTGCCTGATCCTCTACTCGCCCCGTGCTGGCAATAAAAAACCCGACGACGGTGTCGCGGGTTAGGTGTACCTATGAGTGCTTCAGGGTAAACAACACGCGGGCTGGGGGAAAATCCGTAAATCCCATCGAAAAAGTTCAAAAACTCTTTAATTTCCCATCCAGTTACAGGGTGCCTGCGGCAGGATGGGCAAGCCACTCTAGCCCTGTCTTCATCCAGAGTATGCCAGCTTGCCAGTCGTGTTCCGGGGTGAGCCACGCGATCGCTGTCTCCGTCATCAGTGGCGCGATCGCCGGAGCCTGGGTCTGCAACGTTTGCTCCAGATAAGTCGTCAAGGTGTCGCCATCGACCAGATCCGGCAAGGATGTTCCCAGTGGCCCGATGCCGGGACAGCGTACCATCGCCGCCGGATCCAACTGCCACCCCCCTTGGGGCAAAAATCGGCCTGTCGCCAAGTCGATCGCCCATTTTTCCTCCGGTGCTGCCGTCCCCAGAGCGATCGTCAAAATCACTACAAACCGCAGCGTGCCCGTCGCCCAGCCCGTTCCAGGGTGCAGCACCACCGCATCAACCCCGCCGAGCCAGGACATTAATTCATAAGAACTCCGAGCCACCTGCCACAGCAACTTCGGCACTAATTCTTCCAACACCAGTTCCGGCTGGAGCAAAGCCCAATTCAAGCTAGGCGCATGGCTGGGCAACGCAGCAAGGCGATAAGCTGCGTGCAAAACGCGCTCCTCCAGGGGCACGCCGCCCCCCGCAGGCTCACAGAAAATACGACCGAGTCCTTGTTCAATATCGTGGTAAACCGCCCGGTGCAACAGTTCATCCAGAGTGGATTGGGCCGACAGGCGCACCATTGTCGTCATAATCTGTGGTTGAGGAGGCACTTCAAACACGGCAACCTGCGGTAAATCACCGCGATCGCCCTGCCTTGGCCACGCCTCTGCCTTCCCAGCGTAGGGTAGTTCATCCATCAACTCCGCCTCAACCGGAGTGTCTATTGGCGTGCTGGCCCCTGGCCCCACCCCCACTTGGGGCGATAGTTCCCAGTCCAGCTTTAGCCGCAGCTGCCCCAAATACCAGGGCTGGCCAGGAATCAGGCACCGGGCGGCAAAACCCGTCAGCCAGGGTTGCAATGCGGGTGACACCCCTAAAATTGCCTGAGTGAGATATTGCAATTGGCGATCTGCCCAGGGCAGCGCCCCACTTCCAGCGGCCTCCGATAGTCCCTCAAGGTCTAGATAAGTCGCTAGAGGAGTAGCAGGGTCAAGCCACAAAGACAGGCGGCGATCGAGACCGGGCTGGGGGCGATCGCGCGTCACCAGATCAACCGCCCACTGAGCCTCTGGCGTTGCCACCTGCAAGCTAGCCACCAACCGCAACACCCCAGGACTGGGCTGGTCTGCATCGCTCGTTTGGACTGCAACCGCAACCCCCTCCAGCAGTTGCATGACTGGATGCCCCGTCCGCGCTAAATTCCAGAGCAACAGCGGCAACAGGGTTTCGAGCCGAAGGGCTATTGGAGCGATCGCCACCGGAGGCTCAACCGGAGCGGCTGGAATCGCCGCGATCGCCCCAGCCAAAGCGGCTCCATCCTCTTCCGTCAGAACTTGCAAGACCTCTTCAATTTCCTCACTCACATAGGGGGCCAGGGCTTCAGGCGTCAACGGTTGGGGAGCGGCTCCACCCTGATCTGGCGATCGCAACTGCTTCAGCAAATCAACCAATTGTTGCATGGCCGCGATCGCCCCAGGCGACAAGCGCGGCGGCGCTTGTAACCGCACACACACCATCGGCTCCGCAACTTGCACCACCGCCTCACTGGGAAGCCGTTGCCAACCCGCTTCACCACGGGCCACACCAGCCTCCAGCGCAGACGCAGTTTGCATTGGGCTGAGAGATAAGTTAACCGGATTCATCGGATGTTATCCTCCAGCGACTTAGGGGCCAGGGTTCCAGCCCTAGGGCACGCGGGGGCTGTTCCTCGCTCGGTTCGGTGTTTGCCACTTACCGAGCTGGCGGCACTCTGTCTGCCGCCACCGTCAGGCTTCTTTGTGATAGTCATCGTCATCTAAATGTTTGCGATGGAGTGTCCAGGCAAGCTCCTGGTCGTTTGCGGCGATAGGCCCCAAGCCCTAGCCAGACTTACCAAGTTTAGAATGCCCAAGTCGACCAGCGTTGCAGGATAGTCTCCCCGCCCATAACGTAGAGATTTGTGTCAAGCGATCGCCCAATCCCCGCAGAGAAACCTGCCAAAGTCGCGCAATGCACCCTAGAATCAAGTCTGTGGCCAGTGATGAAATCAGCCCCCATGAATCGACTTTCACTTTTAGCGTTTCAGTTTACGTCTCCCGGCCCAGAGGTGCCCTTTTTGCAATGGGGTTTTATCTCAGTGCGCTGGTATGGGTTGTTGATTGCCTCTGCCGTGTTAATCGGGGTCAGTCTCTCGCGTTTTCTGGCCCGCCAACGGAAAGTAGACCCTGAATTGGTCAGTGACCTGGCCATTTGGCTCGTCATCGGTGCCATCCCCTGTGCCCGTCTTTACTACGTCGCGTTTCAGTGGCAAGACTATGCTCAAAATCCCGCGAGTATTCTGGCCATCTGGCAGGGCGGCATCGCCATTCACGGTGCAATCCTCGGTGGGCTGATTGCCAGTCTGGTGTTTTGTCGGTGGCAAAAAGTGTCGTTTTGGCAAATGGCTGATCTCATCGCCCCCGCTTTGATCCTGGGGCAGGCGATCGGGCGCTGGGGCAACTTCTTCAACTCAGAAGCCTTTGGCCGTCCGACTGATTTACCCTGGAAGCTCTATATCCCTCCTGCCAATCGTCTCCCCGGTTATACCACCTACGAGTTTTTCCATCCCACCTTTTTGTATGAGTCCCTGTGGAATCTTATGGTCTTTGGAATTTTAATGGTGCTGTTTTTCCGCGATCGCAGCGGGAAGCTGCCCCTCAAAACTGGGACTCTGATTTTGGTCTATCTCGTCGCCTACAGTTGTGGGCGCTTTTGGATCGAAGGGTTACGCACCGATAGTTTGATGTTGGGGCCTTTACGCATTGCCCAAGTGGTGAGCTTAACCGAAATCGCGATCGGGATCTTAGGTTTAGTCTGGCTGTATAGCCTGGGGCGATCGCTCCCCGATGTCATCTCACCAGCAGCCAAACCCGCCGTTCCCCCCTCCTCCGACAATCCCTAACCCCCCCTTTCGCCCCCCTTGGCGACCCAGGAACCCGGCCAACCGCCCAGCCTGCTGCACCTAGTCAAAAAAAAGCCCCGACTTGCATCGAGGCTTAATCAAGGGTGCATCTACCACTGCTTTACTCTTCCCAACTGACTTGCTTGCTCCGGAGAAATAAACGAATTGAGTATGACGCAAGAACCCTGCTCGCCAATCCAACCCGCCTTGAATTCCCCCGCCTTAGCACCAGCCGTCTACATCGTTGGGGCTGGCCCGGGTGATCCTGACTTGCTAACCCTCCGGGCCGCCCGCCTCCTCAGCCAAGCCGATGTAATCCTGTTCGCCGATTCTCTCGTGCCGAAACAAGTGTTGCACCTCGTCCGGCCAGAGGCAGAAGTCATCCGTACGGCCCAAAAGACCCTGGAAGATATTTTGCCTGTGATGATTGAGCGCGTCCGTGCCGGGAAATCCGTAGTGCGGTTGCATTCTGGCGATCCATGTTTGTATGGTGCCGTCCAAGAACAAATGCAAGCGTTGCTAGAGGCTGGGATCGAATTTGAGGTTGTGCCAGGGATCAGCGCCTTCCAAGCAGCGGCAGCGCGTCTGCGAGTCGAGTTGACTCTTCCTGGCTTGGTGCAAACCATTGTGTTAACGCGGGTAAGTGGCCGCACCCAAGTACCAACCACCGAAGAGTTGGCCTCTTTAGCAGCCCACCAAGCCAGTCTTTGTCTCTATCTCAGTGCACGCCATGTGGAGAAAGCCCAGGCCGATTTGTTGGCCCACTATGCCCCAGAGACTCCAGTGGCAGTTTGCTTTCGGTTGGGCTGGCCCGATGAAAAAATTTGGGTTGTCCCGCTTCGCCAGATGAGTGCCATCACAGAACAGGAAAAGTTGATCCGCACGACCTTGTATGTGGTCAGTCCAGCCTTGGCCGCGCCCACGGTGCCAGCCGCCTTGCAACTAGAGCCAGCCTCAGCCCTGCCCCACACGCGATCGCGCCTCTACAACCCCAGCCACGATCATTTGTTTCGGCCTGCGGTGCCCTGACGTTATTGCTCCCCCCTTCAGCCCATGCACGCCTATGCCCTCTTAAACACCCCGCCCCCGGCCAGTGACTTGCGCTTACCGCAGGGAATTGCTGGCCCACTGACCCTGGTGCATGAGGGGGCCTTGGCCGCGATCGTTGAACTGGACTTGGATATCACCGTCTTGCAAGCGGATGAAGCAGCCTTGTTACAGGCAATCTTGGGGCACGATCGCGTCATCCATCAGCTCTTTCAACAAACGACGATTTTGCCCCTCCGGTTTGCCGTCTTTCCGACCCTGGCAACCCTCGTAGCCCACCTCGCCACCCATCAACCTCACTATCTGGCGCAACTTGCTCGGTTAGCTGGTCAGGCTGAATACACGATCAAGCTCCAGCCCTTAGCAGCACCAGAGCCCGCGATCGCGCCAGAATTGCGGGGAAAAGCTTACTTCCTGGCAAAAAAGCAGCATCACCTGGCCCAGGAGCGCTATCAACACCAGCAACAAACCGAGCTTGATGGGATCAGACAGACCCTGGCCCGCCGTTATCCGCTCCAATGGAGCGAGGAGAGTCACCAGGCCTATCTTCTGAGTGATCAGGCACAAAGTGACCAGTTATATGCCGCGATCGCCCACCTCCAAACCCAATTTCCGACCTGGGCCATTCAACTCGGAGAGCCCCTCGCGCCCTTTCACTTCGTGGAAGCGATCAGTTCATCTGGCGCAGCTAGCCAACAATAACCATCAACCCTCGGTAAAGTTGGGGCAGCGATCGCGCCGCCTGTTTCACCAACGCTTCCCGCGTGAATTTCCAAGCAGCTCGGCAAAGCATAACTACTGCATCAAGCTATCCTTAGCGATGGTCAATCAACGCTTAGGAAATTAATTTATGCTAAGGCAATAATGGTAACCTGGAGCCACCGCGCACCCGCTTGCACAAGCGCAATTCTGTGCCTTGTTGATTCCATTGCACTTGATCAAAAATCTGGTGGAGGATGAACAAACCGCGCCCACATTCATTTTCACAGCAGGACACTGTATGTTCTAGACTTGGGTTACATTCTTTGGGGTGTCTAAACCCTTCTCCTTGATCGGTAATAATCCACCAATATTGGTCGGCGACAACCGAAAAGCGAACCAAAACCGTCTTTCGGGGGTCTAAGTTATTACCGTGCTTAGCTGCATTCACTAGAGCTTCTTGCAAGCCCAAGCGAACTTCAGGCTTCCACTGTGATGGAATCTCAGCCAACAACAAATCTAAAACTGGAACTAAATAAAGAGTCGAAGCAAAACTTATAGCGTTCCAACTGCGCTTAGCCGGACGGGACGAGACAGCTATCACTCAGAAAAACCCCGTAGCTTTACAAGTGGTCTAGGAAATTAGTTTTTATGCTTGCTTGAGATTTCAATTGGTCAAGCCCACCAATGTAATTAGGTTCTGCGAGAATTACCGCATTTAATAGTTAGTTTTTGAACAATATTCAGATGTTTAGGAGTGGTGCAATAGCCACCAGAGAGAAGACTCGATGTTTTGTGTTTGTTAAACTCTCTTTACTTACGACTATATCAAAGGATTCCACCCAACCGCAGCTTTGATACGAATTTTCAATCATTGACTAGAGGGAGTGTGGGTTTCCTCTATCCGAATGGGGGATTTCACGATGACAGTTGCTCAATCGAACGAAAATCTTTTTCAACTTCGGCCCAAAGGGAGCGGTTGTGAGGGTCGGTACGCAGCGCTTTTTTGAGGTATAGGCGGGCTTTATCAATTTGCTTATCACGGATGAGTTGGCGACCCCACTGTTGATAGACGATCGCTTGCCATTGAATCACTTCTGGATCGCAGGGTAGGCGACGGGCTAACCCTTCGACAAGGGCGATCGCGCGAGGCAGCTTTTGCGATCGCAAAAGCTGTTGTAACTGCTGATAGGAACTGGCTTTGAGTTGCTGCTCTAACGGCGAAAGCACTGGATTGGACTGGAGTTGCACTTTCCGGCGGGATTGGGAAGCCGACGGTTTGGCTGGGGCTGGGGCGGTAGTTGCCGGGTTGGGCGATCGCCGGATAGTGGCTCCCTCCGCCAGAGAGTTTTGTAAAAACTTATACGCCGCTGTAATCTCAATAAATTTGTCTTTGGTTTGGCGATCGCCGGTGCTGACATCGGGATGATAGAGGCGGGCCAAACGACGATAGGACGCTTTCACCTCCGGGAAAGATGCCCCTGATGCCAACCCTAATACTCGGTAGCAATCGACAAGATTCATGAAAAAGCGATGACTGAATTATAAGAATTCTGCCATCGCTAGAGCGAATTGGTGAAGGATCCAAGCATTAAGCTTTTGCCCGTCAGCCTGACCGAGGGCGATCGCTGGCTTTAGACCATGCTCAGCCCACTCAGATCCCTCGTTAACTGGGCTTATGCCATCGTTTCGATTACTTGGTCAATCAAGCCGTATTCTTTGGCTTCTTGGGCCGACATGAAGTAGTCGCGATCGGTGTCCTTTTCAATTTTTTCCAACGACTGGCCACACCGTTCCGCCAGGATTTCATTAAGCTGGCCCCGAATGCGTAGAATTTCCTTCGCCTCAATCTCAATATCGGTCGCTTGGCCCCGGCTCCCGCCCAAGGGTTGGTGGATCATAATCCGAGCGTGGGGCAGGGCCAGTCGTTTGCCTTTGCTCCCAGCTGCCAACAAGAAAGCCCCCATTGAAGCCGCCAACCCAACACAAATGGTGACCACTTCGGACTTGATGTGTTGCATGGTGTCAAAAATGGCCATCCCCGCCGTGACCGATCCGCCAGGTGAGTTGATGTAAAGGTAGATCGGTTTGGACTGGTCATCCGAGTCAAGATAGAGCATATAGGCCACGATCGCGTTCGCAATGCCATCGTCAACTTCTTCCGACAAGAAAATAATGCGTTCACGGAATAACCGTTCGTAAATATTAATCCACTGCTCATAGGCGCTACCCGGCAAACGGTAGGGCACGCTAGGGACTCCGATCGGCATAGCTCAACTCCTTCGATAACTGCCTTCGATATTCGACAATTGATAAAAACGGTAACAAGCTAGAGCAAGCGTTACCGCATCACCGTGGCCACATCTGTGGTGACCCGTTTGGGACTTTGCAACACCCGGTCAATAAGGCCATATTCCTGCGCTTGCTGGGGCGTGAGATAGAACGTGCGATCCATATCTTTAGTAATTTTGGCGGCAGACTGTCCAGTGTTTTTGGCCAGAATATCGATCACGAGCGATCGCTTGGCCAACACTTCCACCGCATTCACCTGAATATCAGACGCTTGCCCCTGAGTCCCCATCAGCGGATGGGTTAAAGCAATCATGGCGTGGGGTAAACAGCCTCGTTTGCCCTTAGTCCCCGACGAGAGCAACACCGCCGCCATACCGATCGCCTGCCCCAGACAAATCGTGACAATCTCCGATTTCACGTGCTGCATAGTGTCATAGATCGCCAACCCTGCCGTTGTTGACATCATCCCCGCCGTTGGATCAGCCATCCCCGTCGCCACCGGATCACCATAACAATTGATGTAGATGTAGATCGGTTTCGACTGATCTTCCGAGTCTAAGTACAACAGCGCTGAAATCAGCGAATTAGCCAAACCCATTGTCAACGGTTGGTTCAGGAAGATAATCCGCTCTTGGCTCATCCGCGTGTAAATGTTGATCCACTGCCAGTAAGGACTGCCGGGAACGTTATAAGGAACGCGCAAAATATCGGACATCAGAATCCTCAGTGAACAGTAACGGCAACTTAGGTCAACGCTGGCACAGGCGCAGGTAAATCTTTCGCACTTTCCAAAACGCGATCGATCAAGCCATATTCTTTTGCTTGTTGCGGTGTCATGTACAACATGCGATCGGTGTCTTTCGCAATTTTTTCAGGAGTTTGGCCCGTATTTTTCGCCAAAATATCCAACAACGCTGCCTTGTTTTCCAGCACCTCTTTGGCGCGAATTTGGATATCCGTTGCTTGACTCCGGCCCATGCCCACTCGGGGTTGGTTGAGGACAATCGTGGCGTGGGGCAAGCTAGCCCGGAAGCCTTTCGTTCCTGCCGCCAGGATCATTGCGGCGGTGCCCATCGCCTGCCCAATACAAATCGTGTGAACGGGGGGCTTGACATATTGAATCGTGTCGCAAATTGCAAACGCTTCGGTATCCTGCCCGATCGCGTCGCCCGTGTACCACGACGTGCCAGTGGAATTGATGTAGAAGTAAATGGGCTTCTCCGGATCGTTGAACTGCAAATACAACAGTTGCGCAATGATCAGCTTGGTCACATCAACCCCAAGTTGGCGCTTGAAGTCATCCGATGAAACCAGCGGCAACCCCAAGTAAATAATTCGCTCTTTCAGCAGCAGCGAGGGAAGGTCGGGCGGTGGGGTGCGGTAGTAGGCATCTCCGTAATAGGACGACGATTGAACTGCCTGAATCGGTGACATAGCGAAGTCTTCTTTAACAAGAGCACTGTCTATCCATAGTAGCGTGCCAGATGCCAGGAAGGCAGACTAGCCAGGGCGGGGATCGGCGATCGCCACCGCAGCAAACTCATAGATTTTTCTAAAGAAGTCGTGCATTCAGGATGAAAAGGCGTATATTGAGGGGCATTTCAACGTCATTCGTGGTTTTGCCTGTGCTGATTCCCACCTTTCCCGAATGTAATCACTCGTTAGTCAAGTCCCTGGCCCATTATTCTGACCAGGAATTGCTGACCTTGTTTCAACGCCATCCTGATGCAGGGCAGTATTTTGCTGCCATCTTCTGTCGCTACAGCCCGATGGTGTATACGCTGATTCGGCATTCGGCGCGATCGCCCGTGCAAGCGGATTATCTCTTTGCGCAAACATGGCGACATTTATTCTATGAGTTGGGCGGGTTAGATCTGCGATCGCCCCAAGGGGAAGGTGAGTTTACCCTGCAAAACTGGCTGCTGAATGCAACGGCTGTATGCATCAACCAGGCTGACCTTCCCCCCGTCGAAGCGATTCACTACAACTTAGAGGCCGCACCGCCGCCGCTCTGGTGCTACATGGAACGGGCACTCGACCAACTGCCCCCAGTTTTGCGGCTGATTGTATTGATGGCCCAGACTTTTGGCTGGAGCGAGACCCGAATTTCCGCCTACCTCCAAGCCGAAGGAGATGCCATGTCCCCGGCAGAAGTCCGCGTTCGGTTGCAGGAAGGCTACCGTTTGCTTGAAGAAAATTTACCTGAGGATGTACGGGCAATTTACCTAGCGGGGAATACTTGGGCACAGGCGACCCCGTTGGCAACATCCTGATCCTTTGTGAGAATGGACAAATAGCCACGGGGAATCGGCTATGCATTGTCCACATTCTCAAGGGAAGGGAGCTATGGCTGGCAAACAATCCAATTTTTGGGGCCTCAGAACGGTGGGATATGGTTCTGGGGTTTTGGCATTGGGGGCGATCGCCGCAGCCCTCGCAGCCCTGCCAGCGCCTTCCTTGGCGAATAGTTTGATGGAGCAGCTCACCATCCAGCAAAATAGCGGGACTCGCGGCCCTGCCAGGGATCAAGCGGATCAATATATGCGGTTGGGACAAACCGAAGGAGCCAAAGGGAATTGGCCAGCGGCGATCGCGGCGTGGCAACAAGCGCAGCAGCTCTATCAGGCGATCGGCGATATGGACGGGCAAGGCATGGCCTACAGTTATTTAGCCGCCGCTTACAACCGCACCGCCCAACCCCGCGCCCGCGAAGATGCCATGCGCCGCCAACTGGCCGTTACTCGCGATCAACGGGATTTCACTGGCCAACTCTACGCCAACAACAATCTAGGCCGTGCCCTCGCCGGACGAGCCAGCGGTAGCCCCGGAGCGGGAACCCTATTTATGGAAGGGATGGATGTGGCCTCCAGCACCCGCAATCAAAAGGGTGAATACCTGACGGCCCAAAATATGGCGTGGTTGGCGAATAGTTTAGAGCAACCGGATTTGACGATACGGCGTTATGAGTATGCATTTCTCCCAGCCAACCAGTGGTATGCCAATCCCAACAGCTACGCGATGAAACTGGGCGATCGCGGTGCCCAACGCATTGACCAAGCTCGGTTTTATATGGGCACCCGGTTTACCCAAGTGGGCGATCGCTTCGCCGCTCAAGCCGGAAATGCCCCGTTGCAATTCCAAACCCTGGATAACCAGGTCGTGGCCTATCAGGCAATGGGCCGCTACGACTTGATGACCGATACCCTGGAAGAACGGCTGGCACTGGCACGAGCAGTGGGCGACCCGCAGGAAGAATTGGCCACCTTAACCGCATTGGGACAAACCAATTTAAATGTGGGCCGCACGGTGTTAGCCCAACGCTACTATGGGCAGGCATTAGTCGTCGCTGAACGCCTCAACGATCAGCAGCAGGCAGGGGTCTTGCGAGAACGGCTCGCCACATTTACAGCGCCGTAAACACTATTTTCTAAAATCTCGGCATTTGTATTGTTGAGTTAATGAATTAGCAGCGATCGCCTCCATAAAAAAGAGGCAAAAAGCTCCTCACTCGAAAAAATCTACCCAATTAGTAGCTTTGAGGTGTTAGGCCAAACTCTTTTGCATAACACCTCATTTTGGTTCCTAAGTGAAAAGCTTCTATCTGTTAATAGTTCAATCACTAAATTTTGGCCAGGCTGTAACTTGAAGCTTGTCTCTGTGTTAAACAGCTATTTAAAACTTTCCTTGTAGCTTAATTCAAATCATGAAAGTGATTTATAAAATAACTTATCCCAATGGGAAAATTTATATTGGGCAAGATTTGACAGATAGTATTAACTATTTTGGAAGTGCTAACAGTAATTTAATTGAAAAAGACTTTACGAGAGAGCAAAGAAAAGAGTTTCTAATTAGGAAAGAAATACTTTGGGAGTCAGAAACGGCTTCAAATCAAGAAGTTAATACAAAGGAAGTGGAGTATATTTTGCTATTTCAGGCAAATAATCCTAGCATTGGCTATAATCAAAGACCTAAGTTCAAGGGCTAAAAATTCAAGCGAATATTTGCTGTGAGTTTATTTAAGAATATAATTTTACGCGGTCATTTTTTGATTCCCATGGCAACAAGTGATGCTGAGTTACAAGCTCAAGCCCACACTATTCTAGATGCGATCGCCTTCAAACCTTTCGATCAGTGTCAACCATTGAGTCGTGAGTTTCGTGATATTCCTGCACGTCCAGGTATTTATGCAATTCGACATAAGACCGATGGGTTACTCTATATCGGTAAAACAAAGAGTTTACGCGGTCGCTTCAGCGGCGGACATAAAGCCTTTTTGTGGTCATGGCTTGACAAGTACGCCGATGAAGATATTCGGATTGCAGTACAGGTCATCTCGCATTGGGGAAACCCCACGCTACTATTGGAGCTAGAAGCCATTCTTCTAAGAGCCACGGCTCCCCCTTACAACGCCCAGATTCCCCCTGAAAGGTAATGCTATGCAAGCCAAACTCCAAGAGCAACTTTCTTCGGCTGATGCTGAAGCCATTTTAGGGCGCTTGCCTGAGCGAATTCGGATGGCTTTGCTTGAGCGTGCTACTGAGATTGAATATCCGATTGAAGCAGTGATTGAGATGGCGATCGCAAGTTTTTTGGACTCCGAGGCATTGGGCTTTGTAGATTGCAAACCAGGACGTGGTCAATAAAGGCTTGGTAGGTCGCGATTATACGATCCCAAATTCACTTGGAGCAGACTAACAAAAGATTTTGATACTGAGTTGAAAGTTCTTGCAGCCGCTTAGCAAACCGTTCATTTGAGGGTTGTTAGAGGGTGTTAAAGAATTAGAGTCAGTTAGGATTTTTGATGGTCAATTTGGTTCTGAGCAGGCCGCAGCAAAGATTGAAGTTTGAGGAAGGGCGCGATCGCAGTTGGCTTGGGACATGGCACGATCGCGGATGTTGCCGATGAGTGTAAGGGCGATCGCATGAGTTACGAATTTCCAGCCAATTTTCAGTGGGGAGCCGCCACATCAGCCTACCAAATTGAAGGGGCCACCCAAACCGACGGGCGCAAGGCCAGTGTATGGGATGTATTTTGTGCGGCACCGGGACGGATTCGGAATGGGGATACAGGGGCGATCGCCAATGACCACTACCATCGGTTTGAGAGCGATATTGCCTGGATGGTCAGGCTCGGCATCAAACAGTATCGGTTTAGTGTGGCATGGCCACGGGTCATTCCCGACGGGCGCGGGGCTGTGAATCCCAAGGGGTTGGATTTTTACTCGCGGTTGGTGGATTGCCTGCTGCAAAACGGCATCACGCCCTACGTCACCCTGTTTCACTGGGACAGTCCCCAAGCGCTGGAACAACGCTATGGCTCTTGGCGCAGTCGCGAAATGGCTCAGGATTTTGCTGACTATTGCAGCGTCGTCGTCCGGCATTTGGGCGATCGCGTCACCCACTGGATGACCCTCAACGAAATCGTTTGCTTCACGCACCTAGGGTATGGGGTGGGCAAAATCCCCGAACACGCTCCCGGCACACGGGTACGCCGACAACAAGAAGTCTGGCAAACCTCCCACCACGCGCTATTGGCCCACGGCTTGGGGTGTCAGGCCATTCGCGCCGCCGCCCCCGGTGACTGCACCGTCATGTTGGTCGATAATCCCGCCATTCCTGTGCCCCTCACGGAATCCCCCGCCGACATTGCCGCCGCCCAGGCCGCCCTCCCCGATTTGTGGGTCAATGGGGGCATTCTCTATCCCGCGTTAACGGGCGATTACAGTCCGGGCTATTGCGATCGCCTCGGTCGCGAAGCTCCCCACATCCAACCCGGCGATTTAGACATTATTCACCAACCCCTGGATGCGCTGGGTCTCAATATCTATACCGGCACCTACATTCGGGCCAAAGACAACGAGCCAGGCTACGAAATCGTAGACTACGCCCCCGGTCATCCGCGCCTCAATATGCCCTGGTTGTGGGTCGTGCCAGAGTGTCTCTATTGGGGCATTCGCCACATTTCTGAAGTGTTGCAACTGCCCAATCTGCCCATTTTTATCACCGAAAACGGTTGCGCCGCCCAAGACACCCTGACCAAAGCCAGCGAAATTCTCGACAGCGATCGCATCCTCTACCTGCGGCAACACCTCCAAGCCGCCCACCGGGCCGTGGCAGAAGGCTATCCCCTCCACGGGTATTTTTGTTGGAGCCTGATGGATAACTTTGAATGGGCTTGGGGCTACGATCGCCGCTTCGGCCTACTTTACAACGACTACCGCACCCAACAACGCATCCCCAAAGCCAGCTTTCACTGGTACGCCGAATGCATCCGCCAAAACCGAGTCGTCTAGCAATATAGCTTCAGACCATTGGGACACTGGTTCGTTGATCGCTTTTGTTGCAGCGCAGCCCTACCTCCGGACTAAAAGTCTTTTTGCCAAAAAAATTGGCGCAGTTGAATAAATCCTATTATTCGTCGTGATATATTTCTTGGAACACGAGCAGACCTTTGCCAACGTCCATTTCTAGAGTGGAAAGGGCGTATTCCTAGCAATCTACTCCTATTAATCAGTCATGAACAATCGAAAATTTTGCTCGACCCTTTTTTTCGCAGGGTTGAGTACTTTAGGCATCACATTTTTTGCAGCTCAAGCAAGCAGAGCCGAATTGACTGATTCAACAAATTCCCTC
Source organism: uncultured bacterium (assembly GCA_964475335.1). Classification (GTDB taxonomy): domain Bacteria; phylum Cyanobacteriota; class Cyanobacteriia; order Leptolyngbyales; family Leptolyngbyaceae; genus CAYYWG01. The sequence continues at coordinate 123,567 of CAYYWG010000013.1, forward strand.
ATTCAAGTTGACCAAGCTCAAAATTTAGAGGTCATTCCCAGCGTCAGTGCGATCGCGGATTCCGGTGCATCTTCTGGAATGGATCAAGTCACATCCGTTTCTCAATTAACCGACGTTAAGCCGACAGACTGGGCCTTTCAAGCCTTGCAATCATTGGTCGAACGGTATGGTTGCATCGTCGGTTATCCCAACAAAACCTATCGGGGCAATCGGGCTTTATCCCGCTATGAATTCGCTGCCGGATTAAACGCCTGTTTAGACAAAGTTCAAGAATTAATTGCCGCTGCCACTGCGGATTTTGTTAAGAAAGAAGATTTGGAATCTATTAAGCGATTACAAGAAGAATTTGCAGCAGAACTGGCCGCTTTACGAGGCCGCATTGATGGTCTAGATATTCGTACTGCGACCTTAGAAAAACAGCAATTCTCGACCACCACAAAACTATTTGGACAGGTGATTTTTGGGGCACAAGGTCGTACCGAAAATAAGTCCGATCTCTTCCCCCGTGATGGCATTCAAGACGCAGAGGATCCGGGCACCAACATTAATATCATTACCAACGTGCAACTGAGTTTGCTCACGCAATTTAGTCCGCGCAGTTTGCTGTTGACCGGGTTGCAAGCTGGCACCGGCAGCACCCGCCCCTTCCTCAGCAATAACGTGCGCCTGGGGTATGAAGGAGATACCGGAGGCTCCTTTGTGATTAGTGATTTGACCTATCGCCAGTTGATTGGCAATCGGTTTGCCGTCATTGTCGGTGCAGAGGGGGTCAACCCGGTCAACGTGTTCCGGGGTGCAAACCGGATCGAAAGTGCGGGCTTTGGGCCTTTATCTGCCTTTGCGCAACGGAATCCCATCATCAATCTGGGGGCCGGACGGGCTGGGCTGGGCTTTGATTGGCAAATTTCGCCCCGGATTAGCTTGCAGGGGGTGTACTCAGCCGGAGGAAATCCCAATTCGCCGGAACCGGAGCAGGGCTTGTTTAATGGGCGGAATACGGTGGGGGCGCAGTTGACGATCGCCCCGGCTCGGACGTTTGACATTGCCTTGAACTACCTGCATTCTTACTCCCCCAGCGGGTTTTTGGGCTTCCTGGGGACGGGCATTGGGGATGATCAAGTAACCTTTGGCCCCACCCAAACCCATGCAGTTGGCGGCACTTTGTCCTGGCGGCTCTCGCGCAAATTCACGATTGGGGGCTGGGCCGGATATACCAGCACATCCCTTCCTGGCTTTGAGGGAACGGTTGAAACCATTAACTGGATGGCCTTTTTGAACTTCCCTGATCTGTTTGGCAAAGGCAACCTGGGAGCCATTTATGTCGGCCAACCGCCCAAGATTTTTAGCAGCAATCTGCCGACGGGAGCCAACTTACCGGATATTTTGGATGGCGGCATCGGGGCACCGGGGGGACAACCCGCCACCACCACCCATGTCGAAGCTTTTTACCAGTTGCGCGTGTCTGACAACATTGCGATTACGCCTGGGTTTATCTTGATCTTCAATTCCCGGAATACTGCCGACAACGACCCCATTGCGATCGGGGCCATTCGGACAACGTTTACATTCTAGGTGGTCTGACGGTCTCTCCCGTTTCTCCACAACTGGCTTATCCATTGCAGACTCGTTTTCTCTGAGGATTTTGACCCATGCTGAAGCAATTTGTATCCGTGCTCGCCACGGTTGGTAGCCTCGCGATCGCCGCTGCTCCTGGGCAAGCGCAATTAGTCGTGACTGGCGGCAACATTCTGTTTCAAGGCACCCAAATCTATGTGCCCAATATTAACTCCAACTTAGGAGCCGTCGTTTACAACGGTTCCGCCCGAGTGTTGGTACGCACTTCAGGGATTGCCATCAATGACAACGTGCTGTTGCGATCGCAAATTCTCCCCACCCTCAACACCTGCTCCTGCGATATCCCAAGAGTCGGCGATACAGGCACCTGGTTACCCACCCTCACCTTTGTTGGCTACTCCCGCTCTGGGGAACCCACCTTATTCCGCAACATTCCAGCAGAGCTGAACTTTCGGGTGGATGGCCTCCTCCCCACTGGCCCCGCCACCGCCATCAATCGGTTCGAGTCCAATCCTGTGCTGTTGACCCAAACAGGCACAGCCGTCAATGCGTCCTCCTTTGGGGGCGTTGCGCGAACTACCCCCGTCGTGTTTGTGGAATTTGGGCAAACCCCATCCCCATCCCTACAAAATTTTGGCCTCGCCTCCGTGACACCGGGCATCAACTATCCCGGTAACATCAACGCCACCATTACCAGCGGCACCGTCAGCGCTCCCCTCGCCAACTCCTTCACTGGAGCCAACAACATACCGCCCGCCACCGGCAGCCCCAACAATGGCAATAATGGCAGCTTTTTCACCACCGCCTCGACCTACATTGGTGCGTTTAATTCTCAAACAACCATTGTGTCGGTCTATGGCCCCGGTGCTGGCAATAACACCGGGAATAACACGGGCAACAATACAGGCAATAACACCGGAAATAACGCTGGCAATAACAACACGGGCAATAACACCGGGAATAATCCTGGCAACAACACGGGCAATAACACCGGGAATAATGGGTCGGGAGAGACCACAGGGAGCAATGAGGCTAGCAACAATCAACCCAGTAACAACGCCCCCCAGGACGGGACAGCCCAGGGCAACACCCCAGACGACCAAAATCCAGGTGAGGCCAGTTCCCAGGAGGATGAAGATACAATTTTTGTCGATCAAGCCAACCAGGTGCGCTACGTGGTTGTTGGGATACCCAGCCGTGTGTTTCCCGGCTTAATCGGGGTGGAAGGCATTAGTACAGCGAGAAAGTAAGCCAATTCAGCCAGGGTCGCGATCGCCCATGCCAGTTCAGGAGACAGCTTGCATCGGCGATCGCGGGCTCACCAGCAGCTTACCCCCCGTTCAGAGGTTACAGGTTCAGCGCACTGCACCGCACCAGGGGAAAACTCAATACCCAATAGGTTAGCCAGACCAAAGTAGACTTACTCAGAGAGAATATTTCATGCTTCAACCAGAGGATGGCAAATTCTTGCATGACTTCTGTAAGGCGATCGCGCTACGATCGCTCCAAACCTCTCTGCGTTTATCGCCATTTCATCCACCCAAATGATGCAGCACGCTTCGGTGAATCCAGCCTAGACAGGCATCAACCGCAGGCCGCAGCATACAGCAGTGAACAGATTGAAGCGAAGGTCGCCCATCAGTATAGTACATTTGCACTGTAAAGACTGTTCGGGTAACAAAGGCTTGAGGTCATTCAACTACAGTCAACGCTATACTCCTGAGCTATGACCCCTTCAGCGCAGTCCTTCCCAGAACTCCCTGGCTATACCTTAGTCGAACCCCTTTATCTTGGGCCAAGAACCGTCGTGTATCGGGGTGTGCAGCAGGCCCCTCGCCAAGCTGTCGTCATCAAAATGCTGCGGCATAACTACCCCAGCTTTAGTGAATTAGTCCAGTTTCGCAACCAATATGCGATCGCCAAAAACCTAAACCTTCCCGGCATTGTTCGCCCCTTGCGCCTAGAGCCTTATGCCAACGGCTACGCCCTGGTCATGGAAGATATCGGCGGTCTTTCGCTCCACCATTACATCCAAGCCGGCCCCCTCAGCCTCGATCGCTTCTGGCCCATCGCCCTGCAAATCGTTGACATTCTGCACCAACTCTACCAACGGCGCATTATCCACAAAGACGTTAAACCCGCGAACATTCTGATCCAGCCCGACACCCAGCAGATTCGGCTCATTGACTTCAGCATTGCCTCCCTGTTGCCACGGGAAACCCAGGAACTCTACAATCCCAATGTGCTAGAAGGCACTCTGGCTTACATCTCCCCCGAACAAACCGGACGGATGAACCGGGGCATTGATTATCGCAGCGATTTTTATTCTCTGGGAGTCACGTTTTTTGAACTCCTGACTGGAGAATTACCCTTTCAGGCCGATGAACCGATGGAAATGGTGCACGCACACCTGGCCAAGCATCCCCCATCAATCTGCGATCGCAACCCCGACCTCCCCATCATCCTGGGAGAAATCATCCACAAACTCATGGCCAAAAACGCCGAAGATCGATATCAAAGCGCTCTCGGCCTCAAACACGATTTGCAGCGGTGCCAGGAACTCTACCCCGTCGCTGGCAAACACGCCTGGTTTCAGCTCGGCGAACGGGATATTAGCGATCGCTTCCTCATTCCCGAAAAGCTCTATGGCCGGGAAACCGAAGTCCACACCCTGCTCGAAGCCTTTGGGCGCGTCGCTAACGGAGCCGCCGAACTCATGCTCGTCGCCGGGTTTTCCGGCATTGGCAAAACCGCCGTCGTCAACGAAGTCCACAAACCCATCGTGCGCTGGCATGGTTACTTCATCAAAGGCAAATTCGACCAATTTAACCGCAACCTGCCCTTCAGCGCCTTCGTCCAAGCCTTTCGCGACCTCATGGGCCAACTTTTGAGCAGTCGCGATGACCAACTTGCCGCCTGGAAAGACCAAATCCTGGCCGCAGTGGGAGAAAACGGCCAAGTCTTGATTGAAGTCATCCCCGAACTGGAGCAAGTCATCGGCCCCCAACCGCCCGTCCCCGAACTGACAGGCAGCGCCGCCCAAAACCGTTTCAATCTCCTCTTCCAAAAGTTCATCACCGTTTTCACCACCCCCGACCATCCCCTGGTGATCTTTTTGGACGATTTGCAGTGGATCGATTCAGCCTCCCTCAACCTGTTGAAATTGCTGCTGACCGAACGAGATGCCTATGGCGGCCAGCACCGGGGCTATCTCTTCATCATCGGAGCCTATCGGGACAACGAAGTCTTCCCGACCCATCCCCTGATGTTGATGCTCAACGAGGTGAAAAAAGCCGACACGTTGATTCATACTCTGACCTTGGCCCCCCTCAGCCTTGCCGATGTCACCCAGCTCACGGCAGATACCCTCAGTTGTTCCGTGGAGCTGGCGCAACCCTTGGCCCAGTTGGCCTATCAAAAAACCAAGGGCAATCCGTTCTTTCTCACCCAATTTCTCAAAGCCCTCCACGAAGATGGGTACATTGGCTTCGACTACCAGACCGGGCACTGGCAGTGCAACCTGGCCACCGTCAAGCAATTAGCCCTCACAGATGATGTGGTTGAGTTTATGGCCCAGCAGTTGCAAAAATTGCCCCCAGAAACCCAAACGGCCTTGAAGTTGGCCGCTTGTATTGGGGCACAGTTTGATTTGGCCACGCTGGCCATTGTGCACGAGCGATCGCCCGAAGATACCGCGATCGACCTCTGGCGAGCGTTGCAAGAAGGCGTCATCTTACCCATTACCGATATTTACAAGTTTTATCAACCGTCGGAACTGCAAGCAACTGAGGCGATCGCGCCAGAAACCTTGAATTGCGCCTACCGCTTTCTCCACGATCGCGTCCAACAAGCCGCTTACTCCCTCATTCCCGACGAACAAAAACAAATCACCCACTATCAAATCGGCCAACACTTACTGCACCGCATTTCCCCCGCTAGCCGCGACGATCGCATCTTTGAAATCATCAATCAGTTGAACTATGGCACCACCCTGGTCGTCACCCAGGCCGAAAAAGACGACCTCGCCACCCTCAACCTCACCGCCTGCCGCAAAGCCCGCCTCGCCACCGCCTACCAGGCCGCCCTGGAATACGCCACCGTCGGGTTACACCTCCTGGGGGCAGATGCCTGGGAACGGCAATATGCCATGACCCTCGCCCTCCACGATCTCGCTGCCGAAGTCGCCTTTCTCGCCGGAGACTTTGACCGGATGCACGACTGGATCGAAGCCGTCATCCAACAGGCACACACGCCCCTGGAACGGGTTTCGGTGTATCAAGTCAAAATCCAGGCATTGGTAGCCCGCAATGAATTTGTCGCCGCGATCGCGATCGGGCAAGCCGTCTTCCAAATGCTCGGAGTCCACCTCCCCGACGAACCCACCCTCGACGACATCCGGCAGATCAAAGACGAGATTGACCAACTCATCGAAGGTCGCACCGTTGAATCCTTCATGGCGCTGCCCCCCATGACCGATCCTCAGCAGCTAGCCATCATGCAAAATGCAGCCCGCCTCACCCCCGTGTGCTACATGGCCGGCACCAAGCTGTATTTTCTCGTCGTGGCCCTCCAGGTCAAACTCTCCATTCAATTTGGCAACAGTCCCGTTTCCCCCTACTGCTACGCGGGGTATGCCTTTCAACTCCGCATCCTGTGGGGCGACATGAGCCTGGTGCCCCAGTTTGGGCAACTGGGTTATCAACTCGCCGCCGAACCCGAAGCGAAAAATATCCGGGCCGCCACCGCCTTGCTCATGGGGGGCTATGTCGGCCACTGGACAACCCATTTGCAGGATTCCCTCCCTATTCTGCTGGAAGGCTATCAAGCCGGGTTGGAAACAGGCAATCTCGAATTCATGGGCTACGACGCGCAACTGTACTGTTTGAATGCCTATTGGTGCGGCCAGCCCCTCCCCGAACTCGAACCCCAAATTCGTGCCTACTACCAACAATTGTGCGACCTTAACCAGTTCACGGCGGCGAACTGTGTGCTGGCCTACTGGCAAGCCGCCCAAATCCTCCTGGGGCAGGCAGAACCCGCCATTCCCCTGCGCCAAGCCGAGTACGAAGCCCAAGTGTTGGAAGAGGCCAAAGTCGATTTTTATCGCCTCGCCTACTTCTACCTCTATCGCTTTACCTTGAACTACTGGCTGGAAGACTTTGCCAAGGCCGAACACGATGCCCTGCAAACTCGCCAGTACTTAGCCGGTGGCATCGGCAATATTGTGGAACCGTTGCTCTATTTCTATGACTCGCTGACGGTGCTAGCCACCCCACCCCCAGCCATGACCGAGGCCGACCCCCGCTGGCAGCGAATGCTGGAGAACCAAACCAAGCTGAAGGAGTGGGCCGATTACGCCCCCATGAACCACCTCCACAAATACCAGTTGGTGGAAGCAGAAAAATATCGCCGCCTGAATTGCAAAACCGAAGCCCTCGAATTTTACGACCTGGCGATCGCCGGAGCCAAAGCCAACGGCTATTCCCAAGAAGAAGCCCTGGCCAATGAACTCGCCGCCAAATTCTACCTGGGTTGGGACAAAGAGCGCCTCGCCCAAGTCCACCTGATCGAAGCCTACTATGGCTATGCCCGGTGGGGAGCCAAAGCCAAACTCGCCGGCCTGGAAAATCGCTATGCCCAACTCTTAGCCCCGATCCTCAACCAAGAGCAAATGCCGCTCTCCGTCCACGAAACCGTGTTTGCCACGCAGACCGTTACGTCGAGCAGTTCATCCAGCCTCTCCGATTCCTTGGATCTGGTGGCCATTCTCAACGCCTCCCACACACTATCCAGCGAGATTGAGCTAAATCAGCTCATTAGCACACTCCTGTTTACCGTGATCCAAACCTCCGGTGCAACCCGTTGCACGTTGATGTTACTTGAAGGTACAGAACTGACCGTCCAGGCAAGAGCCGAATTAACCGAATCAAGTCAAATCACAACCCAAATTTTGCATCCCGCGCAATCGTTGGATGAGAGTGGCGTTGTGCCCATCAGCTTAGTCACCAAAGTGAAACGCAGTTTGCAACCTGCCGTAATCGCCAACGCCGCCCAAGACGCGCTCTTGACGGGGGATGTGTATATCCAAAATCAACAACCCAAAAGTCTGCTGTGCAGCCCAATTTTGCAACAAGGGAAGCTACTTGGGATCGTGTATTTGGAGAATAATTTGGCGATTGGAGCTTTCACTCGCGATCGCGTTGAATTGCTGAATCTCTTGTGTGCCCAAGCGGCTATCTCCCTCGAAAATGCCCGACTCTATCACCAAGCCCAAGTCTACGCCCAACAAGTGGAAGACTCCCAGCTTCAAGTTGTCCAAAGCGAAAAAATGGCAACGTTAGGGAATTTGGTTGCCGGGGTTGCCCACGAAATTAACAATCCAATTGGGTTTCTCACAGGGAGCATTAGCAACGCGAAAGACTACATGCGGGACTTGTGGCGATACATCGAAGCCTCACAACAGCACTTACCACCGACGGATTCTGTCGTCAAACTGGCCGAAGAGATTGACCTGGCATTTCTCTTAGAAGATTTCCCGAAAGTCCTGGATTCTATGCAAGTCGCGATCGATCGCATCCAAAGTATCAGTACCAGTCTCCGTATTTTTTCCCGAGCCGATGCCAACCATAAAATTCCAGCCAATTTACATGAAGGCTTAGACAGCACTTTAATGATTCTGAAATATCGCCTCAAGGCCAACGAAGTGCGTCCGGCGATCAATGTGATCAAAACCTATGGTGAATTACCGCCCGTTGCCTGTTTCCCAGGACAACTTAACCAAGTCTTTATGAATATCCTGGCAAACTCCATTGATATGTTCGATGAAGTCGCCCAAGCCCAGTCTTCCGATTATTTAATCGTGAATCCACAGACCATTCATATCCTGACACAGCGCAGTAATGATCATGTGCTTATCCAGATTCGGGATAACGGTCGGGGTATGGCTAAAGCGGTGCAAACTAAAATCTTTGATCACCTCTTTACCACGAAAGAGGTGGGGAAAGGCACAGGGTTAGGCTTGGCGATCGCGCGGCAGATCATTGTCGAAAAACACGGGGGCCGACTGGAAGTTCAGTCTGAACTGGGGCAAGGGACAGAATTTTCCATCTACCTGCCTGTGCAAGAAACCGACTCAACCCACGGCTTATAAAACCCCGCGATCGCAGCTCAATGGCTCGCTTCCAAGGCCACAATTAAACCTTCGACCCGCGTTTTAATTTCATCCCGGACACGGGGAAAAATTTCCGGTTGCTCTGCCGGATCATCCAATTGCCAATCGTCAAATACCTCGCGGGTCAACCACTCTGGGGGTAAACTCACCCCACAACCACACAGCGAAATGACCACATCAAAGTCATCAGGATTGAATTCACTCAAGGCGTCAGAGGTTTGATCGCTGATATCAATCCCCACAGCCTGCATCGCGGCGATCGCCTCTGGGCGCACCTGACTGGCTTCCAACCCCGAACTGGTGACACTCATTTTGCCTGCCCCCAAGGTTTTGGCAAACCCTTCTGCCATCTGCGATCGCGCCGAATTCTTTTTGCACACAAACATGACTCGTTTCATGATCACTTTAACTCCTAAAATCGCAGCATTACCGCAGAGAACTCACACACCGAGGATCACGCAAGGTTGCTTTTTCGGGATCGCGGGGAAACCAAAAAGCCGTGCGTTTACAAATCTCGACTAACATTAACATCACCGGGACTTCAATCAAGACGCCCACCACCGTCGCTAACGCCGCCCCCGAATTTAAGCCAAACAATACCACCGCTGTCGCGATCGCCACTTCAAAATGATTGCTAGCACCAATCAACGCTGCCGGTGCTGCATCTTCGTAGGATAATCCCAGCTTTTGTGCAGCGACATACGAAATTAGGAAAATGAAGTTGGTCTGAATGAACAACGGCACCGCAATCAACAGAATGTGCAACGGATTATTGACAATCAACTCACCTTTGAAAGCGAAGAGCAACACCAGCGTTAGCAGCAACGCCCCGATCGCGATCGGGCTGAGATAATGCAAAAACTGCTGCTCAAACCAGGCCCGTCCTTTGTACTTAAAAATCCAATAGCGTGAGTACATCCCAGCTAAAAGCGGCAAGCCCACGTAAACTAGCACAGACAGCGCGATCGTTTCCCAAGGCACAGCTAAATCATTGGCTGCTAACAACCAACGCCCCAAAGGCGCATAAAGAAAGAGCATTGCCAAAGAGTTTACAGCGACCATCACTAGCGTATGTCCCTGATTCCCGTAAGACAAATAGCCCCACATCAAAACCATTGCCGTACAAGGAGCGATTCCCAACAAGATCGTACCAGCGATGTAAGAGTTCGCTAGAGAGACCTCGACCCCACGAATGATTTCACTCCCCATTAACCAGGGACGAAATAGCATACCCAGAAAAAACTGAGCAAAGGCGACCATTGTAAATGGTTTAATCAACCAATTGACCACCAAGGTTAGAAGCACAGGTCTAGGAGCGCGAAGGGCTTGTTTTGCCTTGGTAAAGTCAATCTTGACCATGATGGGATACATCATGAAGAACAGACAGACTGCAATGGGAATCGACACCTGGTAAACACTCATTGCATCCAAAGTCGTGGCAATACCAGGGAATAAACGCCCCAAGACAATACCCGCAACAATACAAAGAGCAACCCAAACTGTTAAGTAGCGTTCAAAAAAACTCAAATCACTACCAGCTTGTACTGCTTTTGAGCCAGAGTTAGAACTGTTTATACTCATAATCCGAACTAGCTTACATCACAAACAGAAAACAAATTAGAAGTCTAACCTGCGGTGATACTTTAACCTTGAGTTAACTTATTCAGGACTTCAATCAAGACCGCTCAAACTCTCAGGGATTATTCACTTGAGCCGTGCCGCCAAAGTTCGTCTGACGGCGCAAGACTTCTGCGATCGTGACATTGGGTTCAGGCACCCCATTAAAAGCCGTACCAATTTCTCCGCGCGTGAACTGGATTTCAGCAAGACGATACCCTTCGTCAGGGAGCGGCACATACCCGACTGAGGAGACAAGCTGCTGAGCATTCCGCAGATAAAACTCAACAAAGGCTTTGAGTTCAGGTTTATCTTGGGCGGCTTTGGCATTAATGTAGAGCAGCAACGGACGGGAAAAGGGTTGGTATACAGCCGTTTGCACATTTTCTGGGGTTGGGGCGATCGCGCCCGTCTTCGTCCGCACTGCTAAGGCTTTGAGTCGCTGAGCATTTTGCACATAGTAGGCATAGGGAATATAGCCAATGGCATTGGGGGTTTGACTAATCCCTCGGACTAAAACTGTGTCATCTTCGCTAGCAACATAATCCGTCCGACTCCCGGTTGGATTGCCCATCACCACTTCGTTGAAGTAATCATAGGTACCCGAATTCGCACCAGCACCAAAAAGCTGAATGGATTGATTTGGATAGTTGGGCCGGAGTTGTTTCCAGGTGATGGTTTGGCCTTGAGCCTGTTTGGCCCACAACCGTTCCAACTCATCGGGAGTGATATCTGTTGCCCAGGTATTTTGGGGATGAACCACCAACGTCAGCGCATCAAAGGCGATCGGCAACTCGATAAATGCAACTCCGGCCTCTACACAGGCAGCTTTTTCTGCGTGCAAGATAGGCCGAGACGCGTTGCTGATGTCAGTCTCCCCGGCACAAAACCGTCGAAACCCAGCACTCGTACCAGAAAATTGAGTCTTGATCTCCGCTTGTTGCCCCTCTGGGGTCGCGCGAAAGCGTTGGACTACAGCGGTGGTAATGGGATAAACCGTACTCGACCCATCAACTAATATTGGTTTTGGCTGAGCCGGAGTCGGACGACGGGCTGAGTGTTGGGCAATCCCCTGAGTGCAGGCAGCAAGGCCAACTCCCAGCCCCCACAATAAGCCGACAATCTTAGCCCGACGAATAATGCTAGTTAGATTCATAGCCTTTACTGAATGAAAGAGACAGCCGCTTCGATCGCGATCGCTCTTAGGGCAATGATCTTATTATTTCAAATAAAATTGATTTGACAACCCCCTAAATGGATCTGATTCAGCACAATCGATCTGTCGTACCCAGGTATACCTCGGCTACAACCCAGGAAGGCAGGGAGTCTCTGCGATCAGCATCCCTCAATAGCTTCCAGATTTTTCTGGGGGGTATCCTGTGAAGTGCGTGAATTCAGCAAAGCAATTTGATTTAAGTTGATTTAACAGTTGCGGGCCGGGAGCATGGGGCTGAAGCGGCGATAGTCAGCGAGATATTGCTCTAGGGCGACGATTTGAGGCAAGTTGAGACTGTAATAAATCCAGCGGCCATCCTGCCGCGATCGCACTAATTCAGCTTCTTTCAGTTTTTTGAGATGGAACGACAGCTTCGATTGGCTCACATTCAGAGCGTCACACAGATCGCACACACACAGTTCGTGTTGCTGTAAAAGTTCCAAAACCTGAATCCGCAAAGGATCAGACAACGCATGGAAGCCAGCCACAATTAAATCAGCGGAAGTAGAAGCCAGATGTTGCATCAACTTTAGTTGGTTCAATTTTTCTTGAAATATAGTTCGATTTTAAAGGGTAATACTTAAAATCGACAGGGCCTCACCGTTGCTAGCCTGGATGATTTACTACCAGTGAATTTATAGGGGCAAAGCTTGTGTCCGCCCTCTCCCGCCAAAGCAACCAGAAGGGATTGCCCCTACCGCAAAAAAGAAAGACAGACTGTGTTTCTAAACAATCCTGATATTGCTGCTGTCGCAGAGGGTTTGAAGAGTTTGTCGCATCTTTATGCATCGTGCAGGCTAGGCTACACGAACTTGGCGAGAGGGGTTCTAGTCCCGCGATCGCGGTTTGCGGCACCGCTTACCCACCATACCCCTGACCGAACCGGGTTCAGTCGCGCCCTCTGTTGCCACCCCCTTTACCAAAACAAATGGTTTAACCAATGGCGTAACCACTTTGGCCCACTAGGTTCTTGATAGGTTGGGGGTAACAAAGCGCTGAGTGCTTGCTCCACTTGCTGAAGCGCAGCATCGATCGCGATCCGTTTTGGGCGTGGTTGGTGGGGCACATAGACCGGGGGGCCAAACCGCACAATGAGTCGTTTCCGCCAATACAAATCCTGTGTGCCGATAATCGCGACAGGAGAAATGGGCACCCCCGATCGCATCGCATAGAGCACGGTGCCGCGTTTCAGCGGTCGGTGCAGTTGGCCTTCCTGTTCACCGAGGCGGCCCTCTGGAAATAACATAATGCCGTCGCCCTGTTGCAACAGCGCTTGCACCGCCTGATCAATCTGCCGCATTTGGTGGATTGAACTGCCATTGGGCACATCCTGGGCGATCGCGGCGGCCAACGCTTGCAAATCTGCACGTCCGGCGGCAGCAGCAGCCATCACGGCCATTTCTTCCTTCCACCACCGTTCCAGGGGAATCACCCCACCGGCCCACCCCAACAGACTCCGCTTCCAGGCTTGATTGTATAAGGTACGGGCATCGCCCAGGATGTAGTAGTAAGGCGAGGGGGGCACCAGCGCCAGCAACAAAAAGGGATCGAGGTGGCTGAGGTGATTCGCGACCAAAATCGTTGGCTGGGTGGGAATGTAGTGGGGATTTTCGACCTGTACGCGAAAAAAGGTTTTGATGAAGCGGCGCAACAACCAACGGCGTACATGCCCATCAACGTGTTCCGTGGGCTGTCCTGTCGCGATCGCACTCAGGGCGGCAATATCGTTGGTAATGTGCGATCGCACCACCGGATTACGAGCGATCGCCACACCTTCTTGGACACGGGCAATCAGTTCTGGGGTTAGCTCAACAGGGGCAGACACAGCCCCAGCCCCCCCAGCCAAATTATCAGCACAGTTTGTCATGGGTCTCAGGGGCGATCGCGGTGTGCGATCGCACATTGTTCAACGATTGGTCACCGCTCACACCGCTGGCCACTCACCCAAACGCCCAAGGCTTAACCGGCCTCCGGCATCACGACCGCCGACGGCCCTTCCTCATACGGCGCAATGGTATATCCATTTTTACCTGCTTGCTTAGCGGCGTACATCGCATTATCCGCGGCTTTAATCAAAGTTTCTAAATCTTGACCATGCGACGGGTACAGGCTAATCCCAATACTGGTGGTCACGGTGATCGTCTGCCCTTGCAGTAAAAACGCTTGGGCCAGGGTCGCCAGCAATTTCTCCGCCACCCGCGCGGCATCTTGGGTGCTGGGAATGGCCGGGAGAATGACGGTAAACTCATCACCCCCCAACCGTGCGACGGTATCACTGCTCCGTAAACAATTGGTGAGGCGAGTGGCCACAGCTCTGAGCAACAGATCGCCCATATCGTGGCCCAAGGTGTCATTCACCTGTTTGAAACCATCTAAATCCAGAAACAACAACCCCACCTGCCGTTCATTGGTCGCGGCCCAGGCGATCGCCTGGTGCAACCGTTCATAAAACAATTTGCGATTGGGCAACCCCGTCAGCGCATCGTGGTTGGCGGCGTAGTTGAGTTGGGTGGCCGATCGCTGGAGTTCCGCATTCGAGCGGCGAAGGTCGGCGGCAGTTTGTTTCAACTCTTCTTCCATCAACTTGCGCTCGGTAATAAGTAGGTGGCTGCAATTAAATGTAAGATGTTACGAACTCCTCTAGCAAATT
>CAYYWG010000014.1:0-126032 GCA_964475335.1 uncultured bacterium
ACGGCGACTTCATAGGGGGCGATGTTCCACAGGCAGACGATGACGACGGCGGCGACCAACAGCAGGGAGAGCAGGTTCACCCACGGGCGCAGGGATTGTTGCCAGGGTTTGCCCGCCAGGGAGTCTGAGGCTGGTTGGGAGGCGTGGCCTTTGGCTTGGCCCCGGCCTTTGACTTTGAAGTAGCGACGGTCTGACTTGGGTTGCGCCTTTGTTGCAGTTTGACTTGTGGGGTCTGACTGCACTTGTGGGTCGTAGTGTTCAAACATGGCGGGTTCCTATTGCTGATTGGTGCGGGTGGCGGTGCCATAGGCGCGATCGCCGGGTTGCAGTTGGATGCCACTGCGGGCGATCGCTTGGGTGATTAGTTCGCGGTTGCCAGTAAACGCGACATCGGTGGCCACAACACCCGTGCCGTTCCAGGCCATGATGGCGGTGTTCCCGGTGAAGTCGCAGACGACGGTGTTGGGGGGGAGGGGTTGCCCGGTCTGGCTATCGACGACGGGCATCCCTTGGCTAATGGCGATGAGGGTGTTTTGGCCTTGCTTTTGGATCAGTAAGCAGCCGTCGCGGTAACGGTCGTCGGCGATTTTGGCCCGTTCGGCTAAGGCTTCTTGTTGGGCTTCTAAGCGTTGTTGGTCGATGGCGCTGCGTTGGATGGTGCGGGAGACGCTGCCCATCTCCTGAAACTGTTGCACCATGCCGGGAACGGAGCAGGCGAGGCAGACCAGGGTGAAGCCGAGGCCAGTGGATTCGATGGGGTTCCGTTTGGCCCAGCGGGTTATGCTCATAGCTATCAATCCTTGTGATTGGTGAACTAAGGGGGCGATCGCACAAACTTTGGCCGGGATGGGCGATCGCACCCCTGTTAGTGGTCAAAAACCAGTAGTAAAACAGCAATGGCCAATAAGCCATCTAGGACGCGGTTGAGGGTTCGTAGTCGGGCTTCGCTGTATCGAGACAACCATTGCGGGAGTCGCGCAGCGGCAGCGGATAAAATCGCGGCGACCAAAATCGTGAAACAAAAGCTGACTGGGTTGAGCATTGGGTGTTCTCCGTAGATATGGGCGATCGCTCTCTTGGTTTACATTGGCAATGCGCCAGCAACGGTGGAAGGGGCGATCGCGGGATATTCGACGGTGTTGGCGAAGTTGGCAAAGCAATCCGCCAAGCTATCCAGGGTCAGGGGTTCTGGCTCACTGCTCTGGCCTAAGCCCAGCTTCTCGGAGGTACGCCGCATGACATCGGCCTGGAAGGTTTGGGGGCTATACAAATAGGCCAACGTATCGGAAACCTGCTCGACGGCGTGGTTACGGTCAGTTTTAATCTTTTGCAAGCTACTGTTGAGGGTGCCCAATTGTTCACGGGTGCGGTTGGCCAGGGCGGCTTTGTCCTGCGCGGTGGATTGCTGGGCGGTGTTGTTGGCCTGCGCGTGGCGATCGCCCTGGCTGGCTGCTGGCCCTGGGGAGTGAGGGCGGTTCAGGTTGGGCAGTTGAGGGCGTTGATTTAGTTCATCACGAGTAGGCATGGGTATTTTCCTTTTGTGTTTGGGCAATTTGATCAAGGGATTGACCTTGGGAAAGCCTGCGAACTGCATCCTTCAGGCGTTCTAGGTCGCTTTGCCAATACAAGCCAAGTTCGTCGGGCACGATATCTAGTTTTCGCCTCCAGTACCGGAACGTGCGATCTGTCATCGATGCTCCGTTGAATTGCTGGCGATAGCGGCAAAGCTCCCAGTAAAGTTGCAATCGGGTATAAGTGTTGGTTTCTAGCGTTTGCATAGTGGTCGTTGCCGTGATATTGCCGCTGACTTGCCGTGGCAATTTGGCGGCAATCATGCGGCAATCTAGACCAACGATATCGAGGAAAAACCAAATTTGAACGGGTTGAAGCAACGAATTCTTATAAGAGTTATAGAAATCCGTTGGTTGGGCATCCTAGAGGGGTCGTTTATGGTTGGATGCGATGAAGTTTTGGCCATTGGTGCTGGCTGGGTTGCTGGTTGGTTGTGGAGCGCCTACAGCCAACACAAATACAAACGACTCAGCCGTTGCAGCTAAGTCGTTCTCGAAGGCGGATTATGAGCAGGTAAAAACGGGGATGACTTTGGCTCAGGTTGAGCAGGCGCTAGGCGCAAAGGGAGAAGAGGTGAGTAGTTCGGATATGGAGATGATGGGCAAGACGGTGACAACTGCGGTTTATATCTGGAAGAATCCCGATTTTTCTAACGCCACTGTGACCCTGCAAGATGGCAAAGTTGCGGCAAAGGCTCAAACTAATTTGAAATAGAGTCGAGCACGGCGCGGATTGAACGGTAGAAGGCAGGTTCTTGGGATAGGTAGTGAGCAATGGCAAACCGCATTTTGTGGTGGTCGGTCGGTTCGCGGTGGGTTGCCCCGGTTGCGAACCAGTTTTGCACGGTGGCAATTTTGCAGCCTGCAATTTCGGCTAGCTGCTCACGCGATAGCTCTGGGTGCAAGCTGGTAAATTCTTCTAGCGACATTGACAAGGCTTCCAACGACTTGGCAAGAACTTTCCAATTATGGCTAGGGGAGGGAGATTTAAGCATTATTGTTTGCCCCTCCAGCTTGCACCCAGCGATCCCAGCCGAGCATGGCTGCAACGGGATACCGCGCTTTCCACTCGCCAGCAACGTAAACGTAGGATTCGACAATGCCCAGGTTGTGGGCTGACTCCAGGAAGAGATCAAGCAGTTGATCGAAGAAGTCGTGCAGATCCCGGCTGGGAAAGTCGATTTGCAAGTCGCAGCCGTTGGGCGTGAGGTGGCACTGGGAGAGCACCCATTCGAGTTGGGCGTTGCCGTTGCAGAGTTGAGCCAGCAGGCTTGGGGTCAACTGGGTGCTTGTGGGGTTGGGTTGAAGTTGGCTTTGCCACTTCTTCTCGATATTCAGGAAATAGCGTCGGACTTCTTTACCTCGTTCTGTGCCAGCCATCATACAGAATGCCTTGAAGCAATCCACGGTCAGCATAATAATTTCTCGGTTATGACCACCCTTGCCAGACTTTTGCTTATCCATTTGGGTAAGCAAAACGTAGTCAATACCTTCCTCAAAATTTCCGATCAGCTTGTTTTTGGCTTTTTGTTTTGAAAAGTAGCCAATCCACTGCCAAGCATCATCGAAATTAACAGGGTGTTGTTCGGCAGACCGTACTAACGCATCCGCCATATCATGCGAGAATTCCATAAGTTGTATCTCTGATAGGATTTGCAACGCTGGCGATCGCAACTTTCCAAGGGGGCGATCGCTTTGCGATTTTTAAACTTGGTCAGACTTGGAGGGCTTTTGGGGGATTTTTAAAGTGACCCCTTGGAGAAAACCCATGATTCGAGATGCGCTGATCGCAGCCGGAACCGTTTTAGGGTGGGCTTGGACAGCCTTAGTTGGGCTAACCGCTTTAACCCTCCTATTTGCTAGTCCTATTGCTAGCTTTGGCTTGTTGCTATGGGCACTCCTTTTCACCCCGCCACTATGGCGATATACCCAGCGAATAAATCGACAAACTCACATTTGGGGTAGGCTTGGTGTTTTTGTCTTTGCAATGATCCTGATTGGGGCGGCTCCAAAGCCTCCCACGACAGCAACCGCGCCTACACCAACGCCAGCAATGGCTCCGAGTAGTATTGAAGCAGTAGCACCCACAACCACACCGACGGCAGTGGCAGCTAGCCCCAGTCCAATCAAGGTTGTATCGACTGGTGATGGTGACACACTGAGAGTTTTACAGAACGGTAAAACTGTAACGGTTCGATTGGCCTGCATTGATGCCCCAGAGTCAGCCCAGCAGCCTTGGGGCAGTGCAGCCGCTGGGCGGTTGGCTGCATTGTTGCCCAAAAACTCTGCGGTGACGATGCGGATCGTGGACAAGGATCGGTATGGTCGAACTGTGGCTGAGACGTTCAAAGATGGCACGTTAATCAACCTCCAAATGGTTGAAGAAGGGCACGCTGTCGCCTATCGGGATTATTTAGCCCAGTGCAATGCTCAACAATATCTAGCAGCAGAAGAAAGAGCGAAGGCTAGCAAACTTGCATTTTGGAATCAAAACGATCCAGTGATGCCGTGGGATTTTCGGCGTAACCCAACACCCCAACCCAAACAGACAGCTCAGCCTCAACCCCCCAAGGCAAGTATTGAGGCTCCCCCGGCACCTGCCCCTGCCGCCGTTGATCCAAATACCCCTGTTAGAGACCCGGTTAGCGGGAGCTGCGATTGCCCTTACGACACAGATAGTCGGGGGCGGTCTTGTGGGCGGCGGTCTGCTTATTCCAAGCCTGGTGGTTCTAGCCCGATTTGCTATGAGAGCGATCGCTAGGCCACATAGCTTTTATAGCCTCTAAGTTGAAGCGGGTTGATCGGTGTTCCGGTCAGCCCGCTAATCGTTTTCTTCAATCCCTTCGCTAGCTAAAAACTCGGATATCAAATCATCTAATGCTTGACCCTGGGAGGGGTTTTCAAGCCTCCAGCGGTCAACCCCCTCTCTGATCCAACGCTCTAACTGGGCTGTATCACTTCGATCCTCAAGACGCGCTACTCCCTTCAATCCAGCAAGAAGATCAAACGAGATTTTATAGTTCTGCCGCTTCGCTGGTTTTTTAGAGCGCCCCACAATTACTGCTGTCATCAAACTTCTCCTTTATTGAACAACACATAGCTATTATGCGGCAATTTTACATTTTTCGTATATACGATTACATACGAAAATCTTATTCATTATCGTATGTACGATAACTTTTTTAGTATGAAATATTGATGCAATCGTATATACGTTATGCCATACTAAGTTCATGCCAACCAACGGAGCCAGCCAATGAACCTGAACTTCTTCCACTTCGATGCATACACTGTCAACCTCAACCACGTCGTCTCCATCGCCTGGGATGACGCGGCAAAGTGCGCCTCACTGACGATGGCGGTCGGCGACGACTATGACATCGACGGGGAACATTACAAGACTTTCAAGCAACTGATGGGGCGCAAATAATCGCCAGGGGCGCAAGCCCCGCCTAATGCAGCCACCATTGGTGCCAGTCCCAAGCCTGGTAAATGCAGAGGGGGTAAACAACACAAGGGGCACTGCCCACCGCCAAGCGTTCAGTGCCCCTTGTTTAAGTCTTCAGGAGACAAACCCAATGATAGCAACAGTTTCGACAGATGAGCGCAGTGCGGGGCGTAAAGTTCCGGCTTTTTACTACCCCGATCCCACCGATACAGCCACCTGTATCACTTTTGATTGGTGTGGCCCCCACCAGCGCAACGTCTATGATGTCCGTCTAGAGCGACGCTATAGCCGTCGCCCGTGGCATCTGGGGGCAATTGAGTGGTACGAAAAATCGCAGTGCTGGTACATCATCGAAATTGCTAAAAGCCCAATGCCACCGGCTGAAAGTTTCCCTTTTTTCAGCTACACCGAAGCGGCGATCTACCTACTGGAAGTATGGCGAGAGCGGCGGGAACGGGAACTGGCCTGCTTTAACTAATTGATTGTTCTGGGGTGGCCTTCCACCCTATCCTTTATCCTTCAAACCAATGACAGAGCAACATTTAGAAATTTTGGCAGTATTGAGCGAAGACAGCCCGACGATTGATGTTTTGGCCGAATGGCTGGGTCGCAATCCGCGCAATGAAGTGAGTGACTTGATCAATAAATCGGCGGTCTATCAAACCCATGACACGCACAAATTAATGATTACGCGGGGCGGAAGGTTTTTGTTAGACGATTCGGGGTTCCGGAGTTCCGGACTGGAGGCAGCATGAGTAAGGTGGTCGCACCAATTACGGCAACGGTTGAGTTCATCACCAAAGAAAAAGAAGGTGAGTTTGGGCCTTATCGGTCAGTGCTGTTTCTGGATGAAAACAAATCAGGGGAGGAGGCTAAGATTTGGAAAAGCTTCGATCCCAGCGCTGAGGAGCTGGCCCTGCTCACCAAGGGGGCCAGGGTGCAGTTGGTGGAGTCGGGCAAATCCAAATCAGGCAAAATATCACACAATATTGTGTT
Organism: uncultured bacterium; assembly: GCA_964475335.1. Lineage (GTDB taxonomy): Bacteria > Cyanobacteriota > Cyanobacteriia > Leptolyngbyales > Leptolyngbyaceae > CAYYWG01. Next base: position 6,016 of record CAYYWG010000014.1, read on the forward strand.
ACTTGAACGCATGGCTGCACCAACGATTCCGACTAGCCCACCACCCACCACCCACCAAGGCGTGGTGTTGCACCCAGACCAGAAACGGGCGATCGCTAGCTTTGGCAGTGACATTATCGCCGCCTACAAATTCCTGTACCAACAGGCCAGAAAGGAGCTGGAACCACTGGGAGCCAGTGAGGAAACAATCAGGGCAGCAGCTAGTTCCGCGCTGATTGCCTGTCAGCGGAAGCTGGGGTTTGATCGATAAACAACCCGCGATCGCTACTTGCCATAAGGGGCGATCGCGGGGTTCAGTTAATCCGTAATTATTTTGTACTAGAAGTTTCTGAAAAGTTCACGGAAATGGCGGTTGAAGTTCGCCACAATCAAAACATTGTCAACCCGGCAGGCTGGGAAATTATCTGCATCCCTGGGAAGGTTGCAGAGCAGATCTCTGCAAGTGAGACTCCAAGAGCCGGATACCCATAAAGAAACATGAATCCATCATCAAATGCCGCGGTTTCGCGCTGGCTGGCTCCCTCCAGCCGTTACCATCAACATCTCTTACAGCAGTGCCAGATTAAGCTCGATCGCGAGTCTGGCCTGCTCACAATTGACTGCCCCAAGCAGGTTGTTGATAAGGTTTTTGAAAACGCTGAAACCATTGAGCCCCACCTAGAATTATTAGGGGCACAAGAGCTGGAACTACGGGCTGAAGGTCAATTGCGCTGGCGGTTACCTTTGGGAAAGCCATCCGGGGTGCATCTTGATTTCGGCTTGCTGAATATTGATCAATCGAGTGCCATTGGGATTGTGCGGATGCGCGATCATCGGGGGATGAATTGCACACAAGCCATTCGCAATTGCAGCGGCGCAGAGCGGCAACGCTGGTTGGGGGAAGATATGAGCAAATATCACATCCCCAGCGAGCTGAAACGCCTCGTGGAAGCGCTGGAAACCCATCAAATCATTTGGGGGTTTGAGTATCGAGCGCTCAGTTTTCAGGGTGAAGAGATTCAGTGTGTTGTCAATGCCCACTTGTTTGAGCAAAGGGGCGAGATTTATCGGTGCGTTGAAACTACTCACTGCTTGAGAGCGTGACCATTCTCCTTGGAGCCAGGGGCATCTACCTCAAATCGATAGCCATAAAGCTCCATCAACTTGCGAGTGTCTTTATCTGGGTAAATATAGGCAGCAATTTTCGCGCACTCAAATTTCGTCGGGATGCGCCCTGCAAGAATTTCACCCATTGTCTGGGGGGGGAGCCCACAGGCTTCAGCAAAGGCTTCGATGGTCGCGTTACCTTGGGCTTTTTTCAGGGCTTTCAAACCTTTGTTTTGGGTGGTAGGTAGATAAAGCTGGCCCTCGGCGCTGGTAAGCCTGCCAGCCGTAGGGCGTAAATCCTCAAAGCCAGTCGCGACTCGGATCAGTCGCCAAGGATCGGCAAAAATTGCCCCGGTGGCAGGATCGGGAATGCAGCGCCCCAACGCCAGGATCAGGTCTGGCTCTGGTTTGCGACCCACCATCTCGTGTTCGCGGTTGAAGCGGTGCTGACGTAAAGAGGAGATGGTAGAGCTACTGGAACCCGCACAATCCGCGATCGCTACCTGGGTGTATCGTTTTTGCTGATCAATCAGCTCATCAAGCCACAGCGCAATATCGCGTAGCCCAAGCGAACTATAAAAACCCGCATTAACTGTCCCCATAAGCCCTCCTGAAAGACTGATTAGTGAATTACACCAAGTTTATCGGGGATTTTGGATTGTAAATTTTGGCGATCGCTCTTGCTTTTCCGCATATCGAAATGCTTAGATCGGATCGTGCAATGCAGAAAACGTAAATAAAATGGCAAAACGCAAGCCGGGTACGAAACCCACAATCAAAATTTTTGTTTCTGAAGAGACTTATGTGCGGATGCACGCAGTTGCCGCAGCGAAGCAGGATAGCCTGCAATCTTTGTTTTTACCCGCGATTGAAGAGTTTATCGAGCGCTACGAACAAGAAAAGGCGGATTTGTTGCGCTCCGCATCTTAAAAAATCAGCCACGACCTGGACGGGCCGTGGCTTGTCGTTTACTGCAAAAAATGATTATGGAGATCTTAGCAAAAGAAGACACGATCACGACAGCGCTGAGCGACCTGCGCCGCAACGATGAATTTGAGGCGTTTGTGGGGCGCAAGTGGAAGCGGGTGAGGGTGCTCCGAGTGGATGGGTGCTCCGTCCGCGTGCAACTGCTACGGACGAAAGATCAGTTCAACCTGCGATTTGAACCGATAACCCAAATCGAGGTTTTTGTGGAACGCACCCCAAAACGGGATGAGGACAATATCTATTGTGAAGCCTGCTTGAAGGCGCTGAGTGATGGCCAGCTCCGGAGTATTGCCGAAATTGGGGATTTAGTCCGAAGCTCCGGACTGAAAGGGCCAAAGATGCGGATTGCTAACGCTTTACAGCGCTTGGCACGAGGGGGGGCACTGATCCGCAAACGCAAGCCAGGGGCAGGTAGTGCGCTGGCTTATCGGCTTCCACTCTCGTCGCAGATTGGCTTGCCCGTTGTGGAGTTTTTGGGGTCTCCCAATCAGAAATTGGGGTGGGTAGTGCGCTGGCAGTTCATGCAGGCCACAGGGCGGGAACATCCAGTAGTGCGCTTTGAGGATGGCTCAGAACGGGCCTGCCCAGAAGATTTCATCGACCCAGCTCCACGGGAGTTTGAATTTGCCATTGGACTGGCAAAACGGCGAGCTGAAGGCGGCAGAATCACCCCACCGATCGCCGTGCCGGAATTGATTATTTGGGAACTGGCTAGCGCTTGGCGGGGTAACTCAAATCGCAAATTGCGGAATGAGAATATGCTCCATATCGCCAAGCTGATCGGCGTGATCGATCAACCTGCCCTGGATTTTCGGGGTGCGCGTAACAAGCAAGCCTGGAATAAGACGATTGACTATCTCAATCTTTGGTATCCCGGCTGGCAAGACTGGGCAGCTCAGGCTCGGAGGGTGGGGTGATGGGTAATCCAGCAACAGACACCACAGCCAGAGTGATGGGCAAGGGGCGCGATCGCCGGACTACCTGGGATCGGGACTGGGAGGCTGCCCAGTTCGAGCTGATTCGCCACGGTGGCTCGGCCAAGATCCGCAAACAGGCACGGGATAATTTTCTACTCGCTAATCGCCCGCTAGTCGTGGCAATGGCGACTGGATTTGCCAGGAAACTGGCAGTGCGAGAGCCGCTGGAGGATTTGATCCAGGAGGGCTTGATTGGTCTAAACCGGGCGATCGATGGGTTTCAGCCCAATAAGGGCTGCAAATTTTCAACTTTTGCCGTGCCCTGGATTAAGCAGGCAATTTCTTGTTATCTCGGTAGAGGCGTGGAGGTGACGGGGAAAATGCGCTGCATCAGCCGTGGCCCCCGCATCCCGGCTCATGTCGTCGAGCGCCAAGGGGTGATGCGTCGCCTAACTCGCGAACTCCGTCAACAACTGGGGCGATCGCCCTCGATCGCTGAATTGGCTGAAGTAGGAGGCTGGAGTGAGGCGGAAGTTCGTCGCCTCTTAGATTTGAGCAAATCGCAGGCGATCGCTAGTCTGGATAGCCTGATTGGGGAACGGCGAGATAGCCCTTTGTCAGATTTCATTCAAGACCAAAAGCCTGGGCTGTTCACTGAGGCGCACCGCACTGAGCAGCAGGAAGCTTTAGCCCATCTCTTGCAGCAATGCCCCCACGCTGGGGTGGTGCAAGTTTTGGTGCTCTATTTTGGGCTGGATGGGCGGCCTCCACAAAGTATCGCGGCCTGTGGGGCTGCCTTGGGCTGTTCACGCAGCTATGCCCAGAAGCTCAAGTCGAAGGGGATTCACTGGCTACGTGAGCAGATCCGCCGACAGCAGAGATCGGGGACGTGCCGCCTGGAGTGCCCTGATGAGGATTGAGATTTTTCGCCCTACTGACTTAACCGACGCGATCGCCGTTGTGCAGGCATTGCGGCTGGGTTGTGCGGTGGTACTCAGCCTGGAGGGCTGCGTGGAGCCCGGGCGGATTTTGGATTTTGTGAACGGAGCCGGGGTGATGTTGCGCTGCAAGAGCGATCGCATCACCCCGACTGTATTTGTTTTTCAACCGAGACGAGACGATGCAAACGACGATCTTGAGATTGCGGGAATTGGAGCCAACAGTTTGGCGGCTGGGCGCGCGGGTTTGGTGGGGTGCCGTTTCCTCGGTTGAGGTGTTGCACTGTCGGTTCCCAGAAGATGCCCTGGAAGCTTACGAGCGGCAATTTGGACAAGATTGTAGCCGCGTTGTCAGGGCAGAGTTTTGGAATCCAAAAACACTGGAATGGACACAAATCTCTGAGCAGAACTTGCAAGGAGCGATCGCGCTAGTGCAGGGGGCGAAATCATGAGTTATCACTGGCAGACTGTCTTCCATCTCAATGCAGGCGATCGCTTTATCCGCGTCGATCGCTGCCCAGAATTGGGCTTTTGCCGTCAAACCACAACCCTACGCAAGGGCTATCGAGTCGTTGAACAATTTTGCTTTTTTGATGGCGAGAACCATGAGGGTGACCCGACCTACACCCTGTGTGAGGCATTGGTTGAGGCTGAATATCGCAAGGCTGTAAGAGAGGAGGCTAACGCATGATTCAGCAACACCATTTACAAGAGTGGCTGAATAGCGGTGTTTCGCCCGAACTGATCGATCTGAATGTCCGGTCTGTGGATGGCCAGGAAGCTATCGAACTGATTCTGAGCGATGCGATCGCCCAACGACAGAAAGTGCAGTACGTCACCGCTGGCACCAACAGACTTTTGGCGCACTACAGCCACCTGGAGGCAGGCGGTTGGTGGGTGAGCGGGCTAGACCCGCTCAATAACTGGGAGCCAATGGAATGGGGGCAGCTCAAACCAGATGCCCCACGGCACGATCCGTACAAACCAGGCAAGCCGATCAAGTATGAACAACCCCTGAAGGTTGGGGCGAGATGTTTGTTTTTACGACAACCTCTCTCGATAACTTTGAAAACTGCGATTTATTTAGGGATTAAATATGGGCAAAAATTCGCGCAAGAAATTGATCAAGAAATTGAACGAGTTAGGAGTTTATCCCGACCCCAGAATGAATCGCGCAGCGCTGATGGCGGCGAAGCGATCAGCGCAACAGGTAGAGAAACAAACTGCAAAGAATCGATCTCAGGGAGGCTTGCAGAGATTCAATTCGCTTGTCGCAGAGGGGAATACGGAGAAGCTTTGCGCCTATTTCGAGCAGTATGGGATCGACCGGAATGTGGCCCGACTCAATCTGGATATGTTCATTCAGGAAGAGTTGAAAGACTTGAGCTAGAAAATTCTAATTATTGGCACTGGATTCAATCCAGCAACCTCCCAATCACTTTAACGGAAGGGGCGAAAAAAGCGCAGTCGATGATGCTAGCAGGGGTTTGTGGCGCGATCGCGGTTCCTGGTATCACGATGGGCGCAAAGACGGACTCCATTAATGAGTTCCGCTTGCACCCTGATCTGGAAGTTTTCGCTACTCCAGGGCGGGAAATCAACCTCTGTTTCGACTACGAAACCAGATTTAAAACTATCCACGCAATTGAGCGGGAAACTGAGAAACTGGCAGGCTTGTTCCGTAAGGCTGGCTGTGAGTTCAGGGTGGTTGAATTGCCAGGGCCAGAGAAGGGGGCGGATGATTTTATCGTGGCGCGTGGGGAGGATGAATTTCATCGAATTTTTGACCAACGGTTGACCCTGGATCGCTGGCAAGCCAAGCGCCTCAGCCGTCTATCCTATCCAGCTACCATCACCCTCAATCAGCGGTATCTGGGTGAATTGGATTTACCAGAGCAAGCCAAGCTAGTGCTACTCAAAAGCCCGAAAGGGACGGGTAAGACCGAATCATTCAAACAAATTGTGGCATCAGCCACGGAGCGGGGGCAGCGAGTGCTGCTGATTTCGCACCGGGTGCAGTTGGCGCAGGCGATCTGTGACAGGGTTAGATTGCCCTACATTACCGAGCTAAAAACTGCTGAAGAAGGTGCATTGCTGGGCTACGGCCTGTGTATCGATTCGCTCCATCCTGAATCCCAAGCCCGGTTTAATGCTGAATATTGGCATGATGCTGTGGTGATTATTGACGAGGTCGAACAGGTCATCTGGCACCTGTTGGATGCCAAAACTGAAGTAGCGAGTAAGCGTACTACGGTCTTAGAACAACTGAAGCAATTGCTGCTCAACACTGTGGAATCAGAGCACGGCAAAATCATCCTGGCTGATGCGGATTTGAGCAATCAGAGCCTTGATTTTGTTTGGGGGTTGCTGGATGAGAAGGTAAAGCCCCACATCATCCTAAACCGGTGGAAACCGGAAACCGAAGCGTGGCAGGTCTACCACTACAACCAACGCAAGGCGGATCAGTGGCTGGCCGGCCTGCAAGCAGAGATTGAGGGCGGCGGTAAGCCGTTTGTGATTACCCAGTCGCAAAAAGCTAAGTCCCTGTGGGGAACTACCACCCTAGAGCGCAATCTAAAGCGCTGCTTCCCCGGCCTTAAAGTGTTGCGGATTGATTCAGAAACCATCGCCGATCCAAGTCATGCAGCCTATCTTTGCACAGCCAAGCTGAATGAATTGGCAGCACGGTATGACTGTATTATCGCTTCGCCCAGCATTGAAACTGGAGTATCGATTGACGTTCGGAGACACTTCACAAGTGTTTGGGGGTGTCTCAATGGAGTCTCCCCCGAAAACTCAGCACGGCAATTTTTAGCCCGACTGCGCGATCCGGTAGACAGACACATTTGGATTGCTCCACGGGGCATTGGCACGGTGGGCAATGGCTCTGCGTCGGTGAAGGCCATTCTGAAAGCGGAATATCAGGTGGCCAAGGTAACCGCTAAGTTGGTGCAAACCATTAGCTACAACGAAGAAATGCTAGGCGCGTTCAGTGTTTCGCTCAAAGCCTGGGCGAAGATGGCAGCTCGGATTAATGCGGGCCTGGTGCGTTACCGAGATTGCGTGCTGGATGGCCTGCGCCAGGAAGGGCACAGCATCCATGACTGGCATCCAGGGATGTTGACCCGTGAACTGATTGACGAGTTAAAGGAAGATCGCGACCAGGGACACCTGGAAGCCTGTGAAGCCGTAGCCAGCGCCGAATTAATTGAGCAAAAGAAATACGACGAGTTAAAGGGCAAGAAAGCTAAAACCCCACAAGAGCGGTACATGGAACGGAAGTTTCAGATTCACAATCGCTATCAAATCGAGGTGACTTCTGATCTGGTTGCCAAAGATGATGATGGCTGGTATCCCAAGTTGCGCCTTTTTTACTTCATAGGAGTTGGAAAAGTGTTTCTGAAGGAGAGAGATGAGCAGTCACTGGATAATGCGCTGAAAACGTCAGGGCCGTGGCTCCCCACTCTCAACCGAAGCCAGTTGAGCACTCGTGTTTGGCTGCTAGAGCAACTGGGTGTGTTGGCGTTGTTGAACTTGGATGAAGAATTTTATGGTGGCACCAAGTCTCAGGATTACGAAAACGCCTCCCCGGCATTACTCAAACTGAGGGATTTAGCGATTAAGCACTCTTGGGAGGTCAAGTGTGGCCTGGGGGTCACAGTTTCGGAGAAGATGAGTCCCATCCAAATTGCTCAGACTATTCTGGGCAAACTGGGAATTAAGCTGCAATTCAAATATCAAGTTGGTAGGCGGGGCGATCGCCAACGGGTCTATCGCTACGAACTACCCAAGGACGGCAGAGACGAGATTTTAGCTGGGTGGTTCAGTCGGGATGAGTCGGCACGCCAGCAAGCCGTGCACACCCCTGGTATAGATCTAAGAGATCAACGGGGTGCAGCATGAGCACTGTCCCTGACTGGTTAAAAACAACCGCCTGGGCCTATTGCAATGGCGTGGCTTTCCAGCCCCAACGGCGCATTGTGCCCCGTAATGGACAACCGCATTTACTTGACTGCCAGGGTATGCATTACCCTTTGAGCGGATGCCAGCCGCTGGGGTTGCGCCACATGGACAACGCCACAGTGATTTGGGGTAAAGCAAAACTGAAAGCGTTTCGGCTTGCTACCTTGGCGCATCGTCTGGGGGATGGCTTTGTCCTCAGCGATGGTCACAAACGGGTCTGGATTCAGGTTGAGGGGATTGACCCGGATACGGCAGCGATCGCCTTGGCACGGGCCTTTGGTGGGGTTGTGGTGGAGGAAGCCTGATGCAGCTTTCTCTACTTGATTGGCAGCCTGAACCAGTACCGACGGCGGCGGCAACTACTCATCCAGCCCCCACAACGTCGAGCCGGGTGTTGCAGGTGTGGCGTTGCACTCACGGGAAATGGCATTACACCGGGCAAATGGGGTTTGAGCACGCGCTCACTCTTCGACCGGGCGATCGAGCCTTACCCTTCGGTGCAGTACCTGAGCTAGTTGCGTCCACGACTGAGGCGGCTGTAGCCCCTTTAGAATCAGCAGTTCAGCCGTCTCAATACCGCAGAACTGTGTTCAAAATGCATTTTCAAAAAGAGATGTGCGGGGTGAGTGTGGCTGGTTTGCTGCACTGCCCAAGTTTGCTGTTTTGGTTGGCAGAGTTGGCCGCGATCGCGCTGGCCGAATGCCCTCAATGTCAATGGTTTGTGAGTTATCAGGAGACTCGGAATGCTTACAGAAACGGAGCCAAAAGCTGAAATTGAACTACGAGAAGGGATGCGAGTTCGCGGATTGAGCCTGGAAAAGGAACCCCTCGAAGGGATTATCACCAGTCTGGGGAATCGCTATGCCCGGTTGGATGGCGATCGCAAAAAATCGGTTTGGATTGAGTCAATTGAAATTTTGGAGGTGAATCCAGCACCTTTGCCCTGGACATTTATTCCGAATTTCTTGGGTGAAGAGGATGCCGACGAGTGGTTTAACCTCAGTCAAATACTGGTGGAATGGAGCCATAACGACATAAGGATGTTTGGCAAAGATATCCCTTTGCCACGCCTAGAGGCAATCATCGGGAATGGCGACTATTCTTACAGCGGTATAACCCTTAAGGCCCAGCCGTGGACGGATGAATTTGCAGCACTCAAGCGAACGATTGAGGGGGTCTCCGGCTATGAGTTTGAGATTGCGATTGGCAACCAATACCGGAATGGGGCTGACCACATTGGGTGGCATAGCGATGACTCCCCAGAGATGGGCGATCGCCCTGCAATTGCCTCCCTCAGTTTGGGGGCGACTCGCAAGTTTAGGCTTAGGAACAAGAAAACCAAAGAAATCCACACCTTTGAACTGACCCACGGCTCACTATTCATCATGCATCCAGGCTGCCAGGAAAAGTGGCAGCACCAAATCTGTAAAACCTCAAGCGAGGTGGGATTGAGGATCAATTGGACATTCCGCCCATTGGTTGGTCAGACTCAAGAAGCAACGTCTAATCAAGGGGCAGATTCGTCTAATCCAGTGTTCCAGGTTGGCGATCTGCTTGAGACCTCAGACGGTTACTTAGGAGTGATTGAAGGGTGGGATAGAGATGGCTATACAGTTGCCCTGAGTAACGGCAAATATTTGACGGGTACTGATATCCAACTTCACCAATGGGGCTATCAGAAAGTTTGGAGTCAAGGCGATCGCGTGACTCCAAAGCACGCCCCTGGTAGTCGATATGGCACTATTACAGGCTTCAACATCAAAAACAAGAAAACCCCCTTGCTGATTCAGTTTGACGGCAGCAATACGGAGGGTAAATGGGGTAAAGATGCTGTTATTCTCGCCGAATGTGGGCAGCCCCTAGCCCCAATTATTGATGCCGAAATTGTGGACGATCGCGGCCCTCGCTTGGCGGCATTGGAAAGCAAAATTGCCGACGGCATTGCCCAGCGGGAGAAAGCTGAACAGCAAATCTGGGTTGCGGCTGCCATCATTCGCGATGACCGATTGTGGGAGGGGCAATACAAAAGCTTTGAAGCCTACTGCAAAGAACGTTGGGGCTGGGAAAAGTCCAACGCCCACGAAGTTGCTGGAGCTGGAGAAGTAGTTCTGCAACTGAAACAAGCAGGAGTGGATGCACCCAAATCAGTAGCGGCGATTCGCCCTTTGCGTCAACTGCCTCCAGAACAGCGTGTAGAGGTCGTGAAAGCAGCTCAGGCAGAATCGGGCAAGCTCACTGCCCAAGCCGTGAAGCAGGCGGTGGCAGTGGTCGCTCAGCCTAAATTAGTTGCACCTCCAGTGCCAGCGACTCTGGGGCCACCACCAAGCGAGGGCGATCGCCCCTGGGCGCTGGGCGACTGGGTGGAAGGAACAGATGATGATGGGAACCTGATCAGGGGCACCGTCGCGGCGATCGGGACTGGCTACCTGCGACTGTCCGACGGGAATGCGGTTTACGCACCACGCTTGCTCCAGCCGTTTGAATACGCCAATCCAGCCCTACCTGAGGAGCAGGAGCCAAACACCGAGCTGAAGCCGGATGAGCGCCAACTATTGAAGCAATTCAAGGAAATCGCCCGCCGTCAGTCTGACGAAATCTACAAGGCTCTGATCAAACTAGGAATTCCAGCAGATGAGCACCTGATCAACCTGACAACAGGGCTGGAAGAGTCGATCGCCGAAGCTTTGGAATTTGAGTTTTTAGGAGATTCAGGACTATGAACGACTGGAAGATTTTTCTATGGGCCGCCATGCACCATCCAGATTTTCGCTACTGCCAAATTCTCTTCCCCTGTGTTGTCGATTTTTGGCGCTTTGGAGAAACTTTCCGCATCACCATCACTTTTCAATTGCCCAAGCTCGATATCCCTTGGGATGTCGAGCGAGATTATCAACGAAGAAACCAACAGCCAGTTCCCCAACGTGTTTGGACTGGTGATTACGATGACATCCCGTTTTAGCCATGAAAATCACCTTGCATGAACTCAACCTAAAAGCAGGCACACTCAACCGCCTGACCCGCGCCAAAATCACCACCATTGACCAGTTGGGGCAGCTTTCTTTGGAGCAGTTGAGCCAAATCCACGGCCTGAGCAAAGCTCAACAACGCGAGATTATTGATCGCTATTCAGACTGGTTTGCCATCAACATTTGCCCATCGCCCCCACCGCTGGCAGTTGACTGGGTGCCACCCACGCAGAGGGAATCTGCTTGAAAGTCACCACTCACTCTGGCCAGCGCGGAACAGTGCTGGCCCTGGCTCAATCCTTTGCGCTACTGCGCCTGGAGGATGGCTCGGAAACCTGGATGCATCTGAAATTTGTCAAACACGGCTACCAACTGAGACGAGAACATGCACGATTGGATCGACAAACACAAAGCAGCCGAGCTGCTGAACTGCCACCCCAACAGCCTGCCTCGCTACCGAAAAAACGAAAAAATCGGGTGGGTCGAAGGCGTTCATTGGTCGCGAGTCAATCAAAAAATTGTCTATAACCGCCAACTGCTCGCAGACTGGCTGGCAAATCGCCACGACCTTGATGCCCACTTGCGGGCGATCGAAAACTATCAGGCCAGCTTGCTGAGTAATCAACGCAAACGGAGGGTGGGGTGAGTGTTCAACGCACATGCAATGGGCAAATTGGGTTTGATATTCGCTCTTGCCAATTTTGTGATGGTCTATTCGTCCCCACAAAACGCTATACCCAGATCTACTGCTCCCAGCTTTGCCAGAAGAAAGACAAAAAATTGAAACCCGAAATGATTGCTCAAATACAAGCCAAACGACGTGAAGGCAAGGCGTTTAAGACAATTGCAAAAGAGATGCGTATATCAGTTGGCTCTGTCCATTTTTATGCAAAGGATTGTTGACGTGCCCCTAACCATCCATCGCGGCTAAATCCGCCCGTAAGGCGGCAATCCCTTCGGTCAAGTAGGATTTGATTTGCTTCTGGGTGCAGCCCTGCTGACGGGCTAATTGGCGCACTCCTACGCGATGAAAATAAAACTCCACAATGCAGGTGCGGATCGGTTCTTTAAGACGGTCTACACCTGCATTAATTGTTTGATATTCTTCCGACTCAGTAGCCCCCTCCCCTTCAAAATCAGCGGACAGGGGCGCAACTTTTTGCCGACTGCTGAGCATTTGCGCCCAAACTTGCTCGGTGAGGCCAAACTTGGCAGCTACTTTGGCCTCTGATTCCCCAGTGACTTTCGCTGTTTTACGAACTTTGGCGGTTTTCTCAATCCAGGTGCGCGGGGGCTTCATCGCTCCCCACCCTTTATCTCGGAGATAGTGCTGAATCTGTCCACGAATGCAGCGGGCTGCATAGCGGCAAAACAGCCCCCGCCCAGGGCTGTAATTATCGATCGCCTTGATTAGTCCAATCTGACCCTCTTGCATCAAATCTTCCAAAGGTTCCCGGCTCAGGGCGGCCCAGCGATAAGCTTCTTTGCGAACCAAGCCTTGATGGGCTAGGGCCAGCCGTTGCCGCTCTTTGGCGGTGGGAGCTGCGGTGGGTTGGGGATAGTCAGAAATAAAAACGGGAGACATGATCGGGCACGGAATTCATTCTCCGATCGTCCTCAATCGAGGCGCTGTAAATAGATGTAAATCTACGGAAGTTCAACCGTATTTACAAAAGCTTTATCTCAGTGTGAACTAAGTGTGAAGCGCTACTGCTGCTTGTGATAATGGGCATTTCTGCAAGCGGGAACTGTGGGCATAGTAGCGATCGCCCACTAACCCATGACTCACGACATCATCAAAGCCTCTCCTGGCAGTTTCAGTGCCTACATCGCCCCAGTGCAACAGCGCGATTTGTTGGCAGAGCTGCTGGCAGATAAACGCAGCGAAAACACACGCCGCGCCTACGCCAAAGACTTGCAAGATTTTTTTGCCACAGCGACAAGCCAGGAACCCAGCCCCCACCTGATTGCTGAGTTTTTAGGACTGGATCGCTTCCAGGCGATCGCCCTGGTGCTCAAGTACAAAGCCCACCTGATTGATCGGGGGCTGACTGAGGCTACTGTCAACCGTAGGCTGGCAGCGATCAAAAGCCTGGTGCGCTATGCCCAGAAGGTTGGGCAGTGTCAGTGGTCGCTAGAGGAAATCCAGGGCGAGAAAATTAAACAGTACCGGGACACCAGCGGGGTTGGGGTCGATAGCTATCGCAAAATTCTGGGGACCTGCGATCGCTCCACAGTAGCAGGTCAGCGCAACTATGCGATCTTTCGCCTGCTCTGGGACAATGCATTACGTCGGGGTGAGATCGCCAAACTCGATCGGACCGCATTTGATCCGGAACTCCGGACTCTTAAAATCCTGGGCAAAGGCCGGGGCACCCAGCTCGAAACCGTGCATTTAACCGAGGCCACTGCCGGCGCGATCGCCCAATGGCTCACCCAACACACCCACCCACCTCTGTTCATTGCGCTGGATCGCAACCACTATGGCCACAGGTTGACGGGCACCGCCATCTATCAGCTCGTCAGAGAGGCTGCACCCCGTGCAGGCATCAGCAAGATAGTTTCCCCCCACCGTTGCCGCCACAGCGCGATTACGGCGGCGCTGGATGCCACTGGGGGCAATGTGCGCGAGGTGCAGAAGCTGTCTCGCCACAGCAAGCTTGAAACTTTGTTGATTTACGACGATCATCGAATTGGTGTGCAGCGGAAAGTGTCGGAAGTTCTGTCCAGCCTACTTTGAGGAATTATGCAAACAATCCAAGGAATTCCTGTAGAGGAATACTTTAGATACCATCCAACCCAAACAGAAGAAAGGCGGCGTAAGCATGAAACAGCGAATACAGCTTGCTTGCAGCTTTTTCGCAATCTGTCTCGAAACGCCGATCCAGCAATTGTTCGCGACTTGTTGCGAGACTTTAACGCCATGATTAGCCATCTTGTCGATGATCACTTGTGTCGCAATTGGGCAATTAAATCATTAGAATCTGCCGGGCAGTCCGCGATCTCGCAAGATGTTGAAGGAGTTTTAATGCACGTTCAGCAAGTCAGGATGTTCGTCAACCAGGGCATTACCGTTGATGAACTAAAACTGCTTGCGGATAACGCCCCATTATCGTAAGCGGGGGCGCGCTGCAAAAAGTGCGGCTATAATCGCCTCAACTGCTTGGCACGAAATGAACAAAGGTGAGCTGGTGACAGGGTATGAACAAAGGTGAACTGGTAGACGCGATCGCGAGTAAGGCATCCCTCACCAAGAAAGATGCTGAAGCGGTTTTGTCTCACGCGCTGGATACAATTATGGAAACTGTAGCCAGCGGGGATAAGGTGACTCTGGTTGGGTTTGGTACCTTTGAAAAGCGCGATCGCCAAGCCCGTGACGGGCGCAACCCTTCCACTGGTGAAACCCTCAAAATCCCGGCTACTACTGTCCCCGCCTTCAGCGCTGGTAAGGCGTTTAAGGAAAAAGTTTCGGCAGCATAGGGTCTGATCTCTTCCGGTAAAGTGCGAAACCAATGCCCCCAACTTGGGGGTTTTTTTAATGGGAACCGGGAACTGTTCGGGGGAGTTGTAAGAGTGTAAGTGAAACCAAAGCGTCATCAAGACGCTTTTTTGTGGGAACTGTAGGGGTGATGTAAACCAACCCACACCATGAATTTGGACAAAACCACGACTGTTATTGGTGCCGTTGCCGCCGTCTCTCAAGCCTGTGCTCAATTGGGCCTTGCTCAAGAATACTCTGGACTTGTGAGCGCCGTCTCAGTGGCGCTTTTGGGGTATTACTCAAACAAAAGTCGAGCATAATAGCCCTAACCCTGATTAACAAGTGCTGTAATTTTGCAGTCAATTGTTAGGCACAACCCGCTGAACTCTCAGGCAGCGGGTTTTTATCTGGGCCTAATTCGTGGATATTCCAAACCAATCCTAACCGCCTTCCGGGGCGGTTTTTTCGTGGCTTGAACCCATCCCGCACAAACCCAAAACTCTCCGCCCGTGGGAACTGTAGCCCCAGAACGGAGTTGTTAATTCGGGTTTTGTGCGGGAATGCCGAAAAAAATTGACTGGGAACCCATCAAACGAGCTTACTTTGCCTCAGGCGAGTCCTATGCCGCGATCGCCACTCGCTTTGGCATCTCCGAACGGGCAGTAGAAAAACGCGCCTCCGAGGAAGGCTGGGCACGCTCTCGGACTCAGATCAGCGAAGAAATTCAAGCGCCAAAAGCCAAGCCAGCCAAGCGCCCCACGGTAACGGCTGACCTGGACGCACTCACCACTATCGACCTGGCGATCGCCGATCTGAGTGCAGACATGGCAGATTCGCCCATCAAATCCAAAGAATCAGCAGCCACGGCCCTGGTTCGACTGCTTGAATATCGCCAAAAGCTGGCACCCACCACAGCAGCAGAGCTGGCAGAACGAGCCATTGAGTTGGGTATCACCCCTGATCAGTTTCTTGAGGAGCTGCGACAGGCATGGCAACCGCAGCCCTAAAGAAACAGTGGCTCCAGGCGGTGCTCGATGTCAAAGGCAGCGATCGCCCAGATTTGTTCGAGCAGCTTGCACCGGCTCTGGTGGATTGGGCACAGCCATTGTTTCTGCCCCAGCGCTACAAATGCCTGTGGGGTGGCCGTGGTAGTGGCAAAAGCTATGCCGTCGCCGATGCCCTGTTAATCGAAGGCTTGCGCCGTCCCATTCGGGTGCTGTGTGCCCGCGAGTTTCAAACCTCCATCAAAGAATCCGTTCACTTCCTGCTGGCGGCGCGGATTGAAGTACTGGGTTTACAAGATTTCTACCGAGTCCAGCAAACCGACATCGAAGGGCTTAACGGCTCCCAGTTCATCTTCAAGGGCGTTCGGCACAATGTGCAGTCCATCAAATCAATGGCAGCCCTCACTCACCTGTGGTTAGAGGAAGCCCAAACCATCAGTGCCGAATCCTGGCAGGTGCTCATCCCCACCATCCGTGAGGAAGGTTCTGAGATTTGGGTTACGTTCAACCCCTTGCAAGAAACCGATACCGTTTGGCAAGAATTGGTTGCCAAGGATCGGTCTAATGCCTATGTGCAGCGGGTGAACTGGGACAGAAACCCCCATTTCCCCAGTGTGCTGGACGAAGAACGGCGGCAAATGCAAGCCACCGATCCGGATGCCTACTACCACATCTGGGAAGGCGGCTTCTGGAGCAAGAGTGATGCCCAAATCCTCAATGGCAAATGGATTGTCGAAGAATTTGAACCCGATCCTCGCACCTGGCACGGGCCTTACCTGGGGGCAGACTTCGGCTTTGCCAAAGATCCCACAACCCTGGTCAAGTGCTGGGTTTTCGGCCAACGGCTGTACGTCGAACGCGAATCCTACCAGGTTGGTTTGGAGTTAGACCACACCACCGATCGCTGGTTGATTGACGTGCCCGACTGCGATCGCTTCCCCATCCGCGCCGATTCTGCCCGCCCTGAGAGCATCAGCTATCTCAAGAGGCACGGAGTGCCCGGTATTGTGCCTGTGAGTAAAGGCAGAGGCAGTGTTGAAGACGGCATTGCCCACCTGCGCTCCTACGATAAAATTGTCATTCACCCCCGCTGTAAGCATGTCGCCGAGGAAGCACGGCTGTATAGCTGGAAGACTGACAGGCTATCGGGTGAAATTTTGCCAATCCCCTTGGATGCTCACAACCACGCGATCGATGGTATTCGTTACGCCCTGCAACCACTGATTCACCCGCGCAGCAAGGGCAGAGTGCCCACTGTGATGAGCAATTGGTAAGTCCTTGAGTGAAAAACCCTCTCCGGAACCGGTCAATGCTAAGCACTGGTTAAAGGTATTACCCTACAAGCTCTTACAAAAGTAAATTTTATTTCACAGCAAGTTCAAGAATGCTGCCCTTAGAACGCTTATCAAAGTCGATTACGCGATGTCTTTCCTTCTGCAACTCCCCGACGACTTCTTTAAGGACACCAATCTCATGGATAACCACCTGTCCTTTGTTTTTGCCAGATGCTTCTAAAACCGTCTGCTGAAATTGCTCTGAGTTTTCGATGAGATAAAGCTTGTTCCCAATCAGCATCAGATTGGCATTGCAGAGAGAAGGCTTATAGTTTTTCTTTTCCAAAAATTCCACAACTTTGCGAATTTCCTGAAGTGACAGCTTCTCTCTCAGTCGGTCAATCAACTTGATTTGAAAAACCTGCTCCCATGTGTAAAACACATAGGGGTGTTTACCCCCAATTTTGTCGGGAACAACTAGCCCAGTTTTATCTAAATAACTCAACCTGCCTGAACTTATTCCAGTTAAGGCTAGGGTTTCTTGTCTGGTTAGCCCACTAGCCACGGATATACTCCTTTGCCTAAAAACTATTGCTTTTTAAGGGATAACTCAATTCTATTCTCGGTTTGACACTTTATACAAATTTTAAAGTGAAGTTTTCATCACCTCTAAGTATTACCACGGAATTAATACAATGTTTTAAATTTAGGATTAAAAGAAGTCCGTGGAAACCTCAACACGTTTTTTGAAACAACGTATAAAATAGTAAGAGATTTTGAACAGCGTGAAAGATCGTCCAGGACTTGTTTTGGTAGGTTCTTCCTCTTGTTCAAATGAAAAAATCCGGGTATTTCTACCCGGACTACTAATTGTATTAGGTAAATTATGTCAACTAAAATCACCTTCGCGCAAGCGAGTAAAGCTGGAAAAGAGCTTGGAACTTCATCCAATTCTTTCCCGGTTAAGTCCAATGCCGGTTACATTTTGGCAACCTGGCGCTGGCAGCGATTAGCGTTGCTAGGAACATAAAACTGGGGAAACCCTTCAGCCCACCCCTACTATGAAGGATGGTAGGGGTGGCTTTATGAGAAGCGTGATTGACTATCAGCGTCTTGATAGAGGCGCGATCGCCCCACAATCTTAGCCCAATTCCCGCAAGCACGGGCATGATAGGGCATGGCGAAACCCCTTACCCCCACCGAATTGTGGGACTACTACCACGGCAATAACTTCTTCAAATTCTGGATTGGCCCCAAAGTGGACAACCCAGAAAAAATGGCATTGATTGAGCGTGTGTTTCAATCCGCTAACATCCTCGCAGAATGCCTGGACAACTGGCGTGATGGCTTGATTGCTGAGCCGTTCCGGTGGCAACTGAAGGACAAAAACGGGAACCGCGCCGAAGCGCCCCAAGCTGAAATTGAACTACAACGCTGGCTAGATTGGGTAGAACAACAGGCGATCGCCACTGGCTCCCAGTTCTCAGACCCCTGGCAAGAGTTTGTGCTATCCGTCGGCGTTACAGGTGAGGGGAACCTGCGGCTGTGGCAGCCAGAACGATTCAGCAGCAATGACGACCCCATCAAGCGCATCCATTTGCACTCTCCCTATGCTGGCTCCGTTGGCATTCAGCGCGGCTTAGACGGCTTCATTGACTGGATCTCTTATAGCTACGGTACGGGCAATCTGGAAAAGCAAATCATGAGCGATCGCGGGTTGCTTCAGGTTGAAGATGGGCAAAGCACCCTCAATATTGACACTGGTGGTCGTTGGCTAATCCAGCAAGTGAAGTCACCCAGCTTGCTCACCGAATCTGTCCGTAAACTCCAGAATTCGATTAATCATGGCCTCACCATGAAACTCAGGAACCAGGAAGTGAGCGGGTTTCGTGAGCGCGTGTTTCTCAATGCCCAGCCCCCTGGCCGCTGGGAACGGGATGAAAACGGTGCTGAAATCTTCATCCCCGAACCCATGCAACGGGGGGCTGGTACGGATCAGTTTCTTTCCGGCCTGCCCAACGGCGAAAGCTATATAGCACCCTCGATCCACGAATCCCAACCCGTGGATATGAGCACCCTGCTGAGCAGCTTCCACTCGGATATCGAACTCATCTACCGCCAATTCCGCCAAAGCTATCGCCTTCAAGCCCAATCTGGCACCCTGTCTGGTGAATCTCGAATTCAGCAGCGCCAAGAGTTTGAGCTGTTCCTGCGCGGTTGGAAACGCAAAATTGAGGCGGCGATCGCGAATATCCTCAACATCGTGCTGATTATCCTGGGCTACAAGGATTTGGAGGCGGTAGTAAAGCTGCAAATTTCTACAGGCAAACTCACCGCTGAAGAGATAGGTGCAGTGATTGCTGAGTACCAGGCTGGCTTGCTGAGCAAAGCAACCGCGATCGCTCTATTGGGTACGGTGCAGGATGTAGACGCTGAGCTAGCTCTGATAGCTGAAGAGGTAAAAGCAGCGACCACCCCTAAACCCAAACCCCCTGCTGATTTTGCTGACGATACGTTAGATGGTGGGAACTCTTCAGGTAGTAAGCAACAAAACAACAATGGAACCAAACAATCAGACCCCAACCCAACAACAGCCTGAAGCTACGCCAAAGCGTAACTTTGTTATTCCTGATTGTGTCACGGTGATTCACTGCGAGAAACAACCAGGCATTCCCGTAGAGCAACTACTCAGCATTGTTTTCAACCTGGCCAGCGCCAACCCCGGTGCAACTGTAGATTTCTCGATCAAAGTGTTACCCAATTAGTTCTCATCAACTCCGCACAATAGCCAGGTCAACATGGTTAAACCACTTGAGATCGAAATCAATATCACTGAACTGGAAGAGTTCAAAACCGTTGCTATCGTTGCAATGCTGGCGTTGGGCGCGTTACGGGGTTATGCAGATGGAAAAATAGACGATGGTTCATCAGCTAAAGCAGCGATCGCCCAAATCAAATCTGAATTGGCTGCAATCAACTTTGAACTAGAAACCTTCAACTCCGGAGTACCGGGCAATGCAAACTCTTGAAATGGTGCTGGCTGAAATACGATCGCGGGTTGATGGTTGGAGAAGTACAATCCGCTCTGCTGAATGCGAGGAGTTTATGCCAGGTGCGTTGGCTGATGCGATCGAGGCTCACTGTGATGCGATCGCCTGGTTGGAGTGCAATCACCAGCACTTCACTTCTTTGCTTACAGATGATTTGCCAATTGGAGAGCAAAGAGCGCTCGGTAGAGTGGTCAGCGAACTTTTAATCTGGCAGTTCCGCGTCAAGGAAGATTTGAAGTGTAAAGCGGCTGAATACCGACAGAGGATGCTGTGCAGAACTCCTGTTGGCGTGTTGATGGATTTGTACCCTGCTCACACATGGAAGAACCATGCCAACCCGTGAAGCCCTGCAACTACTAGAGCGCTACAACCAGGCGATCGCTGACCTGGAACAAAGCGCCGTCGCACGGCTGAACAACGCCATGAATGCTGCCTACCGCGATTTGGAAGGCGAACTCCGCAGCATCTATCCCGCGATCGCCCAGAATGACACCCTGTTAGCCACCCAGCGCAAGGTGCTGATCCTGGAGCAGTTGGGCGAAACCCTCTCCGTCGTGCGTGAAGCGGATACAGAGTACTATCAGCAGACCTTGCAAGATGCCCTTGCCACCGCCAACCAGACTGGGCGCACACTGGCAGATGAATTGGTGCAGGCGATCGCCCCCAACTCCGGAGTTCCGGAATTAGGTAACGTGAACCTCGAAGCGGCTGCCCTCCAAGCCCGTGACGGATTCCAGCGTTTACGCCGCTACTCTGACGAATTCAAGGACAAAGCCAGTGCCGTGATTGAGCAGGGGCTAATCCAGGGGTGGGGGCCAGCAAAAGTAGCAGACATCTTGCGAGAACAGCTCAAAACGACCAAGAGCAAGGCTGAAACCATCGCCCGGACAGAAACCCTATCCGCCCTCAACGATGCCGCTCAGCAGCGCTATGCCGCCAATGGGATTGAAGGGGTGCAATGGGTTTGTACGATTGGCGATGTGTGCCCTTATTGCGTCCATCGCAATATGAAAGTCTACCCAGTGGGCAAGGTGCGCTGCCCTGCCCATCCGCGTTGCCGCTGTGTACTCATTCCGTGGCGATCGGCTTGGCAGGCTGATGGCCTGACCGATGACGAATTTACCCAGAATTATCAAGATCAGCGCCTATCTGGCCTGGCCAAGCTCGGCCAAAAGCCCAACTCTGGCCCCACTCCATTCGAGAAGGCGGCTGGGTTAACCAGTGCGCCCCAACCCTTGTGGACGCTGGAAAGTGGATTGCAGCGATCGCGCCCGACCACCTTGCCCAGCAATCACCTGATCACTGGCGATCCACGCTTCAATGCCCAATCCTTTGATCAGGGCTTAGAGCAAATCAAGTCGGAAGGGGCGGCGGAGCGGGTTGCTCTCTTCCGGCAATTTGCGAATAATCAGCAAATCCAGGTCGTTGTCTGGGACGAAAACGCCTCAGTTGCCGCCCAAAGGTTGCTGGTGCAGACTCAGCTCAAGGATCAAGAATTTCTCAAAATTTTGGCCGATCGCGGTGCTCTGACCAAATACACTGAACCCATTGCCGGGGCTGAAGCCTATACCTTGCGGGTGGCAAGGCATTTGGCCCTGACCACCGATACAGAGCGCTGGTATACGCCAGCAGGCCCGTTCGCGGTCAAAGGCGAACACCTGAAGTTGGCCGCAGAGGAGATTTTTAAGAATGCAGCCAAGGGTGAAGACGAGGAAAGTATTTATTTTGGAGTAGATAGCCCTCTCCGTGGCCGCAACATCAGTCGCAGAGAGGCAGAAGACTCTAGATTGTTTATCGTCTACTTGCACGAAATGGGCCACCAAGTCCATTACACAATCGGTCGCCCCTGGCCCCCAGAGGGAATTGCCGGATCAGCGACCGACTATGGGGCAACCAACGAACAGGAGTGGTTCGCTGAGCATTTTGCCTTGTGGATGTTGGATGCGAAGGGATACGCCAAACTTGATCCGGTTGGTGCAAAATTTATCGAGCAATCGGTTAAAGATGCCGCCGCCGCCCCACTCAGAGAGTTACCCAGGTCTTAGCCATGAAACCAATCAACAGCCGTCCCCAAACTACCGATCCACTGGTTCTGCAAGCCTGGGAGATCCTACAATCGAGCGATCGCTCCGCTGAAGCCCTTACGCGGCTCCAGAGCCTGCACCAGCAAGCTCAAGGCGATGCTCAGGTGGCGATCGGGAAATACCTTGAAGCCTTTGTGGTGAGTCAGTGATGGCAGGCGACACTATCACCACTTTCTGGGGCGAATTTTTGATGCAGCCCACACCCTTGGAGGCTAGCTTCAACTGGTGCTCGCACAATTGTGCTTACTGTTTCGCCAACCTTAACCAGCCCGATCGCACCGCAAACCTGACGGCTACACGCAATCTGATTGAGCAATACCGCGATCGCTCCACCATTGAAGCCACATTGCTCCAGCAGGGCTATGGCGTGCTCATCTCCAACCGGGTGGATCCCTTCGCTGCCAGCAACTATCAGGTGGTTGTGCCCATCATGGAGCGCCTGACTGAGCTAGGTATTCCGATCGCCCTACAAACCAAGGGGGGTAAAGGGGTTGACGACGCTCTGAAAATCCTCAAGCCAAGCTGTTGGTATATCACTATCACCATGCTGGATGACGATCGCCGCCGCCAAATTGAGCCAGGGGCACCCAGTATTGAGAGTCGCTTTGACCTCATCGCCAAGCTCACTGGTTTAGGTCATGTGGTGTTTGTGGGTTTGAATCCGTGGTGTGCTGAATGGTGCCCCCTCAAAGAGGCCGAAATGCTGTTACAACGGGCCAAAGCAGCCGGGGCTTATGGTGTTTGGACTGAAGTGTTGCACTTCAACTGGAAGCAATTGCGGAATATGCCAGAACGCGACAAAGCAGCGATCGGGCAAACTGTGATCAAACGGGCCTCGAAGCGGAATCATGACCCCACAGAATTTGCCCAGTGGGAACTGGTGCAGGCCATGAGTAGCGCGATCGGGCTAGAAACCTTCAGCATGAATCAGCCAGCGCGATCGCTGTATTTCGAGCCTTACAAACGCCTTTATCCCAAGAGCTTTGGAACATTGCAGGGGTTTGTGAACTGGTGCCACGATTCGGGCAAAACCCTCATCGAATTTGCCGATTTCGCTAATTTCCTGCTGCCCACGATGCCCGATACCAGGCTCAAAATCGGGCACTACATTGGCACGACGAACCATGCCTTTTGCAGGCGTGAAGGTTGGTCGAACTGGATGAGTTATCGGGAACTGTTGGTACTGCTCTGGCAACATCCCCACCTCAAAGGTTCCCCGCTCAAATGCCCTGCGTTTGCCTATGCCGAGGGGTATCAGGACTCAGAAGGCTTGCCCATGCTGGCATTCAACCCTGAAGGGTTCAACGAACTGACTGTAGAAATCTAAATTTCTCACCGCCTGGGAACTGTGCTGTCAACGGCTGAGTTGGCAGGCAGGACAATGGCAGGTGGCAGTAAAGGACGGCGGAGTGCGAAGAAGGCTGAAAAAGCTCCCAAGGGCGGCGGCGCAGAGTTGCCTGAAGGGGTTGAGATCTTAGCTGGCCCTAGAGGTGAATTTTACAAGTTTACGGAAGGCGGTAAAACTGTAGAGTTTAAGGTGATGGCTCAATTTGGGGCTGGCAAGAACGCAGACGGTGAGGCTTACTTTACAGTTGGCGGCAGCTTTGAAAAAACCAAACAACTTGAAGGGCGCGATGCGACTAGATCTGCCCTCAAAATTTTAAGAATTATGCGCTATGATGCTGCAACTCGTCCAGACGGCTACATCTATCAAAACAAGCCCTACACCAAAGATGGATTTGGGAAAGATCGGGCAAGAATCTATGAGAAAGTTGGTTTTTCTGCTCGCAATTCTAGTGGAAGGCAGTACGCGATTGTAAAAGACGGGAAGCTTCAGCCATATACCCCACCACCCAGAGCTAAGCGCCCTTCAACCCCAGCCCCAGCAACTCGCCCAACCCCAACCCCTCGCCCTCGATACAGTGAACTTGATGCTTTGTTTTAGGAGATGAAATTGACCTACAAACTTTCTGAATCTGAAGAGCAAGAAATTATTGATTTATGCCTGAGCGATCGCCCTGAAGCAGAAGTTAACAAAGTAATCGAGTCTTTTCCTGCCGACAAACGCAGGGCGGTAGAAGAGTTTCTGGCAAAACTGTTTACCCCTGCAACACCCACTGAAACTGGGCAGCAAATCCCCAAATCACGGGCATGATAGACGCAGAGTTGTAGGTTTGCGTTGTGGACTATAAAGCTGCCCTGGAATCGCTCAAAAAAATGGATGGCACAGTAGATTTGGTTTCTGCTGTAGAAGGCGAGCTGGAGCGCCTCACCACCAAGAATTACGACCTCATTGGCGAGAATCGCAAAGCTACAGCTAAAGCGGCAACTTTGCAGCAGTCGTTGGATGCGATCGCCTCGACGCTGGACGTGGAAGGCGATGATCTAGATGCCAAATTGAAGGCGGCAACGGAGAAGGTGAAAGACCTTTCTACAAAGCTGTCTGAGGCAGAAACCAAAGCCACGGAAGCTGAGGGCAAGGTTGCCACCTACGAGCGCAAAGCCGCGTTTGCCCAAGCTGCTAGCAAAGTTGGGGCTAATGCTGAAGTATTGGAGCGGTTGCTGGGCGATCGCGCCTCAGAGTTGGTGATTGAGGGCGATACGGTGAAGCTGGGTGAAACTGCGCTCAAGGAAGCGATCGAGGGTGACGCCGCCCTCAAACCTTTCCTGCCTGCGTTGTTCCCATCTGCTCAAGCCACTCCCCCAGTCCCCCAGCTTCCCACTGGCACCCCCAACAGCCAAACTCAAACCCCAACTGATCCGGTAGCTGGCTACCTGAACAAAACATACAAAGCCTCAGTGGTGGCAACATCCACCGAGGAATAGGTTGCTGGCAACCGACTTGCGATCGCTGGCGATCGTGGGGATACCCCTACAAATCCCCTTTTGAACAATGGCAAAAATGGAATTTTCCAGCACGGGCTACAGCCAGCCAGATTGGGCGGCTGAGCCTCTAGTGGCTGAGAAGCTTGTACCAGGCGGCGCAATGCTCGTGCCGTCTGCTTTCAATCCGATTGACTATCAAGTGCTTACCCTGGCAGCAGGCGCAATCACCGCAGGTGCAGACAAAACCCTCACCCTAGCGACTGCCCTGCAATTCGACATCCCCGCTGGCTACATCCTCGACTTTGGTGCAGGGGAGGTTGCCACCCTCACCACAGGGGCCACCAAGGGGGTAACCACCATCACTGGCGTTACCCTAGCGGCTGACCTCGAAGGCGGCGAAACAGCAACCTTTGCAGGCGTTTCCAGCCTCAAGAAAGTGCCCAGTGGCACCCTGGTGGGTCGCACCTACACCGAGCGCGATGCAGGCACCGGCTATGGCCAGCCTGATGTTGTTACCCCAGACGATGAGTTATTCCTCACTGCCTTCGAGGTGCCCGACCTGGCAAACAACGCCGAAGTTACCCTGGTGCGTCACGGCACCCTGATTTATGAAAACAAGCTGCCAGGTTGGTCGGGCCTTGCCAGCAACGTCAAAGCGGCCATCCGCACCCGGTATCAGTGCATTAAGTCAGCTTGAGGATTGAACAATGCCACTATCTTTTGTCGAGCTTTATCAACAGTTTGAGCGGGACGAAGCAGGCTACTTTAAGCGGCTGGCCCTCAACCCCCTCGCCCAATTTGGGGCAGAGGATCAACCTCTACTCGGTGCCCGGTTCCTACCTGAAATTCTCGTTCCCGAAAATTCCTACCAGGAAGATCAAATCCGCTACCGCGTCAATCCAGCCCTCGACGGCACCCGCTATTCCCCCGCCCAAATGCAGCGGGGTGGGATGCTGATTGGCCAGCTCAAGGTTGATTTGGGCTACACCGATACCGCCGACGAGTTCACCGGGCAAATGCACGATGGCCTGGTGAAGCTGCTCATGCGGGGCGGGGATATGGAGGCGATCGCCCAAGTGGTGCGTTGGTCAGACAATGCCCTGGTGCGGCCTCACACCATCAAAAATGAACTGCAACGGTGGGATGCCATTATCCGCGCTCAGGTAGTACGGACTGGCTCCGATGGGTTCAAAGAAACCGTGCCGTATTACGCCCCCGCTGGGCATCGCCCCACAGTTGGCGGTGGCACGGTTGGTGCTCCAGCCGGGTGGTACGCCGCCAGCGGCTACGACCCCTACGACGACATCTTTGCAGGCGTTCAAAAACTGGAAGACTTGGGCTATCAAGTGACCGACATGATCGGTACTGGCAAAACCCTTTCAGTGCTGAAGACTAATCCTGAAGTGGTGAAGCGCACCAGCAAAGTGATTGTCAATGCCGGGGGGCAGTTGCAAGGTTCCACAGGCCGGGTGTCCATGAGTGACCTGCAAATGATTAACCAGGATGAAGATTTGCCCCCCTTCACCAAGTACAACGCAGGCTATGAAACTGCGACGGGCTTCAAACGCTACCTGGATAGCCCCAATAGCGATCGCGATTACCTGATCTTGATTGGGCGATCGGGCCTGCAATGGGACATGAAAACCGATTACGCATCTCGGGTAGACGGCGTGACGGGCACCTATGACCCAGAAGCCCTGGAGGTCAAAGACCTCACCATCAACAACACGCTGGGCTATTACGGCGTGGGCCGCAACGTGGGGCAAAGCTCCAGTGGACGTACCATCCATACTGAAGCGCAGATGAAAAAGCCGGTGGGTCTCTACGGGGAAGCTTACCAAACCGGACTACCTGTAATCCAAGAACCCCAGGCGATTTACGTGATTCAGGTCATGCGACCGACTCCGTAGACACGTTGATTGCACGTTTACGCACGTTGAATTGCACGTTTACCAATGCCCACAGTCACCTTGTTTGCCGATCATCTCTGGCGGGGGCAGCTCTACCCTCAGGGCGATCGCGACGTGCCCGACGATTTAGCGATCGCCCTGGGCCTGCAACTGCGCCAACCTACTGCTACGAATACTGATACCGACGTGAATCACCCACCCGCCTTGCAATTGCTCAATAGCGCCACCGACCCCAGCGCCCTCACCCCCTTACCTGGCGTTGGGATGGGGGCAGCTAAACGCATCCTCCTGCACCGTCCAGCCCTGGGCTACAGCTCCTTCGAGCAATTTGAAGCGCTCTGCCCTGAACTCACAAAATCTCCCTACCGCTGCGATTTTGAAGCGATCGCGGCATGGCACCCTGACTCCGGAGCTTCGGAATTATGACTATCTCAAGTGACCAATTCAAGGCAATTTACGGGCAGCCCAAAGGCAATCAGCTTCAAGAACTGAACGATTGCCTAAAGCGGTTCGATATCACCACACTCCCCCGCCTCAAGCACTTTTTATCGCAGATTGGCCACGAGTCGGCAGGCTTACGATACACCAAAGAAATCGATGCTGGCTGGTATATCCCCACCAAGTTTGGCTTGCCAGCGATCGCGGCCTCGGATGGAGCCTACAAATACCGGGGTGGGGGCTATGGCCAGCTCTCTATGCCCGAAAACTACGAGGCTTTCGCCAAATTTATGGGCGATCCCAAAATCTATGATTTGGGCTGTCCCTATGTGGCTGAAAACTACGCCTTTAGCTCCTTCGGTTTTTGGTGGCTGAACAACCAAATGAACCCAATCTGCGATCGCGGGGCCACGGTCGAAGAGATTACCCGCAAGGTCAATGGTGGCGTTAACGGCCTCGCTGATCGAATCGAATGGTGGAAGCGGGTTTGCAAGGTACTAGAGGGGTCACCCCAAGCCCAAAAGGCACAGCTCAAGCCTGGAGAATACCACCTTGTTGTCAATGATTGGGAAGCTCGGTTTGTCGGTGAAGCCAAATGCTATGACGCAAGTGGCAAGCTGCTCTGGACAATCCCAGCTTTGTGCAAAGGCGTGGAAGGGCCAGTGTGGACAATTCGGGGAGGGGATACTCCGCCAGGGCTCTACAAAGCGGGCTCCATCACTAAAACAGGGACGGGCGAGCCGACACGAATCTGGAATGCTTATGGCCCCTGGTTTATTGACCTGGTTGAATGCGAGCATCAGGAAGCCAAGCAAGGGCGCTCAGGTATTGGCTTACATGGCGGTGGCACGGCTGCCCCCAACCCCTTGAGCGATCGCCAACAGCTTGTGCCCACATTGGGCTGTATCCGCGTTCACAACATCGATCTGATTGAAAAGATTGTGCCAATGGTGCAAGCTACTCAGGCTCAAGGTCTGACCGTCTGGATTACCGTCAATCAATTTGACTAGCTATGGCCTATACCATCCTGATTGAAGCGCTGGCACGGGCCAAGGAGCGCAGCGGGGCCACCGCTGCCGACGATACCTATCTGAATGAGCTACTGCTGCTCAGCGCAGGTATCGCCCCTGACGAAACCGTGCATTATCGCCCCTTCTACGTCGCTGCCCGGTGGCTCGAACAGAATCGGGCGCAACAGGCATTGGAAAGCGCCGATGGGGCTAAATTTACGGGCTACGCCAAACCGATCGCCTCTCTCATGCAGCTCCAGGCTGCCTACGACAAAGCGAATGAGTTGACCATCCCAGACGGGTTTGAGGCGCTGACCTCAGACCTTAGTGAAAAGATGCAATTCCGGCCCTTGCGGTTTGGCACTGGTTCGTCCACGCCTAAGCTGAACCCCTAGGGTAAATCCTCCGAGTCTAGGATGTCCCAGGCTCGGAGGATTGAGCGATTTTAGGCGGTTAATGCCTCCAAGCAGCGTGATTTCGACCAGCGACCCGCCCCCTGGAAGCCCCGATCTTTGCAGAGTTGCCGCAACTCACGGATTGTGTTGGGCAAAGCAGTTTCCCGTGCAGGGGGCAACAGGTAGAGGGTCGGTAGTGGGGCGGGGGTTGGCGCTAGCGCAGTGGGGCAATGCTAATCTTGACCAGGCAAATCAATCAACAACTGATCTGGGTCAAGCTCCGACATTAGATCCTGCGGATCTTCGCTATAAATCAGCATCAAGGTTGCTAGATTTTGACGCAGTCCGGTCAATGCTTCCAATTCGTCCGGGTCAAGTCCATCCCGGTCACATTTGAGCCGGAGCTTAACTAAATGGTTGAACGATGCGGCAATATGTTTGCGTAACCCGTCCATCGATACTGTCATACTTTTTCCCTTGTATTGATTAGGCTTTTTAGGATG
The DNA here is from genome assembly GCA_964475335.1 of uncultured bacterium. GTDB lineage: Bacteria > Cyanobacteriota > Cyanobacteriia > Leptolyngbyales > Leptolyngbyaceae > CAYYWG01. The sequence goes on from CAYYWG010000014.1 coordinate 34,848, forward strand.
CGGGTTAGTGACCTCCCCGCTTGGGTTTAGGCAGTTAGTGCCTCCAAGCATTGATCTTTCGTCCAGCGCCCAGCCCCTTTGATGCCCCGATCGCGGCACAGCGCCCGCAACTCGCGGATGGTTTGAGGTAGCGTGGGCATGGTTTCCCGTGCGGGGGGTAACAGATAGAGAGTAGGCGCGGGGGTTGGCAATTCGGGGGCGATCGCCATTGGCTCGGCGGGCAGTTCCCACGGGTCGGGGCAGGTTACCATTTCTGACAGGTTATCTGGCTGAACCGCTGTGTCCGTAGCGGTTTCACAGGTTACCAAGCAATCAGAAACGATGCGATCGCCCCACTCGCGGAGCAGCGTCCAGGCCAAGACGAGCAACATCCAGCTAATCTGGGCTACGTTTTTGCCCACATACCAGAGCAGGCGGTAGCCAGCGATCGCCCGGTCAGAGGTGAGCACACACAGCCCCCAATCCAGGGCGACACAGGTGCGATCCTCTAAAATCTCTGCTGCGTTGTAGATAGCAGCGACGGTGGTTTGCAGTTGACGAACTTGATATCGAGTTAAAACTTGCATTGTTCTTTTCCTTTGACGTGAACCCCAGACAGCGGGTGGGGTTGGTTCCCGGTGAGCGTGTTGCGTTTGCCCGACAAATTCAATTTATCACAACAGTCTCAAAAACGGAGGTTTTTAAGACGAATTTACGCAAACTTTATTTTGGGCGTTCCAATATCAAGGACTTGTATCAAAACCCATCTTGGAATCAAAAACTCAAAAGCAGGCTATTATCGATTTCTGAGACTGTGTAAAGGCTTGACAAATGCTGGTAGGGTATGAGCGAGTTTCGACGGATGATCAAACGACCGATTTGCAACGAGACGAGTTGGCCCAATGCTGCGAGAAAATTTTCAGCGAGAAAATTAGCGGGGCCAAATCCGATCGCCCTGGCTTGAGTGAGTGCCTCAACTTTCTGCGCGAGGGAGATTGCTTGGTAGTGTGGCGACTGGATCGCTTGGGGCGATCTCTCAAAGACCTCATTGAAATTGTGGAAGGATTGGAGCAACGGGGGATTGGGTTCAAATCGCTACGTGAGGCGATCGACACCACAACCAGTGGTGGCAAACTAATTTTTCACATTTTTGGGGCACTGGCTGAGTTCGAGCGAAACCTGATTCGAGAGCGCACGAACGCTGGATTGCAAGCAGCCAGGGCAAGAGGCCGTTACGGTGGCAGGCCCAAGGCGATGAACTCGAAGCAGGTTGAAATGGCCAAAGCCCTCTCCCAAAATCCAGGGCTGTCAATTGCTGAAATCTGTGAGCAGTTGGGCGTGAGTCGCGCCACGTACTACCGGTATGTTTCTCCCCAAAAGCCTGGATAATGGGAACCGTTAGTTTGACCTGATTCACCGGGCAAACTAATGTATGTAGACCATGAGGCGATCGCCCAAGCTCTCCACGACGCGGCCCCCTACATTCGAGAGTGGCTGGCAACCAATCGCGATCAGCTTTATTCCCTCACTCAAATTGAAAGCGCACTCCACTGCTGGGCTGAGCGATCGCTGGCAGCCCTGATCGAAGAATGCGTTTTCCATTGCGTCGAAGGTAGTACCCCCCATGCGGTGGGTCGCCACGATTTTGAGTTGGGCTTGGCGAGGGCGTATGTATCTAGTCAGAAGTGAGTATGCCGTGGTGTGCGCCTATCTGCGGTTGATCGCATTTTATGAATGCCAGATCGCCCAAAACCCTAACCTGCAATCAGAACAGCAAAGAACAGAAGCAAGGGCACAATTGTTCTATAGTGCAGAATTTCAGGCAGCGCTGCGATCGCTGCAACAGCATGAATTTTGATGACCCAACCGAGCTTGACTTTGAAAATCAGCACATCCGCAAAGGAGCTTACCGCCAATGAGTGTTACGCCCTTTGCCAGCTTTGCCAATGCTACGCTCACTTTTCAGCGAGCGATCGGGCCAGCCAGCATCGATGCGCTGGGCAACAGCTCCGCTCCCACTGGCGACTGGGTTCTCAGTGCCTATCTAAAAGAGGTCAATTCTACGGCCAAAAATCAGCAACCGTGGGAAGGAGGCCAAGACAATGTGGTGCGAGTTGAGGGGCGCTGTGTCGAGCCAGCCGCCCTCCCTGCGGATATTGTGCCGGGAGTAAAGGCTGAAGCGATCATTTCCGGGTTTGTGGGGGAGTTCATTTTAGAGGCTACTCTACCCAGTCCTTTGGGTGTGGATGAACTATTGGGGGCCAAGATCAAAGGGCGGTTCGTCTCCCGCAGCCTCATGGGAGATGCACTTTGATTGAGTTTGAGATCAAGGCAGATGCCGTGCTGGATAAGCTCCGCAAGGCCAAGCAAAAACTGGACAATCTCAGTAAACCTCTGACTGAGGCGGGGTTGTATATGGAGCGGGAAACCAAGCTCAATTTCGCCCGTCAATCCACTCCAGAAGGGGCAGGCTGGGCTGCACTTTCACCATCCACCTTGCGCCGCAAATCCAGTGGGGCAATTTTGCGGGAAACCGGGGCGCTGATGGGTTCGGTGGCATTTCAGGGAGCCAGTAACACCGAGGCCCGGGTGGGCGCTGGTACGGCCTACGGCATCTATCATCAGTTTGGCACTAGCAAAATGCCCGCCCGCGAGTTCATCGGCATCGCCAGTCGGCACGAACCCAAAATTGAAAAGATTTTTCAGCAATATCTTAAAGATTTGCTCTAGCTACCTCTCTCCGGAACTCCGGAGATGATTAAAAGGCTTGTGTTATGGGGATTGAGAGCATAATCGATCCATTGCTACTCTATGCCTATGTCTGTCCTGTCTGAAATTGAGCAAGCGATCGCGGAACGGTTGGCCCCCCTGCGTGCGGCTGGCATTTTTACCCGTGCGCTGCCCAACCAACCCCAGGAATGGGGGCAGGCTGTGGACAACGGCGTGATCACATTGAAATGGGAGAAAGATGAGTTCGATCGCCCAGATTCAATGGGCGTTTTGACTCAGGCCGTTGACCAGGTGTGGAAGCTGGATATCCGGCTCAAGAGTTTGCGGGATGTGACGGGGGGGTGGATTGTTTTAGAGGAAATCACCCGCTTGTTACTGGGTTTCCAGCCCCCCCACTGCCAGAAAATGCGGCTACGAAGCCGAGAATTTTTGGGTGAATTTGAGGGGTTGTGGGTGTTTGAGATGTTGGCGATCGCCCCCACTTTTGTAGTGGAGTTGGATCAGGGTGATCCGGTATTGAGTGAAACCCCGCTGCGGGGCGTGTTTGTCATTGATGAATATGGAGGGCTGGAAGTTGGCGACTTTGGCAACGTTTAGGTATGTGGGGCCGACAAATTCGAGTTTCACTCTGCCTCCTGAAACCGAGGGTGGCCCCACTCGTGATGTGCTGCTGTACCGAGGGAGAGAAGTTGATCTGCCGCCTGACAATGAGTATGTCAAGGGTTTAGTCTTTCAAAAGTTTTTAATCCCAGTGGAAAAACTTAAAACCACGACCAAAACCACGACCAAAAAGGCGGAAACGAAGGAATAAAGCCGCTTCAGGAGACAATTCAATCACCCGCCGCCAAGCACTAACAACACTTTGAGACAGGTGAGGTATGGCGGCAAATTTTTTGCATGGGGTTGAAACGATTGAGTTGGATGTGGGGCCACGTCCGATCCGACAGGTGAAAACAGCAGTGGTGGCCCTGGTGGGGACTGCTCCCATGTTTGATGTAGCGGCGGGCGATCGCACGCTCAATACAATCCAACTGATCACCAACGATCGCGACGCGCGGCGTTACTTTGGTGCCAATCGTCAGGGCTACACCATTCCACGGGCGCTGGATGCGATCTTTGATCAGGGTGCTGGGATTGTCCTGGTCGTTAACGTTTTAGATATTGCTACCCACAAAACGACGGTTGCGACCCCGGCTGAAGGCACAGGTAACTTCACCTTTGACGAAGATGGCAAAATTTATCTGGCTGACGAGTTTACCCGCCACTATGGGCTTTCAGCCGTTGAGGTGAAATCGGGTGATGGTGTGACGACTCACGCCGTGACGACGGATTACACAGTGCAGAGTGAAGATGGCACCATTACCCGTGTGGCGGGGGGAGGTATCACCGCTGGTGCGAGTGTGCGAGTGGGCTATACCCACGTTGACCCCACCGACATTGTGAATGCCGACATCATTGGTGAGGTGGATGGCGGCGGCAACCGGACTGGGATGCAAGCCTTTTTGGATGCCTACAACCTGTTTGGCTTCTATCCCAAAATCCTGATTGCACCGGGCTATAGCCCCCAAACCGCAATCACCACAGAAATGAATGTGCTGGCTGGGAAGTTTCGGGCGATCGCGCTGGTTGATGCGCCCATTGGTACGACCTTCCAGCAGGCTATCAACGGACGCGGCCCCAGTGGGGCGATTAACTTTAATACGAGTTCTGAACGGTTGGTGCTCTGTTTTCCCCACCTGAAGGTCTACGATTCGGCGATCGATGCTGAGAGCCTGGAACCGATGAGCCAACGGTTAGCCGGGGTGATTTGCGCGAAAGATAACGAGCGGGGGTATTGGTGGTCACCCTCAAACACTGAATTCAAAGGGATTGTGGGCACCGAAAAGCGCCTGACGGCCATGATCAACGACCCTCAGAGCGAAGTAAACCTGCTCAACGAAGTGGGCATTACGACACTGTTTAACTCGTTTGGGACTGGCTTACGCAGTTGGGGGAACCGTTCAGCAGCGTGGCCAACGGTGACGCATCCCAAGAATTTTATCAATGTGCGGCGCACAGCGGATGTGATCCACGAATCGGTGGAATACTCCATGCTGCAATTCATTGATTACCCGATCAACGATGCGCTGATTGATGCAGTCACCGAGAGCGTCAACTCGTTCCTGAGAACCCTGATGGTGCGGGGGGCCATTATTGATGGTGAGTGTAGTTACGACACCACCAAAAACCCTTACACAGAGCTGGCTTTGGGTCATCTCACATTCGATATTCGATTCATGCCCCCACCCCCGGCAGAACGAATCACGTTTGAGTCGTTCATCGACATCACCATTCTCAATCAACTAGGCCGACGCATCGCTGAGGCTGTATAGGGAGACTAGCTAAATGCCAAAAATTACAACGGGGAATAACCTCAGAACCTATATCGACGGGGAATTTGTTGGCACCGCCAGCGAAATTGAGCTGCCAGAACTGGAATTTGAAATGAGTGAGTACGAAGCTCTGGGCCTATATGGCACGCCGGAATTTCCTACGGGCATCCAGGCAATGGAGGCAACAATCACTTGGCTTTCCTTCGATCCAGCTTGGGCCAAGAAAGCCGCCGACTTCACCGTCGCGACCAATTTGCAGTTTCGCGGCATTGTAGAGGATTACCAGACGGTGGGCCGGACTGAGGTCACGCCCCTGAATATCACCATGCGCGGTATTTTCAAGAAAAATCCGATTGGTTCATTCTCGAAAAATGAAAATGGTGAGTTTGAATCTGAGCTGGCTGTGAGTTACATCAAGCAGGTTTACGGGGGGCAAGTGATCCTCGAATACGATGCGATCGCGAACATTTACAAAGCCAACGGGCGCGACATCCTGAATAGTTTATTGAGCGTGTAACCGCATGAAAACCGAGACTTCAGTCCAGACAAATAACACTTTGCCGGAGTTGTCCAAACTCAGTGACGGTCGGGCTTTCACCTTTCGGGTGGGCCTGACGAAGGACTTAAGAAAGGCGCACAAAGCAGCCGGGAAACAGCCTGACGATATCCTCTATCACTTGGTGGCTGATTGCTGTCAAATTGAGGGCGAACAGCTTTATTTTGAGGACATACTAGAGTTGCCTATTGGCGACTTTAATACCTTGCTGCAAGCGGTACAGGGCGAAGCGGGGGAGCAATAATCCCCACGGCACAGGATTTGATTTCGCTGTGCCATACAACCCATTGGGGACTCTCTGAAATTGACGAGTTGAGCCTGCAAGAGATTAGCTTTTGGTGCCAGCAGGTAGCACTTTGGCACAAAGAGATGGATAAAGCCGCTGCAACTGCGACAAAGGGGCGCAAACGCTGATATGGCAATGGATCTGACGATCACAATTAAAGCCATTAATGCGGCCTCAGCAGCGATCGGGCAAGTGCAAAGCCAGATCGAAAAGTTGCAAAATTCCGGCAAAAAAGCAGGGAAGGTGGGGGAGTCAATCCAAGGCTTTGGCAAAGCAGCGAGCAAATATGCCACACTCCCCATTGCGGGGGCGTTGGGGTTTGCGGCTAAATCTGCCATTGAATTTGAGTCAGCAATGACCAATGTGGCCAAGCTGGCCAACCTCGACGACAAACAAACGGCGGCGATGGGGAAGGAAATCCTCAAGATGAGCCGGACAACGCCCATCTCAGCGGCGGGGCTGGCTGAAATTGCCGCATCAGGCGCTTCGCTGGGAATTGCCACCAAAGACTTGAAGGGCTTCGTCGATGTTACCGCCAAGATGGCAACGTCGTTCGACATGACCGCCGACCAGGCCGGGAACGCGATCGCTAAACTGCGAAATGTTTACTCCCTGGATGCCAAAGGCGGGGTCAAGCAAACCTCCATGTTGGGGGATGTGATTAATACCCTGGGCGATAACACTGCGGCGCGAGAGGCGGATATCGTCAACTCAATGACGCGGATCGGGGGGGCGGCCCGCAACTTTGGCTTTGGGGCATCTGAGGCGGCGGCGCTGTCAGCAGCGGTGATTTCGATGGGCAATGCGCCCGAAGTCGCGGCTACAGCAATTAACAGTTGGCTACCAACCCTACAAACTGCGAGCAAGCAACCGCCCAAGTTCCAGGCCGCCCTGAAATCTTTGGGCCTGGATGCACAGCAATTGGAAAAGGATATCGGCAAAGATGCCCCAGCAGCGTTCCAAAACTTTGTGAAGGCGATCGGTAAGGTGCCCCCGGCTGCCCGCGCGGCGGCCCTGAAGGATTTGTTTGGTTCTGGTTCGGATGCGTCGATCCTTGCTTCGATGGCCAACGACACAACCCAACTGGCGAAAGCGTTTCAGCTTGCCAAAGCAACCAAGCCAGGGGGCATGATGCAGACCTTCGAGAAGAACTCTGCGACTACGGCCAACCAAATGCAGTTACTCAAAAACAATGTGGCCGAGGTGGGGATTACGCTGGGGTCAGCGTTGCTGCCAGCCATTAACAGCGTTTTAAAGGCTGTGCAACCGATGGTGCAGGGCTTTGCTGATTTTGCTCAAGCTAATCCCGGCATCGTGAAGATTGGGGTGGCGATCGCGGCATTGGTGGCCGCGATCGGTCCGGTAGCGATCGGCATTGGCAGCCTGATTGGAGCCTTCGGCCAAATTGGGGGAGCCGTTAGTGCTGTGGGCAAGTTGGGCACGGCGTTCAAGGCGCTGAAGGCGGTTGGGAATATTGGCAAAATTGGGGGTGCTTTTAAGGGCATTGGGACTGCTTTGGCTGGGATTGGTGGCAAGGCTGCTGGCGTGGCGGGTGCTTTTAAGGGATTTGCGATGGCAGCAGCTCCAGCGGCGGCTCTGGGTGGGATTTTGGCGGGGGTGGTGTATGGGGTGGTGCAGATCGGGGCGGCGCTGACGGGTACCACGGTTACTTTCCAGGATTTTACGAGCACCATCACCAGTAGCTTGATGGCTCTACCTGCCAATCTGGCTGCGTTGCCAGCCGCGATCGGGGCAATTTTTAGCGCCGTGGTAACGAGTGTGCAATTGGCCTTCGTGAATATGGGGCTGTCGATCAAAATTGCCTTTTTGCAGGCCAAAGCGGCTGTGATGAGCGGCATCACGGCCATGATGACCATGTTCAGCACGATTGGCGCTCAGCTAGGGGCGATCTTCAGCGGCATTGGAGCCATGATTGCGGGGGCATTTGCTCAGGTGCAGGCAGTGTTCATGCAGGCTGGCATGATGATCCAGATGGTGTTCATGCAGATTGTGATGAGCATCCAGATGGCGGTGATGCAAATCATCATGGTGTTCCAACAAATTGGGGCTGGGATCTCTGCCGCGATCGCTTCGATCATGGCAACACTGAGCAGCTTGGGTGCCCAAATTGGGGCGGTGTTTAGCTCGATGGCAGCAGCAGTTTCTAGTGCAATGGCCGGGGTGGTGAGTGCGATTAGTTCTGGCATGGCCTCAGCGGTTTCAGCCGTTACCAGTGCTGGCAGTGCAATGGTGGGAGCGATTCAGGGAATTGCTGGCCAGATGTTTGCCGCTGGGGCGGCGATCGTGCAGCAGTTGATCGCCGGGATTACCAGCCAGATTGGGGCGGCGCAGGGGGCGATCGCTAATCTGGCAAGCAGTATTCGGGGCGCGTTGCCGTTCTCCCCGGCGAAATGGGGGCCACTCTCGGACATTGACAAAACGGGTTATGGACTGGTGAACACCTTTGCAGCCGGGATTCAGCCAGGGCCACTGATGAGCAGTTTGGGGGCTGCCCTGATGCCCGTTGCCGGGATGCTGAATCAACCACTAGGCACACCGACAATTGGCACCGGGGCTGCCACTGCTGGGGCGGGGGCGGGGATTGGGGGCAGTGGTATTAACATTACCTACAGCCCTCAAATTAGTATGGGCGCGGGGGGGGAAGGGCAAGATTTCAAAGCCCTGTTGCAAGAGCACTCTAAGGAGTTAGTAGGCTTGCTGCAAAATGAGCAGCGCCGCCTGGAGCGCACCCAATACGTACCAGGGGGGAGTGTGATCTAATGGCTTTGGCAGGCGCACAACCACCGCAAAGACAGGAACAGAAAAAGAAGGCTCCCTGGTGCACGATCGCGACCCTGGAGTTTCAATTGTTGACCAGTCCGAACAAGTACAAGACGGGCTGGCAGTATAACTTTACAGAGCATGACCGAATTGAGGGCAAGCCCACACTACAACAGGTGGGCGGTACGCTCAGGGTCATTGATCTCGATTTTCAGTTTCACGCTGAATTTTGTGAGCCAGAGAAGCAATTGCAGCAGTTGATTGACCTGGCCGATAAGGGTGAAGCGGTGGCATTGGTGCTGGGGGAGAAGTGGCAAGGTTATTGGGTGATTGAGGATATCCCTTTAACGGTCAAGCGCACCGATGCGGAGGCTGGGCTGTACGCCATTGAGGTATCGATTAAGCTGAAAGAGTGGATTGGGGTGAGTTTGGAGCGCAAGCCCAAGACCGAAACAGGCTTTGCCCAGCGGGATAGAACCACTTTCTCTGGCACCTTGCCCAGCACGGAGAATATTGCCTGATGGATTACATTTCCTACATCACACGAGAGGGCGATCGCTGGGATTTGATTGCCTATCGCTACTACGGCAACCCCTACCGCTATCAGGAGCTAATTGAGGCAAATATTGCCGCCCTGGGCAGCATGCCGCCCCCTATCCTTGAGAGCGGGATCAAGCTCCAGATCCCCCAACTACCCACCGAGGCAGTGCAAGCCGAAAACCTACCGCCCTGGAAGCGTTAAGAAATCGCGGGAACTGTGTTCTTGTTGAGTTTTTTCGGTGCATCATGCCTATTGTTATTGCTGCTCTAACTGCGGTGTTTCTGGGGTTGGCGATCGCGGATGTGGCGATCGCGGCTAAGGAGGGTATCCCTGGGCGACGGCGGGGCGGCGGCACACGTAACACGGAGACAGTATGGCCCTCGCCAGCGATCGCCCCCCTGGAACACGACCAATAAGAAAGGCTAGTTTTGTCCTCAAGTACGAGGGAAAGGACGTTACGGCAGATTTATTGCCTGTTGTCCTTTCCCTTTCCTATACCGACAAGTTGAGCGGGGAGAGTTCAGATCTCGACATTGATATCATGAACTACCAGCGCATTTGGATGAAGGACTGGATACCCACCAAGGGCGACAAACTGCAATGTCAGTTCAAGTACGATGGCATTCCTGAGGTTTTGAACTGTGGCGGGTTCGAGGTTGACGATTTTGAGTACTCCGGAGCGCCGGACAAACTCAGACTTTCAGCCCTTGCGACTGCTATCACGGGCAAGCTGAGGGAAAAGAACACGAAATCCTATGAAAAGACCACGCTCAAGCAGGTGGCGAGCGACGTTGCCAGCCGCAATGGGCTGAAGCTCATGGGCGAGATCAAGGACGTGAAAATTGAGCGCATCACCCAAAATGAGCAGTCAGATCTGGAGTTCGTGACCAAGCTAGCTGACGAGTATGGCTACCTCACCAAGGTCGAAAATGGGCAACTGATTTTTTACGATCTGGACAAAATGAAGGAAGCGCCCGCAGCGCTTACCCTGTCGGATGCCCAGATTAAGAGCTATCGCATCACCAGCCAAGCCCAGGGCACCTACAGTGCGGCTGAAATCAAGTATCAAAACCCTGGTCAGAAAAAGCTCATTGAGCACAAGGAGACCGACCCCAGCATCAAAAAAGGGGATACGCTCAAAGTGAAGGGGCGAGCGGAATCGAAGGCGCAAGCGATCGAAAAGTGTAAAGCTGCCCTGAAGAAAGCGAATGACGGTGAAACCAAGATGGAGGTGGACGTTGAGGGCGATTATCGTTGCGTAGCCGGGGTGAATGTGCAAATTGTGGGCTATGGAAGGTTTGACGATAAATACCAAATTGAGCAGGCCACCCATAAATTGAGCAAGAGTACAGGCTGGACAACAAACTTGACCCTTAAAAAAATTGGGAGGTTACCAACGTGATACTGAAGCGCCAGCGGCGGGAAGTAGCGGTTTGCAGGGCGCGAGAATCCTTGTTGCAAGCAATGCAGGAGCACTCGCTCACGCCAATGGAGTGGCTAAAGGTGATTGCTGGATTAGAGCAGTGGTTGATCCATGAAGGCTTAAAGGAGGAGTGGAGTGAGCCAGAAAGCCGAACAGAACACGGGCAGAACGGGGGGCAGTAGCAGTGCCAAGCCCGTTGTTTTTACCACGGGCATTGTGAGCCAGGTGGATGACAAGAACGGCTGGGCGCGGTGCAAATTGCCCGATCTAGATAACCTGGAAACCTACTGGCTGAAGGTGCTACAGCGAAACACCAAAGACAACCAGGAATACTGGATGCCTGACGTGGATGAACAGGTGATGGTGATTGCGGATGAAAATTTAGAGGAAGGCTGCATCCTGGGAGCCATCTACAGTGAGGCCGATCGCCCTCCTGTTAATACTCGCGAGAAATATCACATCAAATGGAAAAATGAAGACTACTTTGAGTACGATCGCGAGTCGCAGATCCTCACCATTAAGTGCAAGAAAATTGTGATTGAGGGAACGGAGGAGAGCACAATCAACAACAAGGCGATCGCCGTGATTGGGGCGATGGACAACGACAGCGAAAGCAATGGCGCTGATGCGCTGGTGACCAGTGGGCAGCTTGATTAAAGTGCCCTAATTCCAGTAAGCACGGGCATGATAGGTCTATGCCAATCACCCTCCCCCAGATCCAAGCCGCCTGGTATTCGCCCCGCATTGGGGTGCATGGCGAGGTCGTGACTGATTTTGAGGATATTAACCAGGCGATCGCTATTATCCTCACCACGCCGAAGGGCACCGACCCGCACAGGCCAGAGTTTGCCAGCAGCCTGGATGCCTGGATTGATCACCCGACCAACACGGTGTCACCCCATCTAATTCGCGAGATTTATGAGGCGATTTTGCGCTGGGAGCCACGGGTGGATATTGTCTCGGTTGAAGTGGAAACGCCTTACCTGGCTGAAATTCAACGGGTGATGGCGCGAGTGGTTTGGGCGCTCAAGGATTCTGAATTACAAGGCGGTGTGGAGGTACTGATTTGAGCGATTTGCCCAGGCCGGATTTTATTGATCGGGATCCGCAACAGGTAGAGGCGGAGGCGATCGCGCTGTATGAGGCGATCGCCGATAAAAAGCTGTATCCAGCCCAGCCAGAACGTCTGCTGTTGGATGTACTGCATTACCGTGAAAGCCTGGTAAGGCTGGCGATCCAGGATGCCGCTGAACAGAATCTGGTCAACTATGCCCGAGGCGTAAACCTGGATCAGTTAGGGGCACTACTGGGGGTTACTCGGTTGCAGCCTAGTAAGGCCCGGTGCACCTTGCAGTTCAGCAAAGATCCAGGGGCTGTGGGCACTTCGTTGGTAGTTCCAGCCGGAACCAGGGCCAGCGATTTTGAAGGGAATATCTTATTCGCCACTGAGGAAAATTTAACGATTCCCCCTGGGGATGCGGCGGGGCTAGTCTTTGCTGATGCTCTCCTGTCAGGGGCGCAAGCCAATGGGCTTGGCTTGGGGGCGCTCACGGACTTGGTTGATCCAACGCCCGGAATCGCTACCGTGACCAATACCACGGTCACCAACGGCGGGGCCGATCTGGAGGCAGATGAACGCCTGCGGACACGGATCAAACTTGCACCAAACCTATTCTCGGTGGCTGGGTCAACCGGAGCGTATCTCTACTGGGTGTTAACCGCTGATCAAACGATTATTGACGCAGCGATCGTGAATGAGGTGCCCCCTTTCCTGATGCGGGTAAATGTATACCCGTTGACTTCAGATGGCCCTGCTACCTCTGAGATTTTGGACAAAGTGGCAGATGTACTCACAGACGAGAAAATCAGGCCGTTGACCGACGATGTGCAGGTGATCGCCCCAAGTACAGTGAATTACACCCTTCAGGCCAATATCACCCTCTACAGCACCGCTGATGCTGCGATTTTGCAGGATCAATTGGATGCGGCAGCTCAAAGGTTTGCGGATTTGAAGCGATTAAAGCTGGGACAAGACATTGTGCGAAGCCAAGCGATCGCCGCCTTGAGCTTGCCCGGGGTGTATGGCGTGAGTTTGGTACAGCCTGCCACCGACCTGGTGATCGCGGCCAGCGCCTGGGCGAATTGCACTGGCATCACAATCACCCTGGTAGGCACGAACGATGGCTGATCGCCGCCTTTTGCCGCCATCGATCCAGGATTTACGCTTCCAAACGTACTTGGAGGTAATCGATCGCTTGGGGCAATTGCCATTAGCGGTGTTGGCAATCTACGATATCGACGCTGTTGAGGTTTCTGCCCTCATTCATTTGGCGGAGCAGTTTAATGTCCTGGGGAAGCGCGGCTGGACTTTAGCTGAAACCGAAGCAGAGAAACGGGCGCTGATTAAAAACGCCATTGAATTACATCGGCGCAGTGGCACTCCTTGGGCCATTCGGACAGCAATGGAATTGGTAGGGTATCCGGCGGCGACTGTTACCGAAAATCCACCTCTGGCCTACGATGGCACCTGGGAATACAACGGGTATTTTCAGTATTGTGCAATCAAAGTAAATTGCTTTTTTGTGACTCTCGATCCCATACAGAGCGCGGTTGCTGGGGATTTGATTGAGCTGATTATTGCTTTAATCAATGAATGGAAAAACACCCGTAGCCATTTGATCGACCTACGGATCGGGGATATCAGCTTGTTTAAAAACCTGCTGCAATATAACAACCTCTGGGCCTATGACGGCTCGCAGGAATACGACGGAGTGCGAAACATCTAATGCCAAGCCTGACTGACGACTTAGGGTTTGTTGACGTTGATCGCGTCGAAACCACGGATATTGCCCTAGGCGGGAACGAAACCAATGTCCCAAACAAAAACTTTCGCCAACTGGCCAGCCGCGATAAGTGGCTCTATGACCAACTGACAGCCTTTATTGGGCTAGGCGACTCGATCGGAGAAGCATCGTACCAGCAATTCAAAAATATTGGGATGGCGGCGATCGCGCAGGGGAGACTCACACCACAATCAGGCCAGCCAGTACCGACCACCAACCAGCTTGCAGCGACGACAATTTACTACACCCCTTATAACGGGGACTGGATCACGCTCTGGAATAGCGTAGATGAACGGTGGGATGCTCATCAATTTACCGAGCGCAGCCTCAGCCTGACGGGGCTAACAGCCAACACAAATTACGATATCTTTGCCTACTACAGCGCGCCAAACGTGTTGCTGGAGGCCGTTGCTTGGAGCAATAGTGGGGCTGGTGTAAGTACTCGCGCTCAGCCAGTTTCCCGCAAAAACGGGGTTTGGGTGAAAACTTCGGACAACCGCAAGCTTTTGGGGACGTTTAGAACCACTAGCGTAGTGGGACAAACGGAGATTAGCTTTGACAACCCCTCCGCCCCCAGTAAAATTCTGATCCAGAATGCGTTCAATCGTGTTGTTGCCAAAGTTAAACGCTACGATCCCACCACATCGTGGACTTACGCGAGCACCACGAAGCGACCCTGGAACAATTCGGTCAATAACCGGATTGAAATCATCTCCTGTATAGGAGATGAGCTGATGGCTTTGGTGTTCGGGGCGAACGTGCAAAGCGACCCTGGACTAGGCTATGCCCAAAATGGCATCGCGATCAACGCGACTAACGCCGACAATTCTGATTACTCTACTAACTTTACCGGGGTCAACAATGACGCGGGGGGAGTGACGGCGGGGCTGAATCACACCCCGATTGCTGGGTACAATTTTTATCAAATGATTGAATTCTGCTTTGCCGTTTCAACCCAGACATTTTACGGCAATATCGGAGCCAGTTTTATTCCTTCATCATTAATTGGAGTTTGGCGATGGTAGCTTTGAAGGCGATTCATAATGCAATCTCAGAACAGGGCATCCCAATTGCGTCGGTTCGCAAACTGGAGAACGGGGATCTGGAGATAGATTTTTCGCCCAGCGCCACCGCTGAACAACAGGCGGAAGCCCAAGCGATTCTGATTAATTGGAGCGACCCAATCGAGTCAACCTGGGATGGTTTTGTAGACGGTATTGAGGTGACAATTATGGCCGCGATCGCGGCTTCACCGATGGCAGCTCTGATTGTGGCCCGGATTACTCGCTTAGCTGATCGGGGCGATCGGTGGCAGGGAGAGGGCGATCGCCTGATTTCGGCCTGGAATGCCGCCCCACCCTTGCTGGACGCAGCACAACGTGAGACCCTGAACACACTGGCCACAACGAACCATTTGCCAATCCGGTTGGAGGAAAATAATCTGCTAATTGTGGTATGAATTGGGATAGTCAATTAAGGATAGCGCTACAAAGCTTTATGGACGGGGCTTTCAGCCACTAAACCCTTACGTTGACATCGTGGGGGTCACTGGTTCGAGTCCAGTTGTGTCCATTTAGTTCAACCAAAAGATTAGGTGTCAAGTCGGCTTGTTAGCTGTGAGGCGAGTTGTGGCTTCTTCACGGCAAACAGGGCAGAGCGTAAAGGTTTGTGGCGATGGGCGATCGCGATGGGTATTGGTTAGCGGCGACGAAAGATACGGTGCATTTGGGGGGCTTTTCGGCGCAGTTGCCCCCGGCGTTGGTGGTCAATTCTGGCGATCGCGTGCACGTTCAGACTTTTTCTGGGTTTGGGGTCTATCGTCAGGCCCCACCGGAGTTTGTGCCGCCTGCCTTTCGGCAAATTTGTGAACAGTTGGCGGGCGATCGCAAAGTTGGCCCTGGCCCCCATCTTTTAACTGGGCCAATTGCCATCCAGGGTGCCCAACCAAGAGATGTGTTGGAGGTGCGGCTAGACGTGATTACGCCGAGTTTACCCGTTGGCTTTAATGCGATTCGACCGGGTTGGGGGGCTCTGCCCCAACGGTTTGCGGAGTCGGCGTTGCGATTTATTCCGTTGGATTTGGCGCGGGGTGTGGCCGAATTTCCGCCCGGTCGGGGGATCCAGATTCCACTGCGGCCCTTTTTTGGGATTTTAGGGGTAGCGACGCCAGAACCAAGTCGCTCCTCCATTCCACCGGGGGTGTATGGCGGCAATCTCGATAATCGGGAGTTGCAGGCTGGGTCACGGTTATTTCTGCCGATTTTTGTGCCGGGGGCGCTGTTTTCCATCGGGGATGGCCATGCGGTGCAGGGGGATGGCGAAGTGGATGTGACGGCGATCGAAACGTCGATGGATGGCACGATTCAACTGATTGTACGTCGGGATTTGCCGTTTACGGTGCCGTTTGCGGAAACGCCGACGGATTACATTTCGATGGGCTTTGGGGCGACATTGGATGCGGCTTTTGAGATGGCGTTGCAGCAGATGATTGCATTTTTGGAGCAGTTTGCTGAGCTATCGGCAGAAGAAGCGTATGTATTGTGCAGTTTGGCGGTGAATTTTCGCATTACCCAAGTGGTGAACACACCCCAAAAAGGCGTGCATGGCTTGTTTCCGAAAGCGATCGCCCCGCAGAATATTCGCGATCGCTTGGGCTGACTCTCCGCCAGAATTCCCCTAAAATGAGAAAAGGTTAAAAAATATTAAGCAATCCTCATGGCGGCAAAACAGGCAGGCAAACGGGTGGTTGTCATCGGCGCAGGAATTGGTGGGCTAACCGCTGGCGCGTTGTTGGCCCATCGAGGCTACTCCGTGGTCATGGTGGAGCAAGCCCTGGTGCCGGGGGGATGTGCTTCGACCTTTCAGCGGCGGGGGTTTACGTTTGATGTGGGGGCGACCCAGGTGGCGGGCCTGGAAGCAGGTGGGATTCACCATCGCATCTTTACTGAATTGGAGATTGAACCGCCCCTGGCGACGATTTGTGATCCGGCCTGTGCGGTTTACTTGCCGGGGGAAACGGAGCCTATCCAGGTCTGGCGCGACCCCGAACGGTGGCAAGCGGAACGCCAACGGCAATTTCCGGGGAGTGAACCCTTTTGGCAATTGCTGGCCAGTTTGTTTCGGGCGAGTTGGGCCTTTCAGTCGCGGGATCCGGTGTTGCCACCCCGGAATGCCTGGGATGTGTGGCAGTTGGTGCAGGCGGTGCGGCCCGACACCCTGTTGACGGTGCCTCATACGTTTTCTACGGTGGGCGATGCGTTGCGGGGCTATGGGTTGGAGGCTGATCAGCGGTTAAAGACATTTTTGGATCTGCAACTGAAACTTTATTCCCAGGTGGATGCGGATGCAACGGCGTTGTTGTATGCAGCGACGGCCTTGAGTGTATCGCAAGCACCCCAGGGTTTATTCCACTTGCAAGGGAGTATGCAGGCATTGAGCGATCGCCTGGTGGCAGCATTTGAGCGGGATGGGGGAACATTGCTCTTGCGGCACACAGTGGAAAGCATTGAGAGCGATCGCCACGGCATTACCGGTGTCACCATTCGTGATCAAAAAACGGGGCAATGTTGGACAGAACCCGCCGACCAGATTGTGGCCAATGTCACTGTGCAAAATTTGGTGCAATTACTAGGAGACCAGGCACCTAGCGGCTATCGGCGGCGGGTGGAAAAACTACCTCCCGCTTCTGGTGCTTTCGTCATTTATTTAGGAGTGGAGCAACAGGCCCTCCCCCCCGACTGTCCGCCCCATCTCCAGTTTCTTTACGATTACGACGGCCCGATCGCCGAAAATAATTCTCTCTTTGTTTCCGTCAGCAAACCGGGGGATGGTCGCGCTCCTGCGGGCCATGCCACGATTATTGCCTCCTCGTTTACCGACCCGACGATTTGGTGGCCAACTGATGGCCAGGGAAAGCCCGACGGTCAATCGCTGACAACCCGGCGCGATGCTGACTACACGACATTAAAGCAGCACTACACCGACCAGGCGATCGCCCGGTTGAGTCAATTTTTTACCCTCAACGAGCACACGATCTGCCATGTTGAAGCCGCGACACCGCGCACCTTTGCCCACTTTACCGCCCGCGATCGCGGCATTGTTGGCGGCATTGGCCAGCGGATTCCCACCTTTGGGCCGTTTGGCTTTGCTAACCGCACCCCCATTCCCCAGTTATGGCTCGTTGGCGACTCGACCCATCCCGGTGAGGGCACCGCTGGCGTTAGCTATTCGGCCTGGACGGTGGTGCGGCAGATCGAAGCAGTAACCCCAGCCTGACCGGGCTTTGGGTGTGCTCCCAGTTCCCAGCGCGTAAACCTTGGTTTCAGGGTAGTAGAGGGCGTGGCAGACCATTGTAGACTAGCGAAACGGCAATTTTTTGCTCTGCTCTTTTACGGTTGCGTTCATCATGTTGATTTCTGAGTCCAATCCAGCTGCGATCGCCACCCAAGACCGCATCGCCCAGATCTACCACCAACCCTTACCCGATCTGCTCTTTGAAGCGCAACGTGTGCATCGAGAACACCACGACCCTCATGCGGTGCAACTTTGCACGTTATGCAATATCAAAACTGGCGCGTGCCCTGAAGATTGTGCCTATTGCGCTCAGAGCGTGCACAACCAAACTGGACTCAAGCCCGAACCCCTGATGGATGCAGAGGCGGTTTTAACCGAAGCCAGAGCGGCCAAGGCTACTGGGGCTACCCGCTTTTGCATGGGGGCGGCATGGCGCGAGGTCAAAGATGGGCCACAATTCAACCAGGTGCTCGACATTGTGCAACAGGTGGCGGCTCTCGACCTGGAAGTGTGTTGCACCTTGGGAATGCTAAAACCCCATCAGGCTGAACAGTTGAAAGCTGCTGGACTCACAGCCTACAACCATAATTTAGATACCTCTCCTGAATACTACGATCAGATTATTTCCACGCGCACCTATCGCGATCGCCTCGAAACCATTCAGGCCGTCAGCGCGGCAGGTATTTCTGTCTGTTGTGGAGGCATTTTAGGCATGGGCGAATCAGAGCGCGATCGCCTCTCGTTCTTAGCCGCTTTGTGTGCCCTTGAAACTCCCCCCGAATCGATTCCCATCAACTGTTTGGTGCCCGTCGCCGGAACCCCGCTGGAAAATGTCGCCCCCGTTGACCCTATTGACCTGGTACGGATGGTCGCGACCACACGCATTCTCTTTCCCACGGCAATGGTGCGCCTGTCTGCTGGACGGTTGGAAATGAGCGACGAACTGCAAACGTTGTGCCTCATGGCGGGTGCTAACTCCATTTTTACTGGCCCTAAATTGCTGACCACCCCCAACCCCGAACCCTCCCACGACGAACAACTCCTTCACAGACTGGGGATGAAGCCCAAACCGCTGACCTGACTGCAAAAAACTCAACCCAAAAGCTTCCAACCGTGTCTCCCCAACTCAGGCGTAAGCATCCATGAGGCCATCCGCGAGAACCTCAATGGGGACTCACCGAAACCAATCCAGAAGGATACAGCTCTTCCCCATCGCGGGATAACAGGACGCTATGGCTCCGTTCTGCCTGGGCCTAGGGTCAGACAAATAAAATTAAACCGAGTCCAGACTCAGGAGAAGCGGGGTTTCGCCATTATCCAGGCTGGAATGGTGGAGGAGTTAACAAGACATTAGACTGGGCCAAAACCGATCTCAGCGATTGACCGCAAACCTGGTGAGGACTTGGCCACAACCCAGTCACAACTCAGGGCAAAAGCACTAGGAATGATGCATCGGAATTAATCGGGCGATCGCCCGATCGCCTACTCAATCACAGCGTCGGACTCAATCGCTGATAGACCGTCGATAACCCTGAAGCCTCACCGACGTTGCCGGGAAACAACACGACGGGCAAATCGGGAAACTGGGGATGATTACTCGGTGTGCGTACCATTGAAACACCAGGTAACACCTGACCCAGAAGGCGAGCTGTCCGCAGGGCTAAACCGGTGCTGAGGGTATCGTTAGAGGTGATGCCACCTTTACTGAGCAAAAAACCGATATCCGATGGCAAGTGTTGCAGGATATCCATCAGCAGACGAGACACCGCCGCCCCAAAATCTAGCCGCGTTTGCACGTCATCAAAGGTAAGCTCTTGGCGACTGGTGTAGACCACAGGCGTTTTACCCGCCGCATGGGCCGCATGGGTTTGTTGAGTGATGGTGGCGAGGAGGCTTGCTGCGGCTGTCTCTGGTTGATCGAGCAGTTGGGCAACAGGCACTTCAATGCCCACAACCCCCGGTTGGCTGAGGAGATGGGCCAGTTGTTCTGAGGTTTTTTTGACGTGGGAGCCAACGATTACTGCGCCCGGTTTGCCCTTGCGGACGTAGGTGGCCATTGCCTCAGGGGCGGTGGGCTGGGGCGGGAGTTGGGCCAGGGCTGTGAGCAAGCTGGCGGCACTCCGAAAGAGGAAGCGTTTGCCCTGGGAGG
Organism: uncultured bacterium; assembly: GCA_964475335.1. Classification (GTDB taxonomy): domain Bacteria; phylum Cyanobacteriota; class Cyanobacteriia; order Leptolyngbyales; family Leptolyngbyaceae; genus CAYYWG01. The sequence goes on from CAYYWG010000014.1 coordinate 54,801, forward strand.
CCGTCGCGAGAATATCGCTGGCAAATTGGTTTAGATCGGATTGGGTCTCGGCATCAACCACCCCACATTGATTGTTGTGTAAATGCAGCAGGCGATCGCCCACACCTTGGCGAATATCGGTAAGGGTAAACCGCTCGACCTGGGTGGCCAGAATCCGACCGTTGGTTTTTTCCTCGACGTAATCTGGCAAATAGCTGTGGTGATAGCCAAACACGGAATCACGGGCAAACTCGGTTTCGTGGACTGGGGTGTCCACACCGTTCACCTTGAGATAATGCACACTCTCGCGGGTTGTGCGTCCACCTTCAAAAAAGGCGGGAGTCAAAAAGTGGGCATCGAAGGGGCCGAGTTCTTCGGCAATCACGTCCGTTTCGATGGGGTAGTGACCACGCAAGGTAGAGTCCGAGCGGCTGACCACTAAAAAGTCGTGGATCTGTTCTAAGGCGATCGCGGTTTTGAGGTTTTGGCAGACTTCGCGGGTGACTGCGGCAGCTTTGGCTGACGGCAAGGCGCGGGTATTAGTCAGCACAAAGAAAATCGGCGCTGCATCGCTCAAGCCTAAGCGTAAGGTTTCCACATCCCACTGCATCAATAACAAGCAACTATGCACCGTTTGCGATCCGGTTGGGTCGTCATCAAGCACAATAATTTTGGGTGCGGTCATAGGTTATCCAAATCGATAGGGCCACTTGCTGGGATCATTATCTCGCGAGTCGCGCTCCTTCGGGCTAAACCACCATCACCTTTGATCGCAAAACTGCGCCATGCAACCCCGAAGCGGCAGCGGGCAAACCCATGCAGGGCTGGCCCCCACTTGCCTTTGTCCAGAAAGTGAACAGTAGAAATTGGTGGCAGAAATTGGCGATCGCTCCAACCGAGACCGACTATCATGTGCCTGTTCCTGGCTAAACGGCCAGAGTTTGTGATCGCTGGGGCCGGTCAACGTTCGTCCATTCCACCCCCCTATTCATCCTTAGCGAGAAAATGGCATGAGTATTTTTTTTGAGCTGTTAAGCGCTATCAACAACCCCGATCAACAGGCCAACATCACTCAACTGAGCGCGATCGCCCGCACCATTCAACAGGTCGCCCAAACACACCACCTCCAACCGGACGCGATGCAAAATTTGGTCTCAGCCCTCAGCCGCGCGATCGGCCCTGCCCTCCAGAAACAAAGCGATAAACTTGGCCCCGATCAACTCACCAAATTAGTAAGCAAACTGGCCGGAGAAAACGGTGCAAGCCTTGTGCAATCCATCATCTCGCCTCAGATGATGCAGCAACTCAGCCAAATTGTGGGGCAAAAAACAGGCATCGATTCCGCCGTGATCTTAAATGCGCTACCCACCTTGCTCCCAACGCTAATGCAAATCCTCGATCTGGGCCGCACGACTACTGGCTCTAGTCAAAACCCCTTACTGGCAGCATTTTTGGCGCAGGGCAGTCATGCCGATTTGGGGGAGGTGGTGAAATTTACCGATCGCCTGTTGGGGCCAGTCCCCCCGGTCGGAGCTGAAGCCTCTTCAGGTGCGTACTAAACCGTTGTCGGTTGATCCTCCGATTGAGAATCATTAATTTGCTGTGCGATCGCACCCTGCGGTTTTGTATAGAACTGATGCGTTTGCCCTGGCGCACCCCGGTTTGGCCCATCCCGTCCTAGCCTGACCCAGCGGCCTCGTCCGCCCTGAGTTCATCCGGCCTGGTTGCCTGCGATCGCGCCCCAGTCAGCCCAGGATGAAGTGACAACTGCTTGGGTCAAACAACTTTACACTGGGCCTTTAGACAACCCTCAAATTGACTGAACCCCGGCCATTGAAATTGGCACTAGACCGGAATACCCCTCCGTTCTAGTGATTTGCTTGAATGTTTCTTACAAGTTTGTGAAAACGTGAAGGCTTCAAAATACAGTTAATTGGAGGATGTAATGGAGTGCTCTTTCCCTCAGCACACTAGATTAACCTGATCTGGCGGTTTGAGCGTGAAACAGGGCGATCGCCCTCTGCCTGTGATTACAACAACTGTATTGATTTTTGTTTGAACGGGTTAAATCGCTAAAACTCATACTTTCAAACACCACGAGGCAAAACCATGATAGAGAAAATTTTGTTAGCTGATTCGGGAATGGGTCATTCCGAAGAAATGCTCAAAACGTTGATGGAAATTCCCTCCATTCAGCGAGCCAACGTCACCATTCTTCATGTGGTGCCGGCCCAAGTCACCACCGAAGCCATGACTGACAAGTGGGAAGAAGGCGGCAAAGTCCTTGCTAGCGCCATCCAGGCGTTAAATCTTGACCCGACCCACGTCAACGCGATGTTGCGCCAGGGCGATCCAAAAGATGTCGTTTGCAAGGTGGCCGAAGAGATTGATGCTGATCTCATCATCATGGGGTCGCGGGGCTTAAAGCGAATTATTTCAATTTTGGAAAACTCGGTCAGCCAATACGTATTTCAGCTTTCTTCGCGGCCCATGCTGCTGGTGAAAGATGATATTTATGTGCGGAAAATTAATCGAGTCATGGTCGCGGTTGACAAATCGGATTCGGCCAAAACCTGTTTGAATCTGGCCTTATTTTTGCTGCGCGATATTAAAGGGAGTCAATTAGTTTTGGCACACGTTGATCCCAATCTTTCGGGTAAAACGGAAGATCGCAGTGGCGCTGAGGCGGAAAAAGATCCCGTTTTAGCTGAGGCGATCGCCGCTGCGAAAAAAATGGGCGTTGCCTATCGGTGCATTTCGACCAGTGGCCGTCCTGGTCAAGAAATTTGTCGATTGGCGGAAGAAAATCACGTTGATTTGTTGATGCTAGGTTCTCCCGATCGCCGTCCTTCTGTCGCGAAAGGACTACCCGATTTAGACCGCTTGTTGGGCACTTCCTTGTCCGATTATGTGCGTGTTCATGCCAATTGCCCAGTGCTGCTCGCTCGGACTCCCTCAGCCTAGGCGACAGCACCACCAGTCTGCGCGGCTGGATTAACCGTCTACACCAGCGATCGCTAACTGTGCTCAATCAAGTCAGCGATCGCTGTTTTTTTATTGCCGTAGCCCTGGGTAACGTGGCGGCGGCCCGTCCGAACGCCCATCTAGTTTCGGTTTTCTAACATTGTCTTTGCCTTAAGCGTTCTGACCAAAGCGATATTTTTAGCTAGATTTAATTTTTAGCTAGACTTAAATTAGATTTAACTCGCTTAAATTAAGAACCCGATTCAATAATGGGCGATCGAAAGTGCCCCTAATCCCAACTAGAAAAACACCGCATTTAAAATTTGACATAATTGTTTACCTTTGTTTGCAAATACTGGCTTAACGAAACTAAAAGCAACAAAATCCAGCAGGTGAATAGGGCAAATTATCACAATTTTGAGGCTCTATCCGGAGAACAACGCCATTGACCGAAAAAAGGAACGGCGAGGTTTGATTATCTCGCTTTTACTCAGGTTAGCGGTCATTTATTAAGGCGATGAATACGCTCAGATTATTTAGATATCAAGAGTTAAACAGGTGGAATTTGGGTAGCCTAAACAGTTGCGATCGCCCAAGGAGACTACCGATTGAGTTTGCTCATGGCGAACTACTGTGACTCCTATGCCACGCAACTCTTGCATGAGTCCTGCCCCAAATTAGAGTTGCCTCAATTTCAGTTGCCCCCCTTCGGCTGTGGCGTTTCTGCCGCTAGAAAGATACACCCATAGCCGTGAAATGAAATCGAGGCGAACCCCTGCCCCTTGTCCAACCAGGACAGGCGATCGGCATTCAGGTTAAACGCTTGGCCCGTGGTTGCCCCCCAGAATTTCTAGTTCTCAACCGAGTTTTACGCCTCGTTAGTTTCTTCGTGCGGAGATAATTATTATGCAGACCCAGGCCATGACCAATGGTTTGAATGCTCCTGGAATCACAGAACTTGCACCAGCACCATTCCAAAGTGTGCTGGATCAAATTGAAGCAGAATTGTGCAGCAGTGCCCTGTATGAACAGGCGGCTTACACGTTGCGCAAGATGCCGGTGGAATTAGGAAAACAGTTGCAATTGATGTTGAAAGCAGTAGGCCGGGAGGCGATTCGATTGTCATTACGCAAGTTGCTAAAAGCAGAGTTGGCAGAGTTGAGTGAATTGAACGACGAACCCGTGGCCCAAGCCGGGCGATCGCACCTAGCGGAATGTGCCCTTGCTGCCGCTGCCCCCCAAGCCAAACTCCATGCCAACGCACCAAACGCTACCATCTTGCCCGTAGAAACAATCTTGCCCATAGAAACAGATTGCATAAATAGCATTGGCCCTGAGGTTGAGTCGCCAGCATGGGTGCAAAGCGATACTACTCTGGCGGCAAGCCTGGAATCTGCGGGGTTGGCTGTTGCCGATGCCCTGGTAGCCAATCCGTTTACCGATACAGATATTACGGTGCCAAGTGCCGACCCAGAGCTATCCCCCAAAGCCCCATCGGTGCCACCCTCAACGTTGTTACCCCAAGCAGTGTTGTCGAACCAATCTCAAATTTCGTTGTGGCGACGGTTGATGGAGCTTCACCAGGCGGATCAAATCGCCCAGGCAATGGCGCAAGCCTGGGAAGATCGGTTGAAGGCAATTGGCCAAGAAATTCGGCAACGGCGTGAGGCCCAGGCGTTATCGATCGCGCAAGTGCATCAAACAACATTCATTCCAGAGCATATCTTGACGGCGATCGAGCAGGGCGATATTGACCACTTGCCTGAAGACGTTTATATCCGGGGGTTTTTGCGCCACATCGGGCCGGCGATCGGTGTAGATGGGGTGGAACTGGCGAACTCTTTGCCGTCTCCCCTGCGCGATCCCAATCAGGCGGTGCTGCCGACCTGGCAACACAAAATCTGGCAAACCAAGTCAGGGGTTGCGCCTGTGTATTTGTATGTGGGGTATGCGACGTTGTTAGCGGCGGGGCTTGGTTGGGTTTCCCAGCAAATGACCACAAAGGTAAATGTTGTGCCCTTTGTGCCGACTGCACCTTCGGTAGAGCAACCGGGGGGCGATCGGTCATCCCAAGGGCAGGTGCCTCAACGCTATGGGCAGGCGTACCCAGGGACGATCGCCCGCGTCAGCCAACCGGAGTCATTTCGTTCGGCGATCGCGGTTCCTTAACTGGCCTGGGTTACGAGGATCTGAGTAAGCTGGTCAGAGGGATACATCAGGGGCGATCTTCGGCTAAGACAGCCAAAACGGCCTTGGGCAACAGTTGATCTTTGAACCACACTAAGCGGGCGGGGGTTTGCCGAAAATCAACCCCCGCTTTTTCCAGGTTTAACCGTTCGGAAATAGCCAGGATAAGATCCTCGCGGCCAGACTGTCGCACCTGAGCAAACTTCTTTTTAAGATATTCGGGTCGCCAGTAGCCCACAATTTCGAGCAGAAATGTCTGCCCATCTGGGTGCACTAACCGAAAATCCGGAATCATCACGCTCCCCGGAATGGGAATCAAATCGACTTCTCGTTCCAGTCGCCAGTCCGTTTTAGCTTTGGCCCACCGTTCTACAAAACCCGCTTCCAGCATACTGTCATAGGTTTTGCCCGGAGGATAGTGGGTGACAAGACCGCAGTTGGCATCTAACGTAAAGCGTTTGACCTGGACTTTGCCGGAATAGGTATCTTTGTGGCGGAGGGTGGCAGTCAAATCCCATTTAGTGACGTGGAGCAACGCCGGGATTAACATCGCCAATTTCACGCCGTAGTGGGTGTTGGCTTTGAATAAGCTCGTGGGGCCGTCAATGGTGAGGGTAAAGCCGTGGTCGGCATCGCCTTCGATGTAGGTCATCAGGCCAAAGAGTTTGAGATAGCGAAACAGGAGTTTGTATTCGCCGGGATCGTTGCGATGGGCGTTGAGGGTGATGTGGCTGGCCCGGTAGAAAATGCCTTGGACTTGGGAGAGATTGTAGCGATGTATGAGGGCTTCGGCGGTAGGGGGGTCAAAGCGGGTCAGGATTTGGTTGTCGCTCAGGTCGGCATAGAGGCCAGTTTGGATATCTTGGGGCCATACGGCTCGCCCTAGTTCTTGGGTGAGGCGATCGGCGAGGGTTTGGAGGGTCGTTTGGGTGGCCGCAAGGCTGGGGGCTTGGGCAGCAGACAAGGCAAAGAGCCGTTGCCGTAGCTCTGGTGGTTCCAGGGGACTAACAGTATCAAAGGTGCTGAAGGCTTCGCTGGTGAGCAAATGGGCCAGCCCTCGTTTGAGGCGATAGTCGGTTTCGGCCCCTTCTAGCTCTTGGAGTTGTTGGTTGAGGTGCCACCGGGGTTGGTCAATGGCGGTTTGAAAAATCTGAATGAGTTCGTTCGCGATCGCGAGATTGGCCGTGCTTAGATCTAAGCGTTTGGGAATTACGGTTTCCCCGTTAAACCGCTGAACTAGCAGATCGCTCGGCAGCATGGTGCTTGAGTCCTATGGCGCATCTCCCTGTGGGTGACCATTACGGCCCCAGGAATAAGAGTCACTGGGCGAGTTGATTGGCTTTTTTGGCTAACTCTAGATCTTTGGTGGTGATGCCACCAGCATCGTGAGTTGTGAGGTCGATCGCCACTCGATTGTAGACATTGAACCACTCTGGATGATGGCCCATTGACTCTGCCACCAAAGCCAGACTGGTCATGAACCCAAAGGCTTCGACAAACGACTTAAATTTGAAGTCGCGATGGAGTTTGCCATCTTTAAGGCTCCACCCGGCAAGGTCTGCCAGGGCTTGCTCTAATTCACTTGCGGATAATACGGACATACTCATAGCACTATCCTGTGAAACAACTTGGGCCTGTGAAACAACTTGGGCCTGTGAAACAACTTGGGCCTGTGAAACAACTTGGGGATGGGACGGTAACTGATGGGAGTGCAATTCGCTGGAACTGATCCTTGGGGCGATCGCGAGGCAACCCCACCCTAAAACGAAGAGGCTTCCTAGCCGCACTAACCAAACACGCCAACGAGTGAGCTTCATGCTGATAGACCACTCCAGTTTAGAAAGACCGTGGATTTACCTCAAGGATTCAGCCGCTGCCAACAGCCCGCGATCGCTGCGTTCCATCCCATCCAGCTCAACTGTTCCAGCGAGAACCTGCTGCCCGATTCAGCTTGCTGCCGTAACATTTTCAATCGCAACTTCTACGGAAGCCTGTAAGGCCAGGAATTTTTCCAACCGTACCAGTTTCACAGTTTGGGTAACACGCGGGTTGGTTACGATTTGCATCGTGCCTTCAGCCGTTTGCACTTTCTTGGCCAATTGCACCAATGCGCCTAACCCAGAGCTATCTACAAAATCAATTTTGGATAGATCAAGAATGAGATTTTTCGGGCCTTCATCAACGCATTGCCCCATCACAGCACGAAATTTCGGCTCTGAGAATGCGTCCAACAGACCCGTGAGACGGAAGAGTTGATAGTTATCCTTGATTTCCCGTGTGCCTCTCAAGCTGACGGTCAAGGTCAATGACTCAGCGATAGATCCCTCCTATCGGTATCATGCAAAGTTCGACGCTTCAGTATACACCCTCAATGCAGCGTTGACTACTACAACCGAGAGCTGAAGTCTGACTATCCTAACATCTGTGATTTCCCTGGAGGATAACGAAAGGTTGCAGAGTTAGGCGGTGACTTTGTGCTCCCGCATGAGGCGTACGAACTGCTCAAACAGGTAGTCTGCATCGTGGGGGCCGGGGCTGGCTTCTGGGTGGTATTGCACAGAGAAGAGGGGCAAAGATTTATGCCGTAACCCAGCAATGGTGCGATCGTTCAAATTAAGGTGGGTCACTTCCACGTTGGCCTCCGGCAGAGTATCAGCGCCGATCGCGAAACCGTGGTTCTGGCTGGTAATTTCGACCTGTTGACTGAGGCCACACGGTTGATTCAGCCCCCGGTGCCCAAACTTCAACTTAAACGTATCAGCCCCCAAAGACAAACCCAAGATCTGATGCCCCATGCAAATGCCAAACATTGGCTTTTGGCTTTCTAACAAGGCCTTGGTTGTGGCAATGCCTTCTACATTGGCGGCTGGGTCCCCTGGCCCATTCGATAGAAAAATACCATCAGGGTTGTATTTCAAAATCTCTTCGGGCGGCATGGTAGAAGGCACCACAATCACACGGCACCCATAGCTGGCCAAGCGGCGCAGAATATTCCGTTTTACGCCAAAGTCCACAGCCACAACCGTCAACGGTTCGCCATCGTGCTGCCCAGTTGGCCCAAACTCCCACTCAGGCGGGGTGGTTTCTGCCCATTCATACACCGTGGAAGTGGTTACTTCTCGCACTAAGTTGAGTCCAGCCATGCTGGGGGCCGCTTTCACTTTTTGCAATAGCTCGTTGGGGTTGAGAATTTCGGTGGAAATGCCGCCATTCATTGCGCCAACGGAGCGGAGTTTCCGGGTCAGGGCGCGAGTGTCGATCCCATAAATGCCAACCACGTTATGTTGCTTGAGGTAATCCGGGAGGGATTGGGTCGATCGCCAATTGCTGGGTTTCTCACAGATGTTGCGGGCGATCGCTCCCCGCACTTGAGGCCGCATGGACTCTTCATCCTCCGGATTCACTCCGGTATTTCCCAATTCTGGATAGGTAAAGGTCACAATCTGGCCGCAATAGCTAGGATCGGTCAAAACTTCCTGATAGCCCGTCATCCCCGTGTTGAAGACCACTTCACCAATTTGGGTACCAGATGCGCCAAAGGCCCACCCTTGATAGACAGAGCCGTCTGCCAAAACTAATAATGCAGGCTGTGCCGACGCGAGTGCCATACGAACCTTCAAATAATTTCAGTCGCCTTATTATGTCATGGGAATTCTAGTGCAACATGAAACGTGACAGCAATCTCAGGAAAAACTGACATTGCTGGGATTCCCAACCAGTGCCACTTCCCACACCCAGGAGGCGATCGCCCCTCCCTGAAACTGAGTCGATTTTCTGCCAGTTTGCCTCACCTTTCATCTTCCAAATAAATTCCAATTCTCAGCTATTCACATATTGCTCCCAGCGCCAAGCTCGCTAACCTCAGTGCCTCAAGACATTTCCTCCAACGGTTTTCATCAAACAGGATGGGGGCGATCGCCTCAGCACGAAATCGCCCCAGAATGCTATTTGCTCTGGGGCGAGAATGAAAAGTTATTGTGACTAAGACAATGGAATCAGACAAAACAGTTAACTGGCCTATAGGGATACAAGCCAAAACCATGTTCTGAACAATATCTGAACAATGACTGCTCGATCAAATTAGCGGCGTAGATGTTCCTCTAGCAATGCCTTAGCTCGTGGTTTATACAACAAATAAAACAACGATTCTAAATACCGCAGCATATCTTCTCGATTTTCTTTTGAGGTGTAATTCCAGAAGCCGTAAATCTTAGCCAATGATAACAATCGAGTAGTATGAATCTTCCAGGTATACGTACTGTAAACCCGTTCAATTCCTTTTTGTGACACTTCAAACCAGTAGTTAGGATTGTGATCACACTTACTCACAAACTCTAGAATTACAGCGGCCATTTCTTCATGATGGGTAGGATTAATGTAGAAACCATTCACGTTGTTTTGAATAATTTCTAGGGGGCCACCAAATCGAGTTGCAAAAGTTGGCAATCCTGTCACCATCGCTTCCAAAATTGTCAAACCAAAAGCTTCAAACAAAGCGGGTTGAACAAAAATACCTTGGCGATCCGCAATGATGCGATAAACTTCGCCTGAGTCGGCCTTGGGCAATCGCACACCAAGCCATCTTACTTTGCCATGCAAGTTATATTCATCAATGATCCGATAAAGCTTTTCGATTTCTTCAATTTCTTCATGGTCAGTGGAGTCTTCTGTCCGTAACTTACCTGCAATCAAAATTAAATTACAGTGGTCTTGGAGTTCTTTACTTTTTCCAAAGCATTCAGCTAATCCAGTCATATTTTTAATCCGGTCAAGCCGTGCCATTGAGAAAAGCGGTCGCTTATCCGGTTGTTCCAAATACCCAAAAACTTGTCCTGGATCTTCAAGGGTAAATAGTAATGACTCTAAGCGATCGCGTTCTCCCATCAAGCGATCGTCGCTGCAAGTATAGGGGAAATAAACATGCTCGTTCACCCCCGGTGGAACAACATTAAACTTAGGACTGAATAAGTTAATACCACTGACAACATGATATAGATCAGGCATGGTAAATGACTGATACGACTCGTATTGCCCAACACTATCAGGTGTACCAACAATTTCCTGATAAGTGCTACTAACGAGGAAGTTCGCGGCATTCATCGCAATCAAATCAGCCGTAAACTGCAACGAGAAATGATATTTATCTTCCAAGTCTTGCCAGTATAAGTTACTGAACAAATATTTTGATTTCTCCAGAGCGTGGGCAATATTGCATTGAGTTACACCCATCCGACGAGACAGCAGAAAAGCAACCAAATTACCATCAGAGTAGTTACCAACAATTAAGTCAGGCTTCCCCTGCATTTCAGCTAGAATTTCACGTTCTGAGTCGATCGCAAATGGTTCTAGATAAGGCCAAATCTCAAACCGAGAGATCCAATTTTGGGTTAGCTTTGGATTAAATTCACGGAATGGAACTCGTAAAATCCACGCATCATCTGTACCATAAATTTTTTCGAGCCGTTGGTTACAAGTTGTCCCATCGCTATTGGGAATAAGACGAGTTAAAACAATAACCTTGGGATGCACGTCTAATACATCTAAACCAGCCAAGGTAATATCAGCTTGAATTTGTTTTTCTAAACTTTTGACCTGATCCAAAATATAGACGACTTGCCCCCCGGTATCGGGCCGTCCTAATACGCCTTCTTGGCCGAACCAGCCATGAGAAGAGACTAAAACAATCCGAAAAATCATCGGAATTCGGGAAATAAAGGCTTCCAAAACTTGATGATCGGGCGAGTCAATGAGCTGATCTAAAATTTCTAGAGTGTCTTGGACTCGCTGAGCAGTATTCCCCCAACCAGGCTCAAACCCAAGGTTTTGAAGTTCAAACCGAAAGGACTGAAAGGGGGATTCGGGCGATCGCGCACTGACCAAATCAAGTGCTTGTTTGACCCGTGCAGATAAACTTTGTTGAGTTTGAATCCGCTCATTAATCATGAGTTGATAGCCGTTGTAACGGTGTAACCGTAAGAAATTGAACAGACTATCTTGCCATTGCCGAGGATCTTGAAAAAGTTTGCTAGAAAGATAACGATTGAGAAACGCAACACCTTTTCCAATATTTTTAGGATCGCGAATGCTAGGTGAGTAATCATAAAACGGTTCAAAATCAATTTCGAGGACATCACCCTCTTGAGGATTGAACCGCCCCACAAAGCGATCGCGTAAGTCTAGCAATTCTGCAATGCTCATCGGTTCGAGGGTCAAATCTTCGAGTAACCGATAAGCTTCTTGTGCGGCTATATTAGGCCGAATAATCAGACATAGACTTTCATTTTCTACAATAATCTCTTGGATGTAATAAACTAGCTTACTGAGATTTGAGGCCTGCAGAAATGAATCTGATTTTTCGTAGTTGCGACAATATTCATGGAATAAACTAAGAATCTCGTTACGGAGTAAGTAACGCTGTTCTTGGGATCGGAGAAGGCCAGCAAACTGACGCAGGCTGTTTTTTTCATCGCTGTGAAGAACGGCTTGAATGAAGTCAGACATTAGGAATTTCCCCTGCTTAGATTTATGTACAGATCTCATGTTGAGTGTTTAGGGCGAGCAAATCTCGATGATTTAGTCTGTGCTGTCAAGCGGGAATTTGCCCAAGCAATTGGGGTTGATCTTAAACTTAAACTCCAGTTTGTGCCGTCTGTCTACAGGTTTAATTCATGAATCTGCAACAGTTAAATTATCCTGATTTCGCTACTCATCAACTGGAGAGAAACCAAGACTCGCCATCATTTTGCTAAGCTAAAGTCTCTATCTGATGCGATCGCAAGGGGATGAAAATATCATGCGATAGACTGCAAGCTTCAGACAATCGCGGCTAGTTTTGGAGCGAATATCTCAGCAAAATTGGATTTCTTCAAATTTTGCCCACTGGCGATCGCGATCGATCTCTTATTGGCAACAATAGAGCCTTTCCACGGTTATAGGTGCGACGGTTATTGAAGGACAAACCTTTTGGTATTGCCCAAAACTTGTACATTTGTGCTTACTGGATGATGGCCTTGAAGTTGTTTAACGAAGCTAATGCACGGAGCCAATGCAAAGAAGCAGGCTCCGAACTGATGCGAGAGACTTATTGATTTATGGGAGTTCACGCTCAATCCCTCAAGCTACCCAAGTAGACTTTCAACTGGGGAGAAAGACAGCAATGATAGCGCACACCTGATACCCCATAGTCTCAACCAATCCTAATCGCAGAATTGTATTTTTGGGGTGATCGAAACAACCCTAGAAAAGTATTTTAAATAACTTAACTAAATAAGTTGACGATCGCTGATTTGATCAAGCTGGAGTTTGGCACTGACGCAAGGAAAAATGCGGACAAACAGGCACCTAAACGATTGCTTGCATTGAATGAGATTAGGATTTTTCCCTAAAATTTTGATTGAATTGAGTAGCTTTCAGAGTCTTGTTTTTGGGAAAGCCATAGCGATCGCGGATTTCTACCAATCGTTAGAAGACTATGGAAAACCCTAAAAAAGGATGCTACAGGAATACTAGAAATCGTCCGGAGTACACAAATTGGGCGATCGCCAAGCGCAGATTTTCTAAACGCTTAGAACTGGGTTGAAAGGCGATAAATTGCGCGGATGTTGGGGCCAAAGATGATGGCGTCTTCAGGGTGGAGCAGACTCGATTGGTGTTTGTGCCCGTTAATTAAAATACCGTTTGTGCTGGGTTTGCCTTGCAAGTTGCCATCTACAATTTGATAGCCAGGATTGCCGTCGGAATTGGTGACTTTAGTGAGGTAGGCGTGTTGCCGGGAGACAAATTGGGAATGTAAGCAGATGTCGCTTTTGGGATCGCGGCCTAACAAGTAGCGATCGCGTTCCAGCAAAATCTCGTGGCGGCCCCAGTCATCTTCAACGATCAACAGGGGTTGGCCCTGGGGAATTGATTCTTCAGTCGCAGTAAATTGTTGGGTATAAATAATATCCGAGTCCGCATCACCTTCAATAAAGGTCTCTTTGCCAAACTCAAAGTCATAAAAAACTGGTTTGGTGTTGGGTTGTTGATGGATAAGACCAGTTTTTTCTGCAGCCAACGTGCGCGAGTGCCACGCAATCTGATCGTTCGGATCAAGGGCCAAAACTTCGTCATAGCAGGCGATCGCGTCGCTATACCGCCGCAACTCTACCAGCGCATTGCCACGATGGCGTAGGGCTGAAATATTTTCTGGGTTGAGGCGTAAAGCTGAGTCATAGCACCGCAACGCATCTTCAGGCCGACTGAGGCCATAGAGCAGCGCATTGCCCCGGTTTTGCCAGATGACATCGTTGAGGCTAGCTTCTTTTAATGCTTGGTCGTAGCAGGCGATCGCTTTTTGGTATTCGCCCAAACCGTAGTGGTAAGCATTGCCTTTATCGTGCAAAATTTCGCTACGGGCATCCCGGCCCGGCCCCAAGCCCAAAGCCCGTTCATAGCTGGCGATCGCCTCCACATAATCACCCAATGCTTCCAAGGCCAAACCCCGCTGATAACAAACCTCATAACAATCGGCTTGCAGCGTCAAAGCTTGGTTATACAAGTCAACGGCTTGCGCATAATGTTTGGCTGAGGCCGCAGCTAGCCCCTGGCGAAACAATGTTAGCGCCTGACCCGTCAACCCTAATTGTCCTGTGTCCAGCATACGCTTTCACCAAACGACCTGCTACTACTGCCATTATCGACGAGTTCACAGGGAGGATGCATCTTTCTCTATTCGTAGATTCTACTGAGAGTCTTCGAACCTGGCGGGAACTCGGTGGGTATCTTCATTGTGCCTTTAAAAAACTAGGGATTTTTGCCCCAAGCCTCGTAAAGGGTTCATGAAGTTTTTTGTTGTATGACCCAGCTCAGGCACGGCCGGTTACAGAAAGTCCTCCCACCACGACGGATGGCGTCCAACAAGAGCCATTCCAGTCCGCATCTCCACCGAGTTCAATTAGATTTTTCAACGCTGTGTAGACATTTCCGGAAACCATCGTGTCTTTGACCCGCCCCAAGATTTGCCCGTGCTTAACCCGATAACCAAGATCCACATTAATCGAGAAGTCGCCTGAAATTCCAGCACCACCGCCCAACATCTGATCGACGATGAGGCCGTCTTCGAGGGTAGCGATAAGTTGGTCGAGGGATTTGGCGGCTGTGTCACCGTGACCTTCGACGATCAGGTTAAACAGGCCGGGGGCGGGATAGCTGCCCAGGCCGGGACGAAAGCCATTGCCCGTCGTGCCACTGCCCAGGTCGCGCCCGGTCATGTGGTCGGTGTAGAACAATTTGAGGACACCGCGATCGATAAAGGTGATAGGCCGGGTGGGGGTGCCTTCGTCATCAAAGGGGCAGCTAAAGGGGCCAAGGTTGGGTTCTTGCCGGAGGGTAAGGGTGTCGGCGATGACGAGTTCGTTGAGGCGATCGCTCCAGGGTGAGGCCCGTTCGATGACTTGTTTGCCATTGAGGGCAGCCTGGACAGTGCCCCACAGCATATCAGCAGCTTTGGCCGTAAAGAGGATGGGAATTTTGCCGTTGAGGGAAGTGGTGTTATCCGTGGCCCAATCAAGGCGCATCAAAATTTGCTGCACCAGGGCTTCTGGATCAAGGCTGCCACGTTGGGTTTGGCCGTCATAGACACTCAAAAAGTCATCGCCCCGAATCCATTCCGTGGACATAGAGCAACTGAGGGTCGTGTCGGTGTAGCCATAGTCAAGGCCATTGCTGTTGAGCAGGCGAGTGGTTTCGGCATCACACTCCCAGTCTGCCTCACAGAGGACATCAGGGTAGCGATCGCGAATCAGGGCGATCGCCTGCTTGCCCCATTCCACTAATTGCATGACTGAGACTTCTTGGCCCAAGTCGGGATACACAACGTGCGTGCCGCTGGCCAGTTCAATCATCTCTGGTTCGTTGAGTTCGCTCAGGGCCAGGGCGCGATCAACCAGGGTTTGCGGTGCAACTGGCCCATAGGCCACGGCCAAGCCTGGACGACCCTCGCGCCACAGGCGCAAAGCCATGCCTTCTGCGTGGGCGCTTTCCAGTTGCTTCAAACGATTGGCTTCAAAAAAAACGGGCCGCGAGAGCGATCGCGATTGATAAACTTCCGCAGCCTCTGCTCCCGATTTAAGCGCCAACTCAAGCAACTGCTCGGCCAACGTATCTTGCTGCAATTCTTCCGAACTCATACTTTCGAGCCATCAGCATTAGCGGTCATTCAACACCGTCAGCAATGATCAGGAATCTAATTTCAGCAGTGATGAAAGCCTATACTGGTCTGGATTTCGCTGTCTGAAATTGGCGCTCTGCATGGCTGTCGGCTACAGATCACTTTACGCTATATTGGGCGCTTGCAATAACCAAAATCCAGCAAAGCGATCGGACTCTGGATCCGTCTGCACTGCGATGAAATGAACCCCATTGGCTTGGTGTTTGGCCTGTTCAAATTGCTGGGCTTCGGCCCACAGTTGGGAGTTAGGCAGTTTGGCCAAAATCCAGCGATCGCTAACCCCCGTTTCTAGCAATAAGCGGGGCGTGGCCTCAGAATCAAACGCAACATTGGCCAGTTCTAACCCCGACATCCAGGCCGCCAGCGGGGTCGCCCGTTGAGAAAAAATGATCAACCCAGGAATCAGGGCCGTGGGGGGCAAGGCAGCAAACTCCAAAGGAAAGGCTTCCCCAAAGTCAATATCCCATTCGGCCATATCCGCAAAGGCAGTAGCCCCCAGAGAAACAAACGCCCACTGTTGCCCCAGCAAGGCATCGGGCAAGGGCTGCGGTGCAGTGGCAGCAAAACTCACCGAGGGATTAGTACCCGGCTGGAAGCCGGGATGTTGGGGGTAAACGTGCGCTAATCGCTGTTGGAACCAGTGATTGAGGTGATAGGTGCGCCGACTGAGAACAGAGGGCAAACCCAAATCATCGCAGGCTTTGGTAATCATGTTGGTCATGGCCTGCCGGAAAAAGCGAATTTTGTCTGGGGGGTTGGGGGCCTGGGCGATCGCCGTTTCAATCGCTTGCTTCAGCCGCACTGAGTTCACTTCGGTATTGGCGCAATACTCAGCAAACTGAAACCCGGCCTCAGGCTGACGCGCGATCGTCTGGGGACTATCACAGATTAAAATTTCCCAGATTTTTTTATTGTTCTCATCCACAATTGGGCGAGAGTAGAAATCAAGTTCCCAAATAGTCCCCATGAAGCAACGCCAAACGTTCTGCTGTATACCTGTAAAACCCTATCACGTCACGGTTTCATCTCAGTATGAAATCCCCCGCTCCTCAATGGCTGGGTTGGCAGCAACCGGGGGCAAAAGCTGTAGCTGATGGGAACTCAGATGGTCTAAATTTAGTCATCACTATCCAGAAGAACTGGCCAACCGTGTGTAGAACATGACATGATGAGCCGAGAGTGGCGTGCCGCCGAAGTTCTCGATCGGTTCGTCCTAGCAAGGGCAATTTAACCTTAATCAAGTTTTAGTGATGATATCCATCACTTTTTACTGATTCACTCTTTACCGTTTTATTTTTAATGCTCTAAATGTGTATCGCTATTTATCGTGGTTCCAATCGTAGAGGCGTTAGCATAATCGTGATATGAACACTTTGCTTGGTTGGAGGTACTGGCTCAATCGATGAAATTCTCCCTTAGCGGCTCACAGCCTTGGCACTGAAACTGCCCCATTAACCGCTTTACCTCAATTTAAGCTTGCGCTCCTCGCCCACAGTAAAGCAATATCAACCTTCTCGCGTAAATGAATGAACGTTTTACTTTTGTACCCTCTCTTTCCTAAAAGTTTTTGGTCATTTGAGAAAACTTTGGCCCTGCTCGATCGCAAAGCCATGTTGCCCCCATTGGGCCTGGTCACCGTGGCTGCAATTTTGCCCCAGGAATGGAATTTTAAGCTGGTCGATCGCAACGTTCGCTCAGTTACCGAAGCCGAATGGGAATGGGCCGATCTGGTCATTCTGTCGGCCATGATTGTGCAAAAGCAAGACTTACTCGATCAAATCCGAGAAGCCAAACGCCGGGGCAAACGGGTTGCCGTTGGTGGCCCCTATCCCACGGCCCTGCCCGAAGAGGCTAAACTAGCTGGCGCTGATTATCTGATTTTGGATGAGGGCGAGATCACGTTGCCGCTGTTTATCGAGGCGATCGCCAATGGGGAGCAAACGGGCATCTTCCGGGCTAACGGCGAAAAACCCGATGTCACCGGCACTCCCATTCCCCGCTTTGACCTGTTGGAGTTTGATGCCTATTCCGAAATGTCTGTCCAGTTCTCGCGGGGCTGTCCCTTCCAGTGCGAGTTTTGTGACATTATCGTGCTCTATGGGCGCAAACCCCGCACTAAAACCCCCGCCCAAATCCTGGCTGAACTCGATCGCCTGTATGAATTGGGTTGGCGGCGCAGCATTTTCATGGTGGATGATAACTTCATCGGCAATAAGCGCAACGTTAAACTTTTTCTCAAAGAACTCCAACCGTGGATGGTGGAGCATCAATATCCCTTCTCCTTCGCGACTGAAGCGTCTGTTGATCTGGCCAAAGATCAGGAATTGATGGATATGATGGTGGCCTGCAATTTTGGGGCGGTCTTTTTGGGCATCGAAACCCCTGATGAAGAGAGTCTATCTCTGACGCAAAAATTCCAAAACACTCGCGACTCTCTCAGCGATGCGGTGCACGCGATTACGCGATCGGGTTTGCGGGTGATGGCGGGCTTCATCATTGGCTTTGATGGCGAAAAGAAAGGAGCTGGGCAACGCATTGCCAAATTTGTGGAGAAAACGGCGATTCCCACAGCCCTCTTCAGTATGTTGCAAGCCTTGCCAGACACGGCGTTGTGGCATCGGCTCGAAAAAGAAGGTCGCCTCCGCAGTCAACTGTCTGATGGCAACCAAACGGCGTTGATGAACTTTGTGCCCACGCGCCCGCTGGAAGACATTGCCCGTGAATATGTGGAAGCCTTTTGGGAACTGTATGAACCTAAGCGATTTCTCGATCGCACCTATCGTCATTTCCGCATTTTGGGTGAGGCGACCTATCCGAAAAAAGGCAAGCGATCGGGCAAAAAGCTTGACTGGGTGACGGTTCGGGCCTTGCTGACGATCGCGTGGCGGCAAGGGGTTATGCGCGATACCCGCTTTCAGTTTTGGCGCAATTTATGGAATATGTATCGGTACAATCCCGGTGGTATCAGCAGTTACCTTTCGGTTTGTGCCCAGATTGAGCACTTTGTGGAGTACCGCCAGATTGTGCGCCGCGAGATTGAAACGCAACTGGCGGCATTTCTAGCAGAAGAAAACCGGATCCAACAAGAACAAGCTCAGTCGATCCCGGTGGACTCAGCCGCCTAACCGCTTCCCCTCGAAGGTTTCATTCACCCAAACCTCCGAGGGGGGCAGTCTTAACCCAGGATGGCCTTACGGGCGCGTTCCTGGCGATCGTCGGCTTCGGCCATGACGGTCGCCATTTGCTCTAGCATTTCACCGGGATAGTTTTCCAGCACTTTGGTCGAAAGCGAGATTCGGCCTTTGCCCTCGTCCATGTCAGCAATCATGACTTTGACGATTTGCCCCGGTTGAAAATACTTATCGAGGGATTCGATGTACTTTTGGCTGATCTGGTTAATGTGCAGCAGACCGCTAGCTCCATTCAAATCTACAAACACCCCAAAGGGCTTGAGGCCGCTGACTTTCCCTTCGACCAGTTGCCCAATTTCAAACTGACTGAAGGCAACGGCGCGGGTCGCTAAGCGATTGGACAAGACCAGTTTTTTCGTGTCCTGGTTTAGCTCAATGATGGTGGCAGATAAGGTTGTCCCCACGAGGGATTCCAGCGCATCCCGCTCCAGTAGGTGCGATCGCGGAATAAAACCCCGTAACCCTTTAGCATCCACAGTCACGCCACCTTTGTTGGTGCCCGTGACGCGCACCGACAGACTTTGGCCACTGCCTTGAGTATCGGCTAATTCATCCCAGACTTTTTTCGCCTCTAACTGCCGCAACGACAGCGTGACCTGGCCATCGGCATCTTGTTCGCGAATGATCAAAAAGTCGTGTTCTTCATCCAGCGGGAGCGCCACCGACAAATCCCGAATGCTCCGAATGCTGGCTTCTTGACCGGGGACAAAGGCCAGGGATTTTGCGCCGATATCGACATACACCCCATCTGAGTCGTAGCTCACGGCTTTTCCGCGAACGACTTGGCCTTTTTGAAATTCATAGTCATATTTCTCCAGCGCTTTTTCAAAGTCATCCATTGAAAAAGATTCGCCAGCCGAAGAGGGGTGAGGAGATTTCGTTGCCATAAAAATGAACAGACTAATTTGCGCTCTCCTACTATAAGTCGGGGTAGGAGTTCTTTGCATCTTTTCTCACAATCCGCAATTTCACGTCGCTGGCGATCGCGCCGAACGTGAGCGGCACCCCCAACCCACACAACCAGATGCCGTTAGGAGTTGGGGGCTTGGGCTTAGGGCAGTTGGTCTAACCAGCCC
The DNA here is from genome assembly GCA_964475335.1 of uncultured bacterium. Taxonomy (GTDB): domain Bacteria; phylum Cyanobacteriota; class Cyanobacteriia; order Leptolyngbyales; family Leptolyngbyaceae; genus CAYYWG01. The sequence goes on from CAYYWG010000014.1 coordinate 74,405, forward strand.
TGCACGTCAATTTTGAGGATTTGACCGAGTTTCAGGAGCGATCGCAACTGGGCAATGCGCACATCCATTGCCGCCTCCACCGGAATAGCGATCGATTCGTTGGGGTGAATCCAGCGCAGGCAGTGGGGAATAACCCAGGTGGTTAAATGCTGGAAATACAGTTCTTGGGCCTGGGCCAGCGACAACCCAAAGTGCATTTCCGCCCCTAGATGAATCAACCGTTCAATCCGCGATACCTCCAAGTCGAGAGCCGCCGGAGTGAACTGGCACAATAGATGCCGCAGGGCTTGCAAGATAAGCCGCTCCACAGTGGGTTTGGCTTCGGGCACATCAATTTGGCAGCGCATGTGGCGGGCTTCGGTGGCGATCGCCTCCAATTCGGCCAAGTGGTCAAATCCGGCGCGATAGCCATTGGCGGTCAAGTCGCTACTGTCTTGTTCCAGCGATCGCAACGACAACATTACCCGATGGCTCAACGTGACAGCAGCAGCCACTTGCATCTCTTGGGGCACGGGCAAATTATCCCGCTGAAAGGCCATCAGCACCCCATAATTATCTCGGTAGACCTGGGTGTAGAGTTGGGCCAGTCGGTTCAGGGTGCCTTGGGTTAGCAACCGCATAATGCGATGGCGTTCTTCCGCAAACAAGCTTTGCAAGTTAAAGGATTGATCCCCAAACACTCGGTTCATCGCCAAAATCACCTGGGCAGAACTGGCCTGTTTCAGGGCTTCGGCCAAAGATTCTTTCATTTCGCTGTAATCTCGCCGCCCGGAAAAGGGCTGGATACAGCAGTGGAAATCCCACCCGCCGAGATGCAACACAACAAACACCAAATCTGCCGTTTCCCGCGTGATCTCAGAAATTAGTTGCAATCGCCCGATCGCCAGAGTCATCGACCCCATGTGGTGGAGTTGATAGTCAGACTGGTGTGCAGCGTAACAGTAAACCCGTTGCTCGCGGGCATGGGTAGTAAACAAGGAACTCATCGCGTAGTGAGCCGCCACTTGTTCAATAGAGACTTGGGCTGTGTTCACCAACTGGCGATAGACTTCGGCTCCATGCCCAAACAAATCCACATTGCTAGGGGCCGCTTCTAACTGTTTGACAAAGTCCTCTTCGAGGCGCACGCCTGTGACATCGCCAGCCAGTTCTAGGGCGCGAGAAGCATACCGCAAAATTTGCACCCCTTCCGGACGGGAGAGTTCTTCAAAAAACCAGCCGCAACTGGTATACATCAACAAGGTATGGCGCTGCATTTCTAGCAACCGCAGAGCATCCACCTGTTCGGCAGCGCTGAGGGGATGGGTTTGGTGCTGGGCGAGAAATTGACTGACGTTCTCGGTGGAGCGATCGCGAATGACTTGAATATATTCGTCACGGGCTTGCCAGGGATCTTGCAAGAGTTTGCCCGCTTCAGTGGTGTAAATGGTGGCCAGGCGATCGCGCAGCCAATCCAACGCGGTACGTAGCGGTCTGCGCCACTGCTGATGCCACACATCCCCGCCACCACAGCCACAGTCGTCTTGCCAGCGATCGACCCCGTGACTACAACTCCAGGCCGTGACGGGCTTCAATTCCACTTCCCAGGTGGGCGGCGCGATCGCCAAGTAGTGGGCAAAGTTAGTCACCGTCCAATTGTGGTTAGGAAATTCGTGGACAAAGGCATAGGCCAAACACTTTTCGGTACCGCCTTTGTGGTGGCCAAAGGTTTCGCCATCAGTAGCCACAGAAATTAACTGAGATGGACTCTGATCGCCCCGAATAGCCTGTCCAATCCGTCCGGCAAAGTGGTAAGCATTGCTTAAGGCGTGGTCATCAAACCCCATATCACGGGAAATTGGCCCGTCGTAAAAGAAGATGTCAATGTAAGCGCGATCGCCCGTCGCTGTGGTGCTTTGCGGCAAGTAACAGCGGTAGGGCTGGGTGGGGTTGATCTGGCTGCCACCAACTTCTTGCCACTGGGGATCGGGGTCTTGGGCAGTGGGCAAGGGCCGACACCGCTGGGCTTGGGATGGCGCGAGGACAATAAACCGGATATTTTCGGCCACTAAGGCTTCAAGGGTGGGATAGTCAACGGCAGTTTCGGCCAGCCACATACCTTCGGGTTCCCGGCCAAACCGTGAGCGAAAATCGGCTTTGCCCCAGCGAATTTGGGTAGCTTTATCCCGGGGGTTCGCCAGGGGCAAAATGATGTGGTTATAGGCTTGGGCGATCGCGTTGCCGTGGCCGTTTAACCGCTCACAACTGCGGCGATCGGCATCCAAAATCCGCTGATAGGTTTCGACATCATGCCGTTCGAGCCAACTGAGCAGCGTCGGCCCCATGTTGAAGCTGAGATACTCGTAATTGTTGACGATCCCCATCACTTCGTCGCGATCGTTCACAATACGGGCAAACGCATTCGGACGATAGCACTCATTGTGAATCCGCTCATTCCAGTTATGAAAAGGGTGGGCGCTGGGTTGCCGCTCGATCGCATCCAGATAGGGATTTTCTCGCGGCGGTTGATAGAAATGGCCGTGCACAACCACATAAACTCCCAATGCTGTGTGCAGGGGATCCCGCGCGGGATCAAGGCTTGGCTGGGCCGGGGTTGGCATCCCTGGGAACTGGACTGGTAGCGCCTGGGCAAGAGTCTGGAGGTCTCCTGCATTGTCGAGCGAACCGTGGGTTTCAAAGCTAGAAGTCATGAATGTTCAATACCGAATAACAGCACACAAACCAAGCCACCCTGCACTCACAACCAACATTGGCATAGTCGGCATGGGTGGTGAAGGATGGATGAGACAACACAATTTCAAGAGTTAGCGATCACCGAAAGTTGCCCCCTAAATTTTTTGGGGTAGACATTGAAGTAACGAGAATCAAAATATGCCTAAAAATCTGTATTTCATCATGGAAAGTAGACAGTCTTACATCTCATCAAGAATTAAGTTAAAACTCTCAAATCAGCCACTTTCAACTCGATCGCGACAGGAAAACACATTCGAAGCAAGGACTAATACCAAGAGTGTAGGAAACGTTGATACCTACAACTCCACACCGTGACAATCTCAACCTAGCAACAAAACCTTTATCGAAGAGCGCAAAAACAGAAAACTCGATTTAACTTGTCAATAAACTATGATATTTCTGTTGATTCAACGCTTGCCTAAGGGGGAATTAAGCCTCATGAAGGACTCAGATTTGCAACAAGCTAGCCTTAAGGCTAGCAACACGAGTACAGGATCAGCAGAGAGTTATTCAATCTTTTGCATAATTCACACCAGCGGTATATCCCAATACCATTGTTCATCTTACCTGATGGGTCTGAACAACTTTGAAGAAGACAACAACTCTTTGGAGAACGTAAAATAATTGCAACAGTTTGTATCACGATCGCAATCTTTGTTTGGGCAAATTCTTGCTTTTGGATGATGATTTGAGGCGATCGCAAACGCTCAATTTGGCGAAAGTTGAATCAACATAGGACGAGCACGTATTCCCAAAAGATGGGCCTCAACCACTTCTGGCTTGAGGCAAGGCAATCTAGACCGCGTTGAGGCAGTCACTAGGGACGTATCGAGCGATCAGGGATTAGGAGGGCAGGTTTTGTTTGGCCTGCGCTTCAAACCAGGCAATCACTTGGGGCACGGTGAGAGTGGCGATATCAGTCTGGAGCGATCGCGCAGCTTGTTCCAGGGGCTTGGTGGCGGCAATGACGAGTTTCGAGAAAAATTGACGAAATTCTCGATCACGGTCTCCTTGCAACGAGGAATCATTGTAAACCCAGGTTTCGATTTGAAGTGGGTCTAAGGCTTCGATGGTGGTGTTTTCTTGCTGGGCGATTTGTTTGAGCGATCGCAACGCATAAATCGCAACACGGGCCGTAAATTTGTCCCTGGCGGTGAGCAGGGCTTTATCCACTTCGGCGCACTCTTCTGGAGTCAAGAATTCCGCTGGTGATGACATACCCTTATCCGAGAAACAACTTGTAAGCCGGGTTTTGGCTTTCGTCCCAATAGCGGTAACCCAGACCATCTAAAAAAGCTTGCCAATCTTGCATTTCGTGCGGCGGCACCTGCATCCCTACGACGATGCGGCCATAGTCTGCCCCATTGTTACGATAGTGGAAAAGACTGATATTCCAGTCGAGGCTCATGGAGGTAACAAACTGCATCAGGGCTCCCGGTCGTTCGGGAAACTCGAACCGATACAGCAGTTCATTGTGGGCCAGGGAAGACTTGCCACCAACCATGTGCCGCAGGTGTAATTTCGCGAGTTCATCATCGGTCAGATCCAAGACCTCAAACCGACAAGCCTGAAAATTTCGGACAATTTCGGCGGCTTCGGCCCGATTTTGAATTTGCACACCAACGAAAATGTGGGCATCTTGATTGTCCGCAATCCGATAGTTAAATTCGGTCAGGTTGCGGGTGCCCAAACACTGACAAAAATGTCGTAGACTCCCGCGTTCTTCCGGAATGGTGACAGCAAAAATAGCTTCGCGGCGTTCCCCCAGTTCGGCCCGTTCGGCCACAAACCGGAGGCGATCGAAGTTCATGTTAGCACCGCAGGCGATCGCAATCAGGGTTTGATCTTGAATGTGTTCCCGTTCGACGTAGGCTTTCGCAGCGGCGATCGCCAAGGCTCCAGCCGGCTCCAGAATCGATCGCGTATCTTCAAAGACATCTTTAATCGCTGCGCAGGTGGCATCTGTATCCACCAGCATGATTTCATCGACATACTCTTGGCACAGCCGAAAGGTTTCTTCACCGACTTCGCGCACCGCCACACCATCAGCAAACAACCCCACCTGGGGTAACCGAATGCGGTGGCCAGCCTGCAAAGATTGGTGCATGGCATCGGCATCAACGGGTTCCACCCCAATGATTTTGATCTCTGGGCGAATCCGCTTGACATAGGCTGCGATCCCCGAAATCAACCCGCCGCCCCCGATCGCCACAAAAATGGCGTGAATGGGTTGTTGGCACTGGCGCAAAATTTCCATGCCAATGGTGCCTTGGCCTGCAATCACATCGGGATCGTCAAAGGGATGGATGAAGGTCAAGCCTTTTTCGGCTTCGAGTTGTCGGGCATAGGCGTAGGCATCGTCATAGGTATCCCCATGCAAAATAACTTCGCCCCCACGGGCCTTCACGGCGTTCACTTTCACTTGGGGCGTGGTGACGGGCATGACGATAATCGCGCGGCTCCCTAACTTCCGTGCGCCCAAGGCAACTCCCTGGGCATGGTTTCCCGCAGAGGCGGCGATAACTCCCTGGGCCAACAAATCCGGTGGCAATTTGGCCATTTTGTTATAAGCGCCCCGCAACTTAAACGAAAAAACTGACTGCATATCTTCCCGTTTCAGGAGCAGGCGGTTGCCCAGCCGTTTGGAGAGGTTGGGAGCGAGTTCCAGAGGGCTTTCTTGGGCCACATCGTAGACATGAGCAGTCAAAATTAATTGCAGGTAATCGCAAAGCATGGGTTTGTTGGCGGCAGAAGAGGAATAGAGGCCCAAATCTCAATTTTACGGCACGGGGCGGTTCGTCAGTTGATCTGGGCTGACGTCAGCGGGTAGGCCGGGGTCGTCAGGCAAATCCTGAAGTCCAGGGCATACAAACCTGGCTTTAGGTGTGGGAGGCTACCCCCAGATACAGTTCACCGACTTTGGGATCATTCAGAAGATCCACGCCCCGCCCTTCAAAGCGATCGCGCCCTGATTCCAATACATAGCCGCGATCGGCCATTTCTAGGGCTGTCCGGGCATTTTGCTCGACCAGAACGATCGCCGTTCCGGTCTGGTTAATGGCTCGAATTTGTTCAAAGACGCTGTTGACCAAAATAGGAGACAACGCCGCCGAGGGTTCATCCAAAAGCAACAGGCTCGGTTTCAGCATCAAAGCCCGCCCCATGGCCAGCATTTGCCGCTCTCCACCGGACAAAGTACCCGCCCGCTGTTTGCGGCGTTCGGCCAGTCTAGGGAAGCGGGTAAAAATTTCGTCTTTCAGGGCTTGTAAGGACTGGTTGAGGATAAACCCGCCCATTTCCAGGTTTTCTTCCACCGTGAGGGAGCGAAACACATTGGCAATTTGGGGAACGTAGCACATGCCCCGCTGCACAATTTGATCGGACTTTAGCCCCACAATGTTCTCGCCCTTGAAGATGATCTGGCCAGTATGAGGAGTGAGCAGGCCAAAGATGGTTTTGGCGAGGGTGGATTTGCCCGCACCATTGGGGCCAATGACGGCGACGAGTTCGCCAGGGTCGATCCGAAAGTTGACCCCCTGCAAAATGTCCAGGTCTTTGACATATCCGGCATGAACCGCTTGCACTTCAAGGATGGGAGAGTCAGACATGGGGAAACGACACAGGTTGAAATCAACAGGATGGAAATGGTGGGCAGCCAGGGAATGGGCGCTGGGTGAGGTGAAGACCGCGATCGCGCCACGAGCATAGGTTTTGCCTGTTATTCAGGGGTTTTTTGCAGTTCGGGCCGCTCATCTGGGACGATCGCGCCTTCGACTGGGCAGACCTGGAGGCAAATCCCACAATCGATACAGGTTGAAAAATCAATCCAAAACCAGTCGGTACCTTTCATGTTTTTGCCAGGGCCGGGATGAATACACGCAACAGGGCAGGCATCCACGCAATCGGCAATCCCTTCACAGGTTTCAGTCACAATGGTGTGTGGCACAGTCTACCCTCTCTCAATTCGGTGCTTGGTTTCTAAACTATTGGCGATGGATCGGCGATAGGTTGGCGATCGCTGAGGTCGCAGCAACAGCGAAAGCTCTGGGGGGAATGGCAGCGATCGCAGGTGCTTTCCTGCCTTACGCCCAGCCTCAGCCCAAATATTAAGCCATTTTTACGAACCTTCATCTAGCCTATTACTGCGAGTTCACGGTTTCAACCTTTGCGTCGCCATTTTCTTGAATCCAGGCAATTTGGCGCACCCGGCGGTGTTGCGCGTAGTCAAGGATTTCGGCTGGCGATCGCCCCCCCAGGTCAAGCTCGACTCGGAGGTTGTTGTCGGCCCGCAGGGTTTGGGCATAGGCCAGGGCTTGGGGATAGGTCGGGGGGCCACTGGGTACGACCAGGCAGTCAATAATGGGGGTTTGCTGGGGCAACTGACCGGCGATCGCCAGGACTTGATAGATCTGCTCCAGTTGCAGGGCGAAACCAATACCAGGATAGGATTTGCCCTGGGGATCATACAGTCCCAGCAGTTGGTCATAGCGACCGCCCTGGCCCAGCACTTGCAAGCCCTGGTTCGATTGGCTCACCACTTCAAAGATGATCCCAGTGTAGTAATCCAAGGTTTGGATCAAGCTGAGATCCAAAATAATTGGCAGCGCGGCGGCTCTGGGGGAAGCCTGGACAACATCGATCAAGGCTTTAAGATTGGCGAGGATGCTCCGTTGGGCGGCATCGAGGTCTAAGGTGGCCACTTTTTGGAGCACCGCTTCGGGGGTACCGCGCAGTTCAAACAAGAACAACGCTCGATCGCGCAACTCGGTGGACAATGGCAAGGCTTCCAGGGTCAGGCGATCCAGATGGGCGATCGCGTGGCGAATTTTGGGTTGCAGTTCGATGGGAAACACTGAGAGGAGCGATCGGGTCAGGCCCGCTTCACCCAACACCAGCGACCACTGATTAAGCCCCAATCGCTCCAGGCAATCGGCCACCAGCAAAAGAATTTCGGCATCAGCCAATAGCCCCTTGGCCCCCAACAACTCCACACCCGCTTGATAAAATTCCTGCTGACCGTTGTGGCTGGCCGCTTCGGCTTTGCGAAACACATTCGCGTTGTAATACAGCCGGAGGGGATGGGTTGTCCCGGCCATGCGAGTCACGACTGTACGGGCGATCGAGGCCGTCAGTTCCGGGCGCAACCCCAACTCTTCGTCATGGCTACCCTGCACGCGAAAGACCGTCGAGCGTTGAATTGCGCCCCCTGCCATTAAAGTGTCTAGTCGTTCTAAGGTTGAGGTAATAATGCGGTGATACCCCCACTGATGAAAGACCTGCTGCAATCGGGTTTCAATCCAGCGCTTTTGGATCACGTCCAGCGGCAACAAATCCCTAGCCCCAACGGGCGGTTGATAAACCATTACTTTTTCTTCCCACCAAATAAACCAAACAAACCGCCACCAGAATTGCCATTGGACTTGCCCGTATTAGAAGCCTTACCTGGTTTTGGATTTTGTTTTTGGGTTCCAGCCTTTGCGGCGGCCCCGGTGGCTTTACCAGCATTACTTTGGGTTTCGAGCCGTTGCCGCCCCTGCAAGGCTAGTTCGTTATTCGGGTCAAACTCCAGGGCTTTGTTGAAGTGGATCTTCGCCATTGTTTGTTGGTTTTGGCGACGATAGACTTCCCCTAATAACGCATGGCAACGGCTGTTGTGGGGTTCTAACCGTAAAGCGTCGCGCAGTTCTAACACCGCTTGGGCCAGATTATTTTTGGCCATGTACCCTTCGGCCCGCCGATAGTACTGATCACTCACGGTTTCCCGCCGGGGGGGGGCTGTGGGCATTGGGGTTGGGGGCGTGCCGGATTGGGAAGAGTCGGGCAGATTGCTGCCCGTGTAGATTGGCTTGGCCGTGGTTGAATTAGCTTTGGCACCGCCTGCGCCTTCTTTCCGCATCAAATAGGCGATATTCAGTTCACTAATTTGGCCAATGACATCAAGGGTTTGGTCGAGATGATCAAATTGTTTCTCGGCCAGGTTTTTGATCGAAGAACGATAAAAATGATCTGGGTTGCTCGCAGTCGATAGCTCTTTGCCGAGGGCACCTAAGTCCAAGTTGCCTTGGCGGGCAGCCTGCTGACCTTTGAGTTTTAATAATAAGTCGTATTCTTCTTTTTCCTTTTCTTGGGATAGCTTTTCCCAGGCGGGGTTGACGAGTTTAGATAAAAATTCACTCGCGCGTCTCCGATCATCTTCGCTTTCGGAGGCACAACTATCGGGGTGGAGTCGGCGCGCAATTTTAAGATACCGTTTGCGGATCGTTTGGGTGTCTGCATCAATGGGCACACCGAGCATGGCGTGATAGTCGGAAAAGTCTAGTAGAAATAACCCTCGATCAATATTCATAGACATAGTTGGTATCTGCCTGCCATTGAATTCTTTTAGTGTAATCTGCTTAATCCCGGTCTGCGCTAGCTCAGCTTACTAAAACGGTCAAAATCTGACCAGACTTCGATGGGGGGAACTCGCTGTAAGGCTTGGCTGAGACTGGTATGAATGTGACGGTTGGTTGCCAGGATGCGACCGGATTGGACTTGCAGGGGGCTGCCGTCGTAAGCGGTGACGAGGCCCCCGGCTTCTTGGACGAGGACGATGCCAGCGGTGATATCCCACGGGGAGAGGCCACGTTCCCAATATCCATCGAGGCGGCCACAGGCCACGTAGGCCAGATCCATTGAGGCGGAACCGCTGCGTCTGACACCTTGGGTGAGGTGGGTCAGGTAGCAGAATTCGGCGTAGTTGTGATCGGTGGTTTGGTGGCGATCGTAGGCAAAACCGGTCACCAGTAGGCTGTTACGGAGTTCGGTGGTTTGGGAAACGCGAATGGGGCGGCGATCGCAGGTTGCGCCTAACCCGATCGCCGCCCGAAACAACTCTTGCCGAGCGGGATCGTAAATGGCCCCAACGGAGGGCACCCCATCAATCATCAGCCCGACCGAAACGGCAGAGACTGGGTATTGGTGCGCGTAGTTTGTGGTGCCGTCCAGTGGATCGATCGCCCATAAGAACCTACTGTCTAGCGTACCCAGTTGGCCCGATTCTTCTGTCAAGATTGCATGATTTGGTACGTGCCGCTGGAGCACATCCAGCACGATCGCTTCGGCGGCTTTGTCGGCCACAGTCACCAAATCACCCGGACGACCCTTTTCTTCGACTTGGTTTAAGTTGCCATAGTAGTTTTGCAAGACAACCCCGGCAGCCAAGACGGCTTCGGTGGCTACATCCAAAAAAATTTGAAGTTGATTCGAGTCAACGGACATCACAAAAGCAGTCTCGGTGAACAACGGAAAATAGAGGCCGCGCTGCCGTCCACATTATATTGATGGGCCCGGCCAGAATTGCACCATCGCTTGTTCTGAGCATACCCAGAGGACTAATGCAACTATCGCTTGAGCGCAAAGTCAAGCAGGGCCAGCCGGCAAGAGGAGACAGGGGGCAGAGCTTGGGGCTCCCGCCTTAATCTTCGTCGAGGGGGAGGCTCCGCCGGACTTTGCCTTTACCAAAATAGCGGCCAAATTGGAGTTCGTAAACTTCGTCTTCGTCTTGGGTTTCGACTTCCAGGTCGGAACGAGGATAGCTCACACAGAGCAGTGCATAGCCTTGTTTCTGCAAGTCTGGAGAGAGCCCCATTGCTTCGGGTTGGTAGAGGTCGCCGCTGAGAATGCGAACAGCGCAGGTGGTGCAAGCGCCATTGCGACAGGCAAAGGGAAGGTTGGCCCCTTGGTTTTCAGCAGCGTGCAAAATGTAGCGATCGCTGGGCACTTGCGCAGTGTGAATGGTGTTGGTGCGGCGATCGCGAATCCGAATGGTGTAAACAGAACTCATGAATTTAAAGGTTAAGTTCGCGCTAAGGGGCGTGGTTCTGCTATTATAAGGTCTTGTGACTGTTCATACAGCACATCAAACCTGGAGAGATGGCCGAGTGGTTGAAGGCGCAGCACTGGAAATGCTGTTTAGGGGCAACTCTAACGAGGGTTCGAATCCCTCTCTCTCCGTTCTTACGGAGCCAGGTTAAGGCCAAGCGCTAAATGCCTCCTTCCGGTGGACAATAGAGTTTCGTGGGTGCGAGACTGTTGAGTTTGCAGAGGAGACAGCATGGTTATAGCAATTCTGGCGTTGCTGGCCCTGGTGGTGGGTGGCAGCGTGTTCTATCTAGCCTGTACCGTTTTCACGGTCAAGTTTTTTCGGGCTGCAACGGGCCGGACGGAACAAGCCCAGGCAGATGAGCGGGCCGCCGTCACCTGTCCCCCGATCGCGATTTTGGTGCCGGTGTGTGGGTTAGATGCCGGGGCCGAGGCAAATTGGCGATCGCTCTGCGAACAAGCCTATCCAGACTACGAAGTTTTGTTTGGCGTGGTGGATCTGGATGATTCAGCTATTCCCGTGCTAGAGGCGATCGCGGCCCAGTATCCCCGCCGGGTCAAACTGTTGACAGGGCTAACGCCGCGCGGCATCAACCAAAAAGACAGCACTCTAACTTATTTATTAGAGGCGACAACCGCAGATTGGATTGTGTTTGTCGATAGTGATATTCGGGTTGCGCCCCACTACCTCCAAACCGTGACTGAGCCGTTGCATAATCCCCAAGTTGGGATGGTGACCTGCGCTTATATTGGCTCCAATCCCCAGTCTTTGGGCGCGGCGATCGCCTCCTTGGGGCGTGCCGTCGATTTTATTCCCAGCTTGCTCATTGCACGGGCCTTGGATGGTGGGTTGAAATGTGCTGTGGGCACGACCATTGCCACTCGCCGCGACGCTCTTGAACGGTATGGCGGCCTGCATCTCAATCGCATTGGCTCAGACTATAACCTGGGGAAACGGGCCGCAGCAGCGGGGTACATTGTCGAGTTGTCGCCTTATGTTTTGGAGTCTGACACGGGTACGGAAGGTCTTCACGACGTGTATCAACGGGAGTTGCGCTGGGCCAGAACCATTCGGTTCAACCGTGGCCCTCAATATTACACAATGATTTTTTGTTATGGGGTGGTCTTTTGTTTACCCTTGGTGGGGCTAACAGGGGCGGCTCCGTGGGCGATCGCCCTCAGCCTTGGCGCGATCGCCCTCCGCTACATCCAAGCCAGCATCGCCATTCAAAGTCTCCAAGCCCCCAAGTTATATCGTTGGCTCTGGGCCTTACCCCTACGCGACTTACTCAGCTTTGGGGTGTGGTTGATGGGGTGTTTCGGCAACCAGGTCTACTGGCGGGGCCGCCGCCTCCGGATCTACAGCGACGGCTTGATTATGCTTGCTGCGGCAAATTCCGATGTCCCCGATCGCGAGTTACCCTCTCAATCATCAGTCTGAACAGTCGGTCTGAGTTTTAAGGGTGCGCTTGGGCTAAACAAGGTTGGAGCTGGGAGGCAAAAATTCACCCCCAAATAATTCTTCCAGACTTTAAAGTGGGCTCTGGTGCCTCAGGCACTAATCACCCCTTGATTCTAATGAGATAATCTGAGCAACCGAATGCCTGACTTAAGGGGGCACGATTACACCCACAGAAACTTCATCCAGCCCGCGTCTTGCCCAACCAACAGGTCGTGCCTCTCCCCACCCGCAAACCCCACACCATGCCCGTGGTTGCATGCCCGTTCTGGGTTGCAGACCTGTGCAAAGGAAGGTTCCGGCGATCGCGGAAAAACTCCTGGATGAGGGCATTCTAAAGTTGAGCTTGTCTTAGTAGCCTTTACGCTGTCGTGTTTTCCAGCTTGTTTGGCCCATGCACCAACCCACTTCTCCCCGGCCCGAGGACTTGGCAAAATCACCCTATCATCTTTTTTTCCAGCTTGCGACAGAATTGATGGCGATCGCCACCTTCGATGGCTACCTTCTTGAAGTTAATCCAGCCTGGAGCGCGACCCTCGGTTGGCAACTCGCAGACTTGGCTGATGCCGTTTGGCTTGAGTGGCTACACCCCGATGATCGGCCAATGGCGATCGCCAAAATCCAACAATTGTCCGGCGACTCCACCAGTCCCGTTTCCTTTCTGGCGCAATTTCGTCAGGCCAGCGGCCATTACTGTCAATTGCAATGGCGCATCATCCCCCAAGGCGAGCAACTCCTGCTCACGGCCCAAGACCTCACCTTGCAAGCGCGACTAAGCCAACAACAACACATTGAAGCCACCCTCATTGCGGAAAAGATCCAATTAGAATGGCAGTTTTCTGAACAAACCGCAGCACTCCGCAAAGCCATCAAAACCCTGAAACGCGAAATGGCGGAACGCAAACAGGCAGAACTTGCCTGCGCCACGGCGGAAACCCGCATGAAAAATATTGCGGCTAATATTCCTGGTTCTATCTTCCAGTTTGGGCACCACAACGGGAAGTGGAAAATGGACTATATCAGCGACGGTATTTGGAGCATCATGGGCGTGCGAGCTGATGACATTGTGCGCAGCCTTTCGGCTTTTGTGAATCGGTTGCACCCAGACGATCGCCGCGCGTACATTGCCTCTGTTGCAGACGCGATTGATACCCTCAGTCCCTGGCATTATGAAGGCCGTTTGATTAAACCCAATGGCCAAATTCGCTGGTGGCAAGGAGATGCGTCGCCGCTCGTGAGTGATACTGGAGAAATTGCCTTTTTTGGCGTCTTGCTGGATATTACCGATCGCAAACAGATTGAGGCAGAACTGACTCAGGTACAACGAGTTCTGGAAACAACAGTTGAACAACGAACAGAAGTCTTAAACCAAGTTATTACCCAACTGAAGCGAGATAATCAGGAACGTGATTTTGCCTTACAAGAGCGTCAAGAAGCTGAATTGCAACTGAAGCGATCGCTCAAAGAACTAGCAAGCTTTAAATTTGCTCTCGATCAAGCCAGTATCGTTGCTATTACCGACGAAAAAGGCGTAATCAATTTCGTGAATGATAATTTCTGCAAAATATCAAAATATTCTAGAGAAGAGCTGATTGGGAAGACTCACAAAATCATTAACTCTGGTAGCCATTCAAAACAGTTTTTTCAACGCATGTGGAAAACGATTTCAAATGGTAAAGTTTGGCAAGGTGAGATTCAAAATCGTGCTAAAGATGGTACGATCTATTGGGTTGATACGACGATTGTTCCGTTCCTCAATGCGGATAGTAAGCCCCATCAATATATCTCTATTCGTAGTGATGTTACGAAGCGCAAACAAACTGAGGCAAAACTCCGCGATCGCGAACAGTTTTTACGGGGCGTATACGAAGGTGTAGAACATGAAATCTTTGTTATTGATGTGATCAACGAGCATGAATTTCGTCATGCGGGATTGAATTCTTACGCTGAGAAAGTCGTCGGGAAGAAAACCATTGAAGTCTTAGGCAAACCAATGGAGGATTTGTTTGATGAAGCTTCGAGCCAGGCGATCCAAAGTCGGCTACGTCAATGTGTGCGCAGCGGCAAACCCATTACCTACGAAGAATGCCTTACCCTCCAAGGCAAAGAAACGTGGTGGCTGACCACCCTGAATCCGTTAAAAGACGAAAAATCGCGCGTGTATCGCCTAGTCGGAACCGCAATTGATATTAGCGATCGCATCCAAACGGAACAGGCTCTACGAGAATCCAAGCAACTATTGCAACTGGTATTTGACACATTACCCCAGCGCGTTTTCTGGAAAAATAGACATCATCAATATTTGGGTTGCAACAAAACCTTTGCTCAAGATTCAGGATTAGAATCACCAGATCAAATCATTGGCAAAACTGATTACGACTTACCGTGGGCGCAATTAGCAACTATCTTTGAAGCTGAAGATTCAGCCGTGATGCAAAGTAATACTCCCGTCATCAATCACCAAGAAGAGAAACATTTAGAAAACGGGGAAACTATGTGGTTATGCATCAACAAAATTCCATTGCATAATCAAGCTGGGGAAGTAATTGGAATCTTTGGATCTTACGAAGACATTAGTGATACAAAACGAGAAGAAATCGAACGTAAACGAGCTGAAGAACAACTGCGTCAGAGTGAACAACGATTTCGAGATGTGTCCGAAGCGGCTGGGGAATATCTATGGGATATGGATACCACCGGCGTATACACGTTTGTGACTGATAAAGCGAAACAAGTCAAAGGCTATAGCCCGACTGAGTTATTGGGTTACTCCTTGTTTGAGTTTATGCCGTTTGAAGATATTGATCCAGTGCGAGTCGTTCTCCAAAAAGCAACACAGCAAAAGAGCCCCTTTAAATTCCAACATCGCAACTTAACGCCAGATGGGGCGATCGTCTGGGAAGAAGTAAACGGAGTCCCCTTGCTCGACCCGGCGGGTATGGTGATTGGATTTCGGGGTACAGGATTAAGCATAACCGAACGAAAACAAGCTGAAGAAGCCTTGAAACTGAGTGAGGAACGCTATCGGTGCCTCATTCGAGCGACATCCCAGTTGATTTGGCTAACGAATGGGAACGGCAAAGTTGATGATGTACCGGAGTGGCGAGTGTACACCGGACAAACCATTGAAGAAGTGCGGGGTTATGGCTGGTTAGATGCATTGCATCCAGAGGATAAGACCATTGCAGTTCAACGGTGGCTGAGTGCCGTGAAAAACAAACACCCCTACGAAGCGGAATATCGTGTGCGGGGCAAGGATGGGAATTATCGCTATTTTGTTTCGCGGGGAGTTCCTATTTTGCTGGACAGTGGGGCAATTCGAGAATGGATTGGGGTATGCACTGATATTCACGATCGCAAGTTAGCCGAAGCCGCTCTCCGGGATTCTGAAGCCGAATTACGGCAACAAACCCGCGAATTGGAAAGTACGCTGCGGGAATTGCAACGAACGCAGGCGCAACTGGTGCAAAGCGAGAAAATGTCGAGTCTGGGGCAAATGGTCGCTGGTGTCGCCCATGAAATCAATAATCCAGTGAACTTTATCCACGGTAATTTGATTCATGCAGATCAATATGCATCCGATTTGCTTGAGCTATTACATCAATATCAAACTCACTATCCCAACCCACCAGAATCGATCCAAGACCAAGCGGAGGCGATCGATGTGGACTTTATCATGCAAGACTTTCCGAAGTTAGTAGACTCGATGAAAGTTGGCGCTGAACGGATTCGAGAAATTGTGAAATCGTTGCGGACATTCTCTCGTCTTGATGAGGCTGAATTTAAGATCGTTGATATTCATGAAGGCTTAGATAGTACACTCATGATTTTACAAAATCGACTCAAGGGCAAACCAAATGGACTAAGTATTGAAGTCGTTAAAAACTATGGTGAGCTGCCTTTAGTCGAGTGTTATGCAGGTCAATTGAATCAAGTATTTATGAATATTTTGAGCAATGCTGTTGATGCCATAGAAGAAAAAATAACAACTACAAGTAATGGCATTTCACCAATGATTACAATTCTTACTCGCACGGTGGGGAGCGATCGCATAGCTATCCATATTGTGGATAATGGCCCTGGCATTCCCAAGCATATTAAGAAACGGTTATTCGACCCATTTTTCACAACTAAGCAGATTGGCAAAGGCACTGGTTTGGGTATGTCAATTAGCTATCAAATCGTGACGGAAAAACATCATGGCAGTTTACAATGTCACTCCACTCTTGGCGAAGGTGCTGAGTTCATTATTGAAATTCCTATTCAGCAATGCTAAATCAATAAATGCCAAATTGATAGACTTGAATAGTGGATGTTCACGCGGGGCTTAAGTGAGTCAAAATTAAACAATCAATTTGAATTAAACTTTTAATTAACCGAATGACTGAGCAATCTTTGACTTATTTAGAAACACTAAACCAAGCGATCGCGGCAATCCAATCAGGGACAGGCGATCACCCCGCATCAACGGCAATGGTAGCAGCTCTATTGAGCGCGGAAAAGGCTGCGAAACAACAGCGATTGACCTATGCGCTTCCAACGCTCATGGGTAAATGGCAGTTATGTTTTACGGCAACTCGCGGAGCGCACCAGCGATCTGGCCAGGTTCAGGGGCGCGGCTGGTATTGGCCCAGCTTAGTTCCGGCAATGATCTCCTTTCAACCAGTAGACACGAGCGATCGCGCGATAGACGGCACCATTGAGAATCAAATTCAACTTGGGCCAGTTTGTCTCCAACTCAAAGGTTTGTTTAAATATCCAGGGAAAAAGAATTTGCTTGCCTTTGCCTTTACTCAAGCTCGACTGTCGGTATCAGGCAAAACCCTTTATGACCGCGAGTTTCGAGGCGGCACAACAAAAGCCCAACACTTCGCGGATCAAACCGTCGCAACACTCCCCTTTTTCGCATTCTTTCTAGTGACAGAGGACTACATTGCGGCTCGTGGGCGTGGTGGCGGCTTGGCCTTGTGGCGGCGCAGATAGCATATCCACTCAGGTCGTTACAGCAGGCTTTGGGCTTCAGTTTGGAGGGTCGGTTGCAAGGTCAGAGGCAACTGCAAGGTGAAGCAGCTACCCACATTAAGGGTTGAGGTAACTATGATGTTGCCTTGATGGAGGTGGGCCAGTTTTTGGGCCAACGCGAGCCCCAGGCCAGTCCCTTGATACTTGCGATCTAGGCCGCTTTGCAGTTGGTGAAAGGGTTGGAAAAGGGTGCCCAAGTCGGCTGGAGCAATGCCAATGCCAGTATCCTCAACGAGAAACTGAAGGGTGTGATTGACTTGGGTGACGCGCAAACACACTGAGCCTATTTCAGTAAACTTAACAGCATTCGACAGGAGATTAACCAAAATTTGTTTGAGCCGACGGCGATCGCCCATACACTGGGTGGCGTCTGTTGCAATGGATAAAGAGAGGGCGAGTTGCTTCTTTTCAGCTTGGGCGCGAATGTATTCCAAACTAGATTCACACAACTCTAAAATTTCGATGGGTTCAAAGTATAATTCTTCTCGACCAGCCTCAATTTTTGATAAATCCAGTAAGTCGTTAATTAAGGCTAACAAGTGTTCACCGCTGGTGTAAATGCTAGTCAAATATTGTTCTTGTTTTTCATTAAGATCCCCAAAGGCACGTTTCAAAAGCACACTAGAGAAGCCCAAAATACTAGTAAGCGGGGTGCGGAGTTCGTGACTCATGTTGGCAAGAAAATCACTTTTTGCCTGGTTGGCGGCATCCGATAGGCATTTGGCGGCTTCTAGTTCTTGGGTGCGAGCTTGGACTTGGGCTTCCAACCGTTCGTAACTGCGGGCGTTGTAAAGGGCGATCGCGGTTTGATCGGCAATGCACTTCATCAATTGAATATCCGTTGCGGTAAAAGCTCTGGTTTGGGTAACCGTGTGGAGTTCGATTCCACCAGCAAATTCATCGCGGATATAAATAGGAACGCTGAGGAGCGATCGGGATTTTTTGGTGTCAAAACAATCTTGTTGGGCGGGGGAAAGGGGAATCAGCGTTGTATCAGGAATATAATAAGGCTCTTGCAAAAACATCCCCGCACTATCCAGCAAGCCCAACCATTCTGTGGCCTGAGTCCGAAATCCAATCAGCGAACTGAGCGTATTCGCGGCTAGCCATTCATGGGTGACGTGGACTTCTGCTCCACACAGGGTAAACAGAGTGACGCGCTCAACCCCAAAACTTTTGCCCGTAATGGTCACAATCTCTTGCAGAATATAATCGGGGTCAAGGCTGGAATTGAGTACTCGCCCAATTTGGTTCAGGAGTTGTTCTTGTTGGGCTTGCTGCTGGACTTGGGCAAACAATTGACTTTGGTGAATAGCAACCGCGCATTGATTAGCGATCGCTTTCACCATTGACTGTTCAACCACACTCCACTCTCGTTCAGAATCACATTGTTGGATGCAAATACCACCTTGATAATCTTCCTGGTGGACTAATGGTGTCATCACCACAGACTGAATTCCATACTCCTGCATCAATCCACGAGTGTGTTCTGGCGTCTCTGGATGGGAATAGAGAAAAGACAATTGTTCACCTTGGCGAAGCCGTGCTTTATAGGTTTCAAACAAACCACAAGCAACACCCAAAATTGACTCTTTATCTTTAGTCAAATAACTAGCATAGTGACATTCCATCCGGCCATTGGCATCCGGCAAAAACACTAGACAACGACTGACTGATAATACTTCATGCAGATGATCCACCGTAGCCTGCAATACCTCAGCCATGACGAGGGAACCGCGCATAGCCTGAACAATGCGATTGATAATAACTTCGTAGGTCGCTTGTTGTTGCAATTGCTGCATGGCTGCTTGCTTTTGTTGATGCAGCCTAAATTCCCGCAGCGATCGCTCAAGGACAACGGGTAACCGAAACAACCGATCTTTCAACACATAATCGGACATTCCTGCTTTAATGCAGTCCACTGCGGCTTCTTCCCCCAAAGAGCCAGTTACTAGAATCAGGGGAATCTCCTGTTCGATGGTTCTTAAAATCTCCAAGACATCGTAGGCTGTAAACCCGATGAGGCGATAATCACACAAGATGGCATCCCAGTGTTCCGTCATCAACTGCGATCGGCAATCGGCCAAGGTGTCAACCAGTTGATAGGTGCAGGGAATGCCGGCATTTTCCAAAGCCAACAACATCAGTTCTGCATCTTCTTGCATATTCTCAACCACCAACAATTTCAGCGGAGCCGCTGAGAGCGGGGGGAGGTTTTTGGCGGCAGGATAGTCAGCCATAAAGCAGAGATGCAGTAGTAGTTAGTAAATCGGTTGAGGTGTTGCGTGATACCCAGGCTAAACAATTTCCAAACCAACGGGAAATTAAGGTGTGATTAAGGCAGGCGGTTTATTCAAATGCATCCAATAGGACACAACACGGGTTGAAACCTCCAAAAACTGCTCAAAATCCACAGGTTTTACGATGTAGCTGTTGCTGCATAACTCGTAGCAGGCTTCTAAATCAGCATCTTCTTGGGAGGATGTCATAACAACAATAATGAGTTTTTTGGTGCGGGGATTAGCCCGTAAAGTTCTTAAAACCTCTAGGCCGTTGATCCTGGGCAACTTCAGGTCAAGCAAAACAAGGCGGGGCAATAATCGATGGGAGGGGTGGTTATCGTCTCCTATCAGATACCGTAAAGCTTGCTGCCCATCGGTGACAACATCCATTTGATTAATAAATCGTAAGGGGGCTAAAGCAAGTTGCATGAGTTCTACGTCGTGGGGATCATCTTCGATGAGTAGCAGTAGCCCTGGATCGCTCTTTGCAGTCATGATGCCTCTGGGGGGTGATCAAATTGGAGGTAAAAGGTGGTGCCGTGGTCGGGTTGGCTGTCGGCCCAAATCGTGCCCCCATGCCGATGCATCACACGTTGCACGATCGCGAGGCCAATCCCAGTGCCTTCAAAGTCAGTGTTTGGGTGCAATCGTTGAAAGGCACCAAACAGTTGATCGGCAAACTCCATCGGAAACCCAATGCCATTATCTTGGATTTGGATGATGTGAGCATCTATTGTTTGAATTGTGATTTGGGGGTGAGGGCGATCGCGGCTAAACTTGACAGCATTATCAATTAAGTTGGTAAAAACCTGTTGCAGCATGGCTTCGTCTCCCCGGATGGTGGGCAACGGGCCAATGTGAAATTCCACTCGGTCAGCGTGGTCATAGGTATCTTGCACCAGTTGAATGGCTTTTTCGACCAAAAGCCCCAGGTCTACGGGCTGGCGCTCCATCTGGCGACGACCGGCCCGAGACAGGGTTAGCAAACCATCGATCAAAAGGCTCATCCGTTGGCCGCTAGTGGCAATGATGTTGAGGTAGTGTACAACTTTGGGGTTGTGAATGGCCTCGGTCTGGGTGAGCTGGTTGCGCAGGGCGTTGACAAACCCGTTGATGTGGCGGAGGGGAGCCCGCAGATCGTGGGAGACGGAGTAGGAGAAGGATTCCAATTCCCGGTTGATGGCTTCGAGTTGGAGGGTGCGTTGGGCGATCGCGTCTTGATGTTGCTTGCGCTCAGTAATATCATCCATCAGACCCATGACATACAGCCCATCGCCACGCTGATTCACAATGAGACAGACGGCGAGTTCAGCCCAGAGGAGTTGTTGATCTTTGCGGTAATACCGCTGGGGCAGACGATAGCTAGACCGTTGGCCCTGAAATAGCTGATGGCGGAGTTGGAGATCTTGCTGGAGATCGTCGGGGTGGGTAATGTCGAAGAAACTCAGGTGCATCAACTCGGCAGCCTCGTAGGCCAACATTGTACACATCGCCGGATTGAGCGCCACAAATCGCAGGGTTTTGGGGTCAGCCAGGGTAATGCCAATGGGGGCATTTTCAAACACTTGGCGAAATAGGGCTTCGCTATGTTGCAGAGCTTGTTCGGTTTTGTAGCGTTCTTGAATTTCGGCTTGGAGTTGGCTGTTGCTGCGGCTGAGTTCGGTGGTGCGCTGGTCAACGAGAATTTCTAAATTGCGATTTTGGAATTCGAGGGCCTGGTTAAGTTGGTGAATTTGGAGTTCGGCCTGTTTGCGATCGCTCACGTCAATGAGCACACCCAGGACTTCGGTAGGGGTGCCCGCCTCGTCGCGCAGGATGTGACCGCGGGCAATGACCCAGTGGAGTTCGCCGTTGGGATACACCACTCGGTATTCCACTTCGCAATCATGGCCCTGGGCAAGGGCTTGGGCAAAGGCGGCTTCCACCTGGGGCAAATCATCGGGGTGGACGCGATCGCGCCAAATCTGGTCGTCTACTGTGGGGCCATAGTCTTGGGGATCAAGCCCCAGCAAGTAAAAATGATTGGGATTCCACGTCGCCTGTTTCGTTGCCAGGTGCCAGACCCAGGTGCCAATGTTGGTGAAGTTAAGGGTTAGGCGAAACTGTTCTTCACTGCGCCGAAGGGCCGTTTCAGCTTGCTTGAGGGCCGTGACATCGGTGGCGACAACGGTGACAAACCAACAGGCTTCCGTCTCGTCGCGATAGGCATTGAAGGTTTCAGCAATCCACCGCCAGGAGCCGTTTTTGTGTTGAAAGCGGTATTCGGCTTGGATAGACTGCTCGGCAAAAATGGCGGTGTAGACTGGCCCAACGATGGTGGGGCGATCGCTAGGGTGAATCCGGGAAAACCAAAGTTGCTTGTCGGCTTCAAATTCATATTTGCTGTATCCAAAAACACGGGCACAACCGATGGAATGGTATTCATACTCGTAGGAATGATCAGCATACAACCGCAAACTGATAATGGCGGCATCGGCTTGGCTCAAAATGTTATTCAGTTTGACTTGGGACAGATGGAGTTCCCGTTCCAGTTGGTTGCGCTCGGTCACATCAATCAGGGTGCCGATCCATTCCCGCACCTGGCCATCTGGCTCTAGCACTGGCACGGCCCTGGCTTGCACCTCTTGGCACTTGTCCCCTTGGGCCAGAAGGCGATAGGACATGGCATAACAACTTTTGTTGGCGATCGCCGTTCGCCATGCTTGTTGCACTTGGGGTTGGTCGTCTGGGTGAATAAGTTGGAGCCACTCTAGACTAGTGCGATCGGCCAGGTTGGGCGGCAGGAGCGACGGAGAACCCGGTAAAGTATACAGCATTTGGCCAGTAGCATCGGCGTGCCAAACGACTTGGGTGGTGGCCAATACGAGGGATTGGTAGCGATCGCGCTCGTGGGTCAGTTTTTGGTTGACTTGTTCCAATTCTTGGGTGCGGCGTTGGACGCGGCGTTCCAACTCTAGATTTAGCGCCTGAATGCGGGCCTCGGCCAGTTTTCGCTCAGCGATTTCTTGCTCTAGGGCGCGGTTGGCCTGGGCTAATTGGTTGGGACTGGGGAGGGCGATCGCTTGGGGCATAATCGGGACAAGGGCGATCGCGGTAAACACCGAAATCCCGGCGGTGCCAGCCTTGATCGCACCAGACCACCAATAGGCCGGATGCCAAAGTGTCCAGATATTAACCAAATGGGTGGTACCACAGGCAAAGATAAAGGCACTAAACAACGCAAACACCCAGGAAAAGGGTAGATCTTGCCGCCGTCGCAGAAAGTAAACCAGGATCAAGGGAATTGAGTAATAAGCGGCTGTAATGAAAGCATCAGCCCCCACATGCAACCAGACCAACCCCGGTTTCCACAAATAACAATGCCCATGGGGAATAAACGGCCCAGTCGAAAACAGCGTCTGCAAGAATCCCGGCATGGGTCCCTTCTCCCGTATGTGAGTGCCCTCTTCAGTGTGCACCCAGTCTAGCCAATCTCAGGTGTGGGTTCCAAGGACGTTCCAGGGGGCTGGGCCACAGCCGGGTTGGGCCAGAACGCTGTCACCAACCGAGCCAGTGGGGAATGGGGCTGAAAGCTGGTGGTCAAGGTAACGTCACGGCACCCGCCTGACAATCTCGTAGCCACTGGCGAATGGCCCGTCCCGTGGCTAGGCGAGTGGCATCTTGCAGGGGAGACGGGGCTTGGTTGGTGCTGGGGTAAGGCGCTTCCCGCGAGTATAAGATAGCCAGGTTCCAGCCCGTATCAGCAGTGTGGGCCAGGAACAGCCAGTGATAAGTTTGATATTCTGTGGCTTGCCGGGTGTCGTATTGCCGTTCTAGCAGGGTGAAAAAGATTTGGTGGAGGCCGCCAGTGTCAGGGTTGGGGTGGCTGGTGCGCACGGGGAGAGGCCGAAAGTCGGCTTGGTTGGCAAAGAGGGCATAACGACCGGCCTGGCTCCCTGCCCGTTGGTGGCTTTGGCGATTGAGATAGCTTGGCAAATCACGCAGGAGGGCGGCAGTTAAGGGTTGCACCTCGGTAGGACAAACAGTTTTGGGCCGAAGGAAGGCGGGGGGCTTGGCGGCGGTGGTAGCGGGAATCGGGGTGGCGGGGGCTGCTTGGCAAAGCCAGAGGAGGGGCGCGATCGCCAAGGGTGCCCCCCAGCGCCGTAGGGACGGCCAACGGATGTTTATGTCCAGCGGCTGAGACTTCAAAACAGTGCGGGTTACTGGGGTTTGAGGAGGGTCACTTTGAGGGTAAAGTTGCCAGCGGCCATTTCACCAAACGATCGCACCCGAATGTAGTAAGTATCGGTTTTGAGGATGCGGGTGAACAGCAGGGAATTGGTGCTTCCGTCTGGGCCGTCATCATTCTCGGCGATCGCGGTGCCGTCGGTGGCAATGAGATACACAATCGTATCGAAGTCATCGGAGGTAAGATCCACCGCTAACTGGCTTCCGGCCTTCAATTGCAACACGTAATCACGGGCAAATCCACCTTGTCCGGTGGGAATGTCGGCTTTGGTGAGGCGATCGCGAATGGTGCTGCCAGGGGCGATCGGAATGGGGTCATACAGTCGGCTTTGGGCGCTCCCAGCGGGAACCAGGGCGAATGGCAGCGAGAGACTCAACCCCAGGGGCAACCACCAGCCCAACTGGGTCAGAACACATAAACGCATGAGCTCTGCTTCCCTACGGTTGTGCACGGTTGAGGGCCGCTTCCAAGTCAGCCAGTTCAGGCACACCTGGAATTGCTTCGCCATTGACCACGAAGAACGGTGTGCCGTCGATCCGCAGGGCATCGGCCAGTTGCATATCACGGGCGATCGCCGTGGCCGCAGCTTGACTGGCGCGATCGCGATCGAACTTAGCGAGATCAAGCCCTAAGGCTTTCGCAGTAGCCTGGTAGAAGGGTTCTCCTAGTTGCTCTTGGTTGGTAAATAGGGCATCGTGAAATTCCCAGAATTTGCCCTGTTGGCCTGCGGCCCAGGCAGCTTTGGCGGCAGGCATCGCTTCCGCGTGGATGGAGGTCAGGGGGAGGTGCTTGTAGACCAGGGAGACGCGATCGCCATGTTTCGCCAAAAAAGCCTTGAGGGTTTCGTGGGCTTTGGCACAGTAGGGGCATTGAAAATCAGAAAATTCAAACAGAATGAGTTGGCCCTTGGGCGACCCGGCGACTGGGGAGGTGCCAATGGCTTGTTTCGGATTGGTCGCAAGTTGGCGTAAGGCAGCTTGGCGGGCTTGTTGGGCTTTTTCTTGCTGGGCTCGTTGGTAGGCTTGCACCGCTTCCAAAATGGCTTCAGGATTTTCGCGGATGATTTGCAAGACTTGCTCTTTCAGTTGGGGGGGGATTTCTGCACTGTAGGCCGGGGCCGGAAAACTTTGCCCCCCGATCGCGATCGCCACAATCATCAGCCACAGTGGCACCTGGTGCAGGGCACTGCATCGCCACCGGCGATTGGTTCCCTGTGTATGCATCGTTCTCTTCACTCATCCCCTCCTTGCTGCCTGGGCGCAAGCACCACAATGTTTCCGCTTCATTGTGTCACAGAGCTAACACCTCTGGGGAGCGATCGCCCCAACTTGTTCTGTCCAATACGGAACTCGGAAGCATTGCCCAGGGCAGCTCATTGGCTGGGCGCAGGCAAACTCAGACTTGATGGCGTTCTTTATCAACTTGCAGCAATTGCTTAAACTCAGGGGCGGGCACCGGTTTCATGTGCAAAAAGCCCTGCATGGCATAGCAGCCGTGTTCCTGCAAAAAGGTTAATTGTTCCTGGGTTTCCACACCACAGGCCATCACCCGCAGCTTAAAAGTTTGGGCAATACGAATAATGGCTTTGGTAATGTCGGTTAGCTCCGAGTCGTGCGGTACGCCCATAATCAGGGATTGAGCAATCTTAATACCGTGAATGGGCAATCGCCGCAAGGCTTCTAGGGAGAAGGCCGTTTTCCCAAAATTGTCAATGTGGATGCCAACGCCCAAGGTTTGCAACAAGCTCAGGGTTTCACAGGCATAGTCTAGGTCAGCCATTAATTCATCGATCGCCAACTCCAAAATGAGCAACCGAGGATTCAGTTTGGTTTCGGCCAAGACTTGGCGAACACTCTCAAAGAGGGCTTTTTTCTTGAACTGATAAGACGAAATATTCACTGCAATCGGCAACGGCAAGGGACTGAGCGATCGCCACATTTGCACCTGCGTACAAGCCGTTTGCAACACCCACACCCCAAGTTGCTGAATAAAACCCGTTTCTTCAGCCAAGGCGACAAAATCTTTAGGGTATAACAACCCTTTTTGGGGGTGCTGCCACCGCACAAACGCCTCGACTCCAATAATCCGTCCGGCTAAAAGACTCACCTGGGGCTGATAATGCAACTGAAACTGCATTTGCTGTAACCCGCGTTCTAGGTCAGCTTTGAGCATCCGCCGGGTAACATCTGCCGCTTCCATCGCCAGGTTATAGAAGTAGTAGCCAGCGGTGGCTTCGGGCTGATTTTTCGCTTGGGCGGCCCGGGTTAATAGTTGATTGACTGAATCGCCGTGTTTGGGAAAGTAGGCAATCCCAATTTGGGCTTGCACGGTGAGGCGGTTGCCGCTGATGAAGTAAGGTTCGGCGATCGCGGCTAAGAACTGCTGGGCTTGCTGGGCTAATTCGTTTTTGGTGGTGGCGTTAGTGACGACGATGGCAAAATCCAGGCCCCCTAAGCGGGCGATGGTATGGCTGTCGTCAGTGTGAAGCCGCAACCGTTCGGCCACTTCTTGGATGAGCAAATCCCCGGTGGAATGGCCAAACGTGTCGTTGATTGCATTCAGTTGGCTCAGGCTGAGGTAGAACACCGCCACGGTTTGTTGCGTTTCCTGGCTGGCCTGAATCGCCGCTTGCAACCGATGGTGCAACACAATGCGGTTGGGCAGATTCGTTAGGGGGTCAAAATGGGCAAAACTACCCAGGGCTTCCGCCGCTTGTTTGATCTGGCTGATGTAGGGCTGCGCGACTTCAGTTTGTTTTTCGAGGCGAGCGTTGATGGCAGCGAGCAATTCTTGGACGGAAAACGGTTTGGTGAGATAGTCATCGGCCCCCAGGTTCATACCTTGGCGATGATCGGTGCGATCGGCTTTGGCACTCAGGAAGATGAAGGGAATGGTTACGGTGTCATCGCTTTGCCGCAAGGATGACAACACGCCGTAGCCGTCCATTTCGGGCATCAAAATGTCACACAAGATCAAATCGGGCATGAGCGATCGCGCCAGATGCACTCCCTTCACCCCGTTTTCGGCTGGCACTGCTTGAAAACCAGAATGGTTCAGCATTTTGACAATGTTTGACCGAATCGCATTCTCGTCTTCAATTACCAGAATTGTTTTCATGCGTTAAATCCAAATTACCCACAAAAATCTATACGTGTGTTCATCAGTTTTGGCTCACCTCATATCATGCAGACTTGCTCAATGACCTGCTGAAGCTTCAATGTTGCCTATGGTTTAGGTGCTATTTCTATCTTCTTTTGCCATCCCTCAAACGGGCATCGGCTTAAAGACGGGGCAATCTAGGTCATGACGCGGGTTGGCGCGATCGCACCGGATGACGTTATCCCCAAACTGACACTAGCCACAAACTGAATAAACTTGGTGCAAACTTGCCTCCCCGGTCTCAGGCCCGGTTTGCATGAACAAAGTTATGGCAAAACTTGAACCGCGCCCTGCAATCGATTTGCAAACGGCGAATAGAGGGATTCCACCGCCGCCCAAAGGACAGGTCGCATCTAACGCTCCGATCGCTAACTCTTAGATCATAGTCTTTTTAGGGAAGATACTTTAGTGAAATTACGGAGCGCGATCGCGGACATGGTGCCAGAAACAGTGCCGCTGTGCCTTCACAAGCAGCCCAATTTCCGTACACTTCCCTGCATCAGGAGCAGTTTTAGGCTGCTTCCTGTCGCAATCTGGGGCCAGGGAAAAGCCTGGGCGCTGAATCACCAGCGATGCCAGATTAAATAACCGCTGAACGATAGTCTCAATCGGCTTCAGGAGGAATGGGGGCGACCTCCATGACATTGGTAGGCAAAGTAACTTTAAATAGTGTGCCCTTTCCAACTTCACTTGCAACAGTAATGGTGCCCTGATGTAAATCCACGCAGTGCTTGACAATGGCAAGCCCAACGCCCGACCCGGACACAGCCCCCACATTGCTGGCTCGATAGAAAAAATCGAATAAACGCAGTTGGTCTGCCCCCGGAATTCCAATGCCGTGATCTTGCACAAAGAGGGTAATCCACTCCGATGCGCCAACGAGTTTTAATTGAATCGGATGTTGGGCGGAGGAATATTTAATCGCATTTGATAGCAAATTACTAATCACTTGGCGGACTAACCGGGCATCGAGATAAACGCGATCGCACCACTGAGACTGCTGAACTTCAAATTGAATGCACCGCCCCGTACTGATTTCAGCCGCCGTAATCGCCCGCCGACACAATTGGCCCAGGTCAAACCAAGAGAGGTTCAGTTTAATTTGTTCTGTTTCGGATTGTTCAATGAACAGAACGTCTTCCATCATCTGCGATGCCTGTTCCAAGGCCACATAAATTTGCTGGAATAATTCCTCGCGCTCCGCCTCGCTCATGTCAAACGATTTCAGCAAATCTACCGCTGTTCGAATTGTGGTCAGGGGCGTGCGAAACTCGTGGGCCACCATCGCCAAAAACTGCGTTTTGATGTCACGCAGGGCTGTGCTCCTACTTAGTGGGTCAAGGGTATCGTCGTTCACCTGGCTGTGAATTATCTCGGAAGGGGAATCGGCAGTGGAAATACGCAAAATAATCAAAACTGCATCAGGCCAGCAAGGAATTGTCTGAATTTCTCCGTCGTAAAGCTTACCATTTTGTTGGATTGGCAACCTGCTGAACTCAGATTTACCAGTGGCTAGAACCTGTTGAATACAATGCAGTTGAGTGGCTAAGACAGTAGCTGGCAGGATTTGGGCTAGATGAGTAATGGGCGATCGCTGAGCACACTGGGGAAGGCTGTAATCAACACAATGGCCTTGTCGCTGCACCCGCAAATAGAACTCCCTGGCCCGATTGCCAGGTAAAAAAGACTCCGTTGGCAGTTGGTTACCTCGTCGCAGCCCAAAATGAGGTTGCCCCAGCCGCGACTGATGGCCCCTTGGCGACCATTCAACGCGATGTTGCACCACGCTGACCAAGTAGACGCAGCCTGTATCATCCTGCACTAAGCTAGCAGAGACTTGGGCTAAATACACAATCCCAGCGGCATTAGTCAGATAAAGATCATGTTGCTGAGCTTGGCCGGAGGTAAAAACCAGATTATTCTGGGCCCGCACACTGGCGGTTTGCTCAGTGGGCACCAGGTCATAGCTAGATTTGCCTAAGAGGGTTTCTTTGGTGTAACCCAGCCAGTTGCAAAAAGCAGTGTTGGCATCGCTAATGCGATGGTGAGAGTCTTTAACAAAAATGGGCTGGGGTAGAGCATTCAACAAGCCGTGCCAAAATGGCTGGGTTAAGTTGGGTGGACTAGCAACCATATTCTGTGGGTTGAAAGAGTTGATTTTGGCGATCGCAAGCATCGCAGTGAAAGCACGTAATTCGGCAGGCAGTGGCGCTGCTTCAAATGAGCAAACCGAGTCGGTTCAACGCTTTGATCAACGTATTCGCATCAAAGCTTCCTCGTCATCGCAGGAGGGCTGCCCACTCCGGCAGCATTGGCCAAACCACGAATCACGCTATTAAAAAATCATCAACAAAGAATTTGAAAGTTGCTTGAGACCACTGGTTCTAAACCCGAATCCGGCTTGCCCCCAGGGTTATACGCCATTTGGCTTAAAAATTTGAATTCATTTAGGATACCCTGAGCTGGGCAAGGCATAACACCTTATTGAGAGAAAATCAAGTTTTAGCGCTATCCCAGTTCTTAATAAAGCTAAGCAAGGACTCGAAAGCCCTTGCCTGGAAGCGATCGCGCGATCGCGGTGAACTCACTAATTTTTATGAAGCACTTTGGGCGGAAAAGTTGGTTCTTGCCCTGCTTGATCGGCTGGGGCTGTTCCCGGCCTTCAAAGGAGGGAACCCCTTACCCAGCCACCCACCCCGCAGACTTATTTCCAGCCGACACGATCCATGAGCTTCAGTGCATCCTGGTTCCGTCGCCCAAATTCGGCGGCATTCACCCGGTCTTCTTTGAATCCGCCCAGGGATTTTAGCTTCGAGTCTGTGGTGGCGTTGGCCAGGACGGGGTATTCGTTGTTGCCTTCTGCAAAAATCTTTTGGGCGGCTGGACTGGCGAGATATTCCAAAAATTTCACTGCGGCGTCTTTATTTTTCGTGGTCTTCACCACGCCACCACCGCTGATGTTGACATGGGTACCCCGATCTCCCTGGTTCGGGAAAAAGACCCCAATTTTCGAGGCGATCGCCTGGTCTGCTGGCTGGTCTGACTTCATCAACCGGACAACGTAGTAAGTATTGACCAGGGTCAAAGCGCCTTCGCCCGCCGCGACCGACTTGATTTGGGCGGTGTCATTGCCTTGGGGCGGACGGGCAAAGTTAGCCACCAAACCTTGGGCCCAGGTGGCTGTTTTTTCGGGACCTAGTGCGGCCAAAAGAGCCCCAACGAGAGACTGGTTATAGACATTGCTGGAAGACCGGATGATAAATTTGCCCTTCCATTTGGGATTGGCTAAATCTTCATAGGTTGAAAGGTCAGACGGCTTAACTTGATCTTTGTTGTAAACAATGACCCGAGCCCGTTTAGAGAGGCCAAACCAATGCCCTTGCGGATCGCGTAAGTTGCTGGGAACGGCTTGTTTGAGGACGGCAGAATCAACGGGCATCAATAAACCGGCTTCTTGGGCACGCCAGAGGTTACCAGCATCGACAGTCATCAAAACATCGGCAGGGCTGTTGGCTCCTTCGCTGGTAATCCGCTCGATGAGTTTGTCCGCCGGGGCTTCAATCAAATTGACTTTGATGCCAGTTTGTTTCGTAAACCCTTCGTAGAGGGCGTTGTCAGTATCGTAGTGCCGCGCGGAATAGAGGTTGATGGTTCTTTGCTGTTGGGCCGTTGTGTCAGCGTCGAACGGAAATTTGGCGATCGCAACGGCAGCGATCGCAGCACCCAACCCTAAAAATACCCGTCTGGTCGTTTTCATTGCTCTCGATTTGATTCTCGTACTAGCTATTGAACAAAATTCTCAAAAGAGAGCATAAACTACTCTCCTGACGATATCAAGTCTATTGACGAAGATTAGCAAAAAGTATTTTTAAGTTGGGGTTAACTAAGCGTGTGCCGATTGCTGAAGCCGTGTCGGTCGCAGACTAATTTGGTGATTTGAGTTAGCGATTAAATCCTATTTGTCGTCGAGGGAAGCAGAGGCTCAATAGGCTTTGGGACAAACACTTTTTGCAAAAAATACTCAAGTTTTGGGCGGTGGCTGGGTGAGGGTGGTCAGTAGTTGAGCCAGTGATTGGGCCAGGGGTTGGGACGCGATCGCCATTGCTCCTCCAAAACAAGACCCCGTGGCGATCGCTACGGGGTCAGTGCCCAAAGGAAGGTGGGCTAGGAAGTTGCTTAGGTTGGGAAGCCGTTGATTAAGTTGCGGCTATACGCGCAAGAGTTCCTGGTAGGTGTTTTCCAGATTTTGACAGGTCGTGGCGATCGTGGTTTCCACTGTCCGCAGGCGGTTTAGCTCGGCATCACGGTCAATTTCGCGGCTCTGCTTTTGTTGCAACAAGTTATCTAGCTCGGCTCGGCGGGATTGGATATCGTCGT
Source organism: uncultured bacterium (assembly GCA_964475335.1). Taxonomy (GTDB): domain Bacteria; phylum Cyanobacteriota; class Cyanobacteriia; order Leptolyngbyales; family Leptolyngbyaceae; genus CAYYWG01. Next base: position 105,528 of record CAYYWG010000014.1, read on the forward strand.
TGACACGCTTGATGACTTCGCGTTCGTAGCTATCAAAACATTCCTGAACGGCGCTGTAGATGGGTTGCCATTGCTCTTGGGCCACTTGGGGCAAATGTTTGACCAGTTCTTTCTTCAAAGCTTTGATGAACTCTTTGCGGGCGTGGTCGGCTTGCAGTGCCCCAATGCCCAGGCTGATCAGGGCAAAGGTCAATGGCCCCAAGACAACACCAAATAAGGTAGCTGTGGCGATCGCAATCCCTGCGGAGGTAAAGAAATTCAGCAGGATGCTTTTGAAGTCAAACCCGGCGACGGCCATTGCGGCCCCAGCTAAATTGCCTGTAGCTAGAGAGAAAAGACCCATTGCCCACTTGGCCCAACCGGGGGTAGAGTCGTCATCACTGGCCCGGTTTGTTTGAGCGTGGATGGCCTGCCCCGTCAGCTTTTCGGTGATTTGATCGGTCACTTCTGAGTAGGAGGCTCCGTATTTGGCAGCACTTTGCGACAGTTGGGCAAACGCACCGTGGAGTTCTTTTTCTGCGGTCAGCGTCCAGGCAAAAAACTTGTCGTTGACGTATTGCTGAAAGGCTTGTTGTGCCGCCGCACTGAACTCTTCGCGCTTGTTTTGGCTGAGAAAATCGAGGAAGCGCAGTTCGCCGGGTTGATAGCGGAGAAAGTCCTGTTCAAAGGTGGCTTCTAAACCCAAAACATAGGTTTTGAAGGAGTCGGCGATTTGGCGAGCTTTGCGATCGCGCAGGGAGCGAATCTCATCGCGAAACTCGTTACAAATCTCGGCTAATTTCACAAATTGGGGTTCGACAGAAATGATCCGTGCTTTCAGGTCTTGCAAGTCTTTATCGAGTAGGGGAATGCGGAGGGCGATCGCCGCTTGGACTCGCTTGTTGATTTGGCGGGCTAGGGTGCGGGCTTGCCGAAATTCTGCGATCGCCCGCTCCTGGGTCAAAAATGTATTCAACGCGGCCATAAACTCCGCAAAGCCAGTCCCGTTCAACGGTGCGTTTTTATCTTTGATCCGTTGGCGCAGAGCCTTCAACGCCGAAATTTCAAACACGCGCTCGTCGTACAAATCCACACCATCGACCCAGCAATAATCCGCCAGATTGGTATGGAAGACTTTGCGTAGCTTGCCTTCGGCCTCTGCCAATTCGTCGCTATCGTCTGGGTCGAGCAAACTTTCTTTCACCTGATCCCAGGCATTGACCAAGAAAAAGATGGATAGCCCCCGGTCTTTAATGTAGTTCTCTAGATAGCGCCGTTCGGCCAGGGTGCAGGGTTGGGTGGCCCGCAAAACAAATAAAATCGCGTGGCAATTGGTGATGTAATTCAGCGAAAGTTCATTGCGCGCTTCGGTGTCGTTCAGCCCCGGACTATCGACAATTTCCACACCTTTTTTCAAGAGTTCTAGGGGATATTCGACGACGGCATGGCTGACGTCGGGAAAAGCTTGTTGTTGCTTTTGTTCAAGCTGTTTGGCCTCTTCAGGATCAATGGTGTAGCGGTGCTTGAACGTGGCAAAGTCAATGAGTTGGGCTGGTTTGCCGTCGTTGAAGTGAATTGTGACGGTTTTTTCTGGCCCATATTTGAGCACGGTGAGCAGCGCTGTGCAGGGATTCACGTCGCTCGGCAACAGATTTTCCCCCAGGAGGGCGTTCAAAAAGGTGCTTTTGCCCCGTTTCATGTCGCCCAAGACTAGCAACCGAAAGACGCCTTGCTGTAAGTTTTTGCTGGCGGTGTTCAGGTCTGTAATTTCAGGGTCTAGACCCAGTTGACCGGATGCTTTTTCACCGTCAAATTCAGATTGGGTGAGGGTTTCGGCCATCTGACTCAGGTGAGTAGCCATGTGCTGACGGACGCGGGCAATGCGATCGAGGTCGTTGAGGAAGCCAGTGGTTTCGAGTTTCGGTGTCATGGGTTGAAAGAGGGTCAGAAAGGGGTCAGTTGGGGTGAGACGCAGGTTGTGACTTCAGGAAAGGGGATAGACCGTTGGGCGCAATCGGCGCGATCGCGAGTTGGCAAACCTCCCCAGGTTTGGTTACTGGTCAAGGTTCAACCGATACCCACCAGAATCAGGTCAGGCAAGGACAATTCCGGGCGATTTGAGAAGAATTAAGGTTTTGGTTGTCTGTTGTCGAAAAAGATTTTGTAGGTAATCCAGGCGATCGCGCCAATCATCAGAGCCGTGGCAGCCCAGACGGCAATTTTGACAGCTACAATCACCGCTACCACCACACCCAAAAACTTCGCAATATTCGCGGCTTGACGTAAGCGCTGTTTGAGTTTGCTGGGGGGTTCTGTGTGTTTGGTGGTTGGGTAAACCGGGATGGCGGGCTGGCCAATTTCCATCTCCAGTTCACGTAGGCGCAAGGCGGTTTCGCGATCGCGCAATTCTTGTTCGCGCCGTTGTATTTCTTCGTCGTTATTGTTATGGGAAGTCATGGCAATAGGCTAGCTAAAGAAGACGAGATTTTTGCAAGCGATAGACCTGTTGCAAAATTGGTTCCAATGAGTTGCTCTACCTTAACCTGTCACTTTGGCAAGTGCCCAGTCTTTATTGTGAGAAACGAAATTAAAAAGGGAAAACTTTGAATAGATTTAACTTTTCCAAAGGCAGGTAATCATGTGCAATCCTCAAAAGGAGAATGAAGTAAAAAATCTAATAGAGAACTTATCACAACTCTCACAGGTTTATGTCAAAGCACCAATCCAGGAGGAAAAGTATAACGGAATACTAATCGAACTTCGTCTTCTTTACACCCACGATAGAAAATGTTTTCCCGAAGAAAAAATAAACTTAATAAATAATTTGAAGGGCAAAATTGAGCAAGAAGTTCAAACATACATTAAGGAAAAATTTTCACTGTTAAATTTTTTTCCTACAGAAAGTCGAATTGAGGCTAAACATTATGCAAAAGAAATGTGTGGACTTCCACTGAGAACAGTAGTTTTTCACAAGACCAATTTTTTTATAGGTATAGTTGTGGATCGAAATCCAGTACACAGAACGTACAAATTGTTATTTTTATCAAACGGTTATGAATGGTATGGATTGAACGATCTATTAGTCGTAGGTACTTGTAGCAAAATATGGGAAGTACTACTAGAAACCTATTGTTGGAATTGCCACAGTTTTCTAGGCACTGGTGATAAAAAGTGCCAACGCTGTCAGTGGTATTTGTGCCCAGATTGTAAGGCTTGTAAGTGTCAGTGGTCTGGACTTGTTAGGTTTTAATACGATAGTTGCCCACCTATTAAACTATACTAAATTAGTGAGCCACTCGGCGTAGTGTGATCGCCCTTCTCTCTTACGTGTAGCGAGATCGCGCTCTGGAATGTGCAACCTCGCTTTAAAGCACGGAAACTGGCAGTTGTGGCTACCAGTTTCTTAAGTGGTTGATTTAGTTGTGGCGATCGCCCTATGCTGTATTCAGAAATATTCTGGTTCCAACAGACGGGTTTTCAACCATGCCCCTACCGATGGCTGAAGCCGTATAATGTCCCCGCTTCACCCGCTGTTAGTAATCTTGGAAAAAGACAAATAGCCTTTTGACGGTCGGGTGCAAGCGGCTTGTTAGACCTCACTGCGACTCTAACAGTTCTTCAACAGTCAATTCAATGTCGCTTGCAATTTGCCGTAGAAGTCTTGGAGAAATATCCCGTCCTTTATGAAACGGAATAGTTGTCCCTCGACCATCTTCATGCCGAAACTGCTTGTGTGAACCTTTTTGACGAACTTCTACAAAACCTAGATTTTCTAAAATACGTACAACCTCTTGCGGCTTCAGAACGAGAATATTACTCATCGCTTACTGAACCACAATCTGCTGTGTACCAACAAACTCCGTCTTGAACACTACTTCCTCATCTTCTAAAAGCATCTCAATTACTTCACGAAGATTCTCCTGTAACTCGTCTAAAGTTTCTCCTTGAGAATGCGCTCCAGAAAAACCAGGAACATAACCAACGTAGAGGTTAGTGTCAGAATCTCGCTCGACAATTGCAGTGAAGGTTCTCATAGTCTAGCTATTTTACTCGACTAGTCAACTTTTAGTTTTGCCAATATTTTTAAGCGCTCAAGATAGTTTCTCATGTGTTCAGCTCTCTCTGTTGGAACACAGCCATCATTGTACAAATCAATTCTATAACCCAATCTAAATGAGAGAACGCGATCGCGCTCTGGAATGTGCAACCTCGCTTTAAAGCACGGAAACTGGCAGTTGTGGCTACCAGTTTCTTAAGTGATTGATCTAGTTGTGGCGATCGCGATGAGGGTGTGATTATGCCTCTGCGATCGCGCACCAGAAATTTAGCGTTTGGCTAGGCGCTTGGCTTTTGCGACTTTGCGGAGCCGAATTGATTCTGGCGTAATTTCCAGCAATTCGTCAGGGCCGATGTATTCCAGTGCCCGTTCCAGGCTCATTTCCATCGGGGCTTGCAATTGCACGAGTTCATCGCCGCTGGCAGCCCGGTGGTTGGTCAACTGCTTGGTTTTACACACGTTGATCTCCAGATCTTGAGAACGATTGTGTTCCCCAATGATCATGCCTTTGTAAACGCGAGTGCCCGGTGTGATGAAGAATACACCCCGATCTTCAGCGTTTTTCATGGCATAAAAAGTAGCTGTGCCTTCTTCAAAGGAAATCAGCACGCCATTCCGACGGGCATCAATGTCACCAACGATGGGTCGATAGTCAAAGAAGCTGTGGCTCATGATCCCATCACCCCGAGTCAGGCGCATGAATTCACCCCGGAAGCCGATCAACCCTCGTGCCGGAATGACGAATTCCAGTTGAGTCCGACCATTGGCACCGACTTGCATGTCTTGCATTTCGGCTTTGCGCTGCCCCAACCGTTCGATACAGCCACCGGAAGAGTCTTCGGGTACATCCAACACCAGGGTTTCATAAGGTTCGCAGGGTTGGCCGCTGACTTCCCGGTAAATGACCTGCGGCTGGGAGACCTGGAATTCGTAGCCTTCCCGTCGCATGGTTTCGATCAAAATGCCCAGGTGCAATTCACCACGACCAGACACTTGGAAGCGATCAGGGGAATCGGTTTCTTCGACCCGGAGGGCAACGTTGGTTTCGAGTTCCCGCATGAGGCGATCGCGGACTTGCCGCGAAGTGACCAGTTTTCCTTCTTGGCCGGCAAACGGCGAATCATTGACTGAAAACGTCATTTGCAAGGTGGGTTCATCCACTTTAATCAGCGGTAAGGCTTGGGGATTGTCTGGATCAGTGATCGTCTCACCGATGTTGGCATCCGCAAAACCCGCTACTGCGACGATTTGCCCCGCAGAGGCTTCGTCAACATCGACCCGCTTCAGGCCATCAAAGCCCATCAATTTAGAAATTTTGGACTTCACGATAGAGCCATCTTCCGTCACCAGGGCGGCCTGTTGCCCCGATCGCAGGATGCCGTTGTGGATCCGACCAATCACAATCCGGCCCAGGTACTCAGAGTAGTCCAGGGTGGTGACTTGCAATTGCAACGGAGCGCTGGGATCACCGACTGGGGGCGGCACATGGCGCAAAAAGGCTTCAAACAGGGGTTTCATGTCCACCCGTTCATCATCCAGGCCATCAATGGCAAACCCCGCCAAACCAGAGGCAAAGAGATAGGGAAACTCGCATTGGTCATCGTCTGCGCCGAGTTCCAAGAACAGATCGAGAACTTTGTCGATCGCCCCGTGGGGATCGGCCTGGGGTCGGTCGATTTTGTTAACCAAAACGATAGGGCGTAACCCTTTTTCCAACGCCTTTTTCAAGACAAAGCGAGTTTGGGGCATGGGGCCTTCGTTGGCATCCACAATCAACAGACAACCATCCACCATGCCGAGCACCCGCTCAACTTCGCCCCCAAAGTCGGCGTGGCCAGGGGTGTCTACGATATTGATCAGGGTGTCCTTGTAGTGCACAGCGGTGTTTTTGGACAGAATGGTAATGCCCCGTTCCCGCTCTAGGTCGTTCGAGTCCATGACGCAATCCGGTACTTCTTCCCCTTCTCGAAACGTGCCCGATTGTTTCAGCAATGCATCCACAAGGGTTGTCTTTCCGTGGTCAACGTGGGCAATGATAGCAACATTGCGAATTGGCAAAGTCATAGGAACGTTCCGGTAAAAATTGGAAGGGTTTGAATAGCCAGGGTTGCGAAAACTTAAGAGTTTGCAGGCTTTACACACAGACTAACAAATTGGCGTAAAGAACCCTTCACAATTGTAACCTGTGGTTTACAAATCAACGACGGAGAGAATTACTGAATTCCTGGAATGATCATGAAGCGGGTGGAATGGCTGGGGCAGGAAGAAGGCTGGGTGGGCGATCGCGCCGGGGTAGGGCAACGCTGGCGATCGCCCAAGTCATTGTCCTAGGAATCAGGCTTGACTAAACCGAGTGGCGATCGTCAGCCGCAACCGTTTCGGGCTGGGCGGTTGGCAAGGGTAGGTCATACCCCGGCGCTAATTCTGGCGGTGGTGCAAGCCGCTGAGGACTAGCTAAATATTGCCCGTCATGCACAGGTTCAACGGCCTTCATGGTGTGCATTCGGCTGTAATAGCGATGGGTTTGTTGGGCAATGTGCCGCTCTTGAATGCTTTCATTACCAATTTTTTTCCGCAATTTGATGATGGCATCCATGATGGCTTCGGGGCGAGGCGGACATCCCGGCAGATACACATCGACCGGAATCAATTTATCAACTCCGCGCACGACATTCGGTGAATCGACGCTAAACATTCCCCCGGTAATCGTACACGCGCCCATCGCAATCACATACTTGGGTTCGGGCATTTGCTCATACAGGCGAATCAATGCGGGGGCATATTTCATGGTGATGGTGCCTGCGGTGATCATGAGATCGGCTTGGCGGGGCGTCATCCGGGGAAAAATGCCAAAGCGCTCTAGATCGAAGCGGGAACCCAACATGGCGCTAAATTCGATGAAGCAGCAGGCCGTGCCAAACATGAGCGGATACATGCTCGACATTTTGGCCCAACTGTAAAGGTCGTCAACGGTAGTGAGGATGACATTTTCGGAAAGATTGTTGGTGACTTGGGGCCGTTCTGCTGAAGGAAGGATGGATTGAGTCATGGTGTGTCCTGAGGCGCGGTGCAGTAAGGTGGATCACGGCAGTTGCGGCACTCCTGGGTGGCTCATCAGCGCAGGGCAGAGCCAAATGAGAAGGGCGAACTTGGAAGGCAGGGAGGAGTTCGCAAGGTGCTGTGGTTTTCGCTTACATCCTACTTCACGGGTTTGGGGAATGATGGTCACCCAGCCGGGGGAAATGATTGGATGATTTTGCCGCGATCGCCCATCGCATCAGCCCATTGCATCAGTAAGATTGACTGGCCTTTTGGCTGGCCTAGGGCGCGGGTATTGCAGGTGCAGTCTGGAATTATTGCCCCAAGGTTTCGGTATCGAGTTCGCCCGCGTTGACTTTTTCTGTCACCAATTCTCGATACAGTTCGATCGCACGGAAAAGGTGTTCGGCGGTGGGCGATTTGGTTGTGGCGATCGCCCGTTGAATCCGTTCAAATTCGTCGCGGGTTACAATGCCGTCGGCTGTCGCCCGATCAATGATGGTTTTGAGCTGTTCCAGTTCTTGCTGTTCTTGGGGAGTTGGTTGTTGCCCACGAGTTCGTTCCATTTTCATGGCCGCGATGCCTCCAACGGTGCTGAATGAGAAAGGGCTAACCGGAGCGGAACCAGGGGGCGATCGCGGGAACGAACCACCCCAAGCAATACCACCATCATGGCTGGGATCAACCTCTGTCAGCCAGACGCACCAAGCAGTTGGCCTGCGGAGCATAACCGCACTTAGCCCCTTCTTTGCACGCCATTAGCAGCATAGCGCTGAGTGATTTAGAGCAAACAATAACGTCTAAATCATTTCAGCTTTAGGATAAACGTACCGTCATTTATCCAGTGAAATGCCTGATACCATTGCCCTCATTGCCCATGACTCCAAAAAAGACGCGCTTGTGAACCTGGCGATCGCCCATGCGCCAGTACTTGCCCGCTATCGGCTCATTGCCACCGGTACCACCGGCCAACGAGTTCAAGCTGCCACCAATCTCGCGATCGACCAAAAACTCTCTGGCCCCTTGGGTGGAGACACCCAAATCGCTGCCGAAATCTGTAGTGGCCGTGTCCTGGCTGTAATCTTTCTGGTTGACCCGCTGTATGCCCAACCCCACGAACCCGATATCCAAGCCCTACTGCGAGTGTGTAACGTTCATGGGGTCATCCTCGCGACCAACGGCGTCACAGCAGAAGCCGTGCTCCAGTACTTTGCCAAGCAACAAGAAGCCCATTTGATTTTCAATCCTGTGGCTGGGCAAGGAAACGCCGAGCAAGAATTGCAGTTGATTCAACAACTGTTGCAGCCCCACATGAACTTGCACATTCACTACACCACATCAGAGATTGGCCCTGCGGAACTCGTCAAAACCGCACTGGAGCGGCAAGCTGATGTCGTGATTGGGTCAGGGGGCGATGGCACCATCTCAGCAGTCGCTGGGGCGCTGATTGGCACCGACATTCCGATGGGGATCATTCCCCGTGGCACAGCCAACGCCTTTGCAGTTGCCCTGGGCATTCCACGTTTCTTACCGATTCGCACCGCCTGTCAGGTCATTTTGGCCGGCAACAAACAGAAAGTGGATGCGGCTTATTGCAATGGGGAACCCATGATCTTATTAGCGGGGATTGGCTACGAAGCCGCAACCGTCGATTTGGCCAGTCGAGAAATGAAAGATCAATGGGGCGTGATGGCCTATCTCATGGCGGGGTGGCAAAGCTTGAGTGCCCAAGAAGTCTTTGAGGCTGAACTGGAGGTCGAAGGGGAAGTCCGCCAAATTCAAGCGGCGGCAATTACAGTAGCCAATGCGGCTCCGCCCACGTCGGTGTTGGCGCAAGGGGGGGGCGAGGTTGTCTATAATGACGGGCTGCTGGATGTGACGGTGGCAACGGCTGAAAGTAAGCTCCAGGCTGTCACAACCATGTTGACCATGCTAGGGGCGGCTCTGGTCAAAACAAAGACACAGCAACAGAATGTGGTGCATGGTCGTGCCCGCAAGTTGACGATCACCACGAATCCACCACAAAAGGTAGTGGTAGATGGGGAAATTGTGGGGACAACACCGATCGCGTTGGAATGCATTCCTGGCGGGTTAACAGTCTTGGCTCCAACGATCGCGAACCTGGCTGAAACAGACGGGGGCACCGGAGCCACGCAGGACGCTGTATAAAGAGGCCAGGGGCATGGTGCGGCGATCGCCAACCCGCCCTGTTCGGTGGTTTAACCTGCCGTAGGCTCGTTCCGAACAGCAATATTTTTCGCGGTAGAGGCAATCCCTTGTGGTTGCCCCGGCAGGAGCGGGGGGTCGAGGCAATCCCTTGTGGTTGCCCCGGCAAGAGTGGGCGGACACAAGATCCGCCCCTGCGACTTCTGGTGGTAAATGATCCAGGTTAACCGACCTGACCAAATACCAAACATCCAGGCCAAAACGACAAATAAAAAACCAGGGGAACGAGCCACCTGGTTGCTGAAGAATGAACAGGGTAACTTAACACCAGTTAACCCTGCATCCACTTAGAACAATTCCGGCTCAAGTGCCCGAAGTCCAAGAGTTGATGTATTCAACTTGTTCGTCTGTGAGGGTATCGATCGCAATCCCCATTGCTTGCAGCTTCAGCCGCGCAATTTCTTGATCCAGTTCGGTGGGGATTGAGTGCAAGCCCGGTGCCAAAGAACCCTTGTTCTTCACCAAGTACTCAACCGCCAAAGCCTGGTTGGCAAAGCTCATATCCATTACGGCGCTAGGGTGGCCTTCGGCAGCAGCCAGGTTGACCAAGCGGCCTTCGCCCAGAACGATGACCGATTTGCCATTTTTCAAGCGATATTCTTGGGTGAAGTTGCGGACATCTTTCACGTCGGTCGCTTCGGCACCCAGGGATTTGAGGTCAATTTCAATGTCAAAGTGACCGGAGTTACAAACAATCGCCCCATCTTTCATGGCGGCAAAGTGTTCACCCCGGATGACGTGCTTGTTCCCGGTCACGGTGACGAAAATATCGCCCAAGGCGGCGGCTTCGGCCATTGGCAGCACACGGAAACCATCCATGACCGCTTCGATCGCCTTGACTGGGTTGATTTCGGTCACGATGACATTGGCCCCCATGCCCCGTGCCCGGAGCGCAGTCCCCTTACCACACCAGCCGTAGCCAGCAACGACAAGGGTTTTGCCCGCCAGTAGAATATTGGTGGCGCGGATGATGCCATCCAGGGTGGATTGGCCGGTGCCGTAGCGATTGTCAAAGAAGTGCTTGGTTTCGGCATCATTGACGTTCATGGCGGGGAAGGTCAACACACCGTCTTTGAACATGGCCTGGAGGCGCACGATCCCGGTGGTGGTTTCTTCGGTGGTGCCAATCAGGTCGGCGATTTGGGCCTTCCGGGTTTGGACGAGGGTGGCAACCACATCGGAGCCGTCGTCAATGATGACGTTGGGCCGATGATCAAGGGCGATTTCGACGTGACGGTGATAGGTGTCGTTATCTTCGCCTTTGATAGCAAAAACGGGGATCCCGTAGTCGGCGACGAGGCTGGCCGCAACATCATCCTGGGTGGAGAGGGGGTTGCTGGCGATTAGCACTGCATCAGCGCCACCATTTTTGAGGGCGATCGCCAGGTGGGCGGTTTCCGTGGTGACGTGGCAGCAGGCTGCGATCCGAATCCCCGCCAGGGGTTTTTCGCTGGCAAAGCGATCTTGAATCTGACGCAGGACTGGCATTTCCCGCCCTGCCCATTCAATCCGCTGTTTTCCGAGGCGGGCAAGAGTCAAGTCCTTAACTTCATGCTTTAGTTCTGTTGGACGAACGGGAGTCACAGTCATGAAATGTAATCCTCAAAATTTGTTCGAGACGATGCGAGCAAGGTTCATTTGCTTTGATGTGCTTTGAATTGGAATCTTTAAGCGACCAGCCAATGCATATTAAGCGATTTCGGCGGTAAGCTGCAAAGCTCAATACAAAAGCTGATTGATTTGATAAATCTTTATAAGCTTAACGTTTGTTTCGGAATTAATTCAATCCTGGTGCATGGGGTTTGTTGGAATCGGAGGTGAGGGGAAGAGCGGTCTTCTATAATCTGGGAACGATGCGTTTTACATCCTGCAATCGGGCGATCGCCGTGCTGAAATTGTCTGGTGAGTCGTGTGGTTGAAAGCAGGCTTACCAAATCGGTACGGTGCTCCCCGTGGCAGGGCTGCTCTGGCCGTTGGCACAAATGGTTGCTGCTAGTTTTCGCGGTTTTGGTAACTAGGCAAATTTCCCAGGAGTCGCGTTTTATGATTTGGCGTTTCCCCCAACCCAATCAGGCTTTCGGTTATTGGCGATCGCAGGGTCAGCGATGGCGCAGTCGAGGGCGTTGGCGAAGCTTGGCAATCCTGCTGTTTGGGATCACGGTGATGCTCTGTGTGATGAGGGGGCCAGGACTGGCTCAAGTGGCGTCAGGGGCGGGGGCCAGCGCGATCGCCCAGTCGGTGGTGGTGCCAGCGGAGGTGACGTTTGATCAGGGCCGTCGCTTGTATGAAGCGGGGCGCTATCGGGAGGCGTTGACGGCATTGCAAGTTGCGATGGAGACGTTTCAACAGCGGGGCGATCGCCTGCGGACAGCCATGACCCTCAGTAATTTGGCCCTAGTGCAGCAGCAGTTGGGGCAAATTACCGCTGCGATGCAGGCGGTTGACCAAAGTTTGGCGCTGCTCCAGACCGTGCAAACGGCGGAACAACCGCAGATTTTGGCGCAAACCCTGGAGGTGCACGGGGGCTTGCAACTTGAGAGGGGGCAGACGGAAGCGGCCTTGCAGACTTGGCAAAAGACGGAAATGCTTTATCGCCAATTGGATGATCCGACGGGTTTGGTGCGGAGTCGGTTGAACCAGGCCCAAGCGTTGCAAATTTTGGGGTTTTATCGGCGATCGCTGGCGTTGTTGACGGAATTGCAACCGACGCTGCAAGGGCAACCCGATTCGTTGGTGAAGGTGGCAGCCTTGCGATCGCTGGGGGAAGCGTTGCAACTGGCAGGGGATTTGGAGCGATCGCGCCAAATTTTGGAAACCAGTTTAGCGCTGGCGAGGCGGCTCCAGGCTCCTGGTGAGATCAGTGCGGTTTTGAGCAGTTTGGGCAATACCGCCCGTGCTCAGCAAAAAGGCCAGGAGGCGATCGCTTACTACGAGGAGGCGACGGCGATCGCCCCTACGCCCCTAAGCCAAACCCAGGCTCAGATTAATCTGTTGACGTTGTTGGTGAATGACGGCCAAACCACCCAGGCCCAAGCCTTGCGATCGCCCATTCAGGCTCAACTGGGGGCGTTGCCAACAAGTCAAGGTAGCATTTATGCCCGTATTAGCTTTGCCCAAAGTGTGATGAAACTGGATGAGGTGGGACAGGCGATCGCCCCAGAACTGGCACGGAGTCTGGCAACGGCGGCACAACAGGCCAAAACGCTAGGGGATATTCGCGCAGAATCCTATGCCCTGGGGACGCTGGGCCATTTGTATGAACAAGCCGGGCAGTGGCAAAATTCCCAAACCGTGACCCAACAAGCCCTGACCCTTGCCCGCACCCTCAACGCCGCTGATATTAGCTATCGCTGGTATTGGCAACTGGGTCGCCTCAAGCGACAACAAGGGGATATTGCCGGGGCGATCGCGGCCTACGACAATGCGGTCGGCGATTTGCAAACCCTCCGAGGCGACCTCGTTTCAGTGAATCGGGATGTGCAGTTTTCGTTTCGGGAGAGTGTTGAGCCCGTTTATCGCGAGTCGGTGGCCCTGTTGCTTGAGGCCCAAGGGCAACAACCCAGCGAACCTACCCTCGACAAAGCCCGCCAACGGATTGAGGCCCTGCAACTGGCCGAACTGGACAACTTTTTCCAGGAAGCTTGTTTGAATGAGCGCACGGTTTTGCTCGACAAAATTGTGGATCAAGACAATCCCACGGCGGCCATCATTTACCCCATCATCTTGCCTGATGCCTTGCAGGTCATTGTCAAAATTCCCAAACAACCCCTGCGCTATCACACCATCCGCAAAACCCAGGCAGAAGTGGAAGCGGTGGCCGTTAAACTGCAACAGCGGTTAGTGGAACCCGATGCGGTCAGTGAAGTCAGAAATCTCTCGCAACAGGTTTACAGTTGGCTAGTTGCGCCCATCGCGTCTGACCTGCAAGCGAGCGGGGTCAATACGTTGGTGTTTGTGCTGGATGGGGCCTTGCGGAGTGTGCCGATGGCGGCGCTGTATGACGGGAAGCAATATCTGGTTGAAAATTATGCGGTGTCCCTGAGTTTGGGCTTGCAATTGCTGAATCCCAAACCTTTGGCGGAGGAGAAGCTTCAGGTGTTGGCTGCGGGCCTGGTGCAACCACCGCCCCCTTACGAGCAGTTTCCGCCGTTACCTGAAATTAAGTCTGAGTTTGAGTTGATTAATCAAGCGGGGGTGGCCAAGCGGCAGTTATTAGATGCGGCGTTTACCAGTCAAGCGTTAGCGAATACGGTGAATGCGGCTCCGTTTAATGTGGTGCATTTAGCGACCCACGGCCAATTTAGCTCGCAGGCAAAAGATACGTTTATTTTGGCGGCGGATGGCCCCATTAACGTGACGGAGTTGGATTCGCTATTGCGGAGTCGGGGTCAGACTCAAAATGAGGCGATCGAGTTGTTAGTGTTGAGTGCCTGTCAAACGGCGGCGGGCGATCGCCGCGCGACTTTGGGCTTGGCGGGGGTGGCCGTTCGGGCGGGGGCACGGAGTACCCTGGCTTCCCTGTGGCAGATCAGCGATCGCTCAACGGCATTATTTATCGGGGAATTTTACCAACAACTGGCTCAAGGAAATGTGACGAAAGCCGAAGCATTGCGGCAAGCCCAACTCACCCTAATGCGGGAATATCCCAACTTCAATCGTCCAATTTACTGGGCTCCCTATGTATTAGTGGGGAACTGGCTATAAACCGGAGTGCATTGGAAACCAGCAGCTTGACTCTCCGGTTCACTGGATGGTTCACAATAGAATCAATTCGATAGTCCACAGAGTCTCAATGCAACGGAGGTAAATCGATGGCGATCCAGTTCAAAGTCCCCAGTATGGCCTGTTCTGCCTGTGCTGATGCCATTAGCCAAGCGGTGAAAGCCGTTGATCCGGCGGCGGCGATCGCGGCAGACCCCAAAACCAAACAAGTCGAAATTGAAACGACCCAACCCGAAACAGCGATTAAACAAGCGATCGAAGCGGCTGGCTATCCCATTGGCTAAGCCCTGGGCTGGTTGAACCACTCCTGGCGGTCAGGCTGAGACAGCGGCTTTGGAATTTCTCGTTTATACTGACAAGTAATCTTTTGCTCGTCTGTGCAGTTTTGCCTACAGCCGCTTCTGGGCGGCAGGGTATGACTGCATTTGCCTTGAGTGTTCATTTCGTCGTGGAGTCTGACTTGTGCGACCCGATGACATAACCAAACCAGTATCTATGGCCGTTTGCCCAGTCCCGACCGAGCAATTGCCCCTGAACGAATATGACGATCTAAAAGAGTCTTGGTTTTTTCGGTGGGCAACGTTAGATCTGCATCGCTACCTTCAAAAATTGCTTTGGGTGTGGGTCTGGGGGTTGGCGATCGCGGCTCCGGTGGCGGCGGCTAGTTTTCCGCCAGCTAAACATCCCCTGCAATTTGGGTTACTCAGTGCGGGGGGAGCCATGTTTTTTGTGCTATTGGCCTTGGCCCGGTTGTATTTGGGCTGGGCCTATGTGTCCGCTCGCCTTGCCGATTCCACCGTGGTATATGAAGAGTCTGGCTGGTACGACGGGCAGATTTGGACCAAGCCAACGGAAGTGTTGATGCGCGATCGCCTGGTCGTCTCCTATCAAATTCAGCCCTTGTTAAAGCGGATGCAAAAAACCTTTGGGGGCATGGTGGCCCTGCTATTATCGGGGGTTTTGCTGTGGTGCCTCGCGTAGGCAGATAGACCCGATCGCGATCGCCCCAAAAGATTAATTCATCACAAAGATTGATGGACGCAAAAACAGGACTTAAGGCTTGACGGAATGCGCCTCAAGCCGGAGAAATTCTTCTCCCCGAAGCAGACGGGAGGCAATACACTATTAGGGTAGAAGAAGATGTACCAGTGGGTACGTCAGGTATTACATTGGAACGCATGACATCATCACGGGGACGACGGACACAGACCGCTGAGTTAGAAGTTCAGCTCTTGCGGGAAGGCATTGTAGAATCGACGCATCGGGTACAGGCAACGGTGTGTGACGATCGCGGACGGACTATGCTGGTAGCGGGCAGCGCAGAAACAGCCACCTTTGTGCGCTCAGCCCTCAAACCCTTTCAAGCATTGGCGGTTTCAACCACAGGGACGCTGGAACGCTATGGGTTGGGCGATCGCGACTTGGCGATTATGTGCAGTTCCCATCGCGGCAAAATTGAGCAAGTGCGCCAAGTTTTTAATATTTTGTGGCGGGCAGATATTGATCCCCTCATGTTGCAGTGTCCCATGCCGAAGGGAGCCAAAAGCCCGCTAGAACACAACTGCTCCGGGAAACACGCCGGAATGCTAGCTGTTTGCCAGCAACGCAATTGGGCCTTAGGCAGTTATTTGCAGCGATCGCACCCCATCCAGCAATTGATCCTCAACAAAATTGCCGAAATCCTAGGTATGCCTGCCGATGAGTTCATTGGGGCACGGGATGATTGCGGCGCACCGACTTACTTTATGCAACTGGGCCAAATGGCAACCCTCTATGCCCGCTTGGCCTCCGGTAACAGCCTAGATTTGGAGCGCATCATCCGAGCAATGGTGCATCATCCAGAACTCATTGCCGCCGAGGGCGAGTTTGACACTGAGTTGATGAAGCTGACCGAAGGCGAATTAGTTAGCAAGGCAGGAGCCGAGGGCATTCAGTGTGTTGGGCGTGTGGGCGAGGGGTTGGGTCTGGCGATTAAGGCGCTCGATGGGTCGCGGCGGGCTAAGTATGCAGTCGCGGTACACGTCCTCAAGCAAATGGGCTGGATTACCCCCTCAGTGTCAGAAATCCTATCCGAGCAGTTTTTGGCCTTGGGCGAAGTGACCCGGCTGGAAGTGTCAGGCGATTTGTCCATGATCTAGGAGCATCCTGCCGGACTTAGCGTTCCAGACCAATCCCTCAACACAGAGAATCAACGCCTTCACGAAAGACGACGCGCCAGTGGAGCAGGTGGGGCATGGATTTGTTTGACCAGCACCGACAGGCCATAACTGAGGCCGAAGCGCCCTTAGCCGCTCGCATGCGTCCGCGATCGCTGGATGAATTTGTGGGCCAAAGCGCCATTATCGGGCCGGGGCGGTTGTTACGACGGGCTATCCAGGCGGATCAGCTCTCATCGGTGATTTTCTATGGGCCACCAGGGACGGGCAAAACCACCCTGGCGCGGATTATTGCCAACACGACCAAGGCCCATTTCATTGCGATTAATGCGGTGCTAGCCGGGGTCAAGGAGATTCGGGAGGCGATCGCCCAAGCCCAAGAGCGACGGGGTGTTTACAGTCAACGCACGATTCTGTTTGTCGATGAAGTTCACCGCTTCAACAAGTCCCAACAGGATGCCTTACTGCCCTGGGTGGAAAATGGCACCGTCATTTTAATCGGGGCCACTACCGAAAATCCTTACTTTGAAGTCAACAAAGCGTTAGTAAGTCGATCGCGCATTTTCCAGCTTAAACCACTGGATGAAAGCGACCTGCGGGACATTGTGCGACAGACCTTGGCCGATCGCGATCGGGGCTATGGCGATCGGGCCATTACCCTGGAAGCAGCAGCCCTCGACCATTTGGTGAATGTGGCTAATGGCGATGCCCGCGCCGTGCTCAATGCCCTGGAACTGGCTGTGGAAACCACGCCGCCCAACACCGAGGGGCAGATTGTCATCACCCTGGCGGTGGCCGAAGAGTCGATTCAGCAACGGGCCGTTTTGTATGACAAAGAAGGGGATGCCCATTTTGACACCATCAGCGCCTTTATCAAAAGTGTGCGCGGTTCAGACCCCGATGCGGCGTTGTACTGGTTAGCTCGCATGGTCTATGCCGGAGAAGATCCCCGGTTTATTTTTCGACGCTTGTTGATTTTGGCGGGGGAGGATGTGGGATTGGCCGATCCCCACGCGATCGCCGTGGTGAATGCCTGTGCCCAAGCCTTTGACCGCATCGGCTTGCCCGAAGGCCGCTATCCCCTGGCCCAAGCCACGTTATACCTGGCAACAGCCCCCAAGTCCAACAGTGTCATGGCGTTTTTCGATGCGCTAGCCACCGTCGAACGAGAGCGGGAAGCCGCAGTGCCTTTGCCCCTCCGGGATGGCAACCGCGATCAAGCGGGCTTTGGTCACGGGACTGGCTACCTCTATCCCCATGCCTATCGCGACCATTGGGTGGCCCAGCAATATTTGCCCAGCGCCTTACAGGGGCAGGTGTTCTACCAACCTTCAGGGCAGGGATACGAGGCCCAAATTCAAACTAAAGTAGCCCAACAACGCGAAGCCCAACTGGCGGCCTTGACGGAAGGGAGCGGCCTTGCGCCCTTAGAAAGCCTGACGTTTAGCCCAGCGAACGCCGGTCAGGAGCGGTGGCTCCAACGCACAATGAGCCAGGTGGGAGATTATTTGGGAAAAATCCGCGATCGCCTATTTGACTTAGCAGCCTTACAACGTCATCAGGTTGTGCTGGATCTTAATGCTGGCAGTGGCCTACTCACCTGGGAAGCCGTGCGCCAAGTCCCCGAAGGTGGGGTATATGCCTGTGTGCAGCGCCCAGAAGATGTGGCAGCTTTCACTGAAAAAAGTCAACTGTTACCAGAGTTGGTGCGCCCGATCCTGTGGCAAATAACCTTAGACGACCTACCGCCGCATCTAGCCAGCCAAACCCCAGCCATTCAGTTTGATTGTGTCATCGGACGTAATGTGTTGGCCCCGTTGACGGCAGTGGGCGGCTTGGCCGATAGAATTGGTTGCTTGGCCCAGATTTTGCACCAGCAACCGTCTTCCAACTCTTCTACCGGGCAGCGCCCCATCCTGGTCTTAGCCGAACTCATCCCTCGACGAACCCAACGATTGTATGAATTCTTGCAGCCAGAGTGGCTCGATCGCGCATTGTACGAACGCCTCGCTGCGGCAGAAAATGCAATCTACTGCCAGCCCTCAACCCTATCGTTGCATTGGGATATTGACGACTTTCGACAGGCGTTTTTGGCCGTAGGGTTAACTGTTGAGATTCAACTTGACTATGCCCAAACTGAATTGTTGATTACGCCTGAATTGATCAACCGTTGGTTTAGTCAAGGGAACAACAATCAACCCACGTATGCTGACTATTTAAAACCGCAACTTTCAAGGACAGAAATCCGTTCGATTCATCACTGTTTTGTGCAACATTTGTGCCATCAAACGGTGCCCTGGAAGAGTGCGATCGCTTTGATTCGAGGCAATCTTACCTAATCCATCGAGGATTCAATTCCGAAGGGCTCACTCAAACTCCAGACTGTAGCAACCAACTTTGTTGTAAGGCTGCTGGTACCTAACCAACTCCAAAAATTAGAGTGGCTTTTTTGAGAAGACCGAGATGAATTAATGGAAGTGGAAGCCATAAGAATGTACCTCTTAATTAACCTAAAAATCATTAACCTTAAAGGTTTTGCTCTTGACCTAATATGCCCGAATTCTGATGGAATGAACAGGGATAGCTTACCCCCTAAAGTTACACATTCAGTAAAGACCTCAGTATGTTCTAAAAATAGAATTTGATTGCTTGTTCCGTAGTTTTTCGTAGTTTTATCATTGCGCCAGTCATTCCAGCCACAATTATCAGTAATCACCAGGAACAGTTCAGGCTTTGTCGCGATCGCCGGCCCTCACCAAATAAACTAAGTCCGTAGAATAACGGATCGGATACCCGCGCAGAAGTTTAGCAAAAAAACACTAAGCAACTTAACACAACTTCTGGGTGCGATCGCATCGCTCTAAGGACGTAATTGAACTGGCTTAGCCTGGATAATTCACCACCATTGGATTGGTCGGCGTCGGTCTTCGCCCCCTCACCAGCCAGGGCTGCCACAAGCGGTGCCCCTACCGCGAAAAATACAAGCTGTTTTTCTGAGCATTCCTGGTATTGCCGATGAATTAAGGGTTTTGGGGAATTTGCCTAATCCTCATGAATATGCACGTTAGGCCCAAATTCTATCCGTGTCGTGGCTGTCCCATCCCGCCCCTGCCCTGTCATCAGGACTCATCAGCATTGGCTTCGACTTCAACTTCATAAGTAAAGTCCACTTTTTCTGCCACACTCATCAAATACTTTGCCGAAGCCCGCGTCGGACGATAGAGTTCCTGTTCCCATTCGCTAATGGTTTGTTGCCGAACGCCCAATTCGTCTGCCAGTTCTGCTTGGGTCATGCCCATGTGGTGCCGCAACGCCTTGATCAGATTGCCATTCCACTGAATGACGTTGTTCACCTGCTGCACCTTATACACCGTGGGGGGTTTCGCAAACGTCACTTGCTCCTGGCCAAGATCAAGGTTTTTGACTAAGTAACCAGCCTGCATCCACGCTGTAGACTGCAACGCCCCCTTGCTCCGGTTGCTCCACCAAGCACGCTGACGACGGGCCGAGTCCGGCAATGGGCTATTAATTAGGGTTTCAATTTCCGCAAAACTTAGAGTTAAGGGCGATCGCTCACAGTTCTGGAGATAGGCTTGGAGCGGTTGATATTTGCTCGCACCTTTCATATCAGTCTCGTTCGGTTACGGCGCATACATCATACTGCGAGAGGGTTCAGGCGATCGCACCCAATCCCAGCTTTAAAGTCCGCACGATTAATAAAATCCGGCACAATGAAATAGCCGCTCACCCCAACCCTATGCAACAAATTCAACAACTCCTGCAACAAATTGCGACAGAACTGTTGAAATTATTTACCGTGCCGATGTTTGAAATTGGGGGGGCTCGCTATTCCCTGAGTTTCATTACAACCCTAATCTTTATTGTTATTGCTGTGTTTTGGTTCGCTCAATTTTTGAGTAATTGGCTCAAAAAGCGAGTGTTAATACGCATGATTATGGATCGGGGCACCCGTGAAGTCATTGCAGCTTTTATTCGATATTTACTAACCTTTTTAGCTCTAATCATTGTTTTACAAACGGCTGGTGTTAACCTTAGTTCTCTAACTATTTTTGCTGGAGTAATTGGGATCGGTTTTGGCTTTGGCTTACAAAACCTGGCTAGTAATTTTATCAGTGGCCTGACACTATTACTAGAACAACCGATCCGTGTTGGTGATTTTATTCAAGTTGATGATCTCTTAGGTACGGTTGAAAATATTTCGGTGCGATCGACCATTGTCCGTACTCAAGATGGAGTGTTTGTGATCGTACCTAATACCAATTCTGTTTAAAGATGCATAGAATTTAGATGGAGCAGAGTTGGGTG
>CAYYWG010000015.1:0-108339 GCA_964475335.1 uncultured bacterium
TACAACTTCATTCTGGAAGCCCTATTCTATGCAGCATTATAAAGAATTGGTATAAGAATTATCCTGTGTTTCTTGAAAGCCGATCAATGGCTCTTAATCGTCGGTAGAAGATATTTTGATATGGTCTCTACTAGCTAACGTAATTGTGTCAGTAGTCTTTGAGCGTATTAGGATTTTCTCTTTAAAGCCGATGGCGGGATTTGAACCCGCGACCGCTCGATTACGAATCGAGTGCTCTACCACTGAGCCACATCGGCACGCACTGAATCTAGACTACTACGAATTTGCCAATGCGTCCAGATTCGGGGACGGCTTTCCACTGGGGTATTCACTGGACGATCGCGCATGGGCTTAACGACGGCGCTTGGCGGGGCTGGTTGTTGGGTGAGGAGCGGTTTGGCCGCAAGGGGAACTAGACATCGGAAACTGACAATGCTGGATATTTTCGAGTTTCTGGGTGGCGGTAGCGTTGGGCTAGGGCGATCGCCCTAGATAGCAGCAGTCCCCCTAATGCCAAAATTCAACTTACTATCGTCACCGTTGACTCCCGTTAAATTCATTTCTTGAATTATTTTTAAATCATTATTTTGATTAGCCTTGCGACCTAAAATTAAATATTGTTTAGAGTATAAACCATCATATTAAGGAATTTTTTCTATTTACCTTAGACTTTGATTGAGTTCTTAGTTGAGTTTTGTTACGGCCATGTTGGCTCTTGCCACGCTACGTATCTGGAGGATTGGGCATAGTTAACGCCCTAATTGGAACGATTAATTTAACAAGAGTGAACGTCAGGCTTATTTGAAGCCAGATTAGTCTTTACCAATAGAATTGGTTCATTTTTTTAGATTCTCAATAGATGTGGTCATACTTAAGAGGTAGGACTAAACAGATGCGCCGTGGCAGGGAGCAAAGATGGTGACAGAGCCAGTCAAAACGACGCCGATGTTGACCCATTTATTTGCTGGGGAGAGCGAGATTTGCACATTGTTGCGATCGCAGGACTGGTCACAAACCGGGTTTGGCGCAATCGAACAGTGGCCGTCGAGTTTATGCACCGCCGTTAGCCTCCTTTGCCAGTCGCGATCGCCTATGCTCCTATTTTGGGGCGAGGAATACCTCATCCTTTACAATGACGCCTATCGTCCGTTGCTAGCCGCAGAGGATCATCCAGCCGCCTTAGGCCAGGGAGCGGCCACCGTCTGGGGCAACCAGTGGCGACAGTGGCGACCCACGCTAGACACCGTTAAGCAGGCAGGCAAAGCTGCTTCTATCCAAGGCCAGCACGTTGCCGCGAACCATGCTGACTGGCTCCTGTTCACCGATTTGACTTACTCTCTGACCCCCATTTGGGACGAAGCGGGGCACATTGGGGGAGTCTTTGGCACCTGCACGATCGCCCCCGCCACCCCGATTGCGCTGCCATCCCCCCTGCCAGACCTCGCCCCACCCCATCCAGCCCAGTTTTGTCCCCTGCCAGCCACCGAGCAAGCACCCGCCGCGCTCTTGGAATTATGTTTCAAATACGTGCCCAATGGCATCGCCATGTTTGACTGCGACATGCGCTATCTCATGGCCAGTCAGCGCTGGATTAAAGATTACAACCTCACTTCGGTGGGAGCAATTGTGGGGCGATCGCACTATGATATTTTTCCCGAAATTTCGGATCGGTGGAAAGCCATTCACCAACGTTGTCTAGCAGGCAACATCGAACGCTGCGAGATGGATCAGTTCGAGCGAGAGGACGGCTCAGTGCAGTGGCTGCGCTGGGAGATTCACCCCTGGTATCAACTGAATCAAACCATCGGTGGCATCATCATTTTTACAGAAGATATTACAGCCTGGTGCGAAACCGAAACCGCACTCCAGGAAAGCCAACGCCAACTCCAAGCCCAATTAGCCGAAATTGAAACCATTTACCAATCAGCCCCGATTGGCCTCAATGTCTTAGATACCGAATTGCGCTTCGTGCGGATTAATCAACGCTTGGCGAACATAAACGGGATTCCCGTCGAGGCGCACATTGGTCGCACCGTCCGGGAACTGCTACCCGAACTGGCCGATGCCGCCGAACGCATCTTGTGGCCCATTCTCGAAACTGGCGAACCGTTGTTGAATGTGGAAATTGTAGGTGAAACTCCAGCCCAACCCGGCATTCAACGGGTGTGGTTAGAAAGTTTTTTGCCGTTGAAAAGTGGCGATCGCGTCATCGGCATCAGCACCGTTTGCGAAGAAATTACCGAGCACAAACAACTGGAAGCCGCCCGCCAGCAAGCCGAACAAGAACTGCGCCAAGCCAAAGCAAACCTCGAAATTCATGTAGCCGAACGCACAGCCAAACTTCAAGAAATCAACGCCGAACTGCACCAAAGCGAATCCACCCTCCGTAGCTTTTTCAATAGTGATGGAATCCTCATGGCCATCCTTGAATTGCATGACACGGATATTTGCTATCTCTCAGCCAATCGCGTCGTCGCAGAGTTCCTTGGCAAACCGCCCGAAACCTTACAAAATCGTTTTTTCAGCGAACTCGAACGCCCCCCCGCCTGCATCCAAACCTGGTTAGAATATTGCCGCACCGCCCACGCCCAGCAAACGCCCCTCAAATTTGAATATGCCTACACCCACGGGGACAAAACCCACTGGTTGTTTGTGAACCTCTGTCCGATCATTACCAGCGCCAGTGGTAGACCCCAATTTTCCGTTGTGGCAAAAGATATCACCGATCGCAAACGGGCCGAAGCCATCCTCGCCCACCGCGAAGAACAGATCCGCCTGACCTTAGAATTTACCCACATCGGCACCTGGGAATGGGATGTGCAAACCGGCCACACCACCTGGAACGATAACCACTTTCGGTTAATGGGGCTAGATCCAGCCATCGCCATCTCCACCTCAGACCTCTATACCCGCTGGCGTAACGCCATTCACCCCGATGATGTGGAATCGGTCGAACACGCCTTACACCACGCCCTCGCCACCCACACAGACTATGAAGCCGAATATCGAGTCATCCATCCCGACGGCAGCATTCATTGGCTCGCGGGGCGCGGTCGCGGTCTCTATACCCCAACGGGTGAACCAAGCCAAATGCTGGGGGTCATTCTCGATGTCAGCACCCACAAACAAGCGGAACAAACCTTAGAACTGCAAGCCGTAATTACCCGCAATATGGCGGAAGGCATTTGTTTGGTCAGGGCTGACAATGGCAATATCATCTATGCCAACCCCAAGTTTGAGCAAATGTTTGGGTATGATCCGGGGGAACTCAACGGTCGCCACGTTTCCATTGTGAATAACGCACCCGATGCGGTTGGGGCTGAGGCAGTAAACCAAGCGATTCGCACCGCTGTGTTGCAGCAGGGAGAAGCCACTTACGAAGTCCACAACCTTAAGAAAGATGGCACTCCATTTTGGTGTAGTGCAACCACCTCTGTCTTTACCCATCCGGAGTATGGTGAAGTGCTGGTAGCGGTGCACCAAGACATTAGCGATCGCAAACAGGCTGCCACCCAAATTGCCGCTGCCCTCCGCGAAAAAGAAGTCTTGCTCCAAGAAATTCACCATCGCGTCAAGAACAACCTGGGCATTGTCAGCGGTCTTCTACAAATGCAAGCACGCCGCATCCAAGCCCCCGAAGCCAAGGCCATCTTGCTGGATAGCCAAAATCGCATTGCCTCAATCGCCCTCGTCCACGAAAAACTGTATCGTTCCGACGATCTCGCAAAAGTAGATCTAGCGCAATACTTACGCGAATTAACGATTTACCTGTTCGATTCCTATAACGTCAGTTCTGCCCAAATCAATTTAGACATCCAAGTTGAGCCGGTTAACTTAGACGTTGAACAAGCCATTCCCTGCGGTTTGATCATCAATGAGCTAGTCTCTAATGCCCTCAAACACGCCTTTCCCGGCGATCGCACTGGCACAATTCAAGTGCAACTCACCCCGCTACCTATTGCGCCTGATTCTGCCCCTGCCACCAGCTTTACCCTTTACGTTCGTGACGATGGGATAGGATTGCCCGACAATTTTAACCCTCAAACCTCACGGACCCTTGGCCTCTCTCTTGTCCAAGGTTTAGTCGCCCAAATTGACGGGAGATGGGAAGTTCACTCGCAACAAGGTACAGAGATTCGGGTCGTGGTTGGAGATGCAAAACATGATCGATTTAACCCTTAAACCAACAGTCACCAAATCGAACCTGATTCGAGTTTTACTCGTCGAAGATGAATTTGTCTTAGCCTTAAATCTGCAAGAAAGTTTAGAAACCCTTGGCTACAGCGTTGTCGGCATTGCCGATACTGGTGAACTCGCCATCCAACAGGCGATCGCCCTCCGGCCCAGCATCATTTTGATGGACATTCGCATCCGTGGCGAAATCGACGGCGTTCAAACCACCGAAAGAATCTGGCATCAACTTCACATCCCCGTCATTTACGTCACTGGCCACTCCGATCGCAGCACCGTTGAACGCGCCCTCCTCACCTCGCCCTTTGGCCACGTCCTCAAGCCCATTCGCGATAACGAACTCCACGTCGCTATCCAAACCGCCTTAGGTCGCTACGAACGCGAGCGCTTTCTGTCCATTGTGCTACAAAGCATGGGAGACGGCATCATCGTCGTTGACACCCAACTCCACATCAAATATCTCAACCCCAGTGCCGTTGCCCTTTCTGGTGGGAACCTGGAGGCCGCGATCGACCAACCAGTTGATCAATTCTTTCCGGTTCTCAGCGACCCCAACCAAGCCCCCTATCCCCATCCCTGCGCGATCGCCCTCGCGCCCAGTGCCCGCTTCCCCCTTGACAACAAAGGCTTCTTAGTCCGCCAAGATGGTATCCAAGTTCCCATTGCCTACAGCGTTGCCCAACTCAAAGACACCGACCAAGTTACCACCGGGGCCGTCATGGTCTTTCACGATGACACGCAACGCCGCCTTGCAGAAGCTTATAACCTGGCCCACGAACAAGCCCAACTCGCCGAACAACAACTCATCGAGCAACAACAGCTCAATCAGTTAAAAGACCAGTTCCTTGCCACAACCTCCCACGAACTGCGCACCCCACTTTCCAACATCAAACTCACCATTTGCCTCCTCGAAATCCTCTTAAATCAAGACGGTATATTACAGTCAAAAGATTCCTTCCAGACCCAAAAAATTCATCAATATCTTTCTATCCTGCGCGAGGAATGTGAACAAGAATTGAGCCTCGTTGATGACTTACTCTGTCTCCGCACCCTTGAGGCCAAAGCCTATCCCTTAAAACCGGTCTCCATCTACCTTCAAGACTGGCTTCCCCACATTGCCGAAAAATTTCAACCACGCTTCACCCTTCAACAGCAGACTCTAGAAATAGACATTGCAGCAACCCTGCCAGCCCTCGTATCAGACCTACCCAGTCTAACGCGGGTTATCAATGAATTACTCAATAATGCCTGCAAATACACACCTTCAAACGAAAGCGTTACAATTTCAGCAAAATTGATTCAAAAACCAATCCAGAGCTTACAATCAGACTCGTCTCAAACTCTAACTTCAAACTTCCAAATTATCGTTAAAAACACTGGAGTAGAAATTCCAGTCGAAAATAGAGACTATTTGTTTGAACCGTTCTACCGCATTCCTAGCCATGATCCCTGGAAATATAGTGGCACAGGCTTAGGACTCACCCTTGCCAAAAAGCTCATCGATTATTTACAAGGATCGATCACTGTTATCAGCGAAAACAACTGGACTATGTTTGTGGTGGAATTGCCACTCATCCTAGCCATCGCCGCAGAATCAGACCAGTAATAAGGCCAGTTCCCATCCCAGCACCAGACCATGCAGATACTTCTAGCATCGTCAATTGCATGTCATAACCAATCGAATGACGATAGGTGAAGCGCCGCGATCGCCATCTTTCCATGAAAAATCCTCCCGCACACTCATTCCCATCAGCACCAGACCGAAGGTTGAACGCACAAGAGGATTAACAAAGAACTCACCAGAAATTACCAACTAACCCGTAGGAGTATCATCCGCTTGACTCAGCAGATAGCCTCCTTGCTATCATTCGTAAAGCCCTAGGAAAGGCTGTAGCAGACAGCTTAAGTAACGTTAATTTTCACGATCTTTGGCTGCTCAGTTTCTACTTTCGGCATCGACAAAGTCAAAATTCCATCTTTGAAACTTGCTTCAACTTTGTCATTTTGAACGGTTGCAGGCAACGGAATAACCCGCTTGAAGCTCCCATACCGGAATTCAGAGCGATAAATCTGATGAGCTTTATCTTCCGTTTTTTCTTCGGTTTTGTATTCACCTGCGATCGCTACATTTTCCCGGCTCACTTGGATATCTAGATCTTCAACTTTGATACCCGGCAGTTCGGCCCGCAGAACAACAGCATTATCTGTCATCTTCAACTCGATCGCTGGCGACCACATGCCATTACTGGTTCTCCCCGCCAAACGACCAACTGGAGCTAACTCCTCAAACAAATCATCAAACTGCCGCCGCAATGTATCGATTTCTTGCCAAGGTTGCCAACGAATTAATGTCATAATCACTCACCTCAACTATAGAGAGAACTTTGCCGCTTCAAGCAACTCTACACAAAGCTCAGAGTTGAAAGAACAGAGCAAATTTACTGTTTGAAATCTCTCAGCTCAGTCCCAGTTCTTACCTTCTAAGCTGCGACCTCCAAACATTGAGATACACCCAAATCAACTTGAAGCAAGGGGCTAACTTTAATCTCTAGGCTGTGAAATCACCTTCTACTCTACAATTCCACTATAAAATGAATAGCCATTGATTGTATTAGGGTAAACCGTAACAACATAGGTGGGTTGACCGAATCAAACACAAGTTTTGGCATCGCTACTTGCAATAAGAAATCAACATTCACTTAGCGATGCAGCCCCTCAAAAAAATTAATTTTTAACGATCAAGTATAAAGAAAAATTACAATATTTTTCAACTATATCTATGAATTTAACCAGCATCAGCACTATGTGATTTATTACTCTAAAATCAGAGTAGAAATGATTTCAAAGATTCAATTACTCCTCCTCGTTGTTGACAGTTATGTTAATATAAAAGTGGGATTGGAACTTACTGAGATGTAAAAATAAGTAGTAACACTCTTCGTCTATACTAAGAATAGTGAAGAGTAAAACTGAACCAGGATCTGAAGAAGAGTCGATTACATCAACAGGATAACAAGAAAACAAACCCAAACAATTCCAATGGTTGAAAAAGGAGGCAACCTTGCTATTGATTACAAATAACTTAGAAGGGAAGCTTGCAGCTATTATGTAAGCTTCCTTTTATTGTAAGTTGCTTTTATATTAACTTTTTATCTTTGGCTAAACTTTAGCTATCTCTCCACTTTTCATTTAAAAGAGTTCCATCTATATGCCGTACTTGAATATGCAGCGGCATTTGTCCAGCCGCATGAGTTGAGCAGCTTAAACAGGGGTCAAAGGCTCGGATTCCTGCTTCAACTCGGTTGAGTAATCCATCGGAAATCTCAGGGCCTTGAATAAAGTGTCGAGCGATTTGGGCGATCGCGCGATTCATTGCTAGGTTATTCTGGCCCGTCGCAATAATTAAATTAACTTTCTGAATTAAGCCAGTTTCATCTACTTGATAATGATGAAATAAAGTCCCTCTAGGGGCTTCACTAACGCCTACCCCCTCATCCTGATTAATACCTGCATTTGCTCTTAAGCGACTTGAATATAAGTCAGGATCATCAATCAATTCCTCAATTTTTTCAAGTGCTCCTAAAATCTCAATTAAGCGCGCATAATGGTAGAAAAATGAAGCCGTTACTACACCTTTTCCCCGTTCACGAAACTCTTGTAATTCTTGGTCGGCTAACGGTGTTCCAATACGAGTACAAATATTAAGTCTTGCCAGTGGCCCAACACGATACATCCCATTCGCCAAATGACACTGATTTTGCTCAGAAGGATAACCTAAAGGACGATAATAGGGAAATTTTAAGTAAGACCAGGGTTCAACAGCTTCACCAATAAAATCCTGATACCGATTTGGATCGAGACCGTCATTAATTATATTGCCAGCACTATCAATGATACGAAGAGCCCCTTCATAATGTTCCCAAAGACCCGCTGGAGTAACTAACCCCATAAATAGGGAGGGAAAATTTCCAAATGTTTGAATTTCTTGCTCATACTGTCGTAAAAGATCTTTAAACTGACTCAAGACATTCAACGCTATAGAAAAAATCTCTGGCAAGCGATCGCGAATATGCTGTTTTCCAGCAATTGAGAGTGCAGATCTAACACCTCCTGGAATAGCCCAAACCGAATGAATTTTTCGGTCACCTAAAAGTTCAATAATCTCCTGACCAAATTGCCGCAGACGGATTCCTCCACGCATCAAATCCGGTGATACAGCAAGTAACTCAAACAGATTACGATTTGCTTCAGGACAATCCATTCCTAGTAATAAATCAGGTGCACTCAGATAAAAGAAACTAAGGGCATGAGATTGAATAATCTGTGCTAGGTTCATGAGGCGACGGAGCTTTGTTGCAGCGATAGGAATCTCCACAGCCAAAATGCGATCGCCTGCTTTAGCAGAGGCTAATAAATGGCTTACAGGACAAATGCCACAAATTCGTGATGTGATTCCTGGCATTTCCCACAAAGGTCGCCCTTGACAAAACACTTCAAATCCACGCATATCAGTTACGTGAAATTGAGCATCAACGACCTGATCAGCCTCATCTAGATAAATAGTAATCTTGGCATGACCTTCGATTCGGCTAACAGGATTAATTACGATTCTTCGAGTCATTTTTATAAAATCAATTGTTAGCTTTTAGGTAAGTAAATTTAAGTTTAAAATTCCCTCGTCAGATTAATATTTTATATTCTATCCAAACTTGATTTGTTCATTTTTTAGGTGAGGAGTTTCATGATTCAGTAATGGTGCTAAAGCAGCCCAAATGTGATCGGCATGAGGAGGGCAACCAGGTAAAAACACATCGACTGGAATCATGACATGGACGGGAACAACCCGTTCAAGTAAGCGTGGGACAAATTCTTGGGTATCAGGAATCTGTTTTTGAATATCAGCCGCCTCAAAATAGTTGTAGGCCAGGACAGAATTTAAACTCTTTAAATTATTACGTAAGGCTGTTATGTTCCCGGTAACAGCACAATCGCCAAAGGACACAACAATACGCGATCGAGATCGCACAACTTGAATAAAATCCAACTGTTCTTCATTTGCGATCGCACCTTCTACTAAGACAACATCTACATTTTCAGGATATTCTTTGACATCCATTAAAGGGCTATAAACTATATCAGCCTTTTGGACTAACTCAAATAATCGCTCATCTAAGTCTAAAAGCGACATATGACAGCCCGAACATCCACTTAACCAGATAGTTGCCAACTTAATTCGAGGCATTTATTTTTCCTCATTTTATTAAAGAGCTAAAAAATAGCAAGATTGTCAAATCATTACAGATTTAAATTTTTCATAGCTTGGTCTAAGATGATTTAAATCGCCATTTCTCAGTCTGGCGAGCATTCACAATAAACTCAATTTTGGAGCGATCGTGCACCATCCCTCCAACTGTGGAAGCTTGATAAAATAAAGAGCCAGTTGGACAAGCCGAAACGCATTTTCCACACGAAGTGCAAGTTTGAGCAGCCCCCCACGGTTGGTTCAAATCAGTCACAACATGCGATCGCGTTCCACGCCCAGCCATATCCCAAGTATGCGCCCCTTCTAACTCATCGCAAACGCGAATACACCGAGTACACAAAACACAACGATTATGATCCAGGCCAAAGCGTGAATGCGAGAGATCAACGGAGCGGGAAGGATGTTGATACTCCAACCGAACATGATCCATACCCAACTCCATTGCAAGAGTTTGCAACTCACAAGAACCATTGCTGACACAGACTGAGCAAGTGTGATTCCCTTCGGCAAACAACATTTCAACAATCATGCGGCGATAATGTTGTAATCGCTCTGTATTTGTGTGGACAATCATTCCTTCTGTTACTCCTGTAACACAGGCTGGCTGTAACTTCGGACTGCCGACAATTTCGACCAGGCACAAACGGCAAGCACCAACAGGCGTAACACCCTGCAAGTAGCATAATGTTGGAATTGAAATTTTTGCATCCTGAGCAGCCTGAAGGATAGTATCCTCTTGGCGAGCACTTATTTGGCAATCATTAATAACTAACGTTCTAATCGTCATAAAATCTAATCACATCAAAATATTGATACTTAGCAATAACTCAATTTGAAAACTGAGTTTAGAACCTAAAGCTGAAATTCAAATTTTTATAAGCTGAACTTAAATTAAACCTAAAGTCAAAAGTAAACTAAATTTTCACTAAATACTCATCCCGAAAATATTTTAAAGTACTAAGTACTGGATTTGGCGCAGACTGGCCTAGACCACATAGGCTAGTCTGTTGAACCATCGTACAAAGTTCTTCTAAAAGATCTAGATCTGATGATGTTGCAGTACCCTCAACGAACTTATTGAGTAATCGATACAGTTGACCCGTACCAACTCGACAGGGAATACATTTTCCACAGGATTCATCTTGGCAAAATTCCATAAAATAACGCGCTAAAGCAACCATATCTGTACTCTGATCCATAACGATCATGCCACCAGAACCCATAATGGAACTGAGTTTGGCCAGGGACTCATAATCAACTGGCGTATCAAAAGCGGAGTAAGGAATACAGCCCCCAGAAGCCCCACCTGTTTGTACAGCCTTAATTGTTTGATCACCAGCGGCACCACCTCCCATTTCTTCCACAATTTGGTACAAAGTTGTGCCCATTGGCACTTCAATAAGACCAGTTCGTTGAATGTGACCCGCTAGGGCAAAAACTTTAGTACCCTTGCTTTTCTCAGTCCCAATCTGAGCAAACCAATCTGCTCCATGCCGAATAATGGGAGTGATATTAGCAAACGTTTCAACATTATTAATTAAAGTTGGATATCCCCATAACCCTCGCTCTGCGGGATAAGGAGGTCGGACGGTTGGGATACCACGTTTACCTTCAATCGATGCAATAAGAGCTGTCTCTTCGCCACAAACATAGGCTCCAGCCCCAATCCGCAGATCAATACGAAAGTCAAAGGGCGAGTCAAAAATGCGACTACCGAGAAGACCCAATTGTTGAGCTTGATAGATAGCAATTTGAAGGCGATGAATTGCTAAAGGATATTCTGCCCGGATATAGATGTAACCTTGATTTGCTTTAACGGCGTATCCAGCGATCGCCATCCCCTCCAAAACCCGATGAGGATCACTCTCTAATACACTACGATCCATAAAAGCACCAGGATCACCCTCATCCGCATTACAAATTACAAATTTACGATCCGCCGTTGCTTTTGCCACTGTTGCCCATTTCAACCCTGTTGGATATCCAGCTCCACCCCTTCCCCGCAACCCGCTACGAGTAACAGCATCGATCACGTTTACTGGACTTTGATGTCGCAAAACATGATGCAGCATTTGGTAGCCACCAACAGCAATATACGCTTTGATCTGTTCGGGATCAATTTTGCCAGTATTTTCTAAAACGATCGCCTGTTGTCGCGTAAAAAATGGATGGGTCAAATCACCTTTTTGGAGTGCAGTCGATTCCGGTGCAGGCAACACAGAACTTGATGACAACGCTCCAACCATCGCAGGAGCTTGAGCTGGCGTTACATTTTCATAAAGAATTTGACTTGGATGATTAGCATGATTAGACTCAACATAAACTAAAGGAGCTTGCGAACATAAGCGTAAGCAGCCCACACCAAAGACTTGTACCGTATCAGTCATACCAGCATCAATAACGGCTTTTTCTAAACTAGCTTTAACAGCTTGAGAATTGGCTGGCAAACAACCTGCTGCGATACAGCACCGAATCTGAATAGCTTTCTGTGATTGGTGTTCTTGCTGAGCAATTTGCAGTAGATCAGGCAAATCCATAAAATACCACTAGAAACAGATTAAACCATCCAAATAGAAAGCATAATAGAGATTATTTTAAGGTGTTAGGGAGTAAGCTTTGAACTCTATCTCTTACCATTTCAGGTGTTTGCTTACCATATACAACATCATCCAAAACGGCGATCGGAGCCAGACCACAGGTTCCTAAACAACGAGTTGTTGCCAAAGAAAAAGATTGAGCTGAGTCTTCTGGCTTTAGAGAACATCGTTTGACTTGTTCAATTGCAGCTAAAAGGGCATCAGCTCCTTTGACATAACAAGCTGTGCCTGTACAGACAACACAATGATGCTTGCCCTTAGGAATCAATGAAAATAGGTGATAAAATGTCGCGACACCATACACCCAACTAGGTGGTAATTGGAGTTGCTGGGTAATGTAGAGAAGCACTTTTTGATCTAGATAACCAAATTGAGCTTGGGCTATGTGTAAAATTTCAATTAATGTATCTGGTTGATACTGATAACGCTTAATTGTGACATCGAGTATTGAGAGACTTAACTCAACATTAGACAAAGTAGTTATATCATTAACATTTGGATTCATCTGACTCTTTATTCAAAGAATAGATTAGTGAAAGATAGGTTAAATATACATAAACAAGAAAATAGTTTTCTCCAAAAATCGCTTAGTCGTATGTACAGCGTGTTAACGAACCATTAGAACGGAACACGGAGCGTGATGAAGAACATAATTGCTTACACTCCCTAAAATGAGTTCATCTAAAGGAGAGTAATCACGTCGGCCTACGACCGTTAAATCCACTTGCAAATCTTGGGCAAACTTACAAATCATCGGCCCAGAGTCACCCAGACTTTGATGAAAGGTAGTATCAACACCAGTTGCCGCTGCCTTTTCGGCCAACGATCGCAACCAGGCCAACTCGCGATCGCAATAACTTTGCCAAAGTTCCGTATACATCGTTGTCATACTACGACTTAGCCCAGTCGCACCAGGCGATTGGCCTATCATCACTGGAATATTTGGCCGAGCCTCATCGTCTGGTGATAACACATTGAGCAGTATTAAATTGGCCGTAAAGATTTGCGCCAGCGCCAGCGCAACCTCAAAGGCAGCTTGACTAACATCTGTACGATCAACTGCAACTAAAATAGTGTGAAACATATCATCTCCCCCAATCTAGCAATGGTGATTGAGATCCAGCACTTGAGCTTTAGCAATGTTTCATCAAATAACGCGCGTATCGCTACTCTATCCGAGAAATGTAAAAAAAGCGTGAAAGCTACGCACAACACCTCAGAATGAGCAAGGTTCTCTTGTCTATATTTGATTTGAAAAGGCTTTAATTTATCTGGATTGTCCGTTTGCTAGGCATCAATCTCTTTACAACTCTTAAATACAAACAAAAATCTTAAATACAAACAAAATTTGTTACATGATAGTTCTATTCCATCACCTCAGATTGGTCTTAAGCTTTGAATTGTCGAGTTCCCTATTAGTGTAGAAGTAAACTGAATTACATATTTATCTGGCTACTTAATCTAAAAAAATTATTAGCTTTTAATAAGGTTGTTTACTCCAGCCAAGGAAACAGAGTAACATAAGCGACATAATTCATAATTTTTAGATGCCATTGTTAATAAACTAAAATCAAATTTGTGTAAGAAGGATCGTTGCGACAGGATTGGATTACGCTATTTGCCAACTAATTGTACGTTTAGCTAAATCGAAAGCTCAAACGTTTGTCTTAACAACCCTGATAGTTGCCTGCGCTTACGCTATCACGGCAAAGCTCAGCCTTGAGTTTGCTGTATTACCTGGAAAAGTTACGGCGGTTTGGTTTCCTTCTGGGTTGACCTTTGCGTTTATCCTCTGGTTTGGCCAACGGGGAGTGCTTGGCATTGCACTTGGGTCGATCGCCTTCATGTCGTGGAACCGACTCACGATGGCGCTACCGTGGTCGTTAACCAGTGACATTATTGCGATTGTGGCTTGTGCCTTTGCGAATAGTCTGGAACCTGTAATTGGGGTGGGGATAACCTATTGGCTCACTCATCAGCTACCGGCCTTAGATCGCATGAAGGGCGTTATCAGTTTTGTTGTAGCCGCCATCATTGCACCGATGCTGCCAGCGTTCATTGGGATCACAACCTCAGCGTTAGTGGGAATTGTGCCTTGGGCGAACTATGGTGTTTCTTGGGTAGCGTGGTGGTCGGCGGGAGTAGCAGCAATCTTGGTTTTTACTCCAACTTTACTATTCTGGGCTCAAGCGGCTAGAACGATGCCATCTAAGCAGCCTAAGGAGAGCCTTGGGGTTTTGGGTGCAACTCTGGGCCTCTGCTGGCTAGTGTTTGCCCAAGGCCATCCCATTGAGTATGTGTTGCTACTTGTGCTGATTTGGTCTAGCTTGCGGTTGGGGAGTTTAGCAACAAGTACTTTAGTGAGCTTAATTGCTATTATTGCAATTGTAAGCACAGCTCATAGTTCTGGTATTTTTTCTGGTCATCCTACAACTTACTCATTGGTTTTCTTACAGTCTTTTGTTAGTGTTTATTCCATCTCAAGTTTAGTCTTAGGCGGGGCTTTAACGACACAAAAAGCAGTTGAACTCAGCTTAGAAAAGACATTATCAAGTCTAGAACAACAAGTGAGCGATCGCACTGCTCAACTGCGAGAAAGCCAAGCTATTTTAGACGGTTTTTTTTCTGTTGCGCCCGTAGGGCTAGGAATTGTCGATCGCGACTTGCGCTACGTGCGGGTTAATACCCTTTTAGCGATGATTCATGATCTATCTGTGGAAGCTCACATTGGTCAATCTATCAGTGATACAACGCCTGATTTAGCTGCTGATATTGAACCTATCTATCGTCAAGTTTTTCAGACTGGTAAGCCGATTCTGAATCGAGAGGAAAGCGGGAAATTCGCCCATTCAGACAATCAAATTCACACTTGGCTAGCGACTTATTTTCCCATTTTAAACTCGACTCAAAAGCCAACCCAAGTTGGGGTCATTCTGCTTGATATTAGTGAGATCAAACAACTAGAACAACAATTACGCAAACAAGTTTATACCGATGGTTTGACCGAAATTGCTAATCGTTTGTGTTTCAATGAAGTGTTTCAACTAGAGTGGCAGCGCTGTGCGAGATCGCGTAAACCCTTGTCTATTTTATTAACTGATTTAGACGAATTTAAAGCCTATAACGATACCTATGGACACCCCAAAGGCGATGAGTGTCTCAAGCAATTTGCTGCCGTTTTAACACAAGCCATTAATCGTTCTAGCGACTTAGTAGCCCGTTATGGTGGCGAAGAATTTGTTGTGGTTTTGCCAGAAACCGATGCTGCTGGTGCGTTGTGCGTGGCTGAGCGAATTCGGCAACTTATGCATCAGCGCCAAATTCTCCACTGTCGGTCTTCGGTTGCCCCCTATGTAACGGTAAGCATCGGGAGTGCAACATGCATTCCTTCCTCGGCAACACGTTCAGAGGATTTATTGAAAGCGGCGGATGGGGCATTGTATGACTCGAAGCATCAAGGTCGCGATCGCACTACACAAATTGACCTTAGTGAAATTGACCTGAGTGACATCACAGATTAGCCCCATCACACAAGCATTATTCCCCTTTGACGATCGCGCCAAAATCAGCCAAAAGGCGAGCATGATTACGCAGAATTCCTAACAAATTAAGGCGATTTTCTTTAATTTTTGGATCGGGATCCATGACCAGCACACTATCTTCCCCGTCAAAGAAGGTACTGACCGTTGGTGCAATTTTAGCCAGGGCTACAATCAACTTTTGATAATTTTGTTCGCCTTGCATTTGCTGATGCAGTTGGACTAAACCATCAAAGAAAGCCTGCTCTGAGTTCTTTTGAAACAGGTTTGGTTGGACGACTTTGGTCGGATCAAGGCTGCTAGTTGCTAAAGCCCCCTGGGCCGCCAGACGGGAAGCCCGGTTGACCGTTTCGTACACAGTCGCGAGGGTGCCATCCGTCCGAATTGCTTGCAGATACTGAGCGCGATCGCGGACATCCAATAAATTGACCAAAGCTCGTTGCGTGTATTCAGGGTCGTCTTCCCCCAGCACCGCATTCACCAGGTCGTAATCAATATCATGGTCTTCTTGTAGAAGCGTCCGCACCCGTTGCAAGAAAAAGGATTGCAGGTGTTGAGTTAGTTCCTCTGGCTGAAGTTTCATCACGGCGGCAAAGGATGCAGCAAAGTCCGCGACCACCTGATCTAACAAGCTTGCCAGGTTAATGGCTAAATCAGCAGTCCACGTCACATTGACGATCGCATTGGCCGCACGCCGCAGCGCAAACGGATCTGACGACCCACTGGGAATCATGCCCAAGCCAAAAATGCTGACCAGGGTATCCAGGCGATCGGCCATGCCCACCACCTGGCCCACCAGGGTTTGGGGCAACGCATCACTCGCACCCCGAGGCAAATAGTGTTCAAAAATTCCGGTCGCGACGGCAGGAGATTCACCACTACTTAGAGCATACTTTTGGCCCATGACCCCTTGCAATTCGGGGAACTCGCCCACCATCTGGGTCACCAAATCGGCTTTGCAGAGTAACGCCGCCCGTTGAATTGCGGTGCGATCGCCGGAACTCACCTGAAGCTGCTCGGCAATTTGCTCGGCGACCCGCACAATGCGATCGCACTTGGCCCGGATGGTGCCCAAATCGGCTTGAAACGTCACGGTTTCCAGCTTCGGCAAATAGGCTTCCAACGGTTGGGCGCGATCGGCATCAAAGAAAAACTTGCCATCCGATAACCGCGCGCGAATGACTCGACCATTGCCCTCGGCAATCACGCTGGCCTTTTTGGGATCCCCGTTGGAAATCGTGATGAAGTGAGGCAAAAGCTCATCCGAGTCGGCTTTTTTCAACACGGGGAAGTACCGTTGGTGGCTTTCCATTTCCGTGATGATGACTTCGGCAGGCAGTTCCAAAAATTCTGCATCAAACTGACCGACCACCGGAGAAGGAAACTCCACAAGATTGGTCACTTCCTCTAGCAATTCGGGGTGAACCACCGCTGTTCCCTTGACCTGTTTAGCGGCTGTTTTGATCTGAGTTTCGATCGTGGTGCGCCGCTGGGCTACATCAACCTGCACAAACGCCATTTGCAGAGTTTTGACATAATCCGCTGCCTGGGCGATCGCCACTGGTTCAGGATGTAACACCCGATGGCCCTGGGAGGTGCGATCGCTCACACACCCTTGACTACCATTGACCAATTCCAGGGGCAATACCTCTGCATCCAGCAGGGCGACTAACCAGCGAATCGGGCGAGGAAACTTTAGTTCGCCATCGGCCCACCGCATAAACCGCTTTCCTTCCAGGCCAAAAATCCAGTCAGGCACCAGGGTTTTTAGCAAATCGGCTGTCGGCTGGCCAATCAACGTTTTTTTGACGAAGACGAATTCGCCTTTTTCCGTCGGTCGAACCTCTAAATCAGCCACCTCAACCCCTTGCTTTTGGGCAAAGCCGATCGCCGCTTTCGTGGGTTCACCATTTTTGAAGGCCGCTTGAGCCGGGGGGCCTTTGACCTCTTCTTCCTGATCGGGCTGGCGATCGGGCAAGCCATGAATCAACACCGCCAGCCGCCGGGGCGTACCAAAATATTCGATCTTGTCCGAGGTTAGATAATGCTCGTCTAGACTTTTGGGAATGCGACTTTGCCACTGTTGCAGGGCATCTCCCACAAAATCAGCGGGCAATTCTTCGGTTCCAACTTCCAGCAAAAACGTCGCCATAATCTACCCTAGAGGCCAGGTCTACGCAATCTTTCCCAGTGTACCGCCTGTGGTCAACCCTGATGCAAGCAGTGGTGGTTAATCTGAAACCGGGCCTTGTCGGGGAACCAGCGAGTATTACTGGGCTGTGGTAGCCTCTGCGCGATCGCGCACTTCCGGCTGAATCGTTGTCTCTGGCAAATCCACAGCGGCCATTCCCCAATCGGCGTGATTAACAATCAAGGGTTGTCCGGTTTGTTCCATCAACCGGGCGATCGCATCAAACTGCTCAAAACTTAATTGAGGAATTTTCAGCTTGGCCAACCGTTTGTTCAGGCTTTGATCCCGTTCTACCTGCGGCGACCAACCAGAGGCGTGTTCCACGTGGTAAACCCGCATGGGATCGGTCAAGATTTCTTCTTGAATCCCTGCGTAGTGGGCAACGTAAAGCAAAACCGAATCTAAGTGGAAGGAAAAAATTTCCCATTCAGGATAGCCCCGGATCCGATCCCAATCGTGCTTAGACATAAGGGTAAAGTCACCGCAAGCATTGGTGTGGAGTTGGGGATATTGCCAGGGGGGTGGGGGTGGCGGTTCAATGGCGATCGGTTCGGGGGCGGGCGGGGGCGGCGGTGGATCCTGCTTGGTTAACAAGCCCTTCTCAATCAGCCATTCCGTCGCGTCTTTGGGCATTAACCGCAAGATTCCATCCCGAATGGGGGTGGGCAGGAGTTGTTTGTATAAGCGGCGCACCTTGCTCAGGATAGGTAATGAAGAATCGGGAATGCGCTCGTACAGTTTGGGTGTAGCTGGTGGTTCTGGCTCGATCGCGACAGGTTCGGGTTCCGGCAAGGCCACCGGAGGCAGATCCAGTTCTTCAATGCCAGTTTTGTGGTTGATTCGGAGAATGTTGCGATCGCAAAACTCAAGCTGATCTGATAACGGCGCTTCTAAAGGCACATCCGCCCGGACATCGTAGCGATCCATCCGATAGGACACCCCTGGGCGCATTTGCCGCGAGGCCAAAAACTCAAACAGCCCATCAGAAAAGAGCAAGTCAATATTGGTGGCTAAGACAAACTCCCCTTGTGCCCGACGAATCCCCACATTTTTCGCAATCATCTGGAACAGGGGCAACGCCTCCGCATAGCGCAAGGTTTGGTGTTGCTCTGGGGGCACTTCAATCACCCGCACCGTACAGGGACTGTCTTGCACATCCCAGGTCAAGGCTTCCGTGAGGCGGGGGCGATCGCTGACCGGGTTCCACTCCACAATGATCAACTCAGTCGGGAGTTGGTAGCGGCGGGCTTGTTCAATCAGCCCATTGACAAAAATCTGCATTCGCCGGAGCATATTGCCGCCATGATTGTCATTTCGGGCCGTGGCAACAACGGATAAATAAGGGCGGGTCGTCATGGTTTAGCCAGGAATTGTCTTAACACTAGGAGGTCAGAACCGGAGTAACTTAGCCAAAGCCCCCCAAGGGGCAAGCCAGGTTTTCCGTCACAGCTTCATTTCATTTGGCCGCAACAAGGTGTTCGCCAACTGAGTCAGGTGCATCTACTGGAACTGATGGAATTTGCGCCAGCAATGTTTCACACAACCCAGATAGTTTTAGCGCCAAGCCCTGGAGCTTTAGCCAAAAACTCGACAACTGGAAACAGCTTACTGTAATTTGACAAAACTTAAGCTTTTTTTCCCGCGATCGCCCCGCTTTGTCAGTCCCCTGCACGGCTGTTCGACGCGTGCTCCCTGTTAATCTCAAGCGCACACAACGATGGAAAATTTTCAGCTTCAACCGTGGAAAACCTTGGCCACCCGCGATGTCCACAACGGCGAACCCTGGCTCAAACTCTCGATTGAGCAAGTGCAATTACCCAATGGGCACATTGTGGATGATTACTATCGCCTTGCCCTGCAAGACTACGCCATTATCTTTGCCCAAGTTCCCGATGGCCGGGTCATTATGCTGCGGCAATACAAACATGGGGTGGGGCGGGCCAGTTTGATGTTGCCCGGTGGGGGGCTGTCTCCGGGGGAACCCGCGATCGCCGCTGCCCAGCGCGAATTACTCGAAGAAACCGGATACCAAGCCGAGAGTTGGCGTTCTTTGGGCCAGTTTGTGACCAGTGCCAACTATCGCGGCAGTGAAGGCCATATCTTTATCGCGGAGAATGCCCGCAAAGTCACCGAGCCGAATTCAGGCGATTTAGAGGAAATGGAAGTTGTGCTCCTGCCGCCCACAGAGATTTATCAGGCGTTTCAGCAAGGTGAAATCGTGGTTGTGGGGGCGCTGGCGGCGATCGCCCTGGCCCTGAATCCCCAATTCCATGCCCCGCAGTAGCGGCCTCCCCCATTCGCCCAACTCATTTGCGGATTATTACATTGTCTTGCATAATGTCTTCTCATTGCTGCCTCGGCAGCCGATAGTTCGTCACCTGGGTCGCGATCGGCAACCACTAAACCGCAATCCGACTGAAAGAATCGCACTAAAATTAGCACCGTCGCGTAGAATGCAACTTTCTAATTCTGCCTGCGTCTAGAAACGCTAACACACGGCAATTTTCGCTCACACTTCTCGCACAAAGTTTAGACAGGCAATCATGAAGAGACGACATACAGTGGGTTCCCAGGTGACTTGGCTCGCAGCTCTGGCTTTGGGGTTGGGGGGCATGACCACACCATCCGCGATCGCCAGTACCTTCACCCAAACAGAAGTTAACGACCAAAACAAATTCCTGGTGCTGGCTGCGCCTATTGGGCAAACAGGCAACTTCAAGTTGTTAATCATTGAGCAACTCAACAACCGCCAGCAATGTTGGCAAGAGAACGGCGCTTACCCCACCACCATCGACCCCTTACTGAATAATTTCGACTTTACTGGCATTTGTGGGCGGAGTACAGACAGCAACGGGTACTCCGTGCGGATGGCAGGCGAAGATTTGGCCGGACGCTACCACCTCCGCTTGGCCCGCAAAGGAAATGACTTGGTATTGATTGCCTATTCCCTGCTGGATAGAACCGTTGAATCCATTGAAATTGGCAAAACCTACGGGTTGGCCGATGGGTTCATGAAGGTTTACCTCAATCCAGGTTGGCGACTCACCCGCCGAACCTACAACGGCCAACCCCTGGGGCATATTTACCTGACCAGCGACATCAGTTTGACCGAGTTTGCCAATCGCCCCCCCGTTGTGGAACCAACGCCCCAACCCTCTCTTCAATCCCCAACGGTCCCAACGGGATCACCCGAATCGCCGGCGATCGCCCCCCCTCAGCCCCAACCCCAATCAGACGTTCCCACCGTCCGGGAAGTCCCTGCTAGCTACACCGAGCCCCTACCCAGCACCCAGCCGCCCACTAACGGAGTCGTTGTCCCCAGTGTCGTAGTGCCCACCACTCCTCTGCGGCCCACTGTCCCCCCGGCCCCCAGCCCCCAATCGCGTAGCAAATCCTATGTTGTGCCCGTGGCCAATCTGCGCCCCACCCGGCCCACGGCCAGCACCACGCCAACAACCGCCCCAACTCTAACAAACCTGCTGAAGCCCAACAACAGCCTCGCGACGAGCTATCGAGTTTTGGTATCAGCCTCAACCCTCGCCCAACAAAACCGAGTCAGGCAACTGGTTCCCAACGCTTTTCGGACAACGGATAACGGCCAACCCGCGATGCAAGTAGGGGTATTTCGCGATCGCGCCACTGCCACCGCCCTGCAACAACGGCTTGCCACGCAACAACTGCAAGCCACCATTACCCCCATCACCGTCAACTTACCAACCCTGGCGACCAAGCCTCTTCCCACGCCTACCAATCCCCTGCCCAACTTAGGCACCCCCCAGCTCAACCCACCCTTGAGCCGCGATCAATTTAACCTCCCTGAACCACCCAGCGTCATGCTAGCGCGGGAGACCAGTCTGTGGGCCACCTATTACTACACCCACGTCGCCAGCGTCGCCCCAGAGGGCGTCCCCCTGCTCGATTTGGCGGGTAACCCCCTTGGCCCCGTGCTTTCTTACCGCGATTGGTGCCATGCTGCCTTGCAGGGTAGCGTCCAGGTTTCTGATGGCGAACAAGGCTTAGGCACGTTCAATTTTGCGGGGCGCGGCAGCAC
Organism: uncultured bacterium; assembly: GCA_964475335.1. Classification (GTDB taxonomy): domain Bacteria; phylum Cyanobacteriota; class Cyanobacteriia; order Leptolyngbyales; family Leptolyngbyaceae; genus CAYYWG01. The sequence continues at coordinate 21,833 of CAYYWG010000015.1, forward strand.
CGATCAGGTAGACTGTTCCCTTTTTTACCCCAACCTGAAGCCCATTTCTAACACCAACCGGGTGCGCTTCAAGCCCTCGCGGACTCCCTATGGGGAAGGTGCTGGTCGTTTTGCGTTGGTGCCCTTCCGGTCGATCGCCGTTGACAGAACCTATATTCCGATGGGTTCCGTGCTCTACATCCCTGCCGCACGAGGCACCATTCTCAATCTCCCCTCCGGCGAACAGGCCATCCACGATGGCTATTTTTATGCCGCGGATGGGGGCAGTGCGATCAAAGATAATCATATCGATGTGTTTTTGGGAGCACGGACGAGCAATCCCTTCGAGTTTGTCAAAAGTCGGGCCAACGGCACCTTTGAGGCGTATCTCGTGCAAGATCCCCAAATTAAAGCTCGCCTTGCAGCAGAGCATCAACTCAACACCACCACGGCCTTCAATCCCGTGAAGCCCTAGTCCTAACGGCCACCATTGTCCTCGTCTCTAGGAGCCTAAACCCGTGACTCTTGTCGTGTTTGGCAGTGTGAATATGGACTTGGTGAGTCGGACACCGCGATTGCCAGCAGCGGGTGAAACCATCCTTGGCTCTGATTTCTACACCACACCGGGGGGGAAAGGAGCGAATCAAGCGGTGGCGATCGCCCGCCTTGGCTGGCCCACTCAAATGGTTGGGCGCGTGGGGAATGATGCCTTTGGCCCGGAGTTATTAGCCGCACTGCACCAAGCGGGGGTTGATACCCGTGGCGTTATTGTGGATGATGCGACCCATTCGGGGGTGGCCATTATCACCGTGGCTGATACCGGAGAGAACCAAATTATCGGCGTTTTAGGGGCAAACGATCGCCTCGATCAAAGCGATATTCAACGCCTTTCCACCCAACTCATGGGTGCTAAGTTATTGTTGCTGCAATTGGAGATTCCTATCGCGATCGCCCAAGCCGCCGCCCAAGCCGCTCAACAGGCTGGCGTCAAAGTCATGCTTGATCCGGCTCCGGTGCCGTCTGTCTCCCTGGCCCCCTTATATCCCCTGGTCGATTTCCTCTTGCCCAATGAAGTGGAAGCCAGCCAGCTCGTTGGGTTTCCCGTCACCTCCCCCACGACTGCGGCCCACGCCGCCGCCCACCTGCAACAGCAAGGTGCCCAGACGGTGATAATCAAACTCGGTGCCCAAGGGGCCTATTGCGCGACTCGCACAGCCTCCTTTTTTGTACCAGCTTTTGCCGTCTCTGCTATTGATACCGTGGCCGCTGGTGATGCCTTTGCCGGAGGCTTTGCCACCGCGATCGCCGAAGGGTTGCCCCTAGACCAGGCTGTCCGCTGGGGCTGCGCCGCCGGAGCCTTAGCTACAACGAAAGTGGGTGCCCAAACGGCCATGCCCGATCGCCCTACGTTTAACTCGTTCTTAAGCCAACACTCGACTTAAAGACGCATCACAGCCGACCTCGGTTTAGAGTGGGTTGGAGCACTCTACTTTACTGACTGAAAGGTATTGTGTGGATACCCCTTAAATGTTGTCGTATTCACCCAGGCTAGCCCTTCCGTTGTGCCGACCCACAACTTACCGCCCGTATCAGGAGACAACGATAAAACTCGCCCCGATGGCAAATTGGGAATTTCGCCCCCCGTCGCACCATTAAATGGATTGACCCGAAATAAGCCCAACGTCGTCCCGACCCAAATGCTGTTTACCCCGTCAAACTGCAACGTTGTGACATTCCGCCCTTTCATTAGCGTGACTTCGCGCACCTCAAAGCGATCGGGCGGCCCCGGTCGATAGGCCACTTCCCGCCGAATGCGAAACTGAGGCACCGGTTTCGCAGGTTTCTGCCCCGGTTTGGTGGGTTTGGGCTTAGGTTTCGCTTTGGGTAACTCCGACTGGGGAATTGGCTCCTTAATCGTTTTGATATAGCGCTCGATGCCCAAATCCCCTTCGATCAACCCCGCAGGCGTGCCCATCCACAAATCCCCCCACGGACTAACCGCCAAAGCCTGTACAGTTGTTCCCGGAATATTGGCCACATGGCGCTTAATCAAAGCACTGGCTGTATCGACTTGCACCACGCCATCCAGCGTGCCGACCCACAAATTGCCCAAGGGATCAAGCGCCAGGGCATTTGCACTGACACCAGGCAAATTTTTCACGGTTGTCATGATCAACCCTTGGTCGGGGCTGATCAAGGCTAGGCCAGCGTCGGTGCCCACCCACAGGTAGCCCCGTTGATCAACCAACAACGCCAACACCCGATTAGACGGCAACATAAAATTCTGTGCTGTGATCTGGCCTGTTTTTGGATCAACCCGCACCAGCCCTTCGTACGTCCCGACCCAGATCCGCCCCATTTTGTCTTCGGCGAGGGCACCCACAATGGTATTGGGCAAACTGATCCGCTTGAGAATACGTCCCGTACTCCCATGAATTTGAGCTAGTCCTTGCCACCCTCCGACCCACAGGCCATTTCCTCCGGCTGCTTGCAAAGCGCTAATTCGGTAGTCAGTCCCGATGGATTGCTCTTCCACCCGTTGGCGCTCATCGGGCAAAGGGGGCCGACGCGGCGGCGGCGCATCGGGTGGATAAACCGGGGCGCTGCTCTCAGTGGGCGAGGGTTGCGCCACAGCCTGATCGCCATTTGCCCACACCCAGACCCCACTACTGGCTCCAACCAGAGCGATCGCCACCAGCGAACTGAAATATCGCTTCTGAACAAAAACTGCCATGTTCAGGTTCTCCTCGCAGGAGACTCACTATACTCTGCGCCCCATCATACTGCCCTTCCCCCAAGATGGCGCAGGAATCCTAGGATTCACCTGATAAAGGTTAAAGGGCTTGACTTGACCCCGCGATCGCCCCCAAACCCAAGGGGCACAACCAGCCAGGAGAATGGTATAGCGTCGGCCAGCTGGGCTTGGTGCGCCTTTTAACAAGTTTCTGTAGAATTTTTCCTAAAAATGGATTAATCACAGCGTAGTTCTAGATAGCGCTTTGAAGAATGCCTTGCTTGACGAACTTATTGTTGTTGAGTTTTCTTCATGATGAAATTACAACCCACTGGACTAAGCCCCATTTTTACAAGTGGAATGCTCCACCGGTTCGCCCCCATTCGGCCTTATCTGGCGATCGCCCTCCTCGCATTCAGTTTAAATTTAGCCGGATGCAGTCGCTCCAACTCCGCTCCCCCACCAACCACCACAACGCCTGCCCCCACTGCAAGCACGCCTCCCGCCAGCCCGAAACCAACCCCCATTAGTTCGGCCAAACCAGAGACTGCTGTCACCGATCTAGAACCTGAAATTGGCACAATTAAAGCGATTCAATCCGGCGATCTTCTCTGCTACGTCACCTTTATCGATGAAACTGGAAAAGAACGCACAGAAGGAGCAACTTTTGAACTCTGCGAAAAACCAGAGCAATACTTAAATCAACGGTTGCGTTTGGTCTACGGAGTTCGCAATGTTAGTGACTGCGAAAGCAACGAGCCCTGTGGTAAAACTCGGCGTCAGAATGTTATTGTTCAACTCGATCGCATTGACGCAGCCGCACCAACAGAAACCCAAGATCGTAGAGTATTCAGCAACAACGAATGGGTCATTGAAGTTGGCAATATGAATTCTTGGTCAGGGGTCAATAATACTGGAAATCTGACTTATCGGGGGTGTAACTCAAAGCAAGAATGTATCGATTTAGCCCAGGGCAAAATGGCCTGCCGCGATGGGCTTTGTGGGATCATCTGGACTAACGGTGATTACAGCTATAACCTCCGGTTTCCAATGGAAAATCCAGATCAACCTGCGCGATCGCCTGCAACCTTAGTCGTAGCAAAAAGCGGCAAAGAGTTACTCCAGATTCAAAACTTGCGGTAAAGGGTATTGCCTGGAATGACCTGTATGGCGATCGCTCGACAAACTGGCGTGCCGGAAGCCGGAAGTTCTGCCTAACTTCAGCGTTCAGCAGCCAGGAGCATCGGGCGATCGCCCAATTTAGCAGTCCACCAATTTAGCAGTACAATAGTTCCAGTGTCTTTGGTTGCTTCCATGCGGCGAGACTCAATCTTTTACCAGCTATTTTCGCAATCGCCAGCGATTCTTTTTACCCTACTCGACCATCCGCCGGCCAACGCCGAAGCCTATCGGTTTGACTCGGTTGCAGTCAAAGAACCTAAGTTTGAAATTGATGGCGTATTCTTGCCTCCAGACACAGAACCGCCGGGTGTGGTGTTCTTCTGTGAAATCCAGTTTCAAAAAGACGAACAGTTATACGAACGGTTGTTTGGCGAGTTGTTCCTCTACTTCTATCGCAATCGTTCGCGGTTTAGTGATTGGCAGGCGGTGGTCATCTATCCAATGCGCGCCACAGAACAAACCCAGACTGCGCCTTATCGTGCCCTGCTGTACAGTGAACAAGTGCATCGAGTTTATCTGAATGAACTTGGCCCGGTCGAAACCTTACCTTTAAGCAGTGCCCTGATGGTGCTCACAACGCTGCCCGATCAACAAGCTGTGGGTACAGCCCGCCTATTACTCTCGCGATCGCAGCAAGAACTCCCACAGCCCGAAAGTCGTGCCATTATAGATATGCTCATCACCATCATGGTGTATAAGTTCACCACATTGAGTCGGCAAGAGGTAGAAGCCATGTTGGGAATCTCGCTGCAACAAACCCGCGTTTATCAAGAAGCAAAAGAAGAAGGACGCCAAGAAGGACGCCAAGAAGGGCGACAAGAAGGGCAGATTAGTGAAGCGATCGCCCTCATTTTACGCTTGCTAATGCGACGGATCGGCGCGGTCTCAGAACTCCAGCGATCGCAGATTCAAGCCCTGTCTCTGGCGCAATTAGAAGCCTTGGGTGAAGCCTTGTTGGATTTCCGCAGTCCAGAAGATTTAGACCGTTGGCTGCAACAACCATAGGCTGGGGTCAAAGCAGGTCGTAGCAAAGCAGTGCCGAGGCGATCGCTAAAGCTCAGTTTTGCGCGTATAGCGGTGTTTCACGCCGACCGGAAAATAGTCAGGATCACCAGCAGGTCTAAGCGTGATGTGAGGAATTTGTTTCTCCGCAGGCACATAGTTCGCAAACTCGCTATTCAGCCGACAAAGATTTTGCTTAATGCTGTGGGCGATCGCCACTTGTTTCTTCGCGTCGGCTTCTTGTCCGGGAGCCAGTTCCACCACGATCGCCAGGAAGGTATTGCGATCGCCATCTTCCAGCACTTGCATCACAAATTTGCCCGTCACCCAATTGCAGATCGGCACTTGCTCCAGCCCCACCGTGACATTTTCGGGAAACACATTCGCCCCAAAATAGGAAATGGTAAAGTGCGATCGGCCAAATACATAGACAAAGGGCAACGATCGCACGCCCCGCTCCAGGCCCATCGTGGGGTCAAACCCGTGGTTTGCCAATGTGGCCAGCATTTGCTCGTAAGAAATAATGCCGCCCTGATCAGAAATGTGGTAGCGAATCAGGGGCATTCCATTATCACCAGAAAACAGGAGAGTACCGTCCTGCGTCTCAAAATAACGACTAGTAGGGTCGTACTGAACCAGGGTCGGTAAGCGCCATTCCCCAAACACCAACTGAGCCACGGCAGGATGATCGGCAAGCCACCGCCGAATAGTAATGCTTAAAGGCGTTTCAGTGCCCAAAACCCCCGCATCCGCTGTGCCATAGAGAGACGCAAAATCGGTACAAGGATTACTGCCCCCCAGTCGCTGCCCCACCAGCGATCGCCACTCTTCGCTAAAGACTTCCCCAGCCATCACCAGCTTGACGGTGTAGTTCGCCCAAGGCACCCCTGCTGCCAGTCCACTATCAATTACATCTTTCAGAAAAGGGGGATAGCCCAACAACACAACCTGATCAAATTCAGAGCCCAGGGCTTGCACGACCCGCAAAATTTCGGTCTTGTTATTCCCCGGTGTGATCACGGTCAGGGGGTAGCCTTTGGCCGCCAGGTACCGACAACACTGCGTGGTGAACATGCCCCCGACCCAGGTGCCCAGCGCGAAACAGACGATCGCCAACGTCCGTCGTTCGTCCGCCCGAAAGCTGTCATAAAACACCTGTTCAAAACGAGTTGCAATTTGGAGTTCATCCGCCAGCGATCGCAACCAAAACGTCGGTTGCCCCGTTGACCCAGAAGAGGCCGCAATCATATCGCAACTCTCGATCTGCCCAAACCGACACAGATCCGCCAAAGAATACTGCTGCAAATAATTGGCTTTGGTGAGTAGGGGCAAATGCTGAAAATCAGCGATCGCTTGCACTGCTGCTGGGTCAACACCGTGGGCGGCCAAAAACGCGCGATAGGCTGGCACCGTCGCTACAGTCTGATGAAATACGGCAATGGCATTTGCTGCCGGATCCGTAGTCTGCGATCGCGCCAATTGGGCATCCAGCGACGTAGCCAAAAACGTTTGCCATGCTGCTAAGGGGCTAGCAGGCTGAATCGGAGGCTGGGTCATATCCTGACCTATGCCCTAAGCCTGCTTGGGCGGACGCTTTTGTAACTTCATCCGCTCAAAGCTCAACGCCCCAACCCCCACAGTCACCAACAAAATCCCCCAAATCTGGGCACCTTTCAGGGCACTGTTAATCAACACCCAGGCCAGCAAAGCCGTCATCGCAGGGCCAATCGACGCAATAATTGAGGCCAACCCCGCCCCCATGAACCGCACGCCAAAGTTATTCGCCAGATAGCCCACCAAAGTCAGCGCCCCTAAAACAATGCCACTGAGGACAAAGCCAACTTTTTGATCTGCGTTCACATTCACGCCGAGGTTTGGCCCCAGAACAATCAAAATAATGGAAGACAACACAAAAATTGTGAAAAATTGCACAAGACTCACAGGCACTGGATGCAAGCGCTTAAAGCCCAGTTGCATCAATACCAGGTACAGCGCAAAGGCTACCCCAGACGCCGCCGCAATCAGAAAACCGTCAAACGCTAAGCCCGAACTAGAGGCAGTAATACTTGGTAAGGCCGTCAAAATCACCCCAAAAGAAATGGTCGCCATGACCCCCCAGCGCAAAACCGTTGGGCGATCGCCAAACAACACCCAGGCCAGCGGCACCGTCACGATCGGATACATAAACAAGATTGTGACCGCAGGGCCAGCGCCAATTTTCCCGATCGCGATGTAGATCAAAATCTGCGACAAGAACAGGAAAAAGCCACTCCCAACGACATTGAAAATCGGTTTCCAGTCTTTGGATTGAAAAAACCGCTTCAAATCCCGCCACACGGGTGGATACAGCACCATCGCCAGAACCACCATCAGCGGTAACACCACCAACATTCGCAACCAGAGAATCAGGAGGGAGTTGCCTAAGATTGTGATGTTAATAAAGCCACCAATTTTAGGCGCACCCAGCACTGAGCTTGGAGTGCCAATGATGCGCACCACCACATTGTGGATTGACAAGGCTACAGTCGAAACTAAAACCAGCGTTAAACCTAACCAAAAGTTGGCACTGTCTTTTTTCGCTTCGGCAGGTGGCTTGGGCGTTGAGGCTCCGGGCACAGCCAAGGGGAGCGATGTGGTGTTAGGTTGGCGATCGCTTGGCCCTGGCGCATAGGCAGAGTTGGCTGGTTGCCGCGAATAAGGTTGAAAATTGGGGTTGGACTGTACCTGGGAGGGTATCCCTTGCAACTCACTGAGGGAGGGCGATCGCCCCCCTTCAGTTTGGCTCAGAATGTCCGCATCACTCAGCGGCGGCATCAACATCGGATTTGTCGTCCCCGACAGCGACGACGTGCTTGCTGCATGGGCTTGTAACTGTTCCCGCAATCGCATTACTAACGCTTCCAGGATGGCTTCTCCCTGCTGTTCTAAGGAGTGCATCCGGCTCAACTGCTGCGATAGCGAACTTTGGTAGCTATTCAGCTCTTGCTGCAACGATTTGAACGTGGTATTAAAAGTCGAATCCAGGGAAGCTAACAATCGAGTGGCATTATCACTGTGGACGGTGCCGCTGGCCAAATTGCCCCCGCCCCATTGCCGCTCTTTAACTTGGATGGCCTGCTCGATCTGCTGCATCATCAAGCCTTGCAGGTGGTTCGAGAGGGCTAAAGCCAGTTGTTTTGCCCAGATCTGTTGTTGGGCAATTTGTTGCTGGGAAAGGGCTTGGTGATTTTGGGTTTGCAACGCTTGACTTTGCGATCGCAAAGCCTGCACCTCTTCAGCCAAACGGCTTTTCTCAGTTTGCAACTCCCGCACTTCTTGGGCTAGCTGCGTAATCACATCCTGATGCAACCGCTTTAAATCCTGGGTAACAGTTTGCAAAACGCTTTCAACTGTCCGCCCATTCTCCCCTGTTCGTTCTGGTCGATTTTCCATAGATTTCGTGGAAGAGTCCTTCTGTGCTGCCAAACCTCAGTAATAGACCGATGACTAGCGAATTTCTCAGTCAGTACGCCCAACACCAATCTGCTAACCACCGTCCAAGTTCCGGGAACCCGACTCTACGGTACTCGCAACACCGCAAAATGCAGCTTATGTTGAGAAAAACTTTAATTTGTGTAGCAATTAATTGACTTGATGTGTTGGCAATCGATGGCTTGAGCGATCGCGCTGCCGTGATGAATCGAAAACTCCCACCCACAAGCATAGCTCCAAATTTAAAGAGCGCGGCCCAAAAAGTCGGGGGATCATCAACGGGCTTGAGAAATTGCCGCAGTCTTGCCTCCTTTTGAATTCAATTTTTTGGGTTCAATTGATGATAATTCAGAGAGTCTGTGTCGGCGGCGATCGCCTAGAGAATCCGCAAATCTCCGTAGTCTTGAGCACCACCCAAAAGGCTATTCTGAAACACAGGACACACGATCTGAGAAGCTGGAATGGACGAATTTGACGTAGTGATCGTTGGTGGCGGCCCAGCCGGGGGCCACTGTGCCCGCCGCTTAGCCAAAGCCGGATGCCGGGTGCTGTTAGTCGAACGCCACAAAAACTTTGCGATCAACAGCTTTTCCAGTGCGGGCGTGCCCCTCGAAGCCTTGCAGCAATACGAATTACCCGATCGCGTCGTCGGGGCCTACTGGCACGAGTTTGTCGTTGTCACTTCAACCCAAAAAGGGGTGTGGGCTGGCCCCGAACCCCGAGGAGCCGTCCTAGATTTTGGTCAGCTCCGGGAATTTCTCGCCGCAGAGACGCGATCGCAGGGGGGCACCGTTTGGATGGGGTGGCGCTACGTGAGCCATCAGGAAACTGCAACTGGGGCGATCGTCACCCTCAAACAAGGAACAGAGACACGCCTTGTCCAAACGCAGGTTGTGGTCGATGCCACCGGGCCGAGTCGCGCCGTCATGGCTACCCACCACCCCGCCTCACCCGATTACCTCACCGGCGTTGGCATCGAATATTTGATTGAAGTAGATAGCACCACCTACCAACGCTACGCCAACGCCCTGACTTTTCTCATGGGCTACAAGTGGATGCCCAAGGGCTATACCTGGGTATTTCCAATGGCCCCCAATCAACTCAAGGTCGGGGCAGGTATTATCCACGGGGATCACACGGTCATCGCCACGACTGAACCGCTCAAAACTTACATTCAGCGGGTGATCACAGACTATCTCCAAGTTACCGACTACACGCTGATTGAAGTGCATGGTTCCACGCTGAAGTACAGTTCTGGGTTGCAGGATATCTACCATCAAGGCCGGACGATCGCGATCGGGGATGCGGTCTCAACCGTGAACTTTCTGGGCGGCGAAGGCATTCGCCACGGTATGCACAGCGCCGAGATTGCCAGCGAATTTATTCAACGCTACCTGACTGGGGCGATCGCCACCTTCGCACCCTACCAAACCGAAATGCATCGCGTTTTTCGTCAACAGTGGAATTTATGTGAACGTCTGTGCCGCCAGGTCTATCTGCGGGAATACGATGAAATGGTCGATAAGGTCGTGACCTATCTCAAACCCCTCAGCCGCGAAGATGTGGTCGATATTCTCTTCTTCTATCGCTTTGAAAAAATCTCCAAAGGCTTGCCCCAATATCTACTGCGAAAACTCCGCTCCTTCAAAACCCGGCTCATTGCCCGCTGGCGACAACGGTCAAGCCCAGCCAATGCGATATCGCCCTCCGGCCCGTCTTGAGTTCTATGCCCCCACTGCACCCGTCGGCTGTATCCGCCCCCGCCCCAGGACAACAGCCAACTGGGCCAACGCCCACCCCTCCTCACCGTTTCTTGGTAACGCTTATGTTTGCTGAAAAACCTGCTGATCCCATTCGCCAACAAGCTCTAGCGGCGTTAACTGCGGCCTTCATCCATCAGGGCCACCCCACCGAATACGCCACCCACATGGCCACAGCGGCAATTTTCCAGACTGACCTCGAACTGCGGAATGCCCAACTGTCCAGCCTTTTAGCCTGGTTACAACAGGCCCACCCCGACCTTTACCCCACGGCTTTGCAAGTCGCGGAACAGACCCGAGCAGAGTTTGAAAAACGGGTGCAATCCTGAACTCGCGTCTTGTGGCTTCCACTCAGTCGCAGGGTCTAGTTTGGGTCGTGGTGGTTCCGCCACCGGGGCGATCGCACTTCCGCCTCGCGATAGAAACGGGAAACACTTGGGGTTGCGTATAACGTAATTACGCAATTTCACCCATCTTTTATCAAACGGCTATGTTTAACGTTCTGGAAGCGACCGTAAAGCCCCTGATGCTCAACCACAAGGTGTTGGAAGTGGCCTACGAACTGTATCTCCAAGCCCCCCAATCGGCGAATCCGGTCATTAACCTGCGGGATCTGTCACGCCGCACGGGTAAACCCCTGTTGGAATGTCGCAACGCGATCGTCGAAGCCAATGGCCTGGGTCGCTTTCCTGACTGTGCCCTAGAGTCTTAACGGTATCTGGGCGATCGCGATTAACGCCACAGCAACGTTGCCGCCTGAATCAAGCCGATTGCAAAGCCCAAAAAGCCCCCCAGGTTGACGATCGCCTGCAACTCACTTTTCACAATACCGTTAATGGCGGCTTCCAAATCCTTGGGTGAAGTCGCTTTGACCCGGTTCATAATGACCTGATCGATATTCAAAATCGGGATCGCCTGGGCCACAATTTTTTCCAAATCCCGCTCCAGGTAGCGATCGATGACGATCGCCAGATCCAGACTTACCGCCTCCAGCGACTCGTTGACCACTGCTGAGTTGCGGAGCCGACTGAGAATGACCCCCGCCAAATTTTCCCAATCGATCGACTTACCCAAATCCTGCAAAAACTCTGCCCCCTTGTCTTGGGCATAGTTCCGCACCGTATCCCGCAAGGTTTTCCGCAATTGGCGCACGGTGGATACAGGCAAGTTTTGCAACGACAAGTTTTGTAGAAATTCCTTCAGGCGAGGCCGCAAACTTAGCGCGATGATCAGTTCTTCTAAACGCTGATTACAGGCTTCCCGCTCGTCCAGACAATAGGTACGGAGCCGAATCAAGGTATTCCGCACGCCAAATAGGTTGGCAATGACCCAATAGGTGCCGCTAGTTTTTTCCCGAAAGCCTTCATCAATCACCTGAATGTTGCGATCGGTCAGAAAGTCAATCAACGCCTGCCGCACCACATCCGGTGGCAACACAGACTGCAAGATCCAATCTGCTAGCTTGTTGGCCTGTTCTTCCGAAAGCTGAAATTCCAACAACACCTGATCAAAAATCTGGTTCAGTTGAGTTTCTAGAAAGTCTTCCCGGCGGGCCAACACCTTCAACAAGCGAGGCAAGGACTGACCTAGCAAATCATGCAAAATATTAGCCAAAACCTTGGCTGTTTTCTTTTCTTTGTCTGCCTGCACCTGATCCAACGCCAGCTTGAGCAACCACAACAAAGCCCCCTGGACTCGTTCGATTTGCAGCAGACGTTTAGCTAAATTTTGGAGTTCTTCTGGGGTGAGCAACGACCCCATGATGGTGTCTGAAATCCGCTTGGCTAGCCGTTCCTGGTTTCGTGGAATCAGGCCCGGTGTGAAGGGCAAACGCCGACCAGCAACATACAAGGCACGATAAGGCCGAAACAACATGCGGATGGCAATGTCGTTGGTGAAGTACCCAATGATGCCACCGACAACGGGAGGAGCAATGAATAACCAGAGGGTCGAAAAATCCAAGGCGGCACCGAAATGAGACTTACTTAAGGACAACCAATACTCCCATCGTACCCCCGGCAATGGGGTAGTGAACTACGGTGGAAAACCCTACCTGGCGGGCGAGTTGTTTTTGTTCGGTGCCGGTGGGGAATTGGTCAAGACTGGGGGCGATGTAGGCGTATTCGTCGGTGAGGCCGTGGCGGGTGGCAGTGGGCACGACGATCGCGTCCAGATACCACTGCTGAAATGTGCGCACCCAGGCACTCGTCGGACGATGCATATCCAAAATGGCGGCTTTGGCTCCGGGTTTCAACACGCGATAAATTTCTTGGAGGCAGGCGGGAATATTGCCCACATTCCGGAGACCATAGCCCATCGTGATGGCATCAAAGGTTTGGTCAGCAAAGGGGAGTTGTAGGGCATTCCCTTCCAGCCATTGAATTTGGCAGGGGGGAATGTGGTGTTGAGCGCGCTGTTGGGCGATCGCAAGTTGGGCAGTGGAAAAATCCAGACCCGTAATTTGCCCCGTATTGGCCATCGCCTCAGCCAGCAGCAGCGTCAGATCCCCACTGCCACAGCAAATATCTAAACACGTATCACCGGGCTGGGCACCGCTCCATTTCACGGCCATTTTCTTCCAGATTCGATGTTGCCCCAGACTCAGTTGGTCGTTGAGTTGGTCATAAACGGGGGCAATGCGGTTAAAAATGGCACGAACAGTATCAGACATGGCCAGCAGGTTGAAGGTAACGAGTTGAACAGGGTGGACGTAGTGGGAGCAAGAAATTCGTCCTCATTTATCCTACGGTACCGCCAGTAAAAAGCGCCCTGCGATCGCAGAACGCCTCAACAACCTTCAGGAGAATTTGGCACGACCAACGTCAGGCACAACGCAAACAGTTCAGAGCCAAGGCCACCTGCTGCGCCGAAAGATGCAACAACACCAGTTCATCTTCCCGGAGCTTACAGGGCTGTTTCCACTGTAATGACAAAACCGCTGTGACCGTGCTGCGATAAACAACTGGCACAATCAAGTGCGCTTCCGTACCAGAGGTGGTGTAGTGCTCTGCCGAAGCTAAATTCGTATCCGCTGGAATATCCACCGCTACTTGCATTTTTTGGCTGGCGATCGCTTCTTGGGTCAGGGAGTCTTGGGCCAGCCAGTTAGCAATCTCGGTATCCGCACTAAACACACCTTGGGCCGTAGCCAAAGTCGCCCCTTCCACCAACTGCAAAATCGCTCCATCCGTGCTGAAGGTTTTGCCAAAAGCCGTCGCCAACGGTTCTAGGCAAGCTTCCACACTGGCTGCGTCTTGAGTAATCGTCACAATATTGGACATCAACGCCGTTTGTGCTTGCGATCGCTGTAACTCTTCTGTCCGCTGTTTCAGCAACTCATAGGTTTCGGCAGCCCGCTGCACCACCGCCTTGAGTTCATCCGGGTTCCAGGGCTTCGTGATGTACTTATAAACTTGGCCAGAGTTGATTGCCTCGACCAAATCTTCCACGTCGGTAAACCCCGTCAGAATGATCCGCATCGTGTCGGGAAACTTGGGCACCGTTTTGCTGAGAAACTCCGTGCCTTTCATCTCTGGCATCCGTTGATCAGAAATGATGACCGCCACTTCGCCCTCAGTGCCCAACACTTCCAAGGCCCGCACCCCGCTCTCCGCCTTCAGCACTTGAAAGTCACGCCGAAAAGTACGGTACAGCAAATCCAAATTATCCGGTTCATCATCCACCACGAGCATCTTGGCCTTTTTCGGTCGCTCCTGACTCATCAATCGGCGGCTTATGGTATCTAATTCAGGGATTGTGTATGTCATAGCGTGTTCCTAAATCCTCCAGCAAGACCGAATGGCGAAGCTCTGTGGGAGCCAATGAACCTACGATTCTAGTTTTGCCCAGTTGTCCTCATTTCTAACGCAAGGTGACAAGGAAATTCAAAAAATCAGGTCAAATAATGCAGATAATTGACCTTTCCCCCAGCTCGATCGCAAGGGTTAGCCAGGGCGATCGCCGAACCCACCTGCAACGGTTCACTCCTCACCCAGGGCGACTAAGCCCTTTACTACTGCTGCCCCGAAATCACTAATTGCAGATCATAAACCGATGAAAATTCATAGGTATGGTGCTCCGCCATTTGGCTCACATACCCCATGTAATTCCCCATCAAAAAATAAACCCCTACTAGCGCAGCCGCCGAGAAGGCCACCAGGGTTCCCGCTAACATCAGAGAGAACTCACGATACTCGATCGCCTCATGCATCAAGTGCAGAGACCAAGCAACGAGCGCAATCACAATGGCAAGAATGAGTATCAGCATATATTGCGTATTGTAACAGCCATTCAGAAAATGGCACGGTTTACTCTCAGATTTCGCGCACGAGCCAGATGATTTACCTCCTTCAGGGGATTGACAAGCGTTAGATAAACTGAGGGAAACAGCCGGGGAACTGCAACTTAGCCAGGGTGCGCCGGCGATCGCACTGGCATTTGGCGTGCTGTCAAGTAATCTTTAATCTGGGCCACCGTGAGTTGGCCATAGTGCAGCAACGAAGCCAGCAATGCCGCTTCCGCCTTCCCTTCCTGTAATGCTTGATAAATGTGCTCGCAGTTCCCGGCCCCACCCGAGGCAATCACCGGAATCTCGACCTGTTCTGCAATCGTCCGGGTTAGCGCCAAGTCGTAGCCCGCTTGAGTTCCATCAGCATCCATACTGGTTACCAACAGTTCCCCGGCACCCCGTTGTGCCACTTCTTTGGCCCAGGCGATCGCATCTAGCCCGGTATTTTCTCGACCACCCCTCACATACACATCCCAACCAGGGTTGCTGGCATCCTGTCGCCTCCGGGCATCAATTGCCACAACAATACACTGGTTCCCAAAGCGATCGCTGGCCCGACTCACAAAGTCAGGATCCCGTACAGCAGCGGAATTGATGCTCACCTTGTCCGCCCCAGCCCTTAACAATTGTTTAATGGTTTCTAAGGATTGAATCCCGCCGCCCACCGTGAGCGGAATAAAAACCTGCTCCGCTGTGCGGTAAACGACATCAATAATAATGTCCCGGTCTTCGTGGGTGGCCGTAATGTCCAAAAACACCAATTCATCAGCCCCAGCCTCGTTATAAACCTGGGCTAACTCCACCGGATCCCCGGCATCACGCAAATCCACAAAATTCACCCCTTTGACCACCCGCCCCGCCTTCACATCCAAACAGGGCAAAATTCGCTTGGCTAACATAAGTATTCCTTGGCCCCAAG
Organism: uncultured bacterium; assembly: GCA_964475335.1. Lineage (GTDB taxonomy): Bacteria > Cyanobacteriota > Cyanobacteriia > Leptolyngbyales > Leptolyngbyaceae > CAYYWG01. The sequence continues at coordinate 37,168 of CAYYWG010000015.1, forward strand.
AATCCATAAAATCCATTGAATTTTAGCCTGATGGCATAGATTCATCACTAAATCGGGTACAGGACGCTGATACACTAATCTGTGGTTTACGTCGTTGCGGAGTTGAGATGGAAGTCGGTCAAAAAGTTCGGATTTGTCGGTTACGCGATCGCGTTTCAGATGGTGTCGTCAAGCGGCTTGGCCAGATTGGCACAATCGAAGACTACAAGATGACAGATGGCAGTGGAGTTGGGGTTTTGGTCAAATTTGAAGACCAATTTTCCACGTGGTTTTTTGCCGACGAGGTTGAGGCCACCCCCTAAGCGCCCAGACAACTGCCGGAAGTTTGTCCTGAATTGCGGTGGTGCTGTGCACCTGAGCATTACCATGCAGCACCAATGGTGCTGGGAACAAGGTCAGCCCGTACAATCCCTAAGTGCCGGAAGGCAGACTTATCCTTTTGGCACTTCAGGGTAAGATTTTGGGGTTGCTCATCCGAAAGCAACTTTGGATTGCAGAACACTGTACACAAGCTGAACTTGGAAGCCAAAACCAATGTCTTTGATTCTGACTTTTTTAGGAAAAGGTGGCGTCGGTCGGACAACACTGGCGATCGCCGCCGCGAAGCAGTTTGCTGCCCAGGGTAAGCGCGTCTTGTTTGCGACCCAAGATCCGGGGCCGGCCCCAGGGCTGATGTTAGGCACCCCCCTCGAAGCCAAACCCCAGCCCTATGCCACGAATCTAGAGGTCGTCCAACTGCAAGCGGCCACCCTGCTAGACCAAAGCTGGGAAGAGCTGAAAAAGCTGGAAGCCCAGTACTTGCGGACTCCCTTTTTCAAAGAAGTGTACGGGCAAGAGTTGAGCGTCCTGCCGGGGATGGATCAAGCCCTCGGTCTAAACACACTCCGCGAACTGGACGGGAGCGATCGCTACGACGTAATTGTGTTTGACGGGGCTGGCGACCAAACCACCCTGCGGATGCTGGCCATGCCCGAAATGTTGAGTTGGTATACCCGCCGCTTCCGCCAAGTTTTTACCAATTCAGATTTAGCAAAAACCGTCATGCCCTTGCTCCAACCCTTGGCCGGAGCCGTTTTGAATATTAATTGGACGGATGATTTGTTTGATCAGCCCGCCTCCAAGCAAGTCAACAATATGCTGGATCAAGGGCGCGCCGCTGTGGCCGATCCCAACCGGGTGGCCGCGTACCTGGTGACAACCCCTGATGAAGCCGCGATCGCCACGGCAAAGTACCTGTGGGGGGCCGCCCAACAAGCGGGCTTAACCGTGGGGGGAGTGTTGCTCAACCGGGCAGAACCGGGCGGCAATCTGCCCACCGAGTTTGAGCCTTTACCTGTCACGGCGATCGCCACCCAAAGCATCAACGATTGGCAACCCCTGATCGACGCTTTACCCAACCTGGAACAAGCACACCAAGCCCCCCGCCCCGTCGCAATTAACGTTGCCGAGCGTAAAGTCAGCCTCTTTCTCCCAGGTTTCGATCGCAAACAGGTCAAACTCACCCAATATGGGCCGGAACTTACCATCGAAGCAGGCGACCAGCGGCGGAACGTTATCTTGCCCCCCGAACTCCAGGGGCGGGCCGTTACAGGGGCCAAATTCCAAGATGGATTTTTAATTGTCTCCTTCTAAGCCCATTGCGGGACTAAACTAAGTGAGGAAAAGCCCCAAACGCTAGCCCTGCTTTTAATTCATACCCTTTCAATGCTCTTCAACGCTTATGTCTGACCTGACCCCGTCTCAACCCCCAACCCCCACCGAGGCTGCTGGCACCGCCGTAGCACCGGCCACGGAAGCCCCCGGCGATCGCTCAGCCAAAACCCGCCAACTCCTGGGCATGAAAGGCGCACAATCTGGCGAAACCTCCATTTGGAAAATTCGCCTGCAACTGATGAAGCCCATCACCTGGATTCCCCTGATTTGGGGGGTAGTTTGTGGGGCTGCGTCCTCGGGTGGCTTTCGTTGGAGCTTAGAGCACGTCCTGGTAGCAGCCGCCTGTATGTTAATGTCAGGGCCGCTGCTCACTGGCTACACTCAAACAATCAATGACTTCTACGATCGCGACATTGACGCAATCAACGAACCCTATCGCCCCATTCCGTCGGGAGCCATTTCCCTCCCCCAGGTCATCACCCAAATTCTCGTGTTGCTGGGGGGCGGTATTGCCGTCGCTTTCTTACTCGACACTTGGGCTGGCCATACCTTCCCCACCATTACAGTGGCAGCCCTGGGCGGCTCCTTCGTGTCCTATCTTTACTCCGCACCGCCAGTCAAACTCAAGAAAAATGGCTGGCTAGGGAACTACGCCTTGGGGGCCAGTTACATTGCTCTCCCCTGGTGGGCGGGCCAAGCGTTGTTTGGGGAACTGACCCCCACCATCATGGTGTTGACTTTGTTCTATAGTTTGGCTGGCTTAGGCATTGCTGTGGTGAACGACTTCAAAAGCGTGGAGGGCGATCGCCAGCTCGGTCTCAAGTCTTTGCCGGTGATGTTTGGGGTTCAAACCGCCGCCTGGATTTGTGTTTTGATGATCGACATTTTTCAAGCTGGCATTGCGGCGTACTTGATCCACATTCACCAAAACCTGTATGCTACTCTGTTAATCTTGTTAATAATTCCACAAATAACTTTCCAAGATATGTATTTTCTACGTAATCCTTTGGAAAATGATGTGAAATATCAAGCTAGTGCCCAACCTTTTCTCGTGTTAGGGATGCTTGTTGCTGCACTCGCTCTCGGACACGCATCTATCAGTTAAACGCTTGGGTGTTGGTCGTTTTAGGTTACGCAAAGATTACAGTGCCAAGTGGAAAACGTTCGGTGGTGAGGTCGCACAGTGGATAATTTTCTTTCCAAGTTGAAAACCATTTCTGAAAAAGAAAATGGTGGTATCCCAGCTTCAACGAACTCCCCCCCGAACCAACCTGGCACTGGCAAACTCGGTTCTCCTGATCCGGAATCCACCCCGTTGGAACCCAATCCTGACCAGCCAGATCGGAAGCAGCCACAGGCCGACCTCAGTGATTCCCCCGAAGCCGACGATCGCCACACCTCAGACGGGAACGGTCAACGAACCAAAGCGCGATCGCGCCGCCAAACTCGTCGGCTAGCCCAAGCCCAAGCGCCGCTCTTTGTTCGGATCGCCCACAAACTCCACTTGCCCGCGGCCACCGAGCGCCTTGATCGCCTCACCCGTATCAAAGGTAAACCCGTTTATCAATACAAGCTGTTCTGGGTTGCCTTTTTTAGTCTCACAGCAGTAGGCGCGATCGGCTTCGAATACAAAAAGCTAGACAGCCAGCTCCCCAGTACAGCCGACATTCCCAAATTTGTTCGCCGGGGTACGCTCACCATCAAAGCCAGCGATGGCACCGTTCTGCAACAGCAAGGGCCAGCCACCCGAGATAAGGTACCTCTCAGCAAAATTCCCAATCGCCTGAGAGAAGCGTTCATCGCGTCGGAAGATCGGCGCTTTTACCAGCATCACGGCATCGATTTTCAATCGATTTTGCGGGCGACCACCAAAAATGTCTTGGCCCGCGATGTGGTGGAAGGCGGCAGTACCATTACCCAGCAATTGGCCCGTATTGTCTACCTCAACCAGGCTCAAACCCTGGAGCGGAAAATTCAAGAAGCCATGATGGCCCAAAAGATTGACCGCGAGCTAGCCAAAGAAGACATCCTGGAGAAGTATCTCAACCTGGTTTACCTTGGGTCAGGGGCCTATGGCGTGGCCGATGCAGCCTGGATTTACTTCAGCAAACCAGTTGACAAGCTAACCCTATCAGAAGCAGCGATGATTGCAGGGTTGCCCCCTGCCCCCAGTGCCTATTCGCCGATTGTCAACCTCTCTGCGGCGAAGGAACGCCGGGATGTGGTGCTCTCCCGAATGGTTGAAGCGGGCTATGTTTCTCAAGGCGAAGCAGATGCAGCCAAAGCCGAACCGCTGAAGCTCAAACCAGCTACCCCCAAAAAGCTGTACAGTGACACGCCATACTTCACCAGCTATATCCAACAGCAGTTACCCAAGTATGTTTCCAAAGAAAAATTGGAAGAAGGGGGTTTGACCGTTGATACAACCCTGAACCCCAAGTGGCAAAAAGCGGCGGATCAGGTCATTTTGAATGCGGTCAACAATTACGGCCCCTACGAAGGCTTTACCCAGGCGGCCCTGGTGGCGATCGACCCCAAAACGGGCGAAATTCGGGCGATGGTGGGCGGCACCGACTTTAACCGCAGCCAGTTCAACCGGGTGACCCAGGCCCAACGCCAACCCGGTTCTTCCTTCAAAACCTTTGTGTATGCCACTGCGATCGCGGCAGGCTTTTCCCCCAACGACGGCTACTTAGATGCGCCTTATACAGTCGATGGCTACAAACCAGAAAACTACAGCCGTAAGCATTCGGGTTGGATGTCCATGCGCGATGCCTTAGCCCGCTCCATCAACGTCGTCGCTGTCAAAGTTTTAGTGGATGTAGGATTTGAACCCACCATCAAGATGGCCAAGGATATGGGCATCAAGTCCAAAATGATTCCCGCCTATTCCCTGGCCTTGGGTTCTGTAGAAGTCAACTTGTTGGAATTAACCAACGGCTATGCCACTCTCGCGAACCAGGGCCGCCACATCGAAGCCCACGGCATTCGCCGCATTCTCGATCGCCAGGGGAATGTCATTTACGATGCCAAATTTGCGCCCAAGCAAGTTTTGGATAAAGGGAGCGCGGCCATTACCACCTGGATGTTGCGCGGAGTTATCAGTGGCGGCACAGGCGGAGCTGCCGCCCTCGATCGCCCTGCCGCCGGTAAAACTGGCACCTCAGAGAAAGCACGGGATCTCTGGTTTGTCGGGTACATTCCCCAACTGGTCACAGGCGTTTGGTTAGGCAACGACAACAACGACCCCACCTGGAGCGCCAGCACCACCGCCGCCGCTACCTGGCATGACTTTATGATGGCAGCCACCAAAGGCATGAAAACCGAACAGTTTCCTGAGTTGCCAGCCTTAGATGGACGAAAAGGCTCAATCAAGGCTAAACCCGAACGGCCAGGCCGCGTGCAAACCGGTGATTACACCCCAGAATCGGAGTCTTCTCCGGAGAGAACCGACTCAGAGGGCTCCTATTCCAACGATAGCAACACTGGCGGTGGTGGCAGCAGCGGAGATAGCGGTGGCTCCTATGAAGCGCCGCCAGAACCCGCTTACGAAGCCCCAGCAGCACCCGCCCCGGAAGCAGCTCCACCACCCCCGGCACCCAGCGAACCGGCAGCGCCCGTGATTGAACCACCCCCACCCCCGGCACCAATGCTGCCTTCGGAACCACCCCCACCCCCACCGAGCGGGGAACAAGGCTAAGCTTGCGATCGCCCGTGTTCTAGGGCGGTGCGATCGCGCGCCAGTGTTACTCGGTGATTCGGTGGAAAATTTAACGCAGATAGGCGATCGTCACGCCCGAACCCCCATCTTCACGGCGAGCCAACTCATAGCGATCGACCAGACTGCTGCGTTGTAAACACTCGTGTACGCCCTTGCGGAGTTTTCCTGTGCCGTGGCCATGAATAATCCACAGAGCCCCACCGACGCTGTTTTGCTCTGCCAAAGCTTGTTCAATCTGGCGTTCAGCATCAGCCACCCGACTCCCACGAATATCCAGCGTGTTCCGTGACGTTCGGAATAAAGGCACTTCGGGTTGGGGCGGTGGCGCAGAGGGAGCCGTTGAAGAAGCTTCCTTCGGTAATTTGGCCGCTGCTTTCTTTTCAGTAACCGCTTTTTCCCCCGTCAACGATTCAATATCACTCAGGGAAATTGTCATCTTCATTAACCCAAACCGCACCGTAATTTCGGCATTGGCATCGGGCGCAGTGATGACTTCTGCGGTTTGGCCCAAACGGGGAATCCGAACGCGATCGCCCACCTGAGGTCGGAAACCGGGCTTCGGTTTGGCGGGCTGCTGCCGCGAGGGCAAATGCTGATTTGCCAGTTGGTTCACCTGCTCAGTCGCCTGCTGGGCCTTTTGGGCTGTTTGGGGGCCTTGTTGCAACTGCTTGATAACATGGGCAATCTCCCGTTTGGCCTCCGCGATCGCCGCCTGCACAGCTTGCTCCTGCGCCACTTGCAACGACTTTTCCCGTTCTTGCAAGGCCGCCGCCTTCTGGGACACTTCCCGGTACAATCGCTCGGCCTGTTGCAACAGTTGAGCCGCTTCCTCGGATTTCGTTTCCTGCCGTCGGCGCTGTTCTTCCAATCCTGCGATCACCGTGTTCACATCCTGGGAGGCACCCCCCACATAGGTTTGGGCTTGCTCAATAATCTCCGCATTCAGCCCCAAACGCCCCGCGATCGCCAAGGCATTAGAGCGCCCCGGAATCCCCCATAACAACCGATAGGTGGGAGCCAGGGAGACATCATCAAATTCCACCGAAGCATTCTCAAAGCGATCGTCCTGATATTTCAAGGCTTTTAACTCGCCAAAGTGGGTCGTGGCCACCGTCAACCCCCCATGCTCCGCCAGGTATTGCAAAATCGCGATCGCCAGGGCACTCCCCTCCGACGGGTCAGTCCCCGCACCGACCTCATCTAACAACACCAGGGAAAGAGGAGGGCTACTTGCAGTCTCCGTTGCCGCCGCGATCGCGGCCTCCGTGGGCGCTTCATCCCAGGTTTGAACATCGGTCTCAGCCGGGGCCGCGATCGCGGGAGCCAGCAGCTCATCAGTGGGAGGTGCCGATAATGCAGCCAAAATCCGGCTAATGCGGCGGACATGGCCCGAAAACGTAGACAAACTTTGTTGTAACGACTGCTCATCCCCAATATCGGCCAGAATTTGGTCAAACCAGGGTAGTTCCACCGGCTCCTTCGCTGGCACAAACAAGCCAATTTTGGCCATCAAAGCGGCCATCCCTAAGGTTTTGAGCGTCACCGTTTTGCCACCAGTGTTTGGCCCCGTAATCGCCACAACCCGTAACCGAGGCTGAATCACCAGATCAATCGGCACGACGGCTGGCCCCTGTTCGTGGTGCTGCTGCCAAACCAACAGGGGATGGCGAAGCTGGCGCAAAACAATTGGATCAGTCGAAGTCGATTCTGCCGACGCCAAGGGAGATTGGGTTGTCCGGGGCCAGTCAATAAACCGGGGCGGGTTTGCCTCCAACCAGAGACTATAGCGGGCGCGGGCTGTGGCTAAATCCAAGGTCGTGGCGATCGCCAACAACCGCTCCAAATCCGGCTTAACCTCCGCTACCTTAGCGCTCAACATTCGCAGAATGGCCTCCACTTCCACCTGCTCCTGCCGCTGAAGCTGCCGCAGTTGGTTATTCAAATTCACCGTGGCCTGCGGTTCAATATACAGCGTGGCTCCACTCATCGACGTATCGTGGACAATGCCGGGAACCGCATCTTTTTGCGACGCTTTCACCGGCACCACAAACCGTCCATCCCGCTGGGTAATCACCTGCTCTTGCATTGCCCCCGACTTGCGTTGGAGCAAACCTTGCAACAGGCTGTAAACCCGATTTCGCACCTGACGCAATTGGTCACGAATGCCACCCAGTTTCGGACTGGCCCGATCCAACACATCGCCGTGGTCATCCAGACAAAAATGAATCTCTTGTTCTAACTCTGGATAGGTTCGCAGTTCGGCCACCAGCCCATTCAGCACCATCAAATCGTCATGCTGATCAATCGTGCGTCGTAGGGTTCTGGCCCCGGCCAGGGTCGTCGCGATCGCCAGCAACTCATCCCCCGCCAAGACCCCATTCCGGGCTGCCCGTTCCAGCGCCTCTCCAATATCCTGCACCCCATCAAAGCGCAATCCGCCCGCCAACCGTGCTTCCAGGGTATAGACCTCTTGGGTTTGGGCTAGCAAGACTTGCGTTTCGGCCAATTGGGTTGGCAGCACAACCCGCCGCGCCGCGATCGCCCCCAATTTGGTGGCCGCAAACGTAGCGAGATGCTGACACAGCCGCTCCCACTCCAACAAGGCAAGGGTTTCTGCTTGGATCAACGTTCCTGTTACCATCACACTTCTTCTTCATTGTAGAAGGATTGGTCAGTAGAAGGATTGTCCCCCCGCAAAGGGAACCCCGGTTCGACCAAATTTAACCAACTCATCGCTTGCCGCCCCACCGCGATCGCCCACCTCCCCAGCACTAGCGCATTACAGATTGTGTCGGATTTAACCATCTTTTAATTTGGTTTAGATTTCCGGGAACCTTAGTAAATACAGCCCAAGAGTGCAGTGCCCCCAGTGTCCCCATCTACGCTGGCCGAGCAGCACTCCTACAACCAACTCTTTGACCGTCGCCCAAGCGACATTGGCCTACGGTTAGAACCAAATCAGGCACATCTGTTTCCAGGCAGAACTGGAGGCTTCTCATGTACGATTACGAATTTCTACAGCGCTATCTCGAAGGTGAACGCAACTTTAGTGGCGTTGATCTGTCCAATTTGCAGTTGCTCGGTGCAAACCTGACCGAGGTTTCCCTTCCCCAAGCCAAATTAGTCAACGCCAACCTCAGCTCGGCCTATCTCGCCTCTGCCAATCTGGAACGGGCAAACCTCACGGGGGCCAACCTGAGTCAAGCCTTTCTCTACCGCGCCAATTTAGTTTCAACGAAATTGCAAAGTGGGAACTTGGCCGGGGCCGATCTCACCAAAGCCGATCTGCGGGGAGCATTGCTCGTTCGGGCTAACTTGCAAAACGCCAAACTCAGCGGCGCACAACTGACGGGGGTCAATCTGCGGGAAGCCAACTTGCATGGAGTGAACTTGCGAGGGGCAGACTTGCGCGGCATCAACCTGCGATCGGCGAATTTAACTGGAGCCAACTTGAGTTGGGCTAATCTGAGCGGAGCCCGGTTAAGCGGAGCCAAACTGCACAATGCCGTGTTGACGGATGTTAAGTTGCAAGGGGCTTATTTGAATGGGGTGGATTTGAGCGGTTTTGACTTGAGTGGGGTGGACTTGAGCGAGGCCAAACTCAACGGGGCAGATTTGCGCCATACCAATTTAACCGGGGCCAACTTGCAGGAAGCTCGGTTGAAGCTGGCCAATTTGCTGTTAGCCATGCTGCAAGCGGCTAATTTAGACGGGGCAGACTTGGCCGAGGCCACCTTAGATGGGGCAATTTTGGCGCGATCGCTCTATACCGACGAAACCCGCTTCCCAGAAGGCTTTGAACCAACCAAGTTGGGCGCAGTTTGGCTCGTAGCTGAATCTTTGGTGGCTTAAAGACCCACCACCCAAACGAGCATCAACGGAGGAATCTCACATGATGGGTGTCACACAACCGGGGGCAAGTATCGTTCCGCGCTCATCGGCACCGGACTTTACCTCACAGATGAACCAATGTTTATTATCGACCGAGCACCAACAGGAATGCTGGCAACAGTTAGTCCAGCAACTTGCAGCCCAATTGCTAGCCACTGAGACCGAGTTGCAAACGGCCCAGACGGATAAGTTAGATCTACTCGTTCGGTGCCATCAACTTGAGGACGACCTGACTGAACAACAGGCCGCCCACCAAGCGTTGCTAGAAGCTTCGGCAGCACAGGCGCGGCAATTCAGTGAAAACCTGAAGCAGTTGCGCCAAAACCAAGCCCAAGTCGTGCAAACCGAAAAAATGTCGAGCCTGGGGCAGTTGGTCGCGGGGGTCGCCCACGAAATTAACAATCCAGTGAATTTCATCTACGGCAATCTAACCCATGCTGCTGAATATACCCAGGATTTGGTGGGGTTGCTGGAGTTGTACCAGCAGTATTATCCAGAGCCTCCCGCTGAAATTCAGGCAGAAATTGAGGCGATCGAACTTCCCTTTTTGCTCGATGATTTGCCGAAGTTACTCGCATCGCTGAAAGTAGGGGCCGATCGCATCCAAAAAATTGTGCTGTCTTTGCGGAGCTTTTCGCGCATGGATGAGGCAGAAGTCAAAGAAGTGGATGTGCACGATGGGATCGACAGTACCCTCATGATTTTGCAAAACCGCCTCAAGGCCAAGAGTGATCGCCCCGCCATTGCAGTCACCCGCCACTATGGTTCGTTGCCGTTGGTCGAATGTTACGCGGGACAACTCAACCAGGTGTTAATGAATTTGTTGAGCAACGCGATCGACGCGCTGGAAGAGCCAGGCTGGTTTGAAACTTTGGCCCAGGCAGGCCACAGCCCCGCGATCGCCATCCACACCGACGGAGTAGACCGCGATCGCATTCGCATCCGCATTACAGACAACGGCCCTGGCATTCCCGAAACGGTGCAACAACGCCTGTTTGATCCCTTTTTCACTACCAAACCCGTTGGCAAAGGCACTGGCCTGGGCTTATCCATCAGCTATCAGGTGATTACCGAAACCCACCGGGGACAACTCTCTTGCACATCGGCTCCCGGCGAGGGCGCAACCTTTGAACTTGAAATCCCTGTGCGATCGCCCAATGCGCGTTAAGGCCCGTTCGCCATACTCGCCAAGGTCACCCCGGCTTGACCCTCTTGCTACAAAGTTTATCCCTTTGCCACAGACTGTTACAGTCTGCAACGGCCAGCCCAAAACCCCGTAGACTGGTGATGGAAAGAGTAGGTGAGACGGTTGCGTCCTGCGTTGACAGGCCGAGGAAAGTCCGGGCTTCCGAAAGACCAAACTTGCTGGCTAATCACCAGTGCGCGTGAGCGTGAGGATAGTGCCACAGAAACATACCGCCGATGGGCTCCATGCTTGCATGGGCTACAGGTAAGGGCGCAAAGGTGCGGTAAGAGCGCACCAGCAACATCGAGAGGTGTTGGCTCGGTAAACCCCGGTTGGAAGCAAGGCTGAAGGAGCAAGGGTTGGTCTTTTGCCCGCTCCGGTTGGAGGTCACTCCGACGAGTCCGCTAGAGGCGGTTGGCAACAGCCGTCGTAGATAGATAACCGTCCTCCCCGTGGGGAGCACAGAACCCGGCTTATAGCTTACTCTTTCCCTCTTTTTGTCGCGGCAATCCTTCGGCGCGAGGTTTTAGCAACCGGACGGTAGGGCAACACCTCAGGGGCGATCGCGCAACTTCCCTTCTATTCATTACTCCCTAATACCCAAAAACCCAAAACGCCCACAGCCTACTCGACAGGTGTAGCAGGAGCGACATCGGCCCCAGAGTCCGGGGGTGGTTCAGCGGCAGGCTCCGGCGGGGGTTCATACGCTGGTTCCGGTGGCGGTTCCACAGGCTCCGGTGGTGGTTCATACGCTGGCTCTGGCGGTGGTTCGGGGGCTGGCTCTGGTGGCACGTCTACAGGCGCAGGTGGTGGCGCTTCGGGGCTGGTAGTCGCAGCGGGGGGAGCATCCGGAGTCGCAGAAGGAGCAGGCGAGGTTGGCGTTGCGATCGCCGGAGTAGGTGGTGCAGCCATTTCTCTCGCCCGTTGCTGTTGTTCCTGTTCTGCCAAACGGCGACGTTCCGCCTCCCGTTCTTGTTCTAGGGCTTGGCGACGACGTTCATTCTCTTGCTGGTAACGCGATCCATCCTCCTCAAACGTCACCTTAACCCGGACATTACTGCGACCACCCTCCACACTTTTTGGATCAAACTGCCATTTGCTGATCGCCTCCAAAGCCGCGCGATCGCTCTTGGGATCCCCGCTAGATTTCCGTAACCGCACATTCATCACCCGCCCATCTGGCCCAATGTCATAGGTCACCCGCGGGGCCCCTTCCTTTCCCTGAAAATTAGGCTTAGGACAACTCACACACACGGGCTTCCCTGGCGATCGGGGCGGCGCAGACGACCCCGCTGGCGGCGTTCTGATGGCTGCTGTCCCAGACTTCGCAGTGCCTTGCCCCCCCGGCTTCCCCGTCGGACTACCCGTGGGCTTCCCCCCCGGTACAAAACCAGTCGGCTGACCCGCCGTACCAAAGCCTGAACCCGCCCCGCCCGCTTGCGTGACAGGGCCAGCAGCCTTGTTCGGAGCCGTTGTGGGCTCCCCCGCCTCCCCCGTCAGCGGCGTAACCGGATCGGCTTCCGGTGCGGGCGGTTCGTCACTGGGTGCATCTTCGCCAACGGGCAACGGGGCTTGGCTCTCTGGGGCCAGCGGCGGCGCAACTTCTGGCGCAAACGCCATCTCCTGCGGTTCCTCTGGCACCACCTCAGACTCAACCGCCGGAGGCTGCATCACCAACTCTTCTGGTGGCAAGGCCTCCTCAATCACCTCATCCTCGACAATCTCATCGACAACAATCTCAAGTTCTTCCTCATCCGGCGATGACACCAACGGCTCCCATAGGTTGCCCACCCGCAGCGTCATTGTCGCCCCATGCAGCCCCAAAGACCCAATTAAGCTACAGAGCAAAAACAGCTTCAAGGTCTTAAGTTCTTTCTGGCGCTGCTTAAGAATAGAGTCAGAGTTGAACATATTAAAAAGCAAAGAAAGAGTTGATTTTGCTAGCTATTTAGCCCAAGCTAGCTACAGTCAAGAACAAAAAATTATTAAATAAAATAGACTCAAGCACTAGCTAAAAACTTTTGATTTTAACCCAAGAATAAAGCTTTAACTAATTCATAACTTACTTCTTAGGTTGCCGTGCTGAAATCGCTAATTTTGCTCCTTTGACTTGGCGGATTTGATCCATTACCGCAACCACGCGATCGTGGGTTACAGCGCCATCTGCATTCAAGACAACAATCAAATCTTGCTGGGGCTGCACTAACTCAGTCACCGCCTTAGATAAATCTTCAACTTCAACTGGAGCTTTATTCAGATATAAATCTCCACCTTCCGTTAGGGTCACGGCAACTCGACTTGATTGCTGTTGTTTTGCGGTCTTTGCCTGAGGCAAGTTGACCGTTAATGCTTCCAGTCGCGCCAAGAATAACGTGGACATGATAAAGAATGTGAGAATGGCAAAAATCACATCAATCATCGGCACAATATTGATTTGGGGAGGAAGCTCCGGCTCAGTGAGCGATCGCCGTCTCATAGGCTCCTCCTAAACTTTTCCGACGACGACGATGCAGCAATTCCAGTTCAGCAGCATGTTCTTGAATCAACGCTAACTGTTGCTGATAGAATCCCCGAAAGGTATTAGCGAAAAACAGCGTCACCACAGCAACAACCAAACCAAACGCCGTTGAAGTCAAAGCCTCACTAATACCAGAGGTCACCCCCACTGTCTGCGTTCCCCCCATATCGCCCAAATTCAGCGACGAAAAGGAACGAATTAAACCCAAGACAGTCCCCAACAATCCCAACAACGGAGATAAAGTCACAATCGTGTCAAACACGTTACTAAACCGTTTTAAGGTTGGCACTTCAGCCTGACTGGCACCATCGATCGCCAAAGCCAACTCTTCTGGTTCTGCATCATCCAGCAACAATGCCTCCAAAAAAATACGCGCAAGGGGCAAATCCAAATGGCGTTTTAACTTTTCCACAGCCAACGCGGGATCTTCTCGATAGAAACCGAACACTTCCCGCACAACCTTCTCTTGGCGACGAAGAATCCGCACCCAAAAGACAATCCGCTCGGCAATCAGCGCGATCGCCACCACCGAAAACAATAAAAGTGGTACCGCCACAATCCCGGCAGCCACCAAGATTTCTCCAAGCCTTTGCATAACCTTCCTTCACATAAGGCAAACGGCATCCCCGCACGGATTCAGGTGCCCCGTGCAGTTTTTTTAATTCCCTGGAAAGCACCATACACCTTAATGCAAGTAAATTGCAAGTAGCTTAACCCAGGATTCAAGCAGGCACAGCGGATATCATTCCATGCAAGGCCCTAAGACTAATTGACTTTAAATCTCAGTTAAATTCAGTCAAACCATTCAAAGCTTTCCTCAAACATTGCATCTTTAGTTTTGACTCAGCACATTCTCAGGCTTATCAAGACAGGATTACAAAAATTAAAAGTCCAATAACTTGGGAAATCATGGCAACCCGATCAATCCAAGTTTTCCATTTAGTCTCCAATCTTCTTGCCATCAGACATCATTTTTTTGACAGAACAACAGCCTATTTAAACACCAATAAATCGCCATTGTTTGCAGCAAACCTGCCTCAAACTGCAAGCAACTCAAAGTAAGCCAAAGAATTATTGTGAACTAGTTTCAATTATCACCACGCAGCGATCGCCAAGATTCAGCGCCAGTACCCAGTAGCTGACCCGGCCAAACCCCACAACACCCAGGTAAACCCACAATCTAATCAGACTGCACAGATTAGCCCCTTCGCCCATCAATCTACGGTTTATCGGTCAAGATTTAGTTGATTTTTTCTTGCCTTTCATGGCTGTTCGCTGTACTATCAGCTTCATGGCATAAACCGGTATTCCTAGTGGTTTACCGTAGTTTTCAAGAGAGGGATACATATGGCCACAAATCGATGGCGCGCATTTCTAAACCAGGGAAAACACTTTGCAGCAGCCCTTACACACCGAATCAGACTCAAATCACTTAAAAGTTTGATTTCTTTATTTTTGGTCGGCACAACCCTGAGCGTCGTCGTAGCCGCTTGCTCAGACACCCCCACCACTTCCACAGGAGAAACAACCGCACAAAAACAAGATGTTCAGTTAACACTTGTTGGCTATGCAGTGCCCCAAGCAGCCCACAACGCTATCATTCCTAAATTTCAAGAAAAGTGGAAAGCAGAACACGGACAAACCGTAACCTTCAAACAAAGTTATGGTGGTTCTGGTTCCCAGACTCGTGCAATTATTGACGGCTTAGAAGCAGATGTCGTCCATTTAGCGATCGGGGCTGATGTTAATAAGTTAGTGAAAGCTGGATTTGTAAATAGCGACTGGAGTAGTCGTGTCCCCAATAACGGCATTGTTGGAGAAACAGTTGCAGCGATCATTACCCGTGAGGGGAATCCCAAGAATATTAAAAGCTTTGAGGATCTAACAAAAGAAGGAGTAAAGTGGGTAACTCCTGATCCCAAAACCTCTGGTGGTGCCCGTTGGAACTACTTTGCATTGTGGAATCATGCCAAAAAAACCGGTGCAGATGACGCAAAAGCCTTAGAATTTGTCACCAGTGCATTCAAGAACGTCGCTGTATTTACTAAAGATGCACGCGAATCAACCGATGCCTTTGCCAAACAAGGTCAAGGAGATGCCCTCGTCAACTATGAAAACGAGGTAATTCTGGCAAAGCAAAAAGGTGAAAAATTATCATACGTCATTCCTGACATCAACATTTCTATCGACACGCCAGCCACAATTGTTGATAAAAATGTAGACAAACATGGGACACGAGAAGTTGCCCAAGCGTTTGTTGAATACCTATTTACCCCAGAAGCCCAACGGGAGTTTGCTAAAGTTGGCTTCCGGCCCTTAGGCGACTTGGCAAAAGAAAAAGAATTTACGGATCAGTTTCCTGCCGTACAAAAACTGGGCAAAATTGACGAGTTTGGAGGCTGGCAAAAAGCACAGCAAGCCTTTGAAGATGGCGGTGAATTTGACCAAATTCGGGCTCAATTTGCAAAGTCATAAATTAGTCACCAAGCATTATTGATGAAGTGACAATCTAAAGCACCCAGACTCTCGCATAAACCTTACCTCACTGTTGGACGCAAGGGACTGTTGCCGCAGACTTTTTGCAGACAGTCCCTATGCCCGTACGAGAAAGACAGAGTGAGCACTAAGAATAAAGGCTTGCAGTCAATCAGACAGCAGCTTTATCTCATCAATAATCACTCAAGACTCATACTTAAAGCTTAATGATTACTCTCGGATTAGTCTATTTATGACAATAGGAAACAGGCTCTCCCCAGCAAAATCAGACTCATATTGGACTGTACTTTGGCACTCGCTTATCCACATGCCCTGGACATGGCGGATCATGTTCGGTTATCTAGCATTTATGCTATTTCTACCCACCGCCGCCATGCTCACCAAATCATTGACTTTGAAGCCTGCTGAGTTCTGGCAAATTGCAACGAGTGCGATCGCTCTTTCCACTTACAACGTCACCTTTACAACCTCTTTGCTTGCTGCTTTGATCGATGGCGTGTTCGGCGTTTTGATTGCATGGGTTTTAGTGCGCTATCGCTTTCCGTTCAGAAAGCTTATTGATGCGTCAATTGACTTACCCTTTGCACTGCCTACAGCCGTTGCCGGGTTAACCTTAGCAACGGTTTACAGCGATCAGGGATGGATTGGCTCTTTGCTGGCTCCCCTGGGCATCAAAATTGCCTTTACCCGGTTTGGTGTAGGGCTCGCCATGATGTTCATTTCGTTGCCATTCGTCGTGCGGACGGTTCAGCCAGTCCTCATGCAAATGGAGCAAGAAACCGAAGAAGCGGCATGGTCACTTGGGGCGTCGCCTTGGCAAACATTTTGGCGAGTCCTTTTACCACCTTTATTTCCCGCTATTTTGACCGGGATTGCTTTGGGCTTTTCCCGCGCAGTTGGTGAGTATGGTTCGACGGTAATTGTTTCATCAAATACACCATTTAAAGATTTGATTGCACCAGTACTGATTTTTCAACGCTTGGAACAGTATGACTATGCTGGTGCAACGGTGATTGGCATGGTGCTATTGATGATTTCGTTATTCATGCTGCTTGTCATTAACTTTATTCAAGCGTGGGGCAAACGATATGACGGATAGAGGAATTGAGCCAGGTTTGCAAACTTCTGATTTACCCCCGCGCTATGGTACTCAAACAAAAGAAAGCTGGATTCCAACTCTA
The DNA here is from genome assembly GCA_964475335.1 of uncultured bacterium. GTDB lineage: Bacteria > Cyanobacteriota > Cyanobacteriia > Leptolyngbyales > Leptolyngbyaceae > CAYYWG01. Next base: position 53,814 of record CAYYWG010000015.1, read on the forward strand.
TTCATTGTGATTGCGTTGATATTTCTAGCGCTTGTTCTGTATATCCCAGCGATTAATGTCTTTTATGAGGCATTTCACAAAGGCTTAGGGCCATTTCTGCACAACTTGAGTGAACCAAATTTTCAATATGCAGTTCGGATGACGGTAGCACTAGCAGCGATCGCAGTTCCTCTCAACACTATTTTTGGTTTGTGTACAGCTTGGGCACTGGCTAACAAACACTTCCGAGGCCGGACTTTGTTGCTAAGCATTATTGATCTCCCCTTTGCGATCTCTCCCGTGGTTGCAGGTTTGATGATTATGCTGTTGTATGGGCGACAAGGATGGTTTGGTGCATGGCTAATCGAGCATAACATCAAGATCGTCTTTGCCTTTCCCGCCATGATGCTTGCAACTGCCTTTGTCAGTATGCCGTTTGTCGCACGGGAAGTGATTCCAGTGTTGGAAGAAGAAGGCACATCACAGGAAGAAGCCGCCTACACTTTGGGCGCAACACCCTGGCAAACTTTTTGGCGTGTGACAGCACCAAATATCCGTTGGGGTTTGCTCTATGGGGTGCTGTTGACGAATGCCAGAGCCATGGGAGAATTTGGCGCTGTCTCTGTGGTATCGGGAAATATTATGGGGCAAACGCAAAGCTTACCCCTGTTCGTCGAAGAAGCCTACAAAAGTTACAACACAGAAGCAGCCTATGCGGCCTCTGTGCTTCTGGCACTTTTAGCCGTTGTAACATTGGTGCTTAAAGAAATTCTTGAAAGACGGACAGGAGGAGGGGCCAAGAAAATACATTAGCCTTAATTAGAAGAATCAATAAGACTCGATTAGCATTGGCTATCAAGGATTATTGAGACTGACCTTAGTGCATCTAAAAGTGAATCAACTCTCAGAGCGTTAACACTCTTATTGGGACGCTTGATGCCCCCATCTTGATGGTTTTTCCTCGCTCAATGATCCATCCTCAGCACTAGAACGACTTTACTCGATCGCCAAAACTGGAGTGTGCTTGAAACAGCGTCAAGAATACTTGAAGAAGGCTTGAAGAACACTTTAGGTTTCCCGATTAGTCGTTAGTTGGGAGGCAATAAAAGGATGGCGAGGCGCAAGGAAAAACCCAACGACACTTGCAAATAGGATGGGGGTAAAGGTACTAAAACCAGTGAGTTTCGCCAACAGGAGAGTTGTGCTGATGGGAGTGCGTGTCACCGTTGCGTTGAGGGCAGCCATGACACAAATCATCGCGAGGGTGGCACTCCCCCCCAGGGGCAACAGGGCGATCGCCTTACCGAGACAAGCCCCAGTAAAAAAGAGGGGGATAATAATACCGCCACGCCAACCGCCAGCAACTGTGACCGTAATTGCCAACATTTTAGCGATCGCCAAAACGAGCAAAAATGAGAGCGAAAAATTTCCTTCGATAACCGTTTCGAGTTGGTGTTCACCAAAAAAGCGAGTCAATGGCATCCAGTAAGCCAAGCCCCCCAACAGCAAGCCAGCGATCGTCGTTTTCCAGTAGATGGGCTGAGGTAGCCGCTCAAACAGCCGTTCGCACAGCCGAAAAATAGCAATGAATAGCCAACCCGCGATCGCCCCAACAACGCCATAAATCATCGCTTCAGAAAAATCGAACAGGCTGGAAACGTGGTACTGCGGCAAATGCCAAATTGGGCCAATCCCAAGTTTAGTAATTGCCACAAAAACGGTGTAGCTGGCACAACTGGCCACCACTGCGGGCAAAAGCGCCTCACCGTACAGCACAACCTGCTGATGGTGCAAGATTTCTAAGGCAAAAAACGTGCCGCCCAACGGCGCACCAAACAACACTGTAAACCCCGATGCCATCCCAGCGATGCTTAATGTGCGCAGCGTTTCTCCATGCAACCCAAGGCGATCGGCGAACCAAGTCCCCATCGACCCTGTAACCTGCACCATTGGCGCTTCTGGCCCTGCGCTGCCACCACTGGCAATGCTCAGCAGGGAAGACAAAATCATTGACGGATTTTCGCGCATTGCTAAACGACCGCCCTTGAGATGAATATTGTCGATAATCAGGCCAATCTCCCCAGGATTCCCTACCCAATGAATCACCAGCCCAATGAGCAACCCCACCAGTGGCATGACCCCCAATAGCACCACGCCTTCAATCTGTTCAAAGCCGTGCATCAGGTGTGCCAACACAATCCAATAAATGGCCGCAAATAGCCCACAGATAAGGCCAAGGGCCGCCCACAACAGCACTGCACGGGTAAGGGTCGTCGAAAGTTTCATGGCACGTCGTTCAAAAGGGGAAAAGTCATCTCGTTTTGTAGTGATTTATACAGTTTTCAAGCTGCGTCGTCAATCTACCAGCAAGTACAATTTCGGGAACCAGGTCTTTAGCCAAGTCATGCAATCTAAAGAAACTGGCATTCTGAAGCCTGCTTAAGCCGAATCTTTCTACAATTGGGATGAGGCGCGTTGTGGGCAGATAGAGATGAAGCGGATTGTATTAATTGCGGGGTTTGAGTCGTTCAATGCCGGGCTGTATCGACAGGCTGCCGATTTGGCCCAAGCGCGTTGTCCTGACTTGACGATCGCAGTCTTCAGCGATCGCGATTTAGCCACACAACCCGATGTGATTGAAGCAGCATTACAACAGGCAGATGTCTTTTTTGCCAGTTTAATCTTTGACTATGACCAAGTGTTGTGGCTACGTGAACGCACTCAACAGATTCCCATTCGCTTAGTGTTTGAGTCAGCGTTAGAGTTAATGAGTCTCACACAGTTGGGTAAGTTTGCGATCGGCGACAAACCTAAGGGAATGCCCAAGCCCGTGCAATTTATTCTCAGCAAGTTTAGCAACAGTCGAGAAGAAGATAAGTTAGCGGGATATATCAGCTTTTTGAAAACGGGGCCAAAACTGCTGAAATACATCCCAATCGGGAAAGTACAGGATTTACGCAACTGGTTGATTATTTATGGGTATTGGAATGCGGGGGGCACAGAAAATGTTGCAGCGTTATTTTGGGCGATCGCAGACAAATATTTGGGTTTAACCGTAGGAGAAATTCCACCCCCCAGGGAAACGCCGAATATAGGTCTACTCCATCCTCGCTATTCTGGCTACTTTGAGTCGCCCCGTGAGTATCTAAATTGGTACCAAATTCAGTCAGCACTCAGTGCGTCAGCCCCCACTATAGGCTTGCTGTTATATCGTAAACACGTCATTACCCAACAGCCTTATATTCCTCAATTAATTCAGGCGTTGGAAGATGCAGGATTAATTCCAGTTCCAATTTTTATCAATGGCGTAGAAGGTCATGTTGCAGTGCGCGATTGGATGACAACAGAGTATGAACAAGCCCGTCGAGCCGTTGGGATTCATGACACACCATCCTTGTCTCCAGAAGCAGTCAAGGTAGACGCGATCGCCTCAACGATTGGCTTTCCCCTCGTGGGTGGCCCTGCGGGTTCAATGGAAGCAGGGCGACAGGTGGAAGTTGCTAAACGCATTCTGACTGCCAAAAATATTCCTTATCTGATCGCGGCTCCGTTGCTCATTCAGGATATTCACTCTTGGACGCGGCAAGGCATTGGCGGCTTGCAAAGTGTTGTGTTGTACGCGCTGCCAGAACTGGATGGGGCCATTGATACGATTCCCCTGGGTGGGTTAGTGGGCGATCGCATCTATCTGGTGCCCAACCGAGTCCACCGCTTAACCCAACGCCTCCATGCCTGGATTCAACTGCGGCGCACACCGCCCAGCGATCGCAAAATTGCAGTCATTCTCTACGGGTTTCCGCCCGGTTATGGCGCAACGGGAACAGCGGCCTTGCTCAATGTGCCTGAATCATTGCTCAACCTGCTGCGTGCCCTCAAAGACCAGGGATATACCATTGGCGACTTGCCTGACGATGGCGAAACCTTGCTGCAACAAGTGAAAGCAGCGGATGAACTATACGTGAGCCAGGTGCCCAAAGGAATTTCCCTGGAGGAAGCCCCAATCACCACCGTCACCGCCAAAACCCTAGAACAGTGGCTTGGCTATTTGCTCACGTCGCGGGTTGAGCGCCAGTGGCAAACGCTGACAGAAACCGGAATTCGCACGGTGGCGATCGCCGAACACCCTGAAACCTCGCGCTATCTCCTCGGCGGTGTGCAACTAGGCAATGTGTGGATCGGGGTACAGCCCCCCCTCGGCATCAACGGCGATCCTATGCGGTTGATGTTTGAACGCGACCTGACGCCCCATCCGCAATACACAGCCTTTTACCAATGGCTCCAAAAAGAGTTCCAGGCCCATGCGATCGTCCACTTTGGGATGCACGGCACCGTGGAATGGCTCCCTGGTTCGCCGCTGGGCAATACCGGCTATTCCTGGCCCGACATTCTCTTAGGAAATGTGCCCAACCTCTACATTTACGCAGCCAACAATCCCTCCGAATCAATTCTGGCCAAACGGCGAGGCTATGGGGTGTTGATTTCCCATAATGTGCCCCCCTACGGTCGGGCTGGACTCTACAAAGAACTCGTGAATTTGCGAGATTTGATTACCGAATATCGTGATGATCCAGACAAGAATTACGCCTTGAAAGAAGTCATTTGTAAGAAGATTGTGGATACAGGCTTAGAGGCTGATTGTCCTTTCGATGAAGCCCGTCACTTAGGTATTGAATTCACACCAGAAAACGCACGTTTATTTAGTATCGATGTATTCAATCACTATCTGGTCAAACTCTATGAATACTTACAAGTACTAGAGAATCGACTCTTTTCGTCAGGACTACACATCCTGGGTCAAGCCCCAACTCCAGAACAACTCAAAACCTATTTACAAGCCTATTTAGGAGAAACGTTAACTCCAGAAATGATTGACGCGATCGCCAATGGTGAATCACTATCCGACTCAGAATCCACCAGCGTCCAAGAGGCGATCGCCATTCGTGACTTACTCCACCAAACATCCGATGAACTCACTAATCTCTTGCGGGGACTCAACGGCGAATATATTCCCCCGGCACCGGGGGGCGACCTCCTGCGCGATGGCCCCGGCGTATTACCCACCGGACGCAACATTCATGCCCTTGACCCTTACCGAATGCCCTCCCCAGCCGCCTACGAGCGAGGCCGAGAAATTGGCCGCAAGCTCATCGCGCAACACGTAGCAGAACAGGGAACCTATCCCGAAACCGTTGCCGTAATGCTGTGGGGGCTGGATGTGATCAAAACCAAAGGAGAATCCCTGGGCATTTTGCTGGAACTGGTCGGGGCAGAACCCGTTAAGGAAGGAACGGGTCGGATTGTACGCTATGAACTGATGCCCCTGGAACAGGTTGGTCATCCCCGCATTGATATTTTAGGGAACTTGTCTGGCATTTTCCGCGATAGCTTTGTGAACGTGATTGAGTTACTGGATGATTTGTTTCGACGAGCCGCAGAAATCGATGAGCCAGAGGAGCAAAACTTTATTCGGAAACACGCGATCGCCCTTCAGTCGCAAGGCATTGAGAATGTCTCAGCCCGTCTCTTTTCTAATCCAGCAGGGGATTATGGTTCCCTGGTGAATGATCAAGTGACTGCTGCCAATTGGGAGGATGGCCAAGAACTCGCCCAAACTTGGCAGGGACGCAATACTTTTAGTGGCCGCCAAGACAAAGGTCAAGCCCGGCCAGAGGTGTTACAAACGTTGCTGAAAACAACTCATCGGGTTGTTCAAGAAATTGATTCCGTAGAATATGGTTTGACTGATATTCAGGAGTATTATGCCAACACGGGCGGACTCAAAAAAGCCGCAGAGCAGCACCAAGGGAAAAAGATTGCTGCGAGTTTTGTTGAAAGCTTTTCTAAAGACACTACGCCACGTCAATTGGATGAACTATTGCGCTTAGAATATCGCTCGAAATTACTCAATCCCAAATGGGCTGAAGCAATGGTGGCTCAGGGGTCGGGGGGTGCTTACGAAATTTCTCAGCGGATGACGGCGTTGATTGGCTGGGGGGGCACCGCCGATTTTCAGGAGGGATGGGTCTACGACCAGGCCGCAGATACCTATGCCCTTGATCCGGCGATCGCCGAACAACTCCGCAAAGCCAACCCCGAAGCCTTTCGCAATATTATCGGACGGATGCTAGAAGCTCACGGTCGCGGATTTTGGAATGCAGATGGCGATCGCCTCAACAAACTGCAAGAACTCTATGAACTCGCAGATGAAGAGTTAGAAGGGGTTGCGCCAATCAGTCTCTAATAAAGTCTGTCTGTCAATACAAGATCAGCATCAACCGTTTGCGATATTCAGTCGTTAAGGGATGCTCATTCCCCAGTAAATTAAAGACATCTAACATGGCCTTTCTAGCACCGTCATCACGATAGGTGCGATCGCGACTGACCAATTCCAGCAAGATCTCTAGCGCCGCCTGGTAATCTTTCTGCACCACCAGTTCGGCGGCTTTTTGGAATTGCTGATCAAGTTCAGTACCATGACTTGATTGAGTCGAAGCCCGCTTAAATTGAATCGTTGCTTTCAAGGCGTTTGCCCGTTGACTATAGCCTTTTTCGTGGTCTTGAATGGATTTTAAGATACTCCCGGCTTCATCAAATTGTTCTGCTTCAATCATGAATTCTGCGGCTTCCAACTGTAACTCACGATTGTCGGGATATTGATCTAGTAAAGCTTTTAGTGTAGTTTGTGCAAGCTCCATTTGACCGATCGCCGCCGCATCATAAACTTGAGTCAACCCAATCTCCAACGTTGATTTCAAATTGAGTTGGGCCATAAGTTCCCGCAATTGCGGTTCGGGCAAAACTCCCACAAAACCCTCAGTCACTTCGCCATCCAGCGCGATCCGCACATCGGGCACCCCCTGGACATCGTAGGCTTGGGCTAACTCCTGATTTTGATCGATATCCACCTTGGCTAACACAAAATCATATTCCTGAGCCAGTTTTTCTAAAATCGGCTTCAACATTTGGCAAGGGCCACACCAAGTCGCAAAAAAATCGATGAAGACGGGTTTTTGGTAGGATGCTTCCAGCACATCCTTGGCAAAGTTGGCCTGATCTGTGGTGATTGATAGCCCCATTGCGATCGCCCCACTCCTTTCAACAGCATCAATGGGTCTATTAAACCCCAAAAAATAAAAGTCAGCAGTTGTTCCGGGGAAATCCCCAACTGCTGACTATCCCGAACCAGACAAAACAATGCAATTTGAGCGACCGGAAGACGAAAAGCTATTTAGCCTTCTTTGCTTTCTTTGTCGTTGTGCTGGCTTTGGTCACTGCGGTTTTGGCAGCGCCACCTTTCGCCGCACTAGTCGCTTTGGTAGTCGCCTTTACCTTCGTGCCTCCATTCGCGCTGAGGCTCGCGTCTCCGGCTTGCAAGTGCGCTTCGAGGAACCACAGGCGCATATCAATGCTGCGAGAAACCTCGGTATACAAGTCAGCGGTGTCAGCATCACCCAAGTCATCAGTTTTGGCAATGCCATCGCGCAACAGCTTGCCATAGGGAGCATAGCGATCGGCTAGGGCGGTAATGTGAGCCTTACCATCCAAAATATCAAAGGGGTATTCAGGTAATTGAGAAACTTGCGCCGCCACGCGGGCCGTCCCCATTGCAACGCCGCCCAGGGTGGTCACGCGCTCGGCAAACATATCAATGTACTCTTCCAATTCCCCGGCCAGTTCGTCAAACAGTTCGTGGAGCTGATAAAAATCAAGTCCTTTCACATTCCAGTGAGCTTGTTTGACTTGGGTTTTGAGATCTAGGGTATAAGCCAGGGTTTCGTTGAGAAGGTCAACAATCTCAGCCCGAGTCGCTTCTGGAATGTCGATTCGAGTCGGATGCAAAGGGGGTTTGTTGCCGTTACTGCTCATGGGTTTGATCCTTAAAGGCGCATGGTCTCAATTAAGTGTAGAAAGAAAGTTGCTGAAAGTATCTACCGCTTTGGTGCAATTTTGGGATTTTCTTCTTAATTTTAGAAAAATTCCTGCGTTTAGGTAGAGCTATCCGTTTTGCCTGCCGCGATCGCCCCCCGTTGTTTGATGATTGCTTGCCGAAACCCCAACACGACCAAAATATTCGACAAGGTGAGGAACGACTCTGCACCACCATGCAACCAATCCACATTCGCAAGCTGTTCATTCAAGGCCACCTTGGCATAAATGCCTGCCGGAATAGTGACAGCGACAAATACTAACGTCATATAAAACCCAATCAGCGCCAACCGGGGAGCTTGTTTTGACCGGGTGAGGAACCACAGAAAACCCAGATAAGGGAAAAGAGACAGCGCAAAGAGAGTATCCTTCGACAGCATCAGCGTGTGGGTAAGTGAGGACTAAACGAATTTGCCACGATCGCGATCGCGCAGACCCGTCATTCAGTATAGGCAATCCACCAACAGCCAATGCAAGTTCTTCCGAGGGGGAAGAGGAGCAAAGCCCGCCCAATTGAACCCAGTGCCACCCATCCATTCACACTGAAATACACTTGCTCTATTTAGCGAATACTTGTACTATCCTTCCAGGGCGATCGCTTGCGTTGGGGGGCAGCCCTCAGTATAATGCGGAGTCCTCTGGTGACACTAGACTTGGTGTGGGTTATTGGTTGTGAAGGCTACAGACAGCGCTATTTCTCCGGCGATCGCACTCAGCAATCCTGTGTTGAATCAGGTACGGGATGGCGATCGCACAGCCCACGAGTGGTATCGATTTATCCTTTCCTACCCGCCCCATCTGGTGCAAACCTATCTTGAGCAATTTGGCATCCAACCAGGGCAACAGGTGCTCGATCCCTTTTGTGGAACCGGGACAACGGTAGTTGAATGCAAAAAACAAGGGATTGCTAGCGTTGGCGTAGAAGCCAATCCAATGGCCTGGTTTGCGGGCTCGGTAAAAGTGGATTGGACTCCCCCGGCAACCGCCCTGCACACCGCCGCGATCGCCATTGGAGCCGCCACCCAAACTCACTTAGAGCAATTTGATCCGACCAATGAACCGTTCAGGGGCTTACCCGAAGAGGCCCAAAAGGTGATTTTGGCCAATTCCATCAGTCCCTTGCCCTTGCACAAAACCCTCGTTTTGCTTGACCACCTGCGGCAGCACGCCCCCGCCCCCTTGCAACGGCATCTACAACTGGCTCTGGCCAAGGCCGTCGTCACGGCAATCAGCAATTTACGGTTTGGGCCAGAGGTCGGCGTCGGTAAAGCCAAAGCGGACGCCCCGGTGGTGGCGAGTTGGTTAGCTGAAGTCGAAGCGATCGCCGCTGATCTGCCCTATCTCCAGCAGTTGCCCCCGGCCCCGGCCACCATCCACCATGCCGATTCCCGCCAACTGCTCTCGGTTCTGGCCCCCAATTCCATTGATGCGGTGATTACGTCGCCCCCCTACCCCAACGAAAAGGACTACACCCGCACCACCCGTCTAGAATCGGTGTTGTTGGGGTTCATTCGGAATAAAGCCGAGCTTCGATCGCTCAAACAAAACCTTTTGCGATCGAACAGTCGCAACGTCTACAAAGCCGATACCGACGACCAATGGGTGGCCCACCATGCGGAAATACAACGGTTGGCCCAAGAAATTGAAACTCGCCGGATCGAACTGGGCAAAACCAGCGGTTTCGAGCGGCTCTACCATCGGGCGGTGCGGTTGTATTTTGGGGGCATGGCCAAACATCTCGCGGATCTGCGGACAGTGTTGCGGCCCGGTGCCCAGTTGGCCTATGTGGTGGGTGATCAAAAATCCTATTTGCAAGTCCTGATCCGAACGGGAGAGCTACTAGCCGACATCGCCCAGGCTCTCGGTTACGAGGTGGTCGGTATTGACCTATTTCGGACTCGTGCCGCCACCAAAATCAAAGAGCAAATCCGCGAAGAAGTGGTGATCTTGCGGTGGAGTGGGCAATGGCCCGATCGCCCCTATCCCTTCAGCGATCGCCCCCTACCCTGAAACGCCTAGCCAGCCACCTTCGCGCTGCGCCAAATCCACCACCCCGCCACCATCAATGTGAAATTGCCCAAAACCGTCATCGCGGCTTGCAACGTCACCAGCCAATCCAGCGAGGCCGGATTATCAAAAAAATGCCAGGTGCAGGCACACATCGCGCTCACTAAGGCCGGGAGCATTCCAAAGGACAGCGCCCACCAGGCCCGGTTTTGAGTCACTTCGCCATAAATCCAGATGAGCCAAATAGCGGCGATCCATTCGATCACGCTCGAAACATGAATCACCCAGGTCGGAATGGAAAGTGCGTTCATTGGCGGCAGTTGCTTGGTAATTTCGATAATGCAGGATAGTTGTTAGTAGACTAACAACCAATTGAGCTTATATCACGGATTTTGTATGGTAAACCAGCGGGCAGTATTGTGTGGCTACTATGGCATGGGCAATGGGGGCGATGAAGCATTGCTGGCTTCGGTGTTGCAGATGTTGCCAGCCCACATCACGCCGCTGGTGTTGTCGGGCAATCCGGCCCAAACTCGCGATCGCGAAGGGGTTGAAGCCATTCACCGAAAAGATATTCGGGCCGTCTTGTCGGCATTACGGCGATCGCAAATCTTCATTTGGGGCGGTGGTAGCCTCATTCAAGATGCCACCAGTGCCATTAGCCCCCTCTATTACCTAGGCTTGATGCAAGCCGCCCAACGGCTGGGCCTCACGACGATCGCCTGGGCACAGGGAATTGGCCCCTTACGGCGATCGTGGATTCAAACCCTGGCCCGTCAAACCTTTCAGCGATGTACGACCATCAGTGTGCGCGATAGTGGTTCCGCCGCCTTATTGAAAGAGTGGAACCTGCCGTTTACCCTGGCCCCCGATCCAGTTTGGGCCATGACCTCCCAGCCCGTTGAAGGACTGTGGGACTTACCCGCCCCCCGCGTAGCCGTGAATTTGCGCTCCCATCGCCACCTCACGCCCGATCGCCTGGAAGCCTTGACCCAAGCCCTGATCGCCTTCCAAAAAGCCACCCAAACCTGCATTTTGCTCCTGCCCTTCCAAGCCTCCCAAGATCTGGCGATCGCCCAGGCCATTCAGCCGCGCCTGCCTGGGCCAAACAAATTGCTGATGATCGAAAATCCCCGCCAACTCAAAGGTGTCTTTCGAGGGGTCGAAATGGCGATCGCAATGCGGTTACACGGGCTCATCATGGCCGCCGCCGAAGAATGTCGGTGTTTTGCCCTCAGCTACGATCCCAAAGTGAGCCGCCTTATGGACGATCTCGCCCTCCCCGGTTGGGAACTCGACCAAATTCCCGCCAACCCCAACGCCATCTGCCAAACCTGGCTCGACCACTATGCCAACGGCGATGCCCTCTCCCTCGACCAAATTCACTATCTCGTCGATCGCGCCCTCATTCACCAAGCCGTCCTCCAACAAGTTTTGGGCGATCGCGCAGGCTAACAGGCTGGGCTAGAGATTTCGCCCCGGCGCAACAGGCATTTCTGGATCAGAATCTAAAGTTTTGTGCGACCCCGTTGAGGGAATGTCAGCAGAACGCTACTCTAGCCTGATAAAGCGCGGCTGGTCGTTCACCTAAAAAATTTCCAGATTCGCAGCGAAATCGACGTTGCAGTTTCTCGAACCGGGTATATCATAAGCATCGCGTTATCTCGATCGCTAATCCCTTGCTGACTTTCAGGATTCTGAAGCTATGAGTGATTCTGTCCACCCCATCCCGACCCCTGACGAAGCCACTGGTGCCCAAGCGCTGCAATCGTCCGAGGCGGCTGAGCCAGCGGCACCCCCTGCGGCTGGTTCAAAAGATGACTGGCAAACGGTGGATTTTCCCGGCGCGTTGCGGGTTGACCAAATTCCCCACGCAATCCCGGCTCCAGCGGCCCCTAGCCTTGTTGAGGGCGATCGCCTCACTCAGTTGGCAACCGACAATACCCAGCTTCGCGCCCAGATTGCCCAACTAGAAGCCGATTTATCCCAAGCTCAGATTGATTTGCAACTGGAAGTCGCCCGGTTTTATTGCAAAGACCCAGAGGCAGCCCCCGAACCTTCTACGGCTGCGCCCTCTCCCGATCCGGCCCTGCAAGCTCAAATCGAACAACTCACAGATGACTTGGAGCGATCGCACGAAAGCAGTCGGCGGCAAGAGCTTTTAATCGAAACCTTGTCTCGCCAATTGGAAGGCAGCCAGGAACGGATTGCCCAACTGGAACGAGATTGTGCCCTGAGCCAACAACGCTACAACGAGCAAGTGCAACTCGTGTCCCAAGTTGAAAGTAACTGCCGCGATCTCCGGATGCGGCTCCATCGGCAACAGCAACAAACCCTGCAATTTAAGATTGCATTGGAAAAAAGCATTGAAATGGCGGCAGCGAGCCGGATGGAAACCGTTGAGTCTACCACCGACGACACTCAAGACTTCATCCCCAAAGCGCAACCTGTGCAACCGTGGTCTAACGGGAACGAAAGCTCTGGGGCCAAAATCTATGCGATCTCGCGATCGGCCAAGGGCCACTTACAGAATTTCTTCTCCCACTTGTTAGACACAGACCCTGCCGCAGGGCCAGAACCGGGCAAGCCCACGGACGAAAATCCCGCCCCGCCACCAGCGCTGCCCTCCCTCCAACCGAGTCTGGAATTGCCAAACGTTGATCGGGGCAAGGTAATGAGCGATCGCCAACAGGGCGAGCCCGCCAGTGCAGCCACCCCGGAAAACCCATCAGCAGACTTACATCAGCTTTTTCCCAGCCTTGCCCCGCAGATTCCTGTGGCCGCTGTTCCACCAGAAGCAGCGGTTTTTGATCTCAGCCCCTTTGTGGAAGCCGGGGAAATGCCAGCGATCGCCCAACCTGTGCCCCCCCAACCTGTGCCCCCCCAACCTGCGACCCAAGACAACCCACCCACAATCAAATCTGCCGAACTCCAGGCCAATATCGAAGGGTTGTGGGCCGACCTGGCCCGGTTGATTGAACCCGAATTAGCCGCCAGCGAAGCCCCCAGTGCGCCCGCCCCAGAAGTGCGGGAAACCACCCCGCCCCACGCGAGTGAACCCACACCAGCACCAACCACCCCCATCGCCCTCCCCACAGGAGCCAAAGCGCATCAACCCGATCGCCTCCCTGTACCTGCCGCGATTGCCGTTCCCAATCCCTTCCCCTCCTTCAACCTGCGGGAAGAAGGTGCCGTCGCTCAAGACCACGGCACACCCCCAGATACCGACCACCAGACCGCACCCGAACCCTCCCGCGAACTCGTCATTTCAACCGGGTGGCCCGCCCCCGTGGTTTATCCTTTCCGTCCAACGAAAAAAATTGCCTCAATGGCCGCGGTAGATTTGCCGACCTTTCCTCGCAATTAGCTTTGTTGCCCTTGCGATCGAGGTCGGCTGGCAGTCGAATTTAGTGAGGATCGGGGATGGGAGTCACCGTTGGTGGCCCAGCAGCTTGACTCCGTTTGGAGAAGGGCGATCGCGGCGCTTGAGGCCGCCCCATGCCATCGGTCACAGCATAGCTCTGGGCCAATAACCACAGCCACAACTCTGGCAACTTAGCTTCTAGCCAGGGTTGGTTGCGCTGCACCCATTGAGGGAACCAGGTTCCCAGCAACGCACTAATAAAGGCCCGGAACGTGAAATCCAGGTAACTCGCCACCCAGCGAACTAAATCCTTTGGTCCCGCCAAATCCCAAATCCACAGCAGGAGCGCCGGGTTAATGCGGGCCGCTTTCAGGGCCATCCGGTTAAAGTTCAGCCAACTCACCCGATCTTTGATGAACGCTTCGGCGATCGCCGGAGGCTCCGAGGCCAAAATCCCAAAAAAGGTATTCAGCATCGAGTTAATGCGGGCCGGTGGAATAAACCGATGGGTCGGCACCATCATGCCTTTGGAAAACAGCCACGTCACCGCAATATTGCTCTGAAACGCCCGAATTTGCTCCAAATGCTTAGCCTGAAGCAAATCGTGTTGCAATGCCGTGTTCAGCAAATCAGTCAACCGGGGCAAATTCCGCACAAGGGAACCAAAGCCCGTAAACACCAGAGGCGACTGCAACGAGGCCGCATCCCCGATCGCAATCAGCCGATCCACTGCAATCTTGCGATCGCGACTCCCCACGCTAAAATGCCCCGGAATATACCCAAAGGTGGGTTTCTTCCACACGAGGGCATCCATATCGCACCGTCGATACTCCGGCAAGATCGTGAAAAAGTCTTCGTACATTTCCAGCAACGACCCCGGATTGTCGGGATGCACCTGGTGGTAGTGGAACAGATAAAAGGTCAGTTCATCGTTTTCTGCCGGAAACAGTTCCCAAATCAACTGCCGCCCCCGCGAAATATCCCCGTGGCTGTTCAGCACATCACCATACCGCCGGTCCCAAATACCCGGCTCAAACCCGCTGGCAATCACGGCCCCCACCGTCGGACACACACTATCAAACGTCCGACCACCATTCAATTGCCACGCGATCGGCGAAGCAGTTCCCATAGCATCGACTAACAAACGTCCAGTGACGCTTTTCTCCGTTTGGGTGGGCAAATGCCGACAGTGAATGGTGACTTGCGATCGCCCAATCTCCGTCCGCTCAAACTCCGTTTCATCCCAAATTTCGCCTCCAGCCTCGCGCAACTTCTGGCCACACACCCGCAGCAGCTTTTCTGCATCGATCCCAATGTTCAACACCGTGGGCGTATGGAGCACCGGGGCCTTTGCCTGGGGCGGATTGTTCGCATCAAAAAACTTGTTGAACCCATCCAAATACTCTCTAGCAATGACCGATTCAAACTCTTCCGGCGTGAATAACCCCAGATCGATCAGACTCTGGAACTCACTGCGCGAAATATTCCATTCGCGGTGCATCCGGCCAAAGGGCATCCGTTCCACCAGCAACACCCGATAGCCCAACCGCGCCATCGCCGCCGCATGGATCACCCCCAACGCACCCCCCAGGTAAATCAGGTCATAGGTTGGCGCACCGGGCGATCGCCCCTCTGGCTCTGCCACAAACACCACTTGCTGAGGTTGCTGAGGATTTTTGACACTGGCCCGCCACCGCTTTTCCCACCAATACACCCGCGTCAGGTCATATTCCCCCTGGGGCATCTTTTGAAAATACTTGACCGTCAGCGGATAGCGATCGGCCAACGCCTCAAAAATTGACATTTGGCTTAGATCAATTTCGGGCGGCGCAGGATATTCATTGGGAAAGTGTGCCCGAATCTCATTGATCAGGTATCGTAGGATGTTCTTTTCGTTTGGCAGGGGTTCTGCGGCCCACCGAAAGACTTTCAGGTAGGTCGTTCGCTGGACTGACCAAACAAAGATCGACAATTCTGGCGATAAAATTTCTGGCGATAAATTCGATGACGGATCAGAAATCGAGGGAGGTAACGGTGTAGTTTGGGTGACTCTGAGCCGCACGCCAGCCGGGGTGAGGATTTTTTCCCCCAGGGCGGGTTGCCACGTCTGTTGCAACCAGGTCTTGACCGCCGACGTGTCGGGCGTTGGCACCTCAATATAAAGAATTTCCTTCATCTCGCTCCCAGGATTTCCCATAACAATCCGAAAAGTAAATTAAGAATCGCTTAAACCAGTCCAAATTTCTTTTTCGATATGCTACAAAGCTTTACACCTTTCTCATTTTATTCCTGTGTTCGCTCCGTTTAATGCTCCCATGAATTATCCCACTCCCGTGAATTCTTCTCCCGTTGACAATCTAAGCCACAACGCCGTCGATGAAGAGTTGATTGCCGCCGCGATCGCTGGGGTTGTCCAAAGTGCGCGTTCCAGTGGCCAGTCCCTGGATGAGTTGATGGCCGAAATTCTGGCCGATGATGCCCTCCTCGACTCGCAACAACGACGATGGCTCGGTGAAGTGGTGGCCGTTGCCTGGGCCGAACTGCCCTGAGTCCTGGGCTTTGCTGCCTGGTTACCTAGCGCCTGCGCCCAGTTCTCCCGCCGCCCTTTGCGATCGCCCCCCAGAATCCGCCTTCCCGCAATTTTTTACTCCGTGTGCGCACCCTTAGTGCCCATGCCACCTCGCCAAGGCCACACCCCGGTCACCGTTTTCTTTGAATCCCCTTACAAAAGTTTATTCAAAGGCCCCGATCGCCCCTCTACCGCGATCGTCGGTCAAGTTGCTCAGCCAATTCCCAGACAATAGTGTACGATTTTGGCCCGTTCAGGACGAAGGGCAAGGGGCTATGATCGATCACGCATTCACACTATCGAAATTTCAAGAGGCGTAGAACGCACATGGACAACAAATTGATGTTGATGATTCCGGGGCCAACTCCCGTCCCCGAGAACGTGTTATTGGCAATGGCCAAGCACCCAATGGGGCACCGCAGCGGCGAGTTTTCCGCCATCATGGCAGAAGTAGTGCAAGACTTGAAATGGCTGCACCAAACCCAGAATGATGTGTTGGTGCTGACTGCGAGTGGAACCGGGGCAATGGAAGCGGGGATTATCAATTTCCTGAGTCCGGGCGATCGCGTTCTGGTTGGCTCTAACGGCAAATTTGGCGAGCGTTGGGCCGAAGTGTGTGATGCCTATGGTCTAGCCACCGAACGGATCACCGCCGAATGGGGCAAACCCCTGGATCCCGAAGCCTTCCGTGCCCCCCTCGAAGCGGATACGGGCAAAACCATCAAAGCCGTCATCGTCACCCACAGCGAAACCTCCACAGGCGTACTGAACGATTTAGAAGCCATCAACCGCCATGTAAAAGCCCACGGCGAAGCACTGATGATGGTTGATACTGTCACCAGTTTGGGCGCAGTCAGCGTTCCAGTCGATGAATGGGGTTTGGATGTCGTCGCCTCCGGGTCGCAAAAAGGCTACATGCTGCCGCCAGGGCTGGGCTTTGTTGCGGTCAGTCCCAAAGCCTGGGCTGCCTATGAAACGGCAAAACTGCCCAAGTACTATTTGGATTTGGGCAAATATCGTAAAGATGCCGCCAAAAATACAACCCCCTTCACCCCTCCCGTCAACTTATTCTTTGGGTTGCAGGCCGCCCTCCGCATGATGAAAGCAGAAGGCTTGGAGAATATCTTTGCACGGCATCAGCGATTGCAAGCAGCCTGCCGCGCCGCCATCAAAGCCCTGGGGTTGCCCCTCTATGCCCCCGATGATGCCGCCAGTCCAGCGATTACCGCCGTCATGCCCGATGTGGTAGAGGCCGAAAAAGTGCGCTCCATCATGAAAAAGCGGTTTGATATTGCCTTAGCCGGTGGCCAAGATCATCTGAAGGGTAAGATCTTCCGCATCGGGCACCTGGGGTTTGTGTGCGATCGCGACCTGTTAACAGCCATCAGCGCCCTGGAAGCGACCTTGCTAGAACTCAACTACGATCGCTTCACACCTGGTGCTGGCACCACCGCTGCGGCCAAGGTGTTGGGTGGTCTGTAGCGATCGGTCTACCAGCCTAAGGGGCATGTGTTATCAGGTTGGTCGGCGGTGAGCAATTCGCCCTGACCGACCTCGCAAGCGCGAACTCTAGCCGTGCCCAGCGAGGCAAAGCGGCAGCGATAATAGCGCTCAACTGCCTAATCGCCTGCAATCTATTCAAGCTTGAGCCAAATTCAAGATCCATTAAACAAGATCCATTAAAAAAGAGCGACACTGAGATTCAGGCCGCTCTTTTTCCGTATTCGGTTGCTTTAGTTGTTTCAGTCTTGGGGCTTGTTGGCCCAAAAGATAACTTGTCATAAGCGGTTACCACCTTTGACTTTCAGCCGATTGCAGTGAAACGTTGGAGTCAAGCGATCGCGAACTAGTCGCGCCGAACATCATCCCGAAGATCAGTGCCAAACAGCACCATTGCTTACCGTCCTCCCGGAACAACCGTACCCGTTTGAGCCGTTTCCAGCCAATCATAAATCCGATCAAGTTGTTCCAAAGTCACTAAGCCATACTGCCAAAGGATCATCGGGAGTGGCCCCGGATCTTGTGCTGAATGCCGTAATGCAATGTCAATCGACGAAGCAGAAATCGCCAAGTCATCTTGTAAGAACCGAATTAAGCGTGCATACGTCGAGGGTCCCATATTTCTCACCTCCTAAGCAGGACACCAATGAACTGAGTACCAAGAGTAGGTGCGATCGCCATCAGTCTGGCTCAGTCAACAGAGGGATTATGCACCCCTACCTGACCTCGCCATCAGCTACTACCAGCTTCGAACCAAGCTGCCAACGACATTTTTGCGAATAAGTCGTTCGGTTATTGCCCACTAAAGCAGGCTTCTCCAGCATCTGCCATCTGAAAATGTACAGAGCTAGATAAAGTTAGCTGAGAAAACTTCAGTCTTCTTACGGATTTTCTGCGATCGCCCACCGCATTTTTGCTGACCACCTCCGGGCAACCAAATTTACGGCGACCAACGCTCTGGCCTAATCACAATCCGACTGAATTATCCGGCTCACACCACCAAGTCGTACCCCAACTGCTGTTGGTACCTTGCAAAAAGACTCAGTTCAGCCTTAGGGGCTCTTAACCTTTTGCAAACAGAATGGCAAACACCCTATACCAAATCGCGGCGGCGGTATCAGACAAGCCTAAACAGATAATCTGTAGAGAACTCTATCTCACGAAAGATTAGCGTATATTTAGCCCAAATGCTTAAAGAAGCCTTAAATATATATGAATTTTTTAATAAGTATTTTGCAGCGGCGACAAACTCAGACGGCTCATGGGCTCTGCGATCGCCCCCAAGCCCAGCCCCCATCGCCCCACCCAGGTCACCATGCAAACATTGTTGACAATTTATTTACGATACTTAATCTCTAAGCGATCGCCTGATTGCAGCCCCAACTCTGCGGCCCGCCCCCCGCGCAGCTCAATCACCTGATCAACCACAATCCCTGCTGGCCCATAAACCGGACAAGGTTCCGTCGTGCAAGGCGGCACCTGCTCCGCAATTTTCACAACTGTCCCCGCCTGCAAAAACACCATATCCAAATTCATTGGCACATTTTTCATCCAAAAGCTCACCGGACGAGCTGGCTTAAACACAAACAACATGCCGCGATCGGCCGCTAACGTCGTCCGATACATTAACCCAGTCGCCAGTTGCTCCGGTGTTTTTGCCACCTCAAGCTGAATCTGTTGTGCGCCAACCTGCACATCCGCCGTAATGGGTAGCTCTTGGCCCTGCTGCGGAATTTGTAGCGTCGAGGTCTCAACCGTAGTTGGTGCCGATTCCACTGGGCCTGCCGCTGGAGAAACCGCCGAATCTGATGAGCCGGAAGCAGAACAGCCCGTTGTCAATACACTACTCATCAACACCAGCCCGAAACAGCATCGTTTTAACCGCGTCCAAAAAGGTTGTTCAGCAGATCTCATGCAAAACCCAAATCAATTAATTCAGTCAATTGTAATCGGCTCCGGATTAGATTGCCTCGCCTTTGACCGTCCCGTTCAGCCTTGCAGTCCGGCTCTGGGCCTGAACAAGAACACTGAGAAGGTCAATGAGGCCAAGTCACCCGCCTGGAGCAACACCCAAGCCCCTTTGAGCCTCCAACCCCAGCCAAAGTTCCCAGCCTTACCGTTAATTTTCGCGCAACACATAGCCAACACCACGCACCGTTTGGATCAGGCGCTTCTCTCCTTCATCTTCAATCTTGAGCCGCAAATAGCGGACATACACCTCAATCACGTTTGATTCGCCCACAAAATCGTAGCCCCAAACGTTTTCTAAAATTTGTTCACGGGTCAACACATCGCGTGGGTGTTCCATGAGGTATTTGAGCAGTTCAAACTCTTTCATGGTGAGGTCGATTAACCGCCCGTTGCGGTTGGCGCGGCGGGTTGCCAGATCCAGCACCAAATCACCAAAGCGGAGTTTCTCAGCACTTTGATTATCTGGCTGCAAGTACAAGCGAATGAGCTTCAGAAACTCATCTGGCCGATAGGGCTTGAGGAAATAATCATCGGCACCGGCCTCCAGGCAGGCGGCGCGGTCTTCCACGGTGTCTTTGGCCATCAACATCAGGACGGGTACGCGCACCCCATTGCTCCGCAAGCGCTGGCAAAACCACAACCCCGATTCACCGACCAACAACCGATCAACCACAATGAGTAAAGGTTGCACTGCCGTTACCTGGCGCAGGCCACTGGCAGCATCTGGGGCGACGATCGCTTCAAAGCCTGCCCCTTTGAGATCTGCACTAATGCTTTGGGCTAGCCCTTCGTCCGTTTCTACGACCAAAATGCAAGAGGAATCAGAAGGTGCAGTATTCATAACCAGACTCAGCCTGAGAGAGAGCAACGCGATCGCGCCATTCATCGGCAACGACGCTCGGCAGAACGAATAGAAAGACAAGTTCGGCCCAAATGGAATAACCCAGAGCTGGCTTTCTCCTGTGTGTGGCTCAGGATGTCTCACCAAACCGCTTCTAAATAGTTTTACCACAATCGCTTGAGCGAACAAGGGTATCCTTGGCTCTGGAACTCGACGGAGTGCCTCACAGCGCCCTGCGCCCCACCGTAGGGTTAACGCCCCCCCAGCGCCATTGGCCTCTTAGTCCAGACACAAAAGGCGTTTAGGGCAGTTCTACGGACGTTGGTTTGGCAATGTGAGGCAATCCCCAGCCCAGTTTCTCGCGTAAAACGTGGAAGAATTCCGGTGGTTTCAGCCGAATAAACCGAGCATTGTAGGGCGATCGCTGAATTCGCACACGGTCTTCCGGCAACACATAACACCCAGCATTGCCATCAACCACCATAACCAACCGGGTCGGATGGGCCGGGTACAACGTCACAGGTTCGCTATCCGCAAACACCAACGCCCTAGAAGCCAGGGAATGCGGGCAGATCGGCACCAGTTGCAACACTGGCACAGTCGGCGCAATCACAGGGCCACCGGCGGAGAGGGAATATGCGGTTGACCCCGTCGGAGTTGAGATAATAACTCCATCTGCGGCAATGTCTACCGGTGAGTGCCGCCCAATTTCAATTTCGAAATGGCACATGCTGGTCAGGGGCTCCCGGTGAATCACCATTTCGTTGAGACAGAGAGCTTCCCACAACAGGTACTCATCCCGAAACAGTTGTACCGTGAGCATGGCCCGCTCTTCCACATCGTAGGCCGCTGTTAAAACAGCCTCGATCGCTTGGGGCAATTGATTCAGATAGGTTTCTGTCAGAAACCCCATGTGCCCCGTATTGATTGCAAGCACTGGGATCTTATAGGGTGCAATTTGCCGAAAGGCAGACAACACAGTGCCATCTCCCCCCAGGACGATCGCGAACGCCATCGACTCATCAAACCCGGTTGGGTTTAGGCGGTCGATCGGAGTATGACAAACCGGACTGTGAGGACTGGAATAACCAAGAATTCCGCCTTCTCCTGTGGCAAAACACACATCCCAACCGTTGGAGCGGAGTTTTTCCCCAATTTCTTCGGCAGTACGACAGGCGACAGGCTTGATATTGTTGTAGATGATGCCAGCTTTAGGCACGTTAACGATGGTGGCTGAGGGTCAGATTAGGCTAAGTATAAGGGAATATAGCATCCTGCACAGCACCATTAAGCAGTGAAACAAACTTCCAGTGAGAGATTTTACTGAAAGGAAAGTTTAGGGCAGGCGCACAAAGACCATAGAACAAAGCGATCGCCCCGGTAAAATGGCGATCGCTCCAGTTTTCTAGAATCTGGGATATCGTTTCTTCTGAGATTTCTTCTTTTTCTGCTTCTCTTTTTCCAGATCTAACTCCTTCAGTTTTTTCATGATGCGCTCAAAATACTCTTGCAAATACCCTTCCAGGGTTGTGGTGTCCTGAGGCGCAAGCTCAAACACGGGATAGACCGTCGTCATATCGGCTGTCAGCGGTTTACCCGTTGAAACCACTTCAGAAAACGCCAACCGATCAGAAATATTCCAAGTCCACTGGAAAAAGCGAGTCAGTTGTCGAGTCGCCCGCAACACCCCAATTGGCACGCGCGTAATTTTGGCCGTTCGGCCTGAGAGGCGCTCGCACAGGCGAATAATCTCATCCGCACTCCAGGTGCGCGGCCCCACCACAGGCAAGGCTTGCTTTTCCGTCGCTGGTAGTTTCAACGCTTGCACGGCAAACTTTGCAATATCTTGCGTATCCATGTAAGCGATCGGCGAGGTTTTCCCCATCACCCAAATCGACTGACCCTCTAGCATCGGGATGGCGTATTGACCGATGAGTCCTTGCATAAATCCACACAACCGTAAGATCGTGTAGTTCAGTCCAGATTCCGCCAGATACTGCTCAACGCAGCGCTTAATCTCCATCAACGGCACATCTGGGTACTTTTCGGCATCCAGAATAGAGAAGAAGATAAAGCGATCGATCGCCGCCGCTTTAGCCGCTTGAATCAGATTGACATTCCCTTGCCAATCCACTTGCTGAATGCGAAGTGCGTCTGTGGCCCGGGCCGTAGCAGCATCAATCACCGCAGAAACGCCCTCCAGGGCAGGCCCCAAAGTTTCGGGTTTACACAAATCTCCCGATACGAGTTCGGCTCCCCATTCCCGCAGAAAGGCGGCCTTCTTTTGGCTTCGCACTAAGCACCGTACCTCGTATCCCTCATCTAGAGCGCGACGGGCTACCTGTCTGCCTAATGTACCGGTGGCACCAACAATGAGTATTTTCATGAGGGATGAATAGCAAAACTTTAACTTTTGATAAGAGTCTATCAGAATTGCCGATCGCTCAGACAGGGGTCATGCAGGAAATTTTGCAATCTGGCCTATCCATCGTTCCAACCGGGGAAGCGTACGCTCATCGCCTTTCCTCTCAGAAAAGAGACAAAATTGATGAAAAAATTCACATTTTGAACGCCACGATACAATAGGGATGGGGTCAAACGCCAAAGCGACTATCCATTCCTGCAATTGTTGCGCCCTAAACAGTTTGTGTCAGAATAAGCCATCGCTCAGGATTTGTTGAGGAAATATGTCTAAGTTGCGACCGTCCCTGCCCAAATCAACTCCGATCGCCTTGAAGACAGGTGGGGTGTCGTCAGAGGCCGGCGGGGGCGATCGCTGCGCCGTGCCGCATCCAGTCGATTTAGATCACGTTCGGCAGCTTCACAAAGAGGTGTTGAGCTTAGAAAAATCCCAGCGGATGGCCGAATTCTTTAGTGTGCTGAGTGATCCCAACCGGCTTCGCATCGTATCGGCCCTGGCGGCCCAGGAATTGTGTGTATGCGACCTGGCAGCGATCGTCAAAATGTCAGAGTCTGCCGTGTCCCATCAACTCCGCGCCCTCCGCGCCATGCGCTTAGTCGGCTATCGACGGCAGGGACGCAATGTTTTTTATTCCCTCAAAGATCGCCATATTCTCAATTTGTATCGGGAAGTGGCTGAACATTTGGACGAACCCGAAGATGGATCTCCCTGTGGTAACTCTGGGCCTTTGTGGGGCGATCGCGAACCAGAGCCACAACCTTGAAGCATCCAATTTTGGAACATTGCTAGTTGAACTTCCAAGAGAACTTTTAACTTAGAAGGTTCAGTTTGAAGTTTTAACTTAAAAGCAGTTTTAACTTAAAAGAGGACAAAACCTCAAAATAGGGTTTCATCCTCTGTGTAAAAATCAAAAAAACATCATGTCAAAGTTAGCCTCCAGGATTCATCAAAGCCTGGTTAGTCTACTCTTCGCCACCTTGAATTTTGAGCATTAAGAAGCCTAAACTAAGGCCAACAAGGATAAGCGAAAAAGCCAAAACGGCGGATGTAAAGATTTCTCCCATGATTACTCCTTATGCGATCGCGCGACACCTGCGCCTGTAGGATAGTTGCTGATTGATTATGCCCAGCCTAGACGGCGTTTGATGAAACAATTCTAAGCCTGCATAAAGAATTCTAAACCAGATTGCGCCTACTTCTGACGGGAACCCCACCGGGAGCCGAGCCGATGCACCGCACCACCCACCCCGCCGACACGCGATCGTCACCACACAGCCATATCCACCCCCCAAACTAATGAGATGCGCTGAGTTGATGCTTCCCTGCCACCCAGTTGCTTGCAACCCCGACGAGATGTGATGAACCCCATAGCAACGTCTCCCACGCCCAACCCCACAACCAAGCCACGCCCACGCCTGGTGATTCCCCTGGGTGACCCTGGTGGCATTGGCCCCGAAGTGATTTTGCGGGCATTGGCCGATCCCGCCGTGCAGCAGGTTGGGGCCATTACCCTGGTTGGCGATCGCGCCCTGCTCTACCGCACCTATGACCATTTGCGCCAGGTCGCCCCCACAGCCCCCTTGGCCCCACCCGATGCCCTTCCGCTGATCGATTTAGCGGTTTCTGCTACTGATCGGGCCGCGATCGCCCTGGGCCAGGAAAGCGCTGCCAGTGGTGCCGCCAGTTTTCGGTGGTTAGATTACGCGATCGCCCAAACCCTCAAGGGCGACTTTGATGGCATTGTCACCGGGCCAATTTCCAAAGCCGCCTGGAAAGCCGCTGGTCATGACTATCCCGGCCAAACCGAATTGCTGGCCCAAGCCGCCAACGTGACCAAATTTGGGATGCTATTTGTCGCGCGATCGCCCCACACTAACTGGGTACTGCGCACCCTGCTCGCCACTACCCATATTCCCCTCAGCGCCGTATCAACCAGTTTATCGCCCGCCTTGTTAACCCAAAAACTCGATCTGTTGATCGCCTGCCTCCACCAGGAGTTTGGCCTGACCACGCCGCGAATTGCCATCGCCGGGTTGAACCCCCACAGTGGCGAAGGCGGCAAGTTAGGCACCGAAGAGCAGGAGTGGTTAATTCCCTGGTTGCAAACGATGGGCGATCGCCATCCCCAAGCCCACCTGATGGGGCCAGTACCACCCGATACGCTGTGGGTCAATCCGGGACAAGCCTGGTTGAAAAACGCCGAGGTCGCGATCGCGGATGCCTATTTAGCCCTGTATCATGATCAGGGGTTGATCCCAGTGAAACTACTCGCCTTTGACCGGGCCGTCAACACCACCATTGGGTTACCCTTTGTGCGCACCTCCCCCGATCATGGGACGGCCTTTGACATTGCGCCCTTGGGGCGGGCTAGCCCAACTAGCATGAAGTCAGCAATCTATCTTGGGGCAGAGTTTTGTGCTACGCGGCAACAGGTCAGCGATCGCTTTGACATTTTTCCCAAAAACCGCTAGACCAAACTATCGAAAGATTTACTAAAACTTTAGCGATTTTCAACCAAACCCAGACCACAATGAGCTTTGAGACCTACCTTAAAGTCCAATAAATTCGGTGCCAAGTTTGTTGATATCCTCAAAAAATTAACCACTCTTTAGTCAAAGTTTAATGACTTTCGCAATCCTTCTTAATATAATCAAGAGGGATTTAGCCTGAAAATACAAAATGTTCAGTATATGAGACTACAGTTTTTCCTTACCCACGTATCGCGTTTAGAGAAAGTTCCCTGGCCGACTTTCGGTTCTTTGGTTTTGTAAAATCGTCGGCAAGAACTCCCGCTGCACATTGAATTCGCTACAAGAAACGGAAGGGTGATTATGCTTCAATCTGTTCAGTATTCCTTAGATGTTATTCGAGATGAGGCGCGTGAACTAGTTCGTAAGGGCTTGGTCAGTCGCCAACAACCAATTTACATCCTTTGCCAATATATTCCGGCACGCGAGTGGGCTTGTGTTGAGTGTGAATTAGAACGGTGCAATTTCCTGTTGCGCGATCGCATCGGAGATTTGATGGGCCGCGAAGAATGGGGCAACGATTGAGGTTTTTGTTGAAGCTAAATGGAATAGATTCCAACCCCTAAAAAGTTAAATAACTAGGCTGTGTTGTCTGCGATCGCCTCAAACTCGATCTCAGAAAAATGAACGAAACCGTGGCGATCGCAGAAGCTTTGCTCCTGTGTTTAAGTCAACCCTTTGATTGCCATTTTTTGAATCCAGATTGGTTTCAACCAAGCTTTTCAGTCAACTAATATTTCTGTCTTAGAGCTGAACCCAACGCAACTTCCCAGGCCCTACTGAGGCTTCCGTAGTTGCTCTAGTTCAGCTCTAATTGCTGCAATTTGGGCCGTCAGCGCTTGCAACTCTGTTTGGGCCGTTGCGGGGCGACCTACTGTTGACGCTGGCCGAGGCGCAGCCCCAGTATCACTCGGTGCAGATGTGGTTGAGCGTCGTTGATTCAACCACGTTTCAACCAACGTTCGGGCTTCAGCTTCTGTCGTTGCCCCCTTCGTCACCCAAGTTTCCGACAAATGGCTCCATTCTTGCCGGAGCTTAGCCAGGCTTTCCTCGCGTTTGGCTGGGTCTTGTAAGACTTCCACCAAAGATGCCGTTGCACCCAGCGTTAGGCGAAAGCCACTTTGCACGAGTTGAAGCAGAGTTTCAGAATTCATTGGCAAGACCGTCCTTAAGGATGATTTCGGCAGGTATTGGCTCGTTCAATTCGCTCATCGAACCACTGCAAACCATTCAAGCAAGGGAGCACCCCAGGACGAATCGGCTCCCTCAGATTCCATGATTTGCCTTGATTCTACTGTATTGCCAGAACGTTCCAGGTTAGCTGTGAACAAACTCCAACGTTTTACCCAACCTGCTCCAAGTATTGACTCACAGCTTCAACAATCCGGCTAAGCTCGGCTTCCGTGGTGAGGCGAATGCGATCGTCACGCACCGTGACCAGTGCCTTGGCCGCAAACGGCGATGGCCAAATATTGGGATTACAAAAAATTTCGACAAACACCTCGCCAGTGTATTGATATTCCATGGGCTTTTGCGGAGTGGCTTTGGCTGTAGAGCCACCCTGGGCGGCAGTCGCCTTGAGGGTGGCCATGAGTTGATTCAGCGCCGTTTGCAGCGCTTGGGCCGCGTCTGGGCTGAACTGGAAAGAGATAGAGCCTTCGGCAAGATTTAAGGTTAGCGGTGGGGCTGCCATGCGATGGTGTTGGATAAAGAGCCTTTTTATCGTAGCGGGGGTTGGGAAGGGCGATCGCGCCTGTAATGTTCCTGTAATGTATTGGGCGGGACAGCCACCCTCACCTCAGCAATCCCAGGAAGCTTATTCCGCCTGTCAACCGGGATTTTGAGCCTTCTATCGCCCCTGCGCCTCACATTTTGTATGGTCAAGCCCAGAGGTCAACCTGTGACAAAAAATTCTCCCCCCCATCATCCGATGTTGGACAATCGCGCTGCCGTTCGCCGTGTGTTGCTCATTACCCTGTTGTTGAATCTATTAGTCATGGCGATTAAGGTGCTCGTTGGCTTGGCCACAGGTTCGCTCAGTTTGCTGGCTGATTCGCTGCATAGTGTGACCGATAGTGCCAATAATGTTTTGGGATTAGTGGCTAGTCGGTTATCTTCCCCCACCCCCGATCGCGACCATCCCTATGGGCATCAAAAATATGAAGCGATCGGCGCTTTGGGCATTGCGGCTTTTTTGGGCATTGCCTTTTTTGAAATTGTCAAAAGTTCCATTGATCGCCTGCTCAATCCAACAGGAACCGTGATCCAAATTGCGGCTAACGAACTTTGGTTGTTGCTCGTGGTGTTGGGGGTGAATATTTTTGTTGCCTTTTATGAGCGGTGGATGGGTCGGCGGGTCAATAGTCCTATTCTGATCGCCGATGCCCAACATACGATGAGCGATATTTGGGTCACGATTAGCGTCTTGGGTGGGTTGATTGGGATCTGGATTTGGCAGATCCAATGGCTGGATATTGCGTTGGCGTTTCCCGTCGCCATGCTCGTATTTTGGAGTGGGTGGTCTGTCATTCGGGCCAATTTACCCTGGCTAGTTGATGAAATGGCGATCGCGCCAGAAGCAATTCATACCCTGGTCATGCAAGTGCCAGGAGTGCTGAACTGCCACAACATTGCCTCCCGCGGCATGGTAGGGCGACAGATATTTATTGAAATGCATTTAATTGTAAACGCCACCGACATCGAGCCTGCCCACCAAATTACAGAAACCGTCGAGACTGCACTGCTCGATCGCTATGGGCCAGCCCGAATCACAATCCACGTCGAACCGCCCGCCTACCACTCTGATCAAATCAGCTACGAAGACCATACCTAAACGGGTCAGTGGACGGTAGGGGCATTCCTTGTGGATCCCCTGGCTGGGGATACCCTGGCGGTGGGTGCCCTGGCGGTGGATACCCTGATCAGTCAAGGTAAAAACCCTAACCCCGACCAAGCCATCGGGGGGAAGTCTCCAGGCTAGACTGTTTGCCCATCCCAATCAAAAAAGAGCTAGCTGGCGATCGCCACTCTAGCTCTGATTGAGTTATGGAGTCAAAACTGAAGCCACTCAGCGAATTAACGTGAATCCGCCAGAAGACTCTTACTTAGATTCTGTAAAGTCAGCATCAATCACGTCGTCATCACCGCCAGTGGTTGGGCCAGCCTCAGCCCCCGGAGCCGCACCAGCCTCAGGGCCACCCGGAGCTGCACCACCCGCTTGCTGATAGATGTTACTGCCAATGGTATACAACGTTTGTTGCAACTCAGTCGTCAAGGTCTTGATGCGATCGAAATCTTCCTTGCTCGCCGCATCCCGCAAGTCTTTGATAAAGCCTTCGACCTTCGTTTTGTCGTCCCCAGAAATCTTGTCACCCAGCTCGCTCAGTTGCTTTTCAGCCTGGTAAGCCAAGGTTTCAGCCTGGTTCTTCAGGTCGATCTTCTCGCGCCGATCCTTATCCGATGCGGCATTTTGCTCTGCATCTTTCACCATGCGTTCGACTTCATCGTGCGGCAAAGTCGATGCCCCCGTAATGCTGATGGTTTGCTCTTTGCCAGTCCCCCGGTCTTTGGCAGTTACCTGCAAAATCCCGTTGGCATCAATGTCAAAAGTGACTTCGATCTGCGGCACACCTCGGGGCGCAGAGGGAATACCGTCGAGCCGGAAGGTTCCCAAGCTCTTGTTGTCGTTAGCCATTTCCCGTTCCCCTTGCAAAACGTGGATTTCCACATTGCTCTGGCCATCCACTGCGGTGGAGAACACTTCCGACTTCTTCGTAGGAATAGTGGTGTTGCGGGTGATGATTTTGGTCATTACGCCACCCAGGGTTTCCACACCCAAAGACAACGGCGTAACGTCCAACAACAAGATGTCTTTCACCTCACCGGCCAAGACCCCAGCCTGGATGGCTGCCCCAACTGCAACTACTTCATCCGGGTTGACGGTTTGGTTAGGCTCTTTCAGGGTGCGCTTCACAACATCCAGAACCGCAGGAATTCGGGTAGAACCACCCACCATAACCACTTCGTCGATGTTGTCTTTGCTCAACTTGGCATCCCGCAGGGCGTTTTCGACAGGAATCCGGCAGCGATCGATCAAGTCAGAGCAGATTTCTTCAAACTTTGCACGGGTCAGGGTGGTGTCTAAGTGCTTTGGCCCATCTTGGGTTGCGGTGATAAAGGGCAAGTTGATCTCGGCTTGGGTCACGCTGGAAAGCTCGATTTTGGCTTTCTCTGCCGCTTCGGTCAACCGTTGCAGCGCTTGTCTGTCTTTCCGGAGGTCGATGCCTTCCACTTTCTTGAATTCCTCAGCGAGGAAGTCCACGATTTTTTTGTCAAAGTCGTCACCACCGAGGTGGGTGTCACCAGAGGTAGCTAATACTTCAAACACACCGTCGCCCACTTCCAGAATGGAAACGTCGAAGGTACCGCCCCCAAGGTCAAACACGAGGATGGTTTCGTTGCTCTTTTTGTCGAGGCCATAGGCGAGAGAAGCGGCGGTGGGTTCGTTGATAATCCGCAAAACTTCTAAGCCTGCGATGCGGCCTGCGTCTTTGGTGGCTTGGCGTTGGGAGTCGTTGAAGTAAGCAGGAACGGTAATCACCGCTTGGGTCACGTCTTCGCCCAGGTATTTGCTGGCATCTTCTTTCAGTTTCCGCAGGACTTCGGCAGAGATTTGCTCTGGGGCGTACTGATCCCCTTTGGCGGAACAATCAAGTTTGACATTGTTCCCAACGTTAAGGACTTTGTAAGAGACTTCGGTCAACTCGTTCGAAACTTCTTCAAAGCGACGACCAATGAACCGCTTGACTGAGTAGAAGGTATTTTCGGGGTTCATGACGGCTTGGCGCTTGGCAATTTGACCAACCAAGCGATCGCCATTTTTGGCATAGGCGACTACCGATGGAGTCGTCCGGAACCCTTCTGCATTGGCGATTACAGTGGGTTTGCCACCTTCCATAACAGCAACGCAGGAGTTTGTGGTACCTAGGTCAATTCCAACAACTTTCGCCATGAGTGCTTCGGCTCCATTAACTACGTGAAATTACAAACAAGCTGGGATGAACGCCTGTGGCTTTAATCGCGCTGAACGAAACGGTCATGGTTTAGTAGAGTCCACAAACACCTTGGGTCAGCGCTGCACGATTTGCACAGCACGCTTCCTTCTATAGTGTCTGGGAAATGGACTTCTGTTGAAGGGGTATTTACCGTACCTAACCGGGGGCGGTTCCAGAGATGGGCGGGAATTGAGGGCGATCGCGCAGTCACCCGGTTTAGCCCCAAACAAAAAACGAACCAACAGCAACCCTTGGGCTACGGTTGATTCGTTCCAGTTAAAGCGCTTATACCTAAAAATGCTCAAACAGCAATGTTTGGAGAACGCCGGGGGCGATCGCTATTCCGCCGCCACGGGATAAACACTAATCTTCTTGCGAGACTTGCCAAACCGCTCAAACTGCACAATACCGCTGACCAGAGCAAACAGAGTGTCATCACTGCCCCGACCAACGTTTTGACCCGGGTGAAACTTCGTGCCCCGCTGACGAACGATGATGTTGCCCGCTTTCACGACTTCGCCACCGTAGCGCTTGACGCCCAAGCGCTGAGCATTTGAGTCACGTCCGTTCCGTGTACTACCAGTTCCCTTCTTATGAGCCATTGTTGCTTTCCCTCAATCACAAATATTTGAGTCAGTTGCTTGAGTTCGCCGTTGCAAAACATCTTGAGCGCGCACAAAGGTCGGACGCGATCGCCGACCTGACTTCAATCAGCGCTATTTTTCCTCAGCCTTAGCTCCGATCGACTTGCCACCAACGTTAATGGTATCGATCATCAGGCGAGTCAGTTCTTGACGGTGCCCTTGCTTTTTGCGGGTTTTCTTTTTCGGGCGCATCTTGTAAACGATGATTTTGCGACCCCGCAGATGGCGCATAATCGTGCCTTCCACCACAGCGCCTTCAACGAAGGGCTGCCCAACTTGCACGTCGCCGTCGTCTTGAACGAGCAAAACTCTGTCGATGCTTACAGTTGTCTCAGGGTCTCCTGGCAGCCGGTTGATATCATAGAACCGCCCCGGCTCTACCCGGAGTTGCTTGCCACCTGTCTCAATAATTGCGTACATAATCTATGCCTCACGAGCGCCGTACAGGTAGCCCTGGGGAAATCCTGTAGCTTTCTAGAACCTGATCCGAGCTGTATAAATGTCCAGCTTCCCATTATCTCGAAGGCGTGGCGCACCTGTCAACTTAATTTTTGGGGAATCGCGATCGCGACGGCCCGCTACCCCATACCGTCCCTGCGGCCACAACAGGAAACCCACGCCTCCGAGGGAAAGCCCCGCACCCGGCCAACCCAGCCGCGATCGCCTAGCGCTGGCAACCCACCACCGTACCTGGCCCCAGGCATGGTATTCTGGCTCAGGTTTCTTGCATCAGGTGGGGGGTATGGCTTTTCATCCGAGCGATCGCCCCGGCGACATGGCCCACAACAGCCCCGCCAGTGCCACCCCGCAACCGTCTACACTAAAATTGCTAAAGCTTATTTTCTCGCAGATTCGAGGTATGGTTTCATGGCTGTGATCGACTCCCAGGGTCGCCTCTTCGGCAAAATCAACATTTTAGATATTGGCGCGGGCCTCATCATTTTATTTACGCTGATTGGCATTTTTGTTTTTCCAGGGGCGACCACTTCAGTCGCCCAAACGACAAAACCCGTGGAAGTAGAAGTGGTGGTGCGCGTCGCCGCCCAAAACGTCAACACCTTATTCAAGCCAGGTGAACAAACCAAGATCATCATTCGGAATCAACCCGCTGGCGCACTCAAAATCAAAGAAGTAAAAGAGTTGCCAGACACAGTGTTTGTCCCAATGGATGGTGGCAAAGGCACTTATATTCCCGATCCTCGCCCGGAAGTTGCCTTGAGCAAAAACATGATTTTGACCCTATCCGGCAATGCTCAAATTCGGGACGATGGCCCTGTTATCAGCAACAACAAGATTAAGATTGGCACGCCGATCGAACTCGAAGGGTTTAGCTACAGCTTTGCCAACTTGAACGTGCGGGATATTCGCATCCTAGATTAGCGCTAGATGACGACGCAGCAGGGCGATCGCCACCCCAGGCAGTTCTAAGTGCGGCGTTAGGCCCACCCCTTCCAGCACAGTCAATGCACGAATTGCTGTTGGATTGAGGGCAACCAAGCGATCGCCCAACTCAACCGGAGTAAATTGCGCCGCTTGCCCCCACAAGATTGTCGTTGGGACTTGCAACTGAGGTAGATCAAGGGCGAGATCAAAACTGAGATCGCCCCGGACAAAGGACAGCGCTGCATACTCGGCATTGGGTTGTTGTGCCGATTGCAAATAGGCCGTCACCATTTCCGGCGTCACGCGATCGGCCTGGGCAAACTGGCGCTGCTCCAAAAAACTCTGAATCCCATTCGCGTTGGCAATCCCAAAAGTGTAAATTAACCGATCCACAATTGGGGTTTTAACCAGTTGGGTAAACAGGTTCCGCCCAGTGTTCTCCCCAAAATCGGCTAAGCCAGAGGGCGCAACCAGCAGCAAGCCCCGAAAGAGCTCCGGACGGGCGATCGCAATTCGAATCACAAAGGCTGCCGTCAGCGAAGAAGCCACCGCGATCGCCGGAGTCGGACACGTTGCCGTCAAAAACTCCGTGATCGTCGTGATGTAATCCTCCGGTCGGTACGATCGCGCCGGATGAGCCGAGCGCCCCCAGCCAATCAGATCCGGAGCCAGCACCCGATAGTCTGCCGCAAACGCCGGAAACACTTTTGACCACTCATAGGCCGAGGAACCACCCCCAAAGCCATGCAAAAACACCATCGGCGGCAGCGTGTCAGGAACCTCAGCATCCGCCGCCGTGTAGTAAACCATACGGCCCAGAGTCGTATTCAGCGATCGCTGGGCAAATCCAGGCGGCATTAACATCGCAAGTTGGTATCCAAAACACGCAACAAAAGCATGGCTCCTTCCTCTTTGACCGGCACCCCGCCTATCGCCACAGCTTATTCTCCAAATCCCGCAATTGGCGCTCTAGGCGATCGATTCGTCCTCGCAATTCATCCATCTCCGCTTGCCGAGGCACCCCAATATCCTGCAACAAATTTCGCAATTGGCGTTGCATCTGGTTTTCAAAATTACCCCGCTCACCCTGCAACTTCTTCGCCAAATCATCCATCACCGCTTTGGCCTGCTCTGGGTTCAGCTTGCCATCTTTCACCAGTTCATCGCTCGCTTCTCGCAACTTTTCAGCCACGAGGGAAGTTGTCCCCACACCAAGCATCAAAATTTGCGTCAGCCAATCGTTGTTATCCATGCTGTTTCTCTGCGAATGGAACAGAATGATGCGGGCGATCGCCCCACTGGGCCTGCTAACCCAACCTTCATTCCCAGTTAATACACCCCTATTCTGTCAGATCTCCCCCAGAATCACGACGGAACCCAAGTACGGCTCCCCGTCCATCCATTAAAATTGAGGCGATTTGCAAACTTGAACCGAGTTGTAGCAAATTACCCACCATCCACCGTGCCCACCCCTTCTGAATCTGAATCCACCCATGAGCTTTGGCCCCAATCCCCAAACCCGCTACCCCCTGCCCGACCAAACCCGCCTGGTCTACCTCAAAAACATCATCACCAACCCCAACATCATCGTTGGTGACTACACTTATTACGATGACTTTGAGAATCCCGAAAACTTTGAACGCAACGTTCTGTACCACTTTGACTTCATTGGAGACAAATTAATCATCGGCAAATTTTGCTCCATCGCCTCCGATGTGAAATTCATCATGAACGGGGGCAACCACCGCACCGACTGGTTCACCAACTACCCCTTTCCCATTTTTGGGGCCGGTTGGGAAAAAGCCATGCCCACCGAATGGCCCTACAAAGGCGATACGATCATCGGCAACGACGTGTGGATCGGATACGGGGCAACGATTATGCCTGGGGTCCACATTGGCGACGGGGCGATCGTCGCAACCAACGCCGTCGTTACCAAAAACGTTGCACCCTATGCCGTTGTGGGGGGCAATCCAGCTAAGGAAATTCGGTTGCGGTTTCCCCCAGACACCATTCAAAGCCTGTTGGCCTTGGGCTGGTGGGATTGGGATATTGCCAAAATTACCCGTAATCTCAACGCGATTTGTGGCTCCGATTTAGCCGCATTGCAACACGCCACCTGAGGCGATCGCCAAATCGCGATCGACAACTGGCCAACCCCTCAGCCACCTGAGGCGATCGCGATTGATTCTGTACCACTGCTGGCTTGACAACCACTACATTTCATTCCCCTTACTCTTGCTGTATGTCCGATTCTGAATGGCTGTATCACTATCCCCCCCTGTTACCCGGTCGCCTGGTCAAACGCTACAAACGGTTCTTTGCCGATGTGGAACTAGCCACCGGGGAACTGATTACGGCCCACTGCCCGAACACTGGCCCCATGACTGGCGTTTCCACCCTGGGCAGCCCAGTGTATGTCTCCCAAAGCGACAACCCCAAACGCAAACTAGCCTACACCCTGGAACTCATCGAAGTTTATGACAATGCCCCGACCTGGGTGGGGATCAACACCGGGTTGCCCAACAAAGTGACCCATTTGGCCCTGGCTGCCAATGTGATTCCGGGCTTAGGCCCCTATGACACCATTCGCCATGAAGTGCCCTATGGCCAAGACAAAAAAAGTCGCATTGATTTTTTGCTGACTGGGGGCGAGAAGCCCGTTTACGTTGAAGTGAAAAGTACCACTTGGGCGCAGCAAGAGCTGGCGGTTTTTCCCGATACGGTGACGACAAGGGGCCAAAAGCATTTGCTGGAGCTAACAGCCCTGGTGCCTGAGGCGATGCCAGTGATGCTGTATTTCATTAACCGGGGGGATTGTCTGGCCTTTGCCCCAGGAGACCAGACCGACCCAACCTATGGCCAGTTGTTGCGAGCGGCGATCGCCAAGGGCGTGCAGGTATTGCCCTGTCGCTTTGAGGTGTCACCGGTGGGAGTGCGCTTTTTGGGCTTAGCCGAGTTGCGCCTGTGACAGCAGTGCAGGAATTTCTGCTTGGGTTACGGAGAATAGGGGCGGCTGAAGAGACGCGCGATCGCCCAGCCCGTCAAGCCACTCTGCACCAAACCTGCAATCCCGCCAAACAGAAGTCCCGGCCCAAGGTAGGCACTGGGATTGGCCCCAGCCTCAAAACTAGCACCCAGAGGAAAAGCCGCCAGTCGGTTTCCCACGGCCAACCCCAAACCACAGCCCAGCGGACTCAGCACCAGCCACCAGCGGGCACCAGGGCGAGGCCGCAACACCACCAACCACTGCCCCACCCCAGTCAGCAATCCACTCAAGCTACCAAACAAACCCATCACGCTCATGGCCCACAGGGGATCGGCAGGGGCAGGCGGCCACAAAAGATCCATAAAAATCATGAGACTGGCAGACGTCAATAGGGGCGCGAGGGTAATCCAGACCGTTGTGGCGATCGCCGTCATGAACAACCAGTGGCCACTACGAGGATCGCGATCGCGCAGAACCCACCATTGCGCCAGTCCCACCGCCAACCCCACCACCAGCCCACAAAACAAAAAATTCCCCGCCCTCAGCAAGACCACGCCCCCCAAGCCCATACTGGCACTCGCGGCCAGGGTCGTCGCCACAACCCAGCGGCCCCACAATCGTCCACCCAGGGGCAACCGCTGATAAAACCAGGCTAAGCGAGCGAAGTTGCGTCTCATCCGCGCTTCAACTCCGGGGGCCACCAGCCATCCCACCAGACTACGCCTCAACCGTAGCATGATTTCTTTCAGCCTCAAGATTTCCCTCTAACGATAGGAAGGCACTGTATCACCAGAATGATGCCCCACCCCTGACGAATCGCCTAAAAGTAGGGTATTCACACTGTTCTAGCCACAAATCAATGCAACCAAAGACTGCCACCTGGGTTGAGCGATCGGCCCGCTTGGGTTATGCCGCAAAAGGGATTGTCTACATTACTGTCGGGTTGTTAGCAACCCTGGCAGCTTTTAATCTGGGGGGGGAAACAACAAGTTCCAGCGGAGCCCTGGAGGCGATCGCCCGTCAACCCTTTGGCCAACTGCTCCTCAGCATTGTCGCGATCGGGCTTGCAGGCTATGTCCTGTGGCGCTTTATCCAAGCCATTCAAGACCCAGAACATCCCAACAGTCAGGGGGCAGAAGCAATTTTTCGGCGCTTAGGGTACGGCATGAATGGCTTGGTTTACGCTGGTGTGGCCTATACCGCCGTGCAAATTCTCGCCAAGACGCAACAGAGTGCCCAGGGAGATTCGACCCAACTGTGGACAGCCCGATTAATGGCGCAACCCTTCGGGCAATGGCTCGTCGGCACGGTCGGAGCCTTCACCATCGGCTTCGGATTCTATTACTTTTATCGAGCGGTTAAAACCAAGTTTCGAGATAAGCTCAAGCTGCATCGCATGAGTCCTGCCGAGCAAACCTGGGCCATGCGGGTGGGGGTGCTGGGGATGGCAGCACGGAGTATTGTGTTTGCCATCATTGGTGTTTTTCTAATCCAAGCAGCGCGGCAGGCCGATCCCAGCGAAGCGAAATCATCTGAAGGGGCATTGCAAGCATTACAGCAAAATGACCCGTGGGGCGGGTTGCTCTTAGGATTGGTGGCGTTGGGTTTAGTCGCCTATGGGGTGCATCTTCTTGTGCAAGCCCGGTATCGTCGGATTGATCCAACCTAAGTCACACCGACAGACAGCATGACAAAAGCAGAGCTGTGCCGGAGTCGCGCTCGTTTCGGGGAGCAATGCAGTTGGGTTCAATCAGCAGCAATTGATTTGCCGTTGAGTCGGTGAGTTGGGTAGCAAAAAGACGATGCAAGAGTGGTGGGTTGGGCAAATGGGGCGGCGAGCTTGGCAGCAATTCCGGCAGGATGGACGCAAGTTTTCGCCCCAAGTGTGGCAGCAATGGGGCACGATTTTGGTTCTGGGCTTTGGAGGAACGGCCCTGCTAACGGCAGGTTTGACACTTATGGCGCGATCGCTCCATGCCCGTGGGTTACAAGCCTGGGATGAACATTGGTTATCGCTGCTAGTGACGCACCTACCGCTCAAGTTTGCCAATGGAATTACTTGGGAATCGCCAGGAAATTTAGTCTATCTGGGGCCCCTCATCATCACAGGTTTGGTTTGGATGATTGGGCGATCGCGACCGCTCTGGGCGGCAACGTGGCTGGTGGCCTATCTTGGGCAGGTGGCCTTAGTTTGGGTGGGTTGGCTGCTGTGGAATCGCGATCGCCCAGACCTCGTGGCTAACGGCATTGCAGCTCCAGCGTTGCACTCTTTTCCCTCCGGCCATGCAACAGTTGTTTGGGTCGTGTACGGCTTTCTCGCTTATCTCTGGTGGCAGGCGGCGCGCCACTGGGCAGAACGCTGCATCACAGTGGGGTTTAGCCTACTGTGGATTGGGATTGTGAGTAGCGCCCGCTTGGTGTTGGGGGCGCACTGGCCAAGCGATGTTGTGGCGGGGTGGTTGATTGGGATGGTGTGGCTGGGGGTGGTCATTGTGGCGCTGGAACGGGCAGAGGCGATCGCCCGTCGGCAGGGTTCTTCAAAAAAACGTGCCATCTGAATGAACTGGGCTACTATGCAACCAGAGTCAGGAAAGATTGATGAAGTCAGGATGCGTTGCCCCTGCTGACGCGCAAGGGCGATCGCCATTTCTGGCCATGTCTTGCTGAACACCGATAGGGTGAAGGCGATTTGTTCCTTTGGGCATCTTGCTTGGGGGGCAACCAGCCTTACCACAGTGCAGAAACGCTTGGTTTAGCTGCGTGCAGCTTGCTTACCGTTAATCAGTGTGAACTCTTCAAAGCTTCGAGGCATGATGGCATGATGAAGTTACCCAACTTTGACCGCTTCACCCAGTGGCGATCGGCCCTGTTGAAGCGACTCCAGCTCATTGGTTTGGGGCTTTTGGTTACCAGTGCGATCGCGCTCCTTTCCCCCCACTTCACTGCGCCCCCGCCTGTGCAGGCAGTAGAATTCCAGCCCCAGCAACTTGCTATGGGAGTTTGGCGTGGGGCTTCTTTTCCCGTCGAAAACTTTCAAACCTATACCTCCCCGTTTGGTTTACGCCAGTCACCAGATGGGTCATACACCCAGGAATATCATCGGGGCTTGGATATGGCCGCACCCGAAGGCAGTTACATCCGTAATTGGTGGGCGGGCAAAGTCGTGGAAGTATCCGATGACAGCGCTTGTGGCACGTCGGTTGTAGTGGAATCAGCCCGCTGGGAGCATATCTACTGTCACATGCAGGGGCATGTTGAGGTGGTCAATGGTCAACGCACAATGGTCGATCGCGAAGGTAGCATCCAAATCCGGGAAGACCAGGTTGTTCCCGCTGGGGTGAGGATTGGCCGAGTTGGCATGACGGGTCGCACCACTGGCCCCCACCTCCACTGGGGTTTGAAATATGCCGGACAGTGGGTTGATCCCGCGTTGGTGCTTCGCGCCATGTATGCCGAGCAAGGTCAACGAGGCCCAGTTTCCATGCAACCACCAAGGTAACGGCAATCGGTGGCGGGCGATCGCCCCTTTTTCCTTCAGCGATCGCGACGGTTTTGTGCTAGCGAACTCTTTTTCCACCCCTGCAAACACCCAAAAACGCGCCCTGTTCCCCTTAGAGGAACAAGGCGCAATTTGTTCTAGGGAGCTTGGAATCCGTTCTGGAGGAGGCAGTCCATTCACCGCTCCTCCAGTTCAGCACATTAGGCAGCGGCTTGCCGTTCCTTGGCTTCTTTAATCACCTCTTCCGCCACGTTGTTTGGGCAAGGTGCATAGTGGGAGAATTCCATCGAGAACTGCCCCCGGCCCGAAGTCATCGTCCGCAAGTCACCGATGTAGCCAAACATTTCGCTTAAAGGCACATCAGCTTTCACCCGCGCACCCATGACCCCAGCGTCTTGCGACTTGATCATGCCCCGACGGCGGTTGAGGTCGCCAATGACATCTCCAACGTGATCATCGGGAGTAAAGACATCGACCTTCATGATCGGTTCAAGCAGTTGGGGGCCAGCCTTCGGTAGCGACTGCCGATAAGCCGCTTTGGCTGCAATCTCAAAGGCGATCGCCGACGAGTCAACCGGGTGATACCCGCCATCCGTCAGCGTCACCTTCAGATCCACAACCGGATAGCCCGCCAACGGCCCCTTGCCAATACAGCTTTCAAAGCCTTTTTGCACCGCTGGCCAATATTCACGGGGAACGTTACCCCCCGTTACCTTAGACTCAAACTGGAAGCCGCTACCCGGTTCACCCGGCTCGACCACATAATCAATCTTGCCGTATTGACCCGAACCACCCGACTGTTTCTTGTGGGTATAGCTGTCTTGCAACACTTTGGTGATGGATTCGCGGTAGGCCACTTGCGGCTTGCCCACTTCCACTTCGACCCCGTAGGTTCGCTTCAGAATGTCCACCTTAATATCCAAGTGCAGCTCGCCCATCCCTTTGATGATGGTTTCGCCACTTTCCTGATCGGTTTCAACTTGGAAGGAGGGATCTTCTTGCACCATCTTGCTGAGCGCCATGCCCATTTTCTCGTCGCCGCCTTTTTTCTTCGGCTTGACGGCAATGGAGATCACAGGATCGGGGAAGACCATCGGTTCCAGAGTGGCCGGATACTTAGGATCACACAAAGTATGTCCAGTTTGGACGTTCTTCATGCCCACGATCGCCACAATGTCACCGGCTTGGGCTTCATCGATTTCTTCCCGCGAGTCGG
This sequence comes from uncultured bacterium, assembly GCA_964475335.1. Lineage (GTDB taxonomy): Bacteria > Cyanobacteriota > Cyanobacteriia > Leptolyngbyales > Leptolyngbyaceae > CAYYWG01. The sequence goes on from CAYYWG010000015.1 coordinate 93,706, forward strand.
CGTGCATTTCCACCAAACGACCAATCCGCTCGGTTTTGCCCGTAGCCGTGTTCAGAATGGTGTCGCCCTTCCGTAACATCCCAGAGTAAATCCGGGTAAAGGTCAACGCCCCGAAGCGATCGTCCATAATCTTGAACGCCAACGCTCGCAAAGGTTTTTCGGGATCCACGATCGCGTATTCACCCGTTTCATTTCCTTCCAGGTCAGTAATCGGCTGCGGCTTCACTTCCATTGGGTTTGGCAAGTAATCTACCACCGCATCCAACACCAATTGCACGCCCTTGTTCTTGAAGGACGACCCACAATAGGTGGGGAAGAACGCCAGTTCCCGCGTCCCTTTCCGAATGCACTGCTTGATCTCGTCGATCGTCAGTTCCTCCCCTTCGAGGTACTTCTCCATCGCCGCATCATCTTGCTCAACCGCCAACTCGATCAACTGCTCACGGTAAACCTCAACATCATCCACCATGTCCGCAGGGACATCTTGGATTTCGTAGTTCAGTGGGTCGCCCGAATCATCCCAGATCCAAGCTTTGCGCGTGAGCAGGTCAACCACACCCTTGAACTCAGTTTCCACACCAATGGGCAATACCATCACCAGGGGTTTCGCCGCCAGCACATCGTTGACCTGCTTCACAACCCGGTAAAAGTCCGCCCCAGTCCGGTCGAGTTTGTTGATGTAGATAATCCGAGCAACTTTCGAGTCATTTGCATAGCGCCAGTTGGTTTCTGACTGGGGTTCAACCCCACCGGAACCGCAGAAAACCCCGATCCCACCATCAAGCACTTTCAGGGAGCGATAGACCTCAATGGTGAAGTCAACGTGGCCCGGAGTGTCAATAACATTAAATTGATGATCCTTCCAGAAACAGGAGGTTGCAGCGGATTGGATCGTGATCCCCCGCTCTTGCTCTTGCTCCATGAAGTCTGTGGTTGCCGCACCATCATGCACCTCACCGATCTTATGGATCTTGCCAGTGAGCTTCAAAATCCGCTCTGTTGTGGTGGTTTTACCCGCGTCTACGTGGGCAAAGATGCCGATATTCCGATAACGAGTGAGGTCTTTGTTCATATTTGCTCTCTAGATTAAGTGCTAAACCACAGATGACATCAACGAAATTTGTGTCAGTGTTGTTCAGTGAATTCAGGCGTTGCCCTTTCTATCGGCATAGACCAGAGCGGACACCGATGAGTCATCGTTGAGACGCTGGCTTGTCCCTATAGGCAACATTGCCAATTGTAAATTACCTGATGTAACAGTGAAAAGAGGCTGAAAACCGCCCTTGCTTGTAAAGGAAGATACCAAAGGTGCGGAATGGGTGAGCCGATGACTTTGGTGGTGCTGGCGATCGCCCGTTTCCCTGAGGACAAGGAAACCAGCAAACGATTCAGAATCGGGGGCTTTGGCTCAGGATTGCTGCCGACTCACCAGCGCTTAACCTTCGCGATCGCAATGTGCTATCCGGATCTAGCGAAACGTTCGCCAAATCGCTACACTGCGATCGGTTGACCCGTCGTGTCCCCTTTTTAGTCCAAGCGTTCCCAAATTAGATTCAGGGTTACTAACGGCAGCCTTCTCATCCTAGCAAATGTTTCTCCTTGTTTTTTGCAATGTCAATTACACCCCGGCCCACCCCCCGCGACCTGTTAACCGTCCTCTTGCCCCAGTTGGAAATTGCGGCACACTACGCGCGGCAAATTCAACCCCGGATTGCCGCCCAGCCCGCCAAGGATGCGGCCAATTTTTTTGGGGCGGCCCTGAGTGATGCGGATCTATCCATCCAAACTTTTGTCGAAGTAGCGTTGTTAGGCATATTTCCTGCACTGCGCTTCTATGGCGAGGAGTACGAACAGTCCTACAACACGAAGTATTTTCGGGCGATCGCCCTGGGGCCACAGGATGACTATTTGATTACGCTGGATCCCATTGATGGCACCCAGTTTTATTTAGACGGGCATGGAAACTACCAAATTATTTTGGGGATTTTGAATGCGGATGAGTTTGAAGCCGCGATCGCCCTAACGCCAGCAACCAAGACCTATGTCTATGCCCTGCGGGGTGAGGGCTGTTGGCACGGGCAGTTCGGCACACCATTGGAAGACTGCGATCGCTTACAGATCACTGAGCCCAAATCGACCATTTTGCTGGGCTGGGGCATGGAGCACTTAGCCACCACCCTACGCGATCATTACACCGTGCTGACCGTTGCCGAAGATTATTCCAAAACAGTTCAGATCCCCAACGTTAACGGCCTGTTGAGCGGCGAACTGGCGGGGGCGGTGCTTCGAGTGGGCAAATTCATTGATGGGGCCGCCCTGGCCTTTTTAGCGCAGGAAGCTGGCTGCCTCGTCACAACGCACGCTGGGGCCGTGCCACCCCCCTTGCACGCCTGTACTAACTACGAGCGTCCAGGGTTATTGATTGCGGCGAATTCAACCGTGCAGCAGCATTTGCGCACAGCAGCCCACCAGCACGGGCTGGCCTAAAGCATTGGGGGGCACAGTCCGGTCAGGTTGAGGGTGCGGCTTCCAACCGCACAAGAGTCGCAATCAGGTTATTCAGCAGGCGATCGCGATCGATGGGGATAATCTCCTGACCATGCAAAATATCCCGCGTCACCACAAAATGAGTCAGTGTCCCCACAAACATCCGGGCCGCCACTTCCGGGTCAGGGAGCTTTAATTCCGGGTGCACTTTGAAATACTGGGTCAAACACTCCAAGCCTGGTTTTTCAATATTGGTCAAAAATGCCTGGGCCAACTGGGGAAAGCGCCCTGACTCGCCCAAAATAATGCGGAAAAAGGCCAACACTTGGGGATCTTCAGCCACATTTTCCAACATACTGAGGGCGCAATGCCGTAGAAAGGTTGCTGGCTCCTCTTCAAACCGTTCGATGTTTTCGTCCCAGAAGAGTTTTTTGCGACTGGCAAGACGTTGCATCAACGCCATAAACAAATGCTCTTTGTCAGCAAAATGACGGTAGACCGTGGCTTTGGACACTCCGGCAGCCGCCACAATTCGGTCGATTCGGGCAGCTGCATAACCGTGGGCCAAAAATTCTTGCAAGGCACCATCTAGCACGGCGGCAGTTTTTTCTGGCGACAGGTCGCCGCCACTTCTCAACCTACTCATCACATCATCCATAGCAGTACAGCCATTGGGGGCAAGGCACCGATCTTAATCTACTTTCAGCATACTCTTGACGATGCGAAACGAAACAGTTTAGTTTAGTCATATCGAAACGAAACAGTTTAGTTTACTTGACTAATCAGGAGTCAAATCATGGTTCAAAGTGCGTTCGATGGGGCGGGGAAAGGGCGACGCTGGCTGGGGTTGGCCGCAATGGTTTTGGTGGTGGCTGGTGGCTCGGCGTACTGGGTGGGGCGATCGCCCGGCTCCTCGCAATCAACTCCGGTGGTCACAACGACCCTGCCGACCACGCGCACGGTCACAGCCTTAGGCCGCCTCGAACCCAAAGGCGAAATCATTCAGCTCTCCGCACCCGCCAACAACAGCAGTAATCGTGTTGAACAAATTTTGGTGCAAGAGGGCGATCGCGTTCAGGCTGGCCAGGTGATTGCCATTCTCGACAGTCGCGATCGCCTGGAAGCCACCTACGAACAAGCCCTGGAAGAGGTGAACGTGGCCCAGTCTAAACTCGCCATTACCCAAGCCGGAGCCAAACAGGGCGAAATTGCAGCACAACAGGCCGAAATTGAACGCCTCACCGCCCAACAGCAAGGCGAAATCACTGCCCAGGCAGCAACCGTGGCCCGCCTCAGTTCAGAACTACGAAATGCAGAAACAGAGTACACCCGCTATCAATCGCTGTATCAGCAAGGTGCTATTTCTGCCTCCAATTTAGATAGCAAGCGGCTAACCTGGGAAACCGCCCAAAAAAATGTGCAGGAGGCTCAGGCTGTTCTCAACCGAATTCAGTCCACCAGTCCCGCCCAACTGAACCAGGCCAAAGCCACCTTAGCTCGCATTGCCGAGGTGCGCCCAGTTGATGTGCAGGCCAGTCAGGCCGAAGTGGATCGGGCGGTGGCGAATTTGAAACAAGCCAAAGCAGAGTTAGCCAACGCCTTTGTGCGATCGCCCATCAGCGGCGAAGTGTTGGATATTCACGCCCAAGCGGGAGAAGTTGTCGGCACAGAGGGAATTGCCGAAATCGGCCAAACCCAGCAAATGTACGCGATCGCCGAAGTCTATCAAAGTGACATCCAAAAAATTAAGCCCGGTCAAGCCGCGATCGTCTCCGGCGAATCCTTCATGGGCGACCTCACCGGACAAGTTGAGCGCATCGATTCCCAAATCCGTCGGCAAACCGTTGTGAATACTGACCCCAGTGCCAACGTCGATGCGCGTGTCGTCGAAGTTCACATCGCTCTAGATAGCGCCTCCAGCCGCAAAGCCGCCAAATTGACCAACCTCCAAGTCACAACAGAAATCACCTATGAATAAGCTATTGCGCACCTTGCAACGCCGCACCCCCCTTGGTTGGTTGCAACTTAGTCGAGAACGGAACCGTCTGCTGGTCGCGCTTTCTGGCATTGCCTTTGCCGATGTTCTGATGTTTATGCAACTCGGTTTTCAAAGCGCCTTGTACGACAGTAATACCAAACTCAGCCGCAGCCTGGACGCAGATATTGTTCTCGTCAGTCCCCAAGCCAAAAATACCCAAAATCTAGGGCTATTTGCCCGCCGCCGTTTGTATCAAGCCAAAGATATTGCCGGAGTGCAGTCAACGGCAGCACTTTACTCCAATGTCATCACCTGGAAACATCCAGATACCCGCAAAGACACCTCCATTCAAATGATCGCGTTTGATCCAGATCAGACAGCCCTCGCGTTACCAGAGGTCACTCAACAATTAGAACGTCTAAAATTGCCAGACCGCGTGTTGTTCGATCGCAAATCCCGTGGTGATTATTCCACCGCGATCGCCCAGATTGAACAAGGGCAACCCGTCACCACCGAAATCGAACGCCGCACAGTCACCTTATCAGGCTTATTTAGTCTAGGAGCCTCTTTTGGTGCAGATGGGATTTTGATTGCCAGTGACCAAACCTTTCTCCATTTCTTTCCTCGGCGCGATGCAGCCAGCATTAGTCTGGGGCTAATCACCCTGGAAGCAGGCTATTCGGCAGAACAAGTGGCAGCAGAGCTAGAAGCTTACTTACCAAATGATGTCCGAGTTTTGACCCATCAAGAATATGTCCAGTTTGAGGAAAGCTATTGGCAGCAAGAAAGTCCGATTGGATTCATTTTTGGCCTCGGTACTGCAATGGCATTCGTCGTCGGTGTGGTCATCGTTTATCAGGTGCTTTCGACAGATGTTAATAGCCATCTCAAAGAATATGCAACCTTCAAAGCAATGGGGTATCGTAATCAATACCTCCTGGCCATCGTCTTTGAAGAAGCGATCATTCTCGCCTTACTTGGCTTTATTCCTGGCTTTATTTTACCTCTTGGTTTGTACCAACTTGCTGCCAATGCTACGGCCTTACCAATTGTGATGAAAACAGGTCGCGCGATCGCCGTTTTAGGACTCACGATTGCCATGTGTATCATCTCTGGCGCGATCGCAACTCGTAAACTACAGTCTGCCGATCCAGCAGATATGTTCTAGCCTCGTTACGCCGTAAACTTCTTATTCAAAAAAGCTCAAACCCAGACTCACCAAAAACTAACCATGACTCAAACTTTCACCCAACCTAAATCCCATACTTCAACCAATGGTGAACCCGTAATCGTCGTCCAAAATCTCAACCATTTTTTTGGACAAGGCCAACTTCGTAAACAAGTTTTATTCGATATTAATCTCGAAATTAATGCGGGTGAAATTGTGATTATGACTGGCCCCTCCGGTTCAGGCAAAACCACTCTGCTGACTCTATCCGGTGGGTTGCGATCAGCGCAAGAAGGTAGTCTTAAAGTCTTGGGACAAGAACTATGCGGTGCTGACAATGCAACACTCACCCTGGCTCGTCGCAACAATGGCTATATTTTTCAAGCCCACAACCTGCACCATAGCCTCACCGTACTCCAAAACGTCAAAATGGGCCTGGAACTGCATAGCAACCTATCGATCCAAGCTATGAACGAACGCGCAACCGAAATGCTAGAACATGTCGGTTTAGGCCATCGCCTTGATTACTATCCTGATGATTTATCTGGTGGCCAAAAACAACGTGTTGCGATCGCTCGTGCACTGGTCAGTCGCCCTAAAATCGTGTTAGCCGATGAACCCACCGCCGCCCTTGATAGCAAGTCTGGTCGCGACGTAGTGAACCTGATGCACACTCTGGCCAAAGAACAAGGTTGCACAATCTTGCTTGTCACTCACGATAACCGCATTTTGGATGTTGCCGATCGCATTGTCAAAATGGAAGATGGCTATCTAACCCAAAACTCACTGGCCCAGCTCACAGCCTAGAGTTCCCCTGTGCTCAGAGCACATGAGTTAAGCCGCGATCGCGCTCAGTTCAGCACTGCAAAATCGGATAATTCCTCTAAATCCACATCCCGCAATAGTTGCACCCACAGTGATTTCACCGCAGGATCTTGCGGTTGCGTCCGACGAAGTAAAGCTAATGCCGCAGAGACATCAAACCAGAGTCCATTCTTACCATAGTGTTGAATCTCTTCGAGTGAAATTTTCTGACTCCGATAGATTATGTCTTTAGCCATCAATTGACGCTGAATTTTCCCCTTAATCAGATAGTCATTCGGATCAGATTGCTCATTTTTACAGGCTAACGTAACGTACCATTCATATTCTTTACCCACTTCCAGATCAGGAATCGTTTCAGGTACGCTAATGCGTACAATACCCGGTTTTTGATAAATGGGCATTTGCATTTGATAGACTGTTTGTTCGCCTTGCTTCGTGATGTCTACTAAAGCAAATTCTAGAGTCCGTGCTGTTGTTTCTGGAATGTAAATCAAGAAGGTTGGGTGAGATGCGATCGTAAGTCCTCTAGCATCCACAGGAGTCAAAATAGTCGGCCAAGCTTTAGTCGTATCTGGACTTGAAGAAACCGGCGTCTCCAAAATCGAAATTGGTTTAGGACAAATTTTTTCAGGGCGGCGGCGACCTGCACCACGGGCATTTTTGGGTGCATCTTGCCCCGGTGGTGGACTGAACAAAATATTACCCGTCGGAAACTGCGCCTGAGCCATTGGCAACAAAACAGGAGGTTCAGCCGCGATCGCGGCCTCCCTAAAAACTTCACGGCCTACCTGCCCTATTACACCCAGGCGAGGCATGGAGCACACCTCCACTAGCACATTACCCACCAGTAACATCGTTGGCACGAATACCGCATGGAAGATGGCACGTTTCATAACAGGAGTTTGAACGATTGACATAGTTGTGATTAGTCAAGGCCGGCATAAAACAACGCACCCCAGCAATCCAAAACCAAACTGGCCAAACGAGTCTTAACCTGTTGACTCATCCAAAACCTTCTGAACCCAGAAAACCCAAAAGTAGTTTTTGTCCTAGATGCTGTTAGCTCCAGTATGGTCGATTTTTGGTCTGATTGCACTAAATTATCGTGGCAGCTTCCAGCTAGGCGAATACCGCAAACTGGCTTAATTCCAATTCAAAACTAGAACAAGCGCTATCCCCTGCTGTTACTCTGACTAGAGCGCGATCGCCTTCTGCCATCATTAGTCCGCCACCATTAGATAGTCATTTAGACCGCCTTTGGAACAGGATGCATTCATTCAACGCAGTAAGAATAGATCCACCCTGTTCCGTCACTTTACCGTTAATGAACGGCCTGAATCAGTTTGAACCGCGCCTGCTTTTCCAAGGGTGATATTGCCGAGTTCAGAAAGACAACATTGGGTGTTTGTGGATAAGTAATTTTTAGAAGCTGCACAAGATAATGAAGCTCAATCGTGGGCTGAAGTAATTGATAGATGATTGGATCATCGGAGTCAAGTAAACCGAGCGGGTTAATATAGCACTGTTCCCACCACGTTGGATTGTATTGAGTTAAAAGCGCAATTAATTCTGAGTATGGTCTTGCTTGATAGGTTGTGATCAAGTGACTCTGTTCAATTTTTTGTACTTTACTTAATGCTAAGGAAGTAATTCGTAAGTAATAAATATATTTCAGTTGATTTGGGATATTTGTCTCTTGTAGCTTCTGTTTTGCAGTCTGAACTTTAGTCGTTACAGCATCTGACATCAATGTACTACAATAAACCGTACTGTACATTTTGGTATTCCTTAAGATTTGCAGAAGTGAAGATAGGATAAGTAAACAAGTACACTAATTCTGAGTTGGTGCAGCCTTCAATTAGAGTGCATTCTCTGTTGATCTGGGCCTAAGAGATTGAGGCGATCGCACCTTTGACAGTGGTAATGAAAACCAGGATTACCAGCTTCTAAGCTTGCGAATTGTAGGGGATACCACGATATTTCAAGGTTGTGTTGCCCGTCAGCGGGGAATACACCAGCAGCGTATTACGGATCAATGGTGCACCGCGATAACATCCGATCGGCTGAACTCCAACCACATCCACTTCGGCCTTAGCAGCTTCGTAGGCAGTACCGCGATAAGACAGTCTCATAGTTATTAGAACTCCTAGATGGGGCTTATATGATTTATCATCCTGGTTTTACCCATCTGACAAAGTGACAGAAACGCAGTCCTACCGTGAGATTTCAGTTTATTTTGCGTGACTCCGCGAACCCAAAAATAGAACTAATATCGCTCTTTATCCGTGACGAATAGAGCGATCAAGTTGTGACCGCAATTACAACCTAGTCGAGTTCACGACCCCAAAGAGCTCTTTAGAGCTACTTTAGTCAGTCCTGTATGAATAGCCAAAAATTGCCTAGGCCCACCCCCTAGACGCTACAAGTCCCAGTTGGACGGCCTAGTCACCGACGGGACAGGATCGACTGAGTGCACCCTGGAACCAGAGCGAGCCTTTGGCGCGGGTAATTGGGTGCTCGTCAGCGGAGCCGCATACCGACTATAGACAAGCTGACCACCATGCCAGGGCGCATACCAATACAAATCTTGCATGACCAGCGAACGATCGGCGTGATGGTAATTTTCAAAATGGACAACGCCTAAATTGTTGCGACCGACCACTTCCCGTCCATCCTGAAACCAACGACTCCGCCACGGGGTACACAGCCATTGTTGAACCCGCGATCGCCGACTGACTCGGCGCGAGGGTTGAGGCAGCCACTCCACTGTTTTTCCCCAATCTGGGGTCTGCGCGGGCTGGCGGACAATCCACTGAGTCTGGTAATGCCAAGCCGGAAGGGCTGACCGACGACGCTTGGGGGCAGCAAACTTAAACCAACGAGTCCAAAAGCGAGGGGTGACTTCTTGTAGCTCGAAGGGCTCAAGCCAACCAATCCAAGTACGGATGCGCTCTGGTAACAAGTTCTTTAACTTGGTGTGCACCATACGAGTTTTGGCTTCAGAGTTTTTGAAAGCACTCGCTGTGAGTTGCACCAAGATTTGGGGTTGAGCAAATTGAGCGACACTATGAGCACTCGCCGTTGGTACGGCAGTTGGTGTCTGCTTCCAATACTCTAAATAGACTGCCGACCCGTAATGAATATCTCCAGACAAGATCACGACTTGCTGACAATGGGAAAATACAGTCCACAAAAAATTAGCTAGGGCTTGCCGATGAATATTCCAAGCATCACCAACGTCGTTTTTATAGACTTGATTTTGGCGTAAGTTCCAGTGTTGAATTTGATCAATCAACTGGAGGCTAAAGAGATTCGTTGGAGCAACAATTAAGGTCAACTCATCAACAGTTGACTCAGCGATCGCGGAATCATCAGACGGTTCGACCTCCAGCGCCTGTACCAATTGCCGTTGAAACGCAGTTGGGCTAAGCAGTTTTGGAGGAGCTGTTGGCTGATCTTCAAGGGGATAGCCCCGCCAAGTGCGCGTATCAAGCACAAGAATCCGATGTTGCGGCCCTTGAACTGTGTAATGCCAAATCAACGGCTCCGACGCTCGATCCAAAACTAACGTATCACCATCAACTTGCATGGGAGGAAGATCAGGGTTTAAGGATGGGGTTGGCAACCCTAAATAAGCGGCGATCGCAGTCCAAGCACGCCAATCTGTCCCTTGTGAAGTTGACCAATCTACAGTTGCTTGCAACAGGCGATCGCCCACTTGGTCTGGCTCAAACTGCTCTGGCGTATTCCCCCACCCCTGGAACAGCGCATAAGCCAGCATCCCATTCTGCACGGTTCGCTGCCCCAAGGCTTTGCCCAAAACCCGCGCACACCACGCCTGATTTAGATTCCAGTCATCGCTAATGTCATGATCATCAAAAATCATGTACGTTGGTACATTTGCCAAAGCCCGTCGCACCTTCCACACGGTATGAGCGGCAATGTGAATCTCCTTGAGTTCCTGTTGCCAACGTTTGGCCGCTTTCCCCTGCAATTGTAGTTCCTGGGCCGTTGGTAGTGGCAAAGTCCACAGCACGGGCGACCAGGCATAGAGATACAACGCACAATATTCGCCCAAGCTAAAAAGATGGCTCTTGGCGCATTCCGGTTCACCGTGCAGACCGGCAGTAAATCCACCCTGGGTTTCTGCAATTTGGCTGCGCTGGCCCGGTGCCAGTGCTTGGGGCGCAATCCCCTGCTCCGGAGCGGGGGAACCGGAAGCCATTGGTAATTGTTCTTCCCAACCCAACACCGTGTTACCAAGGCGAGACAACGCCCATAACAACGGGTCGGCCACTTCATCACCGTAAATTTGGTCGCCAGTCAGAAAGAGGTAGTGGGGGCGATCGCGGGGGGCCGTTGCCTGCTGCCCCACCAACTCATCCAACAGAGCCAGCGCATCATACCCATTACCATGCAGTTTGCGGCAAGAACCATGCACCAATTTCAGGTGGTGTAAGTCGGTGGGGGGCAACACAAAGGTTGGCAATTGGTGGGGAAAATAGCTCACCGTAGCCGATGGTAAGAGGGTCGCTGTCAGTGCCTGTTGCAACGTTTGGGGCGATCGCGCGTCAGACTGCAACGGAACAAACTCTAAATCATAAGCATAGACCACATCGGGGTGAAAGCTAGCTTGGGCGCTTGGGCTGGCAGTCACAGCGATCAGGTGCAAACATTCTCCAACCGCCACTGTTTGTCCCTGGCCTTGGGCAACCACAGGCCCTAGGGTTGCCCCTTGTGCTGTTGTTCGCCACACTTTCAAAGTCACTGTGCAAGGAGCCTGCAACGCCACCCACACCGTCACCCCCTGAGGGGTCGTTCGGCGTAAGATTGGCCCCGCTAACACCAATGGCAGGTGTTGTAAGCTGTCGCGCAATGCATTCCACACAGCAGGTCTACCCCTAAAATGACACTCTGCAACCACGTTTAGCACATCTCAGGGAAGGTGATCGATTCGGAACAACTCCAAAATTGTGCCCAAAAAGCTGGCGATCGCTGTCCCCAGCTTAGAATACGCCAGTGCCAGCAGCGTGTCTTCTCCCGGTAGACACAAAGTAACCCCGGCCTAAAGCATTTTCTCGTTGCAGAAACCAGTGGTATCAAGGATGCCAACTGGTATTGAGGTGCTATTCCCAACGGATAACAGTACCTAATCCACAGTTCCCGGCTTAGGTTTATAGGTTGAAGCAACCTGCAACTCTTTCAGTTGTTTGGCATCCACGCTAGAGGGGGCACCCGTCAGCAAGCACCGAGCTTGTTGCGTTTTGGGGAAGCTAATCACATCCCGAATCGACTCTTCCCCTGCTAACAACATCACCAAACGGTCAATACCATAGGCAATTCCGCCGTGGGGAGGCGCACCATATTCAAAGGCTTCTAACAAAAACCCAAATTTTGACTGTGCTTCTTCCGTCGTCAGCCCAATAGTTTCAAAAACTTGTTGTTGTACATCAGGTTGGTAAATCCGCAGGCTACCACCACCAACCTCAAACCCATTAAACACCAAGTCATAGGCTTGGGCGCGGGCCGTTTTCAAATCAGCCAAATCTTCTGGGAAGGGGGCAGTAAACGGATGATGCAGGGCTTCCAGACGCTTTTCATCCGCATTCCACTCAAACATGGGGAAATCTGTAATCCACAACAGATTGAATTTATCAGCAGGGATAATTTGCAGCTCTTTGGCAACAATTTGACGCAGGCGATCGAGGGTTTTGTTAACGGTTGCCGCTGGCCCCGCCCCAAACAACAACAGCATCCCAGGTTCAGCATTCGTGCGTTGCAGAATCGCCTGTTTTTGCTCGTCGGTTAAGTTGTCTTTGATGGCACCAATAGTGTCAATTTCTCCGTCGCGCACACGAATATAGGCTAAGCCCCGTGCCCCACAGAGTTCGGCTTCTTTAAACAAATCCCCACCAGGCTTGATTCGCACGTTGGAAATCAAGTCATTGCCACCTGGAATGGGAAGAATTTTGACAATGCCACCTTTTTGGACTGCGTCGGTAAAGACTTTGAAGCCGCAATCCTTCACAATCTCGGAAACATCAGCGAGTTCTAAACCATAGCGGGTATCTGGCTTGTCAGACCCATAGCGATCCATTGCGTCTACATAGGTCAACCGAGGAAAAGGCCGAGGCAGGTCAATCCCTTTAATGGTTTTGATCAGATGACAGACCAATTGCTCGTTGAGCGTCAGAATTTCGTCCTGGCTCATGAAGCTCATTTCCATGTCCAGTTGGGTAAACTCAGGTTGGCGATCGGCGCGGAGGTCTTCGTCGCGGAAACAGTGGGCAATTTGATAGTAGCGATCGCACCCGGCCACCATCAGCAATTGCTTAAAGAGTTGGGGCGACTGCGGTAAAGCGAACCACTCACCCGGATTCACCCGTGACGGCACGAGATAATCCCGTGCGCCTTCCGGGGTCGAGCGCGTCAAAATTGGGGTTTCAACTTCCAGAAACTGCTGCTCATCCTCCAGGTAACGCCGCAACGTTTTAATCACTTCAAACCGCAGTTGCAGATTTTGGCTCAGTCGCTCCCGCCGCAGATCCAAATAACGGTATTTCAAGCGCAAATCTTCTCGAACCGACTCTGACTCGGCACTGGAAACCTGAAAAGGCAATTGCTTTCGGACAGCGTTCAGCACGTCGATCTGGTCAGCGTAAATCTCAACTTCCCCGGTTCCCAATTTAGGGTTGAGCGATTCGTCAGGGCGCTTACTCACCCGCCCTGTAATCTTGACCACATATTCATTGCGCAAGCCTTCTGCTTGAGAATAGGAATCCGGAGTCCGCTCAGGGTCGCTCACAATTTGCACAATGCCTGTGCGATCGCGCAAATCAATAAAAATTACACCCCCATGATCGCGACGGCGGTCAACCCAACCGCACAAGGTCACAGTTTCGCCAAGATGACTAGCACGAAGTTGGCCGCAGTAATGAGTTCGCATGGCTTCCGGTGTCTTCAAATCCAATAGACAAAAATCAATTCAACAAGCAAAAGGGCGACATAAAAGCTATGCAGCACAGTTTCGCTCAATTGCGCAAACTTACCCATTATGCCCGATAACCCCGCCAGAAAATGCTTAAAGTAGGGAGAAATCGCTAGGGTTTACGTTTTGCCTTATTTTCTAATTGAAACAGGAAAATCATTAACCCCACAACACCGACTTGGATTGCCAAGTTAGGCAAAACCTCAGCCACATTCTGGCCTGCAATCAGTTGGGTGAAAAAGATAAATCCACCAATAAAGCCAGAGAGCCCAAAGGCGACGTAAATGAATTTCCGTAACCCACGATACGGTGCCGTAGCCTCAGCTTTCAACCGCGCGTAAGCCTCCGGATCGGTCTCTTTAAGTCGCTGGGCCACTGAGCGATCGCCCGATGAACGTTCTGACATTCCTGTCGCTCCCAAAGTCTTCTTCCTATCCTGCCACGAATCGCTTATGTTCTCAGGCAATCGTCCGTTTTATCGAGAGCTTTGTCAGCACTTACAATCGTCTGAGCCACCTCAGTCAAAAATTGATTGATCTGAGCAGGCGATCGGAGATGATAAACCGTCTTAATACTTTGAGCCTGCTGGACATACGCCCGATAGCGGGGTGTAAGATACCGATGACACAACCACAGCGCACGATAACTCTGCATTGAGCTTTTCCAAATCGGACTATTCTCTGGCCAACCCACCGGGGGAGTGATATGTCCTGTCAGCAAGCGTTTCGTCACCCACCAAGTATGGACAGCGATCGGCAAATCCACATAAATTAGAGTATCAGCAGCATCTAAGCGCCCCCATAGCGTATCCATGCTACCAAACCCATCGATAATCCATTGGTCAGAGGCGATTGTCTGCGCATGGATTTCTTGATAAACATCCGAAGCAACCCTAACCCCACCCGCCAGATACTGCATTTTGTCCAAAACATACAGCGGTAAACCAGTTAGTTCCGCCAACCGCCTACTCAACGTTGACTTACCACCGCCTGCATTGCCAAATACAGCAACTTTTTGCATCCGCATCACTCACCTACTTAGCATTTCAAGTCTTTGCAAAGTAGATTACAAACACTACAGTCAACTTTCCCGATGCATTGAATCACTTAACAACAGCTTTAGTCATTAGGCTCCCCCCAATCCTGTCCGGATACAGACAACTCCCCAGGCCCAGAATGGGGGCGAGGG